>NZ_JABWRP020000003.1 GCF_014269035.2 Pseudomonas vlassakiae
CTCAACCGAGGCGCGCATTCTACGCTTTCCTCATTTGCTGTCAAGCGTTTATTTTGAAGTTTTTGCGAGAAACTCGTTTAGCTTCAAACACTTGACTCGCTGCGATCTCTCGTAGCGGGAGGCGAATAATACAGCGTTTAAAACCGCTGTCAACCTTCATCTCGACCGCCATCGATCATTCGATCGAAGCGCTTCCAACCTCACCATAACTACCTAACTCGTTGAATTTCAAGGAGTTTGTCGTTCCGATGTCGCTGGAAGTGGGGCGCATTATAAGGGGATTCGAGACCCCGTCAACCTTTAATTTCTGGAAACTTCAAGATCGCTGAAAAGCAATGCGGGGAGGCCTGACGGCCTCCCCGCATTTCAACTGCTCTATCTATAGCCTCAAAGCACGCCAGCACTGCGCAAACGCCCCACGGCAGCGGCATCCAACCCCAGCACATCGCCCAGCACAGCCTCGGTATGCTCACCCAACAGCGGCGGCGCATGGCGATACTCCACAGGCGTCTCGGACAGCCGAATCGGGCTGGCTACTTGCGGTACGCTTCCCGCCAATACATGTGGCATGGATACCTTCAGCCCTCGCGCCAGTACCTGCGGATCCTGGAACATCTGCGCGAGATCGTTGATTGGCCCGCACGGCACCCCGGCAGCCTCCAGCTGGCTTACCCATTCGGCAGTGGTCTTGAACACCGTCGCCTGGCGAATCAGCGGAATCAGTTCGGCCCGGTTCGCCACCCGCTGCTTATTGGTCGTGAAGCGCGGGTCATCCGCCCACTGCGGCTGCCCAGCCACTTCGGCAAACTTGCGAAACTGGCCATCGTTTCCCACCGTGAGGATGAAATCGCCATCCGCTGTCGGGAAGTCCTGGTAAGGAACGATGTTGGGGTGCGCATTACCCAACCGCCGCGGCGAATTACCCGTGGTCAGGTAGTTCATCGCCTGGTTTGCCAGGCACGCCACCTGTACATCCAGCAACGCCATATCGATATGCTGCCCAACGCCATGCTGATCGCGGTAGGCGAGGGCGGCCAGAATCGCCACGGTCGAGTAGAGCCCGGTAAGAATGTCGGTCAGCGCAACACCTACCTTCACTGGCCCAGCACCCTCTTCTCCATCCGGGCGCCCCGTAAGGCTCATCAGCCCTCCCAAGCCCTGGATCATGAAGTCATATCCGGCACGCTTGGCGTATGGCCCCGTCTGGCCGAAGCCCGTGATCGAGCAATAGATGAGCTTGGGGTTCATCGCCTTCAGGCTAAGGTAGTCCAGCCCATAAGCGGCCAGCCCACCGACCTTGAAGTTCTCGATGACGATATCTGACTTGGCCGCCAGCTCTCGCACCAGGCGCTGGCCTTCCGGCTGGGTGAAGTCGATGGTCACCGAGCGCTTGTTGCGGTTTGCCGCCAGGTAATAGGCCGCCTCGCTGGTGTTCTCGCCTTCAGCATCCTTAAGGAAGGGCGGCCCCCAGGAGCGAGTGTCATCGCCACTGCCAGGGCGTTCGACCTTGATCACGTCTGCACCAAGGTCCGCCAGAATCTGGCCAGACCAAGGCCCCGCCAGCACACGGGAAAGGTCCAGCACCCGCAGATGAGATAGCGCGCCCATGGACTGGCTCCTTATCAGTAGAAAGCCTGGATGCCGGTCTGTGCACGCCCGAGGATAAGCGCATGCACGTCATGGGTACCCTCATAGGTGTTGACCACCTCAAGATTGACCAGATGGCGCGCCACGCCGAACTCGTCGGAGATGCCGTTGCCACCCAGCATGTCGCGGGCCATGCGGGCAATGTCCAGGGCCTTGCCGCAGGAGTTGCGCTTCATGATCGAGGTGATTTCCACCGCCGCAGTACCTTCGTCCTTCATCCGCCCCAGGCGCAGGCAGCCTTGCAGGGCCAGGGTGATCTCGGTCTGCATGTCGGCCAGCTTCTTCTGGATCAGCTGGTTGGCCGCCAGCGGGCGTCCAAACTGCTGACGATCGAGGGTGTACTGGCGAGCGGTGTGCCAGCAGGCTTCGGCCGCACCCAGCGCGCCCCAGGAAATGCCATAACGCGCCGAGTTCAGGCAGGTGAACGGCCCCTTGAGGCCGCGCACATCTGGGAAGATGTTCTCCTCGGGCACGAACACGTTGTCCATGACGATCTCACCGGTGATCGAAGCACGCAGGCCAACCTTGCCGTGGATCGCCGGAGCACTGAGACCTTCCCAGCCTTTTTCCAGGACAAAGCCACGGATATCGCCGGCATCATCCTTGGCCCAGACCACGAACACATCGGCGATCGGGCTGTTGGTGATCCACATCTTGCTGCCGCTCAGGCGATAGCCGCCATCGACCTTCCTGGCACGGGTAATCATCGAGCCTGGGTCGGAGCCATGGTTGGGCTCGGTCAGGCCAAAGCAGCCAATCCATTCGCCTGTCGCCAGCTTGGGCAGGTATTTCTGCTTCTGCGCTTCGGTGCCGAACGCATTGATCGGCACCATCACCAGCGAAGACTGCACGCTCATCATGGAACGGTAACCGGAGTCGATCCGTTCCACTTCGCGGGCAATCAGGCCGTAACACACATAGTTCAGGCCGCTGCCACCGTATTGCTCGGGGATGGTCGCACCGAGCAAGCCGACTTCACCCATCTCGCGAAAGATCGCCGGGTCGGTCTGCTCATGACGGAACGCCTCCAGCACACGCGGAGCCAGCTTGTCCTGGGCGAACTGATAAGCGCTGTCACGCACCATGCGCTCTTCTTCAGTGAGCTGCTGATCCAGCAGCAGCGGGTCGATCCAGTTGAAGCTTGCTTTACCGGCCATGAGCGAAATCCTCGAAAAAGGGGGAGCGGTGTCTTGTGCCATTGATCCTAGGCCTGATCCGCAAGCACGACAAACGAGGATTGCGCACGCATAAGTGATATTTTGTCACTCCGTGATACTGCATATCGCCATGTTCATGGCTCCATGAGTGAGGTTGACGTACATGCGCCGCAAAATCCCCAGCACCACCGCACTGGTCTGCTTCGAAGCGGCCGCACGCCACGAGAGCTTTACCAAGGCGGCCCAGGAACTGGCTCTGACCCAAGGCGCCGTCTGTCGCCAGATCGGTGGACTGGAGGCATTTCTCAATGTCGAGCTGTTCAGGCGCTCACGTCGCGGCGTGAAGCTGACCGAGGCCGGGCTGTCCTACAGCCGACAGGTCGCCGCACAGCTGGATGCGGTGGAGCGCGACACCTTGTCGGTCATGCGCCAGCAGGGCGCCAACGTGATCGAACTGGCCGTGGTGCCTACCTTCGGCACCCAATGGTTGCTGCCACGCCTCAAGGATTTCCAGCAACGCCACCCCGAGGTCACCGTCAACCTGACCAACCGTACCCGCCCGTTCCTGTTCGCCGACACCCCGTTCGATGCGGCCATCTACTTCGGCGATGCCGACTGGTCCGGCACTCAGTCTCATCGCCTGATGGGCGAGAACCCCGTCCCGGTGTGCAACCCGTCATTGCTGGGCGGGCAAGGCACGCTGGACGCCCAGCGCATTGCCGGCCTGCCGCTGCTGCAGCAGACCACCCGGCCCTATGCCTGGCGCCAATGGTTCAATGGGCTGGGCCTGAATATCGCGGGCGACATGACAGGCCCGCGCTATGAACTGTTCTCCATGCTGGCCCAGGCGGCCATGCATGACATGGGCATCGCCCTGATCCCGCCGTTCCTGATCCAGCGCGAACTGGAAGAGGGCAGGCTGGTGGTCGCTAACAGGTATGCGCTGTCCAGCGACAAGGCCTACTATCTGATGATTCCCGAACGCAAGGTGGAGTCTGCCTCGCTCCGGGCCTTCCGTGACTGGCTGGTTGGACAGGCACACCTCTACACCGCCTCGCACAAAGGCGAGAGCGCGGACCTGCCTTTGTAGTCAATTATTTTAAACACCTACAGATATACGTTTTTGTCGCATAACAGAAAACTGTTCAGGTGAATCGAAAAACCCCTTGCAAGCCTCTGAACACGGGGGTTTCAGGGGTTTTTACGACGCTCACGAGCCCATCCGCGAAATCATCGCAAAAAATTTCCAATTTTCTCCTAATCTGCGAATAGCCCATGGTTGACGGGCTGCAGCCGGTCGCTTGCGACATACGGTCACAGGGTGACTTGTAGTTTTGACTTCGTTTCGCTCCAGTACCGGTTGAAGGCCCCTGGGTTCGTCTGCAAAATGCTTCGCCCGCCTTGGATTCGGCGGGCTCGGCGCTCAACAGCCGCCCCAGCGCACCATCCGTAGTGTGCTGGCTCTTACAAAGACAAAAAGGTCACCGCAGGAGAAAAAGTCGTGCACATTGGTGTTCCTCTCGAGACGCAGACCGGTGAGACAAGGGTCGCTGCGACCCCGGAAACCCTCAAGAAACTGATTGGCCAGGGCCATCAGGTCACCGTCCAACGGGGGGCAGGGCTCAACGCCAGCATTCCGGACAGTGCCTATGAGGCCGCGGGGGCTTCCCTGGGAAGCGCAGCCGATGCCTACGGCGCCCAATTGATACTCAAGGTGGTCGCCCCCAACGACCAGGAACTGGCCCTGATCAACAGTGGCAGCCTCCTGGTAGGCATGCTCAACCCCTTCAACAGTGAGCTGATCGGCAAGATGGCTGAACGCGGGATCACCGCTTTCGCCCTGGAAGCCGCGCCCCGTACATCACGGGCCCAGAGCCTTGATGTGCTGTCTTCGCAAGCCAACATCGCCGGCTACAAGGCCGTGTTGCTGGCAGCCCATCACTATCCTCGCTTCATGCCCATGCTGATGACTGCCGCCGGCACCGTCAAAGCCGCGCGCGTACTGATTCTGGGGGCAGGTGTTGCTGGCCTGCAGGCCATCGCCACGGCCAAGCGCCTGGGCGCGGTGATCGAGGCGTCCGACGTACGCCCCGCAGTGAAGGAGCAGATCGAGTCGCTCGGCGCCAAGTTCATCGACGTGCCTTATGAGACCGACGAAGAGCGTGAATGCGCCGAAGGCGTCGGCGGTTATGCCCGACCGATGCCAGCCAGCTGGATGCAACGTCAGGCCCAGGCAGTACACGAACGTGCCAAGCAGGCGGATATCGTCATCACCACCGCTTTGATCCCCGGCCGCAAGGCACCGACCCTGCTCAGCGCCGAAACCGTGGCACAGATGAAACCCGGCTCGGTGGTCATCGACCTGGCTGCCGCCCAAGGCGGCAACTGCCCGCTGACCGTCGCGGACCAGGTGGTGCAGGCAAACGGTGTGACCATCGTCGGCCCGACCAACCTGCCAGCCCAGGTGGGCGCAGATGCCTCGGCGCTGTATGCCCGCAACCTGCTGGACTTCATGAAGCTGCTGTTCGACAAAGACGGCGCGCTGGTCATCAATCTCGAAGACGACATCGTCGCGGCCTGCCTGATGTGCCGCGACGGCCAGGTCGTCCGCAAGAACGGCTAAGGAGCACGACAATGGAAGACATGCTGATTTCCCATGGCATCTACAACCTGATCATCTTCGTGCTGGCCATCTATGTGGGCTACCACGTGGTGTGGAATGTCACCCCGGCGCTGCATACACCGCTGATGGCGGTTACCAACGCCATTTCGGCGATCGTCATCGTCGGCGCCATGCTGGCGGCGGCACTGACCGTGACCCCGGCCGGCAAGCTGATGGGCACCCTGGCGGTGGCCCTGGCTGCGGTCAACGTGTTCGGTGGCTTCCTGGTCACCCGTCGCATGCTTGAGATGTTCAAGAAGAAAACCAAGAACGAGGCGCAGAAGTAAGCATGAGCATGAATCTGGTAACGCTCCTCTACCTCGTCGCCTCGGTGTGCTTCATCCAGGCCCTCAAAGGCCTGTCGCACCCGACCACTTCGCGGCGTGGCAACCTGTTCGGCATGATCGGCATGGGGATCGCGATCCTCACCACGGTTGGCCTCATCTATAAGCTGGGTGCCGAGCTCGCCACTGCCGGCCTCGGCTACGTCATCGTCGGCCTGTTGGTCGGAGGTACCGCCGGCTCGATCATGGCCAAGCGCGTCGAGATGACCAAGATGCCGGAACTGGTCGCTTTCATGCACAGCATGATCGGCCTGGCCGCAGTGTTCATCGCCATCGCCGCCGTGCTCGAACCGCAGTCGATGGGCATCGTCGCCGCCATCAGCGACCCGATCCCCACCGGCAACCGCCTGGAACTGTTCCTGGGTGCAGCCATCGGCGCCATCACCTTCTCCGGTTCGGTGATCGCCTTCGGCAAGCTGTCGGGCAAGTACAAGTTCCGCCTGTTCCAAGGCGCACCGGTACAGTTCGCTGGCCAGCACAAGCTGAACCTGATCCTTGGCCTGACCACCATCGCCCTGGGCCTGCTGTTCACCTTCACCGGCCACTACAGTGCCTTCACCCTGATGCTGGTCCTGGCTTTCATCATGGGCGTGCTGATCATTATTCCGATCGGGGGGGCCGACATGCCGGTGGTGGTGTCGATGCTCAACAGCTATTCGGGCTGGGCAGCGGCCGGTATCGGCTTTTCGCTCAACAACTCGATGCTGATCATCGCAGGCTCCCTGGTCGGTTCGTCCGGTGCCATCCTTTCGTACATCATGTGCAAGGCGATGAACCGCTCGTTCTTCAACGTCATCCTCGGCGGGTTTGGCGGCGATACCGATGCCGGCGCGGCACAAGGCTCGAAAGAGCAGCGCCCGGTGAAGTCCGGCTCTGCCGACGACGCCACCTTCCTGCTGAGCAACGCTGACAGCGTGATCATCGTGCCGGGTTATGGCCTGGCGGTGGCCCGTGCCCAGCACGCATTGAAGGAACTGACCGAGAAGCTGAGCCACAACGGGGTGACCGTGAAGTACGCGATCCACCCGGTGGCAGGGCGCATGCCTGGGCACATGAACGTACTGCTGGCCGAAGCCGAAGTGCCCTACGACCAGGTATTCGAGATGGAAGATATCAACGCCGAGTTCGGCCAGGCCGACGTGGTGCTGGTGCTGGGCGCCAATGACGTGGTCAACCCCGCAGCGAAGAACGATCCAAAGTCGCCAATCGCCGGCATGCCGATCCTCGAAGCCTTCAAAGCCAAGACCATCATCGTCAACAAACGCTCGATGGCCAGCGGCTATGCAGGCCTGGATAACGAACTGTTCTATCTGGACAAGACCATGATGGTGTTCGGTGATGCGAAGAAAGTCATCGAAGACATGGTGAAGGCGGTGGAGTGACAACGGCCGCTGCAAACCAGTTGATATAAAGGAAGCCCCGGTCAGAATCTGCCGGGGCTTTCCTTTATTGATCCGGATCAACGGCTCTACGACGAGGCCTCTCATACGACCATGGTCGTGGGACGCCAGAGGGCGAAATCTCTAGACTGCGCCTCAGTAGTTTCAGTAGCCCGAGATAACAATCCATGTACCGTGATCGTATCCGCTTGTCCTCCCTGCACAGCAAGGTAATGAGTGCGGCTGATGCCGCTGGCCTGATCGAGGACGGCATGACCGTCGGCATGAGCGGTTTCACCCGCGCCGGCGAAGCCAAGGCTGTGCCGCATGCCTTGGCCGAACGCGCCAAGCAGTCGCCACTGAAAATCAGCCTGATGACCGGCGCCAGCCTGGGCAACGACCTCGACAAGCAGCTGACCGAAGCCGGCGTGCTGGCGCGTCGCATGCCATTCCAGGTCGACAGTACCCTACGCAAGGCCATCAACGACGGCAAGGTGATGTTCATCGACCAGCACCTGTCGGAAACCGTCGAGCAGCTGCGCAACCAGCAACTCAAGCTGCCGGACATCGCGGTCATCGAAGCCGTGGCCATCACCGAGCAAGGCCACATCGTGCCGACCACCTCGGTGGGCAACTCGGCCAGCTTCGCGATCTTCGCCAAGCAAGTGATCGTCGAGATCAACCTGTCGCACAACGCCAACCTCGAAGGCTTGCACGACATCTATATCCCGACCTATCGCCCGACCCGTACGCCCATCCCGCTGGTCAAGGTCGATGACCGCATTGGCAGCGCCGCGATCCCGATCGACCCGGCAAAGATCGTCGGCATCGTCATCAGCGACCAGCCAGACTCGCCATCCACCGTGCTGCCTCCGGACGACGAAACCCAGGGCATCGCCGACCACTTGATCAACTTCCTGAAGCAGGAAGTGGACGCTGGCCGCATGACCAACAAGCTCGGCCCGCTGCAGGCAGGTATCGGCAGCATTGCCAACGCGGTGATGTGTGGCCTGATCGAGTCGCCATTCGAAGACCTGACCATGTACTCCGAAGTACTGCAGGACTCGACCTTTGACCTGATCGACGCTGGCAAGCTGAGCTTTGCCTCGGGCAGCTCGATCACCCTGTCGACCCGTCGCAATGCCGACGTGTTCGGCAACCTGGAGCGTTACAAGGACAAACTGGTCCTGCGCCCGCAGGAAATCTCCAACCACCCCGAAGTGGTTCGCCGCCTGGGCATCATCGGCATCAACACGGCGCTGGAGTTCGATATCTACGGTAACGTCAATTCCACCCATGTCTGCGGCACCAGGATGATGAACGGCATCGGCGGCTCGGGTGACTTTGCCCGCAACGCCCACCTCGCGGTATTCGTCACCAAGTCGATCGCCAAAGGCGGTGCCATTTCCAGCGTGGTGCCGATGGTCAGCCACGTCGACCATACCGAACACGACGTCGACATCCTGGTCACCGAGCAAGGTTTGGCTGACCTGCGCGGCCTCGCTCCACGTGAGCGGGCGCGGGCGATCATCGACAACTGTGTGCACCCGGACTACCGCGCAGCGCTGAACGACTATTTCGAACGCGCTTGCCAGCGTGGCGGCCACACCCCACACATCCTGCGAGAAGCGCTGAGCTGGCACGAGAACCTGGAAGAAACCGGGCGCATGCTCGCCAGCTGATACAGTCGCCGCCACTGTTCAGGGCCCTGTCGTCGCTACGCCGGCGTCAGGGCCAGTACCGTCAAACCCCAGCACCCGAACACTTCGTTCATCTCTTTCATTCCAAACTGTACAACTGTACCGTTAATTCGGCGCCATCTCGCCCTCATCAGCGCGTACGCAGAGCGAAAACGCACCAACTTGGTGCGCACCGGTACAGTTTCGCCTGTTTCAAGTGCAACAGTCGGCTTAAACAGTTAACTGGCCTATCTCATTACTGGTGAACTGTATCTACTGTTATGGACAGCAGAGGAGGATCATTGGCATCAGTTAAATCACTACCTAATCCCGCCATAAGCGGAAGGATGAAACATCATGGAACGTACCCTCAGTTCCGGTCTGGTTTTTGAAAGCAACGCCCAGCAGTCCCAGGCTTCCCTGCCACTGCGCGCTATCTCCACCCTGCTGCTGTGGCAGCGTCGCATGGCCAGCCGCCGTCAACTGGCTCGCCTGGATGCCCGCCTGCTGGCCGACGCCGGTATCAGCGAGTCGCAGCGTTACGAAGAGCTGAGCAAGCCATTCTGGCGCTAAGCTCCGGTCCGCCGGCTGCGGCCGGCACCGCGAATTCCCCGACCCGTTGCAGGCGACTGCAGCGGGTTTTTTATTGTCCGCACGGCTCTGCCCAGAGCCATTCCGGGCGCCACCAGTACAGTTGCAAATATTTAAATATCGACCGAAACAGTTGTCCGCTCTCGCTCGCACTCACATTCAGAAACAGCACCGCGTGATACGCTTCGCTCAACAGTCTGTTAAAACCCGTTGTCGAACACGTAACGCGACCAGCAGTGCAAGCGTCCGATGAAGCAGAACCCTGTCCAGGAGTCCACGAACATGTCCCGTAAATACCTTATTGGTGCCGCCATGCTGCTCGGCCTGGCCAGCACCGCCCAAGCCAGCAGCTTCGTAGTCACCACCGATGCCGTGGTACGTGCTGTTGCCGCCTCGACTGACGCCACCTCCGACCTGACCTCATCGTTCCGCGATGACAAGATCGTGCAGGCCGCCCGTGATGACGCCGCCAGCTTCGTCGGTACTCAGGGCGCCATTCGTGGTGCGCGGCTGGAAAGTGCCTTGCTGCACATCCGTTCGAGCATGCCGCAGCTGCAAGCCAGTGATGCACAGCTGGCTCAGGCCATCCTCGCGATCTGATCAGGGCGCTGCAAAGCAGGTGCGTTGGCTAGCGGCCGCGCACCTGAGGTAGCCTTCGTCTTTCACTTCCCCTGCCGTCAAGAAAGCTCATGCGTTATCTGTTGCCGTTGCTGTTCAGTGCCACTGCCATGGCCAGTGCCCACGCCATGGACACCACCACACAAGGCCTGGTCATCACGGGCTACGTTACCAGCCAGGTCACCGCTGCCCCCTTCGACCGCAAACTGGTCAGGCAGGCTCGCGACGATGCCGCGGCATTCGTTGCCAGCGATGGCATGATCCGCGGTGCACGCCTGGAAGCGGCACTCGACTCGCTGCGCCACAACTGCACCCGGCCCTCCGTCGGCGACCTTGAACTGGCAGAAGCAATTCTCGTCCAATAACCACACCTGACTCCCTGTATTTTTCGGAGATGCTCCATGCGTAAACCGCTGATTGCCGCTACCCTCGGCATGTTGCTGCTGGCCGACCTGGCCCATGCACAGACCCTGGTGGCCACCAGCAACATCATCGTGCGCGCCTTTGGCCGCTCGATCGATTTCACCTCTGACACCACCACTTCGATCCGCGACGCCAAAGTCGTGCGCGAAGCCCACGACGACGCCGCCAGCTTTGTCGCCAGTAATGGCGATATCCGCGGTGCCCAGCTTGAGGCTGCACTCAGCACCCTGCGCGAGCGCGTGCCTGAAGCGCGCGACGCCAGCGACCAAGTACTGGCCGAAGCCATCCTCGCGCTGTGAGCCGCGTGCGTGCCTGGCTGCTCGGCTGCGCCCTGACGCTGCTGGGCACGCCCGCCCTGGCCGACCTGCAGCTTGAGCTGCAGGCGACCGGCCTCGACCCGCAACAGACCCAAGCCAGCCAGGCCCTGCTCGACGAAGCCATGGCCAAGCTGCCGCCCCTGTTCAAGCAACGGCTGGACAGGCGGGTAACGGTCAGCTGGAGCGACAACATGCCAGCCGATGCCTATGGCCAAGCTTCGCTGGTATCGACTCTCGAACTCAATCGCCGCCTGCTCCCCAGCCTCACTGACGGCAGTGCCGCCAGCAAGCGAACCAACCGTCCCCACGGCACGGTCCGTGAAGAGTTGCTGGCCACCGTCCTGCATGAGCTGACCCATATCTACGACCGTGCCCGCCTGTGGCCCGGCAGTGAGCGCTCGCTGATCGCCCGCTGCGCGCGCCAGCAAGCTACGCTGGGCAAGATCGGTCAGCTGGCAGAGTGCCGTAGTCAGGCCGAACGCCGTTTTACCCTCAGCGACGACCCGCGCTTTCTCGACCTGGCCGGCTGGCCGCAATACGTCGGCCGTCGTGGCGAACGTGAGCAGCACAACGCACAGTTCATGCGCAGCCCCGACAGTTATGAGCTGAGCAGTCCCAAGGAATACATCGCGGTCAACATGGAGTATTTCCTCCTCGACCCGAGCTACGGCTGCCGTCGCCCGGCGCTCAACCAGTACCTGCGTGACCACTTCGGCTGGGCACCGCCGCAGAACACTTGCGCCAAGGGCCTGCCGTTCATCAACGCTGGCAGCGACTTCGCCCGGCAGCCGCTGGGCGAAATTGACCCAGAACGGGTTTACGAGGTCGACTTCCTGCTGGCTGAAGCCAACCAGAACCTTGTGAGCCGCTGGGGCCACAGCATGCTGCGCCTGGTGATCTGCAAACCCGGCCGCCCCCGCGGGCCGGATTGCCGCCTGGACCTCGACCAGAGCCTGGTGCTGTCTTACCGCGCTTTCGTCAACGATGTGCAACTGTCCAGCTGGGACGGGCTGGTAGGTGCCTATCCCTCACGGCTGTTCGTGTTGCCGCTGGGCCAGGTGATCGATGAATACACCAAGACCGAACTGCGCAGCCTGGCCTCGGTACCGCTGAAGCTCAGCCGCGACGAAATCGAGAACCTGGTGCGCCAGGCCGCCGAGATGCACTGGAGCTACGACGGCAACTATTGGTTCCTGTCCAACAACTGCGCAGTGGAATCCTTGAAGCTGCTGCGCAGCGGCACTGCCAACCCACGCCTGAATGATCTCGACAGCATCATGCCCAATGGGTTGCTGGCCGTGCTCAAGGGCAGGGGGCTGGCCGATACCCAGGTGCTCGACGACCCACGCGAAGCCCTGCGCCTGGGCTACCGCTTCGACTCCTACCGCGAGCGCTACCAGGCCATGTTCGATGTGCTGAGGAAGCAGTTGCCGATCAAGCAGACCGAAGTCGAGGACTGGCTGGCCCTGGAGGCAGAGCAGAGGCGCCCGTGGTTCGACAAGGCCGACCTGCGCACCAGCGCGGCCTTGCTGTTGCTCGAACAGGCCAGCCTGCGCCGGCAGTTGCTGCTGGCTCAGGACGAAGTGAAACAGCGTTACCTGAACGCTGCAGCGCTGAAGGACGGCAGCATCAACAAAGCCGACGAGACCCTGAAGCAGATGCTCGCCAACAGCGGCTTCCTCAGCCGCCCGGCCGAGCTGCTGGATGCCAAAGGCTATGGCTTGCCGCAGCCGGACGAGCGCGCGCACCTGGAGCAGGTCAGTGCCGAGCGACAGGCCAAGCTGCTGCGCCTGAGTACCGACCTGGACAAAGAGGTGAGGGCGCTGCTGGAGCCGTCGCGGGCCAGCGAGATCGCGGCGGTCGAGGCCAATGTGAAGCACATTGGCGAGCATCTGCGGGCGTTGCACAAGGCAGCTGGCGGTCTGCAGTTGCCCTGAATCCTGAACCGGCCTCATCGCGGCTTAAGCGCTCCTACAGACTGAGGTGCGCCCCTGTAGCGGCTTTAGCCGCGATGAGGCTGGTACAGGCAGCACAAGGCCTACAGACTTTCCTCCGCCTCCCCGGGCAACGCCTCATCCAGATGCAGCCAGGGCAACCGGCTGCCAATCCAGATATGCCGCCTGGCAGGCGCCCGCTCCGGGTGGTCCAGCGTCGCCACCGTCACATCGATGGTCGTCGGGCTATGCTCGGTCACCAGCGCCACATGCGCCCCGCATTCGCCACAGAAGTACCGCTTGCAACTGGCTGGCGCCACATAACACTGGGGGCGCCCCGCCAGCCAGCGGAAACCCGTGCGGGGCAGGGTGAGCCAAGTCACCACGAGCCCGCCGCTGACCCGCCGGCAGATCGAACAATGGCAATGGGCGACATCCTTCAGGTCCCCCTGCAGCCGGTAGCGCAAGGCACCACAATGGCAGCCACCTTCGTTTACATCCAGCATCACCTACCTCCCGTCGCCGTTTTTCCGGCGAAAGCTGGCTGAAAGCTTACCCCCCTAGGATAGCCGCCACTACCGGCACAAGACCGGTCAGCCAGGGCACCCGGAAATCTCCGCGCCCGGCCCATCAACAACAACAATGGTGATTCTGATGTGTTCCTGCACCCGCCTGTTCGCACGCCTTCATTCAATGCCCCTGCGCATGCTCCCCGCTCAGCGCCAAACGCGCTGATTCGCCCGAATAGCCATTCCTTTCGCCGCGCCACGCCTGGAGTATTGCCATGCTGACCTTCCTCGGCTTTGCCATGGTCATCACCTTCATGTACCTGATCATGACCAAGCGCCTGTCGGCCTTGATCGCGCTGATTCTGGTACCCATCCTGTTCGCCCTGTTCGGCGGCTTTTCCGCCAAGATCGGCCCGATGATGCTCGAGGGCATCAGTAAACTTGCGCCCACCGGCGTGATGCTGATGTTCGCCATTCTCTACTTCGCCCTGATGATCGACTCCGGCCTGTTCGACCCGGCCGTGCGCAAGATCCTCAAGCTGGTCAAGGGTGACCCGCTGAAAGTCTCGGTCGGTACTGCAGTGCTGGCCCTGGTGGTGTCGCTCGATGGTGACGGCGCCACCACTTACATGATCTGCTGCGCCGCCATGCTGCCGCTGTACAGCCGCCTGGGCATGAGCCCGCGGATCATGGCCGGCCTGATCATCCTCGCCGGCGGGGTGATGAACATGACCCCGTGGGGCGGGCCGACCGCCCGCGCAGCAAGCGCCCTGCACGTAGACCCGTCGGACATCTTCGTGCCGATGATCCCGGCCATGGCCTTCGGCGTGCTGGCGATCCTTGCCATCGCCTACATGTACGGCAAACGCGAGCGTGCCCGCCTGGGTGAACTGCACCTGCCGACCGATGACATCGATCACAGCGAAATCAGCGTGTCGCAGTTCCCTGAAGCGCGCCGCCCCAAACTGATCTACTTCAACGGTGCCCTGACCGCCGGCCTGATGGTCGCACTGATCGCAGGCGTGCTGCCGCTGCCGGTGCTGTTCATGATCGCCTTCAGCATTGCCATGATCGTCAACTACCCGTGCCTGCAGCAGCAGAAAGACCGCATCGCCGCCCACGCTGGCAGTGTGCTGGCCGTGACCGGGTTGATCTTCGCCGCCGGTATTTTCACCGGCATCCTGTCCGGTACCGGCATGGTCGAGGCAATGTCCAAGAGCCTGCTGGCAGTCATCCCTGAAGCCTTGGGCCCGTATTTGGCGGTGATCACCGCGATCGTGAGCATGCCGTTCACCTTCTTCATGTCCAATGACGCCTTCTACTACGGTGTGCTGCCAGTGCTGTCGGAAGCGGCCAGCCATTACGGCATCAGCCCGGTGGAAATGGCCCGTGCCTCGATCGTCGGGCAGCCGGTTCACCTGCTTAGCCCGCTGGTGCCTTCGACCTACCTGCTGGTGGCCCTGGCCGGCATCGAGTTCGGCGATCACCAGCGTTTCACGCTGAAGTGGGCAGTGCTGGTATGCCTATGCATAATGCTCGCCGCGCTGCTGATGGGCATTTTCCCGCTGTTCAGTAGTCTTTAATTAACACGCATCACCCATGCGATGCGCCCTGAAGGGGCGCCTCGCCTTTATCGTTTGAAGGAATACACATGGAATGGCTGACCAGCCCGGAAATCTGGGTTGCCTTTTTTACCCTCACAGCGCTTGAGATTGTCCTCGGGATCGACAACATCATCATGATCTCGATCCTGGTCAGCCGCATGCCCAAGCACATGCAGCCGCGCACCCGGATCTTCGGCCTCGCCCTGGCCATGGTCACCCGGATCATGCTGCTACTGTCGATCACCTGGGTCATGCGCCTGACTGCCGACCTGTTCGAGGTGTTCGGCCAGGGCATCTCCGGTCGCGACCTGATCCTGTTCTGCGGCGGCCTGTTCCTGCTGTGGAAAAGCTCGCAAGAGATCTACCACGGGCTGGAAGGCGAGGAAGAGAGCGCCGACGAACCCAAAGGC
Source organism: Pseudomonas vlassakiae (assembly GCF_014269035.2). Classification (GTDB taxonomy): domain Bacteria; phylum Pseudomonadota; class Gammaproteobacteria; order Pseudomonadales; family Pseudomonadaceae; genus Aquipseudomonas; species Aquipseudomonas vlassakiae. Next base: position 15,275 of record NZ_JABWRP020000003.1, read on the forward strand.
GCTGGCGGCAAGTTCCTGTACACCATCATTCAGATCGCCATCATCGACATCGTGTTCTCGCTGGACTCGGTGATCACCGCCGTCGGCATGGTCTCGCACGTGCCGGTGATGATCGCCGCCATTGTTGTCGCCGTCCTGGTGATGATGGCCTGCGCCGGCGCCATCAGTGACTTCATCGACAAGCACCCGTCGCTGAAGATGCTTGCCCTTTCCTTCCTGATCGTCGTTGGTACCGTGCTGATCGCCGAATCTTTCGACGTGCACGTGCCGAAGGGTTACGTCTACTTCGCCATGGCCTTCTCGCTGGCCGTCGAGGCGATCAACATCCGCATGCGCACCGCCATGGCGCGCAAGCAGGGCAAGGAGCACGACCCGGTGAAACTGCGCAAGGACATTCCGGGTCAATAAGGTCAGGACAAGCAGCGTAAAGGGCCCTCCGGGGCCCTTTTTCATGTACAGCCTTTCATGACAGAAACATTTCAAATGCTTGCAGAGCGTGCCAAGCTGGCGCGAGGTCCGCAAAACAACTAAAGCTTGAGTAAGCACTGGATCAAAACACCCACCCCCGGGCCAGGCTTACGGCTTCACACATTTTGGCTCCAGTGCCGGAGCCCGAGAACAAAAGGGGGGCTCGACCATGCTGACCCTGCTCAACCTGCTCTCTGCCGTAGCCTTGCTGGTGTGGGGCACGCATATCGTTCGTACCGGCATCCTCAGGGTGTTCGGCTCCAACCTGCGCCGCGTGCTCGGCCAGAACATGAACCGTCGGCCACTGGCGTTCATCGCCGGCATCGTGGTCACTGCCGTGGTGCAGAGCAGCAATGCCACCGCCATGCTGGTGACCTCCTTCGTCGGTCAGGGCCTGATGGCCATGACCCCAGCGCTGGCGATCATGCTCGGTGCCGACGTGGGTACCGCGCTGATGGCGCGGGTACTGACCCTGGACTTGTCGTGGCTATCGCCGCTGCTGGTGTTCCTCGGGGTGATCTTCTTCCTCTCGCGCAAACAGACCCGTGCTGGCCAGTTGGGCCGCGTGGGGATCGGCCTGGGCCTGATCATCCTGGCCTTGCAGCTGATCGTACAGGCGGCGACGCCGATCACCCATGCACAAGGGGTGAAGGTGCTGTTCGCATCGTTGACCGGCGACATCATGCTCGACGCCCTGGTAGGTGCGCTGTTCGCCATGGTGTCGTATTCCAGCCTGGCTGCCGTGCTGCTTACCGCGACCCTGGCTGGGGCCGAAGTCATCAGCCTCCCGGTGGCCATCGGCCTGGTCGTTGGCGCCAACATCGGCAGCGGCCTGCTGGCCTTCATCAGCACCAGCATGCAGAACGCCGCTGGGCGCCGCGTGGCCCTGGGCAGCCTGTTGTACAAGCTGATCGGCCTGGTGCTGATCATCCCCGTGCTGCATCCGCTGGTGGAGTGGATGGACAGCCTGAGCTTCAGCCCACAGGAGCTGGTAATCGGTTTCCACCTGCTCTACAACACCCTGCGCTGCCTGATCATGCTGCCGACGGTCAACCCCATGGGCCGCCTGTGCAACACACTGCTACCCGAACGCGAGGCTGGCAACGGCCAGATACGCCCGCGCCATCTCGATGCTTCGGCGCTGGCCACGCCTAGCCTGGCCTTGGCCAATGCCGCCCGTGAAACCCTGCGTCTGGGTGACATCGTCGACAGCCTGCTGGAAGCCATGCTTGGCGCCTTGCGCGGTACCCATACCGCCATGCCCCAGCAGGTGCGGGCCTTGAGCGAAGATGCCGAAGCGCTGTACAGCGCGATCAAACTGTACCTGGCGCAGATGCCGCGGGAAGACCTCAGCGACCAGGACAACCGGCGCTGGGCCGAAATCATCGAGCTGGCGATCAACCTGAAGCTAGCCTGCGACCTGATCGAACGCATGCTGCGCAAGGTGCAACAGCAGAAGACCAGCCAGCGCCGGGAGTTCTCCCAGGTCGGCCTGGAGGAACTCACCGGGCTGCAGGAGCAATTGCTGGCCAACCTGCGTCTGGGGCTGTCGGTGTTTCTCAGTGCCGACCCGGAAAGCGCACGCCTGCTGCTGCGGGAAAAGCGCCGTTTCCGCGCCCAGGAACGGCGCCTGGCGCATGCCCATGTCAGCCGTTTGCAACGTAAGGTGGTGCAAAGTATCGAGACGAGTTCGCTACACTTGGAGCTCATCGCCGACATGAAGCGGTTGAACTCTTTGTTCTGCAGCAGTGCCTATGTGGTACTGGGTGGCTCGGACACTGGCGGGCTGCTGCTCGACAGCGTCCCGGAAGACGCCCACCTGTCCTGATCTCGCACACCTGGAGACCGTCGCTCGCCCATGCGTTGCCTGATGTTCGTTTGCCTGCTGATCTGCAGCCTGCCCTCATTTGCCCTCGATCGCTCGCGGGTCGAGGGTTACCTGTTGCCCAATGGCCTGCAGGTGATCCTGAAATCCGGTTACGAGCGCGACCATGTGGCGATCCGCCTGGTGGTAGGGGTTGGCCTGGATGACTTCGACTGCGAGCAGAAAGAGCTGCCGCACCTGCTCGAACACCTGCTGTTCACTGGCATCGATGCAACCGGTGAAGGCGGCCTGGAAGAACGCTTGCAAAGCCTGGGGGGCGAGTGGAACGCCTACACCAGCAGCGCCGACACGACGTTTGTCATCGAGGCGCCGGCACGCAACCAGCGCAAGGTGCTCGACCTGTTGCTGGCGATCATCCGCGACACCCGTATCGACGCCAAAGCCCTGGCCACGGCCAAGCGCATCATCGAACGCGAGGATGGCGGCCACTATGGCCACCTGCAGCGCTGGCTCGACCGTCAGGACATCGGCCACCCGGCCAGCGATCAGTTGGCCACCGAGCTAGGCCTGAAATGCCCCGAGCGCTCCAACGTCGCGGATATGACCCTGGAGCAGGTAAAAAGCCTGCGTGACCGCTGGTACGCCGCCAATAACATGACCCTGATCGTCGTCGGCGGCCTGGATCGGCTGCTGCCGGCCTATCTGGAGCGTACCTTCGGCGAACTGCCTGCCACCGAGCCGGAAGAGCGGCGCAACCTTGAAAGCATCAGCGAACAGGCCGAGCAGCGCCGCGACCTGACCCATGGCCTGTTGGGCGATAGCGTCAAGTTGCATTGGCTGTTCATCGAGCCGGTTCTGGACAATGACCATCAACAGACCCTTGACCTGCTGTCGCGCTACCTCGACTGGGCCTTGTACGACCAGCTGCGCCTGCGCAACGGCCTGTCGTATGGGCCGTCGGTACAACGTGAGAGCTTTGGCGACAGCGGCATGCTGAGCCTCAATGCCGACCTTGAGCGCGAGGATATCGACCACGCCGTGAAGGTCATGCAGCAGCTGTTCGATCACCTGCGCAAGGAAGGTCTCGACCCGGATACCTTTGCCCGCATCAAGGATGCCGCCGTGGCCAAGGAAAGCTGGAGCACTCAGGGCAACAGTGCGCTGGCCGATTATTACTGGGGGGCGCTGAACGATTACAACAACGGCCGCTTTGCCGACCCGGCACGCAAGCTGCGCCAGGTGACGCTGGAAGAGGCCAATGCGGCCCTGAAGGAATTGCTCAAGGATCAGGGCTACCTGCGGATCGAAAAGCCGTTCCTTGGGTATGACGAACTCTATGGCCTGGTTGCCTTGCTGGTGGGGCTGATTCTGGCGCTTGGGCTGTTACGCTGGCGGCGGCACAACCCGGAACGACCGAGTGGTGCTACACGGCAGCAGTGAATCGGCGGTATCCTTTTGCCAGTACCGGCCCTTTCGCGGGCAAACCCGCGAAGAGGCCGGCACAGCCACTTCCTATTGTTGTTTTAGACCCATGCCTCCAATACCCCACTTCGTCCAGCGCGCCATCGAACTGCTCAAACGCTATCCCGGCGTCATCGCGCTCGGTGGCTTCCTTTCCGGTATCGGCAGCTTCATCCTGGTCGATCGCCAGGCCAGCCTGGCCAGCTGGATCGCCATCCTCATGCTGGTCAGCTGGGTCTGGCTGATGCTGGAAAATACCCTGACCGGTCTGTTCGCTCGCACCTTCAACCGCGAGATCCCGCAGCCGTTGCTGCGCTACGCAACGCAGATGATTCACCAGGAAAGCCTGTTCTTCGTCCTGCCGTTCTTCTTCATCACCACCACCTGGAACAGCGGCCAGCTGGTCTTCACTGGCTTGCTTGGGGCCGCCGGGCTCGTTTCGATCATCGACCCGCTCTACTACAAGTGGCTGGCACCCCGGCGCTGGCTGTTCCTTGCACTGCACACCCTGACCCTGTTCGCCGCACTGCTCACCGCGCTGCCGATCATCCTGCACCTGACCACTGCACAGAGTTTCAAGCTGTCATTGATCGCCGCCATGGCACTGTCGTTCCCAAGCCTGATCAGCAGCTTCCCGGTCAATACCTGGCGCCGCGGCGTGGCACTGGTACTGGTGACCCTCGCGGTGGGCGGCAGTGGCTGGTTGCTGCGTTCGTGGGTGCCGCCGGCAACACTGTGGATGACGGACGTGGCGGTCAGCACCGAAGTACTCAATCGTCAACCCGGCGAATCGCTGGAAGAGGTGGCCGCCAGCCGCATCCGCAGCAACGGCCTGTACGCCTATACCGCAATCAACGCGCCGCGCGGCCTGGACGAACGCATCTACCATGTGTGGCAGAAGGACGGCCAGGAAGTCGATCGCATTGCCCTGGATATCCACGGCGGGCGCAAGGAAGGCTACCGTGCCTGGACCCACAAGCAGAACTTCCCACCCAACCCGGTGGGCAAGTGGCAGGTCCGGGTGCTGACCGAGGACGGCCAGATGATCGGCGTGCTGCGCTTCAAGGTGGTGGACGACGCGCCTGCGCCGTGACGCTGGGCGCACGACAGCACATTTTCAACAAACCGCTCCATGCCCGCTGCGCTATGATCAGCCTCTAGCCCAGCCGGATGCATGGAGCCTATGACCACCCCCAGCGCCACCCTGGACACCCGTTGCCAACCGGCCTGCCTGCGGATCGCAGGTGACTGGACCCTGGCTCACTACGCCAGCCTCAAGCGCGACAGCGAGCGCCTGCGCACGCAGTATGGTGCCGACACCATCGCCGACCTCAGCCAGCTGGGCCGCCTGGACACCGCCGGGGCCTCGCTGCTGGCCGAACTGCTTGGCTCCGAGCGCCTCTCGCAGTGCACCCATGGCCTGCCCGAAGCCAGTCGTGCCCTGCTCAAGAATGTGTACTGCTCGGTGCAGGACTACTGTATCCCGGTCAAGCAGCCCGAGCGCAACGTGGTGCTGGTGCTGCTGGAGCGTATCGGTTGCGCGGTCGGCACGCTGTGGCAGGACACCCTGCAGCTGCTCGGCTTCCTCGGCCTGATCATCGAAACCCTGCTGCGCCGCCTGCTGCAGCCACACCGCTGGCGCGTCACCCCGGTGGTCGCGCACATCGAGCAGACCGGGCTGGACGCAGCCCCCATCGTGGCCTTGCTGACCTTTCTGGTCGGCGCCGTGGTGGCCTTTCTTGGCGCCACGGTGCTGGCCGACTTCGGTGCAACCGTGTTCACCGTCGACCTGGTGGCCTTCTCGTTCCTTCGCGAATTCGCCGTACTGCTGACCGCCATTCTCATGGCCGGGCGCACCGCCAGTGCCTTCACCGCACAGATCGGCTCGATGAAGGCCAATGAAGAGATCGATGCCATCCGCACCTTGGGCCTTAACCCCATCGAGCTGCTGGTGGTGCCGCGGGTACTGGCGCTGCTGATCTCGCTGCCCTTGCTGACCTTCGTCGCGATGATCTGCGGCATCGTCGGGGGAGCGGTGGTCTGTGCCCTGTCACTGGGGATATCGCCGGCCATGTTCCTGTCGCTGCTGCAATCCGACATCGGTGTGCAGCACTTCCTGGTCGGCCTGGCCAAGGCGCCGATCTTCGCCTTCCTGATCGCCGCCATCGGTTGCCTCGAAGGCTTCAAGGTCAGCGGCAGCGCCGAATCGGTCGGTGCCCACACCACTTCCAGCGTGGTGCAATCGATTTTCGTGGTCATCGTGCTGGATGCGGTGGCAGCGCTGTTCTGCATGGAGATGGGCTGGTGAGTGGCCGGGAAGCGGTGATCGAAGCACGGGGCATCTGCAATCGCTTCGGTAGCCAGGTGGTGCACAAGGATCTTGACCTCGATCTGTACCGCGGCGAAATCCTCGCGGTGGTCGGTGGGTCGGGGAGCGGCAAGTCGGTGCTGCTGCGCAGCATCATCGGCCTGCGCCGCCCTGACGACGGGCAGATCAAGGTATTCGGCGAAGACCTGGCCGGTTTGCGCGAGCAACAGCGTTCACTGGTCGAACGCCGCTTCGGTGTGCTGTTCCAGAAAGGTGCGCTGTTCTCGTCGTTGACCGTGACCGAAAACGTCGCCCTGCCGCTGATCGAGCACGCTGGCCTGTCGCGCGCCGATGCCGAACACCTGGCCGGGGTCAAGCTGGCCTTGGCTGGCCTGCCCATCTCCGCTGCCGACAAATACCCTGCGTCGCTCTCTGGCGGCATGATCAAGCGCGCCGCCCTGGCGCGCGCGCTGGCACTGGACCCGGACATCCTGTTCCTCGACGAGCCCACCGCCGGCCTCGACCCGATCGGTGCTGCCGCCTTCGATCAGTTGATCCTGACCCTGCGCGATGCCTTGGGCCTGAGCGTATTCCTGATCACCCATGATCTCGACACCCTCTACACCATTACCGATCGCATCGCCGTGTTGTCACAGAAGAAGGTGCTGGTCGCCGGCCCTCTGGCCGAAGTCGAGCAGACCAACGACCCCTGGATCCACGAGTACTTTCACGGCCCACGCGGGCGCGCAGCGGAACACGCCGCCGCCAACGCCGGGCAGGAGCGCTGAACAATGGAAACCCGAGCTCATCACGTCCTGATTGGCCTGGTCACGGTGCTGGTGGTAGCGGGCGCCATGCTGTTCGGCCTGTGGCTGACCAAGTCCAGCGTCGACGACGCCTTCAAGGACTACGAAGTGATCTTCAACGAAGCCGTCTCTGGGCTGTCTCGGGGCAGCCCGGTGCAGTACAACGGCATCAAGGTCGGCGATGTCACCAGCCTGCGCCTAGACCCGAAAGACCCACGCCGGGTGCTAGCCCGCGTGCGCCTGAGCGGTGACACCCCGGTCAAGGAAGACACCCAGGCCAAGCTGACCCTGGCCGGGGTCACCGGCAACTCGTTCATCCAGCTCAGCGGCGGCACGCCGCACAGCCCGGAACTCAAGGGCAAGGACGGCAAGCTGCCGGTGATCGTCGCCTCACCGTCGCCTATCTCACGCCTGCTCAATGACAGCAGTGACCTGGTGACCAACATCAACATGCTGCTGCACAACGCCACGCAGATGTTCTCGGACAGCAACATCGAGCACCTGAGCAACACCCTGGCCAACCTCGACCAGACCACCGCTGCCTTCGCCAACCAGAACGGCGGTGTCAGCGAGGCAATCGCCCAGCTGGCCCAGGTCGGCAAGCAGGCCAATGCCACCCTGGCCGAAACCCAGGCGCTGATGCGCAATGCCAACGGCCTGCTCGGCACCCAGGGCAAGCAAGCCATCGGCAGCGCCGAGCAGGCCATGCAGTCGCTGGCCGACAGCGCCGCGACCCTCAACAGCCTGCTGCAAGACAATCGCCAGTCCATCGACGACGGCGCCCAGGGGCTCAACCAGCTGACCCCGGCCATCCGCGAGCTGCGCGAAACCCTCAATTCGCTCAAGGGTATTTCCCGGCGCCTGGAAGCTGACCCGAGCGGCTACCTGCTGGGCCGTGACAACAACAAGGAGTTCCAGCCATGACCCCATCGCTGCGCCTGCTGGCCCTGACGGCCGCCTTGAGCCTGGCCAGCGCCTGCTCGATCCTGCCGCAGAGCGAACCGGTGGATGTCTACCGCCTGCCGGTCAACCAGGCCAGCCACAGCAGCAACCCGGTGGCCTGGTCCCTGCGCCTCAACAAGCCACTGGCCAGCGAAGTGCTGGCCGGGCCACGCATCGCAGTGATCCCCCACGGCGATGTGATCAGCAGCTACAAGGGCGCCCGCTGGAGCGACCCGGTTCCGTTACTGGTGCGCAACCGCTTGCTCGATGGCTTCCAGCGCGACGGCCGGGTGCAGCGGCTGAGCGCTGACGACAGCAACCTGCAGGCCGATTACGAGCTGAGCGGCGAACTGCAGGCGTTCCAGAGCGAGTACCAGCCAGGGGGCAAGGTGGACGTGGTGATCCGCTACGACGCACGCCTGGTGCAAGGCCGCAGCCAGCGCATCCTCAGCAGCAAACGCTTCGAAGTACGCCAGCCGCTGGCGGATACCCAGGTGTCAGCCGTGGTCGCCGGCTTTGGCGCAGCCAGCGATCAGCTGGCCAGGCTGGTGGTGAACTGGACCGTAGCGCAAAGCAGCCAGGCTCAGCATCAGGTTCAGGCAAAGAACCAGTAGCAGACGCAGATGGCTGCGATCACACCGGCCAGCTCGGCCAGCAGGGCACAGCCAACGGCGTGGCGCACACGCTGGATGCCGACTGCGCCGAAATAGACCGCCACCACGTAGAACGTGGTTTCGGTGCTGCCTTGAATCGTCGCTGCCACCAAGGCCGGGAAGCTGTCGACGCCGTGGGTCTGCATGGTCTCGATCAGCATGGCCCGCGCCGCGCTACCGGAAAACGGCTTGACCAGCGCCGTGGGCAGGCCCTCGACAAAGCGGGTATCCAGGCCCGCCCAGTCGACTGCGTGGCGAATGCCATCCAGGGCCAGCTCGAGTGCGCCCGACGCCCGCAGCACGCCCACCGCGACCAGCATGGCCACGAGGTAAGGCAGCAGGCTCTTGGCCACGTCGAAACCTTCCTTGGCGCCCTCGACGAAGGTTTCGTATACCGGCACCCGCTTCAGCGCGCCGACCAGCAGAAACAGAATGATCACGCCGAACAAAGTCAGGTTGCCGAGGATCGACGACAGGCTGGCCAGCGCGGCCGCCGACAGGGTGCCCAGGAACGCCATGAAGCCGCCCAGCAGCAGCGCACCGGGGATCAGGTAGGCGAGCACCACCGGATCCCACAGGCGCAAGCGCTGCATCACCGCCACCGACAGCAGGCCGACCAGGGTCGAGGCACTGGTCGCCAGCAGGATCGGCAGGAACACCAGGGTAGGGTCGGTGGCGCCTTGCTGGGCGCGGTACATGAAGATGGTCACCGGCAGCAGGGTCAGCGACGAGGCGTTGAGTACCAGGAACAGAATCTGCGCGTTGCTCGCCGTCGTACTGCTGGGGTTGAGCTCCTGCAGTGCGCGCATGGCCTTCAGGCCGATCGGCGTGGCGGCGTTGTCCAGGCCCAGGCCGTTGGCAGCGAAGTTCATGGTGATCAGGCCCAGGGCCGGGTGGCCGGGCGGCACCTCCGGCATCAAGCGGGCGAACAGCGGCCCGAGCACCTTGGCCAGCCATTCGACGATGCCGGCCTTTTCGGCGATCTTGAGGAAGCCCAGCCACAGGGTCAGGGTGCCGAACAGGAGGACCATGACCTCGACCGACAGTTTGGCCATGGCGAAGATGCTCTCGACCATCGCGGCGAAGATGCCGGTATTGCCAGCGACCAGCCATTGGGCCAGGGCGGAGACAGCCGCCACCAGGAAAAAGCCGAGCCAAAGGCCGTTGAGCATCCGTGTGTTCCCCCTGAAAATTGCCCGCATGATAGCGTATCGTCGCCCCTCACTGGCGACCGAGATACCTGTAGCGGCTTTAGCCGCTCCCACAGGGACCGCACCAGACTCACAGGCAGCAAAAAGCCCCGATACGTCGGGGCTTTCTGGTTCAGCAGGTCAGGCTCAGCGCTTGGCGGGTTCGCCAATCACAGCGGCCTGCTGTTTGTCCGCCATCAGCGAAGCGTAGTACTGCTCGCCCTTGGCGGCGTCGTACATGCCTTCCCAGCGCGCAATGACCAGCGCTGCCAGGGCGTTGCCGATCACGTTCAGGGCGGTACGTGCCATGTCCATGATGCGGTCGACGCCGGCGATGAAGGCCAGGCCTTCCAACGGGATACCAACGCTGCCGAGCGTTGCCAGCAGTACCACGAAGGAAACGCCCGGCACGCCGGCGATGCCTTTGGAGGTGACCATCAGCGTCAGCACCAGCAGCAGCTGCTGGCTCCAGGACAGGTCGATGCCGTACAACTGGGCAATGAAGATGGCCGCGATGCTCTGGTAGAGGGTCGAACCGTCGAGGTTGAACGAGTAGCCGGTCGGTACCACGAACGAGCAGATCGACTTCGGCGCGCCGTACTTCTCCATCTTTTCGATCACGCGCGGCAGCACGGTCTCGGAGCTGGAGGTGGAATAGGCGAGGATCAGTTCATCTTTCATGATGCGCATGATCTTGATCACCGAGAAGCCGAACAGGCGCGCTACCAGGCCCAGCACCATGAAGGCGAAGAAGGCGATGGCGAAGTACACCAGCAGTACCAGCTTGGCCAACGGCAGCAGCGAGCTGAACCCAAAGTTGGCGACAGTCACGGCGATCAGGGCGAACACACCGATCGGGGCGTAGTTCATGATCATGTGAGTGACCTTGAACATGGTCTCCGACACAGCCTGGAAGGTGCGCACCAGCGGCTCACGCAGGTCGGCCTGCAGGCTCGACAGGCCGAGGCCGAACATCACCGAGAAGAAGATGATAGGCAGCATTTCGCCACGCATCAGCGCTGCGAAGATGTTCGACGGAATCAGGTTGAGCAGGGTCTCGATGAACGCGTGCTCATGCTGCACTTCGGCTGCAGTGGCCTGGTACTTGGAGATGTCGACGGTACCCAGGGTGCTCATGTCGATGCCGGCGCCCGGGTGGAACAGGTTGGCCAATACCAGGCCGACAACGATGGCGATGGTGGTCACCACCTCGAAGTAGAGGATGGTCTTCAGGCCGATGCTGCCCAGTTTCTTCGCATCGCCAACCCCGGCGATACCCACGATCAGCGACGAAATCACGATCGGGACGACGATCATCTTGATCAGGCGAATGAAGATGTCACCGGCGGGCTGGAGGACGTTGCTGATCCACCAGGCCTTTTCTGCGCTGAAGTGGTTCAGCAGCGCGCCGACTGCAACACCCAGGAGCAGACCGATGACGATCTGCCAGGCGAGGCTCAGTTTTGCCTTCTTCATGTCTTTACCCTTTGTTCTAGTGGTCACGGGTACCGACCGGAAAAGCGCGTAACAGAGCCGTTGGCAACGTCACGGGCAGCTTTGGGCTTCCGTCCGGGGACCTCGTGCAAGGACACCGCGAGCGAGCGACAGGGCGCTCGGGCCAGCGAAAAGGCGGCAACTATTGCGATGGGACAGGCTGAAATCTAATGCCGGAAACGCATACCCCATGCCGATACGGCATAGCCCAACAAGTCAAAATGCGTCGCACGTAAGTCATTGATTTATAACGTTCGGGAATCCGAACAAGACCGAACCGCCATATTTCGGCCGTTTTGGCGGTATAGGAGGGGAGATGAAAACGGCCTGTTCGACAATCCGAATGGCCGAAATGCCACTTGCGCGGCACCCGTACCGAGCGAAAAAAAGTTGATGTACGGTCAACACAAAATGTGTCTTGAGCCAACAACCTGAAAGGCATCCGTACAACGGGGCATGGCGCCTCGGAAGCCAGGCCAGGTTACGATGTTGTCAGACACCCCCGACCTGAAGCTTCCGATTCTGCCTTTTCCTGACCCGGCCCAATACTGGAGGCACTCCCTGTACCCCTAGGCCACTCCGATCCTGCAACAATCAGAACAGCCCGGCCCCCTGGTCATGCGCGGCCCCTCCTCGGAGCGGCGCATCATAGAAGCAGGAAAGATAAAAAGGTTCCGCTTCTATTGCGTGACAGCGCGCGACCGCTGGTCAGTACCAGTTCGGGTCACGTTTGAGTTGCTCTTGCAACAAGGCCTTCATGCCGTCGTCCGGCTTGCCCAGCCAACGGTACTGCGCATGGCGGGTCGGCGACTTGTCACGAGGCAAGCCTTCGGGCACCTCGACAAGCATCCCGTAGGCGTCGTCCTTGTCCCAGCTGAACGCTACGATCAAGCGCTTGTAGGTGCAGTTCTGCGGCGACTCGCACAACGGCCCCACCAGGTACTTCTCACCGTCTTCGGTCACGGCAGACATCTGCTCCTGGCCGCTACCGCTCAGGTTGATCACCCAATCAGGCAAGCGTTCCTCGCCCTTGATCGTGTCTTGCCAGGTTTCCCGGTATTCAGGGTCCGAGCCGAGCAATTGCTCGACCCGGATCTGGCCATCATTGGCCGCCAGCACGGCTGTACTACCGCCTGTCATCAGGGCGGCGACAGCAAGGGCTGCGCATAGCTTCCTGCTCATCTTCAACCTCGACCACGTCCAAAGAAGAAGGAGGCGACAAACAGGACCAGGAAGACAATGAACAGGATCTTCGCGATACCCGTAGCGGCGCCAGCGATACCACCGAAGCCAAGCACTGCGGCGACAATGGCGATGATGAGGAAAGTGATAGCCCAACTCAGCATGATGCTTCTCCTTTCTTTTTTGAAAACGGTGCGGCCAGCGCCTCAGAACACCCAGCGTTGCTGGGGCACGATGTTGTCGACGGTGGCCGGTGAGGTGTTGGCGGCAGGCCGCTGCCCGACAGGTTCGGCGGCTTTTACCAAGGTGTTGGCGCGACTTGCCTGAATCTGGGACAGCAGCGCGGTTTGCGCTGCCACCTGGTCGGCCAGGCGCGCGGTCTGCCAGCTGTAATAGAAGAGGCCGGCGGCCAAGGTCAGCAGCACTGCCATCCCAAGGAACAGGAACTGGCGCACGGGGAGTGCGGCATTCAGCGAGCGTTTGACGGATGGGCGGTTCATGCCAGCTTCTCCTACTGTAATTTTTCTGTTCAAACCTGAACAAGTAATTGCAGCCTGCATGCCAGTCCGCCCAACCAAATAAAATCCTTTAAAATCAATAAGTTAAATGTAACGACAAACCTCGCTCAGGACGTATCCTGCACGATACCCCTGCTGACGTCGTGCGAATTGCACGATTCAACCCTCGACCTTGGTCGCCACCTTGAGCAGATCGGCGTCGACACCCCGCACACCGATGATCTGCCGGGCAATCTCCACGGCAATGGTCTTCTGCTCACTGCTGACCACCTCACCGGTCAGCCGCACCATGCCTTGCTCGCTGGCCACTTTGATATTCAAACCGTCCAGATTGCGGCTGAATCGCAAGCTGGTCTGAATCTTGTCGACCACCCAACTGTCGCTTGGCTGCGGCCCGCTCTGAGCCCCTGCCGGGTTCTCCCTTGCCTTGGCCATGGCCGCGCTATCAAGGCTTACCAGGTTGTTGACCAGGTGCACACCGTCAGTGGTGCGCGCCACCACGCCCGCCAGCTCCTTGGCCTCGGCACTGTCGACCTTGCCACGCAGGGTCACCACGCCATCGCTGCTTTGCACTTCGATAGGCGCTTTTTCCGTGATCCGGCTCCACAGCAAGCGCGCCCGGATCACCGCCGCCAAGGTCACATCTTCAAGCCGCTGGGCGTAGGCACGCAGCTCCAGCGGGCGCTCGACCAGTTCGGCGTTGACTCGCAACTGGTTGTCGACCTGCTCGATGCCCCGTGTGGCCAGGGCCACATGTTCGGCCAACTCGCGCTCGACGCTGTTCTCGACTTCGCCAGACAGGCGGGCCAGCGGGCCATCGACCTCGACCTTGATGCGGAACGGGTTGAGCACCCTGTTGAGGGCCAACGCGGTTTGCAGCGAACCCTCCAGGCGAGCGTCCTGGACAGGATCGGCCGACGCAGGTGCGCAAACGGACAGCATTGCGGCCGCCAACACGGCCATTCGGATGGTAGGGGACACGGTTGGACCTCCTTTTAGTTGGCAAAAGCAGAAAATCATCGCAACCAATGTGCCAGCGCGCTGCTCTAAGAAAATCATCGGGATACCTGGCATCACGGTATGAATTGGCCATTGGCTAGCATGCAAAGGACAGATTCCTTCACAATTGACCGTGCAACTTGCCCGATTTTTCCCACACTAATTGAAGATCTTTCCGAAGGAGCGCAGTAAATGGAATCAGCCCAGGACAACCAAGGCCGCATTCTGCTGGTGGATGACGAGTCCGCGATCCTGCGCACCTTCCGCTACTGCCTGGAAGACGAAGGCTACAGCGTGGCCACGGCCAACAGCGCCGCACAGGCTGATGCGTTGCTGCAGCGCCAGGTGTTCGACCTGTGCTTCCTCGACCTGCGCCTGGGCGAGGACAACGGCCTCGATGTGCTGGCACAGATGCGTATCCAGGCACCTTGGATGAGGGTGGTGATCGTCACCGCGCATTCAGCGATCGACACCGCAGTCGATGCCATCCAGGCCGGTGCCGCCGATTACCTGGTCAAGCCCTGCAGCCCTGATCAGTTGCGCCTGGCTACCGCCAAGCAGCTGGAGGTCCGTCAACTCTCGGCACGCCTGGAGGCCCTCGAAGGCGAAGTCCGCAAACCCAAGGACGGCCTCGACTCGCATAGCCCGGCAATGATGGCCGTGCTGGAAACCGCCCGCCAGGTGGCCACCACCGATGCCAACATCCTCATTCTCGGCGAGTCGGGCACCGGCAAGGGCGAACTGGCTCGCGCCATCCACGGCTGGAGCAAGCGAGCACGCAAGGCTTGCGTGACCATCAACTGCCCGTCGCTGAATGCCGAACTGATGGAAAGCGAACTGTTCGGCCATACCCGTGGTGCGTTTACCGGTGCCAGCGAGAGCACCCTGGGTCGCGTCAACCAGGCGGATGGCGGCACACTGTTCCTCGATGAAATCGGTGATTTTCCCCTGACCTTGCAGCCCAAGCTGTTGCGTTTCATTCAGGACAAGGAATACGAGCGCGTGGGCGACCCGGTCACCCGCCGCGCCGACGTGCGCATCCTCGCGGCGACCAACCTTAACCTTGACGACATGGTGCGCGAGAACCGCTTCCGCGAAGACCTGCTGTATCGCCTCAATGTCATCACCCTGCACCTGCCGCCGCTGCGCGAACGCAGCGAGGATATCCTGACCCTGGCCGACCGCTTCCTGGCCCGCTTCGTCAAGGAATACTCCCGTCCGGCCCGTGGTTTCAGCGACGAAGCGCGTAGCGCGCTGCTCAACTACCGCTGGCCGGGCAACATCCGCGAACTGCGCAATGTGATCGAACGCGCCAGCATCATCTGTCCTCAGGAGCGCGTGGAAATCATTCACCTAGGGATGGGCGAACAACCGGCAGGCAATGCCCCCCGGGTCGGTGCGGCCATGAGCCTGGATGAGCTGGAACGCGCGCACATCGGTGCCGTGCTGGCCGCCAGCGACACCCTCGACCAGGCCGCCAAGACCCTTGGCATCGACGCCTCCACGCTCTACCGCAAGCGCAAGCAGTACAACCTGTGAAGCTGCCAATGAAGCTGCGCACGCGGCTCTTCCTCAGCATCTCGGCCTTGGTGACCGTGGCGTTGCTGGGCCTGTTGCTTGGGTTGGTGAGCGTGCTGCAGATGGCCACGGTGCAGCAGCAGTCGGTGCGCGAAACCACCCATGTGCTGGAAGTGGGCCTGAAACTGCGGCAGAACCTCGGCGAGCAACTGATGCTGCTGCTGGACGAGGACACCACACCGGACAGCCTGCGCCCCCTGCAGGACGACTTCCAGGAGCTGCTCAACCATGGCTTGGCCGAAGGGGGTGAACGCACCGGTTTCAGCAAGGCCAGCAGCAACTACCAGGCCTTCCTCCAGGCTTACCGCGACAGCCCGGCACCGGCGCGCAGCATGGGCGTGGATCAACCCTTGGGCGCAGCATTCAACCAGGTGCGTACCGACCTGATCGATTCGCACAAGCAGGCCCTCGACTACATCACCCGCAGCGAAGAACACACCCGTGACCGCGCCTTGCTGGTCAGTGGGATACTTGGCCTGATGGGGCTGGTGGTGCTGGTGCTAGGCTTCGTCACCGCGCACAACATCGCGCGACGCTTCGGCCAGCCGATCGAGGCGCTGGCCAAGGCCGCCGACCAGCTCGGCCAAGGGGATTTCGAAATCACCTTGCCGGTCACCCAGGCCGTCGAACTCAACCAGCTGACCCGCCGCTTCGGGCTGATGGCCGACGCCTTGCGCAAGCACCAGGCAACCAATGTCGATGAGCTGTTGGCGGGCCAGCAGCGCCTGCAGGCCGTGCTCGACAGCATCGATGATGGTTTGCTGATCATTGACCGCCAGGGGCATCTGGAGCACCTCAACCCCGTCGCTCAGCGACAGCTGGGCTGGAACAGCAGCCGGGTCGGCAGTGGCCTGGCCGACGCCCTGCAGCGCCCGGAACTGGAGCAACAGCTGCGCCAGGTCCTGCGCGGCGGCAGCCTGGATCGGCCACCGGAGGACCTGAGCATCGAGGTCGATGAAGAATCACGCCTGCTGACCTACAGCCTGACCCCGGTCAGCCATCCGCAAGGGCCGATCCTGGGTGCAGTGATGGTGTTGCACGATGTCACCGAGCAACGCGCCTTCGAACGTGTGCGCAGCGAATTCGTGCTGCGTGCCTCGCATGAACTGCGCACCCCGGTCACGGGCATGCACATGGCATTCGGCCTGTTGCGTGAGCGCTTGAAGTTCCCGCCCGAGGCGCGCGAGAGCGATCTGCTGGAGACCATTGGCGAAGAGATGCAGCGCCTGACCCAGTTGATCAACGACCTGCTCAACTTCTCGCGCTACCAGAGCGGCTTGCAGAAGCTCGAACTAGCCCCGTGCGCCATCGACGACCTGCTCGACAGGGCGCAGGCACGCTTCAGCGAACAGGCCGCCGCCAAGCAGATCGAGCTGATCAAAGCCCTGGAGCCACCGCTGCCACGCATCCAGGCAGACGTGGCGCAACTCGACCGGGTGCTGGACAACCTCCTACACAATGCCATCCGCCATACCGCCAGTGGTGGGCGCATCCGCCTGCATGCACGGCGGCACGCAGAGCGCATGATCATCAGCGTCGAGGACAATGGCGAGGGCATCGCCTATGGCCAGCAGGGGCGCATCTTCGAACCGTTCGTACAGGTTGGGCGCAAGAAAGGTGGAGCCGGGTTGGGACTGGCGCTATGCAAGGAGATCGTGCAACTGCACGGCGGGCGCATGGGTGTGTTTTCCCGGCCCGGCCAGGGCACTCAGTTCTATATGGCCTTGCCAGTCTGACCTGGCCCACGCTCAGGGCTCATCATCGATCCGCGCCCGCCGTGGTTGCCGGCCACGGGTCACCAGTTCGGCGAATTGCCGGGCATTGAGCGGATGGGCAAACAACCAGCCCTGCCCGTAATGCACCCCCTCGCTGTTGAGCAGCACGGCCTGCGCCTCGCATTCGATGCCCTCGGCAATCACCCGCAGATGCAGGTCATGTGCCATGCGTATGATGTGCGGCGCCACGCCGCTGCTGGCAGCATCGTGCCCCAGGGCATCGATGAATGCCTTGTCGATCTTGAGGCAGTCCACCGGCAAGGTCTGCAGGTAGGCCAGGCTGCAATAACCCGTGCCAAAGTCGTCGATCAACACTTGATGCCCGACCGCACGCAGGGCCTGGAGGTTATCACGCGCCACCACCACGTCGATCAGCCCGCGCTCGGTGACTTCAAAGGCAATCTGGCTGGCCGCGACGCGATGCAACGCCAGCAGCCGCGCCGCCACCCGGCCTATGCGCGGCACCATCACATCGCAGGCTGCCAGGTTCACCGAGATATAAAGATTGCGATGCGAGCGCAGCAACTGGCCCAATTGCTCCAGCACACGTTGCAGCACGAAATCGGTGATCTGCCGGATCTGCCCAGTGTTTTCCGCCAGCGGAATGAACAAATCCGGGCTGGTCAGCGAGCCGTCCGGGCGACGCCAGCGCACCAGGGCCTCGGCACCGACACAGCGACGGCTGTCGAGCTCGATGATGGGTTGATACAGCACCTGCAACTCGCCCCGGCGCAGGGCATTCTGCAGTTCGGAACTCATCGAACGCCGCTGCAGAATCAACTGCAGCACCAGCCAGCCGATACAGCAGGCCGCCAGCACACTGCCAGGGAACAGCAGCCAGAGCATGCCGTTCATGCGTAACGGCAGGCTGGCCCGCGGCGCGATCAGCACCAGCTGGTAGTCCGGCGACTTGGTCGGCATGCGATAGACCAGCCGATCGCGCAGCTCGAATAAAGACTTCTGGCTGGGGGGTGGCCAGCCACTGGTGGGCGGCCATGCCTGGGGCGGGCCCAGCACCGGGATTGCACGGGTGCCGTTATCCAGCACCACCAGCAGGCTGCCGCCCGGTGGCAGGTCAACCACGTCGGTCAGGTGCCCACGCGAGGTGGAAACCAGGAAATTACCCCGCGCCAGCATCAAGGCAGCGAGGTTTTCGTTGGGTTCAGTGGTGGTGTTGAGCCAGTAGCTGTAGGTCGGCCCCTGAATATCCGGCGCACGGGTTGGCACGAAGGCCCTTGCCCCGCCCCGGTTTGAGCAAGCGACATTGGCATCCACATAAGCGGCTTCATAAATGAAGCGCGAACCCAGACCTACTTGCTGCAGCACTGAAACCATCGCCGGGCTGCAGCCGCGCAGCGACTGCGCCTGCAGTTCGTCAACGCCCTCGCGCAGTTGGCCGAACACCTGCTCCAGGCGGTCGAGAAAGCGCTCGCCCTGGGCGTTCATCTGCGCGCTCTCGCTTTCCTTCATCTGCTGCAGCGCAATACCGATACTGGCGGTCAGCAATACGGCGGCGCTGGCCAACGCTGCCAGGGAGGCCAGCATCCAGGGGCGGTAAAAAAATTGGCGCAACACAGAAATCAGGGCAGACATGGGCAGCATCCAGTTGATTAACAAGGTATAGCAACTGGAATGTGAATCGGCTCTGCCGTTTGGCGCCCGAATACGATTCGCCTTAGCGCATGCGATTTAGCACCGAAAGCATGGCAGCGGTCTGAGCGTCCGGCATGCCGTCGAAACGCTGCGGGCGGAAATGCATCTGGAAGGCGGCGATCACATGCCGCGTGGTGACATCCAGCTGCCCGGTCTGCTCGATGGCATAGCCGAAGCGCGCCAGTTCCTGCTGGAACCAGCCAATGGTCGGAGGATTGACGTTGAAGTACGCCTGCTGGCGGGCCACGGCATTGGGCTCGGGCCAGACGCCAAGGCCCGCATCCGCCAGGCGCTTCCAAGGGAACAGCGGGCCAGGGTCGAGCTTGCGCGATGGCGCAATGTCGCTGTGGCCAATGATGTGCCGCGGCTCGATGTTGTTGCGCTTGACGATATCCTTGAGCAAAGCGATCAGCGACTGGATCTGCGCCTCGCTGTAGGGGTACCAGACGCGGCCATTGGCAGTATCGTCGAACCCGGGGTTGACGATCTCGATGCCGATGGAACTGGAATTCAACCAGGTGCGCCCTTGCCACTGGCTGTCACCGGCATGCCAGGCGCGACGGTTCTCGTCGACCAGCTGGTAAACCGTGGCCGGGCCGTCGCCGATCAGGTAATGCGCGCTGACTTCGCCATGGGTCAGCAATGCCAGCGAACGCTCCAGCGAGGCGTTGGTGTAGTGCAGGACAACGAACTGGATACGGTTGTCCTGGTTGGCGGAAGGGTGGCTGCGGTCGATGCGCAAGCCGGTCGAGCAACCGGCCAGTACAAGCATCAGCAATGCGCAAATCAATGCTTTCATGTGGGAAGCCAAGCTAATCGGGCAGTAACGCAATAGCATAACGTAAGCGCACGCCGGCTACCCGTTCAGCTTTGTTCCACGCGATTACGGCCTTGATCCTTGGCCCGATACAACGCAGCGTCGGCGCGCTTGAGCACCTGGTCGCCACGTTCGCCAGAACGGAAAGCGCTCAAGCCGATGGATGTGGTGATGACCACGCGTTCGCCCTTGAAATGGAACGGGCAGGCCGCGATCGCCGCGCGCAGCGTTTCGGCAACCTGGGCTGCGGCCGCCGGGGAAGTCTGCGGCAACAACAGCACGAACTCTTCACCGCCGAAGCGGGCAATGAAATCGCGGGGGCGCAGGCGTTTGCGCAACTGATCGGCGACAATCTTCAGCACCTTGTCGCCGGCAAGGTGGCCGTAACTGTCATTGATACGCTTGAAGTGGTCCAGATCGAGGATCGCCATGGCCAGGTGACCACCACTTTCCTGCCAGTCGAGCATTTCGCGCTCGACCTGTTCGCTCCAGGCCGCCCGATTGGGCAGCCCTGTCAGCGGATCGATCAATGCCTTCTGCCGCTGTTCTTCCAGGTGTTCGCGATAGCCAAGGGCTTCCTGTTCCATGCTGGCGACCCGCTCGGCCAGGCCTTGCAGGCGCCCGGCAAGTTCCTGCTCGCGGCGATCGCGCTCGTGCTGGTGCTCGTCCATGGTGCCAAGCAGTGTTTCCAGGCGGTTTTCCAGGATGTGCTTGAGGCTGTCCACATCCACCGCGCCCTGAACGCTGCTTTGCAGGCCGCCGACCTGTTCGCGCAGCTGGTTGTCCAGCTCGCGCGCAGCGGAACTGTTGTCGGCATGGCCGGCGCTGGCTTCGTGCAGGTGGCTCTGGAAGCTGTCGAGGCGCTCGTTGAGCTGCTGCAGGTAAGTCTCGATTTCGTGCTGGCCGCTGTCGGTGATCGCCAACATGAGCACGGCCAGGTCGTCGAGAACCGGGATCAATTCATACCAGTTCAGCCCGCGTGCTACCCGCTCGCGCATTTCCTGGGCCTGAGCCTTGTGGCGCTCCGGCAGGCTGAGGTCGTCCAGCAGGCCGATCAGCGTTTGTTCGATGTGTGCGGCGACCTGGCTGTACGGCGGCTCCAGCGCATCGGGAAGGGCGTAGGGGCCGTCTCCTGCGAACACTTCTTCAAGTGTCGCCGGCACCGGGTCCGTCGACTGCTCCGGCATTTCGGGAGCTTCTGCGGCCTGCGGCTCAGCTTCAGGCTGGACCACCCGCGGTTGTTCAGCGCGGTGTGCCTCTGCAAGCACGTGCGGCTGGGCAACATGCGCAGTTTCCTCAGGCGCCGGCGCAGGCGCGGCAGCCGTCAGAGGTTGCAGCTCGTCTGCATCACGCGGCGGCAAGTCCACCAGCACGGGCCCATCCGGCTGTGGTTGGGCTTCAGGCGGCGCAATTGCAGGCGCAGGTTGCGCAGGCGGAGCGGCCTCATGCTGAGGCTCGTGGTCGCGGTTGCCGAACAGGCGTTGCAGGAAGCCCGGCCGGGCCTCGTCATCCGGTTTGCTCAGCGACGAGAGCGCACGCCCTTGCAAGCCACTGAGTTCACCCAGCAATGGCGGTAACTCGCGTGACTGGGCGACCCCGCCATCGAGCTTTTTCGCCAGCTTTTTCAAGGGCCGGGCAACTTCACCCGGCAATGGCAAGCCCTGAAGTTGGGTAACCAGCGCGTTCAGGGCATCGCTGACCTGATTCATGCGGGTTTCCCGGCGCTGCTCGGAGTCCAGCACCGCCTTTTCCAGGCGCGGAATCAACCCGGCAAGGCCGGCGTCCATGTTGTCGCTGCGAATAACCTCACGCATCTCCTTCATGCACTCGTCGACGACCTTGTCGCTGCCTTCGGCCGCCAGGGTGCTGCGCACCAGGCCACGGCGCAGCAGGTCGAGGCGCGCTTCCCAGCGGCGTTCGAGCTTTTCCTGCTTTTCGATGCTTTTGAGGTATTTTTCTTTCCAGCGCTCGGCTTCTTCGGTCATGCCTGGATCCGCGACGGGTAATGCATCTGTGGGCTGTGTAATGACACACTGTCGGCGCGCCTGGCAAACACTTGAGGGCTTGCCGCGCTTTTGCTGATCTAGCTCAAGACCGGCAGCGTATCCACAGTCAGTGCATCAGGCAATCGGATCTCTACCGCAACGGGAAGGTGATCGGAAATCGGCTGCGCCAGCACCTCGACCCGCTCCAGGGTCAGGCTCGAACTGAGCAGGATGTGATCCAGGCAGCGCTGCGGACGCCAGCTGGGGAAGGTGGCTTCGACCTGAGGTGCAATCAGGCCGAGATCGCGCAGGGGCGAGTGCTCGAGCAGGTCGGTGGCGTGGGTATTCATGTCCCCCATGAGCACCTGGTGACGGTAACCGCCAATCAGCTCACGGATGTAGCCCAATTGCAGGGCGCGAGTCTTGGCGCCCAGGGCCAGGTGCATCATGACCACGATCAGCGCATCCTCACCCTCGCCAAACCGCACCAGGATCGCACCACGACCGGCCGGGCCGGGCAGCGGGTGATCTTCGAGGTGTTGCGGCTTGAGGCGGCTGAGCACGCCATTGCTGTGCTGGGCAAAACGCCCGAGGTTGCGGTTGAGCTGCTGGTACCAGTAAGGGAAGGAACCCAGCTGGGCCAGATGCTCCACCTGGTTGACGTAGCCTGAGCGCAGGCTGCCGCCATCGGCTTCCTGCAGGGCCACCAGGTCGAAGTCGCTGAGCAACTGACCGATTTTCTGCAGGTTGCCGGCCCGCCCGGTATGCGGCAGCAGGTGCTGCCAGCTGCGGGTCAGGTAGTGCCGGTAGCGCTCGGTGCTGATACCGACCTGGATGTTGAAGCTGAGCAGCCGCAGGCGACCATCCTCGGGCAGGCCCGGGGCCTGCAGGTGATGCTCGTTGACCTGCGGCTGGTGCAGGCCAATGCCACGCGCGGTCCTGAAGCGGCGCATGGGGTACGCCGCTTACTTAGCGGCGCGCTCCTTGGCGATCAGTTGGTCAGCAACATTCAGCACGCCTTCCGGCCCGCCAGCGGTGCCCAGGTCGAAGCGGTACTTGCCGTTGACCACCATGCTCGGTACGCCGGTGATCTCGTACTTCTTCGCCAGTTCCTTGGCCTGGTTGACCTGGCCCTTGATGGCGAACGAGTTGAAGGTGGCGAGGAACTTGTCCTTGTCCACGCCTTGGGTGGCGAGGAAGTCGGCCATGTCGTTCGGGTCGGTCAGGCGCTTGCGCTGGTTCTGGATGGCGTCGAAGACGGCTGCATGAACCTTGTGCTCGACGCCCATGGCTTCGAGGGTCAGGAACATCTGGCCGTGGGCGTCCCACGGGCCACCGAACATCGCCGGTACACGCTTGAAGTTGACATCCTTGGGTAGCTTATCGACCCACGGGTTGATGGTCGGCTCGAAGTGGTAGCAGTGAGGGCAGCCATACCAGAACAACTCGACCACTTCGATCTTGCCTGGCTGGGATACCGGAACAGGGTTGCTCAGCTCGATGTACTCCTTGCCGGCAGTGGCAGGCTCTGCGGCCTGGACGGCAGTCATCCCGAAGACGCTGGCAGCGACCAGCGCGGCGCTGAGAATCAGTTTACGCATGCTTTACTCCTGAGCATTTCATGGTCGCCTCGTCGCGACCTGTGCTGTGACCGGTGGCGAAGGGCCCGAGTTCTGTAGTGTAACGGCTGCGGACAGAAAAAAGGGCGGTCCGCGCCGCCCTTTCATCTTTAGCGTTGCTGCATTAACCCAATGTTAATGCAGGCCCTGGATGTAGCTGGCCAGCGCTTCGATCTCGTGGTTGCTGAGCTTGCCGGCGATGGTACGCATGGTCATCGCATCGCCGTCGTTGGTGCGGTTGCCTTCGCGGAAATCGGTAAGCTGCTTGGTCACGTACTGCGCATGCTGGCCGCCCAGGTGCGGGAAGCCGGCGAGGGCAATACCCGCGCCGTTGGGCGAGTGGCAGCCGGTGCAGGCAGGCATGCCTTTTTCCAGGTTGCCGCCATTGAACAGCGCACGGCCGCGTTCGACCAGCTTGGGATCGGCTGCACCCACGCTGCCTTTCTGGCTGGCGAACCAGGCGGCGATGTCGGCCAGGTCCTGGTCGTTGAAATTGGCCAGCATGCCGGTCATTTCCAGCACGGTGCGCTTGCCCGACTTGATGTCGTGCAGTTGCTTTTCAAGGTAGCGCTGGCCCTGGCCAGCCAGTTTCGGGAAGTTCGGCGCCAGGCTGTTGCCGTCCGGGTTGTGGCAGGCGCCACAGACGGCCGTCTTGGCCTGGCCAGCGGCGGCATCGCCTTTGATGGGTTCTGCAGCAGTGGCCGCACCTGCGACACCCAGGGTCAACAGCAGACTCACGACTAGTTTGTTCATCAGCTAATCCAACACGGCTAAGGGTGAAATGTTATGTATCGGGACTGCCGCTCATCCAAAGGATGACCAAACGGTAGTCCTCGGCACTGCAGTCCATGCACAATCCACGCGGCGGCATAGCCTTGAAACCCTGGGTAACATGCACCACCAGTTGCTCCATGCCTTGCGCCAGCCTTGGCTCCCAAGCTGCCAGGTCACCCTTCTTGGGTGCCTGTGGCAACTGCCCGGCATGACAGGCCGCACACGTGCGGTTGTACAACGCCTCGGGATCCTGTGTAGCCTGTGCGCTGAAAAACGGCAGGAACATACCGACAGCTAGCAGCCATTTCGCCGAGCGAAACGACCTGACAGGGTTGGGGGACGCGCTGCGTTCTGATGCGCGAGCTATTGTTCGACACCCCATGCCCATTCCCCTTCGCTGGGAGAATGAGCACACAAAAACTGGGGCATTATATACTTCCGCCATCCAAACGGAAACGACACCGCTTGCCAGCCTAGGCTTTGGCAACACCCACATCGGATATCCCATGCAAGTCAAGAACCCCATCCTCGGCCTCTGCCAGAAAGCCAAATTCGCCCTCAGCGCTGCCAAGGTCGAACAATGCCCGGACGACCAGGGTTACGAGGTGGCTTTCGCCGGCCGTTCCAACGCCGGCAAATCCAGCGCCCTCAATACCCTGACTCATGCCAGCCTGGCGCGAACCTCGAAGACTCCAGGGCGCACCCAGCTGTTGAATTTCTTCAGTCTGGACGATGAACGGCGTTTGGTCGACCTGCCGGGCTACGGATATGCAAAAGTCCCGATTCCGCTCAAGCAGCACTGGCAAAAGCACCTGGAGGCCTATCTGGGCAGCCGTGATTGCCTGAAAGGCATCATCCTGATGATGGATGTGCGTCACCCGATGACCGACTTCGACAAGATGATGCTCGACTGGGCCAGAGCCAGCGGCATGCCGATGCATATCCTGCTGACCAAAGCCGACAAACTCACCCACGGCGCAGGCAAGAACACCTTGCTCAAGGTGCAGTCGGAAATCCGCAAAGGCTGGGGGGACACGGCCACCATCCAGCTGTTCTCGGCGCCCAAGCGCCTGGGCCTGGAGGAGGCTTACCGGGTGCTGGCCGACTGGATGGAACTGGAAGACAAGCCAGCTGTTTGATGGCAGGCATCACACACTGTGGGAGCGGGATTACCCGCGAATGCGATGTTGGAAGTGCCGCCGCATTCGCGGGTAAACCCGCTCCTACAGGGATCGCTACAGGCCATAGGTCGAATTCCGGGCAAAAAAAACCCCGGACTTCGTATGGGGAGGGGGAAGTTCGGGGTTCAAGTCTGGACCGCTAGGGCGGGGTCCAGGTATCTGCCAACACTTAACACAACATAGGAGCATCGAAAGGCTTCACCAGCCATTCAGTTACTCTGAGTTCCGCTTCACTGGTTTAGTTCCGGAGCGCTCAAAACTATTTGCGATAGTTTCATGAAACTGCCGAACTAATGGCATCGAGCCATGCCAGGATCCGCGTCGCTACGTCGCAGATCCTACACACCTTTCCCGGCTCAATCAGTGAGCTTCATCCCAATTCGAACCAACACCTGCCTCGACCACCAGCGGGACATCCAGCTGCGCGGCATTGCTCATGTGCGTGCGAATTTCATCCTTCACCTGCTCCACCAGGTCTT
Source organism: Pseudomonas vlassakiae (assembly GCF_014269035.2). Lineage (GTDB taxonomy): Bacteria > Pseudomonadota > Gammaproteobacteria > Pseudomonadales > Pseudomonadaceae > Aquipseudomonas > Aquipseudomonas vlassakiae. The sequence continues at coordinate 40,982 of NZ_JABWRP020000003.1, forward strand.
CACGCACCTCCAGCACCAGTTCGTCGTGCACCTGCAGGATCACCCGTGCGTCCAGGCCGCTCTCGCTCAGCCAGTTGTCGACGTTGACCATTGCACGCTTGATGATGTCGGCGGCAGTGCCCTGCATCGGCGCGTTGATCGCCGTGCGCTCGGCGCCCTTGCGCAGGGCCGGGTTCTTGGCGTTGATGTCGGGGAGGTACAGGCGTCGGCCGAACAGGGTTTCAACGAAACCTTGTTCTGCGGCCTGGGCGCGGGTGCGCTCCATGTAGGCCAGCACGCCCGGGTAGCGGGCGAAGTAGCGGTCGATATAGTCCTGCGACTGCTTGCGGTCGACCCCAATCTGCTTGGCCAGGCCAAACGCGCTCATGCCATAGATCAGCCCGAAGTTGATGGCCTTGGCACTGCGCCGCTGGTCGGTGGTGACGTCTTCCAGCGCCACGCCGAACACTTCCGCCGCCGTTGCGCGGTGCACGTCAAGATCGTTGCGGAAGGCATGCAGCAGGCCTTCGTCCTTGGCCAGGTGAGCCATGATGCGCAGTTCGATCTGCGAATAGTCCGCCGCCAGCAGCTTGTAGCCGGGGCTGGCAACGAAGGCCTGACGAATGCGCCGGCCCTCGGCGGTGCGGATCGGGATGTTCTGCAGGTTCGGGTCGCTGGATGACAAGCGTCCGGTGGCGGCTACGGCCTGCTGATAGGAGGTGTGGATACGCCCGGTGCGCGGGTTGATCTGCCCCGGCAGCTTGTCGGTATAGGTGCTCTTGAGCTTGCTAAGGCTGCGGTACTGCATCAGCACTTCAGGCAGCGGGTAGCCTTGTTCGGCCAGTTCGTCGAGCACCGCTTCGGCGGTGGAGGGCTGGCCCTTGGCGGTCTTGCTCAGTACCGGCATGCCCAGTTTGTCGTAGAGGATCGCGCCCAGCTGCTTGGGCGAGCCAAGGTTGAATTCCTCGCCGGCCAGGGCGTAGGCGCGCTGCTCCAGCTCAGCCATCTTCACGCCCAGCTCGCCGCTCTGAACCTGCAACAGCGCGGCATCGACCAGCGCGCCCTGGCGCTCGATCTTGGCCAGCACCGGCACCAGCGGCATCTCGATGTCCATCAGCACCGCCTGCACGCTTGGCGTCTGCGCCAGGCGCGCCTGCAGTGCGTGGTGCAGGCGCAGGGTGATATCGGCATCTTCGGCGGCGTAGGGGCCGGCCTTGTCCAGGTTGATCTGGTTGAAGGTCAGTTGCTTGGCGCCTTTGCCGGCGATGTCCTCGAAGGCAATGGTGGTGTGGTCGAGGTACTTCAGTGCCAGGCTGTCCATGTCATGGCGGGTGGCGGTGGAGTTGAGCACGTATGACTCCAGCATGGTGTCGTAGGCCACACCGCGCATGTCGATGGCTGGCGAGCTGTTGGCGAGGATGTTGATGTCGTACTTCGCGTTCTGCCCGACCTTGGCCTTGGCCGGGTCTTCCAGCAGGGGTTTCAACGCCAGCAGCACAGCCTCGCGGTCCAGCTGGGCCGGGGCGCCTTCATAGTCATGGGCCAGCGGCACATAGGCCGCTTCATGAGGCTCGACCGCGAACGACACGCCCACCAGCTGCGCCTGCTGGGCGTCCAGGCTGGTGGTTTCGGTATCGAAAGCGAACAACGGTGCCTGGCGCAGCTTCTCCAGCCAGACGTCGAAGCGGGCTTGATCGAGAACAGTCTCGTACTTGGGCTCGACCGTGGCAGCCGGCGCTTCGATCACGGCGACGGGTTCGCCGGTCTTGACCGCATCGCGCTGGACCTCGGCAATCCAGCTCTTGAACTCCATCTCGGTGTACAGCGCCAGCAGCGCCTCGCGGTCAGGCTCGCCACAGACCAGCGCCTCGACCTCCACCTCCAGCGGCACATCGCACTTGATGGTGGCCAGCTCATAGGACAGGAATGCCGCGTCGCGATGCTCCTCGAGCTTGGCGGGCAGGGTCTTGGCGCCGCGGATGGCCAGCGTCGGGACCTTGTCGAGGTTGGCATACAGGTCGCTGAGGCCACCGCCGATACCGGTCAGCAGGCCGACGGCGGTCTTTTCACCCACGCCCGGCACGCCAGGGATGTTGTCGACCTTGTCGCCCATCAGGGCGAGGAAGTCGATGATGTGTTCCGGGCCAACGCCGAACTTTTCGTGCACGCCGGCTACGTCAAGCACACTGCCGGTCATGGTGTTGACCAGGGTCACGTGGCCGTCCACCAGTTGTGCCATGTCCTTGTCGCCGGTCGAGATGATGACCGGGCGGCCCTGGGTCGCGCTGCTGCGGGCGAGGGTGCCGATCACGTCATCGGCCTCGACGCCTTCGACGCACAGCAAGGGGTAGCCCAGTGCCCGGACGCTGGCATGCAGCGGCTCGACCTGCACCCGCAGGTCGTCGGGCATGCTCGGGCGGTTGGCCTTGTACTCGGCGAACATGGCATCCCGGAAAGTCCCGCCCTTGGCGTCGAAAACCACGGCAAACAGGCTGTCAGGGTATTGCTTGCGCAGGCTCTTGAGCATGTTGAGCACACCCTTGACCGCGCCGGTCGGCATGCCCTTGGACGTGGTCAGCGGCGGCAGCGCATGGAAGGCGCGGTAGAGGTAGGAGGAACCGTCCACCAGGACGAGGGGCGCTTGGCTCATGAGCAGAATCAACCTTTTCGGCGGGTCCGGAGCTAGAATAGCCGGATCAATGACGACAAAGGGACTAGGTTATCATGCGTACACTCAATCGCCTGTTACTGCTCGGCCTGTTGGCAACCATGCCGGTCGTCACCCTGGCGGCGGAAGACGCCCCCTCGGCCGATCCCGAGGTGACCATTCGCACGGAAGGCGATAAGACCATCCAGGAATACCGGCAAAACGGCTTCCTGTATGCAATCAAGATCACGCCGAAAAACGGCAAGCCGTATTTCCTGGTACGCGCCGATGGCACCGATGCCAATTTCATTCGTTCCGACCAGCCGGACATGCTGATCCCGTCCTGGAAGATCTTCGAGTGGTAATCTGACGCGCGCACCGTTCACATCAACCCGGCACTTCCCGGCGGAAGTGCCCGTATGGGCTTTTTTTCATCATGTCAGTCTTCACCCCCGTGACCCGGCCTGAGCTGGAAACCTTTCTGGCACCGTACGCGCTGGGCCGCCTGCTCGACTTCCAGGGCATTGCCGCCGGTACCGAGAACAGCAACTTCTTCGTCAGCCTCGAACAGGGTGAGTTCGTCCTGACGCTGGTCGAGCGCGGCCCGGTCGAGGACATGCCGTTCTTCATCGAACTGCTGGACGTGCTGCACGGTGCCGACATGCCTGTGCCCTACGCCCTGCGTGACCGTGACGGCAATGCCCTGCGCGAACTGTGCGGCAAGCCGGCCTTGCTGCAGCCGCGGCTTTCGGGCAAACACATCAAGGCACCGAATGCCCAGCATTGCGCCCAGGTGGGTGAATTGCTCGCGCACATTCACCTGGCTACCCGCGAACGCATCATCGAGCGCCGCACCGACCGCGGCCTGGACTGGATGCTGGCATCCGGTGCCGAGCTGCTGCCGCGCCTGAGCGCCGAACAGGCGGCACTGTTGCAGCCTGCACTGGATGAGATCACCGCGCACAAGGCGCAAATCCTGGCCTTGCCACGGGCCAACCTGCATGCTGACCTGTTCCGCGATAACGTGATGTTCGAAGGCACCCACCTGACCGGTGTGATCGACTTCTATAACGCCTGTTCCGGGCCGATGCTGTATGACATCGCCATTACCGTGAACGACTGGTGCCTGGATGAACATGGCGCGATCGATGTGCCGCGCGCCCAGGCACTTCTGGCGGCCTATGCGACGTTGCGGCCGTTTACCGCTGCCGAAGCCGAACTGTGGCCAGAAATGTTGCGGGTAGGCTGCGTGCGCTTCTGGCTGTCGCGCCTGATTGCGGCGGAATCGTTTGCCGGGATGGATGTGATGATCCACGACCCGAGCGAGTTCGAGGTGCGCCTGGCACAGCGCCAGCAAGTGGCTTTGCACCTGCCGTTCGCCCTGTAGACCGCATCTGCTTCTTCGCGGGCGAACCCGCTTCCACAGTTTGGTGCCAGGCTTGAAACCTGTGCCACTTCAGTGGGAGCGTGTTGACCCGCGAAAGGGCCGATACAGCCTTACAACTGCTCCAGGCAGCCTGCCAGGTCACTACCCAGCCTCTCGAGCAGGCGCTCGTAGCCCTTGGCATCCACAGGGTCATTGCCACCCAATGCATCCAGCTCCGCCAGGCGCACCGGCAGCCCGGCGGTCAACGTCTCGGCCAGACGCGGCCGCAGCGGTGGCTCACTGAACACACAGGTCTTGCCCACTTGTTGCAGGCGCTTGCGCATCGCGGCTACATGCTGTGCCCCGGGCTGCACCTCGGACGCCACACTGAACACCCCGGTGTGCTGCAAGCCATAAGCCGACTCGAAGTAGTCAAACGCTTCGTGGAACACGAAATAGGGCTTGCTGGCGATCCCGGCTACTCGCGCCTTGATCCGTGCATCCAGGGCATCCAGGCGCTCGGTGAAGGCTTTCAGGTTGCTCTGGTAGCGCGCCGCATTGGCCGGATCAGCCGCCGCCAGGTCAGCCGCCATCTTCGTCGCGATCACCCGGGCGTTGACTGAAGAGAGCCACAGGTGCGCATCCAGGCTGCCTGGGCGGTGATCGTGGTCGTGATCGTCCTGGTCCGCCTCTTCATGGGAATGGCTGTCTTCGCCAAAGTGGCGCAGCTTCATGCCTGCAAGCGACTGCACGGCCACTGCCGGCTTGCTGCGGCTGCCCAGCACCCGCGGCAGGAAGTTCTCCATGTCAGGGCCGATCCAGTACAGCAGGTCGGCGTCGCCGACCTTGCGCACGTCAGACGGGCGCAAGGCGTAGTGGTGCGGCGAAGCGCCCGGCGGCAGCAGCACGTCCGGGGTGCCCAGACCATCCTGCACGGCGGCGGCGATCTGCTGCAGGGGTTTGATGCTGGTCAGCACACGCACGTCGGCCTGCGCCGAACAGGCGATGAAAGCGACAAAAAGCACAAGGAATCGGGACACGATGAATACTCGACTCGTCAGAAACAGGTAACATAATAACGTCTCCATCCAGAACCGTCGCTGCCCATGTCCATCACGCCGCTGGCTCACCGTCCTCACGATCATTCCCATTGCGTGCACAGCGCCTTGTCCGAAGCCGATGCCTTGTGCACCCGCCAGGGCCTGCGCCTGACCGCACTGCGTCGGCGTGTGCTCGAGCTGGTGTGGCAGAGCCACAAGCCGCTGGGCGCCTACGACATCCTCGCCGTACTCAGCGAACAGGATGGCCGCCGCGCCGCACCCCCTACCGTGTACCGCGCGCTGGACTTTTTGCTGGAAAATGGCCTGGTACACCGCATCGCCTCGCTCAACGCCTTCATCGGCTGCAGCCACCCGGAGCACGCTCACCAGGGCCAGTTCCTGATCTGCCGTGCCTGCCACGTGGCCATCGAGCTGGAGCAGGACAGCATCAGCGACGCCATCATCCACAGCGCGAAGGCCGTGGGCTTCAGCGTCGAAACCCAGACGGTGGAAATCGTCGGCTTGTGCGCCAACTGCCGGAGTGCAGCATGAGCGACGCCCTGATCCGCCTCGAGCAGGTCGGTGTCAGCTTTGCCGGCGAGGCCGTGCTCGACAGCATTGACCTCTCGGTGGCGCCCGGCCAGATCGTCACCCTGATCGGCCCTAACGGCGCCGGCAAGACCACCCTGGTGCGCGCCGTCCTCGGCCTGCTCAAGCCGCACCGTGGCAAGGTCTGGCGCAAGCCGAAACTGCGCATTGGCTACATGCCGCAAAAGATCCAGGTAGACGCCACGCTACCGCTGTCGGTGCTGCGTTTCTTGCGCCTAGTGCCTGGGGTTGACCGTGCGGCTGCCTTGTCGGCCCTGCAGGAAGTGGGGGCCGAGCACGTCATCGACAGCCCGATCCAGACGATTTCCGGCGGTGAGATGCAGCGCGTGCTGCTGGCCCGGGCGCTACTGCGCGAGCCGCAACTGCTGGTGCTCGATGAGCCCGTGCAGGGGGTGGACGTGGTCGGCCAGACCGAGTTGTACAACCTGATCACCCGCCTGCGCGACCGCCACGGCTGCGGCGTATTGATGGTCTCCCATGACCTGCACCTGGTCATGAGCGCCACCGACCAGGTGGTCTGCCTGAACCGCCACGTGTGCTGCTCGGGCCACCCCGAGCAGGTCAGCAACGATCCCGCCTTTGTCGAACTTTTCGGCCAGAACGCCCCGAGCCTGGCTGTCTACCACCACCATCACGACCACAGCCACGATCTGCACGGTTCGGTCGTCACCCCTGGCACCCATGTTCACGGAGAGCACTGCAAGCATGGCTGATTTTCTTCTTTACGCCTTGCTTGCGGGTCTTGCCCTGGCAGTGGTAGCGGGCCCGCTTGGCTCGTTCGTGGTGTGGCGGCGCATGGCCTACTTCGGCGACACCCTGTCCCATGCCGCGCTGCTGGGCGTGGCCATGGGCTTCGTGCTGGATATCAGCCCGGCCCTGGCGGTGACCGTGGGCTGCCTGTTGCTGGCGATCCTGCTGGTGACCCTGCAGCAACGCCAGCCGCTGGCCTCCGACACCCTGCTCGGCATCCTCGCCCCCAGCACCCTGTCGCTGGGCCTGGTGGTGCTGAGTTTCATGCACGACGTCCGCATCGACCTGATGGCCTACCTGTTCGGCGACCTGCTGGCCATCAGCACCACCGATCTCGCCTGGATCCTTGGCGGTAGCGCGTTGGTCCTGCTGCTGCTGGCCGCGCTGTGGCGGCCGTTGCTGGCGATCACTGTCCACGAAGAACTGGCCATGGTCGAAGGTCTGCCAGTGGCCGGCCTGCGCATGGCCCTGATGCTGCTGATCGCCGTGGTCATTGCCGTGGCGATGAAGATTGTCGGCGTACTGCTGATCACCTCGCTGCTGATCATTCCCGCTGCTGCGGCACAGCGTCACGCCCGTTCGCCAGAACAGATGGCGCTGGCCGCAACGTTGATCGGCATTACCTCGGTGTGCGGTGGCCTGGCCATGTCCTGGTTCAAGGACACCCCGGCCGGGCCATCGATCGTGGTCTGCGCGGCGGTGCTATTCTTGCTGAGCCTGGCACTGCCAAAACGCTGAAAAACAGGGTGCACGCCGGTGCGCCCTGCAACCTTTTCGCGGGTAAAGAGTCTGTAAGACTTATTTTCGAGCGTGCGCACCAGGGTGTAGACTTGCTCGCTTTTTGCGCAAATAGAGAGCCGCAGGAATGAAGCCGTTCGCATCCCGTTATCTGCTTGTCGCCGCGTTTTCCCTGTTGTTGGCCGCCTGTTCCAGCACACCGGTGGAGCAGGCCAACGCACCTGCCCAAGCCGATGCCTGGCAGCAGCTGCAACAGAGCATCACCAGCAACGAGCTGGCCACCGCCGAAGACCAGCTGGCTGCCCTGCAGGCGCAGTCACCGGATGACGCTCGCCTGGAGCAGAACCAGCGCCAGCTGGCCGAGGCCTACCTGAAACGCAGCCAGATCGTCCTGCAAAAGGGCGACGTCAATGCGGCTGCCACCGCACTGGCCCGCGCCAGGGCGCTGATGCCGCAGGCACCGGCCGTGACCGGTGGCGATGCCGTAGCCCAGGCCCGCAAGGCCGAACTGGAGAAAGCCGAAGCCGCCTTGAAGGCTGCCGAGGCCAAGCCCCAGGCGCGGGTGATCGATCCGACGGCACCGAGCACCGTGATCGCGCTGAAGACCACCGACATCAATGCGATGCGCCGCCAGCTCGACGAAATTGCCAAGGACGTGGTCAATTACCAGTGCGAAGTGGTGTTCCAGGTGCCGCGCACCCAAGATGCGCCTTGGCTGAAGAATCTGCTTGAGAAGCGCGTTCACAAGATCGACAGCGCGTTCAAGCTGAAACAGAAGCATGAGATTCAGCGGTCGATGCCCGCGCAGGTGGTACTGGTCCCGCATCAGCGCTAAACCTCCAGCACCCTGTCGCCGGCAAGGCGACAGGGTACAAGGCAACCGCTAGGCCGGCACCGCCTCGGCAGCTGCTTCCCGCTCCCACACCCGATGCCCCTCAACCGCTTTTACAAAGGCATCCACGGAGCTCTGCTCATCCCCCAGCAGCAGCCCCCTGTCTTCCTTGAGCCCCAGGCTGTCCGCCAAGTCCTTGGTCAACACCATCGCTTTCAGATGCTTGTAGCCTTCCAGCAAGAAGTGCTTCGCCAGCCCGCTTGAAGCCAGGGCCTTGTCTACCCCCTTGGGTACGACAACACCGTCGAACATGATCGACGGCATCCCTTCCATCGATGCCCCTACCGCCAGTGCCTTGCCATCCGCCGCCTTCACGGGCGCCGAAGTCGGCCCCAGGAGCATTGGCCTGGCACTCCTGGCTTCCAGCGCCTTTACCAGCTTGTCGACGCTTGTGCCGTCCACGCCATCGGCGACCAGCACCGCGATCTTGCGCCCCTTGATGCCGACTACACCGGGGTGGTTCATCTGGCTCAAGGCGGGCGACTTCGCCAGTTGGCTGCCCTTGACCTGTACCGTACCGGCTTTAGGTGCCGGCAAGCCAAGGTTGGCAGCGACTGCGGCGGCCAGCTTGAGGTCGATGTTGGCCAGGATCTCATTCACCTGGCGCGCACGAATGTGCTCACGCTCGACCTTGCCCAGCTCAAAGCTGTAGGCCTTGATGATGTGCTGTTGCTCGGTCGGGCTCATGCTCTGGAAGAACAGCCGCGCCTGGGAGAAGTGATCGCCGAACGACTCGCTGCGCTGGCGGATCTTGTGCGCGTCGATGCGCTCCTGATAACTCTCGAAGCCTCCATCCTGAGGCGCTGGAGGGGTTTCTTTCGGCCAGCCGCCGTCGATCGAGTTGGGCTCATAGGAAGCCCGCCCTTTGTGCACCACATGCTGATGCAGCGCATCGCGCTGGTTGTTGTGGTTCGGCGCAATGGGCTGGTTGATCGGGATCTGGTGGAAATTCGGTCCACCAAGACGGCTGAGCTGGGTATCGGTATAGGAAAACAGCCGGCCCTGCAGCAACGGGTCATTGGTGAAGTCGATCCCCGGCACGATATGGCCAGGGCAGAAAGCAACCTGCTCCACCTCGGCGAAGAAGTTGTCCGGGTTGCGGTTGAGCACCATCTTGCCCAGCGGCGTGACCGGCACCAGTTCTTCGGGAATGATCTTGGTCGGGTCGAGCAGGTCGAAGTCGAACTTGTGTTCATCGGCCTCCGGCACGATCTGCACGCCCAGTTCCCACTCCGGGTAATCGCCAGTCTCGATGGCTTCCCACAGGTCCCGGCGCTGGAAGTCGGTGTCTTTGCCTGCGAGTTTTTGAGCCTCGTCCCACAAGAGGGAGTGCACGCCCTGGCGTGGTTTCCAGTGGAACTTGACGAAACTCGCCACACCCTCGGCGTTGATCAGGCGGAAGGTATGCACGCCAAAGCCCTCCATCATCCGCAGGCTGCGCGGGATGGCGCGATCGGACATGGCCCAGATGACCATGTGGGCGGATTCGGGCACCAGCGAAACGAAGTCCCAGAAGGTGTCGTGGGCCGAGCCACCGGTGGGGATTTCGTTATGCGGCTCGGGTTTCACCGCGTGTACGAAGTCCGGGAACTTGATGGCGTCCTGGATGAAGAAGACCGGCATGTTGTTACCCACCAGGTCGAAGTTGCCTTCATCCGTATAGAACTTCACGGCGAACCCGCGTACGTCGCGCACGGTGTCGCCGGAGCCGCGTGGGCCCTGCACCGTGGAGAAACGCACGAACACCGGGGTGATTTTCTCAGGGTCCTGCAGGAAACCCGCCTTGGTCAGCTCGGCATGGTTGCCATAGCTCTGGAAATAGCCATGGGCGCCCGTCCCCCGGGCGTGCACGATACGCTCCGGAATGCGCTCGTGGTCGAAATGGGTGATCTTCTCGCGCATGATGAAGTCTTCAAGCAGCGAGGGGCCACGCGGCCCGGCCTTGAGCGTGTTCTGGTTATCGGCGATGCGCACGCCCTGGTTGGTCCGCAGTGCCTGGCCGGTCGCATCGCTGCGATGCTCTTCCAGGGCCTGCAACTTGCGGTTGGTATTGGCACGATCAGGGGTGTCGGTTCCGGCGAGCTGGCTGTGTTTGGGCGATTCCGGTTTCTTGCTAGGCATCACGGCTCTCCATATCGGTCATCAGGCGCGCCCTGTCGGGCTTGTGCAAGTAGTGACCGGAGGGCTTTGTCGAGCGTTCAATCAGAATTACCGGTTGTCGCGATATGCCCGAAGGATTGGTGCATTACGAAATAAATGCTAAGAACAGCTATGGGAAAAGGCTAAAATGCGCGACCCCAGCTAACCGCTGATCCAAATTCCATGCGCCCCACAAGGTTCGCTACGTGATCGAGTTCCAACAGGTACACAAGACCTACCGCGTCGCCGGTAGGGAAATCCCCGCACTGAATCCGACCAGCCTGACCATCGAAGACGGCCAGGTGTTCGGCCTGATCGGCCATTCCGGCGCCGGCAAGAGCACCATGCTGCGCCTGATCAACCGCCTCGAAGAACCTTCCGGTGGCACGATCATCGTCGACGGCGAGGACGTCACCGCGTTCAACGCCAGCCAGCTGCGTGGCTTCCGCCAGCAGGTCGGGATGATTTTCCAGCACTTCAACTTGCTGGCGTCCAAGACTGTCGCCGACAACGTCGCGCTGCCGCTGACCCTGGCCGGCGAGCTGTCGCGCAACGAGATCGACAAGCGTGTCACCGAACTGCTGGCCCGTGTGGGCCTTGCGGACCACGCGAAGAAATACCCCGCCCAGCTGTCCGGCGGCCAGAAGCAGCGCGTCGGTATCGCCCGCGCCCTGTCGACCAACCCGAAGATCCTGCTGTGCGACGAAGCCACCAGCGCCCTCGACCCCCAGACCACCGCTTCGGTGCTGCAACTACTGGCCGAGATCAACCGTGAGCTGAAGCTGACCATCGTGCTGATCACCCACGAAATGGACGTGATCCGCCGGGTCTGCGACCGCGTGGCAGTGATGGATGCCGGCCAGATCGTCGAGCAAGGCCCTGTAGCCGAGGTGTTCCTGCACCCACAGCACCCGACCACCAAGCGCTTCGTCCAGGAAGACGAGCAGGTCGACGAAGGCGAGCAGCGCGATGACTTCGCCCACGTGCCTGGCCGTATCGTGCGCCTGACCTTCCAGGGCGACGCCACCTACGCCCCGCTGCTGGGCACCGTGGCCCGCGAAACCGGTGTCGATTACAGCATCCTCGCCGGGCGTATCGACCGCATCAAGGATGTCCCCTATGGCCAGCTCACCCTCGCCCTGATCGGCGGTGACATGGAAGCGGCGTTCGCCCGCTTCAAGGCAGCTGACGTACATATGGAGGTACTGCGTTGATGGACGCCCTCAACTTCTTTGCCAATGTAGACTGGGCCGAGATCTGGCTGGCCAGCGTCGATACCCTGATCATGCTGTTCGGCTCGCTGTTCTTTACCGTGCTGCTCGGCCTGCCACTGGGCGTGCTGCTGTTCCTCTGCGGGCCGAAGCAGATGTTCGAGCAGAAGGGCGTGTATGCGCTGCTGTCGCTGGTGGTCAACATCCTGCGTTCGCTGCCGTTCATCATCCTGCTGATCGTGATGATCCCGTTCACCGTGCTGATCACCGGCACCTCGCTGGGCGTCGCCGGCGCCATCCCGCCGCTGGTGGTAGGCGCCACGCCGTTCTTCGCGCGCCTGGTGGAAACCGCCCTGCGTGAAGTGGACCGCGGCATCATCGAGGCCACCCAGTCGATGGGCGCCACCACTCGCCAGATCATCACCAGTGCGCTGCTGCCGGAGGCCCGCCCGGGCATCTTCGCCGCGATTACCGTCACTGCCATCACCCTGGTGTCGTACACCGCCATGGCCGGTGTGGTCGGCGCTGGCGGCCTGGGCGACCTGGCCATCCGCTTCGGCTACCAGCGTTTCCAGACCGACGTGATGGTCGTGACCGTGGTGCTGTTGCTGGTGCTGGTCCAAGTCCTGCAGAGCGTGGGCGACAAACTGGTCGTGCATTTTTCCCGTAAGTAACCCCAATGGGGTCGGCCCGGCCGACCCGTTCGGGGGCCGTCGCGGCCCTCACAAGGAGTGATTCATGAAGAAGCTGCTTGCTGTTGTCGCCGCGGTCGCGGCCTTCTCGGCCAACGCCGCGGAAACCCTCACCGTCGCCGCCACCCCGGTGCCACACGCCGAGATCCTCAACTTCGTCAAACCTCAGCTGGCGAAAGAGGGCGTGGAGCTGAAGGTCAAGGAATTCACCGACTACATCCAGCCAAACGTGCAGGTCGCCGAAAAGCGCCTGGACGCCAACTTCTTCCAGCACCAGCCGTACCTGGATGAGTTCAACAAGGCCAAGGGCACCCAGCTGGTCAGCGTTGCCGGCGTGCACATCGAGCCGCTGGGCGTGTACTCGGCCAAGATCAAGAAGCTCGACGAGCTGTCCTCCGGCGCCACCGTGGTCATCCCCAACGATGCCACCAACGGCGGCCGCGCCCTGCTGCTGCTGGACAAGGCTGGGGTGATCAAGCTGAAGGACAACAGCAACATCCTGTCGACCGTGAAGGACGTTGCCGAAAACCCGAAAAGCTTGAAATTCCGTGAGCTGGAAGCGGCCACCATCCCGCGCGTGCTGACCCAGGTCGATATCGCCCTGATCAACACCAACTATGCGCTGGAAGCCAAGCTGAACCCGGAAAAAGACGCCCTGGCCATCGAAGGCAAGGACTCGCCTTACGTGAACATCCTGGTTGCCCGCCCGGACAACAAGGACTCGGACGCGATGAAGAAGCTGGCAGCAGCGCTGCACTCGCCTGAGGTGAAGCAGTTCATCAACGAGAAGTACAAAGGCGCTGTGGTTCCGGCGTTCTAAGCCGTACCACCTCGCTGCATTCTTCGCGGCGGTTCGGCGCCCCGATAAACCCGCTCCCACAGTGATAGCACAAGCTTCGTAGCCGGTGCCGTACCTGTGGGGGCGGGTTTATCGGGGCGCCGAACCGCCGCGAAGCGTTTCAGGGCCCGCTCAATCGCGCTTCACAAGCCCGGGCAACTGCGCGACCAGCTTCTGGTTGTTGAACGGCGCACGAATGAACCCGCGCTGACGCCCATCCGGCCCGACGATCGCCAGGTTACCGCTGTGGTCCACGGTATATCCCGGCTTGCTGGTATCCGCCGGAATGAACGGAATACTCAAGGCATTGGCCAGCTTCTGGGTATCTTCGATCGACCCCGCCACCCCGACGAAATCCTTGTCGAAATAACCCAGGTACTGCTTCAGCTGGTTCGGCGTATCGCGGTTCGGGTCCACGCTCACCAGCACCACCTGCAGCCGGTCCACGGCCTCCTTGGGCAGCTCGCTCTTTACCTGGCGCAACTGGGCCAGGGTGGTCGGGCAGATGTCCGGGCAGTAGGTGTAGCCGAAAAACAACAGCGACCATTTGCCCTTCAGGTCATCCAGCTGCACCGGCTGGCCATCCTGGTTGGTCATGGTCACGTCGGCCACCGTGCGGCTTTGTGGCAGGAGAATGATGCCGGCGTCGATCAGCTCGGTCGGGTTGAGCTGGCCCCGCTCACTGAGCACCTTGTTGACGGTCAGGCCCATGATCAGGGCGACCAAGGCAACGAGGATGAAGACGGTTTTCTGGGTTCGGGTCATAGATTCAGCAACAGGTAGTGGTCAACGAGCAACGCGATGAACAGCGCGAACAGGTAGCCGATAGAGTACTTGAAGGTACCGATCGCCGCGTGCGGCCGGCTGCCACGGTACAACACCCAGGCCCAGTGCAGGAAGCGCAGGCCCAACGCCAAGGCACAGGCCAGGTACAGCGGGCCACTCATGTGGATGGCAAACGGCAGCAGGCTCACCGCCAGCAAAATCAGGCTGTACAGCAGGATATGCAGCTTGGTGCATCGCTCGCCGTGGGTAACCGGCAGCATCGGGATATCGGCCTTGGCGTACTCTTCCTTGCGGTGAATGGCCAGTGCCCAGAAGTGCGGTGGCGTCCAGGCGAAGATGATCAGCACCAGCAGCAGCGGCTCGGCGCTGATGTGGCCGCTCACTGCGACCCAGCCCAACAGCGGCGGCGCAGCACCGGCCAGGCCACCAATGACGATGTTCTGCGGTGTGGCACGCTTGAGAAAGCCGGTATAGAGCACCGCATAGCCTAGCAGCGAAGCCAGGGTCAGCCAGGCGGCGAGGGCATTGGTGAACACCAGCAGCAGGGCCAGGCCGAGCAGGGCCAGGGCCAGGGCGAACAGCAACGCCGGCAACGGCTCGACCCGGCCCTGTGCCAGTGGGCGCTTGCGGGTCCGGGCCATCAGCGCGTCGATGCGCCGGTCCACCACGTGGTTGACCACTGCCGCGCTGCCCGCGCACAGGGCGATACCGAGGTTGCCGAACAGCAACACGCTCCAGCTGACCCCGGCGCGGGTCGCCAGGAACATGCCCGCCAGCGAAGTGATCAGCATCAGCAGCACCACCTTGGGCTTGGTCAGCTCCAGGTAATCGCGCCAGCTGGCACACCGTGCGCTCAGAAGCGTCGCCACGTATCGCTCCTCATGGGATGGGTGAGGCTAACCCCGGCCGCGGGCCGCAGGCGCCAACCTTGCTTGACGCCGACGCGGACCTTGTCGACCACGCGGATGCGGTAGTTCACCAGCACCATGCTCAACAGCAGCAGGGCGCCGCCAGCGTTATGCGCGACGGCCACGGCCAGCGGCAGGTGGAACAGCACATTGCTGATGCCCAGGCCGACCTGCAGCGCCAGCACCAGCAATATCCATCGGGCCAGGCCGGTCAGGCCACAACGGTGCAGCTTCCAGCTGAGCAACAGCAGCACGCAGGTCACCAACAGTGCACCCAGGCGGTGGCTGATGTGAATGGCCGTGCGCGCATCGCTGTCCAGTTGCCCGCCGAGGTAATTGGGGCCGACATGCTGGGTCAGGTGAAAACCGTTGCTGAAGTCCGCTGCCGGCCACCACTGGCCATGGCAAGTCGGCAGGTCAATGCAGGCGACCGCCGCGTAGTTGGAACTGACCCAGCCGCCCAGGGCGATCTGGCCAATCACCACCAGCAGGGCCAATGCGGCTATCCGTCGAAGACTCAGTGGCAATTTCGGCAAGGGCGCGAAGGCCCGAGATAGACGCAGGGATAACAGGAACAGCAGACTCAGGGTGGTAAAGCCGCCCAGCAGGTGCGCGGTGACCACTTGCGGCCACAACTTGAGGGTGACGGTCCACATGCCGAACGCTGCCTGCGCCAGCACAACGCCCAGCAACAACAATGGCAGGCGATAAGGCTGGCCATCGCGGGCATGCCGGCGCAGCGCTTGCAGGGCAAGCAGAGCGATCACCACGGCGAGCGTGCCGGCAAAGTAGCGATGGACCATCTCGGCCCAGCCCTTGGCCTCTTCCACGGGGTGGTCGGGAAAATGCAATTCGGCATGAGCCAACTGCGCTTCACTGTTCGGCACGCTGATGAAGCCATAGCAGCCAGGCCAGTCGGGACAGCCGAGGCCGGCGTGGGTCAGACGGGTGTAGGCACCGAGCAGCACGACCAGCAGTGCCAGCAGGGTGGCGAACACAGCGAGGCGGAATCCGGGTCTGGCCATGGCAAGCTCCTAGCCGATATTGGACAGCTTGAGCAGGTGACGCAGGTCGTCGAGCACGTGCTTGCCGTTGACCTTGCCGTCGTAGCGCAGCACCAGGTTGCCGTGCGGGTCGACAATCCACAGTTGCGGGCCGGGTTCACCGACCTTTTGCAGATAGCGCGGGGCATCCAGTGGATAGCGTTGCAACTGTGGATACTCACGCCCCAGCAGCGCCTGATAGTCGCTGGACAACGGCTGGGCGGCGGCCAAGGCATGGCTGGCTCGGCCGGCGTCGCGGCCCAGGCCGACCTGGATCTGCCGCACCAGGTACACCAGGCGTTGGCAATCTTCAGCGCAAGCATCGGGCGCAGTCACCAGCAGTTGCCAACGCGGGTCCTCGCCTGCAATGCCTATATCGGCGCGGCTCTCGCCATTGCCGATCATCGCGCCGTGGTAGCTGCGGCCTTCCGGCACCCAGAACTGGAGTTTGTACATGCAGGTGGCCAGGATCATTGGCCCGAGCACCACCAGCAGGATCAAGATCAGCTGCAAACGCCCGCGGGCTCTGGGCTTGCTACGTTCAGGCAGGTCCAGTGGAGTGGCGGTGGCCATGCTGTTTCTCCTTGTTGTTGTGCCAGCCGAAATAGAGGTAGAGCAGCACCAGAGCAATGGCCAGTGCGAACCACTGCACGGCGTAACCGAGGTGTTTTTCCGGGCCCATGGCGACAATCGGCCAGTCCAGCCGATACGTAGCCGGGCCGGGTTCCAGGCGTAACTCATGGGCAAAGCCTTCGCGATCGAGCTGCTGCCACACTTGAGCCGCGTCGATTGCATTGAGCAGGTGCGGCCATTGGCCCCCGACAGGGTCGGGGTGGAGCTGGAAACTGCTGCCTGGCGCCACATACACCGACGCGTTCAGCGCCAGGGCCTGCTCGGGGGTGTCGAAATGCACCGGCACGCGACGGTCCGGCCATGGCAACCAGCCACGGTTGACCAGCAGCCACAGACCACTGGCCTGGTCATGGAAGGGTTGCAACAGCTCGACGCCGGCCTGGCCGTCACGCATGCGGTTGTCCAGCAGCACGCTGTGCGCGGCGTCAAAACGGCCGTAGAGGTGGACCCGGCGGTAGGCCGAGTCAGGCGTCTGCAACAACTGGGTGGTGGCCAACGGGGCATCGACCTCACGCTGGGCATAGACCTCCAGCAGGACGCGCTTCTCTTCAGCCCGGCCAAGTTGCCAGCAGCCAAGCGCGATCAGCCCCGGCAGCAGCGCGAGCACTACCAGGGTCGGTATCCAGCCTGGGCGGAACCGCCTCATCGCAGCCTCGCCGGGCCAATCGCTATACTTATCCACATCACCGCATCCCCCCGGGAGTGTCGCCATGCTCAAGGCCGCGATTGTCCTGATGCTGTTGGCCACGGTCGCCAGTCTGTTCAGTGGCCTGGTGTTTCTGGTCAAGGACGACGAAAACTCGACCCGCTTGCTAAAAGCCCTGACCGTGCGAGTGACCCTCGCCACCCTGACCATCGGCCTGGTGGCCTGGGGCTTCATCAGTGGCCAGCTGGTGTCTCACGCACCGTTCTGATCACAGCACATACACAAAGATGAACAGCCCGACCCACACCACATCGACGAAGTGCCAGTACCAGCTCGCTGCCTCGAAACCGAAGTGTTTGTCGGGGTTGAAGTGCCCGCGCAGGATGCGCACGAACATCACGATCAGGATGATCGTGCCCAAGGTCACATGGGCCCCGTGGAAGCCGGTGAGCATGAAGAACGTCGCGCCATAGATGCCCGAGCCCAGGGTCAGCCCCAGCTTGGTGTAGGCCTCGTGGTACTCGTAGGCCTGCAGCGTGATGAAGCTGATACCCAGCAGGATGGTCAGCGCCATCCAGAATTTCAGCGGCCCACGATGGTCTCGGCGCAGGGCGTGGTGGGCGAGGGTAATGGTCACGCTGGAGCTGACCAGCAGGATGGTATTGATCAGCGGCAGGTGCCAGGGGTCGATCACTTCCTTGGGCGGCGGGAACAGTTTCGGGTCGGGCGTGTGCAACAGCGGCCAGGTAAACTCGAACGTCGGCCACAGCATGTGCGCAACCCCTTTGGCCCCATCACCCCCCAGCCACGGCCCGGCGAGCACCCGCACATAGAACAGGGCACCGAAGAAGGCCAGGAAGAACATCACTTCCGAGAAGATGAACCAGCTCATGCCCCAGCGGAACGAACGGTCCAGCTGCGGGCTGTACAGCCCGGCCCGGCTCTCGCGGACCACCGAGCCGAACCAGCCGAACAGCATGTAGGCCAGGAACAGCGCACCGACGAAGAAGATCAGCGGCCCGTGCGACGAGGGGTGGCCGGCCTTCATGTCGTTGAACCAGGTGCCAAGCCCGAACACCGTGATGAACATGCCGATGGTGGCGATGATCGGCCATTTGCTCTGCGCCGGAACGTAGTAGTGCTCATGACTTGCCATTGCTGTTCTCCTTCCCTCAACGGGCGCCCTGGACGTCCTGTACCGCGGCATGGGCGACCGGCGGGTGACGCGCAGTGATGTCGAACAAGGTGTAGGCCAGTGTCAGGTGTTTCACGCTGGTCGGCAGGTCGCGGTCGACGATGAAGCGCACCGGCATCTCGATGCGTTCGCCAGGCTGCAGCACCTGCTGGGTGAAGCAGAAGCACTCGGTCTTGTGGAAGTACGCCGCGGCCTCGGCCGGGGTGATGCTGGGTATCGCTTGCGCACTCATCGGCCGGTTGGTCGGGTTGTGCGCGATGAAGATCATCTGGTTCACCGCTCCCGGGTTCACCTCGAGCTCGTCAGCGGTGGAGTAGAAGTCCCAGACCATGTCGCTGGCGTTGGTCGACATGAACTGCACCCGCACCGAACGCGTCGGGTCGCTGACCTGGCTGCCCTCGTACTGCCCGCCCGTCTTGCCGTTGATGCCGAAGGCCTTGCACATCACGTCATACATCGGCACCAGGGCAAAGCCGAAGCCGAACATCACCACCGTCAGCAGCAGCAGGCGGGTGACCAGGCGCTTGAGCGACGAGCCCTTCATGGCGGCGCTCCTACTTCACGTCCGGCGGGGTCTGGAAGGTGTGGTATGGCGCTGGCGAGGGGATCGACCATTCCAGGCCCTCGGCGCCATCCCAGGGCTTGGCCGGGGCGGGTGCGCCGCCACGGATGCACTTGATGACGATGAACAGGAACAACAGCTGCGTAGTACCGAACAGGAAGGCGCCGATCGACGACACCATGTTGAAGTCGGCGAACTGCAGGTTGTAGTCGGGGATACGCCGCGGCATGCCGGCCAACCCCACGAAGTGCATGGGGAAGAAGGCCATGTTCATGCCGACGAACGAGAGCCAGAAGTGCAGCTTGCCGAGGGTTTCGTCATACATGTGGCCAGTCCATTTCGGCAGCCAGTAATAGGCCGAGGCAAAGATGCCGAAAATCGCCCCGGGCACCAGTACATAGTGGAAGTGCGCCACCACGAAATAGGTGTCGTGGTACTGGAAGTCCGCCGGGGCGATGGCCAGCATCAACCCCGAGAAGCCGCCGATGGTGAACAGGATGACGAAAGCGATGGCGAACAGCATCGGTGTCTCGAAGCTGAGCGAGCCCTCCCACATGGTGCTGACCCAGTTGAACACCTTCACCCCGGTGGGCACGGCGATGAGCATGGTGGCGTACATGAAGAACAGCTCGCCGACCACCGGGATGCCGACCACGAACATGTGGTGGGCCCAGACGATGAACGAGAGGAAGGCAATCGCGCCGGTGGCATAGACCATCGAGGTGTAGCCGAACAGTGGCTTGCGCGAGAACGCCGGGATGATCGAGCTTACCGCACCGAACGCCGGCAGGATCATGATGTACACCTCGGGGTGGCCGAAGAACCAGAACACATGCTGGAACAGCACCGGGTCACCGCCACCGGCGGCGCTGAAGAAGCTGGTGCCGAAATGGATGTCCATCAGCATCATGGTCACTACCCCGGCCAGCACCGGCATCACCGCGATCAGCAGGAATGCGGTGATCAGCCAGGTCCAGACGAACAGCGGCATTTTCATCAGGGTCATGCCCGGGGCGCGCAGGTTGAGGATGGTGGCGATCACGTTGATCGCGCCCATGATCGAGCTGATGCCCATCAGGTGGATGGCAAAGATGAAGAAGGTGACGCTGGCCGGCGCATAAGTGGTCGACAGCGGGGCGTAGAAGGTCCAGCCGAAGTTCGGCCCGCCGCCCGGGCTGAACAGGGTCGAGACCAGCAACAGGAAGGCCGCTGGCAATAGCCAGAAGCTGAAGTTGTTCATGCGCGGCAGGGCCATGTCTGGCGCGCCGATCATCAGCGGGATCATCCAGTTGGCCAGGCCGACGAACGCTGGCATCACCGCGCCGAAGACCATGATCAGGCCATGCATGGTGGTCATCTGGTTGAAGAACGCCGGCTCGACGATCTGCAACCCGGGCTGGAACAGCTCGGCGCGAATCACCATGGCGAACGAGCCGCCGAGCAGGAACATCATGAAGGCGAACCACAGGTACATCGTGCCGATGTCTTTGTGGTTGGTGGTCAGCACCCAGCGCATCAGGCCCTTGGCCGGGCCGTGGGCGTGGTCATGGCCGTGGGCGTGGTCGTCGATCACTGCACTCATGTCCTGTCTCCTGCAATCCACTGATTGCCGCGCAAAACCCGGTTCACTTGGCTTCTGCCTGCTTGAGCGCCAGCACGTCCTTCGGCGTGACCATGTCGCCCTTGTTGTTGCCCCAGGCGTTACGCTCGTAGGTGACCACGGCGGCGATGTCGACTTCCGAGAGCTGCTTGCCGAACGCGGCCATTGCGGTGCCGGGGCGGCCATGGAACACCACGCCCAGATGGTCTTCCTTCGGCCCGGTGGCCACTTTCGATCCCTTGAGCGCCGGGAACATCGGTGGCAGGCCCTGGCCCTCGGCCTGGTGACAGGCCACGCAGGTAGTGTGGTAGACCTTGTCGCCACGCTCGACCAGTTCTTCGAGGGTCCAGTCCTTGCTGGTCAGCTCCTTGAGCTTGGCCGCCTCGGCCTTGCGCTCGCCGAGCCAGGTGTCGTAGTCAGCCTTGGTCTTGACTTCGACCACCACCGGCATGAAGCCGTGGTCCTTGCCGCACAGCTCGGTGCACTGGCCACGGTAGATGCCGGGCTTTTCGATACGGGTCCAGGCTTCGTTGACGAAGCCAGGGATGGCGTCGCGCTTGACCGCGAAGGCCGGCACCCACCAGGAGTGGATGACGTCGGCGGCGGTCACCAGGAAGCGCACCTTGGCCCCCACCGGCAGTACCAGCGGCTGGTCGACTTCGAGCAGGTAGTGCTCGTCCTTGGGTGCCGTGTTGTGGATCTGATCAGCCGGCGTGGCCAGGTTGCTGAAGAACTCCACGTCCTGGCCCAGGTATTTGTAGTGCCACTTCCACTGGTAGCCGGTGACCTGGATATCGATGTCCGATTCGCTGGCGTCGTAAATGTCGATCAGGGTCTTGGTGGCCGGAATGGCCATGGCTACCAGAATCAGGAAGGGGACGATGGTCCAGAGGATTTCTACCCAGGTGTGCTCGTGGAAATGAGCTGGCTGCTGGCCGGTGGAGCGGCGGTGGATGACCATCGACCAGAACATCGCGCCGAAAACCACGACGCCGATGATCACGCAGATCCAGAAGATCGTCATGTGCAGGTCGAACACGGCGTTGGAGACTTCCGTCGCCCCCGGGTGCATGTTCACGGTCCAGGCGGCGTTGGCCTGACCAAGAACCGACCACAACAGCAGGCCCATCCAGACAGGTGGATGTCGCATCATTGCGGGTTCCCCTTCTCGTTCTTGTAGTCCCGGAGGCATGGCCTGCGGCAAGAGGGAACGGCGGTCAAGACTGCCTGGCTTCGACGACCGAGCCCCTGCAAAAAGCAGTCGGGCCTCATCAACGAATCACGTTCAACCGGAGTATAGACAGCGACCAATGGCACGCAACGACGCGGGTGAAATCAACCTCAAGAAACGCTGAAACGCGAGCAAAAGCCCGAGCTTGAGCGGCCATGGCAAAATAGTGGCGACCGCATATGCCGAACTGCGCACACGTTTGCGGAATTTATAACAAATGCGTCTTAGGTATTCTGTATACCGAGCTAACTTAGTGTCTTCCGTTTGAAACGTCTTGTCCCTGGAGTTGTCATGAACATCGCTGCTGTACGCGAGCAGATTAGCCAAGCCCACGATCACGAACGCCGCACCGGCCAACTGAAAGAGCGTCTCGAGCTGCAACTGCCTCACCTGCACCCCTCGATCCAACTGCCTGAGCAGGACGCCCAGGGTACTTTGGCGCGCTTCGTCAGCGCTTATATCGATCAGGTCCCGGAGCTGCTGGAGGCCGCCCACACTGTGGCGCGCGAAGCCGGGATCGAATCGCAGATCAAACCTGTACTGAAAATTGCAGAAGCCTATTTCCTGCAGCCACCGAACGTGATGCAAGGGCACGTAGGCCTCGACTGTCTGCTGGATGAGGCCTATCTGGCACACCGCCTGGTGGAGGAGGTCAACGACCTGTATATCCGCCACTTCCAGCAACCGCTGATCCCCGTCGATACCACGGTGGCCAACCTGATCGCCCACCAGCTGATCGGCGAAACCTTCGCCAACCAGCTGGATGAGGTGGTGCACCATTCGGTGGACGAGATGCTCGACGACGAGAGCTTTGCCGCAGAGTCGGTGGAAGCCTACCGCGAAACCCTCAGCAGCCCGCAGACCGGTGAGGCGTGGAAGCGCTGGCCGTGCCTGTCGCGCCAGCTGAACGTGGAGTTCGGTCAGGCCAGCGCCTGACCTGCAGCGCGGGCGAGGAAAACGCTCCCGCTGCTGCGCGCCGCCTTCGATCATTACTGTCATCGGGCCGCCTCAGGGCGGCCCTCTTCCATTTAGGTGATGACAATGACGATCAGAAGAAACAGGATTTTTACGGACCTGCTGCGAGGAACCTATCCAACGATATGGGGCAACTGGGGCCTCAATGCGTCCATCAAGCCAGGCGCGGTCGGCATCATCGACGCCGACACCGGCGATTTCAAGCTGGCCGTCGATTGCCTCCCCGGCGTCGAGATCAGCAAGAGTCAGCAAAGCCGCAAGTGGGATTTCAAATCGTCTGGCGTGACGTGCAACCGCATCAACGCCGATGTCAGCGGGATGATCTTGGACCCGAACACAGGTGCCGAAGTCAAACCCGAGGCCGCGCTTGAATGGACGTTCGACAAGGAGAATTCCATTACCTCGGAGTTCGCGATCAGCGGCGAGCACGCCATCAGCAACCTTGCCATCCTTGCCGATCAGTACGATTGGCTGCTCGGCCAGGCGCGCAAGTTGAACATGGCGACCAGCACTGGCATCTCCGAAGGTTTCGGCGTGGTGACCTCGGTCATCTACGCCAGCAGTGGCCTGAATGCGGTGGCAAAGAAGGGCAAAGCCAGCTTCACCGTCTCCGGTAGCGCAAGCGGGCTCAACCGCCTGCTGGGTGAAGACGGCATCAACGGCAGTGGCAAGGCGAGCTATGTGTTCACCAGCAACTCCAGTGAAGTCGAGATGCATACCTTGCCGGCAAAAAGCGGTGAGGTGGCAACCGAACCACTGCCTGTCGCCTATACCTTTGCCTCGTTCGCAGGCAGCCGAGTATTGATACCCAGCTGGGTCGGCAAGGTCGGTGTGCTGAACCTGCTGGTGGATAGCAAGGCGTCATCCTTTACCACCTACACCACCAAGGTCACACTGTCCTACCAGACCCCCGAAGGCCCGATCGAAGAGTCCAGGACGGTAATCGGCGGAAGCTCGACCAGCTTCGGGGAAATTCCCCTGACCGCCACCCAGATGGTATTGACGGCGGAATTCATCAACATCGGCTCCAATACCCGCAAGTCGATGACGTGGAACACGCCCGTCAGCGAGTGGCTGGGCGGCACCCGCACCGTGAACCTGACAGGAACATGGCCGGGTGCGCCGGAGATGATCGAGGTCAAGCGCTGACCTCAGGTGCCAGCAACGCTGCGCAAACGGCCCTCCACCCTGCGCTTGAGGCCTCGCTGCTCGATACGCAGGGTAGAGCCGCTGGTCTTGCTCCAATCCTCCAGCAGTTCCAGGCACGAATGGTCGATGTAGGTCAGGTTGGCCAGCGGAACATGCAGGGTGGTGCCGGCAGGCACGCTATCAAGTACCTGGGTCAGTGCCGGTACCTTGAGGAACGTAGCCGACCCGCTCAGGCGCAACTCCATATGGCCGCAGGGCTCGAGCTGGACGAGGGAGATTTTCAGGCGCGCGGCCTTGAACGCCAGCTTCAGCAATGTCAGGGCGAAGCCCAGCAGTACCCCCGTCAACAGGTCGGTGAAGATGATCGCCATGGCAGTCGCCACGTAGGTGAACATCGGCATCCGACCATAGCGGCTCAGGCCTCGCAGCGCCTTGAAATCGACCAGTTTGATGCCGGTGTACACCAGCACACCCGCCAGGCTCGCCACCGGAATCTGCTGCAGCACGCTGCTCAGCACCACCACGAACGCCAGCAACCACAGGCCATGCAGGATCGCCGAGGCACGGGTTTGCGCGCCTGCCTGGACGTTGGCCGAACTGCGCACGATCACGCCGGTCATCGGCAGGGCGCCGAGTACACCACAGAGCATGTTGCCGATACCCTGCGCCGACAGTTCACGGTCGAAGTCCGAGCGTTGGCCGCTGTGCATGCGGTCTACAGCGGCTGCCGACAGCAGCGTCTCGGCACTGGCGATGAAGGCCAAGGCGAATGCCGCCACCAGCAAAGTCGGATCAGCAAGCTTCAGCAGGTCGTCCGGACGTATCCAGTCGATGGCTTCGGACAGGTCTGCCGGTACTTGCACCCGATTCACCGGCAGCGCCAGCCACATGGCAATCGCGGTCATCGCCGTCACGCCCAGCAAGGCACCCGGCACGAAGCGCAACTTCTGCGGTCGCAGGCGCTCCCATCCCCACATGATGGCAATCGTGCCCAACCCCAGCGCGCCAGCCATCCAGCCGGAGCCGGCGCTTTCCTTGGGCAGGGCCGCAGCCACGGTGGATGGGAACTCCAGGAGATTCTGCAGGCCCGACGGCTGTGGCGCCGTGTCGAACATCACATGCACCTGCGACAATACGATCAGTACTCCAATACCGGCGAGCATGCCGTACACCACGGCGGGCGCCGTGACACGGAACCAGCACCCCAGGCGCAATCGCCCAGCCAGCAATTGCAGAATCCCCGCGAGTAGCAGGATAGGCCCGAGCATCGCCATGCCATGTTGACGCACCAGCTCGAACACCAGCACCGCCAGGCCGGCTGCCGGGCCGCTGACTTGCAGCGGCGAACCCGCCAGGAAGCCGACCACAACGCCGCCGATGATACCGGTGATCAGCCCCTTGGCCGGCGGCATGCCCGAGGCGATCGCAATGCCCATGCACAACGGCAGGGCGACCAGGAAGACCACCACCGATGCCAGCAACTCACGCGGCAGGGCCGCTTTCAACTGTGTAATGTTCACCGTGTTTCTCCTTTCTCTGACGCACGGCCATTCCCCTGGCCGTGGGCACATGTGGCCCCTGACGAGCGCGCAGGCGCGAGCCGCCAGCGGGGATCGCCGGCAGGGTAGTCAGGGCATTTTCAAGGCAGCCGAAGGCCGCGCCGCACCCGCGTTGGGTGCAGCCGGCTATTCAAGGTTCAGCTGTGGACGGGTCGCTTAGTAGCGGCCTCTCGGAGTGGCGCAGGGCACGGGCTCGCCTGCGGTCAGTGGCATGAAGCTGTCACTGGCGGCATCGTAGGCCTCGATCTTGCTGGTCTCGATGTCATAGACCCAGCCATGGATGAACAACTCACCCGCCGCCAGGCGCGAAGCCACCGAGGGGTGGGTGCGCAGGTGATGCAGCTGGGCGATGACGTTTTCCTTGGTCAGCACCTGCATGGTTTCGTGCTCGCTGCCGCAGGAGCAATTGTTCTCGACCACGGTGCGAGCCACTTCGGCATGACGCAACCAGGCGGAAACGGTCGGCATCTTGGTCAGCGATTGCGGGTTCAGCACGGCACGCATGGCACCGCAGTCGGAGTGGCCGCAGACGATGATGTGGTGCACCTTCAGCGCCAGCACCGCGTACTCGATGGCGCTGGAAACGCCGCCGTTCATCTGGCCGTAAGGCGGCACTACGTTACCGACGTTACGGGTCACGAACAGGTCGCCCGGCGAGCTCTGGGTAATCAGCTCGGGAACGATACGCGAGTCGGCACAGGTGATGAACATGGCGCGCGGGGTTTGCGCGGTGGCGAGCTTCTTGAACAGCTCCTGCTGCTCAGGGAAGACGTCATGGTGAAAGCGCAGGAAGCCGTCGACGATGTGCTTCAGGGCGGCATCGGCGCTCTCCGCTGGAGCTGGCGGAACGACCTTGGATGGGTCCTTTACGGGCATGATTCATCCTCTTGACGGTGTGTAGGTAAATCCATTTTACCGGTGAAAGATTCTGGCTATGCGCAGATTTAGATGACACGCACGGGCGATAAATCACAGTCTTCGTTGACTGGACTCCTACGCTAGCGAGGAAAACTTAACTGAAACTTAATTCGGAGGCTCTAGAACGGGTGTTCCAGATCGAAAAGGCGGGACCTGAATAATAGCAAAAAAGCATCAACTGCCAAGAGCCATTAGCACAATTATCATCTCGGATTAGTTGAGCTGGGGATGGCCCCGTTCATCAGAACAGCGCCATTTGCCCGCCCGGCGGGCAGAAGGCCGAGCAGTCAAGGGCCTGTGCCTCGCGCCCGGCAAAGTCCAGGCGCTTCATCGCCTTGGCAAAACGTTGTGCGAGCAATTCGGCAAAGACCCCTTCGCCACGCATCCGCGCACCAAAGCGGCTGTCATACAACTCGCCACCTCGGCTCTGGCGTATCAGGCTCAGCACATGGGCTGCCCGTTGCGGGTAATGGTCCTGCAACCACTGTTCGAACAATGGCGCCACTTCCAGCGGCAAGCGCAGCATCATGTAGGCGGCGCTCTGTGCACCCGCCTCCTTGGCGGCCTCCAGCAGCTGCTCCAGTTCGCTGTCGTTGATCATCGGAATCATCGGCGAACACAAGACGCCTACCGGCACGCCGGCTTCGCGCAAGACGCGAATGGCCCGCAACCTCGCCTTGGGTGAGGCCGCGCGCGGCTCGAGCACCCGCTTGAGATCATCGTCCAGGGTGGTGAGGCTGATCATCACCCGTGCCAGGCGCTGACTGGCCATCTCGGCCAGCAGGTCGAGGTCGCGCAAAACCAGCGCGCCCTTGGTGACGATGGTCACCGGATGGCGAAAACGCAACAGCACTTCCAGCACCTTTCGTGTCAGCTGTTGCTCACGCTCGATGGGCTGATAGGGGTCGGTGTTGGAGCCGAGGTTGATCGGCGCACAGACGTAGCCCGGTTTGCTCAACTGCTGTGCAAGCACCTCGGCGGCATTGGTCTTGGCTATCAGCTTGGTCTCGAAATCCAGGCCCGGGGAGAGATCCCAGTAGGCATGCGAAGGGCGGGCATAGCAGTAGATGCAGCCATGCTCGCAACCTCGGTAAGGATTGATGGAACGGTCGAAGGGCAGGTCCGGTGAGGTATTGCGGCTGATGACCGACTTTGCTGTTTCAATCCGCACCTCGGTACCCTGTGTCTGCGGAACTTCTTGATACCAACCGTCATCCTCGGCCACCGAATGGCTCGGCGCGAAGCGGTTGTGCGGATTGTGCGCCGTGCCACGGCCCTTTTGCGGTGCTGGAGGAATCATGGCCTACCCCGATACTGTATTCATATACAGTATCGGGTGCGCAACGATCTTTCCAGCACCTCCGGTCAGCGCATCCTCCTCAGGCCAAACCATGCCAGTGCAGGTAGGGCCCGAGGTCTACCGCTCGCCCGAGAAACGCTTCAATGCCTGTCAACAATGGACGCGCCGAGCCATGGGCGAGTAATTCTTCTTGCAGCGCCCGCCCCGTTGCACGGTCCAGCAAGCCGTTTGCCCTGAACCGCGAGAACAGATCGAAAGCATGCACATCGGACCACACGTACGCGTAGTAGCCGGCATCGTAGTGGTTAACCAGGTAATCGAATGCATGCGCCGGGCGCTCGAAATCCTCCAGAGGCCAGTAGCCACAAAGCTCCCGGGCAGCATCCAGCCTCTGCTGCAGGCTCTTGCCGTCATCCGGAGAGGCATGCAGGTCCAGGTCGAACAACGCCATCAGCAGATTCTGCGCGGCGCCTTCGACCTCTTCTCGTTGCAATGCAGCCAGCAGCGTCCTGGTTTCTTCCAGGCCCAGTTTCTCGCCGGAATCCTTGTGTGACGAGATATCGACCAGATAATCCGGCTCCCACGCCCAACGTTCCAGCAGCTTGCCGTACAGTTCCACACCATCGGTGCCCAACAGGCTCACCGCAGAGCCGACGTGGGTCGTGGTACGCACCAGCAGATGGTGCAAGGCGTGCCCGAATTCGTGATGGATCTTGCGCAGTGCGAGGTGGTCGAGCAGTGGCGACTCTTGGCCGAGACCAGCAGGCACATCGGTAAACACCATCACCACCGCCGCCTGATAGACACCTTCGGCATCGACCCGGCGATTGCGCACATAGCGGGTCTCGACCAGATCGGCCTGTTTACCAGGGTACTGAACGGCATCCAGATACAGCAGCCCAAGGTAGGCATGGTCTTGCCAGACTTCAAAAGCCATCACGCTCTCGTGCCAGGTCGCGATCGGGCTGGCGTCGTTACCAGCCTTGAGCGTCAAGCCAAACACCTGCTGCGCCATGTGTGCCAGGCTGGCGACCACATTGGCCAGCGGGAAATACTCGCGAAACGTTGCCATTGGCAGCGACGCCTGCGCGGTGTCGCCAGCCCTGTGTAAATACAGCCGATCCCAGGGCCGCACCTGGTCGATCCCGAGACCCTCGGCGCGAGCATCCAGCAGCTGGCGCAACTGGCCCATGGCGGGTTTGATGTTGCCGGCCAAGGTCTGCAGGAACCTTTGTACCTGATCAAGGCTGCCGGCACTTTTCTCGCGCAGGCTCAGCGATGCGTGATCGGAAAAGCCCAGCAATTTCGCTTTCTCTGCGCGAACGGTTGCCAGCTCTGCAAGGATTTTCCCGTTGTCCTGCGAATCGTCCGCGCTGACTCCACGCGTGTGATATCGGCGATAAACGGCCTCACGCAGTTCCCGATTGCTGGCCACGGCCATTACGTCACGGGTCCAGTGGTCGTCCGCCGGGATCAGCCAGCCTGGCATACCGGAAGCTTCGGCGTTGGCGCGCAGTTCTTCGCGCATGCGCGGGCTGAACCCACCCAGCAGTTGCTCATCCGACACATGGACGCCGTCCCGGGCGATGTTGGCCCGATAACGAGCTTCCAGATCCTGGATCCTGGCTTGCGCAGCCGCCAGCACTTGCAACTCGGCCTCATCGAGCAAGGCGCCCTTGAGCGTGAATTGCCTGATGTACCACTGGATGACTGCGCGTTCATGCGCATCCAGGTTCTGGCCCTGGGGGCTCTGCGCCAACTTCACGTAGCAAGCCCGCAGCGCCTTGTTCGACAGTTTCTGTTCATAGCGAAGTATCAGCTTGCCATACAGCTCACCCAGCAGCCCAGCCCAGGTGTCACCTTTGAAGGTAAGCGGGGAGGCAGCGAACAGCACAGCCTGCAGTTGCGCATCCAATGCATCCACCGCCAGCACCAGATCGTCCCAGGTCGGCAATGTTTGTTGTGCGGCGATGATCCGCTCGATGCCCTGCTGATGGGCATCGAGCGCCAAATCGAATGCAGCGCGCAGGTTATCCAGCGTCACCGCCGCATAATCGACCGGTGTACCGCTGCCTTGCAGCAATGGATTGGAGTTTTGCATGGCACATCACCTTGTTCTGTTCGAGGAACAAGCGAGTTTGCTATGCAGGAAAAAAGCGGGGGGCTGACTATCTAACACCCCGAGCACATGCCTGCCCGGGCACCAGGCCCGGGCAGCACGACGGCTTCACTCAGCCGGTTTCTTCAGCTTCGGGTTGGGGAAGAACTGCACGGTCTGGACCTTGGCCGGCGCAGCCTTGGGCGCCAGCTGGTTGACCCGCGTACCGAGCTCCTTGGGCACCGACAGGCCCTGCTCGTTGAGGGTGTCGGTGAAGCCGCAAGCCACGCACTCGCGATGCGGCACGTCGTCTTCGCTCCACATCATCAGCTTGTCGGGCTCGCTGCACGCCGGGCACACAGCCCCGGCGATGAAGCGCTTCTTGGTCTTGTTCACGGCTACCTCGCTCATGCTGCCGCGTCCTCGGTGAGGCCACTATGGCGCAGCAATGCATCAATGGAAGGCTCGCGCCCACGGAAGTCCACGAACAGCTCCATCGGTTCGCGCGAACCGCCGCGGGCCAGGATCGCTTCACGGAACGCGCGGCCGGTCTCGGCATTGAGCACGCCTTCTTCCTCGAAACGCGAGAAGGCATCGGCCGACAGCACTTCAGCCCACTTGTAGCTGTAGTAGCCCGCCGCGTAACCGCCCGCGAAGATGTGCGCGAAGCTATTGGGGAAACGGTTGTAGGCCGGTGGGCGCATCACCGAAACCTCGTCGCGTACGCCTTCAAGTACCTGCAGCACGCTGCGGCCATCACCGTGGCTGGCGTGCAGCTCGAAGTCGAACAGCGAGAACTCCAGCTGGCGCACCATCATCATGCCCGATTGGAAGTTTTTCGCGGCGAGCATCTTGTCCAGCAGGTCCTGAGGCAGGGCCGCGCCGGTTTCGTAGTGGCTGGAGATCAATGCCAGGCCTTCCGGCTCCCAGCACCAGTTTTCCATGAACTGGCTTGGCAGCTCGACCGCGTCCCAGGCCACGCCATTGATGCCGGACACACCGGCATGCTCGATGCGGGTCAGCATGTGGTGCAGGCCGTGACCGAACTCGTGGAACAGCGTGGTGACCTCATCATGGGTCAGCAGCGCAGGCTTGCCAGGCGCGGCCGGGGTGAAGTTGCACACCAGGTTGGCCACCGGGCTCTGCAGCTCGCCGCCTGCTGTACGGCGACGGTCACGGGCGCCGTCCATCCAGGCACCGCCACGCTTGTTGGCGCGGGCATAGAGGTCGAAGAAGAAGCGGCCGACGTGCTGGCCGTTTTCCTTGATCTCGAACAGGCGCACGTCCGGGTGCCAGCTGTCGAAGCCTTTCAGTTCAGCGATTTCAATGCCGTACAGGCGCTGGACGATGCTGAAGAGGCCGCTGAGCACCTTGTCGATCGGGAAGTAGGCACGCAGGGTCTCCTGCGACACGCTGTAACGCTGCTCGCGCAGCTTCTCGCCGAAATAACCGGCGTCCCAGCTGGCCAGTTCAGGGCAGCCCTGCTCGGCGGCGTAGGCCTTGAGCTGCTCCAGGTCCTGGGCGGCAAACGGCTTGGAACGCTTGGCCAGGTCGCGCAGGAAGCTCAGCACCTGGTCGCTGGACTCGGCCATCTTGGTCGCCAGGCTCAGTTCGGCGTAATTCTTGTAGCCCAGCAGCCCGGCCAGTTCCTGGCGCAGGTCGAGGATCTGCTGCATCACCGGGCCGTTGTCGAACTGGCCGGCGTTCGGGCCTTGGTCCGAGGCACGGGTGCAGTAGGCCGCGTACAGCTCTTCACGCAGGGCGCGGTCGCTGGCGTAGGTCATCACCGCATAGTAGCTGGGGAATTCAAGGGTGATCAGCCAGCCGTCGAGGCCCTTGGCCTGGGCGGCAGCGGCCATCTGCGCCTTGGCAGAGTCAGTCAGACCGGCCAGTGCGGCTTCATCGGTGACGTGCTTGGTCCAGGCCTGGGTGGCGTCAAGCAGCTGGTTGGAGAAGCGGCTGCCCAGCTCGCTCAGCTTGCTCTGCACCTCGGCATAACGCTGCTGCTGGTCAGCCGGCAGATCGATACCCGACAGGCGGAAGTCACGCAGAGCGTGGTCGAGGATAGTCTTCTGCGCCACGTCGAAGCCAGCAGCTTCCGGGCTGTTGGCCAGTGCCTGATAGGCATCGAACAGCGCACGGTTCTGGCCCAGTTCGGTAGAGTAGGCGCTCAGCGCTGGCAGGCAGGACTCGTAGGCCTCGCGCAGCTCTTGGCTGTTGCACACCGCATTGAGGTGACTGACCGGGCTCCAGGCGGCAGCCAGGCGGTCGTTCAGTTCGTCCATGGCCAGCACCAGGCCGGCCCAGGTCGGTTTGTCGCCCTGCTGTTCGAGGATCTCGGCAATGGCTTTACGGTTGTCGGCCAGGATCGCTTCGATCGCCGGCAACACGTGTTCGGCACGGATTTGCGAGAAGGGCGGCAGATCGTAGGACTGCAGAAGTGGGTTGTTCGCACTCACGGTTTGGATACCTTGGCAGAAGAAACACTGCCCCATCTTAATTACAATCGACGCCGACCGCAGCAGGCAGCCAGCCTATCGGCACAGATGAGAGACGCTATCATGGCCATCCGCAGCTTCCAGCAACACACTCCGAAAGTGGGACCCAGGGCGTTTGTCGACCGTTCGGCGGTGGTCCTGGGCGACGTCGAGATCGGCGAGGACAGCTCTGTCTGGCCGCTGACGGTGATCCGCGGCGACATGCACCGCATCCGCATCGGCGCGCGCACCAGCGTGCAGGACGGCAGCGTGCTGCACATCACCCACGCAGGCCCGTTCAACCCCGACGGCTTCCCGCTGATCATCGGCGACGAGGTGACCATTGGTCACAAGGTCATGCTGCATGGCTGCACCCTGGGCAACCGCATCCTGGTCGGCATGGGCAGCACGATCATGGATGGCGCCATCGTCGAAGACGAGGTGATCATCGGTGCCGGCAGCCTGGTGCCGCCCGGCAAGCGCCTGGTCAGCGGTTACCTGTACATGGGCAGCCCGGTGAAGCAGGTGCGCCCGTTGAACGATCAGGAGCATGCCTTCCTCCCCTACAGTGCCGGCAACTACGTCAAGCTCAAGGACCAGCACCTGGCCGAAGGCTACGACCAACCTGAATGACCCTCTTCGCGGTAAACCCGCGAACACGGCCACGCACGATTCAAGTGGAACCCATTACATGCACCAGCAGAATATCCTCTTCGACCTCGACGGCACCTTGACCGACCCGCGCCTGGGCATCACCCGCTCGATCCAGTACGCCTTGGCCAAGCTGGGCATCGACGAGCCTGACCTGACCCGCCTGGAACACTTCATCGGCCCGCCACTGCTACAGGCCTTCATGCAGTTCTACAGCTTCGATGAAGCCAAGGCGTGGGAAGCGGTGAACTTCTACCGGGAGCGTTTCCGCGTCACTGGCTTGTACGAGAACCTGGTGTTCGAAGGCGTGCCTGAGCTGCTCGAAGCCCTGAATGGCCAAGGCCGGACGCTGTATATCGCCACTTCCAAACCCTGGGAATTCGCACGGGAAATTGCCCGGCATTTCGCGTTCGATCACCATTTCAAGGTGATCTATGGCAGCGAACTGGATGGCACGCGGACCAACAAGGTCGAGCTGATCCGCCACCTGCTGAATGAGGAAGGGCTGGATCCGGCACAGACGCTGATGATCGGCGACCGTAAACATGACCTGATCGGTGCGCGCAGCAATGGTGTGCAGGCAGTGGCGGTGGGGTATGGGTTCGGTAGCCGGGAAGAGCTGGTGGCCGAAGCCCCGGCCTTCCACTTCGCGACAGTTGCAGAACTTCATCACGCCTTCTGCAACATCTGAGGGCCAGGGGGCTGCTCTGCAGCCCCGACGTTTCACAGATCACATCAACCGCTGCAATGCGGCCTTCCTGTCAGCAGCCGGCAACCGTCCAAGCTGCTCGACCCGCTCGTAAAACCGCCGCCAATCCCCGCCTGCTTCGCGGAACAGCGCAGCAAACGCCGGCACCCACTGGTCATAAAGCCCGAACGGCAGCAGCTTGGCATTGCTCAAGGGCGCATAGATCCAGGCGTCATAGCGCTTGTCCCCGTTCCACTGGCTGTCCCTCAGCTGCTTGTACTCACTGCGCAAGCGCTCGAACTCAGCCTGCTTGGCCGCCCGTTTGTGCGCATCGTCCAAGGGCCCTGCATAAATCGCCTGCAACCGCTCGCGGCTGGCCAGCACCAACCGGGTGAACTGTTCGCTCTGCTGCGACTGATGCTCGCCCACTACCGCAAGCCCACGGGCTGCGCGCCATTGCCGCGTGCCCTCCTGCTCGACGAAGGTGGCAAACGACTCGTTGAATTCGGTGTCGTCCTGCACGTAAAAACGCTGATGAGCCAACTCATGGAAGATCAGCGTGGCCAGCCGCTCATCCCCCCAGCCGACCATCGAAGACAGAATCGGGTCATCGAACCAGCCCAGCGTCGAATAGGCTTCGACACCGCTCACGTAGACGTCCAGGCCTTGCTGACGCATCAACGCCGCCGCACCACGGGCCGCACCCTGGCGGTAGTAGCCGCGGTAAGCGACGCAGCCGGCAATGGGGAAACAGTGCGTCACCGGCTGCAGCGACAGCTCAGGAGTGGCGAACACATTCCACACCACGTAAGGGCGGTGCAGATCAGCGTAGAGCCGATAGCTTCGGTTATCAGGCAGTTTCAGCTGATCGCTGGCAAAAACCCGCGCTGCTTCGGCATGGGCGAGACGGGCGCGCAGTTGCGGGCTGCTGGCCGGGTCGGCGATCACTTTGTCCACAGGCTGGCGCGCCCGCAGCAGCTGCAATTGGCCTTCGGCCAGTTGGCCGTAATAGCCCACGGTGCTGCAACCGTTCAGCAGAAAGGCGCACAGCAGGGGAACCAAACGCCTGAAAACGCAGTCGAGTGGCCCAGGGCCTGAGCGCTTGAGAAGAACAAAGAGATCCATCTGGGGCTATCCAACCTGCTCATGGCCAATGCGCTCCAAGACTATCTCGCCGAGGGGGAGTTTCGCCATGCGTGCACTGTTGGTCGCCGGCTCACTGCTGCTGGTTTCTGCCTGTTCAACCCTGCCGGACCCAGACCCGAATCTGGCCTGGGTCGATCTGACCCCCTATGACGAAGCTTCGCTGGACGCCAAGCAGGTGGACGAGCGCGACTGGGCTGACACTCGCTATTTCGAGGTGCCGCCCGGCAGCCACGAGCTGACCGTGCGCTATCAGTTCCCGGTCGCGCCGAGCAACATCGGCCCGGTTGACGCGCCATTGTGGCGTGATTGCCAGGTCAAGCTGACCTTCAAGGACTTCAGCGCCGGGCAGCGCTACCAGCTGCAAGCCGGCAGCATCGGCTTCCGCCCCTGGATCAAGCTGTACGACCACCAGCAGAAACTGCTCGGCCAGGGCCTGCCAGCGGGTTGCCAACGCACCTGAAACGCACAAACGGCGCTATGCTTGTAACTCGTGTATCGCGAGTGGGAGTTTTGCCATGCGCCAGCCCATGATGCTGATCGCTCTCAGTGCCCTGGGGGCCTGCGCCAGCCCCTTGCCACCCGTCGACCCCGCCAAGGCCTGGGTCGATCTCTACACTGTCACCCCTGGCCGCATACTCATGGCCGACCGCCTTGACGGCCAGCGCCTGGACGACGGCCGCTACTTCCAGCTGACCCCAGGCAAGCATGAACTGGTGGTGCGGTTCGACTATGAAATCTATGCCGGCGGCATGCTGACCAGCCCCAAGGAGCGGACCTGCTACCTGACGGTGCGCTTCGACGACTTCAAGGCCGGTGAGCGTTATCGCCTGGAGGCGCGGGCACCGGTGATGGACCCGCAGGTGCTGCTCTACGACGCAAGCCGCAAGGTGGTGGTGAACGAGCCGAGCGACGTGTTCTGCATCCCGTAAGCATTGGGGCCGCATCGCGGCCCCAATCATTTATCGATCATTCTTCTGGTAAATGATCTTCTTCGTCCCGGCATCACAGCTGCCGACGATCATGTTCTGATCCTTGACCTCACTGTTGGGCACGATTTCCAGCGTGTAGGACGTCACACCCTGGGCCTGGATCTTGGCTTCGATCTCCGCCTTGAGTTCTTCGCACGGTTTTACCGCCGCCAATGCAGAAGTGGCCACAAGTGAAGCCAGCATGGCGATTGCTACGCGAATCATGGAACGGCTCCTGGTAGGGCAGCAGCGCTGCCGACGCTGTTTAGACTACAGCAAACCGCCGCCGTTGCGCCGCCTAGCCCACCAATGCAGCGTCCAGGCTGATCTTCGCATTGAGCACTTTCGACACCGGGCAACCCGCCTTGGCCTTGTTGGCGATTTCGAGGAACTGCGCCTCATCGGCACCCGGCACCTTGGCCTTGAGGATCAGGTGCACGGCGGTGATGGCAAAGCCGTCGGGTTGTTTGTCCAACGTGACTTCGGCGGTGGTGTCGATGCGTTCGGCGGTGAACCCTGCCTCGCCGAGCATCATCGACAGCGCCATCGAGAAGCAACCGGCATGGGCTGCGCCGATCAGCTCTTCCGGGTTGGTCCCCGGCGCGCCCTCGAAACGGGTGTTGAAACCATAAGGGTTCTGCTTGAGTGCGCCGCTTTCGGTAGAAAGCAGGCCTTTGCCATCCTTCAGACCGCCTTGCCAGATCGCCGATGCTGTCTTTTTCATGATGCCTCCGGGTCATAGGGTGATTTACCTAGGTTTTCGAGGCCAGCGTCCTACATCAAGTTCAGAGCAATCGCACTGTGAGCATTGAATCCGGCGAATGTGCCCATACAGAGTCTGAAAGGCCTCCGGGCCAACCACTCTTGCGGAGGCTCCAATGACGCAGCTGCGTGACCTGAAGATATCCACCCTCGACCTGGTGCCGGTGCGCGCCGACCAAGGCCCGGCGCAATCGCTGCACAACTCGCTGGACCTGGCCCGGCATGTCGAGCGGTTCGGCTACAACCGCTTCTGGGTGGCCGAACACCACAACATGGACGGCATCGCCAGCTCGGCCACCTCGGTACTGATCGGCTACCTTGCCGGCGGCACGTCGACCATTCGCGTAGGCTCCGGCGGCATCATGCTGCCCAACCATGCGCCGCTGGTGATCGCCGAGCAGTTCGGCACCTTGGCCAGCCTGTATCCGGGGCGAATCGACCTGGGCCTGGGCCGGGCGCCAGGTTCCGACCAGATGACCGCCTACGCCCTGCGCCGTGACCGCGCCGGCAGCGCCGATGACTTCCCGGATGATGTCGAGGAGCTCTCGCGTTACCTTGGCCCGCGCACCGATGATCAGAAGGTGATCGCTGTGCCCGGCCATGACACCGACGTGCCCCTGTGGCTGCTCGGTTCGAGCCTGTTCAGCGCCCAGCTGGCCGGCATGCGCGGCATGCCGTACGCCTTTGCCTCGCATTTCGCGCCGCGCTACATGCACGAGGCGATCCGCATCTATCGCGACCACTTCAAGCCGTCGACCACGCTGGACAAGCCCTATGTGATGCTGGGGATTCCGATGGTGGTGGCGGAAACCGACGAAAAGGCCGAATACCTGGCTACCTCGGTGTATCAGCGCATCCTGGCGCTGATCCGTGGCCAGAGCCTGATGCAGAAACCGCCTGTACCGAGCATGGACGGGCTATGGCTGCCCCATGAGCGCGATGCCGTGGCAAGTTTCCTGGGCCTGGCGATGATCGGCAGCCCGCAGAAGGTGCGGGCCAAGGTCGAAGTGCTCCTGGAGCAGACCGGGGCGGATGAGCTGATCTTTACCTGTGATTTGTATGAGCACGCGGACCGGATTCGGTCCTATGAGCTGATGGCGCAGGCCCTCAAGTCCGAGTGAGCTTCTTCGCGGGCATGCCCGCTCCCACAGGCATAGCGTCGCCATCAAGGCCTGCGCAGCACCTGTGGGTGCGGGCGTGCCCGCGAAGAATCGAACGCATCAGCTACGGCGGTAGACGATTTCCTTGCGACCCGCTTCACAGCTGCCAACCACCTTGCCAGCCGGCTCGCCCTTGTTTACGATCTCCAGCTTGTAACCCTTCACACCCTTGGCATCGAGCTTCGAGGCGATCTCGGCCTTGAGTTCTTCACAGGGTTTGCCAGCGGCCATTGCCCCACCTGCCAGTACCATCAAACCCACCGCCAGCATCAGTTTCTTCATCGATCGCATTCCTTGTACAGATGAGAAAGACCAGAAGGGCGCCGCCAAGGCGCCCTCCGGTGTTATAACGCCATCACGCCGGGCTGTTCCAGCCCAGGAATGTTTCAGCTGTTGGCGATGCGGAAGCCAACCTTCAGCGTGACCTGGAAGTGCGCCGCCTTGTTGTCGCGGATGTGGCCACGGGTATCGACCACTTCGAACCATTCCAGGTGCTTGATGCTCTTGCCAGCTTCGGCCAATGCATTGTTGATCGCTTCTTCGATGCTGGTGGGCGACGAACCCACCAGCTCGATCTTCTTGTAAGTGTGATGATCGGTCATGAACGCTCTCCTGAGTGACAGTGATAATGAGCCTAGCAGCGCAAGCCCGGTTTACCTGCGAGCCGCTGCCGTTCGGTAAAGTTCGATCGCACTTTCCAGCCGCTCAGGAGTCGCAATCCTTACAGTCCATACTGCAAAGGAGAGTCAACATGCCCCGCAACTCGCTGCGTAAAACGTCCCTGGAGAGCATGGAAGCAGAGATTGAAAGCCTCCTGAAAAGCCTGGAGAACCTGAAGCACGATGCGTCCGAGGAAACCCAGAAGTCAGTGAAGGCGATGCGCAGCAATGCCGAAAGCGCGCTGCGTCATTCGCGCAGCCTGATCAGCGATGCCTATGAGGAAGTGAAGGAGCGCACCCGCCAGACCGGAATCGCCACCCGCGACTACGCCCAGGAGCACCCGTACACCACCGCAGGCGTTGCCATCGGTGCACTTGGCCTGTTGGCAGCGTACCTGCTGTGCAAGCGCAACTAAGCGCTCTGCCTGGCCAGCTCGGCACGTAGCCACTGCGCCAGTTGCTCGGCGCGCCCGTCCGCGGCGCGCCGAGGCACCCACAACGCCAACGCGGCCGGCGTCGGCGAAAAGCCCCACGGTGCGCTCAAACGCCCCGCTCGCAGATCGTCGGCAACCAGGGGCTGTGGGGCGATCGCCACCCCTAGGCCGGCAACTGCCGCTTCCAGCAAGTAATACAGGTGTTCGAACGCCTGACCATACTTCAAAGCCCCAACCTCGATGCCCTGCTCAGCAGCCCAGGTGGGCCAGGCCTGCGGGCGCGAGGTGGTGTGCAGCAGGGCTTCGTCCAGCAAGGCTTTGGCGGGTGCCGCTTGCAAGCGGTCGAAGCCGGCGAAGTGCGGGCTCAGCACCGGGCCGATACGCTCCTGTGCCAGCACGTGGACCTGCATGTCCGCTGGCCATGGCGGTTCGGCGTATACCAGCAACGCATCCAGCCCAGGGCGGCGCGGATCGAGGTCACCTTCACCCGCCGACAGATGCAGGCGCAGCTCGGGCAGGTCAGCCTTCAACCGCCCCAGGCGGGGGATGAACCAGCGCGCCAGCAGGCTGCCGGAACAGCCCAGCACGAACGGTGCCTCGCTCACATCCCGGCTCAACTCGGCGCATACGCTGCGCAAGCGGTCGAATGCCTCGCCGCTGGCATCGCGCAGGCGGATGCCGGCATCTGTGAGTTTGATGCCACGCCCGTCCTTGACGAACAGAGCCACGCCGAGGTGCTCTTCAAGCACCTTGATCTGCCGGCTGACAGCGCCATGGGTAACGTGCAGCGCCTCGGCCGCCTGGCTGACGCTGTTGAGCCTGGCAGTGGCCTCAAAGGCGCGCAGGGCGTTGAGGGGAGGGAGGTCGTGGGCCATTTTACCTGTGAGTTTTTTTGACAAGTTTGCGCAATCTTATCGGTTTTCAGCCGGGCTTGCCGTGGTTACAGTAAAGCCCATCACTCATTGATCACGCCCTGGAGCGCCCCATGACCCAGTCCCAATACCGCCCCGGCCCGGATGCCAACGGCCTGTTCGGCTCGTTCGGTGGCCGCTACGTGGCTGAAACGCTGATGCCGCTGGTGCTCGACCTGGCCCGTGAATACGAAGCGGCCAAGGCCGACCCGAAGTTCCTCGAGGAACTGGCCTACTTCCAACGCGACTACATCGGCCGACCGAACCCGCTGTATTTCGCCGAACGCCTGACCGAGCACTGTGGTGGCGCGAAGATCTTCTTCAAGCGTGAAGAACTCAACCACACCGGCGCGCACAAGGTGAACAACTGCATTGGCCAGGTGTTGCTGGCCAAGCGCATGGGCAAGAAGCGCCTGATCGCCGAAACCGGCGCTGGCATGCACGGCGTGGCCACCGCCACCGTGGCGGCGCGCTTCGGCCTGCCTTGCGTGATCTACATGGGCGCCACCGACATCGAGCGCCAGCAGGCCAACGTGTTCCGCATGAAGCTGCTGGGCGCCGAGATCGTCCCGGTGACTGCCGGCACCGGCACCCTGAAAGACGCCATGAACGAGGCCCTGCGCGACTGGGTCACCAACGTCGACGACACCTTCTACCTGATCGGCACCGTGGCCGGCCCGCACCCGTACCCGGCGATGGTCCGCGACTTCCAGTCGATCATCGGCAAGGAAACCCGCGCCCAGCTGCAAGAGAAGGAAGGCCGCCTGCCAGACAGCCTGATCGCCTGCGTCGGCGGTGGCTCCAACGCCATGGGCCTGTTCCATGAATTCCTCGAAGAACCGAGCGTGCAGATCATCGGCGTCGAAGCCGGCGGCCACGGCGTGCACACCGACAAGCACGCTGCCAGCCTGAACGGCGGCGTACCGGGTGTGCTGCACGGCAACCGCACCTACCTGCTGCAGGACGAGGACGGCCAGATCACCGACGCCCACTCGATTTCCGCCGGCCTCGACTACCCGGGCATCGGCCCTGAGCACGCCTACCTGCACGAAGTGAAGCGCGTCGAGTACGTCAGCATCACCGACGACGAAGCACTGGATGCGTTCCATGCCACCTGCCGCCTGGAAGGCATCATTCCGGCACTGGAAAGCTCCCATGCCCTGGCCGAAGCGATCAAGCGCGCACCGAAACTGCCCAAGGATCACCTGATGGTGATCTGCCTGTCCGGCCGCGGCGACAAAGACATGCAAACCGTGATGAACCACATGGCAGCCCAGGAGAAACAGGCATGAGCCGTCTTGAACAACGCTTCGCCGAGCTGAAGGCCGAAGGCCGCTCCGCGCTGGTCACCTTCGTCACGGCTGGCGACCCAGGTTATGAGGCTTCGCTGCAGATCCTCAAGGGCCTGCCGGCAGCGGGTGCCGATGTGATCGAACTGGGCATGCCTTTCACCGACCCGATGGCCGATGGCGTGGCCATCCAGCTCGCTACCCTGCGGGCCCTGGAAGCCGGCCAGACCCTGGCCAAGACCCTGCAGATGGTTCGCGAATTCCGTGTGGATAACCACACTACGCCGATCGTGCTGATGGGTTACTACAACCCGATCCACCGCTTCGGTGTGGCCAGGTTCGTCGCCGAAGCCAAGGAAGCCGGGGTAGATGGCCTGATCATCGTCGACCTGCCACCTGAGCACGACGCCGAACTGGCCACCCCGGCCCAGGCCGCAGGCATCGACTTCATCCGCCTGACCACCCCGACCACCGACGATGCACGCCTGCCACGCGTGCTGGAGCGCAGCTCCGGGTTTGTCTACTACGTGTCGGTGGCGGGTGTGACCGGTGCCGGTTCCGCGACTACCGAACACGTGACCGAGGCGATTGCCCGCCTGCGTCGGCATACCGACCTGCCGATCAGCGTTGGTTTCGGTATTCGTACACCGGAGCAGGCCGCTGCGATCGCACGCCTGGCCGATGGTGTGGTGGTAGGTTCGGCGCTGGTCGACAAGATTGCCCAGGCCAAAGCGCCAGCTCAGGCAGTGAACGATGTATTGAGCCTGTGCTCGGCACTGGCTGAAGGCGTGCGCTGCGCCCGTCGCTGAACCGCGTCGCCTGCTTCGCGGGTTCACCCGCTAAGCAGGCCGTTAAAGGCGATAGTGTCCTAGCCCCCGAAGATCGACAGATCCAGCGGCCGCACAGCGCCCATCCAGATCGCATGATCCCGGTGATCCGCCAGTTCATCCCCGGTCAGCGGATGCAGAAACACCACCAGGCCCTTCCGATACAGCGCCAGCCAAGGCAATATCACCCCCACGAACTCCGGCTCGAAAGCCAGCTGGCAGCTCCAGTCCGGGTGCGGGCCGACCGGTTTCTGGTGCATGCGCCCCATGGTCACGGGAAACAGCCGCGCTGCCTCCTCGCAGAGTTCACGGGCCTGCTCGATGGTCGAGGCGTCGTAATAAACGTGGGCGTGGTAGCCCTTGATCCGCTGCACGATAACTCCTGAATCCTGACAGTCCGCAAGACTATACGCCGAACGCGCCGCTATTGGCCTCGCTCCTGCTCCAGCCAATCAACAAACCGCTCGATCAACGCCCCACGCCGTTTACGCGGCGGCAGCACCGCGTAATAGCCCCGCGTCGAGCGCAAACTTCCCGCCAACGGCCGGCATAGCAACCCTTGCTCCACCAGCCCATCCACCAGGTGCCGCCAGCCAATCGCCACGCCTTGCCCGGCAATCGCCGCCTGGATCAGCAAGGTGTAGTTATCGAACCGCAACTGCCCCGGCGGTGCTGGGCTGGCCACGCCAAAGCCACGAAACACCCCCGCCCAGTCAAACCAGCGGCTGGCCTGCTCACCGCGCAAATGGAGCAGCGGCAATCGTTGCAAAGCCACGGCCGACAAGGGTTTGCCATGGATCAGCCGAGGGCTGCAGACCGGGAAAACTTCTTCATCGAACAACCAGCGGCTCTCGCCTTGATGGAAACGCCCATCACCAAACAGCACCGCCACATCGATATCCGGGCGCAGCATTCCCTGGCTGCGCTCACCGGTCACCAAACTCACGTCGACCTGTGGATAAGCTTCATGAAAGCGCTGCAGCCGGGGCATCAGCCAGAACGCCGCGAACGCAAAGTCGGTGGCCACTTGCAACACCTCACGCTGGCCGCGCCCGCTGGCCTGGGCAATGCCGTCATCCATCGCCTGCAGGCCCAGATGCACCTGCTCGAAAAGCAACTGGCCCGCTTCGGTCAGCTCAATACCGCGGTATATCCGGTCGAACAACCGTGTGCCCAGCTGTGCCTCCAGGCGCTTCACCTGCTGGCTCACCGCCGGCTGCGTAGTGCCCAGTTCCAGCGCCGCTGCGGTAAAGCCACGCAAGCGCGCCGCAGCCTCGAACACGCGCAAGGTATCCAGCGACAACTCGGCAAGGTGCTCAAACATAAGTTCAGCTAATCCCAGACATTGCCCGCCATGGGCTTTACCCATGTTATCCACAGTCGCATCTTGGTAGGCAAGCGGTTCGCATAACCCTGAACGATGGAAGCTACCATGACGCGCCCGAATATCCTGTTCATCATGGCCGACCAGATGGCCGCGCCCTTGCTGCCGATCTACGGCCCCTCGCCGATCCAGATGCCCCACCTCAAGCGCCTCGCCGAGCAGGCAGTGGTGTTCGACGCTGCCTACTGCAACAGCCCACTCTGTGCACCGTCACGCTTCACCCTGGTCAGCGGCCAGCTGCCGAGTCGCATTGGAGCCTACGACAACGCGGCCGATTTCCCTGCCGACGTGCCGACTTATGCACACTACCTGCGCCGCCTGGGCTATCGCACCGCATTGTCGGGCAAGATGCACTTCTGTGGTCCGGACCAGCTGCACGGCTACGAGGAGCGCCTGACCAGCGACATTTACCCCGCCGATTATGGCTGGGCGGTGAACTGGGATGAGCCAGACGTGCGCCCGAGCTGGTACCACAACATGTCCTCGGTGCTGCAAGCCGGGCCCTGCGTGCGTACCAACCAGCTGGATTTCGACGAGGAAGTCGTCTTCAAGGCGCGCCAGTACCTATACGATCATGTGCGCGAAAACGATGGCCGGCCGTTCTGCCTCACCGTGTCCATGACCCATCCGCACGACCCGTACACCATCCCCAAGCGCTACTGGGATCGCTACGAGGCTGTGGATATCCCGATGCCCCGCGCCGAATTCAGCCAGACCGAACTCGACCCGCATTCGCAACGCCTGCTCAAGGTCTACGACCTGTGGAACAAGCCGCTGCCTGTGGACAAGATCCGCGACGCCCGCCGCGCCTACTTCGGCGCCTGCAGCTACATCGATGACAACATCGGCCAGCTCTTGCAGACCTTGGAGGAGTGCAACCTGAGCGACAACACCCTGATCGTGTTCTCCGGCGACCATGGTGACATGCTCGGCGAGCGTGGGCTCTGGTACAAGATGCACTGGTTCGAGATGTCGGCGCGTGTCCCGCTACTGGTTCACGCCCCCAAACGCTTTGCACCGCGCCGGGTCGCAGCCTCGGTATCGACCTGCGA
This sequence comes from Pseudomonas vlassakiae, assembly GCF_014269035.2. GTDB lineage: Bacteria > Pseudomonadota > Gammaproteobacteria > Pseudomonadales > Pseudomonadaceae > Aquipseudomonas > Aquipseudomonas vlassakiae. The sequence continues at coordinate 84,894 of NZ_JABWRP020000003.1, forward strand.
CCTGCTGCCAACCCTGGTGGAACTGGCCGGTGGCGCTGTGGATAACCGCCTTGAACTGGATGGCCGTTCGTTGCTCGGCCACCTGCAAGGGCAGGGCGGCCACGATGAGGTGATCGGCGAGTACATGGCCGAAGGCACCGTCGGCCCACTGATGATGATCCGCCGTGGGCCGCACAAATTCGTGTACAGCGAAGATGACCCCTGCCTACTCTATGACCTGAGCCGCGACCCGCACGAGCGGGAGAACCTCACCGGCAGCCCGGACCACCAGGCGCTGCTGCAGGCATTTGTCGATGAAGCACGCCAGCGCTGGGATATCCCCGGCCTGCGCCAGCAAGTGCTGGCCAGCCAACGCCGCCGTCGCCTGGTGGCCGAGGCGCTGGCCATCGGCAAGCTGAACAGCTGGGACCACCAACCCTGGGTGGACGCCAGCCAACAGTACATGCGCAACCATATCGATCTCGACGACCTCGAGCGCAAGGCACGTTATCCACAGCCCGCACCCCTGGATTGAGAAGAGAGTCCGACATGCACAAGTTCTCCACCGTCGTATTCGCCCTGGCTCTGCCGTTGGGCCTGGCCACCGCCATGGCCCACGCCGCCGACAGCGACGCACAATGCAGCACCGTGAGGATGGCCGACCCCGGCTGGAGCGACATCGCCTCGACCAACGCCATCGCCCGGCTGTTGCTGGAAAGCCTGGGCTACCAGGTAAAGATCGACAGCCTGGCGGTGCCGATCATCTACGGCGGCCTCAAGGATGGCCGTGTAGATGCCTTTCTTGGCAACTGGATGCCGGCGCAGCAGGGCTTCCATGACAAGTTCATCGCCAATGGCGATGTGCAGCAACTGTCGCGCAACCTCGAAGGCACCGAATTCACCCTGGCCGTGCCGGATTACGTATGGAATGCCGGCGTGAAGGATTTTGCCGATTTGCACAAGCATGCCGATCATTTCGACAAGAAGCTCTACGGCATCGGCTCCGGCGCACCCGCCAACCTCTCGCTGAAAGAAATCATCGACAAGAACGAATTCAACCTGGGTCAGTGGAAGCTGGTGGAGTCCAGCGAGCAGGCGATGCTGGCGCAGGTTGACCGCGCGGTGAAAAAGCAGCAGTTCATCACCTTCCTCGGCTGGACGCCGCATCCGATGAACGTGAAGCTGAAGATGCATTACCTGACGGGCGGGGAAAAGTGGTTCGGCAGCAAGGGCGAGGTGTACACGCTGACCCGCAAAGGTTATCCACAAGCTTGCCCGAATGCGGCGAAGTTGCTGAGTAACCTGAATTTCACCCTGGACATGGAAAACACCATCATGGCCGAGGTTGTGGATAAGAAGATCAGCTTCGATGAAGCGGCCAAGGCGTGGGTGAAGCAGCATCCAGAACGGCTGGAAGAGTGGTTGGCGGGGGTGACTACCAAGGCCGATGGCAATGCACTGGAGGCCGTCAAAGCCAAGCTCTGATTACCGCCCCGGCACATTCCCCCCGCTCCCACAGGGGGTTTGTGCAACCTTGGGGAGTAATCAACCCCGAGCGAGTTGCCGGCGGAGCTCTGCAAGCACCGGCGCCGTATCCGGCCGTACGCCACGCCAGATCAAGAAGGCCTCCGCCGCCTGCTCAGCCAGCATTCCCAGGCCATCCAACACCTTGGCCGCCCCCAGCTTCTCAGCCCACTGACAGAACGGTGTCGGCGTCTTGCCATACATCATGTCGTAGCACACCGTGCGCCCCGCCTCGACCAGGCTGTCGGCAATCGGCGGCAGCTCACCGGCCAGGCTTGCCGAGGTGGCGTTGATGATCACGTCTACCGGCTCCTGCAACCAGGCAAACCCACTGGCCACCACCGGCCCCAGTTCATCGAACTCACGCGCCAGCTGCTCGGCCTTCTCCACGGTACGGTTGGCAATCACCAGCGACTGCGGCTGGTGCGCCAGGATCGGCTCCAGCACCCCGCGCACGGCACCGCCAGCCCCAAGGATGAGAATGCGCTTGCCGGCCAGTTCGACCCCGGCGTTCACCGTCAGGTCGCGCACCAGGCCAGCGCCGTCGGTGTTGTCGCCCAGCAGCGTGCCGTCGGCCAGCTTGCTCAGCGTATTCACCGCACCTGCACGTTGGGCTCGCGGAGTCAGGCTGTCGCACAGGCGGTAGGCCTCTTCCTTGAACGGCACGGTGACATTGCCGCCGCTGCCTTGCTTGAAGAAGCCGCGCGCGCAATCACTGAACTCGTCCAGCGGTGCCAGCAAGGTGGCGTATTCAAGATCCTGGCCGGTCTGTTCGGCAAACAGGCGGTGGATCAACGGCGACTTGCTGTGGCCGATGGGGTTTCCGAAAACGACGTACTGGTCCATGACGATTCCTTGTTTATCCACAGGCTTACTGTCCGAGCCAGTCGCGATCCTGCAGGAAGTATTCGGTCAGGCGTGCTTCCTCGCTGCCGGGCGCAGCTTTCCAGTCGTAGCCCCAGCGCACTTGTGGCGGCAGCGACATGAGGATCGACTCGGTGCGGCCACCGGACTGCAGGCCGAACAGGGTGCCACGGTCATAGACCAGGTTGAATTCCACGTAGCGGCCACGGCGGTATTCCTGGAACTCGCGCTGCTGCGGGGTGAAGGGGGTGTTCTTGCGGCGCTGGACAATCGGCAGGTAGGCCTCGACATAGGCATCGCCGATGGCGCGCAGGAAGGCGAAGCAGGTGTCGAAGTCCCACTCGTTCAGGTCGTCGAAGAACAGCCCGCCGATGCCACGCGGCTCGCCGCGGTGCTTGAGGTGGAAGTAGCGGTCGCACCAGGCCTTGTAGCGCGGGTAGACATCAGCGCCGAACGGCGCACAGGCCTGTTCGGCCACGCGGTGCCAGTGGATGCAGTCTTCCTCGACGCCATAGTAGGGGGTCAGGTCGAAGCCACCACCGAACCACCAGACTGCCTCTTCACCTTCCTTCTCAGCGATGAAGAAGCGCACATTGGCGTGGGACGTCGGCACATGCGGGTTGTGCGGGTGGATCACCAGCGACACGCCCAAGGCCTCGAAGCCTCGGCCCGCCAGCTCCGGCCGGTGGGCACTGGCCGACGGCGGCAAGCCGGCGCCGAACACGTGGGAAAAGTTTACCCCGCCTTTTTCGATCAGCTTGCCGTCGCCGATCACCCGCGTGCGGCCACCGCCACCGGCTTCGCGCACCCAGGCATCCTCGACGAAGCGAGCACCACCGTCTTCGGCTTCGAGGGCAGAGCAGATGCGGTCTTGCAGGTCGAGCAGGTAGGCTTTCACGGCCTCGGTGCGGCTAGTCATCGGGTCACCAGGAACGGGCATGGAAGAATTCGCCGCGTAGCATACCACCGCCGGCGCGTGCGCCGCAGTTGACGGCGATCAAGCAAAGGCGTCCGATAGAAGGCCTTTTCCCGATCCCGACAACAGGAGTGCGAGATGGCCAAGCGTATCCAGTTCAGCCAGCATGGCGGCCCGGAAGTGCTGCAGCTTGTGGAGTTCGAGCCTGCCCCACCGGGGCCGCAGCAGGTGCGTGTGCGTAACCATGCGATCGGCCTGAACTTCATCGACACTTATTTCCGCAGCGGGCTGTATGCACCGCCATCCCTGCCGTCTGGCCTGGGTACCGAAGCGGCGGGCGTGGTCGAAGCCGTGGGCGAGGGCGTGACCCGCCTGAAAGTCGGCGACCGCGTGGCCTATGGCACTGGCCCGCTGGGCGCGTACAGCGAGGTGCATACGCTGCCAGAGGCCAACCTGGTCAAGCTGCCCGACAACATCAGCTTCGAGCAGGCCGCAGCGGTGATGCTCAAGGGGCTGACCGTGCAGTACCTGCTGAAGCAGACCTATGAGGTAAAACCAGGTGACGTGATCTTGTTCCACGCCGCCGCGGGTGGCGTGGGGTCGCTGGCGTGCCAGTGGGCCAAGGCCCTGGGTGCCAAGCTGATCGGTACCGTCAGCTCCGCCGAAAAGGCTGAACGGGCCAAGGCGCTAGGGGCTTGGGCGACCATCGACTACAGCCGCGAGGACGTGGCCAAGCGGGTGCTGGAGCTGACCGATGGGCACAAGTGCCCGGTGGTGTATGACGGCGTTGGCGCTGACACCTGGCTGACCTCGCTGGACTGCCTGCGCCCACGTGGCTTGATGGTGAGCTTCGGTAATGCTTCGGGCGCGGTGAGTGGGGTGAATCTTGGGATCCTGGCGCAGAAGGGCTCGCTGTACGTGACCCGGCCGACGTTGGCGACCTATGCCAACAATGCCGAGAACACCCAGGCCATGGCGGATGACCTGTTTGCGATGATTGGCAGTGGCAAGCTGGTTGTGGATATCCAGCAGCGGTATCCGTTGAGCGAGGCGGCGAAAGCGCAGGCGGAATTGTCGGCGCGCAGGACTGTGGGGTCTACCGTTCTGCTGCCTTGATTAGTGCTTGCCATGAGGTTTTCAGCGCCTGTGAGATCGAGTGCCGCGCGGGCGGCGCTCGATCTGATAGGCGATAAATCACCATCGGCGAAAGCCTGGCAGCCCCAAATAATCACCAAGGACTGCCAGCGGGATCAACCCGGCCGAACAACCTCGCCAGTGGCCAGATTCCGAATCACGCTCGGATTCTTCCGCCCGCCCAGCGCCCCGCCGAGCACCAGGTCCAGCTGGCCATGGAAGTACTGCTCCACCCGCAACCGGCTCTTTGCCGCCGGGCGCCCGCCTGGGTTGCACGAGGTGGAAATCAAAGGCCCGACCAACGCGCACAGTTCACGCACCAGCGGATGATCGCTGACCCGCAATGCCACAGTGTCATGCTGCCCGGTCACCCACTCCGGCAGCAGGTCCTGGTGCGGCACCAGCCAGGTGTTCGGGCCGGGCCAGGTACTGCCCATGCGATCGATCCAGTCCTGGGGAAAATCTTCGAACAGGAAGTCGAACTGGCGGATGTTGTCGGCGATCAGGATCAAGCCCTTATCCACAGGCCGCGATTTCAGCGCCAGCAGGCGATACACCGCGTCCTCGTTCCATGGGTCGCAGCCCAGGCCCCAGACCGCTTCCGTCGGGTAGGCGATGACTGCGCCTGCCCGGATCTCACGTGCGGCTTGTTGCACACGAAAACTGCTCACCATTTACGTCTCTCCGCCTATTAACCTTAGCTTGCGCGCAGTTTACTTAGCCAGCGCGGGCAAACCAACGCCCGGCAACATTGCTGACCCGGCCTTCAAGCTCCAGTTCCGTCAGTTGCGCCAGCACCTCGGCCAGCGGCAGGTCGCCGAAATGGGCCAGATTCTCGCTAGTCTGTGGGGCGGCATGCAGCAGGGCAAGCAGCGGATGCTCTGGTTTATCCACAACCGCTGGCGGCAAATTCTGCCAACCGCGCAGGCTTTCCAGAATCTGCTCCACGCTTTCCACCAGCAGCGCGCCATCACGGATCAGCTGGTGGCAACCCTTGGCCGCCGGGTGGTGGATGGAACCAGGAATCGCGTAAACCTCGCGGCCTTGCTCCGCCGCCAGGCGGGCGGTGATAAGCGAGCCACTGGCAAGGCTGGCCTCGACCACCAGCACGCCAAGCGACAGGCCGCTGATAATGCGGTTGCGCCGCGGGAAGTTGCCAGGCAATGGCCCGGTGTCCAGCGGATACTCGGACACCAGTGCGCCGCCCCTGTCGATCATCATCCGGGCCAGGTCGCGATGGCGCTGTGGATAAAGTTTTTGCAAGCCTGTGCCGAGCACCGCGATCGTACCTCCTCCGACCTCCAGTGCCGCCCGATGAGCGGCACCATCGATGCCGAGGGCGAGCCCACTGGTGATGGTGAAGCCGGCCTGCGTCAGGCAGCGGGAAAATGCCCTGGCGGTGTCGAGCGCGGGAGGTGTGGCACGCCTGCTGCCCACGATGGCCAGTTGAGGTCGGTCGAGCAGGGCTGGATTGCCCGCCACGAAAAGCAGCGGTGGAGCATCGTCGATTTCTGCCAGCAGCGCCGGGTACTCAGGGCCGTCCCACATCAGTAAATACTGGCCCGGAACCTCTAGCCAGGCCATTGCAGCCAGTGCGCCCTCACGCACTTCGGCACTGCGCCGAGCATCGATGGTGGCTTGAGGAATGCCTAACGCGCGCCAGGCGGGGCCGGGTGCGCTGAGCGCAGAACTGGCGCTGCCAAATGCATCGATCAAGGTGCGAAAACGTCGCATCCCCGTCTCGGGCAGACGATGCAAGCGCAACCGTGCCTCCAGTTCGGCAGGTGGGTAATTCGACGAATGGTAAATCGGCATGGGATCATCCTTGATCGAAAAGCGGGCCATCTACGTGGCACAACCTGTGGATAAGTTTGTGAGTAACACTTTGAAAAGCTGTCCATGATTTGGCGGCTATCAGGCCTATAGAGACCCTAGCCGAGCTTTCACAGGTGCTGAAATCCCCGTTTCCCTTTATTATGTGTGCTCAGTTTTCAACCGACCGCACAGTGACTGCCTGACCTTATGGCCATCTTGAACATTCTCGAATTCCCGGACCCGCGCCTGCGCACCATTGCCAAACCGGTAACGGTGTTTGACGACGCCCTGCGTCAGCTGATCGACGACATGTTTGAAACCATGTACGAGGCCCCTGGTATCGGCCTGGCCGCCACCCAGGTCAACGTGCACCAGCAGGTCGTGGTCATGGACCTCAGCGAAGACCGCAGCGAGCCGCGCGTGTTCATCAACCCGACTGTCGAAGAACTGACCCACGACATGGGCCAGTACCAGGAAGGCTGCCTGTCGGTTCCTGGCTTCTACGAGAACGTCGACCGCCCCCTGCGCGTGCGGGTCAAGGCCCAGGACCGCGACGGCAAGCCGTTCGAGCTGGAATGCGAAGGCCTGCTGGCGGTGTGCGTGCAGCACGAATTCGATCACCTCAACGGCAAGCTTTTCGTCGACTACCTGTCGCAGCTCAAGCGCGACCGGATCAAGAAGAAGCTGGAAAAGCAGCACCGCCAGCAAGCCTGACCCCCACCTCCCAGAAGGCTTGCTCCGGCAAGCCTTTTTCTTTTTGCAAGCGAGAACTCCATGCGCATCGTCTTTGCAGGCACTCCAGAGTTTGCCGCCGAACACCTCAAGGCCCTGCTCGACAGCCCGTACGAGATCGTGGCCGTCTACACCCAGCCCGACCGCCCTGCCGGCCGGGGCCAGAAGCTCATGCCGAGCCCGGTCAAGCAGTTGGCCGTGGCCCATGACATTCCGGTATTCCAGCCGCCAACGCTGCGCAACGCCGAAGCCCAGGCCGAACTGGCCGCGCTGAAGCCAGACCTGATGGTGGTGGTCGCCTATGGCCTGATCCTGCCGCAAGTGGTCCTCGACATCCCGCGCCTGGGCTGTATCAACAGCCACGCCTCGCTGCTGCCACGCTGGCGCGGAGCGGCGCCTATCCAGCGCGCCGTAGAAGCCGGCGACGCCGAGAGCGGCGTGACGGTGATGCGCATGGAAGCCGGCCTGGACACTGGCCCGATGCTGCTCAAGGTGGTCACCCCGATCAGCGCCGACGACACCGGCGGCAGCCTGCACGACCGCCTCGCCGAAATGGGGCCTCCCGCTGTGGTCCAGGCCATTGCCGGCCTGGCCGACGGTTCGCTGCACGGTGAAGTCCAGGACGACGCCCTGGCCACCTATGCCCACAAGCTGAACAAGGACGAAGCGCGCATCGACTGGAGCCGCCCGGCCGTCGAGCTGGAGCGCCTGATCCGCGCCTTCAACCCGTGGCCGGTGTGCCACAGCACCCTGGATGGCGAAAGCGTCAAGGTGCTGGCCGCCAACTTGTCCACAGGCAAGGGCGCCCCCGGCGAGATCCTCTCCGCCAGCAAGGACGGGCTGGTGGTCGCTTGCGGTGACCAGGCTCTGAGCCTGACCCGCCTGCAGCTGCCCGGTGGCAAAGCGCTGAGCTTCAGCGACCTGTTCAACAGCCGCCGCGAGAAGTTCGCCGCCGGCAAGGTGCTGGGCCAATGAATCCACGCCTCGCCGCCGCCCGTGCCCTTGCCGCTGTGCTCAGCGGCAAGGCCTCACTGAACAGCTCGCTGCCAGCGCAGCTGGACAAGGTCGATGAACGCGACCGGGGCCTGACCCAGGACCTGGCGTTCGGTACCGCCCGCTGGCAGCCTCGCCTCGATCTGTTGGCGGCACAACTGCTGCAGAAGCCGTTCAAGGCCGCCGATGCCGATGTGCAGGCGCTGCTGCTGGTCGGTCTGTATCAACTGTTCTACACCCGCATTCCGGCCCACGCCGCTATCGGCGAGACCGTCGGCTGTGCCGACAAGCTGAAGAAGCCTTGGGCCAAAGGCCTGCTCAATGCCGTGCTGCGCCGCGCCCAGCGCGAAGGTGAACCATTGCTCGCCGGCATGGAGCGCGATCCGGTGGTGCGCACCGCGCACCCGCGCTGGTTGCAGAAATCGCTGAAGGCCTTCTGGCCGGAACAGTGGGAGGCCATCTGCGCCGCCAACAATGCCCACCCACCCATGATTCTGCGCGTCAACCGTCGCCACCACAGCCGTGACGCCTACCTGGCGCTGCTGGCCGAAGCCGGCGTCGCCGCCACCGCTTGCCAATACAGCCGTGACGGCATCGTCCTCGCCGAGGCCTGCGATGTGCGGGGGCTGCCAGGCTTCACCGAAGGCTGGGTCAGCGTACAGGACGAAGCGGCGCAGCTGTCCGCCGACCTGCTCGAACTGGCTCCCGGCCAGCGCGTGCTCGACGCCTGCTGCGCTCCAGGCGGCAAAACCTGCCACCTGCTCGAAGCAGAACCGGGCCTGGCCCACATGACGGCCATCGACCTCGAAGCCAAGCGCCTGACCCGCGTGCGCGAGAACCTGGACCGCCTGCAGTTGGACGCCGAGCTGATCGCCTGCGACGCCCGCGACACCGCCAACTGGTGGGACGGCAAACCGTTCCAGCGCATCCTGCTCGACGCACCGTGCTCGGCCACTGGTGTGATCCGCCGCCACCCGGACATCAAGCTGACCCGCCAGGCCGAGGACATTCCGGCCCTGGCCACACTGCAAGGCGAGCTGCTCGATGCCCTGTGGCCAACCCTGGAAGTGGGCGGCATGCTGCTGTATGCCACCTGCTCGAGCCTGCCGACCGAAAACACCGAAGTGATCGATGCCTTCCTCGCCCGCACCCCGGGCGCCCGTGAGCTGGACCTGGCAACCGAAGCCGGCCTGCGCCAGCCCCACGGCCGCCAGCTGCTGGCCCGGGAAGGCGGCCACGACGGTTTCTACTATGCCAAGCTGATCAAGATCGCCGCCTCGCGCGGGTAAAGCACACAGGGTAGGGAGTAGCGGATGAAGATCATCATCCTCGGCGCAGGGCAGGTGGGCGGCACGCTGGCTGAACACCTGGCCAGCGAAGCCAACGACATCACCGTGGTCGACACCGATGGCGACCGCTTGCGTGACCTCGGCGACCGTCTGGACATCCGTACCGTGCAGGGCCGCGGTTCGCTGCCGACGGTGCTGCGCCAGGCCGGTGCCGACGACGCCGACATGCTGGTGGCAGTGACCAACAGCGACGAAACCAACATGGTCGCCTGCCAGGTGGCCTACACGCTGTTCCACACCCCGACCAAGATCGCCCGGGTGCGCGAGTCGGCCTACCTGACCCGCGAGGAACTCTTCGACAACGACCATATCCCGGTCGATGTGCTGATCAGCCCCGAGCAGGTGGTGACCAACTACATCAAGCGCCTGATCGAGCACCCAGGCTCGCTGCAGGTGATCGACTTCGCCGAAGGCAAGGCCCAGCTGGTGGCGGTGAAGGCCTACTACGGCGGCCCGCTGGTGGGCCAGCAGCTGCGCCAGATCCGTGCACACATGCCCAACGTCGACACCCGCGTGGCAGCAATCTTCCGCCGTGACCGGCCGATCACCCCACGTGGCGACACCGTGATCGAAGCCGATGACGAAGTGTTCTTCATTGCCGCGAAAAAGGACATCCGCGCCGTGATGGGCGAGCTGCGCCGCATCGACGAGACCAACAAACGGATTGTCATCGCCGGCGGCGGGCAGATCGGCGAGCGTCTGGCCGAAGCCATCGAGAGCCGCTACCAGGTGAAGATCATCGAGATGAGTGCGGCCCGCTGCCGGCACCTCTCCGATACCCTAGAGAGCACCGTGGTACTGCAGGGCAGCGCTTCGGACAAAGACCTGATGCTGGAGGAGAACATCGCTGACGCCGATATCTTCCTGGCCCTGACCAACGACGACGAGGCCAACATCATGTCGTCGCTGCTGGCCAAGCGCCTTGGCGCGGGCAAGGTCATGACCATCATCAACAACCCTGCCTATGTCGACCTGGTGCAAGGCGGCGAAATCGACATTGCCATCAGCCCGCAGCTGGCCACCATCGGCACCTTGCTGGCGCACGTGCGCCGCGGCGATATCGTCAGTGTGCACTCGCTGCGACGCGGCGCGGCCGAAGCCATCGAGGCGGTGGCGCACGGTGATTCGAAATCGAGCAAGGTGGTCGGCAAGGCTGTGGAAAACATCGCCTTGCCCCCGGGTACTACCATCGGCGCCATCATCCGCGACGAGGAAGTGCTGATCGCCCATGACGACACGGTGATCGAGTCAGGTGACCATGTGATCCTGTTCGTTGTGGATAAAAAGCACATTCGGGATGTGGAGAAGCTGTTCCACGTCGGCTTGAGTTTCTTCTAGGAGAAGACGGCATGCGTGAATCGCTGGAGAAGATGCTGGCCAAGGGTGTGGATAACCCGCTGCTGAGGTTTGGCCTGGGCAAAGCCTGGCTGGACGAGGGCAATGGCGCGGAGGCGGCGGTGCACCTGGCGCGCTGCGTGGAGCAGGATCCGAAGTATTCGGCGGCCTGGAAGCTGCTGGGCAAGGCCTATCAGTTGGTCGGTGACCTGACAGCGGCGCGCAAGGCCTGGGAGGACGGGATCGTTGCGGCCCAGGCCCACGGGGACAAGCAAGCCGAGAAAGAGATGACCGTGTTCCTGAAGAAGCTCAACAAGGCATCGGGTTGACGCGGCCCTGTAGGAGCGGGTTTACCCGCGCCTACAGGGGACGGTGAAAGGCTCAATACCAGCGCGGTTCGCCAGCCGGGCGCTTCTTGAAGCGCTTCATGCTCCACATGTACTGGCTCGGGTACTCACGCACATACCGCTCGACCACCTTGCTCATGGCCGCCGCCGACACGTTCACGTCGGTGCTGTACATCGCTTCCGGAGCCGCTTCCAGGAACACCTTGAAGCCCGAACCGTCCGGCAGCCGCAGCGCATGCAGGAACACCCCGACCGCCTTGCCACCGGCCAGCATGTTCGGCACGAACTTGCTGGTCAGCGCCTGGGTCCCCAGGAACGGCACGAAAACCCCAGCCGACTCTGCCGGCTCCGGGTCGGCAGGGATACCCACTTGCCCACCGCGACGCACCTCCTTGATCACGCTGAGGATGCCTTCCTTGGTGGAAGGCGCCACACGGTTGCCCATCTGGACACGCTGCTCGCGCAGCAGATCATCCACCGCCTTGAGCTTCGGTGGCCGGTAGAAGATGATCGGTTTGCACTGGTTGCAGTAGAAGTGGTTGAGCACTTCCCAGTTGCCGAGGTGGCTGGTGATGCCGACCACGCCCTTGCCCGAGGCCAGGGCCTGCTCCAGCACTTCCAGCCCATGCACTTCCTTGACCAGCTCAAGCGAACGCTGCGGCGGCCAGATCCAGGCGCAGGCACTTTCGACGAAGGATTTACCGATATCCTTCAGCGCACGGCCGACCAACTGCTCGCGCTCGACCGGATCCATCTCCGGGAAGCACTTGGCCAGGTTGATGCGCACGACATTGCGCGAGCCGTTGGGGATTTTCCACATCAGCCAGCCGATACCGGCGCCAACGCGCTGCACAGCGCCCCAGGGCAGCTTGGCAAACAGACGCAGCACCCCGACCATCAGGGCGCCCTTGAACTTTTCCACAGGCAATTCCTTATTTCAGCAAGGCGCGCATTGTAACCCTTCAGCGCGACAAGGCGGCGTAGCGATCGCAATCGGTGGTGTGGTCCATGACCATGCCAGTGGCCTGCATGAAGGCGTAGCAGATGGTCGGGCCGACGAAGGTGAAACCCGCTTTCTGCAGGGCCTTGCTCATGGCCTTGGCTTCGTCGGTGACCGCTGGCACGTCGCCACGGCCCTGGAAGTGGTTGATCTTCGGCTCGCCGCCGACGAACGACCACAACCACTCGGCAGGGTTATCCACAGCCAGCCAGGCCTGCGCGTTACGCCGCGCAGCCTTGAGCTTGAGACGGTTGCGGATGATACCGGCGTCCAGCATCAGTGCCTCGATGCGTTCGTCGCTCATGGCCGCCAGCTTCACCGGATCGAAGCCGTGCATCACCTCGCGATAACGCTCGCGTTTGCGCAAAACGGTGATCCACGAAAGCCCCGCCTGGAACCCTTCGAGCAAAAGCATCTCGAACAGCAACGCCGGGTCACGCTGTGGCGTTCCCCACTCCTGGTCGTGGTAGGCCTGGTACAACGGATCGTCGGTACACCAAAAGCAGCGTGGCATAAGGCTCCAATGAGTAGAGGGCGAGGCGAATCAGGTTATACTCCCGCTCTTTACATCCGCATCCCCAGATACAGGTGAATTTCGTGAGCCAGCCTACGCCAGCCGTGCGTACCTTCCAAGACCTGATCCTCGCCCTGCAAAACTACTGGGCGGCTCAAGGTTGTGTGGTGCTTCAGCCCTACGATATGGAAGTAGGCGCCGGCACATTCCACACCGCTACATTCCTGCGCGCCGTGGGTCCAGAAACCTGGAACGCCGCCTATGTGCAGCCTAGCCGTCGCCCTGCCGACGGGCGGTATGGCGAAAACCCCAACCGTCTGCAGCACTACTACCAGTTCCAGGTGGTCCTCAAGCCGAACCCGGCCAACTTCCAGGAGCTGTACCTCGGCTCGCTGAAGGCCATTGGCCTGGACCCGCTGGTCCACGACATTCGCTTCGTCGAAGACAACTGGGAGTCGCCGACCCTGGGCGCCTGGGGCCTGGGCTGGGAAATCTGGCTGAACGGCATGGAAGTCACCCAGTTCACCTACTTCCAGCAGGTAGGTGGCATCGAGTGCTACCCGGTCACCGGTGAAATCACCTACGGCCTCGAGCGCCTGGCCATGTACATCCAGGGCGTCGACTCGGTCTACGACCTGGTGTGGGCCGACGGCCCGTTCGGCAAGGTCACCTATGGCGACGTGTTCCACCAGAACGAGGTGGAGCAGTCGACCTACAACTTCGAACATGCCAACGTCGACAAGCTGTTCGAGCTGTTCGATTTCTATGAAAGCGAAGCCAACCGCCTGATCAAGCTGGAGCTGCCGCTGCCGACCTATGAAATGGTCCTGAAGGCCTCGCACACCTTCAACCTGCTGGACGCCCGCCGCGCCATCTCGGTAACCGAGCGCCAGCGTTACATCCTGCGCGTACGTACCCTGGCCCGGGACGTGGCGCAAAGCTATCTGCAAGCTCGCGCACGCCTGGGCTTCCCGATGGCCACCCCTGAACTGCGTGACGAAGTGTTGGCTAAGCTGGAGGCTGCACAATGAGTGCTCAAGATTTCCTGGTAGAACTGGGCACCGAAGAGCTGCCACCAAAAGCCTTGGCCAGCCTCGGCGACGCTTTCCTGGCCGGCATCGAAAAAGGTCTGCAGGCCGCTGGCCTGAACTACACCGGCAAGCAGGTGTACGCCGCACCACGCCGTCTGGCCGTACTGATCCGCCAGCTCGACGTGCAGCAGCCTGACCGCAGCATCAACATCGACGGCCCCCCCCTGCAGGCGGCCTTCAAAGACGGCGAGCCGACCCAGGCAGCCCTGGGCTTTGCCAAGAAGTGCGGTGTAGAGCTGGCCGAAATCGACCAGAGCGGCGCCAAGCTGCGCTTCTCGCAGCACATTCCGGGCAAGGCCACCGCCAGCCTGTTGCCGACCATCGTCGAGGATTCGCTGAACGACCTGCCGATCCCCAAGCGCATGCGCTGGGCCGCCAGCCGTGAAGAGTTCGTGCGCCCGACCCAGTGGCTGGTGATGTTGCTCGGCGACCAGGTGGTCGACTGCACCATCCTGTCGCAGAAGGCCGGCCGTGAATCCCGTGGCCACCGCTTCCACCACCCACAGAACGTGGTCATCACCACGCCGGCCAACTACGTCGAAGACCTGCGCAAAGCTTATGTGCTGGCCGACTTCGCCGAGCGCCGCGAGCTGATCAGCAAGCGCACCGCCGAGCTGGCCATGCAACAGGAAGGCAGCGCCATCGTGCCGCCAGCGCTGCTGGACGAAGTGACTGCCCTGGTCGAGTGGCCGGTGCCGCTGGTGTGCTCGTTCGAGGAGCGTTTCCTCGAAGTGCCGCAAGAAGCCCTGATCACCACCATGCAGGACAATCAGAAGTACTTCTGCCTGCTGGACAGCGAAGGCAAGCTGCTGCCGCGCTTCATCACCGTGGCCAACGTCGAGAGCCGTGATCCCAAGCAGATCGTGCAGGGTAACGAGAAAGTCGTGCGCCCGCGCCTGACCGATGCCGAGTTCTTCTTCAAGCAAGACAAGAAGCAGCCGCTGGAAACCTTCAACGAGCGCCTCAAGAACGTGGTGTTCCAGGCGCAGCTGGGCACGGTCTACGACAAGGCAGAACGCGTTTCCAGGCTGGCAGCCTTCATCGCCCCGCTGATCGGCGGCAACGCCCAGCGCGCTGGCCGTGCCGGCTTGCTGTCGAAGTGCGACCTGGCCACCGAGATGGTGGGCGAATTCCCTGAAATGCAGGGGGTTGCCGGCTACTACTACGCGCTCAACGACGGTGAGCCGGAAGACGTTGCCCTGGCCCTGAACGAACAGTACATGCCGCGCGGTGCTGGCGCCGAGCTGCCGCAGACCCTCACCGGTGCCGCGGTGGCCATCGCCGACAAGCTCGACACCCTGGTCGGCATCTTCGGCATCGGCATGCTCCCCACCGGCAGCAAGGACCCGTACGCCCTGCGTCGTGCGGCCCTGGGCGTGCTGCGCATCCTGATCGAGAAGCAGCTGGACCTGGACCTGACCGCTGCGGTCGAGTTCGCGGTCAAGCAGTTCGGTGCCAAGGTCAAGGCCGCTGGCCTGGCCGAGCAGGTACTGGAGTTCATTTTCGATCGCCTGCGTGCACGCTATGAAGACGAAGGCATCGACGTTGCCACCTACCTGTCGGTACGTGCCCTGAAGCCGGCTTCGGCCTTGGACTTCGACCAGCGTGTGCAGGCTGTGCAGGCCTTCCGCAAACTGCCGGAAGCCGAAGCCCTGGCCGCGGTGAACAAGCGCGTGTCGAACCTGCTGAGCAGGGCCGAAGGCGCCATCGCCGACCAGGTCGAGCCGAAATACTTCGACAACGCCAACGAGTTCTCCCTGTACTCGGCCATCCAGCAGGCCGACCAGGCCGTGCAACCAATGGCAGCTGCCCGCCAGTACAGCGAATCGCTGGCCCGCCTGGCGGCCCTGCGCGACCCGGTCGACGCCTTCTTCGAGGCGGTGATGGTGAATGCCGAAGACGCCAAGGTGCGTGCCAACCGTTATGCCCTGCTCAGCCGCCTGCGCGGCCTGTTCCTGGGCGTGGCCGACATTTCGCTGCTGGGGTAAGCCTTGAAACTGCTGATTCTCGATCGTGACGGGGTCATCAACTACGACTCCGACGCCTACATCAAGACGCTGGAAGAGTGGATCCCGATCCCTGGCTCGGTCGAGGCCATCGCGCAGTTGAGCAAGGCGGGCTGGACGGTGGCTGTGGCCACCAACCAGTCCGGCATCGCCCGTGGCTACTACCCGCTGGCTACCCTCGAGGCCATGCATGCGCGCTTGCGCGAGCTGGTGGCCGAGCAGGGCGGCGAAGTCGGCCATATCGTGTATTGCCCGCACGGGCCTGACGAAGGCTGCGATTGCCGCAAGCCCAAGCCAGGCATGCTGCGGGCGATCGCCGAGCATTACCAGACGGGCCTTGAAAGCGTCTGGTTCGTCGGCGACAGCAAAGGTGACCTGGAGGCCGCCCTGGCCGTCGGTGCACAACCCGTGCTGGTGAAAACCGGCAAGGGCGAGCGGACTCTGGAAAAAGGCGTCCCGGAAACTACACTGATTTTCGACGATCTGGCAGCCATCGCCAGAGAACTAATTTAAACAGTGCGCCCCCAGGGGCGCATTTTTCCTAGGCGGGCACGCCCCGCAACGGTACTTGCCACTATGTCGATCCTGCAGGCGATCAGAATCGTTCTTTTTTACCTGCTGCTGGGCACCAGTTCGCTGCTGTGGTGTTCGCTGAGCTTTTTCGTCGCGCCATTCCTGTCGTTCCCCAAGCGCTACACGTTCATCAATGTGTACTGGTGCCGTTGCGCACTGTTCCTGGTGCGCACCATCCTAGGTATCGACTACAAAGTCACGGGTGCCGAGAACGTACCGGATGAGCCCTGCGTGATCCTGTCCAACCACCAGAGCACCTGGGAAACCTTCTTCCTTTCCCAGTACTTTTCGCCGCTGAGCCAGGTGCTCAAGCGCGAGCTGCTGTATGTGCCATTCTTTGGTTGGGCCATGGCCATGCTGCGGCCCATCGCGATCAACCGGGACAACCCCAAGGAAGCACTGCGTCAGGTGGCCAGCAAGGGTGACGAGTTGCTCAAGCAGAAAACCTGGGTGCTGATCTTCCCGGAAGGTACCCGTGTACCGTTCGGTACCGTGGGCAAATTCTCACGCGGCGGTACCGCGCTGGCGGTGAATGCGGGCTTGCCAGTGCTGCCGATTGCCCATAACGCTGGCAAATTCTGGCCGAAGACTGGCTGGGGCAAGCGCTCAGGCACCATCGAGGTAGTGATCGGCAAGCCGATGTACGCCGAGGGCTCCGGGCCGCGGGCCATTGCCGAGCTCAACGACCGTGCCGCCGCGTGGAACGAAGCCACCCAGCGGGCCATGGGATCGCTGCCGCCAGTGGATGAGAAACCGCAAGAGCAGATGGCTTGACGATCTGTGGATAACTTGTGAGCAATTTTTTGACCGAGTGCCTGAATTCAACGCTAAGTATATGAATTAGCTATTTATTTCTGCGCATGACATTTTTCTGGAAAACGTGCATAAGTTTTTTCGAGGCATAAAAAAACCGGCTTTTACAGCCGGTTTTTTTATGGCTCGGTGATAGCGTCAGACTTTGTCGATATCCACGTCCCTGGTTTCTTTCAAGCAGAACATTCCCACCACCAAGCTGATGCCGGTCACCAGCACCGGATACCACAATCCATAGAAGATATCCCCGGTATACACCACCAACGCGAACGACACGGTGGGCAGGAAGCCACCGAACCAGCCGTTGCCGATGTGGTAGGGCAGCGACATCGAGGTGTAGCGGATACGGGTCGGGAACAGCTCGACCATCACCGCCGCCAGCGGACCGTAGGTCATGGTCGCGATCAGGATCATTGCCACGATCAGCACCACGACCATCACTTGGTTGACTTGCGCCGGCTCGGCCTTGGCCGGGTAGCCCGCCTGCTCGATCGCCGTGCGCATGGCCGCTTCGTCGAAGCCGTTGATGGTCTTGTCGCCAATGTTCACCACCACATCACTGCCGGCCACGTTCACCGAGCTGTATGGCAGGCCCTGCTTGACCAGGAAGGTTTTGACCTTGTCGCAGGGGCTGTCGAAACGTGCCTTGCCAACCGGGTCGAACTGGAAGGTGCAGCCTTGCGGGTCAGCGGTCACCACGATGGGGGCCTGGCGGCTGGCGGCGTCGATCTGTGGGTTGGCGTAGTGGCTCAGGGCTTTGAACAACGGGAAGTACAGCACGGTGGCCAGCAGCAGGCCGAGCATCAGGATCGGTTTGCGCCCGATGCGGTCGGAAAGCCAACCGAAGAAAACGAAGAACGGTGCGCCGATCACCACGCTGATGATCAGCAGGGTATTGGCCTGAGCAGGGTCCATCTTGAGCATCTGGGTCATGAAGAACAGCACGTAGAACTGCGCCGTGTAGAAGGTCACAGCTTGCCCGGCGTTGATGCTGAACAGCGCGGTAAGCACGACTTTCAGGTTGGGCCAGGAAGTGAACGACTCACGGATCGGTGACTTGCTGACCTTGCCCTGGGCCTTCATTTTCACGAAGGCCGGCGACTCGTGCATGCTCATGCGGATCCAGGTGGATATCCCCAACAGGATGATCGACAGCAGGAACGGCAGGCGCCAGCCCCAGGTTTCGAACTGGTCACCACTGATGTAACGGCTGCCCAGTACCACCAGCAATGACAGCAGCAAGCCCAAGGTCGCGGTCGACTGGATGAAACCGGTATGGAAGCCACGCTTGCCGGGTGGCGCGTGCTCGGCCACGTAAGTGGCGGCACCACCGTATTCACCGCCCAGCGCCAGCCCCTGGAGCATCCGCAGGATCACCAGGATGATCGGCGCCGCGATACCAATGCTGGCGTAGGTGGGCAACAGGCCAACAGCGAACGTCGACAGGCCCATCAACACGATGGTCACCAGGAAGGTGTACTTGCGCCCGATCATGTCACCCAGGCGGCCGAACACCAGCGCACCAAACGGCCGCACCAGGAAGCCAGCAGCAAACGCCATGAGGGCGAAGATGAAGGCCGTGGTGTCGTTGACCCCAGCAAAGAACTGCTTGCTGATAACGGCGGCCAAGGCGCCATAGAGAAAAAAGTCATACCACTCGAAAACTGTCCCGAGGGATGACGCGAAAATGATCTTGCGTTCTTCACGACGGCTGGAGGTGCTCGCCGTCGCACCCTGCTCTTGGATGTAATCCGACATCGTTGCTGTCCTCGGCCCGCAGGCCACAGTGATTATTCTTGTTGTTCCACTGTCGGCAGCTTGTGACCGCGAGCTGCCGGTGTTGCATGCTCCCGGTCAGGGGGTCGGTATGGCGTCTTCGTTCAGGTAAGCCTGGGTTGCCGCTCCTTTGAGGATCAGTTGCGCCGCCTTCTCGGCGATCATCAGGGTGGGGGAACAGGTATTGCCGGAAGTGATTTGCGGCATGATCGAAGCGTCGGCCACGCGCAAGCCAGGTATGCCGTGCACGCGCAGCTGGTTATCCACAACGTCCAGGTCGCTGTTGCCCATGCGGCAGGTGCCGACGGGGTGGAAGATGGTGGTGCCGATCTTGCCGGCCGCCTCGAACAGTTCTTCCTCGGTTTGCAGCGTCGGGCCTGGCAGATACTCCTGGGGATCGAAAACGGCGAGGGCAGGGGCCTGGACGATACGCCGAGTCAGGCGAATGGCATCGACGGCAACGCGCAGGTCCTGGGGGGCGCTCAAGTAGTTGGGGTTGATCCGCGGCGCGCTGTGCATGTCTGCACTGCGGATATCGATGCGCCCCCGGCTGGCCGGGCGCAGGTTGCACACCGAAGCGGTGAACGCCGGGAACTGATGCAGAGGCTCGCCGAAGCGCTCCAGTGAAAGCGGCTGCACGTGATACTGCAGGTTCGGTGTGGCCTGCTCCGGGCTCGAACGTACGAAGGCACCCAGTTGGCTGGGCGCCATGGCCAGCGGGCCACTGCGGTCATAGAGATAGCGCAGGCCCATGCCCAGCTTGCCCCACAAGCTATTGGTCATCTGGTTGAGGGTTCGCGTATTGCGGATCTGGTAGATCAGCCGCAGCTGCAGATGATCCTGCAGGTTGCCGCCAACGCCGGGCATGTCGTGGCGTACGCCGATGCCCAGGCTTTCGAGCAGCTTGCGCGGGCCAATGCCGGACCGCTGGAGAATACCGGGCGAGCCCACGGCGCCAGCACAGAGGATGATCTCGCGACGCGCAGCAAACTCATGCCAGGTGCCCTGCCACTGCGCCTTGACCGCACGGGCACGGGTGTTGTTCAACAGTACCTGGTCAACCTGTACGCCGGTCAGCACGGTGAGGTTGGGGCGGTTTTTGATCGGCCGCAGAAAAGCCTTGGCAGCGTTCCAGCGCACGCCGCTGCGCTGATTGACCTGAAAGTACCCACAGCCCTGGTTGTCGCCGGTGTTGAAGTCATCGACCTTGCCAATGCCACTCTGCTCGGCTGCATCACGGAAGGCATCGAGGATCGGCCAGTTATAGCGCTGGCGCTCGACTCGCCATTCCCCGTTACCGCCATGGTGCTCGCTGGCGCCGGCAAAGTGGTTTTCACTGGCCTTGAACAACGGCAGCACATCCTTCCAGGCCCAACCCTCGTTGCCTTGCTCGGCCCAATGGTCGTAGTCGGCGGCCTGGCCACGCATGTAGATCATGCCGTTGATCGATGAACAGCCACCGAGCACCTTGCCCCGTGGATAGCCCAGTGCGCGGCCGAGCAGGCCGGGCTGTGCTTCGGTCTTGAAGCACCAGTCGGTGCGCGGGTTGCCGATGCAGTAAAGGTAACCGACGGGGATATGAATCCAGGGATAGTTGTCGCGACCGCCGGCTTCAAGCAGCAGGACGCGGCTGGAAGGGTCAGCGGACAAACGATTGGCCAGCAGGCAGCCGGCGGGGCCAGCGCCTACGACCACGTAGTCGAAGACAGAATCGGCTGATGGCATCTGCAACCTCGCGCCTGATTATTATTCTTGTCCCGATCCATCTTAGTGCGTAATTTCGCCAGGGAAACACGAGATTTCACGCAGCCGCTGTGCGTTTTAGCACAGCCATAAGGATCAGCATGTTCGACTGGAACGATCTGCGGTTTTTCCTCGAGTTGCAGCGCAGTGGCCGCCTGCTCAGTGCGGCCAAGCGCCTCAATACCACCCACAGCACGGTCGCCCGACATATCGAGAGCATCGAAAAGAGCCTGGGCACGCCACTGTTCGTGCAGCACGCCCAAGGCTATGAACTGACCCCGTCAGGCCAGGCTCTGCTCAAGCACGCCGAAGCCATGGAGAACGTCGCCCTGCTGGCTCAGGAAGAAATCACCCAGGCCATCACTCCGCTGGGCAAGATTCGCCTGGGTGTCACCGAAGGCATCGGCATCATGTTCTTTACCCCGCGCATGAGCGAGCTGTTCGCCCGCTACCCGGGGCTGGAGGTGGAACTGGTGGCGGTACCGCGCTTCGTCAGCATCCTCAACCGCGAAGCCGAGATCAGCATCCATCTGGAGCGTCCCAACGCCGACCTGCTGATCACCCGCAAGCTCACCGACTACCGCCTGGCGCTGTACGCCAGCCAGAGCTACCTGGACCGGGCACCGCCTCTGCGTAACCGCGAAGACCTGGCGCGGCATAGCTGGATCGGCTATGTCGATGACTTGCTGTTCAGCCAGGAACTGCTGTTTCTCAACAGCTTTTGCCGTGCACCGAACGTGGCCTTCCGCAGCACCAGCGTGATCGCCCAGCAAACCGCCGCGCGTGCGGGACTCGGCATCGCTGTGCTGCCCAACTACATGGCTCGTCATGATCCGGCACTGGTTCGGGTGCTGCCCAGCGAGACCATCCAGCGCAGCTACTGGATCTGTACCCGCCGCGAGTTGCACAAGTCGGTACGCCTGCGGGTGGTCTGGGACTACCTCCTGGCACTGTGCGCGGCGGAACAGGACGAGCTGCTAGCCGAATAGCGCCTTGCCGGCCAGCAGCAGAGCCGCCAGCCAGCCAGCCACGGCAAACAACTGCTGCAGGCGTGGGCCGGCGATCCGGGTGGCAAGCGGCCTGGCCAGCAACAGGCCGAGCACCGCCCCCATGGCAAAGGGTGCGCCGATCCGCCAATGCATCACACCGGCCAAGCTGGCGCTGACCACACTTCCCGTGGAAACCAGCGCGATGACGGCCAGAGATGTCGAGACAATGCTCTTCATGCGCAGGTTGGTGTAGCGGTTCAAGGCCGGGATGATCACAAAGCCCCCGCCCACTCCCAGCAGGCCAGAAAGCAAGCCGGAGAGGGCCCCGGTGAACGCCAGGGCGCGTGCGCAAGGTAACGTCCAGCGCAATCGCCCTTGCAACGGGTTCAGCACGCAGGGTTCGATGTATCGATGGGCTTCGCTGCCTTCACCCCGCAGCGCTTTGGCCGCCTTGTGCCAGATGCGCAGGCAGGCGTAGATCAGCACGGCAGCGAACACCAGCGCCAAGGGTGTATTGGGCAAGCGGTGGGCCAGCATCAGGCCGAACGGTGCCGCCGCAATACCGATCAGGGCGATGAACAGGGCGGCGCGATAACGCACCAGCCCTTCGCGCAAGCCCAGTACCGCACCCACCGCCGCGGCGAGCCCCACGGCGAGCAGGCCGATGGGCGCCGCTTCGACCATCGACAGCCCAAGCCCGAACACCAGCAGCGGTACGGCCAGGATGCCACCCCCGGCGCCGGTCAGCGCCAGCACCGCACCGATGATCGCACCCAGGCCTGCGCCCAAGAGTTGATGTTCGATCACTGTGCGCCCTCGGCGTCCAGCGGTTGTGGGCGCGCCAGCCATTCTCGGCCTTTGAGCATGCCCTGCCAATACAGCGGCGGCAGCACTCGTGCCTTGAGCAGCCAGGCCAGGCGTGTCGGCTGGCGCCCATCGAGCAGCCAGCGGGGGAAGCTCGGCGCGACCTTGCCTCCATAGGTGAACTCGGCCAGGACGATCTTGCCGCGCTCGACGGTCAGCGGGCAGGAACCATAGCCGTCGTACTGCGCCAGGGTAGTGAGACGGCCCAGCGCTACCAGCACGTTGTTGGCTACCACTGGCGCCTGCTTGCGCGCCGCCGCGGCAGTCTTGGCATTACTGGTGTTGGCCACATCGCCCAGTGCGTGGATGTTGGCGAACTGGCGGTGGCGCAAGGTATGCGGATCGACATCGACCCATCCGGCTGCATCGGCCAAGGGGCTCTGGCGGATAAAGTCCGGGGCGACCTGTGGCGGTACCACATGCAACAGGTCGAAGGATTCGGCACGGGTTTCGGTGCTACCGTCGGCCAGTGTACGCACGAAGGTGGCACGCTGATTGGGCCCATCCACGGCCACCAGGCGATGGCTGTAATTCAGGTCCACGCCGTACTTGTCGATGTAGGCCATCAACGCTGGCACATAATCGGGAACGCCGAACAGCACTGCACCGGCATTGAAGAAACTGGCTTTCACGTCGCCCAGCCGTCCACTGCGCAGCCAATGGTCGCAGGACAGGTAGAGGGCCTTTTGCGGCGCGCCAGCGCACTTGATCGGCATCGGCGGCTGGGTGAACAGCGCACGGCCTTGCTTGAGCTTTTGCACCAGCTCCCAGGTGTAAGGTGCCAGGTCGTAGCGGTAGTTGGAGGTGACACCGTTGCGCCCCAGGGTTTCGCCAAGCCCGTCGATCGCGTCCCAGTCGAGCGTGAGGCCCGGGCAGACCACCAGCTGTTCATAACTGATGGCGCGGCCACCCTCCAGGGTGACCAGCTGGGCAGATGGGTCGAAACCCTGGACACGCGCCTTGATCCAACGGACGCCGCGCGGGATGGCCGAGGCCATGGTACGGGCGGTGCTCGGCGCTTTGAACACGCCGGCGCCGACCAGGGTCCAGCCGGGCTGGTAGTAGTGCACTTCGGCAGGGTCGATCAGGGCGATGTCCAGCGACGGATCACGGGCAATCAGGCTGGAGGCAGTGGCGATACCGGCGGCACCGGCACCGACGATGACCACCTTGTGGTGGTCGGCATTGGCAGGCATGGCAGTCAATCCTGGAATTTCTGGTGAGAGGGCAGGGCAGTCAAAGCTTGTTCAGCGGGATCTTCAGGTAGCTCACGCCATTTTCCTCAGGCTCCGGAAGCTGGCCGCTGCGCATGTTGACCTGCACCGAAGGCAGGATCAGCACGGGCATGTCGAGGGTCTTGTCGCGGGCTTCGCGCATGGCCACGAAGCTGTCCTCATCGATGCCTTGGTGGATGTGGATATTGCTGGCGCGCTGCTCGGCCACCGTGGTGACGTAGCGCATCTCGCGCCCGCCTGGCAGATAGTCGTGGCACATGAATAGCAGCGTCTGGTCGGGGAAGGCCAGCAACCGACGGATCGAGCGGTACAGCGTGCGCGCATCGGCGCCGGGGAAGTCGCAACGGGCGGTGCCGTAGTCAGGCATGAACAGGGTATCGCCGACGAACACCGCCGTCTCACCCGCGTCCACGACCATGTAGCTGAGGCATGCCGGTGTATGCCCGGGGGTATGCAACGCACGGGCCTGCAGGTTGCCGATGCGGAAGCCCTCTTCATCTTCGAAGAGCACATCGAACTGGCTGCCATCACGGGCGAAGCCAGGCTCGGCGTTGAACAGCGTGCCAAAGACTTTCTGCACCTGGGTGATGTGCGCACCGATGGCGGTATGGCCGCCAAGCTTGCCCTTCAGGTAAGCCGCCGCCGAGAGGTGGTCGGCATGCACGTGGGTTTCCAGCACCCATTGCACGGTGGCCTTGAGCTCTTTCACACGGTCGATCAGGCGATCCGCCGAAGCGGTGCAGGTGCGCCCGGACTTGGGGTCGTAGTCCAGCACGCTGTCGATCAGTGCGCACTGAAGGGTTTCACGATCCATGACCAGGTAGCTGATGGTCGAGGTCGCCTCGTCGTAGAAGGCGTCCACGTGAAGGTTGTTGCCGATGATCATCACGTTCTCCAAATGGTCTGCCTCAGCTTGTATGGGCGCAGGCAGTGGGAGGAGGTTTATCAAGATGCATGCCAGGCGCTTTTGCACATCCGGCCCCATGAACACGGCCCGTTGATCACCGCTGTGCGTGCCGGTGGCAGTACCATTGGCAGTCGACTGTCAGCCAATGGCAGTGTTTGGCAGTCCTTGTTACCCTGCGCCAGGTTATCCAATCGGTGCCGTCATGCCTGAATCCCATCCACTCATCCTAGCCCTGGTTTCCTACCTTGAGCACGATGCCGTGCCTGCCATCGTGCTGGACACCGGCTACAACATCCTTGCGGCCAACGCGGCTTATCGGCGGCAGTTCGGTCGAAACGAGCAGGCCCCGCTGGGTGAGAAATGCCACCGGGTGTCGCATCACTACGCTGTGCCGTGTGACCAGGCCGGTGAGCACTGCCCGATGCGCAAGGCTTGGGACAGCAAAGTGCCGGAGCGAGTGCTGCATATTCATCACACGCCGCGTGGCCCTGAGCATGTGGATGTAGAGTTGCGGCCGATCCTGGATGAGCAGGGCAGGGTGGTGGCTTTCGTCGAGCGGCTGACCAGCATCACCCTGGCTTCCGCACAACCTCAGGAACAAGGGCTGGTCGGGCGAGCGCCCGCTTTCAAGGCCGCGCTGGCCAGCCTTCAGCGTGCGGCACCCGCGCAGATTCCAGTGCTGCTGCAGGGCGAGTCGGGTACCGGGAAGGAGCTGTTTGCACGTGCCATTCACATGGGTAGCCCACGGGCTAATGGTCCGCTGGTAGTCGTCGACTGTACCGGCCTGACCGAGTCGCTGTTCGAAAGCGAGCTGTTCGGCTATGAGAAGGGGGCATTCACCGGCGCCAATCAGCGCAAGATCGGCTTGGCCGAGGCCGCCCATGGCGGCACATTGTTCCTCGACGAAATCGGCGAAGTGCCGTTGGCGATGCAGGTCAAACTGCTGCGCCTGATCGAGTCCGGGAGCTTCCGCCCGGTTGGCAGCCTGCGCACCGTGCATTCGGATTTCCGCCTGGTTTCGGCGACCCATAAGCCGCTGAAGAAAATGGTGGCTGAGGGAACGTTCCGAGAAGACCTGTATTACCGCATCAGCGGTTTCCCCATCCGCTTGCCGGCGTTGCGCGAGCGCGTGGAGGATTTGCCGCTGCTGGCCGAGAGTCTGCTGCAACGCATGACTGGCAAGCCGACACCGAGCCTGACCGAGGCGGCGCTGAAGCAACTCAAGCTGCATGCCTTCCCTGGCAACATTCGCGAGTTGCGCAACATCCTGGAAAGGGCTCGGTTGTTTGCCGATGATGGGCTGATCCGACCCGAGCACCTCCCCGAAGAGGTCGGGCGACAGCAGCCAGTGGCCATGCGCAGAGGGCGAAACGATCTGGGTGATCTCGCGCACGCACTGGAGCAGTTCCAAGGATCACGCAGCGAGCTGGCCCGTCACCTTGGCATGAGTGAGCGAACCCTCTATCGCCGCTTGAAAACGCTTGGTTTGTAGCCCGTAGACCTTTACCGGACCTTTACCTCTGCCCTGACATTAAGCGGAAAAGTTTGTGGTCTGATCAGTTAACCGCAACAGGCAGACCGTTTTACCTGCCGGGCGTTAACAGTCAGAGGTTCCGCAAATGAAGAAAGCCCTAACCGTACTCTGCGCCGCGCTTGTGCTCAGCACACCCTTGGCCAGTTTTGCTCAGCCAGGGCCGGACCACCATGACGGTGGTCCGGCCCATCAGGGCTTACCGTCACATGGCCAACCCGAGCGGCATGACCGTCATGACAACGGCCGCTACCCGGCCTACCGCAACCCGAACTTCCGACCTGAAGCCGGCATGCCGATGCCGCATCAGCAATGGCATCGTGGCTATGTGGTGGAACCGCGTTATCGCGCAGACCGCTACTGGGTGACCGACTGGCGTGCGCGCCATCTGTACGCGCCACCTCGTGATCACCGCTGGTTGTACGTGAACGGGGACTATGTGCTGGTGGCGATTGCCTCAGGCGTGGTCGTCAGCGTTCTCTCCGGCTACTGAGTCTCACAGAAACAACAAAGCCCGCGTCAGCGGGCTTTGTTGTTTCTGGCGATCTACACCGGATGTAGGCTCACAAAAAAGCTGACATCTGCGGTCCAGTGTTTTCAGCTAAAGCTGCATCTTTTTTGTGACTCATCAGTAGAAATTTCACAGAAAAAATGAGAATTGCCTACCGCATTCACAAATAAGCTGATGCATCCAAAACGGCGGATCGTCATCTGCAACCTCAGCGTCGATTCTACCTAGCTTGGTACTGACGGCCTCGGCAACAACGCGCGCAAAAAAGGCCCCCCCGGGTGCCTTTTCAATATGTCCGAGGAGTAGTCGCAGCGATCCTTTAGCTCCCAGTCTAATAACCTTGGGTTCAGAATCCGACAGGCTAGACCTGTCGTCACTACTTCAGAGAAACCAGCTTTCTCTGCTGCCAAAAATGTCGGGGGGCCTTTGCTGGTACCCAGTCACGACGAATGCGCGGTTGCAGTCCTCCGCTACGACGTTACCCGAGGAGGTAAGCTCGTTCAATCACATGCGATGAAAGGCTCAGATTCCTCATACAGCCGGGGGTTTGGGGTCGAAAGCGGTCGGTCGTGAATGACCGCTTTCGACCCAAAGCGAGCAGTCGGAGAGGCGGAGATGTTAATGGTTGCCCGATGAGACCTGCGTCATACATTGATCGCGTTCACCAGTCCGGTCCCACCCTGGCTTCTGTGTCGGAATTTGCGTGGAGAGATGGCGTACATCTCGCGGAAGCGCCGGTAGAAATGAGGGAAGCTGACAAACCCGCACGCGAGGGAGATCTCCGTGAGCGACTTGCTGGTGTGCTGCAGTAGCTGACGTGCGTAGGTCAGTCGCAGCTCCAGGTAATACCGCGGTGGGGTGGCTTGGGTATGCCTGCAGAACAGCCGTTCGAGATGTCGCCGTGACAACCCGACATGATCCGCTATCTCATCGATGCCGATGGGGTCCTCGATGTTGGCGTGCATGAGTTCCATTGCGAGGCGTACGCCACGAGGCAAGCTCGGATCGACGTTAGGTGCCACTGCGGGAATATCTGCAAAGATCATGGAGCGATCACATGCCAGCATCTGCTCTACGGCTCGGCGCAAAGACTCGCCGCCGCTGTGCTCAAGCAAGCTGAGCATCATGTCCAAGGCGCTACTTGCGCCCGCGCAGCTCATACGTCGCCGGCTGAGTACATGAGCTTTGTCGCTCACCCGCGCTGTTGGGTACAGCTCATTCATCATTGCCCGGCCGTCAGGATGGAAAGCACACTCATGGCCATTGAGTAGTCCTGCTTCAGCCAGGAAGTAAGCACCGTTCCACACCCCTCCCAAGACCGCGCCTCGAATATCGGCTTGACGAAGCTTACCTCGGAGAACTGAATCGCTTTCAAGGCGGACCCGAAAGCCGCCGCACACAATCATGACGTCCAGACCCTGAACATCCAGATCCGCCAGGTTGATTGTGACTGGCAGGGCAATTCCCAAATCGCTGAGTACCTGCTTCCCGATACCTACTACATCGATTTGGAACAGGGGCGCCGCGCTCATGAGGTTGGCTGTTACGAGCGTATCCATGGCGGCGGTGAACGCCATCATCGAGAAGTGTTCTTTGAGTACAAAGGCCACTCGCCGGCAGGGTAACGAAAAGGCTGTGCGGCCTGCGGGATCAACATGCGCCAGGTTGGCTGAACTGAGGGTGCTTTCGAAACGGCTCATGGCTCAACTCACATGCAAGCGTCAGCAAAGGCTGCTCGCGGTATTGACGCTCTACCGCCAGAGCTTCGGAGCCAACGAGGGCTCCGAATCACGTTGAGGAAACGCTTATGCGGGTACCGAAGTGCGGATCAGGTGATCGAACGCAGCCAGCGAGGCCTTCGCACCCTCGCCTACGGCGATGACGATCTGCTTGTATGGAACAGTGGTCACGTCACCAGCGGCAAACACTCCAGGGATGTTGGTCTGGCCTTTGGCATCGACAACAATCTCCCCACGCGGTGACAGCTCGACCGTACCTTTGAGCCAGTCAGTGTTCGGCAGCAGGCCGATCTGCACAAAGATGCCTTCAAGTGCGACATCATGCTGTTCGTCAGTGGTGCGGTTCCTTGTAGCGCAGACCGGTGACCTTCTCGCCATTGCCGACCACTTCGGTGGTCAGCGCGCTGGTGATCACCTTGACGTTCGGCAGGCTGTGCAGCTTGCGCTGCAGCACCGCGTCGGCACGCAGCTGGCTGTCGAACTCGATCAGCGTCACCTGGGCGACGATACCGGCGAGGTCGATGGCCGCTTCCACACCCGAGTTGCCGCCGCCGATCACCGCCACGCGCTTGCCCTTGAACAGCGGACCGTCGCAGTGCGGGCAGTAGGCCACACCTCGGGCGCGGTATTCCTGCTCGCCCGGCACATTCATTTCACGCCAGCGGGCGCCAGTGGCGAGGATCACGGTCTTGGCCTTGAGCGAGGCGCCACCGGCCAGGCGTACTTCGTGCAGGCCGCCGTCGGTGGCCGGGATCAGCGCTTCGCCGCGCTGCAGGTTCATGATGTCGACGTCGTACTGCTTGACGTGCTCTTCCAGCGCCGTGGCCAGCTTCGGCCCTTCGGTTTCCTGAACCGAGATGAAGTTCTCGATGGCCAGGGTGTCGAGCACCTGGCCGCCGAAACGCTCGGCAGCGACACCGGTGCGGATGCCTTTACGTGCGGCATAGATGGCCGCTGCAGAGCCGGCGGGGCCACCGCCGACCACCAGCACGTCGAAGGCTTCCTTGGCGTTGATCTTCTCGGCCTGGCGAGCGCCGGCATTGGTGTCGATCTTGCCGAGGATTTCTTCCAGGCCCATGCGGCCCTGGCCGAACAGTTCGCCGTTCAGGTAGATGCTCGGCACCGCCATGATCTTGCGCGATTCGACTTCATCCTGGAACAACGCACCGTCAATGGCCACGTGGCGCACGTTGGGGTTGAGCACGGCCATCAGGTTCAGCGCCTGGACGACGTCCGGGCAGTTCTGGCACGACAGCGAGAAGTAGGTTTCGAAGGTGAACTCGCCTTCCAGCGCCTGGATCTGCTCGATCACCTCGGCACTGGCCTTGGACGGGTGGCCGCCGACTTGCAGCAGTGCCAGAACCAGCGAGGTGAATTCGTGGCCCATGGGGATGCCGGCGAAGCGCAGGCTGATATCGGCACCCGGGCGATTCAGCGAGAACGAAGGACGACGGGCATCGGTGCCATCCGCGCTGAAGGTAATGAGGTTCGACAGGCCGGCGATTTCCACCAGCAGGTCATGCATTTCACGGGACTTCGCGCCGTCGTCGAGGGAGGCAACAATCTCGATCGGCTGGCTGACCCGCTCCAGGTAGGTTTTCAGTTGCGATTTAAGCGTTGCGTCCAACATACGGGCGATTCCTTTTCTGTTTCAACGAGCAGTTGCATTGCCCAGCATCTGGGCGGTCACTGAGGCGGGGCAGCATTAGCGTGGTTAGCTGTCCCCGCCTGCAGGTGGCACTAGGTCTTAGATCTTGCCGACCAGGTCCAGAGACGGGGCCAGGGTGGCTTCGCCTTCTTTCCACTTGGCTGGGCAGACTTCGCCTGGGTGAGCAGCGATGTACTGAGCAGCCTTGACCTTGCGCAGCAGCTCGCTGGCATCACGGCCTACGCCACCGTCGTTGATTTCGACGATCTTGATCTGGCCTTCAGGGTTGATCACGAAGGTGCCGCGATCGGCCAGGCCGGCTTCCTCGATCAGCACGTCGAAGTTGCGCGAAATGACTTGGGTCGGGTCACCGATCAGTGGGTACTGGATCTTGCTGATGGTGTCCGAGGTGTCGTGCCAGGCTTTGTGGGTGAAGTGGGTGTCAGTCGACACACCGTAGATTTCCACGCCCAGCTTCTGGAACTCGGCGTAGTTGTCTGCCAGGTCGCCCAGCTCGGTTGGGCAGACGAAGGTGAAGTCGGCTGGGTAGAAGAACACCACAGACCACTTGCCTTTGAGGTTGGCTTCGCTGACCTGAACGAATTCGCCTTTGTGGTAGGCGGTAGCGTTGAACGGTTTGACCTGGCTGTTGATGAGAGGCATCAGAAACGCTCCTTCGTGGGTGAGTTGACGAGGGCCAGACTATCCAAGCGATCCTCGGCATGCTCATAGGCATTCCTGATAATCACGATTACCAATGCCTATCGGCACTACGCTTATCAATGCCATTTAACTATGGTAAATCGCGTGCATGCGGTTTGAGGCAGACAACTATGCGCTGGTTTAAGCCCCGATATTTTTAGTTGGAAGTTGATCAAACCGTTATTTAATAATTTTCAAACTTAATAATTTGGTGAAACTATTCGCCAGATTTTAGGCATCAACTCCAGTGATCTACCGGTCAAGTCCCAGTGATTTTTCTGCGTCCCGTATACCGTTCGGTATATGGAACTGCCGCAGAAACTGCTGCATCCTCCAAGCCACGGATCTGCAGCCGCCTCACAAAAACAAACAGGACAGATTGTTACTAGGGGCAAACCCTGTAACCCGGAGTATGCATATGATTGGTCGCTTGAAAGGTAAGGTCGCGCTCATCACTGGTGGTGCAGGAGGATGTGGCCTTGCCGCTTCTGAGCTCTTCGCAGCTGAAGGCGCTCAGGTAGGCATCGTCGATCTTCCCAACAGCAAAGGGGCTGAAGTAGCCCGAAGCCTGCGCGACGCAGGCCACGACGTCATTTTTGCACCGGCCGATGTGTCTGATGCCAATCAGGTCCAAGCGGCGGTGGCAGCAGTCGAGAAAGCCTTTGGGCCCATCACAGTCCTGATGAACCACGCCGGTATCCTGGCTGCGGCTCCATTCCTCGAAACCTCCGAGGAAGAGTGGGACCGCATCATGGCCGTAAACGTGAAAAGCATGTTCCTTGTTACCAAAGCTGTGCTGCCGGGCATGATCGCGGCAGGCGGTGGTAGCATCGTCTGTACGTCCTCCATCTCCGCCGTCGTCGGTACCCCGATGGAGGTGCTGTACTGCACCAGCAAAGGTGCGACCCACATGTTTGCCCGAGCCATCGCCGTGGAGTTCCGTGATCGCGGCATTCGCTCGAATGCCATCTGCCCTGGATTCATTGCCACTGCGCACGGCCTGCGAGAAATCGATACCCTTCAGAAATACGGCGTTGACGTAACGGAAAGCGCAATCGCCGCCGCGCAAGGGCGCCTTTGCAAACCTTCAGAGGTGGCCACCGCAGCTTTGTTCCTGGCTAGCGATGACGCCAGCTTCGTGAATGGCGCTCATCTGTTTGCAGACAACGGCTACACAGCAATCTGACCCATAAAAACAATAGCGGGAGACCCGTCGTGACCACTTCGTCGAACAATATGCACATCAACGAGTTCGGACTGGACCACGCCCACTGGCGTAACTGGGCAGGTAACCAGTCCTGTATCCGAGCAGCTCGTGGTGCACCAACCAGTGAAGATGAGCTCTGCTCAATGGTTCACGATGCAAGCAACAAAGGGATGAACGTGCGGGTGGCAGGCTCTGGTCACTCCTTTACCGCCGTCGCCCTTACCAACGGCTTGCATCTGACGCTGGCAAACATGACTGGCGTTCGCCACATCGATCACGAGAAAAAGCGTGTGACAGCCTATGCCGGTACCACGATGAACGCTTTCGGCAAGGCGCTGAAAGCTGCCGGCCTGTCGATGATCAACCAGGGCGATATCGACAGTCAGTCCATCGCCGGCGCTCTCACCACCGGTACTCACGGTACCGGCATGGAGCTTGGCAACCTGGCTTCCTCGATCGTGGGTCTGAAGCTCGTCCAGCCCAATGGCAGCATCATTAACGTCGACGAAAGCACACCGGACATGCTGCATGCAGCACGCGTGTCGATGGGCGTCCTGGGCATCGCGTCTGAAATCACTCTGCAGGTCACCGACGCGTTCAATCTGCACGAACGCATCTGGCGTGAAGATTTCGAGAGCCTGATGGAGCGTCACGACGAGCTCGCCAAGAAGCACCGTCACTTCAGCTTCTTCTATTGCCCGTACGAGCAGAGCCGTCATTGCTATTGCTTGCCGGACACCGCAGCCACCTCCAAAGACGGCAAAACCACTGACGTCTGCGAAGTGAAGGTGATGGACATCACCGACCGTCCTCCATTCGAGAGTGAATTCGAGAAGGTCGCTTACAGCTCTGACGTTTATCCGATCGAGTACCTGCCGAACTTCCACGAGCTGGAGTACGCGATTCCTGTCGCGCACGGCAAAGACGCCGTGCGCGCTGTCCGCAAGCTGATGCTGGAAGAGTTCCCGCAAGCTATTTACCCAATCGAGTATCGCTTCACTGCCGGCGACGGCGCCTGGATGAGCCCGTTCTTCGAACAAGACAGCGTGACCGTCTCTGTTTCCGGCGAGCCAGGTACCGACTACTGGGCCTTCCTGCGTGCCGTGGATGCAATTCTGCGTATGTACGGTGGCCGTCCGCACTGGGGCAAGATGCACTTCCTGACTGGCGATGACGTGACTGCTATTTATCCGCGGGCGAACGACTTCCGCAAAATCCGTCGTGAGCTCGATCCAGAGGGCATCTTCTTGAGCGAGCACCTCAGCCCGTACTTCAAGTAATCCGCTAAACCACTTTCCCATCGCTCAGGGTTATTGCCTGGGTCTGCTGAGCCACCGCACTCCGGCACAGTAGATCCGGGCTTTTTTTGCCCGCAAAATGGGGGAACTGAGGTGCTGCCGGATCTGCTTTGGCGAAAACAACGCGGCCCCAGGGGTTGATGCTGGGGCCGGGACGTTTGAGCTGCTCTCTCGGGTCAGGAAGCTTTGGCGAGGTAATCAATGAACAGCCGGAACAGCTCGGCGTTGGTTGAGATGTTCAGGCGCTGATAGATGTTGTGCCTATGCACCTTGACGGTGCCTTCCGAGATTTTGAGCGTCTCGGCGATCGAGCCGCTGCTGTGGCCTTGAAGGATTAGCTTCGCGATGAAGCGTTGGGTCTCTGTCAGCTGGCCCTGCAGGATATCCATGAAGGCATCTTCGAGAATGACATCGCTCTGCACGGTCGTCGTGTGTGAGGCGCTGTACTTGAGCTGAAAGTGCATCTCGAACGTCGCAGCGAGTATCGGCGTCAGCGTCGACAACTCTTGCATCTCATCCTCGTGGAAATTCCCTCCCGAAAGGTTCCGCATCAGCGAATAGACGATCGCTACCTGTGGACCGAGGGGGATGATGAATCCCACCTCTTCTATAGAGGTACCGTGCTCAGAGGACACACAGGGGTGAATGTCCTTGGAGATGGAGAAGCCCGAGGAAAAGAAGCTATCCGGTGCCAGGTCGCTCATACGCCAGAGGCCGGCGGGATGGTCATTCACACACGCGACGTAGAACGGATCGAGAAGGTAGCCGCCCCTTAGGTACGCCTTGAGCGTCTTCTCAGACACTGACTCGTTGTAGCCGTTATGAAGCAGCACGGCATTGTGATTGAAGCGGAACAGGTAGCCGCAACTCATATCGAAGGCGAGCTTTCTCCGAAGGGCCTCGTCGATAGCGGATCCCAGGTGATCAGTTCCAATTGCATTGATGACGCTCGCTAGAACCTTAGCCTCTTCAAATTTCATCACTCGTCACTTCTTCTTGTTTGTAATCCATGCAGCCAGATAGCCGGCTGCTGTTCAGATTAGCGCTGGCCGGACGGCCGAACCAGCGGTGGGTTGCGGTCACCGACTGGAGAAGGCAATTGGCGTGCCCGAATGTGCAAAAGGGTTCGGAGTGCCTTACGGCACTCCGAACCCCTTGAATGAGCAAATTGATCAGGTGGCTTCAGGCATGGTGCGCATAACGCTAAAACCCATAGCTTGATCTTTTACCCCAATTTCCCGGGCTTTCGGTACCGCCAGCCAGTAAGCCAGCAGCATGCCCAGGAAGCCCCCGCTGAGCTTGCCGATAATCAAAGGCAAGATGATGCTGGGCTGGAAGTTGGCGGAGTACGCCATGTGATCACCAAAAGTGAAGGCGGCGCACACGCCGAAGGCAATAACCATGACCTTGTCTTTTGGAGGCATTTCCTCAACCAGACGGAACATCGCCAGGATGTTCGCAGAGGCAGCCAGTACACCTGCAGCGCCGACGGCGGACATCCCAAAGCGTGACGCTACGGCCTCAATAGGCTTGGAGAGGAAGCGCTTGATCAGGTGGACCATTGGGAATGCACCGCACAGCATGATGCCGATGTACCCAGCAATCTCCAGGGCGCGGAATTGGTCCTGGTTATCCGCAATGATCGGAGCAAAACCCATGCTGCCGAAGGTGTTGCTGAAGAACGAAGTGAAGTGTTGGACGATCGAGGCGACCAGAATGAGGGTCAGAACGGCATACATGATCTGACCAAGCTTCAGGAACAGGTGCACCATCAAGGTCGGGAAGTAGCGCAGGGCTGCGGCCAGACTCAGGCAGAACAGGATTTGCGGCATCAAGTTACGCAGTAGCACCGGCAGCGATAAGTCCAAAACCTGCGTTGCAGCACCGGTAGTGGCGATGTCCGGCCGGACAGGAATGCCCATCATCTGAATGGTGATCGCGATGATCGCAATGCTGATTGGGATGGTGAGAAGGCCGGCCATGATGCCCAGTGCCATGTACTTGTGATCAGCCTTGCGCAACATGGCCAGGCCAACCGGGATCACGAAGATGATGGTGGCGCCCGACTGGAAACCGGTGATCAAGCCAAGGATCCATCCTTCCGGAGTCTGTGCAAGCTCGTGAGCGAGATGGTAGCCGCCCATGTCCGAAGCAATGAAGATGGCGCCGGCGATTCCAGGGTCTGCACCTATCAGGTTAAACAACGGAGCGACGTACGCGCTGATGAAGCTGGAGATAAACGGGATCGCAGCCATGATGCCGGCGACGGGAATGAAGATCGGGCCGATGCTGTGCAAACCGGCTACGAACTCTTTGCCGAGCTCGGATTCAGGTTTGACGATCGTCGCGATGGCGCCGAGAACAGCGCACACCATAATTACATAGATGACATAAGTGCCTATGTTTTCCATTTGCTGCCGCCTTTCTATTGTTTATTTTGTCGTTTGGCAGAACAAAAAATGCGCTTGGAGCTATTTTGAATTTTCTAGCAACGCAAGCGCTTAGCCTGCTGGCTCAAATGGCGGTGTATCCGTTATCTACGAACAGATGGGCGCCATTCACGAAGCTTGCGTCATCACTCGCGAGGAACAATGCCGCAGCCGCGACTTCTTCTGGCTCGCAGAGTCCTCCTTGCATCGCCGAGATGCTTTCATTCGAGACATCGACGCCATGACTGCGCAGCAGGTCGATCTCGCGATGACCATGGGCGGTTGCGATGAAGCCAGGGCAAACCGCATTGCTGCGAATGTTCTTGTCGCGGTACTCAACGGCGATGGAGCGAGCAAACATGTGACAGGCGCCCTTGGTAGTGCAGTACAGAACCTCCATCGGGGTACCAACGACAGCGGAGATGGAAGAGGTGCAGACGATGCTCCCTCCGCCAGCCGCGATCATTCCTGGCAGCACTGCTTGAGTGGTGAGGAACATGCCCTTTACGTTGATGCTCATCAAGCGGTCCCATTCAGCCTCGGTGGTTTCGAGGAACGGGCCCACGGCGATCGTGCCGGCGTGATTGAGCAGTACGGTAATTGGGCCGAAACATTCTTCGGCGTGGCGAACTGCCCGTTGGATCTGATCCGCGACTGAGACATCAGCCGGGAAGAAGCAGGCCAGGCCTCCAGATGCGTTGATGCGTTTAGCTACGAGCTCACCCTGGCTACCAGGCAAATCGATGATCGCAACCTTCGCACCTTCCTTGGCAAACAGCTCAGTTGCAGCAAGGCCACAGCCTCCAGCGCCGCCCGTGATGAGCGCCACCTTCCCCGTCAGTCGTCCCATTATTTTTCCTCTTGGCCGATTCTGTAAGTGGAGATTTCAGAGACCAAGCTATGGTGGGGGATACAAGGTGTCCATATACCGAGGGATATATGCGCTAGTAAGCTGCTGATATTTAACAGTTTACATCGATGAATTCGACAGCTGACTGTATTGATTGTGCGACCCAGCGCAGCTGATTTTTTGGCCAGCACGGTGAATGTGCACTGGGGTTAAACCTCGTCCACAACACCTCAATCGGAAGGTGTTTTTTGAAGAGCAGGCCAATCCTTGGCATCTGCCTAGATCCTGCGAAACACTCAGCCCTCCTGCGTCCTAGCAGGCATCTCACCTAAGGGGCTGCGAGTAGCTATGGCCTCAAATCCCTGCACCGCCTGCCCATCTCCCGCTTTGCGACTGAGAGGGAGATGGGCTTGCAAGAGAAGTGCTCACGACACCGAGAGCAATGCAGGGCGATGGTCAGCCAAACAATGCGCGCAAGTGATCGTTGAGGAAGTAGCCATTTGGGTCCACGCTGCGGCGCAATTGCCGGAACTCTTCGGCTTTGGGGAACCATCGATCCACGTCTTCGCGTTGGGTGAAGTGCAGCTTTCCCCAATGCGGACGTGAGCCGTACTGGCGCAGGATGTCGTCAACGTCCTTGAGGAACGGCCAGTAGTCCACACCATTGGGGCCCCCAGAGCACGAGATAGTCACGCTGTCCTGGTTGTGGAAGGGACTGATCCACGCGGGATCGCCCTTAGTGAAGCGATACTCGACGGGATAGATGCAGTTCGGGTGCTTGGTCAACACCAGGTCGCGGATTTCCCGCAGCGCCTGTTTGCCGTACTGCGCGGGGACGGCATATTCGAGCTCATGGAAGTTCGCCACATAGTGGATGGCGAACACTTCCGAGCTATACGCAATTTTCTCGTGCTCTCCCTCGTAGAACGTCCGCTCGTCAGTCATGTCCATGACCTTGACCTCGCAAACGTCGAAGTCCTTGTTGCTAAGCGAGACCTTCTGCGTGTCGGGAAGGCAGTACAGGTGACGACTCTCCGATGTGGGGCACCAGAAAAAGCCGAAGTGACGGTGCTTGGCGGCGAGTTCGTCGTACCGCTCCATCAAGGACTCGAAGTCCTCGCGCCATACACGATCGTGAAGCCAGTAAGCGTCGCTCACCTCCAGAGTCATCTCGGTGATGACCCCGAACATGCCGATATTCACCTGCGTCGCATGCAGAAGGTCTAGATTGTCGTTATCAGTGACCTCCATCACCGAGCCATCTGGACGAACGATCTTCATCCCGACAACTTGCGACGAAAGATTTCCCAGCGTCGTACCCGTTCCATGGGTGCCGGTCGCCAGCGCTCCAGCGATAGCCTGGGAGTCGATATCGCCCTGGTTCTTCAGCGAGTAGCCCACTTCCTTCAAAAAGCGGGTGATCGTATTCAGCTTGGTACCGGCCTTGACCGAGACACGCTTGCGCTGCTGATCGACATGCGTAATGCCTTGGTAGTTCTGCAGCGACATCAGCAGCCCGCTGGTCGCCACGACTGGCGTGAATGAGTGCCCTGAGCCGGCGCAGCGAACGGATTTTCCCTGGCTGGTAGCCGCGTGGACGAGAGCTGAGATTTCATCCTCGCTTTGGGGCGATGCCATGTGCTCGGCAACGAACGACTGATTCCCCACCCAGTTGCGCCAGTGCCCGCCTCGTGGAAGTTCCATGTATTTATCCTCAGAGATAAACGGCCGAAAAACCGAAATTGAAGAACAAGCCGGTGCTAGACGATTCGCCTGCCTGGCACCGTGATGCATTTGCCTTGCTCATGCGGCTTTCAGTTTGTCCATAGGAACGGCGGCCGAGGGGGCGCTTTCAAAAGGCGTCATATGCAGTCGCTTGTTACGATTCACGAGGTAGTACAGCACAGCCGGAATGATCAGCGCAGGCAGCCACGAAATGTCTGTGCCGACGATTTGAGCGACCGGGCCCTTGTAGAAGGACAGCTCCATGAACGGAATCTGCACCACTACGGTGATGGCGTAGATAACCAATGTACTCCAGTTGACCTTGCCGTAGATGCCATTGACGTCGTACATCGCTGCCACGCAGTAGCGGCCCTTGCGGATCAGGTAATAGTCCGCCAGGTTGATCGCGCTCCAAGGCACCAGCACATAGACCTGGCCGATCAGGATGTCGCTGAAGTACGCATTGAAGTTGTATTGGGCCGAGATGGCGATCCAGGTCACGATGATGGCGACGATGGCCATGATCACGAACTTGGTCAACAGACTAATCCGCGTCGTACCGTTGAAGCCGGTGAAAATCGTGGTCGTGGACATGTACGAGCTGTACAGGTTCATCACGTTCCACTCCAGCACCCCGATGATGATCACGTAGTACGCCACTTTTTCGTAGCCAGGGAAAAGCTTGGCAATTGCACTGCCGGGGTCGGTGGTGATGTCCATTGCACTAGCGGCCATGACGGCACCCAGCAGCATAAGAAGCGTGGAACCTACAACGATACCCAGATAGCTGTACCAGAACGTTGATCGCGTAGAGATGGTGGTTGGCAGGTAACGCGAATAATCGGCCACATAGGGGCCGAAGCCCAGAGTCCACGAAGCGGCTTGCGTCACCACCAGGCAGAAGATGGCGAACTTGAACGTACTTGCCGACAGCTCCCATACGCCTTCCGGTAGACCGTGTCGCAGCACTGCGTAAGCGGCCATCGCGAAAACGATGCTTGAAATGGCGCTCATCCACGCGCCAATCCTGTGAATCAGTTCATAACCCACAAAGCCTACGACCAGCGTGAGAACGCTGAACAGGATGATCGCATTGTTATCCGAGACCGGCACCACCGCCTTGATAGAGTCCCTCATCACCACGCCATTGGCCGCCGTGAACAGGATGTAGGCAAATACTACGATCGCAAGCGGCACGCCGGCACCGATTACGCCAAACTGCGCCCGGCTCTGAATCATTTGTGGAATGCCCAGATGCGGGCCTTGCGCAGAGTGAGCCGCCATGAAGACGGAGCCGATCAGGTTGCCTAGGATCAGCCCGATGAAGGTCCAGCCAAGATCCAGCCCGGCCACTACACCCAACGCGCCAATCACCATCGTCGTGACTTGCATGTTGGCACTGCACCAGATGGTGAATAGCCGCTTGGCCGTACCATAACGTTCATTTTCAGGAATGAACTCGACACTTCTGTTTTCGATTTCCATTTATTACTCCGTCTCGCCAAGAGTTTGTAGGTTCTTGTCTTTGGCAGTTCAGGTGTTTTAGAGCCGCGCGTTGTTATGGGCTGCTCGCGCGGGCTCCGGGCTTCAAATCGCGGTGTAGGCGTTGTCAACGAACAGGTGCGCGCCGTTGACGAAGCTGGAGTCATCGCTGGCCAGGAATAACGCCGCCGACGCCACTTCCGACGGGGCGCACAGGCGGCCCTGCATGTCTTGCAGCATGGAATCGGAAATCTCAGTGCCGTGCTCGCGCAGCAGGTCCAGCTCACGTCGGCCGTGAGCGGTACCTATGAAGCCGGGACAGATGGCGTTGCTCCGGATGTTGCGCTCGCGGAACTCAACCGAGATGGCTCGGGCGAACATGTGGCAGGCGCCCTTGGTGGTGCAATACAGCACCTCCATCGGTGTGCCGACTACACCGGAGATTGACGAGGTGCAAATCACGCTGCCGCCACCAGCAGCGATCATTCCTGGGAGTACCGCTCGGGTCACCAGGAACATGCTCTTGACGTTGATCGCCATCAGCCGATCCCAGTCGTTCTCGCTGGTTTCCAGGAACGGGCCGACGTGGATAGTGCCGGCGTGGTTCATCAGCACCGTGATCGCTCCGAAGTGCTGCTGGACCTGCGCCACAGCGTCCTGCACTTGGTCGGCATTGGAAACATCGGCGGCAATGAAGTAGGCGCTGCCACCGCTGGCATTGATGCGCTCTGCCACGGCCATGCCATCGCTGTGAGGTAGATCGAGGATGGCGACCTTGGCGCCTTCGCGGGCGAACAGTTCGGATGCTGCAAGGCCGCAACCTCCTGCGCCGCCAGTGATCAGAGCCACTTTGCCGGTGAGTCGTCCCATGATTTTCTCCTTGTTTTGTTTTTGTGGAAAATCGATGGATCAGAAGCTAAGGGCAGTCGTTAAGGGCGTCTATATATCTGACGGTATATGCGATGTTATCCAATTGATTTATATAGTAATAAAGTATGATATTTGTTTCGAGGCAGAGGGCTGCCGGTCAAGCGCGGATGGAGCGCTAGGAGACAAAAGGCTTTGTAGCTGGAGCCTCGAAAGGGAGCGGCAGTTATGGGGCGATTTCTGCCTGTCGCCACCGGCAGCTTTGGGTCGTAAGCGGTCAGTGATGGCTGGCGTTTCCACCCATCAGTGTATGGCCGAGCTAAGGGACAGTCCCCGCCTGACTTGCGCTGACACCCCAGCATTGTCGTTCCGATGACCACGCCGATCCATCCACTCTTGGGTGACCAGCGAATCAATTTCATATTCCGAAAAGCCGGTTAAGGTCTTACACAAGCACGACCGATAACAGTTACCGAGAATCTAAAATTTTCCCACCAATCAGTATGCAAGGAATCGCTCGATCTGATGAACACAGCAGAATTGAACAGAAAGCAAGCTCTGGCAAAGGTAGTCAACGAGCTTGATCGCTTGTACCCACAGGGCG
Source organism: Pseudomonas vlassakiae (assembly GCF_014269035.2). Taxonomy (GTDB): domain Bacteria; phylum Pseudomonadota; class Gammaproteobacteria; order Pseudomonadales; family Pseudomonadaceae; genus Aquipseudomonas; species Aquipseudomonas vlassakiae. The sequence goes on from NZ_JABWRP020000003.1 coordinate 125,986, forward strand.
GGTACGATGCTGCGGTGCTGGCAAGTGCCGTCGCTGCTCCGGATTTCATCACTACCCGGAGCGGACATAATCGGCAATTCACACGCGAGGCAAGTTTAGCTCTTGGGATGCTGTGCTACGCATGGACAAAAGAGGTTCCCAAGCTAGCTATCCGAATGGATGTAAAGGAGCTGCTTACATGTCTCCGCCAAGCAGTTGGTGACTTGCATGCCGATAGGTTGCTAGATGGGGGTGAGTCAGAAAACCTAAAACTATTGGATGATACGGTTAACAAAATTTTGGAATGCAGCCAGGTCGACTTTGTCCACTCCTTCCCAGCGTGGACCTTGGGTATGGAGTATGAGCATCCTTTTGTTGTCGGGCCAGTGTCCATCATGAGCCGAAACCAATGGCTCGATTCTGTAGATTTCAACGACTACGCCAAAAAGGCATTTGCTGAAGACGAGGAGCGGAATCATCAGTGGAAGGAGGCATTGCGTGAAGCCTTGGCCCGGCCGACTGAGACAGTAGAAGAAGGCGAAAAACCGTTGCCGATGCTTGCGTCGTTCATGTACGGGCCTCTACGCTCCGCGCCTTCGTTGCTGCGAGTTTCTCTGTCCGGATATGAGGCGACACTGTCCAGAAAAGCCGCACGCCACATTTGCAAAACTACGCTGGACGGCCTTTCTCTGTTATTGGGAGGCAAGGAACTCTTCCACCAGCAGACGCTCAGTGACGAGCGTATGCCTCCGGTTGATCATCACACCATTGTCGAATCAAAAGGCTTTTTGCATGCACCAGGCTACGGTCTCAACAAGCAGATTCGGATCATGGCTGGCAAGCGAGTGAAGGATCAGCTTACGCAGGACATCATGCGGCCTAGGCTTGATGCACTCTCCCATATTTTGCATTCGTTGGTCTCACCTGAAGAGTACTCACACCCTCAATTGGCAATGCGTTGGGCGATGGCTCTGGATTGGTTGGCCGAGGGTGAGCGTGAGTCCAGTGAAGCTATCGCACTCGCGAAAATTGGAACAAGTCTTGATGTTCTTACCGAAGGAGGAAAATTTGGCGGGATTTTGAATATGATTACCCACTTGACTGGTAAAGATGAGAAAACCATCGTCAAGGTTGGCCCAGTTCACAGGGATTTACGATGGCTAGTTCGCGAAATCTACGACAACGGACGATCCAAGATTCTACATGGCAACGTTTTTGATCGTCTTCAATCGTTCGCAGACATCCGCCTTGCCGCTTCATCGCTAGCTCGCCTGGTTTTGATCGAGTGTGCAGTACGCCTAAAAAGCTACCGAGGATCAGACAGCTCCAAGGCGTTTCGAGATATTCCAGATGTCTCTCCAGCAGAAGAGACTCCACAGAACGTAGAGCAGTAACATTTTATTGCTACTAGGTTGATGCGCCAGTCCATACAGCTTTGCTGAGAAGTTCCACCCAGCACTGAGCTTGTTAACCACTTTTTTTCACTGTAAACCACAGTGGTTTACAGTGAAAAAAAGTGGTTAACAAAGAGTTCGCCTCTTGCTTGTGCCTCAAAGATGCACGTCTCCCTCCGAAGGGGTCTGGTCCGATGTAACCGGTCGTTATGAGGCGGCTTGAGCCAAAAATTTAGACCATCCTCCCCAGCAGGCACGGGGTCGATAGATGTACCGCCCCCTCACGGGGGCTTACAGTTGAGATCTGCTCCCGACCTTTATGGACGAGACGGCAGACTTCTCCAATCACTCTCAATAGAAGGTCGGCCCAAGGCGCTTGCGGTTCAGTTCACTCATGAACAGGCCGTAGAGATTGTCGTACTCCTTAGCCTTGGTTTCGATTGCAGTGACTTTGTGGAACCGGATTGAGTCGGGTACGACCATGAGCTTAGCCGGAGGCCCGAATCGGTTAACCGCGGGCACGGCCTTTGGGGCAGGCCCGTAAGCCAGGTCAAAATCCGCCGGAGGCTCGTATGATAGTCGGCTGGCTTCCGGAAAAAGAACCACGTTGGTCCCTAGCTCGCCGGTTTGAACGGAGGGGAACACCAGTCCATCTACGTACTTTCCGAAACGTAGCCGAAGATATTCGAAGACGACCTGCGTTGACAGGTAGCTCAACTCGTCGTTTCGCGCTTTCGGTCGGGACATCTTCTTCACTAAAGACCCCAGGAACACCTTCCGATGCAACGAATCGCGAAAGCCCCCATCCAGCAACGTAAGAGCTGGAGGCTCTACGCGGTTCATTACGGTGAGATCCAGCAGCTTCAGTTCGTTGATGGGTGTAAGAGCAGTACTGACCACATGATCACCGGTGATGGAGCGAATCTCGCTGAGGCAGGTCTCTCGCTCCAATGCGCAATACAAGGCAGAAATGCCATTCGGAGTCATCCTTTGGCTGCTGGCCAGATATTTAGGCGTGGGGCCAAACTGGTTGGCAGGATCACCGATGATTTCCTCCGCCTGCTTTTGGGTCTGAGCGAGTCGGGCACGATAGAGCAGCTCACCTTGTGCGAAGGTCCGCACCACCTCCGGCTTCAACAAACTGTCTTCGGTCACTAACAGCGAAAAGACGGAATCGAGAAATTTGTCGGCTCCGGTATTGAAATAGCGATGCTTGTAATGAACATCGTCAACGAACTTGTCCCATTTTTCCTCGTAGAAGTTCTGCTCCAATGTCCCATCATCACCGTAGAAATGCGTTTCGCTCCCCTGGTCATCAATCCTAAATTCCGCTGGAACGCCAGCGCACAGGTCGTCGAAATACGGCTCATCGCCGAGATTGAACCACTCGGACAGGACGATATCGATTCCCTCGACGGCGATTTCGTCCGATCCGCATTCATAAAGCAAGCCGAGTTCGTAGTTGGACAGGTCATCCTTGCCGGCGAGATTCTCAACGACACGCTCGTAAACGTAGTCGAACAGCTGCTGCGCTGCGATCGTATGGCCGTGCCGGCCACAGTACCTGCAGTCAGCCTCGGTCCCGGACGAGTCGAACAACCTCTTAAGAACGGCTGGTTTCACGCAATCAACGCAAATCATAGCTCCTTCCAGAACCTCGCTTGTCATGGGCGTATGCGACGACTTTAGTGACGTCTAAAGCAAAGCGCCCATATTTTCCCGCAGGCTCAAGCTTGTCCATCCTTCGATGGAGGCGACGAGAATAGATTTTCTCAAAGGGAGCTTTGACGCATGGCCACTATTGTGTTTGGTTATAAGCCCCGAAATTGATTCGAGCTTGAAATGAAAAAAATGCTGTTGCTTTCCGCCATCGCCTTAACGATGGCGGGGTGTGGCTTTACCCTGGCGAGCAAGGCCGAAAAGACTCTCCGAGGTTCGGATGAGTTCAAGTGGCTCAAAGCAGATCAAAAGATGGAACTGGACCACGTACGAGAGAGCTCAAAAGGGCGCTTCATCTGTGGAACTGTGGAAACGATATTCCGCCCTCAGCGCTTCACCATCGAGGGAAAAACTGTGCACTTGAGCGATCTGGAACCAAAGTCGCACACCGATAGGCTGCCATGGTACGACGAAGCATGCGACGTGCCAGAGCCCGAAAGCCGCGCTGCTGAGTACTAGCCTACTAGACTCTTCGGTCACGACTAACCGTTGCAGCGATGTGCTCCTCCCATACGAAGGCAGACGTAATGTCTGCTTTCGTTCTGTCACAGCTCCAATCTCCAATCAGCTAAGCCCCATTCCAGGCTGGCGACGAACGGTCATCTCACGCCTTAGGTGCCGTCTCTCCTGATGGCCCCGAAATTGACTACGTATTTTTAGCCACAATCGCAGCGCGTCATGCCTACTCCAGCCCCCTCAGCATTTGCTTGCGTGTAAACCTAGCTGTAAACTGTCAATCAAAGTGTCAAGCTGAGTAATTGAGATGGGAAGGAAATACGCAAACGCCCCGGTCTACTTCACCATCGGCCAGGTCCGTCACAATCCCCTGCTGTCGCTGAAGAGCTACCTGCCGGCGATCCAGGAGCGCATGCGCAAAGCTGGTTACCCTGATTTCGTAAGCGCTCAGCAGATGCAATTCTCATTTGGTGCGGTGACGGGTGGCGATGACTCGCAGCCTTTCAAACCCGGCGTTCAGCAAATCGAGAGCTACGCATTTTCCAATCTGGAAGGCACCCAAGGCTTCTTGCTCGAACCTGGTGCGCTCTCGTTTCGCTGCACTGAATACGAGACCTTTCCCGACTTCTATGCTGAGTTGGAGCGAGGGTTGAGGATTCTGGACGAGGCAGTCGAAGGTCTCGCATATTTTGAGCGTTTAGGCCTGAGATACCTCGATGCAATCGTTCCTGCAGAAGGGGAAACGTTGCAGCAGTACCTTGCTCGTGAGCTGTGGGGCACGCCGGCTTCACTGGATCTCAGCCAGGTTTACCAGTTTGAAGGGCAGCCACTGACTTACAATCATTCCTTTGCCGAGTCGTCGGCCACCATTCCCAACATTGGGCATGTTGTTTCACGAGTGATCATCCAGAACAGCGATCTGCGCTTCCCACCGGATCTGTCGCTCGAACCACTCAAAGTGGGTGAACGCTTCAGAAGCCTCAATGGCCATCACGCTACCGTTGATGTCGACGCCAGCTTTGCTGAGCGCCGAAAGTACGATTCGACCGAAATTAGAGATAGGTTCCAACACCTTCACGATCTCGTTAAGTTGTTCTTTGACGCGACCGTGACGGACCACGCACGGACAGCATGGAGTTAACCTATGAACACGATGTATGCACCATCCCCAAGCCCGGGGCTGGCAGACCGATCCTTTAATGTCGCGAGTCGGCATCTCGAAGCTGAACGCGAGAAAGCCAAGAGTTCAACAGGAAGCACTGCGCTAGCTTGGGGCTATGGCCTGACCGTCGCCTTCGCTCTGTGCATTGGCACCTTGGCACCGCAACCTCAGCCTCGTGAGAGCCGGGAAAACAGGGAATACAGAGCATCAATTCAAGGTAACGCCAAGCTTGAATCCGCGGCTGCTCCGAGGACAGCTGCAGAAGCGTTGTCTTATGTGCGCACCACTTTGAAACCAGCGGTGACTGAATTGGCATCGATCTTTGGAGTTTCGAGGCAGGCTATCTACAACTGGCAAGCCGGTGAGCACATCTCAGAAGGCAACGAAGCTCTGCTCTACGAACTGGCTGCGGCCGCCGATCGTATCGTGGCCCACCCGCTCGCAGGACAAGTAAACGCCAAGCGGAAGCTCCCAGGCGGTAGATCTCTATTTGAAGCCGTTGCCGGCGGGATGTCAGGTGTAGAGGCTGCAGGAAAACTCATCGCCTTGGCTGAAAAGGAAGGCGCACAGCGCGCAGCCATGGATTCGAGACTGAAGAACCGAAATCGGGCCGCCGTAGACCTCGCGTCGGTCGGCTCGCCGCATTTGAAAGACAGAGCATGAGGTAGCAGTTGATGGTGAGCTGGAGTCGATCTACCCCGTGGCGACAAGGATACATTGTCGATAGCGAAACACTCGCCCAGCTCGGCATCATCAACGACGGCGATGGCCAAGAAAAAGTCATCGCCGTTGTTGCTACACACGACTGCGACCTTGCACAGGCAGCTGCAGGCGAGCCGGAAGTGGAACTAATCTTAGGCAGAATCCTGGCTGAGAAGCTTGATGGCAATTACACACACTGTAAAACCGCCAGGCGGCTGCACCTGGAGTTGACTGGAACAGATCAGCCCCTCCTCTGTGAGTTCGATGCGAGCAAACGGGTTCGAGTCCCCAAGGAACACCAGGAGCCGTCCAAAGCTTTTATCTCCTATGAGCCGGCTCGTACCTTTTTGATGAACGGACAGGAGAGAAGCATCTTCCAGCGCTGGCTGGCTGCAAGGTATCGCCGCTCTTCATTTCCAGATGAATTTGATCGCCGCCTGAGAGACACCAAGGTAGCTGAGCGCCTCGCCAAACTCTTCAAAGACTCCGGCAACCACATCCCGGCCGTATTCTTCGACGTGGATCAAGGAATGGAGAGGACCAGAGACGGATCAGATGATCTCTACGAGCTCTCGATCCTGGTTCTCTACAAAACTGACGAAGACCCTGAGATTGCTGAAGAGGCAGCTCAAGCTGCTGTAAAAGCTATCGAGGAGCTTTTCCAGAACCGGTGCAGAACCGGGGAAGACAAGACTTGGAAATGGATTGAGCTCATTGAAATCGATGTGATTTCGGATGAAGCGCTGACATACAGTCAATCGCTCAATCTGACACGCTGGCAGGCTGACTATGTGAGCCTGAGAAGCGACCCGGAACAGCCAATTCTTGACGATTGAGCCACAGCTCCTCATTTTTTCGGCCAAGAGACTGAAAATCAAAGGAAAAAATAGGGGGAGGGGTTGACACCAGAATGATATGACGCAATACTTATAATTGCCGATAGTTATTTCTGTCGACAAAAAAGCCCACCAATGTTTGCAGCATTGGCAGGCCCTTTGAACCGTGCAATGGATGTTTTTGCAGAACTCCAAAGCACAATTAGAAAACAAACCCGGAGGTCAGGTTTCCACACTCGGAAAGAGATTCTACGTACATCTTTATCTCTTTACAACACCTGCTTGACTAGCGGCATTTGCAGATGCCGCAGGTATCTCCGGGTTCTCTCATTAGGAGATCCCGTATGACCATGATTTGCAGACCCTTCATTACCCTCCGCAACGGCAAACGCCTTTTTGCACACGAGGTTGGTAAAACCGCGTTCTGCTTTGAGGTAGATGAAGTTCGGAAGGCTAAGCCACCTGAAGGGGCCGGTGAGCAAGGTACGCTCGACCTTGGGGATGAAGACGTACCTTCCAAGCCTCACTGATGTAACAAGAAGCCCGGTAAGCGTCAGCTTACCGGGCTTTTTTTGCGCATCGAATTCAGCGGCTGATCGTTCTAGCGTCAATGCATTTTTATGGAGAGCTTCACAGAGAGCTCCAGGTTTGTGCTTATCTCAGCGGCAGGCGCTGCCGCAGTGGGCACGGCATGATCAGCAGCATTCGGTAGCGCTTGATTTATCCACAGGAGCACCACACCGCTGAGAATACGTGCGAGGGGGTTCTTTGAAATTGTGACGAAGGCTTTGAGCATTTGGAGGTCCATTTCAGAAGTGGACCTGTATTTAATGCGCATAAACTGCGTGTCACCACCACCCCAAGAAAATTTCGTCACTCCCCAGAACGGGAAGTCGCATTCAGGGGCATATCACGTTTTATCTCGTGCCAGAAGCCCTTCGCAATGCTATTAGCTGGCGAGCCATGACTCAACGACGTCAGCGCCATACTCGTCTTTCCAAGCCTTGAGTGTGCGCTGATTACCACCCTTGGTTTCAACGATCTCACCGCTGTGTGGATTCTTGTACACCTTCACCGCTCGTGCTTTCCGAAGGGCTTTCGGGGCAATCGAAGCGGAAGCGACCGCTTGCGGATCGAGGATCAGCACCACTTGGCGCAGACCATAGCCATACTCGTTAAGCAGGGCGCGCAGCTTTGTTTCGAATTCCATTTCCTGCTTCAGGGAAGTGTCATTTTTCAGCGCTTCCAGCTCGGCCAGTTGGGCTGCGAGCTGTTGTTCAAGTAGGCGAAATTCAGCGAGACGGGACATAGGATTCTCCAGATGATGTTCGGTGATTTTAGCAACCAAAAAAGAGAGCTTGCTAACTATCTTGATCCCACATGCTTGAATCGGCTATCGCGAGGCTGAGCGATCGGTGTGGATAAAAGGGTGATGACGTCTGGCTCGTCGCTCTGCATAGCCTCATCCATAAGGTATTCCATCAGTTTTTTGCTTCTCACCCATACGTATTGCCGGCAGGCTGCATTTGGTATGGATGGTCCCGCAACGGGGCGAAACCTAGCCTCCCAAAGTAGTTTTAACGCGTCCTTTGTCGACGTTCCCAGGTACACAGCGATCTCCGGTCCCAAAATATAGCCTCGCCTGAATCTTTCGATCGATTGGGGCTTAACCACCAGCTGCGTACGCCTGCCGTGTTCGACGTTGGTGCTCCAAAGCAGGCCAAGCCGAACAAACGCATAAGCGCATTCTTCTTTGACCCCCAATAGCTCAGCTGCTTTGACCACTGATAGACCGGGTAGGGTTAGGCTCTTGCCTCCAGTTCGGGCTTGTTGCCACGATGCAAACTCTTGCGGCTTGAGTAACCACGCCCCCACAGCAACCGGGCCAGTCTCAGCCTGTCGGTAGACACGTAGTTCACCTGCACGGATTGCCTGAACCAACTCCACCAACCCACCGCCCTTGGGCAGAAAATGCTTAGCCAAGTGATTAATCGTCACCAGACTCTGGTCAGTGCTGGTGGGCAGCTTTTCAACAATCAATTCGTTGATCGAGCGGCAGTCAATGAGCCACCTTTCGCCTTGGCGCGGTTCTCCACCAAAGAACTGGAGGGTACCGCCAACTAGCAGCTGCCTAACCCGCTTCCGACAGAGGCTTAGCAAATTCGAGGTTTCTTTCATATCAACCACGCCCTGGAGCTGCTGCGAGATGGCCTTCAACTGATCCAGGTCCACGACCGTAAAGACCCGACCTTCACTGGCCTTTTCCCGATAGGCGATTTGTCCCTGCTGATGAAGGCGTTTTACGACTGATACCCCGAGACCACAAGCTTCAGCAGCAGAAGCGAAGGACACCCAACGATGTCTCTCAATCGTCTCCTCGCTCAAATTGCGATTTCGCTTCGCTAACGGTGCTTCCCACGCATGCTGCAGAAATGATTCGAACTCTCGACGAAGAAAGTCAAAACAAGGGTCATCCAGATCACGGTGGATGTCGTGGTATATCGGGCCGAACGACTTGCTGAGCGTCCAATGTCCGCTATCGGAATGGACTTCCTTGAGGTCACTCAGCAATTCTCTGAATGAGAGAGGCCAGTTCATGAGAACCACGCCCGCCGCCTTCGCCATAAGCCGCGATATCTCTAGTGAACCTGAATCAGCAACCTTCAGAGGCTTGGTGCTTACCGTTCGCATACTTCGTACAGCGAGACGTGATGACAATTCATGAAACTGCTCGTAAGAGAGCGCCCCCAATCCTGCATCGGCTGGCAACGAGTCAGCGTACAACCTTTTTTCAAAGCCAGAGGTGAGCCAGGCGGCTGTATCACTCGCCGGCGCGATCTCAAAATTGGTCCCACACAAAGAGGTGCCACACGCTTGGCAACAATTCGCACTCATCGCGCTTGGATCGGTTTCCTTCAAACAGTTGGGGCACCGGCCGTGGAGTTCAGTGCCGTGGACAGAACACGTCGTAACCAGCGTCAAGCCCCAGCTTTCTCTCCAATAACCGGCCTCACCCAAACAGATCGGACAGTACCGCGCGTGATGAGTCGTCCATAACTTGACCCCCTTGGGCCTAGGATCACGAAACTCAGCAGCGACCGTAGGCCAGCTCAGTGGTCCTTCCATCATCTGCAGCCAGTCCGCAACATCAGTCTCGTCGGCTCGTGCAAAGGCTGTGAGCAGTTCCTTTCTGGGTAATCCGTTGGCTTTCGCCAGGCGCTGCAGGTACCCCAAAAGACTTTCGTCGTGGTGTGGTCGTGGGTTGATTAAAAGACCAAACATTCCTACACATCCATGAAATCTAAGACATAAAAATCGGGGGAGTAGAGCCGGGCTAATAAGCCCGGCCCTTGGCCGTCAGGTATTGCTCTCTTCGAACGTCTCAAAAGGCTCCCGCTTCCCGAACAGAGGCTGGAAATTGAAGCTCGCACTGAAGGGGTTTCGATCCTCGGTGGCGTAGCTCCAAACCTCGTCTTCAAAAGCCTGGGCCAGCACAGGAAGTTCAATCCCGACAAGGTCCTGGACTTGAACCAGCCATACAGCCCTGTCCACAATCTTGATGAGGTAGTCGATCAATCCATAGGAAGCCAGGTAGAAGCGTTTAATCATCGCAGGCTCTACAAAACTGATGGTTTGAACAGGCAGTTCGCCCTCGATTGCCTGCAACAACATCACGAAATGAAGAGACGTATTAGCGGAGAAGGTGAAGCGATCGTATGCCACCGTGGCCGAAAACCTGCGTCTCAGTTGCTCGTTTGCTAGCAGGAGATTTTCGGTGCGCTTCAGCCCAATCAGAACAAACGCGATACTGGTTTCATTCATCAGACTCTTGATCCAGTCTGCTGCCTCATACGCACCGTTACGACGATAATCGACCAGGTGCTGCGCCTCATCGAGGACCAACATCTCCACGCCAAGGTTCTTCAGCAGCAGGACTACACGTGCAAATTTAACCTCAGCCGAATGTCCTCGTGCCTCAGCGAAAGGATCCTTCAACTCTGCCAAAATGGCTGCTGCCAGGTTCTTCTTAGTAGGAGACGAAGGCATCTCAACGAACAGAACTGCCCGCTTCTGTGGGTCATGGCTCTCCGATTCCTCCAGAGACCGAATGTACTCCTTGACCAATGTGCTCTTGCCCACACCGCTTGGACCTTGGATCAGCAACCCTTTACTTGCTCTGGTACGCCGACTATCGCCGTGGATTTCGCCTAGTCGCGTCAACGCTCGCTCGACTTGAGGGCTGTGAATAAAACGATCGCGGAGCGTAAAGCTGTATTCACCATGCTCGTAGCATTCGTACAGATCGATGGCGTTCATGGCTTAGAACTCCCAGCAGGGCGACGAACAGAGACCTTGAAGGCTGCTGGCGGAATGTTAGGAATAGAGTCACCGGTCCATTCCACTTCAGCGAGTACCTTGGGTGGAGGCGTGCTTTCGGTCACTCGACCCTCCTTGTCAATTTTCGCTATGGCAGCTGCGCGCCGTTTTCTGAGCGTCTGCGAACGGCGGGCCTCGTCTGCATCCTCCATAATTTCCTGGTAGCACCTGTGCGTAGCCTCGAAGCTAGGCTGCTCATTGTATTTTTCTCGCAGCGCTTTCTCGGCAGCCTTCCACACCTCCCTGCTCTTACCGGCCATTCGCTCATCTTTGGCGGGCACTTTGAAGAACAAGTTTCTGAAGCGGTCGTGAACCCAGACGTGCCCGGCTTCGTCTCGATAACGGACGTTTACCTTTTCCCCGTCTGCCAAACGCATGCGTAGTTCAGCAAGTTCCGTAGAGTGGTAGCCTACTTTGGCTACCTCGATGCCGTAATGATGAACCTTCACAGAGGCCCGCTTGGCCAGAATGCACTCCAACGAATCCAGGTCGACGGGAAGGCTAATGACATGATTCGCCTCGCTAGTCCCCCAGACTTGAGCCGGTGTCCTGTTGTCCAGGCCCCGATGAGGAGTCTGGTGGTAACCATCGACGATCCATTTCACTACCACCGCCTCCAATTGAGGGAGCGTGAAACATGCATTCTTCTCCGAGTCGTAATCACCACGCTGCTGGATATTCGAGAAGGTGGTACCCGGGAGATTGTGGATAAGCCCCAGGTTCTGTGTACTGAAAAAGCGTTCGACGGCACCTTTCCTTTGAGGGGCTCTGGAAGCGGGGTACATGATCTCGATACCCAACTCGTTGAACCCCATGATGAGGTCGCCCGCGTGAAATTCCGCCGCGTTGTCTGGGACGATGCGAGCCGGTAGTCCACGTGCCCACCATTCATTTCTCACTTTCGGAAAGCGCTTCAGCAATTCGGCCTTTGGGCGAATTGAGCGTTCGATCACACGAAGGACAGTTTCCGTATTTGGCGCCGATAGGTGGAGCAGATATCCCATCACCATTCGGGAAAAGCGGTCGAGGACGATCGTCAGATAGGGGCGCCCAATGCATAGCCCCGTGGTTTCATCCACAAGCTGGACGTCCAACAAGGTGTGATCGATTTCCCAACGTTCCAAAATCTCATGAACACGTAGTATCCCTGCCGCAACGCGGTGCTTTTTATCTGCTGCGTGTTTTCCGAGCCTCGCTTTATCCACAAGGTATGGATCGAGCTTGGCAATGTACCTACGAACAGTCATTCCGCTTGGGATCTTGAGCTGATCCGAGGGCAAACGACCTTGGTTTTTCTTTTTTATCTGATCCTCGAACTCCGAAACGACCACGCTTACCGCAGGAATCGTGTCTTGCAGGTAGGTCTCATTGATCACCCCTTCAAGAATTGCTTCAAGCTCTCCCTTGATCGCGGGAGCCCGGCCCTTTTTGGCATGCTGAGGGATGAGCTTTACTACGTTCTGGCCAATGTATTTAGAGGCCCAGCGTCGAATGGTGGAAACCGAGGGTGCGCATACATCCCCAATATTCTTGGCGATTTTTCTAAGGTACTTGATCATGTCTTCGTCACTCGGCAGCTTGTTTTGACCACGCTTGGTTAAGCCGTCCAGATACTTGCGTCTACGCAATGCCTCATCTCCATGTTTTTTGGGGAAGCATGAAATATCTGGAGGGACGTTCCGCACATACGGAACCTTCCCGAGGTATGGCTGATCAGCGGAGATCTCGATCTCGCGCTTCTCGTAACCCTCATAGAATTCCTTCTCGGATAGCTTCGTGGGCTCACCAAGCTCATCGAAGAAGAGCAGCTTCCGGTCAATAAGCCTCTTCTCAAGCACCATCAGGACGCCACGAACGATGACGACCAATTTCACCCTAAGGGAAAAGGTTTGCATGACGGTGCCCCCCTTGAAGGAAGACCGGGGAGTCAGTGTCAATTGACCTATCAAGATCAATGCCCACCACCCCAAGGCCTAACAAGCGCCAGGCTTTCCTGTCACCAACCACGCAGAGCAAATCTGCAACGGTCATAGGCGGCCATTCGTTGAAGGCCGCCATTACCTCCTCCAACGTCTGACGCGAAAGCTCTGGACCGCGCCGGTGATACATCAGCCTTCGAAGATTGGTAGCTAGGGGCTCAGCTTCAATTAACCTTTCAGTGACCACCGAAAAGTTACGGGCGGTGGCGTTGAAGTAGCGCTCAGCGGCATCCAGTCGCTGCCTGACACTGGCTATCTTCAGTCGGTCGTGAGGTTTCACTTCAAACCACCACTCGCGCCCATCCGCGAGGAAAACCTGTACGTCAGGGTAGTATTTGAAGTAGCCCTGGAGCGATGGAATGCGCTCCTCACTGGGCTGCGGGACGTAGCCGATGACCGCAGGAGACAGCTCAAGAAGCCGATAAAATGCGCCTTCAAGCTGGGACTCCCAGGGCACAGGCAGTTTATTTTTGAGCGATGGGAAGTAGCCGCGGTAATGGTTAGACCTCCGCGTGACCACCTTTCGTACTGTCATGAAACACCTCCGAAAATCTCGAAACGAGCGCCGTCGCTGCACCAAAAAATCAAGGCGCAGGGCAGGCGAAGTGAGGCCTTTCGACAGGCAACACTGTGCCGTCGAGTAGCCTCGCTAAGGTTGAAAAGATGGGAGAGGATTGACAGTCGCTTCGAAAAAGCAGACATTGCGGGTTCTGAGGACGCAAGTCTGCTTCGCTAAGCGCGGTCAGTCCTCTCGGGATTGATCGCGTTTTTCTACATTTTCAGGTCTCCTTTTCTGCACATTGGTCATGACGCTCATGACTGATCAGAATCTCAAGCAACCGGTTTGCTCTCTTTATTTCTAAACGATCGCATCGTGATCGCCGGGCCGGTTTGGATCTGGTCTTAGGTTCTCGCTTCAACCAGCTGATTCGATTAGAAATCTTAGAACGAAGCGGAAAAAGTTGGTCATAGATCTTATTCCAACATCTCATCGAAATCCACAAAAAGTCTGAATGGCCAATTACGGTTAAAAGCTGACTCAATGCCAAGTTATATAAATTAATACATAACAAGTATGTGTATTTCACTCTTAACTTGTTCACCTACTAATTTCTTAAAAGCGCGTTGTTCCCTCTACACCTCAAATCCGCCGATGAGCTTTTCAGATTTTTCGGTCTGCCATCAGATCACTTCCTCAACGTCTTCCTTCTCAAGCATTTTTGGAAGGAGTGGAGAGGGCGCCTCGGCAGGAATTTCAGGCAAAAAAAAGCCCGCAAAGGCGGGCTTGATGGTGACCAGCTGGGACCAGGCATGGAGCCTGGCCGGTCAACTATTTGTGAAACCGTGCAGCTATTCTGTGAACCTACACCGGATCAGAAGTCCAGGTTCGACACCGACAGCGCATTGCTTTCGATGAAGTCACGGCGTGGCTCCACCGCGTCGCCCATCAGGGTGTTGAAGATCTGGTCGGCGGCAATCGCGTCTTCGATGGTGACCTTGAGCATGCGGCGGACGGTTGGGTCCATGGTGGTTTCCCACAGCTGCTCCGGGTTCATCTCGCCCAGACCTTTGTATCGCTGAATGGTGTGGCGCTTGGTGCTTTCGTTCATCAGCCAGTCGAGCGCTTCCTTGAACTCGGTGATCGCCTTGCGACGTTCGCCGCGTTGCACGTAAGCACCCTCGCCGAGCAGGGTAGACAGCTTGGCCCCTACGGTGACCACCGAACGGTAGTCGTTGCTGCCGAAGAAGTCGCGGTTGAAGGTGACGTAGCTGGCAAGACCGTGGGAAGTGACTTCTACTTCCGGCAGCCAGACGTTGCGTTCCTTGTCTTCGCGCAGGCTAGCCTGATAGACCAGGCCCGACTTCTGGCTGCTGTTCAAGCGCTCCTGGAACTTCACCAGCCACGCTTGCATCACGGCGTGATCGGCCAACTGTTCCAAGGTGATTTCCGGCAGGTAAATGAAGTGCTCGGTGATGTCTTCCGGGTACAGCCGCGACAGGCGCTTGAGGGTCTTCATCACCGCGCGGAATTCGTTCACCAGCGTTTCCAGTTGTACACCGGAAACGGCTGGCGCCGATTCGTCCAGATGCAAGCTGGCATCTTCAAGGGCCGATTGGGTCATGTATTCTTCCATGGCCTCGTCGTCCTTGATGTACTGCTCCTGCTTGCCTTTCTTGACCTTGTACAGCGGCGGCTGCGCAATATAGATGTAGCCGCGCTCGACCAGCTCCGGCAACTGACGGAAGAAGAAGGTCAGCAGCAGGGTACGGATGTGCGAACCGTCGACGTCAGCATCGGTCATGATGATGATGTTGTGATAACGCAGCTTGTCGATGTTGTACTCTTCGCGGCCGATACCACAGCCCAATGCGGTGATGAGCGTGCCTACTTCCTGGGACGAGATCATCTTGTCGAAGCGTGCTTTCTCGACGTTGAGGATCTTGCCCTTCAGCGGCAGGATCGCCTGGGTGCGACGGTTACGGCCTTGCTTGGCCGAACCGCCTGCGGAGTCACCCTCCACCAGGTACAGTTCGGAGAGGGCAGGGTCCTTCTCTTGGCAGTCCGCCAGTTTGCCCGGCAGGCCGGCGATATCCAGTGCGCCTTTACGGCGAGTCATTTCGCGGGCTTTACGCGCCGCCTCACGGGCACGGGCAGCGTCGATCATCTTGCCGACAACGGCCTTGGCTTCGTTCGGGTTTTCCAGCAGGAAGTCGGCGAAGTACTTGTTCATCTCTTGTTCCACGGCGGTTTTCACCTCCGAGGAGACCAGCTTGTCCTTGGTCTGCGAGCTGAACTTCGGATCCGGCACTTTCACCGAAATGATCGCGGTCAGGCCTTCACGGGCGTCGTCACCGGTGGTGGCGACTTTGTTTTTCTTGGCCAGGCCTTCCTGCTCGATGTAGCTGTTCAGGCTACGGGTCAGCGAGGAGCGGAAGCCGACCAGGTGCGTACCGCCGTCACGCTGCGGAATGTTGTTGGTGAAACACAGCAGGTTTTCGTTGAAGCTGTCGTTCCACTGCAGCGCAATCTCGACACCCACGCCATCGTCACGCTGGACGTTGAAGTGGAAGACCTGCGAGTTGACCGGGGTCTTGTTGGTGTTGAGGTATTCAACGAAGGCCTTCAAACCACCTTCATACTTGAAGAACTCTTCCTTGCCCGAGCGCTCATCCTTCAACAGGATGCCAACACCCGAGTTGAGGAACGACAGTTCGCGGATCCGCTTGGCCAGGATGTCCCAGCTGAAGTGGATGTTCTTGAAGGTTTCAGCCGACGGCTTGAAGTGGATGTGGGTACCGGTAGTTTCGCTGTCACCGACAACGGCCATCGGAGCCTGCGGAACCCCGTGAACGTAGGTCTGCTCCCAGATCTTGCCACTGCGGCGAACAGTCAGCACCAGCTTCTCGGACAGGGCGTTCACGACCGATACACCGACACCGTGCAGACCGCCGGATACCTTGTAGGAGTTGTCGTCGAACTTACCGCCGGCGTGCAGCACAGTCATGATGACCTCCGCTGCCGAAACGCCTTCTTCTTTGTGCACGTCAACCGGAATGCCGCGACCGTTGTCGCGCACACTGATGGATTCGTCCGTGTGGATGATCACCGTGATGTCATCGCAGTGACCGGCGAGGGCTTCGTCGATCGAGTTGTCGACCACTTCGAAGACCATGTGGTGCAGGCCGCTACCATCATCGGTGTCGCCAATGTACATGCCGGGACGCTTGCGTACGGCATCCAAACCTTTCAGCACCTTGATGCTGGAGGAGTCGTACGTTTGATTTTCGCTCATGCCTTCACTCCCGATGGTCGTGGGTCTGGGTGATACGGCCATGTTCCACGTGGAACAAGGCAACTGGCGTTTCCGTTTGCCAGCCTTCCCTCAGTAATTCGTGATCTACACAGGTGATAAACACCTGGCAGCGTAATTCTTCTAGCAAGCGGCACAGTGCGCGACGATGCTGGTCATCCAGCTCGGATGGCAAGTCGTCAACGAGATAAATACAGTGGCCGCGACGAGCCTGACTGACGAGATGGCCCTGTGCGATGCGCAATGCGCACACCACAAGCTTTTGCTGACCACGCGACAGAATGTCGGCTGCATTATTGGCAGCCAGACGAAGACGCAGATCCGCACGCTGCGGGCCGGCCTGGGTATGGCCCATCTGCTGATCGCGAAGGACAGAGGAGGCGAGTACTTCTTGCAGTTCCCGGTCCTTGTCCCAGCCTCGGTAGTAGCTCAGGGTCAACCCGTCCAGCTCGACCAGTTCGCTCAGGGTTCGCTCGAAGACGGGCTTCAAGGCCTTGATGTAGTTGCGACGGTATTCATCTATTTCCGCGCTGGCCAGGCATAACTCTCTGTCCCAGGCGGCTTGCGAAGCAGGGTCAAGTGTACCATGCCGCAACCATGAGTTCCGCTGCCGCAGCGCCTTCTGCAAGCGCTGCCAGGCAGGCAGAAAACGAGGTTCCACGTGGAACACTCCCCAATCGAGAAACTGCCGGCGGATTTTCGGTGCACCTTCCAGCAACCGAAAACTGTCCGGGTTGATGAGTTGCAGCGGCAACAGTTCAGCCAGCTGAGCGGCGCTCCTGGCATTCTGCCCGTCAATGCGGATAGTGAATTCGCCCGCCCGCTCCCGTGAAACACCCAGGTTGCTGGTGCCACCTTCAGCCAACTGCACTTCGCCAAATACCGTACAGGCGGGCTGTTCATACTGAATGACCGGGTTCAACCGGGTACTGCGAAATGACCGGGCAAGGCCAAGCAGGTGCACGGCTTCGAGCACGCTGGTCTTGCCGCTGCCATTGGCGCCGTAGAGGATATTGATGCGGGGGGACGGTGAGAGGGTCACCGGGTGCAGATTGCGCACCGCGGTGACCATGATACGTCGAAGGGACATTTCGTCTGCTACGAGTTACAGACGCATCGGCATAACAACGTAGGAGGAATCGTCGTTGCCAGCTTCCTGCAGCAAAGCACTGCTGTTGGAGTCAGACAGAATCAGACGAACTTGCTCGGTAGTCATAACGCCCAGCACGTCAAGCAGGTAACTGACGTTGAAGCCGATCTCCAGCGAGCTACCTTCGTAGTCCACACCGATCTCTTCTTCTGCTTCTTCCTGCTCAGGGTTATTGGCCTGAATTTTCAATTGGCCGGCAGCCAGCTGCAGGCGAATGCCACGGTACTTCTCGTTGGAGAGAATCGCAGTACGGCTGAACGCTTCACGCAGCGCTTGACGGTCACCCACCACCAGCTTGTCACCCCCCTTCGGCAGTACGCGCTCATAGTCCGGGAACTTGCCGTCGACCAGTTTCGAAGTGAAGGTGAACTCACCGGTGGTCGCACGAATGTGATGCTGGCCGAGTACGATGCTGACCATGCCTTCCGGATCGGTGAGCAGGCGTGCCAGTTCAAGGATACCCTTGCGTGGAACGATGACCTGATGGCGATCATCCTGTTCGATCGGTGCGCTCATCGAGCACAGCGCCAGGCGGTGACCGTCGGTGGATACCGCACGCAGGGTGTTGCGCGACACTTCCAGCAGCATGCCATTGAGGTAGTAACGCACGTCCTGCTGGGCCATGGCGAAGCTGGTGCGCTCGATCAGACGGCGCAGTTTGCTTTGCTCCAGGTTACAGGTCAGCGAGCCCGGGCCTTCTTCAACAGTGGGGAAATCATTGGCAGGCAGAGTCGATAAGGTGAAGCGGCTACGGCCGGCTTTGACCAGCAGCTTCTGCTCGTCCACCTTGATGTCGATCAGTACATCGTTGGGCAGACTTTTGCAGATGTCCATCAGCTTGCGCGCCGGGACAGTGATCTCGCCTGGCTCAGCCGGCTCTTCCAGTTGCACGCGGCCAACCAGTTCGACTTCCAGATCGGTACCGGTCAACGACAGCTGCTGGCCTTGCACGACCAGCAGGACGTTGGACAGCACCGGCAAGGTCTGGCGGCGCTCGACGACACCGGCGACCAGTTGCAGGGGTTTCAACAGGGCTTCGCGTTGAATGGTGAAATGCATGGTCTAGTCCCTTGCCTTCAATTAGCTGCGCTGGCGATCATCACGTCGTCAGCGTCCGCAGCAGGTTCTTGTAGTCCTCGCGGATGTCCGCGTCGGATTCCTTCAATTCATTGATCTTGCGGCAGGCGTGCAGCACCGTCGTGTGATCGCGACCGCCAAACATGTCGCCGATCTCCGGCAGACTGTGGTTGGTCAGCTCCTTCGACAGTGCCATGGCAACCTGACGGGGGCGCGCAACGGAGCGCGAGCGGCGTTTGGACAACAGATCGGCAATCTTGATCTTGTAGTACTCGGCCACGGTACGCTGGATGTTATCCACACTCACCAGCTTGTCCTGCAGCGCCAGCAAGTCTTTCAACGACTCGCGAATCAGCTCGATCGTGATGTCACGACCCATGAAGTGCGAGTGAGCGATCACCCGCTTCAGGGCGCCTTCAAGTTCACGTACGTTGGAGCGAATACGCTGAGCGATGAAGAACGCGGCATCATGCGGCAGCTCGACCTTGGCCTGGTCGGCCTTCTTCATCAAGATCGCCACACGTGTTTCCAGTTCAGGCGGCTCGACGGCAACCGTCAGGCCCCAGCCGAAGCGCGACTTCAGGCGTTCTTCCAAACCTTCGATTTCCTTCGGGTAACGGTCGCTGGTGAGAATCACCTGCTGACCACCCTCGAGCAACGCATTAAAGGTGTGGAAAAACTCTTCCTGGGAACGCTCTTTACGGGCGAAGAACTGGATATCGTCGATCAGCAGCGCATCGACCGAACGGTAAAAACGCTTGAATTCATTGATCGCGTTCAGCTGCAGCGCCTTGACCATATCCGCGACGAAGCGCTCGGAATGCAGGTACACGACCTTCGCATTCGGATTCTTCTTCAGCAGGTGGTTACCCACAGCATGCATCAGGTGGGTCTTACCCAGGCCGACGCCGCCATAGAGGAACAGCGGATTGTAGCCATGCTTGGGATTGTCGGCGACCTGCCAGGCAGCAGCGCGGGCCAACTGGTTCGACTTACCTTCTACAAAGGTCTCGAAGGTGAACGTTCGGTTCAGGTAACTGGTGTGCTTGAGCGCGCCTTCCACCTGAACAGTGCGCTGTTCGGTACGGCTGCCAGCAGCCGTTGCCGAAGGGCTGTCCCCCATGCCGTCGAAGCTGTCATTCGAAGCCGGTTCAACGACCTCGTTCGCTTGCACCGCCTCTGTTGCCGGGGCCTGCGCCGGTTCAGCAACAGTGGTAATCGCAGGCGCAGCGGCCTGTTGCGTCTGGCTTTGCGCAAGTGTGGCAGCCACTGCGGCGCTGACGGGTGCATTAGGTGCAGCACGTGGGGCAGAGCTGCGACGACTACCTATTAACAAGGAAAGGGCGGGCGCAATGCCATCGCCGTTTTCACCCAACAGTTCGAGCAGACGGCCGAGGTACTTTTCATTCACCCAGTCGAGCACGAAACGGTTCGGCGCATAGACGCGCAACTCGTCGCCTTCGGCTTCGACCTGTAGCGGACGGATCCAGGTGTTGAATTGCTGGGCAGGCAGTTCATCGCGCAGAAGCTCCACGCACTGCTGCCAAAGTTCCACTGACACGGATATCCCCTGAGTTGAAAGCCGGATGAGGCAAAAACAAACCGCCATTGTACCGGTCGAGCGATCAGTTATCCACATGTGGAAACATTCTGAGCCATGACAAAACAGCCATTTAGCGGCCAAAACGTCTCTCAGCGACTGTGAATAAGCTCTGTGGATAACTGGCCATGAGGGCTATGCACAACCCGGGGTCGCAGCCTGTTGATAACTCCACTGTGGATAACAGACTTTTCTATCCACAGCCTTTCAGCAGCTCCATCACAAGCGCAGCACCTGTTACCGACAAGGTTTCGGATTTCTGTAGGCCGCGTGATTACAGGGCTGTATTAGGTTATCCACAGAAGGTTATCCACTTAAGATCTATAAGTTCTTCAGAAAAGCTTTTTATATGTCTCTTCTTTTTTTTCATTTTGTCGTCCGTCTGCGTGACTGAGCAACCCTTCCTGGCCCAGCAGCTGTCAGGACGCCTTCTATAAGGAAAGACTGGTTGGAAATTGACCTATGGGCTTGCTTTCTCTAGAATCGCCGATCTCTTAAAAAGGGGGCCATTCCGGCCCGTAGTCGACAAACCAGGTAACAACGCCATGAAACGTACTTTCCAACCAAGCACCATCAAGCGCGCTCGCACCCACGGCTTCCGTGCCCGTATGGCTACCAAGAACGGCCGCGCTGTTCTGTCGCGTCGTCGTGCCAAAGGCCGTAAGCGTCTGGCCATTTGATTTTTCGGCACAGGTGGTGAGTCAGGACTTCAGTCGGGAAAAGCGTCTGCTTACACCCCGGCACTTCAAAGCGGTCTTCGACTCCCCAACCGGCAAGGTTCCAGGGAAAAACCTGCTGATCCTTGCTCGCGAGAACGGCCTGGATCATCCAAGGCTTGGCCTGGTGATCGGCAAGAAGAGCGTCAAGCTCGCCGTTCAACGCAACCGCCTCAAGCGCTTGATGCGCGATTCCTTCAGGCTCAATCAGCAATTGCTGGGTGGCCTGGATATAGTGATCGTCGCGCGCAAGGGATTGGGTGAGATAGAAAACCCGGAATTGCACCAACACTTTGGCAAGCTCTGGAAACGCCTGGCACGCAGCCGGCCAACTCCAGCGGCAAACGCCGATTCCGCAGGGGTAGACAGTCAAAATGCGTAAACTGGCCCTCGTTCCGATCCAGTTTTACCGTTACGCCATCAGTCCCCTGATGGCCAATCACTGTCGTTTCTACCCCAGTTGCTCCTGTTACGCTCTTGAAGCCATTGAAAACCATGGCCTCTTGCGTGGCGGGTGGCTAGCCGTTCGTCGCCTGGGGCGTTGTCATCCGTGGAACGACGGCGGTTTCGATCCCGTTCCCCCCGCTCCTTCCTCCCGAACTTCTTCGATAGCCGAGTAATCATGGATATTAAACGCACGATCCTGATCGTCGCCCTGGCAATCGTGTCCTACGTCATGGTCCTCAAGTGGAACGAGGACTACGGCCAGGCTGCCCTGCCGACTCAGAATACTGCTGCCAGCACTGCTGCCCCGGCCTTGCCCGACGGTGTGCCGGCCGGTACCGCCAGCGCCGATGTGCCGAGCGCCAATGCCGAATCCAGCCCTGCCGAACTGGCTCCAGCTGCAGTCAGCAAGGACCTGATCCGGATCAAGACCGATGTCCTGGACCTGGCTATCGATCCGGTCGGTGGTGACATCGTCCAGCTGAACCTGCCGAAATACCCACGCCGCCAGGACCATCCGGACATTCCGTTCCAGCTGTTCGACAACGGTGGCGAGCGCGTCTACCTGGCGCAAAGCGGCCTGACCGGCGCCAACGGTCCGGATGCCCGTTCGTCGGGTCGTCCGTTGTACGCTACCGAACAGAAGAGCTACCAGCTGGCTGATGGCCAGGACCAACTGGTCGTCGACCTCAAGTTCAGCGATAACGGCGTCAACTACATCAAGCGCTTCAGCTTCAAGCGCGGTGAGTACGACCTGAATGTCAGCTACCTGATCGACAACCAGAGCGGCCAAACCTGGAACGGCAACCTGTTTGCCCAGCTCAAACGTGACGCCAGTTCCGACCCATCGTCGAGCACCGCCACC
Organism: Pseudomonas vlassakiae; assembly: GCF_014269035.2. Lineage (GTDB taxonomy): Bacteria > Pseudomonadota > Gammaproteobacteria > Pseudomonadales > Pseudomonadaceae > Aquipseudomonas > Aquipseudomonas vlassakiae. The sequence continues at coordinate 148,254 of NZ_JABWRP020000003.1, forward strand.
GGCACCGCCACCTACTTGGGCGCCGCCATGTGGACCGCTTCCGAGCCTTACAAAAAGGTCTCGATGAAGGACATCGACAAAGGTAGTTTGAAAGAAAATGTGTCCGGCGGCTGGGTCGCCTGGCTGCAGCACTACTTCGTGACCGCCTGGATCCCGGCCAAGTCGGACAACAATGTTGTCCAGACCCGCAAGGACAGCCAGGGCAACTACATCATCGGCTATACCGGCCCTGCGCTCAGCGTTCCGGCTGGCGGCAAGGCTGAAACCAGCGCCATGCTGTATGCCGGCCCGAAGATCCAGTCGAAGCTGAAAGAACTGTCCCCAGGTCTGGAGCTGACCGTCGACTACGGCTTCCTGTGGTTCATTGCCCAGCCAATCTTCTGGCTGCTGCAACATATCCACAGCCTGCTGGGTAACTGGGGTTGGTCGATCATCGTCCTGACCATGCTCATCAAGGGCCTGTTCTTCCCGCTCTCGGCTGCCAGCTATCGCTCGATGGCGCGCATGCGTGCCGTGGCGCCGAAGCTTGCCGCGCTGAAGGAACGCTTCGGTGACGATCGCCAGAAGATGTCCCAGGCGATGATGGAGCTGTACAAGAAAGAGAAGATCAACCCGCTGGGCGGCTGCCTGCCGATCCTGGTGCAGATGCCGGTGTTCCTGTCGCTGTACTGGGTACTGCTGGAAAGCGTCGAGATGCGCCAAGCCCCATGGATGCTGTGGATCACTGACCTGTCGATCAAGGATCCGTTCTTCATCCTGCCGATCATCATGGGCGCCACCATGTTCATCCAGCAGCGTCTGAACCCGACGCCACCGGATCCGATGCAGGCCAAGGTAATGAAAATGATGCCAATCATCTTCACCTTCTTCTTCCTGTGGTTCCCAGCAGGTCTGGTGCTGTACTGGGTTGTGAACAACTGCCTGTCGATCACTCAGCAGTGGTACATCACCCGCCGTATCGAAGCAGCCACCAAAAAAGCTGCTGCTTGACGGGCTACTGCGCTAGCCTGTGAATAAAAACGCCCCTTCGGGGGCGTTTTTGCTATCTGTCGTTTTGTCGTAGAGGCTTTCGAGCATGAACACTGTGGGTGAAACCATCGCTGCCATCGCCACCGCCCAAGGCCGCGGTGGCGTCGGTATCGTCAGGCTGTCCGGGCCATTGGCAAGCAAGGCTGGCCAGTTGATCACCGGTCGGACGCTGAAGCCACGCCATGCCCACTACGGGCCATTCCGCGATGAGGATGGCCTGGTGCTGGATGAAGGCATTGCGTTGTACTTCCCTGGGCCGAACTCGTTCACCGGCGAGGATGTACTTGAGTTGCAGGGACATGGCGGCCCGGTTGTCCTGGATATGCTGCTGCAGCGTTGTGTGCAAGTCGGTTGCCGTCTGGCGCGCCCAGGCGAGTTCAGCGAGCGGGCGTTCCTCAACGACAAGCTTGATCTGGCCCAGGCCGAAGCCATCGCTGACCTGATCGAGGCGAGCTCCAGCCAGGCTGCACGCAATGCCTTGCGCTCGCTGCAGGGCGAATTCTCCAAGCGTGTGCACAGCCTGACAGAGGCGCTGATTGCCCTGCGCATTTATGTCGAGGCCGCGATCGACTTCCCTGAAGAGGAGATCGACTTCCTCGCCGATGGCCATGTGTTGTCGATGCTTGATGCCGTCCGCGCCGAGTTATCCACTGTACAGCGCGAGGCCGGGCAGGGCGCCTTGCTGCGTGACGGCATGACGGTGGTCATTGCCGGCCGGCCAAACGCCGGCAAGTCGAGCTTGCTGAACCAGCTGGCGGGGCGTGAGGCGGCCATCGTCACCGACATCGCCGGCACCACCCGGGATATTCTGCGAGAACATATCCACATCGACGGCATGCCCCTGCACGTCGTCGACACGGCCGGCCTGCGAGATACCGACGACCATGTGGAAAAGATCGGCGTGGAACGAGCGCTCAAGGCTATCGGCGAGGCCGACCGCGTACTTCTCGTAGTCGATTCCACCGCACCCGAGGCCAGTGACCCGTTCGCCTTGTGGCCCGAGTTTCTTGACCAGCGTCCAGATCCGGCGAAGGTCACGCTGATTCGCAACAAAGCGGACCTCAGCGGTGAGCGGGTAGGGTTGGAGTTGTGCGAAGACGGCCATGTAACCATCACCCTGAGTGCCAAAGGTGACATCCAGGGGCTGCAGTTGCTGCGCGATCACCTGAAGGCCTGCATGGGTTATGAACAGACCGCCGAGAGCGGTTTCAGCGCCCGTCGGCGCCACCTGGATGCCTTGCGCCAGGCCAGTTCGCACCTGGAGCATGGCCGCGCCCAACTGACCCTGGCTGGCGCGGGTGAATTGTTGGCAGAAGACTTGCGGCAGGCACAGCAGGCCCTGGGTGAAATCACCGGCGCGTTCAGCTCCGATGACCTGCTGGGGCGGATTTTCTCCAGTTTCTGCATCGGCAAATAGTCCACAACCAGGAAAATCCAAGGCCGCTCCGTTGGGAGCGGCTTTTTTTTGCCTGCGATTTATCCACTCGTCGGATCTTTAGCACCCACTCTGGCCCCTGTAGGAGCGGCTTTAGCCGCGAAAAGGCCAGTACAGATCCACATAAAATCATCCACAGACCCGATTTCATGTTCAGGAGCCCTGTGGAAAACCCACCTTTAGCCCTCTTGATAAGCAGGCTTTTTTTCTGAGGACAAATCCGCTTGTGGGTAAACCATCATTTAATCCACAGGCTAAAGGACGTTATCCATAACCCTCAGGGTGGGTAAGCCACAGGGTTAAATTTCGCTGTAAACCTTACATTGAAAGGGCTGCAGAACCTTATCCACAGGTTAGGCTGTGCATAAGAATAAACATAAAAACAAAGCTTTTATAAAATTTTCTTCTTTGATTTCTGTTGTCTGCCATTCATCCACAGACTGGTCAAAATTTGCTCAGACGGTTCCTTTGCAGGGGGTGAAGTCCCTATACTTGTCCGCTTACCTTCTCTATTCGCAAAAACAGGCACGAGGTGCGTGGTGGATTTCCCTTCCCGTTTTGAAGTGATCGTCATCGGCGGCGGCCATGCCGGTACCGAGGCTGCGCTTGCGTCAGCACGCATGGGGGTGAAAACCCTGCTGTTGACCCATAACGTGGAAACCCTCGGTCACATGAGCTGCAACCCGGCAATTGGTGGCATCGGCAAGAGCCATCTGGTCAAAGAGATCGATGCACTCGGCGGCGCCATGGCGCTGGCCACCGACAAGAGCGGCATCCAGTTCCGCATCCTGAACAACCGCAAGGGCCCGGCGGTACGCGCCACCCGCGCCCAGGCCGACCGCGCCATCTACAAGGCCGTGGTACGCGAAATCCTGGAAAACCAGCCGAACCTGTGGATATTCCAGCAGTCCTGCGACGACCTGATCGTCGAACAGGACCAGGTCAAAGGCGTGGTGACCCAGATGGGGCTGCGTTTCTTCGCTGAGTCCGTGGTACTGACCACCGGTACTTTCCTCGGCGGGCTTATCCACATCGGCCTGCAGAATCATTCCGGCGGTCGTGCCGGTGATCCGCCGTCAATCGCCCTGGCTCACCGCATGCGCGAACTGCCGCTGCGCGTCGGCCGGCTGAAAACCGGTACCCCGCCACGTATCGATGGGCGCTCCGTGGATTTCTCGGTGATGACCGAACAGCCCGGTGACACCCCGATCCCGGTGATGTCGTTCATGGGCAACGCCGCCATGCACCCCCGCCAGGTGAGCTGCTGGATTACCCACACCAATGCCCGCACCCACGAGATCATTGCCTCGAACCTCGACCGTTCACCGATGTACTCCGGTGTGATCGAGGGTGTTGGCCCGCGCTATTGCCCGTCGATCGAAGACAAGATCCACCGCTTCGCCGACAAGGAAAGCCACCAGGTGTTCATCGAGCCTGAAGGCCTGACCACCCACGAGCTGTACCCCAACGGTATTTCCACTTCGCTGCCGTTCGATGTGCAGCTGGAACTGGTGCGCTCGATCCGCGGTATGGAAAATGCCCACATCGTCCGCCCGGGTTACGCCATCGAGTACGACTACTTCGACCCGCGTGACCTGAAGTACAGCCTCGAGACCAAAGTCATCGGCGGCCTGTTCTTTGCCGGCCAGATCAACGGCACCACCGGTTACGAAGAAGCCGGCGCCCAGGGCCTGCTGGCCGGTACCAACGCCGCGCTGCGTGCGCAAGGCCGCGAAAGCTGGTGCCCGCGCCGTGACGAGGCGTACATCGGCGTGCTGGTCGACGACCTGATTACCCTGGGTACCCAGGAGCCATACCGCATGTTCACTTCGCGTGCCGAGTACCGGCTGATCCTGCGCGAAGACAACGCGGACCTGCGCCTGACCGAAAAAGGTCGCGAGCTCGGTCTGATCGATGACGAACGTTGGGCTGCGTTCTGCGCCAAGCGTGACGGCATCGAGCGTGAAGAGCAGCGCCTGAAATCGACCTGGGTGCGTCCGAACACCGAGCAGGGGCAGGCCATTGTGGATAAGTTCGGCACTCCGCTGGCCCACGAGTACAGCCTGCTCAACCTGCTGGCGCGTCCTGAGATCGACTATGCCGGGCTGATCGAAGCGACCGGCGGTGCAGAAATCGATCCACAGGTGGCCGAGCAGGTCGAGATCAGGACCAAGTACGCCGGTTACATCGATCGCCAGCAGGACGAGATCGCCCGACTGCGAGCCAGCGAAGACACCCGACTGCCTGTGGATATCGACTACACCACGATTTCCGGGCTGTCGAAGGAGATCCAGGGCAAGCTTGGCCAGACCCGTCCAGAGACGCTGGGCCAGGCTTCGCGTATTCCAGGCGTTACCCCGGCGGCCATTTCACTGTTGTTGATTCATCTGAAAAAACGCGGCGCAGGCCGCGAATTGGAGCAAAGCGCTTGAGTTCCCTGGTCACCCCGCAACATGCCGAAGAGTTGTCCACAGGTGCGCGCCAGCTGGGCGTCGAACTGAGCGCCGAGCAGCATGAAAAGCTGCTGGGCTACCTGGCCCTGTTGATCAAATGGAACAAAGCCTACAACCTCACTGCCGTGCGTGACCCGGACGAGATGGTCTCCCGCCATCTGCTCGACAGCCTCAGCGTCATGACGTTTATCCACAGCGAGCGTGACAACTGGCTGGATGTCGGCAGCGGCGGTGGCATGCCCGGCATTCCTTTGGCTATCCTGCATCCGCACAAGCAGGTGACGGTGCTGGACGCCAATGGCAAGAAGACGCGCTTCCTGACCCAGGTGAAGATGGAGCTGAAGCTGGACAACCTGAGGGTTATCCACAGCCGGGTCGAAGCTTTCCAGCCGTCGCAACCGTTCAGCGGCATCATCTCCCGCGCCTTCAGCAGCATGGAGAACTTCACCAACTGGACACGCCATCTGGGCGACACCGGGACGCAATGGCTTGCAATGAAGGGGCTGCATCCTGCCGATGAACTGGTAGCATTGCCCGCAGACTTCACAGTGGAAAGCGAGCAGGCCCTGACCGTTCCAGGTTGCCAGGGCCAGCGCCATCTGCTGATACTGCGCCGCAAGGCTTGATTGGGAACACACGCAACAATGGCTAAGGTATTCGCAATCGCGAACCAGAAAGGTGGTGTCGGCAAGACCACCACCTGTATCAACCTCGCAGCATCGCTGGCCGCGACCAAGCGTCGTGTGCTGCTGATCGACCTCGATCCGCAGGGCAACGCGACCATGGGTAGCGGTGTGGACAAACACGAACTCGAGCATTCGGTCTATGACCTGCTGATCGGGGAATGCGACCTTGCCCAGGCCATGCACTACTCCGAGCACGGCGGCTTCCAGCTGCTGCCGGCTAACCGCGACCTGACCGCCGCGGAAGTGGTGCTGCTGGAAATGCAGGTCAAGGAAAGCCGCCTGCGCAACGCCCTGGCGCCGATCCGCGAAAACTACGATTTCATCCTCATCGACTGCCCGCCGTCGCTGTCGATGCTGACGCTCAATGCGCTGGTCGCCTCCGATGGCGTCATCATCCCGATGCAGTGTGAGTACTACGCCCTGGAAGGGCTCAGCGACCTTGTGGATAACATCAAGCGCATCGCTGCCCGGTTGAACCCGGAACTCAAGATCGAAGGCCTGCTGCGGACCATGTATGACCCGCGCCTGAGCCTGAACAATGATGTTTCGGCGCAGCTCAAGGAGCATTTCGGCGAGCAGCTGTACGACACGGTCATCCCGCGCAACATCCGCCTGGCCGAGGCTCCGAGCTTCGGCATGCCGGCGCTGGCCTACGACAAGCAATCGCGTGGCGCTCTGGCTTATCTGGCCTTGGCCGGTGAACTGGTACGCCGTCAACGCCGTCAATCACGCACTGCACAGACAACTTAAGGAATCCGCATGGCCGTTAAGAAACGGGGTCTCGGACGTGGGTTGGATGCACTGCTCAGTGGTCCTTCCGTCAGCGCGCTCGAAGAGCAGGCTGTGAAGATCGACCAGAAAGAACTGCAACACCTGCCCGTCGAACTGATCCAGCGCGGCAAATACCAGCCGCGCCGCGACATGGACCCTGAGGCACTGGAAGAACTCGCACACTCGATTCGCAACCATGGGGTGATGCAACCGATCGTGGTCCGCCCGGTCGACGGTAGCCGCTATGAGATCATTGCCGGTGAGCGCCGCTGGCGCGCCACCCAGCAAGCCGGTCTCGACACCATCCCGGCGATGGTGCGCGAAGTGCCGGATGAAGCCGCCATCGCCATGGCGCTGATCGAGAACATTCAGCGCGAGGACCTCAACCCGCTGGAAGAAGCCCTGGCCCTGCAGCGCCTGCAGCAGGAGTTCGAGCTGACCCAGCAACAGGTGGCCGATGCCGTGGGCAAGTCGCGGGTGACCGTGGCCAACCTGTTGCGCCTGATTTCGCTGCCCGAGGCCATCAAGACCATGCTCGCCCACGGCGACCTGGAGATGGGCCATGCCCGCGCATTGCTCGGCCTCGAGGAAGAACGTCAGGAAGAGGGGGCGCGTCATGTTGTCGCACGTGGCCTGACCGTGCGCCAAACTGAGGCATTGGTCCGTCAATGGCTCAATGGCAAACCTGATCCGGTCGAACCGAGCAAACCTGATCCGGACATTGCACGCCTTGAACAGCGGCTCGCAGAGCGCCTTGGCTCCGCCGTGCAGATACGTCACGGCAACAAGGGCAAAGGCCAGTTGGTTATCCGCTACAACTCGCTTGACGAGTTGCAAGGCGTGCTTGCTCACATCCGCTGAAACAATTCCCGTTGTAGCGCGCAGTCGGAAATCACTACCGAAGAGTTGAATAGGGGTTAATCCACCCCTATACTCTGCGCGCATTTTGTCGGCACAAATTATGCCAAGTCATAACTGACTTGTTGGTCGACTTCCGAGGAGCAGTTGTGATGGAAATCCGCACGCCAAACCGCCTGCCTTTCCATCGCTGGGCGGTTTTTCCGGTACTGCTGGCTCAATTCGTCGTACTGCTGCTGGCAACCTTGGTGTTGTGGCAGTGGAAAGGGGCGGTCAGTGGATATTCAGGCCTTTGCGGAGGTTTGATTGCCTGGCTGCCCAATGTGTATTTCGCCTGGAAGGCTTTTCGCTTCAGCGGAGCTCGGGCGGCACAAGCCATCGTCAAGTCGTTTTACGCTGGCGAGGCAGGCAAGATGATTTTGACGGCAGTGCTCTTTGCACTGACCTTCGCAGGAGTGAAGCCACTGGCGCCGTTAGCAGTCTTCGGCGTCTTCGTGTTGACCCTTTTGGTCAGCTGGTTCGCGCCCCTGCTGATGAATAAAAGACTTTCGAGACCTTAGGGCGTTTGAGGCAACCATGGCAGCAGAAACCGCTTCGGGCTATATCCAGCACCACTTGCAGAACCTGACCTACGGTCAACTACCAGACGGCAGCTGGGGCTTTGCCCATTCGGCTGCAGAAGCCAAGGCAATGGGCTTCTGGGCGTTCCACCTGGACACCCTGGGTTGGTCCGTCGCGCTGGGTCTGATCTTCCTGTTCATCTTCCGCATGGCGGCCAAGAAGGCGACTTCTGGTCAACCAGGCGGCCTGCAGAACTTCGTGGAAGTGCTGGTGGACTTCGTCAACGGCAGCGTTAAGGACTCCTTCCACGGCCGTAGCCCGGTAATCGCCCCGCTGGCGCTGACCATCTTCGTCTGGGTGTTCCTGATGAACGCCATCGACCTGGTACCGGTCGACTGGATTCCTCAGCTGGCCATGCTGATCTCCGGTGATCCGCACATTCCGTTCCGTGCCGTGTCGACCACCGACCCGAACGCGACCCTGGCCATGGCCTTCTGCGTATTCGCCCTGATCATCTTCTACAGCATCAAGGTCAAGGGCCTGGGCGGCTTCATCGGCGAGCTCACCCTGCACCCGTTCGGCAGCAAGAACATCTTCGTTCAGATCCTGCTGATCCCGGTGAATTTCCTGCTGGAGTTCGTCACCCTGATCGCCAAGCCGATCTCGCTGGCACTGCGTCTGTTCGGCAACATGTACGCCGGCGAGCTGGTGTTCATCCTGATCGCCGTGATGTTCGGCGCCGGCATCCTCTGGCTGAGCGGCCTGGGTATCGTGCTGCAGTGGGCGTGGGCCGTGTTCCACATCCTGATCATCACGCTGCAAGCTTTCATCTTCATGATGCTGACCATCGTCTACCTGTCGATGGCGCATGAAGATAACCATTAAGACCGCCTGGCGTGTCTTGTAGCCTTCCCCGCTCGTTTGGGGGGAGGGCTTTAAAAGTCCGCAAGGGCAGCTGTACCAAACGATTTGTTTTACCGCTTCAACTTAAAAACCTAACCAATACGACGTAAAAGTCGGGAGGAAAGATGGAAACTGTAGTTGGTCTGACCGCTATCGCTGTTGCTCTGCTGATCGGCCTGGGTGCTCTGGGTACCGCCATTGGTTTCGGCCTGCTGGGCGGCAAATTCCTGGAAGGCGCCGCTCGTCAACCAGAAATGGTTCCGATGCTGCAGGTGAAAATGTTCATCGTTGCCGGTCTGCTCGACGCCGTAACCATGATCGGTGTTGGTATCGCTCTGTTCTTCACCTTCGCGAATCCGTTCGTTGGTCAGATCGCCGGCTAATCACTCGTAACCACGAGTTGATGGCTGTGATGAATTAAGACCGAGCGAGGTGTTGGCGTGAACATTAATGCAACCCTGATTGGCCAATCCGTTGCCTTCCTGATTTTTGTACTCTTCTGCATGAAGTACGTATGGCCTCCGGTCATCACTGCTCTGCAGGAGCGTCAAAAGAAGATTGCCGACGGCTTGGACGCTGCCAACCGCGCAGCTCGCGACCTGGAGCTGGCCCAAGAAAAAGTGGGTCAGCAACTGCGTGAAGCTAAAGCACAGGCAGCCGAAATCATTGAGCAAAGCAAGAAGCGCGCTGCTCAGCTTGTCGAGGAAGCCCGTGACCAGGCCCGCGTCGAAGCTGACCGTGTGAAGGCTCAGGCTCTGGCCGAGATCGAACAGGAACTGAACAGCGCGAAAGACGCCCTGCGTGCCCAAGTGGGTGCCCTGGCTGTTGGCGGTGCTGAAAAGATCCTTGGCGCCACAATCGATCAAAACGCGCATGCGGAGCTGGTTAACAAACTGGCCGCTGAAATTTAAGCGAGGGCGATCATGGCAGAACTGACCACGTTGGCCCGACCTTACGCTAAGGCTGCCTTTGAGCATGCCCAGGCCCATCAGCAACTGGCCAATTGGTCAGCCATGCTCGGCCTGGCTGCTGCGGTGTCTCAAGACGACACCATGCAGCGCCTGCTCAAGGCCCCGCGACTGACGAGCGCAGAAAAGGCCGCCACGTTCATTGACGTGTGCGGTGACAAGTTCAATGCACAGGCACAGAATTTCATTCATGTTGCCGCGGAAAATGACCGTCTCCTGCTTTTGCCGGAGATTGCCGCCCTGTTCGACCTGTACAAGGCCGAGCAAGAGAAATCCGTGGACGTGGAAGTGACCAGTGCCTTCGCGTTGAACCAAGAACAGCAAGACAAACTCGCCAAGGTTCTCAGTGCACGGCTAGGCCAGGAAGTTCGCCTGCACGCGTCGGAGGATGCCAGCCTGATTGGCGGCGTCGTCATCCGCGCTGGTGACCTGGTAATCGATGGCTCTGTTCGCGGCAAGATCGCGAAACTGGCCGAAGCATTGAAATCTTGAGTTTGAAGGGGCAGCAGAGCAATGCAGCAACTCAATCCTTCCGAAATTAGTGAAATCATCAAGGGCCGCATCGACAACCTCGATGTGAGCTCCCAAGCCCGTAACGAAGGTACCGTTGTTTCGGTATCCGACGGTATCGTGCGGATCCACGGTCTGGCCGACGTCATGTACGGCGAAATGATCGAGTTCCCTGGCAGCGTATTCGGCATGGCCCTGAACCTGGAGCAAGACTCCGTAGGTGCAGTGATCCTGGGTGCCTATGACACCCTCGCCGAAGGCATGAGCGCCAAGTGCACCGGTCGTATCCTGGAAGTTCCGGTCGGCAAAGGCCTGCTGGGCCGCGTCGTCGACGCTCTGGGTAACCCGATCGATGGCAAGGGTCCTCTGACCACCACCGAAACCGACGCGGTCGAAAAGGTCGCTCCGGGCGTTATCTGGCGTAAATCGGTAGACCAGCCTGTACAGACTGGCTACAAATCCGTCGACGCCATGATCCCGGTCGGCCGTGGCCAGCGCGAGCTGATCATCGGTGACCGTCAGATCGGCAAGACCGCCATGGCCATCGACGCCATCATCAACCAGAAAGACTCCGGTATTTTCTGTGTTTATGTTGCAGTCGGCCAGAAGCGTTCGACCGTTGCCAACATCGTTCGCAAGCTGGAAGAAGCCGGCGCCCTGGCCAACACCATCGTGGTCGTTGCCAGTGCTTCGGAATCCGCCGCACTGCAGTTCCTGGCGCCATACGCCGGCTGCACCATGGGCGAGTTCTTCCGTGACCGCGGTGAAGACGCCCTGATCGTTTACGATGACCTGTCCAAGCAGGCCGTTGCCTACCGTCAGATCTCCCTGCTGCTGCGCCGTCCACCAGGACGTGAAGCGTACCCAGGTGACGTGTTCTATCTCCACTCCCGTCTGCTGGAGCGTGCATCGCGCGTTTCGGAAGAGTACGTCGAGAAGTTCACCAACGGCGCAGTCACTGGCAAGACCGGTTCCCTGACCGCCCTGCCGATCATCGAAACCCAGGCTGGCGACGTTTCCGCGTTCGTTCCGACCAACGTGATTTCCATCACCGACGGTCAGATCTTCCTGGAATCGGCCATGTTCAACTCGGGCATCCGCCCTGCAGTGAACGCCGGTGTTTCGGTATCCCGCGTAGGTGGTGCCGCTCAGACCAAGATCATCAAGAAGCTGTCCGGTGGTATTCGTACCGCTCTGGCTCAGTACCGTGAACTGGCTGCATTCGCCCAGTTCGCTTCCGATCTGGACGAAGCGACCCGCAAGCAGCTGGAGCATGGTCAGCGCGTAACCGAGCTGATGAAGCAGAAGCAGTACGCGCCAATGTCCATCGCGGACATGGCCCTGTCGCTGTACGCCGCTGAGCGTGGTTTCCTGACTGACGTGGAAGTCTCCAAGGTCGGTAGCTTCGAGCAAGCGCTGATCGCCTACTTCAACCGTGATCACGCCGAACTGATGGCGAAGATCAACGTGAAGGGTGACTTCAACGACGAAATCGACGCTGGCATGAAAGCCGGTATCGAGAAGTTCAAGGCCACCCAGACCTGGTAAGCCGCAGCGGGGGCTCCGGCCCCCGCTTGCTAACCTGATAGGTGATACATGGCAGGCGCAAAAGAGATTCGCAGTAAGATTGCGAGCATCAAAAGCACGCAAAAAATTACCAGCGCCATGGAGAAAGTGGCGGTCAGCAAGATGCGCAAGGCACAAATGCGCATGGCTGCTAGCCGTCCTTACGCGGAGCGTATCCGCCAGGTGATCGGTCATCTGGCCAACGCCAACCCGGAGTACCGCCACCCGTTCATGATCGAGCGCCCTGTAAAGCGCGCCGGTTATATCGTGGTGAGCAGTGACCGTGGTCTGTGCGGCGGCTTGAACACCAACCTGTTCAAGGCCCTGGTCAAGGACATGAACGAAAACCGCGAACAGGGCGTTGAAATCGACCTGTGCGTGATCGGCAGCAAGGGTGCGACTTTCTTCCGCATCTTTGGCGGCAACGTGGTAGCCGCGATCAGCCACTTGGGCGAAGAGCCATCGATCAATGATCTGATCGGCTCCGTCAAAGTGATGCTGGACGCCTATCTGGACGGCCGTATCGATCGCCTTTCGGTGGTTTCGAACAAGTTCATCAACACCATGACCCAAAAACCGACGGTCGAGCAATTGGTACCGTTGGTGGCAACCCCGGATCAGGATCTCAAGCACCACTGGGATTACCTGTACGAACCTGACGCAAAAGAGCTGCTGGACGGCTTGATGGTGCGTTACGTGGAGTCGCAGGTATACCAGGCGGTGGTCGAGAACAACGCTGCTGAACAGGCAGCCCGGATGATCGCCATGAAGAACGCCACAGACAACGCCGGTGATTTGATCAAAGAGCTGCAGTTGATCTACAACAAGGCGCGTCAGGCTGCGATCACCCAGGAGATCTCGGAAATCGTCGGCGGCGCTGCCGCGGTTTAACGGTTCAAAAATTCAGAGGATCCAGCTATGAGTAGCGGACGTATCGTTCAAATCATCGGCGCCGTCATCGACGTGGAATTCCCACGTGACGTCGTACCGAGTGTTTACAACGCGCTGAAAGTTCAAGGCGCGGAAACCACCCTCGAAGTTCAGCAGCAGCTGGGCGACGGCGTGGTTCGTACCATTGCGATGGGCTCGACCGAAGGCCTGAAGCGCGGTCTGGATGTCGTCGACACCGGCGCTGCCATCTCCGTTCCAGTTGGTAAGGCCACCCTGGGCCGTATCATGGACGTACTTGGCAACCCGATCGACGAAGCCGGCCCGATCGGCGAAGAAGAGCGTCGCGGTATCCACCAGCCAGCGCCTTCGTTCGCTGACCAGGCAGGCGGTAACGACCTGCTGGAAACCGGCATCAAGGTTATCGACCTGGTCTGCCCGTTCGCCAAGGGTGGTAAGGTTGGTCTGTTCGGTGGTGCCGGCGTCGGCAAGACCGTAAACATGATGGAACTGATCCGTAACATCGCCATGGAACACAGCGGTTACTCCGTGTTCGCTGGTGTGGGTGAGCGTACTCGTGAGGGTAACGACTTCTACCACGAGATGAAGGACTCCAACGTTCTCGACAAGGTAGCGCTGGTCTACGGTCAGATGAACGAGCCACCAGGAAACCGTCTGCGCGTAGCGCTGACCGGCCTGACCATGGCTGAGAAGTTCCGTGACGAAGGTAACGACGTTCTGCTGTTCGTCGACAACATCTATCGTTACACCCTGGCCGGTACCGAAGTATCTGCACTGCTGGGCCGTATGCCTTCGGCAGTAGGTTACCAGCCGACCCTGGCCGAAGAGATGGGCGTTCTGCAAGAGCGTATCACTTCGACCAAAGAAGGTTCGATCACCTCCGTTCAGGCCGTATACGTACCTGCGGACGACCTGACCGACCCGTCGCCAGCGACCACCTTCGCCCACCTGGACGCCACCGTCGTTCTGTCCCGTGACATCGCTTCCCTGGGTATCTACCCAGCGGTTGACCCACTGGACTCGACTTCGCGCCAGCTGGACCCGAACGTGATCGGCAACGAACACTACGAGACCGCTCGTGGCGTTCAGTATGTGCTGCAGCGCTACAAAGAGCTGAAGGACATCATCGCCATTCTGGGTATGGACGAACTGTCCGAAAGCGACAAGCAACTGGTAGCCCGTGCTCGTAAGATCCAGCGCTTCCTGTCGCAGCCGTTCTTCGTGGCCGAAGTCTTCACCGGTTCGCCAGGCAAGTACGTTCCCCTGAAAGACACCATCGCTGGCTTCAGCGGCATCCTCAAAGGTGACTACGACCACCTGCCAGAACAAGCGTTCTACATGGTCGGCAGCATCGACGAAGCGATCGAGAAAGCCAAGAAACTGTAATCCCGGCGCCCCGCAAGGGGCGCTAATCAGGTTGAGGCAAGCAGATGGCTATGACAGTCCATTGCGATATCGTCAGCGCGGAAGGAGAAATCTTCTCCGGCCTGGTCGAGATGGTAGTAGCGCACGGCAACCTGGGCGATCTTGGTATCGCTCCAGGCCACGCCCCGCTGATCACCAATCTCAAGCCTGGTCCGATCACGCTGACCAAGCAAGGTGGCGATCGTGAGGTGTTCTACATCTCCGGTGGCTTCCTCGAAGTGCAGCCGAACATGGTGAAGGTTCTTGCCGACACCGTGCAGCGCGCTGCCGACCTGGACGAAGCTCAGGCTCAGGAAGCCCTCAAGGCTGCTGAGAACGCCCTGAACGCGAAAAGCTCGGACTTCGACTACGGTGCTGCTGCCGCACGTCTGGCCGAGGCTGCAGCTCAGCTGCGTACTGTCCAGCAAATGCGCAGAGGCAAGTAATCCGGCGTTGGCCGCATACTTCCGTTGCGATTGAGTTAAAGGGTAGCCTCGGCTACCCTTTTTCTTTTTCTGAATTCTTCCCAGGTCACACATCCCTGACCGCCCAGGATTGGTAGCCAGTCAATGTCCCTTGATATCGTTATTCTCGCCGCCGGCCAAGGTACCCGCATGCGCTCGGCGCTGCCCAAGGTGCTGCACCCGGTAGCCGGCAATTCCATGCTCGGCCACGTTATCCACAGCGCGCGCCAGCTCAAGCCGCAGGGCATACACGTGGTCATCGGCCACGGTGCCGAGCTGGTACGCGAGCGCCTGGCCGCCGACGACCTGAATTTCGTCATGCAGGACAAGCAGCTGGGGACGGGCCATGCCGTTGCGCAGGCATTGCCGGCGATCACCGCCGACACGGTGCTGGTACTGTATGGCGACGTACCACTGATCGAAGTGGAAACCCTGCAGCGTCTGCTGGCCAAGGTCAGCGACCAGCAGTTGGGCCTGCTCACCGTCACCCTGCAAGACCCGACCGGCTATGGCCGCATCGTGCGTGATGCACAGGGCCAGGTCACCGCTATTGTCGAGCACAAGGACGCCAGCGAAGCGCAAAAGGCGATCAAGGAAGGTAACACCGGCATCCTGGCCATGCCGGCCGCGCGCTTGGCCGACTGGATGGGCCGCCTGTCGAACAACAATGCCCAGGGTGAGTACTACCTCACCGACGTCATCGCCATGGCGGTGGCCGATGGGCTGGTGGTCGCCACCGAACAGCCGCACGACCCGATGGAAGTGCAGGGCGCCAATGACCGTCGCCAGCTTTCGGAACTCGAGCGCCATTACCAGCTGCGTGAAGGCCGCCGCCTGATGGCCCAGGGTGTCACTTTGCGCGACCCGGCCCGTTTCGATGTGCGTGGCGAAGTGACTGTGGGTCGCGACGTGCTGATCGACATCAATGTCATCCTGGAAGGCAAGGTGGTCATCGAGGACGACGTGCAGATCGGCCCGAACTGTGTGATCAAGGACAGCACCCTGCGCAAGGGCGCGATCATCAAAGCCAACACGCACCTCGACGGCGCGGTGATGGGCGAGGGCAGCGATGCTGGCCCGTTCGCCCGCCTGCGCCCGGGCAGCGTGCTGGAAGCCAAGGCCCATGTGGGTAACTTCGTCGAACTGAAAAATGCCCACCTGGGTGAAGGCGCCAAGGCCGGTCACCTGACCTACCTGGGCGACGCCGAGATCGGCGCACGTACCAACATCGGCGCCGGTACCATCACCTGCAACTACGATGGTGCGAACAAGTTCAAGACCGTGATGGGTGAGGACGTGTTCATCGGCTCCAACAACTCGTTGGTGGCGCCCGTGGAAATCAAGGCCGGTGCGACTACTGCCGCCGGTTCTACCATCACTCAGGCCGTCGAAGCGGGCGAGCTGGCGGTAGCGCGTGCGCGCCAGCGCAATATCTCGGGCTGGAAGCGGCCGGAGAAGCTCAAGAAGAGCTGAGTTATACACAGCTGTTTCGATCGAAAGCCGACTTATGTGAATAAGTCGGCTTTTTTTTGCCTGATCCACAGGGATATGTGTAGCCAGGAATTTTGTTCCACACCTTGACGAACCGGCTAACTTAGGTTTTGATTGCAACCAATATCTTTCGAATCGAAACTTATCATAACATGTCGAAACGAAATACCCCCCAGCGCCGCCACAACATCCTGGCCCTGCTCAGCGAGCAAGGCGAGGTGAGCGTCGACGCCTTGGCCAAGCGTTTCGAAACCTCGGAAGTCACCATCCGCAAGGACCTTGCCGCGCTTGAGGCCAACGGCCTGTTGCTGCGCCGCTACGGCGGTGCGGTGCCGGTACCGCAGGAGATGCTCAGTGAACCCGCGCAACCGGTCTCTGCTTACAAGAAGGCTATCGCACGTGCAGCGGTCGGGCGTATTCGCGAGCATGCGCGGATCATCATCGACAGCGGCAGCACCACCGCGGCGATGATTCCGGAGCTGGGCCGCCAGCCCGGTCTGGTAGTGATGACCAATTCATTGAATGTGGCCCGCGCCATCAGCGAGATCGAGCACGAGCCGGTGCTGCTGATGACCGGGGGTACCTGGGACCCGCATTCCGAGTCGTTTCAGGGTCAGGTCGCCGAGCAGGTACTACGCTCTTACGATTTCGATCAGCTGTTCATCGGTGCCGATGGCATCGACCTGCAGCGCGGCACCACCACCTTCAATGAGTTGCTTGGCCTGAGCCGAGTAATGGCCGAGGTAGCCCGCGAAGTGATCGTGATGGTCGAGTCGGACAAGGTCGGGCGCAAGATCCCCAATCTCGAGCTGCCGTGGGGCAGCGTGCACACCCTTATTACAGACGAACGCCTGCCCGCAGCGGCACGCGAACAGATTCAAGCCCGCGGCATCAACCTGATTTGCGCCGCGATCAGCCAGGAGCAATAAACATGTGTGGAATCGTTGGTGCCGTAGCCGAGCGCAATATCACTGCCATTCTCATCGAAGGCCTCAAGCGTCTTGAATATCGTGGTTACGACAGTGCTGGCCTGGCTGTCTACACCCAGCAGGGCGAACTGCAGCGCCGCCGCCGGATCGGCAAAGTTGCCGAGCTGCAGGCCGCTGTTGCCGCCGAGCCGCTGAACGGCCAACTGGGCATTGCCCACACCCGCTGGGCCACCCACGGAGCACCGACCGAAGGCAACGCCCACCCGCATTTCTCCGGCAACGAAGTGGCGGTGGTGCACAACGGCATCATCGAAAACCACGAAGAGCTGCGTGAAGAGCTGAAAGGTCTGGGCTACGTGTTTAGCTCGCAGACCGACACCGAAGTCATCGTGCATCTGATCCACCACACCCTGAAGACCCTTCCGGACCTGGCCGATGCGCTTAAATCGGCAGTGAAGCGTCTGCACGGTGCCTATGGCCTTGCGCTGATCAGCGTGGAACAACCTGACCGCCTGGTAGCCGCACGCAGCGGCAGCCCGCTGGTAATTGGCCTGGGCCACGGCGAGAACTTCCTGGCTTCCGACCAACTGGCCCTGCGCCAGGTCACCGACCGTTTCATGTACCTGGAGGAGGGTGATATCGCCGAGATTCGCCGCGACCAGGTGAAGATCTGGGACCAGGCTGGCCACCCGGTACAACGTGAGACCGTGCAATACCACGAAGGCGCCGAAGCCGCCGACAAGGGCGCCTATCGTCACTTCATGCTCAAGGAGATCCACGAGCAGCCGACCGTGGTCCAGCGCACCCTGGAAGGCCGCCTGGGCAAGGACCATGTGATGGTCCAGGCTTTCGGCCCGCAGGCGGCCGAGCTGTTCGCCAAAGTGCGTAACGTGCAGATCGTCGCCTGCGGTACCAGCTACCACGCCGGCATGGTAGCCCGTTACTGGCTGGAGAGCCTCGCTGGCATTCCATGCCAAGTCGAAGTGGCCAGCGAATTCCGTTATCGCAAGGTAGTGGTGCAGCCAGATACGCTATTCGTCTCGATCTCCCAGTCTGGCGAAACCGCCGATACCCTGGCTGCCCTGCGCAACGCCAAGGAGCTGGGCTTCCTTGGTAGCCTGGCCATCTGCAACGTCGGCATCAGCTCGCTGGTGCGTGAGTCCGACCTGACCCTGCTGACCCTGGCCGGCCCGGAAATCGGCGTGGCCTCGACCAAGGCCTTTACCACCCAGCTGGTCTCGCTGATGCTGCTGACCCTGGCGCTGGGCCAAGTGCGCGGCACCCTCGAAGCAGGCGTCGAAGCCGAGTTGGTGGAAGAGCTGCGTCGCCTGCCGGCGCGCTTGGGTGAGGCCCTGGCCATGGACAGCACCGTAGAGAAAACTGCCGAGCTGTTTGCCGACAAGCACCATACCCTGTTCCTCGGCCGAGGTGCCCAGTACCCGGTGGCCATGGAGGGCGCCCTGAAGCTTAAGGAAATCTCCTACATCCACGCCGAAGCCTACCCGGCCGGCGAGCTCAAGCACGGTCCGCTGGCGCTTGTGGATAACGACATGCCGGTGGTCACTGTAGCGCCGAACAATGAACTGCTGGAAAAGCTCAAGTCCAACCTGCAGGAAGTGCGTGCCCGCGGTGGTGAGCTGGTGGTGTTCGCTGACGAGAATGCCGGCATGAGCAACGGCGAAGGCACTCACGTGATCAAGGTGCCGCACATCGTCGACGAACTGGCGCCGATCCTCTACACCATTCCGCTGCAACTGCTTTCGTACTATGTGGCGGTGCTCAAGGGTACGGACGTCGACCAGCCGCGTAACCTGGCCAAGTCGGTGACGGTGGAGTAAGCAAATTCCACCTGGAAAGTGGTTTCCGACAATAAAAGCCGTCATGCGCGATCACGGCCCCCTTTAGGGGGGCGTGGTCGCGTCAGTTCAGAAAGGATGGGGCGGCGCGGTGAAGTTCGTCGGCCGCGCGGTCAAGCTGATCTAGGCTCCGCTCGCTTGCGCCGCTGGCACTACCGGTGGGCGCAGCAGTGTGGCCAGGCCCAGCAGGCACAAGGCGCCGATGACCATGATGCCCCAGGCCCAGTGCAACGAGCTCAGCTGATCGCGCACGATACCGGCGATCAGTGGCACGCTGGCAGCGATCAGGTAGCCACCGCCTTGTACGAAGGCCAGCAGCGCACCCGCTTGGGCCGGTGAGTCAGCGTGGTCGAGAGTGACGATGAGCGACAGCGGAAACAATGCGCCAATGCCAAGGCCCAGGCAAAGGGTGGCGAAGATCGCCAGTTGCAGCGGTGCGCTCATCAGGCAGATCAGACCGGCCAGCAACAGCAGAATGACCACCGTCAGTGGCTGGCGACGGTCCGGATAGCGATGGATCAGTGCCGACACCATCAGCCCGGCAGCTACCTCAGTGAGGGTCAGGGCACCCAGCAAATAACCGGCCTCGGCAGCGCTCCAGCCAAGCTCCACATAAAACGGTGGCAACCACGCCAGCACCAGGGTGTAGGCACCGGTGCCGATGCCAAAGAACGCCAGCAGCAACCAGGCCCGCGCGCTGTCGTACGGCAACCTCGCATCGGTGGTACGCGCCGGGGCGCTACCAGCGGCCAGCACCCAGGCGATCAAGCCGGTCAGCGCAGGCAAGGCCGCCCAGCCGAGCGTCAGCTGCCAGCCGAAGGTTGCTGCGCCGGGCGCCGCGAAAGCAGCCGCCAGGGCCGCACCGGCCATGATTCCGGTGGTGAACAACCCCATGAGCATGCCGGCGCTCTGCGGATGGCTGCGCTTGAGAAACGCAGGCATCAGCGCCTGGATCACCGCGATGCCCACGCCGCCGAGCATGGCCGTGGCGATCAACGCTGCGCCAGCAGTGATATAGGCGCGCGCCGCGCAACTGATGGCGATCAAGGTGATGCCCAACGCTACCCCTTTGATCTCGCCAATCAGGCGTAACAACCAGGGGCCGCAAAGGGCGAACAAACCCATCATCATCACCGGCAAGGTAGTCAGCAGCCCGGCCTGCGCGTTGCTCAGGCCAAGGTCCTGCTGCAAGGTGCCGAGCAGCGGGCCGATGGCCGCCATGATCGGGCGCAGATTCAGGCCAATCAATACGGCCAACAGGCCGACACAGGCTTTACTCGGTACGTTACTCATGCTCAGGTTGCTCCCGCAGAAAACTGCCCATCGCCTGGTTGAACGCTGGGGCGAGCGGAATGTTGAAGACGTGACCGTCGCCTGCCAACGTCAGCAGCTGGGCATCGCCGATGCGCTCGCTCAGAAGCTCGGCTTCCGAACGCGGGCTGAGCTGGTCGCCAGTGGCTGCCAGCACCAGGGTCGCGGCCTGGATCGCCGGCAGTTGTTCCCTGAGGTCGTACTGCTGCATGCCCTGGCACCAGTTCACCTGGTTGGCGGTGGTCAGCTGCGCGGCCTGGGCATGCCAAGCCTGGTACAGCCGTTGACCACGACGGGTAGCGGCGAACTCGGCTCCGACCAATGCCGGCCAGGTCGACTTGAAGCGCTTCAAGCACCCATCGGTTTGCCGCAGGCCGTCGGCCCAGTCGCTGAGCGTGGCTTGGCGGTGGCGATCGTTCATGTGGGCGAAGGTGCCGGCGACGATCAGCTTCTGCACGGCATGCGGCGCATGACAGGCCATCTCCAGTGCCACCATGCCGCCGAGTGACAGGCCGATGACATGCGTGGATTCCAACCCCAGGTGATCGAGCAGTGCAAGCATCTGCAGTGCCTGGGCGTGGGCTGTGATACCTTCCGGCGCTCGGCTGGAGGCGCCGTGGCCCAGCAGGTCAGGTACGATGACACGGTGACCCAGGCCCAGCAGCGCGCTGACCTGGGGCATCCAGGCGCGCCCACTGTTGCCCAGGCCGTGCAGCAACAGCACCGGGCTGCCGGCCCCGGCATCGTAGTAATAGTGGCGGTGCGGCCCCTGTGTGAAAAATGCCATGTGTCTCTCCTGATCCTTCAGTCGCATCTTCGTCAAGATAACTTAACGTTAAGATACTTTAAAGGTGCAGGGGTTCAGGTTTGTGTGCGGGTTAACAGTGATGAAGGGCTCGGTCGAGGAAAACGATGGACGATCATGTGGATTTCGTGGTGGCGCAGTGGGCGCAGGCGATGCCCGAAGTGGACGTTTCTTCCATGGCGATATTCGGGCGCATGATGCGCATCCATAAGCATCTCGAACGCCTGCGCGCCGAGGCGTTGGCCCAGTATGGCTTCAAGGAGGGCGAGTTCGACGTGCTGGCCACGTTGCGCCGCGCAGGGGCGCCGTATCGGCTCACCCCCACCGAGCTCTACCGTTCGCTGCTGGTCACCTCCGGAGCCATGACCAATCGGCTGGCACGGCTGGAAAGCGCCGGCATGGTCGAGCGGATCGCCGACAGCCAGGACAAGCGCAGCTCGCAAGTCGCGCTGACCGCAGGGGGTAAGGAATTGATCGACCAGGCCGTCCTTACCCATACCGAAATACAAGAGTTGGTATTAGCCCCTTTAAGTGAACAACAGCGCGCAGACTTCGCCCAATTGTTGAAGCACGTGCTCGTGCATTTACCCGGCGAGGGCGCGCCAACGCCATGAACTGGAATATTCAGGAGGAATTTCCATGCTCCACAGCAACTACCTCAAACAGTTGGATCTGCAGGACATCGTGGTGTTTCTCAACTTGCTGGAGTTGCGCAGTGCCAAACGCACCGCCGAGCTGATGAGCGTGAGTCAGCCGACGGTCAGTTATTGTTTGAAGCGGCTGCGCGGCTGCTTCGACGACACGTTGTTCTCTTCATCCCAAGGGGTGCTGCAACCCACCAGCAAGGCTGAGAAGATCGCGCCTTATTTGCGCGTGGTGGTCGAGTCGGTCAACCGCTGCGCTGAAGACGAAAGCCAGGCCTCTGCGCAAGCCGTGCGCAAGATCTGGCGGCTCTGCGCGCCGGAGTATTTCGAGTTGTCGTTCCTGCCGCAAACCCTGGCGATGCTGTCGCGCACTCATGCCAATACTTCGCTGCACCTCGATCGCCTGAGCCGCGACCTGCCGGTGGATCAGTTGATGTCAGGGGAAATCGACATCGCCATCGGCTTTGGCCCGGGCTACCACCAGATGCACCCGGAGTTGCAATGGCAAGCGGTGGTCAACGACGACTTTGTCTGCCTGACCAGTCAAAACGGCTTGGCCAACGACGCGGCCATGAGTCTGGATGAATTCTGCGCCTCGCCCCATGTATTCCCAACACCTTGGATTTCGGAAAAGAACATGGTCGACAGTTGGCTGGATAAAGTCGGCCGTTCGCGCAATGTGCTGGTGCGCGCCAATGGTTACCAGGCCTGCGTCAACATCGTCGCTGCAGTACCGGCCACGCTCGCACTGCCGGCGCGCCTGTTGCCGCACCTGCGCATTCCGTCATCAGTGAAAGTCTGCCAGCCGCCGCTGGGTTTCCCAACGTTCACCTTGGACATGATCTGGGCGCGCGACCGTAGCGACAGCAAAGATATTGCCAGCCTGCGCAGGTTGATCGAACAGGTGGCCGAGGTGTTGTTGACGGCACGATGAAACAGGCTTTTAAATTTTCACCACGCTTTTAGATTTCTTAAAACCAGCCAGCCGCTCATTTCTCTTATCGTGTGGTCATCGGGTAGCGCAAGACCTACCTGAGTCCCACACTTCACGGAGGAATGAGTCATGCTGGCGCACGCCCAACCTGTGGTATTTCCCTATTTCCGACAACCGACGCCGTGCTACGGCTTCGAGTGTGTCATTGCGGTCGATCGCGACATGCGTGTAAGCGATTCGATCAGCGGCGCTTCATTGTATGAAGACCTCGCCCACAGCGGTGCGGTGATCTACCGCGACTTCGCCGACAGCCTGTCCGATTTCAACGAGTTCGTCAGCGCGCATTCGTCGCGGGTTACCTTCGACCCAGCGCGCAAGGCGGCCACGGCCAATACCGCCGAGATCGAAGCCGGTATTCACGAAATGGGCCTGCACCGCGAAAACGGCAACTTGCCGTTCAACCCCGACTTGCAATGGTTCTATTGCCTGGAAGCGGCCGATGTCGGTTCGCAAACCACACTGTGCGATGGCCAGCGGGTCCTGTTCGATCTGTCAGCGAAAACCCGCAAGTTGTTCGAACAACGCGAGATTCGCTACAGCCGGCGCATCCCTTGGCAGAACGTCAAACGCTTCCTGAGCATTGAACTGCAACTGCCGCTCGAGGCCATTACCGACGAACACCTGCAACAGGTCAATGATCAAGTGGCGGGGCAAACCTATCGGCGCATCGACCAGAACCTGATTGCCTCGGAGTTGATCATATCGGCGGTGGAAACCAGCTGCTTCAGCGGCCGCAAGGCGTTCTGCAATTCGATGCTCGGCCCCAGCGTCAACTACGAACCGCCGCGTATCACCTGGAGCGACGGCGAAGATATCGCCTTGGAAATCTGGGATGAAATCAAGGAAGTGACCGAGCGCAATACCTACAGCCACTTCTGGAAGAAAGGCGATGTCATCGTCATCGACAACACCCGCGTCATGCACGGCCGTCGCCGTCTGGATGACCCTTCGCGGCGCATTTTCGGTGCGCAAAGCTACCGCCTGGGAGGCAACGGCCAATGATCAGCCAAAAGATGCAGGACTATCTGGCAAGCACGCCTGACCGCGTCGTCATCCGTGAAATGGATGGCCGTGAATACACCTTGCACGAACTACGCCGCGACGTACTGCGCCTGGCCAGCGCCCTGGAGGGGCGCGTGGGGCGCTGCGAACGCAAGGTGTTCGGGATTGCCATGCGTTCGTGCTACGAGTGGGTCTATACCTTGCTGGCCATTCAAAAGGTAGGTGCGGTGCTGCTGCCGGTGCCGATCGAGTTCTCCGACGACCAGATCGCCAGTTTGCTGGGCAAGGCGGCGGCAGTGCTGGTGCGCGACGAGAAAACCGCCAAGCGGCTGCACAACATCCTGCCGGACAAGCCCTGCTTCATTCCCGGCCAGTTGATGAACCAGGCCATCGGAGAAGAATGGCGCAATGAGGACGAGCTGATTCCGGATGGCATCGTCTCGATCATCCATACCTCTGGCACCACCTCCAAACCCAAGGGCGTGATGATTCGAGACGAGGCGGTCAGCCTGTTGGTGGACAACGTCATGAAGCGCTTGCCCCAGCACCCGCTGCATTATTTCTCGATCGTGCCAATGAGCTTGCTGATCGAGCAGGTGCTAGGCGTGTTCATTCCGATCCTGTCCGGCGGCACCCTCACGCTGATGCCCGAAGGCGTGCCCGAGTACGGCGCGGCAAGCGGTAACGCCAGGCATTATCTGGAGCTGATCGCACCCAACGAGCCGAATTTCCTCTACCTGCCGCCCAAGCTGCTGGAGGAAGCCAACACGCTGTTGCAGGACTGTTCGGTGCAGCAGTTGTTCGGTGCCCAGCGCCCACACATCATCACCGGCGGCGCGAAGATCCCGGTCAGCGTGCTGGAGGCGCTGGAGGCCCATGGCGTGCAGGTATTCGAGGCCTATGGCCTGAGCGAAAACTCATCGATCATCTCGCTGAACTCGCCAGCCGAGCGGCGTATCGGTTCGGCCGGCAAGCTGCTCGACGGCATCGAGCCCAAGCTGGTCGACGGCGAGTTGCTGGTGCGTACGCCTACCTTGTGCGCCGGCTACTACAACGCCGATGACACTGCTTGCGACCTGTCAGATGGCTACCTGCACACCGGGGATATCGCCGAACTGCGCGACGGATTCCTGTACATCACTGGGCGCAAGAAGCACGTGATCATCCTCTCGACGGCGCGCAACATTTCGCCCGAGTGGGTCGAGAACGTCTACAAAGAAAGCCCGTTGGTAGACGACATGATCGTTATGGGCGAAGGCAAGGACGAGCCCTGCGCCATCGTGCTCAGCGGCGCCAGCAGCGACCAGGTACGCCGCGAAATGGCGCGCCTGGAACACCGCCTGGCCGATTTCGCCCGGGTCCGGCAGATTCGCGTAATCGAGGACATCGCGCAGTTCCGCGAGCAGTTCTACACCGTGACCGGGCGACCGCGACGGGCCGAGATCGAAGCGCGTTTCATCGACCAGATGTACGCCTGAGGAAGAACCCCATGTACATCGTGCGCAATTTCTACAAAGGCCGGCCCGGCTACCGTTGTCTGCAGGAGGCGGTGCGTGCCCACTACCTCAAGCACTACGATGCCACCCCCGAGCCGCAGCCGGACCTGTTCGTTTGCCTGACCGGTTCCAATGGCGGCGCGCCAGGTTACGCCTGCGCCGGCATCAGCTACGGCGATTCGGGCAAGCTGTTCAGCGAGTATTACCTGGACCAGAGCCTGGACCAGCGTTATGGACTGGACCGGGCGCGGATTGCCGAAGTGGGCGCCTTCGCTTCGTTTCGAAGCGGCAGCGGCGCCGGCAAATACCTGCTCAACAACGTGATCCAGACCCTGGCCCTGCGCAACTTCGGCCTGGTGGTGCTGACCGCGACCGAACAGGTGCGCCAGCTGCTGGCCCCGTTCGTCGATACCCTCGACGATCTGGGCGGCGCCGATCAAGCCCGGGTCAAGGATCCGCAGGTCAATTGGGGTTCCTACTACCAACAAGGCCCGCGCGTGGTGGCCGCGCGGCTGTCGCCCCCGAGCATCTGGATGAGCGCACCGGCATCTGCCGCGGGCCTGGGCCATTCCCTGCCCCATTTCAATTGCCAGGCCTCGGCCTGACCACGACGCGCGCCGGGCATCCGCTGCCCGGCGCGCCGGAGGTAAGCATGAACGCGACCAAACGTTACGAGAATTTCATTGTATTCCTGGCGCCGCTGATCAACAGCGTGGGCGGTATTGCCATTGACCTGTACGCGCCGAGTATCCCCTCCATTGGCCGTGAGCTGTCAGCCAGCCCGGCACTGATGCAGAACACCATCACCATCACCCTGCTGTTCTACGCACTGGGGCAGTTGTTCTTCGGCATCATGGCCGATGCCCGTGGGCGGCGGCCGGCGGTGCAATTGGGGCTGCTGGTGTTCCTCGCGGGCAGCGTGCTGGCAACCGTGGCCACGTCCATCGAGATGCTGCTGCTCGCCCGCGCCCTGCAAGGCTTCGCCATCGGCGCCTGCCAGGTAGTTGCCCGTGCGCTGCTGGTGGACATCGTCAAAGGGCCGCGTTTCTACGTGGCGATCATCTACCTGAGCCTGGCCTTTGGCCTGGGGCCGGTGATCGCGCCCTACATTGGCGGGGTGATCGAAGTGCACCTGGGCTGGCGCTACAACTTCGTCCTGTACGCCGTATACGCGGTGATCGTGTTGGCCTTCGTGCTGGCAGGGCTCAAGGAGTCGTTGCCCGCAGTGAACAGACGTAGTGCCTTGCAGACCTGCGCCGGCTACCGGCCCATCCTGGCTGACAGCCGCTTTCGTGCCTCGGTGGTCGTGCTCGGCTCGAGTTTCTCGGCGTTTCTGTTATGGAACGTGTTCGGCCCGCACATCGTCCAGGAACGCTTGGGGCACAGCGCGCAATACTTCGGCACCACCGCCCTGGCCGTGGGCAGTTGCTACCTGGTCGGCACCCTGGTCAACCGTGTGTTGATTCGGCAGGTCAAGCCACGGCGGCTGATGTGGGCAGGCATGGCGGTGTTTGTGCTCGGCGTGGTGACCATCGCCGCGCAGCCAGAGGACCTTCACCTGGTCTCGATCCTGGGCGGCATCATGCTGGTCGCGTTCGGTCAGGGCTTCATCTTCTCCAACGCCATGGCCAACTCGATGTCGCTGTTCCCCGATCGCGCCGGGGTTGCTGCCAGCCTGCAAGGCTGCCTGATGCTGGTGTTCGGGTCACTGGCCTCGGCGCTGGTCAGCGCTTTGCCGCTGACCTCGAACCTGGCAATTGCCTGCGTGTTTCTGGTGCTTTGGTTGATCTCGTTGTCGGGCATGCTGAGCGTGCGCGTGCAGCGTCAGGCCTCGGTGGCCTGACGCGTGCCGACCCCGGTGGTGCAGCGCATCTGCTGCCGGGGTCTGCCAGGCAGCGCCGAGCAGCCCCTTGATGAAGGGCGAAAGTACCTTGATCCGGGTGGTTGATCGGCAGGTACAGGAGATTGATCGACGCATCCACGGCAGCAGGCGGAGAGGGCTGCCGAAGGTCCTCGATAAGCAGCAGGTGGGTAACCGTGTACTACATTTTGAGAGTGGTACTCAGGTTTTGACGATTTCCATGAGGAATGCCTGGCGCTGATCGATTGACCCAGTGATTGCAATACGTCGCATAAAAGCGCTCACAAAGGCTGCGCTGGGCTGGAGGAAACATGAGGTTTCACGAACGCAACGTCAGCGCGCAAGCCCCAGTGCCCGGCAATGCGATCAAGTTCGAAAAACTCGCGCTATGGGCCAAGAGACTCTGGCCGGTGCCAATCCTGTTTCTCGCCATGCTGGCTCGAGTCTATGGCTCAACGGCCTCCGCAATATGGTGCGATGAGGGCTCCAGTTTGTTAATGAGCCAGTACTCACCCTCGCTCATCTGGACCCACAGCGCCCATGACGTACACCCACCCCTTTACTTTCTCCTTCTGCATGCCTGGATAGGCGCATTCGGGGACAGTGTCTTCTCGGTCCGGTTCATCAGCGTGCTGACAGGTGTCGGTACTGTAGCCCTGGGCATGTGGCTGGTTTGCCTGATTGCCACACGTCGTGCAGCAGTAATGGCCGGTGTTTTGTTGGCCCTGCTGCCCATTGCCGTGCGTTATAGTCAGGAAGCGCGCATGTACGCCCTGATGGGTTTCTTGCTGCTGGGAGCCACCATTGCGCTTGTATATTGGATAAAAAAACCTGAGCGACACCGCTACCTTTTCGTCTATGTACTATTGATGGCGGCAAGTTTCTATACGCATTATTTCACGGGCCTTTGCGTACTGTCCCACTGGGCGTATCTATTGCTTGTACGAGGTGAAAAACGCCGCCTGGTCGCTCGGCCAGCATGGTGGATAGCCAACGGCATGATCGTCCTGCTGTATACCCCGTGGATTCCCAGCTTGATAGACCTGCTGCAGCACCTTGACCAACTCAAGGCGGGTGGTGACATTGGCTGGATACTGCCCGTTACCCTGTATTCCCTGCCATCGACAATCTGGCAGTTCATGGTCCTTTCCGATGGCCAGAATCTGACATGGCCAGTCTACCTTGCTCTGCCACTGGCGTTGGCACTGGTAACGGGCGCTGTCTGTCTGCATGATCGAAGCCGCCATAAATTCCATGTGCTCATGGCGATATATACGTTTCTCCCGTTGATCGTCGTGTTTTCAATCTCATGGATAACGCCACTTCTGGTCGAGCGCTATCTGATGTTTTCGGCCCTGGGCTTACCGGTCGTGCTGGCCGTCGCCATTGATCGAATGAAGCGTCATTATCGCTACACCGCACTCATCACACTGGCGACCTTATTGGCCGTAGAGGTGGTTGGCCTGAGTAGTTATTACCAAAAGGATGATGATCAGTTCAACAAGCTGGTCAACTTCGTCAATGAAAATTATCGTGCGAATGACCGGATCGTCGTCAGCGATCTTTTCTGGTATTTCAGCTATGTCTACTACAACAAGACCGGTTCTGTTCCACTGCTCTATACGCCCCCCCTGGCCAACGGCGCGTCGGGTCGGCCAGGTAATTATGGATTTGGCACGCTGGTGAACAATGATGCCGATAAAATCTACCTCGACAGCCTTGATAAATTACCCGTCAGCCAAAGCAGAGTCTGGTTGATAAGTAACAGCGAACCACCTGATGATTTCGCTTCCATACCGAACAATTGGAACAAGGTAAGTAGGCTGAAAGTCGGCGATACCCAAGTGCGCCTTTACACTATTAACGCGCCCTACAATGCTAAAGCGAACTAAATTGCGGCCTGGCCGCCTGAACCTTCAATTTGCCTTCAGGCCGTTTTCATCACCGTCTTGCCTGCCCGCCGCGCCAGCAGCGCATCCACGCTCAGCGCACCGCCGCCAAACGCTGCAACCTGCAAGAGGCCGCCTGCGATCGAGAGGTTTTTGAAGAAGTTGATGAATTGCCCTTGGTCCGCCAGGTTGTTATGGAAAGCGAAGGCTGCCATTACGGTGAACAGCGCCATGACCACCGCGACGATGCGGGTTTGAAAGCCGATGATCAGCAATGCTGCGAGACCGAGTTCAACACCCAGTGCTGCCAGGTAGCTCAGTACCGGGAAGGGCAGGCCGCTTGATTCGATATACGCAATGGTGCCTTCCGGCGAGGTCAGCTTGCTGAAGCCGCTCAGCAGGAATAGCACGGCCAGCAACACGCGACCTACGACTGCAGTTGTACCTTTGAAATTGATCATTTTGTAGCTCCTGATGCTTGAGTTCGAATGGCTCACCGCGCTGTGCTCGGTGGCGTTGTCTGCGGTATGGGGCCATTCTGGAGCGAAGAGTCGATCAAGACAATTGGGTCTTAAAGTGAATGATTGTTCCGCAAGACAGGACAATTAAAACGCTCAAGAAAAGAGCTGCGCCGTATCACTGTCTGCTTCAGAAAGCGCAGTGCTGGCCTGATTGATCGCCCCTGTGCATCAATTAATGAAAAATGAACGATTATCTCCAGCGCCGCTTTCGACGATCATTCTCGAAATAAGCACTTACAATTATTAAGAAACGCTGGAGATCCACACCATGAGTCTGCCATCACACTCGGTGCCTGAGGGCAAGTCCAAGGCCGGTATGGTCTTCCGGGTCACGTCCGGAAACTTCCTCGAACAGTTCGATTTCTTCCTGTTCGGCTTCTATGCCACGCATATCGCGGCGGCCTTCTTCCCCGCGTCCAATGAATTCGCCTCGTTGATGATGACTTTCGCCGTGTTTGGTGCAGGCTTCCTCATGCGCCCACTGGGTGCGGTGATCCTCGGTGCCTACATTGATGACGTAGGCCGGCGCAAAGGGCTGATCGTAACCCTGGCGATCATGGCCAGTGGGACCTTGCTGATCGTGCTGGTGCCCGGATATGAGAGCATCGGACTACTGGCCCCGGCGCTGGTACTCATCGGGCGCTTGTTGCAAGGATTCTCGGCTGGCGCGGAGCTCGGCGGCGTGTCTGTGTACCTGGCCGAAATGGCCACGCCGGGGCACAAGGGCTTCTACGCCAGCTGGCAGTCCGCCAGCCAGCAGGTGGCGGTCGTCGTCGCTGCGGCGCTCGGCTTTGCCCTCAACCAGTGGCTGACGCCTGATCAACTCACCCAGTGGGGTTGGCGGGTACCGTTTGCTGTGGGCTGCATGATCATCCCGGTGATCTTCCTGCTGCGTCGCAGCCTGCAGGAAACCGAGGAGTTCGCCGCCCGCGAACATCGCCCAACCATGAAACAGGTACTGGCGACGCTGGCTGCCAATTCCGGCATCGTGCTGTTCGGCATGCTGATGGTGGCCATGACCACCACTGCCTTCTACATGATCACGGTATACGCGCCGACCTTCGGCAAGACCGTGCTGCAACTGAGTACCGGTGATGCGCTGCTGGTGACCTTGCTGACTGCGGTGTCGAACTTCATCTGGTTGCCCATCGGCGGTGCGCTTAGCGATCGCCTGGGGCGCAAGCCGCTGCTGTTGGCCATGTCGCTGATGACCTTGATCACCGCTTACCCGGCCCTGACCTATCTGGCCCAGGCGCCGACCTTCGGCCACATGCTTGAAGTGCTGCTGTGGTTCTCGTTCCTGTACGGCATGTACAACGGCGCGATGATCCCGGCGCTGACCGAAATCATGCCGGTGGAAGTCCGTGTAGCTGGTTTTTCGCTGGCTTACAGCCTGGCGACTGCCCTGTTCGGCGGGTTCACCCCGGCAATCTCGACGTGGATGATCCATGTCACCAATGACAAGGCGGCACCCGCCTACTGGATGATGTTTGCCGCGCTCTGTGCATTCGTCGCTACCTGGATGCTGTACCGTCGCTTGGCCAACCGCGCACCGGTGGCTGTATGAGGAACTCGATGAAAGCGTTACTGACCGCTGCTCTCCTGGCTGGCTGCAGCCTTGCCCAGGCTGCCGAACTGACCGTAATGACCTCGGGTGGCTTCACCGCCGCCTATCAGCAACTGGGGCCCAAGTATGCCGCGCAGAGCGGCGATACACTGGTCACCGTGCTCGGGCCCTCGATGGGCAAGGCACCCGAGGCGATCCCCAATCGCCTCGCTCGCGGCGAGCACGCTGACGTGGTGATCATGGTCGGCTATGCGCTGGACGAGCTCATCCGTCAGGGTAAGGTCGACCCGGCTTCGCGCGTCGAGCTTGCCGACTCGCGCATCGGTATGGTGGTCAAGCAGGGCCAGCCCAAGCCGCAGATCGGTACCCCCGATCAGCTGAAGCAAACATTGCTGGCGGCAAAATCGGTGGCCTATTCGGATAGCGCCAGTGGCGTGTATATCAAGACGCAGCTGTACAAGAAGTTGGGTATCGAGGACCGCCTGGTCGGCAAGAGCACCATGGTCGAGCGCATACCGGTGGCCTCGCAGGTGGCTCAGGGCACCTATGAGCTTGGTTTCCAGCAGGTTGCCGAGTTGCTGCCGGTGCCGGGTGTGACCTTGGTTGGCAAGATTCCGGAAAGCCTCCAGTCGGTGACCCGCTACGCTGCCGCTATTCCAAAAGGCGCCGAACACCCAGCCGAGGCAAAAAAGCTTCTGCAGTACCTGGCCTCACCTGCCGCGCAGCCTGACGTACGTGCTACCGGCCTGGATTCAGTCGCCCGGTAATACGCCGGGCAACTCCCGGATCAGCCTTACCATCTCGAGTGCCGCAGGCGTGAGTGTACGGCCGCGGCGCTTGAGCAAGCCCATCTTGCGGCTGACCTGCGGTTCGACCAGTGCAACACTGGCCAGAATTGGATGGGGTGACAGCGGCAGCGCAATCGACGGCACCGCAGCTATTCCCAGGCCCGCTTCGATCAGGCCCAGCAGGGTGGTCACATGCCTGGCCTCGCAAACACTCTCTTTGCTCACCTGCATGCCGGCCAGCGCCCGGTCCAGGACCAGACGGTTGCCAGACGACTTGCCCAGGCTGATGTACTCATGTTCGTAGGCTTGCGCCCAGGTCACCGTATCCTGCTTGGCCAGCGGGTGGTCCTGGCGGCAGGCGATGACATAGCGTTCTTCAAGCAAGTCGCTGAACTCGATCTCCGGTGCGAGATTGCCCGTGAAGCTCAGGCCGAAGTCCGCTTCGCCGGAGGCCACGGCGGCACTCACTTCGTTGGCCGAGGCGTCGTACAGGTTGATGCGCACTTTCGGATATTGCCCATGGAAGGCACGAATGGCATGGGGCATGAAGTAGTAGGCGGCTGACGGCACACAGGCGATGGTCAGGGTGCCGGTGCGCAGCGAGCCACCATCACCGACGCTGAGCAGCGCCAGGTCGAGATCGTCCAGCAGGCGCTCCACCTGAGGTAGAAAGGCACGCCCGACATTGGTCAGCGACACCTTGCGCGTGGTGCGTTCGAGCAGTTTCACGCCCAGTGCCGACTCAAGCTTTTCGATACGCCGGCTCAAGGCTGACTGGGTGATGCGAATGGTATCGGCGGCGCGGCGGAAACTACCTTGCTCGACCACAGCACGGAAGGCCTGCAGGTCGTTCAGATCGAAATTGATGCTCACCCGGTGGGCCCCGCTGGTTTGATCGAAAACGTGCATCAATGGTATTTCGAAAAAACCAGCAGAGCCAGCTAGGTCAGATCTGCATGGCCATGCCGTGCACGTTCATCGCTGCCTGGCGCAGGGCTTCGGAACGGGTCGGGTGCGGGTGGCAGATCAGCGCGATGTCTTCAGCCGAGGCGGCGAACTCCATGGCCACGCAGAACTCGCCGATCATCTCGCTGACGCTTGGGCCGACCAGGTGCACACCGAGCACTTCATCGGTATTGGCATCGGCGATGACTTTGGCGAAGCCTTCGGTCTCATGGTTGATCTTGGCACGGCTGTTGGCGGTGAAGGGGAACTTGCCGACCTTGTAGGCGCGGCCTTCGGCCTTCAGCTGCTCTTCGGTCTTGCCAACGGTAGCCAGCTCCGGGCGGGTGTAGATCACGCCCGGAATCAGGTTGTAGTTCACTTCATGCGGTTTGCCGGCAATCCGCTCAATGCACGCAACCGCTTCGTCTTCGGCCTTGTGCGCCAGCATTGGGCCGGACGTGACGTCGCCAATCACCCATACACCTGCTACCGAGGTGCGGTGATGCTCGTTGCTGAGCATGCCACGCTTGTCGGTTTCCAGCCCGACGCTTTCAAGGTTCAGGCCCTTGGTATAAGGACGACGGCCGATGGCGACCAGGACGTAGTCGGCCTGCAGCGTTTCGGCGGCCCCACCCGCAGCCGGCTCCAGGGTCAGGCTGACACCTTCGGCTTGCGTCGTCGCTTGGGTGACTTTACTACAGAGCCTGAAGGCCATGCCTTGCTTGGCCAGCGCTTTTTGCAGGGTCTTGGCGGTTTCTTCATCGGTGCCCGGGCAGATGCGGTCGAGGTACTCGATGACGGTGACCTGTGCGCCCAGGCGGCGCCATACCGAGCCCAGTTCCAGGCCGATGACGCCCGCACCGATCACCACCAGGTGCTTGGGTACCTGAGGCAGGGCCAGGGCACCGGTGGAATCGATGATCCGCTGGTTGTCGATGGTCACGCCGGGCAGGGGAGTGGGCTCTGAGCCGGTGGCAATGACGATGTCCTTGGCCTGCAGTGCGGTCTCGCTGCCATCTTCAGCCTTGACGATGACCTTGCCGACGCCATCCAGGCGGCCCCAGCCTTTGATCCAGTCGACCTTGTTCTTGCGGAACAAGTACTCGATGCCCTTGGTCAGGCCGGTCACGCTCTCGTCCTTTTGTTTCATCATCTGGGCGAGGTTTAGCGTCGGCTTCACTTCGATGCCGAGGTGGGCGAACTCGTCGCCGCTGGCAGCTTCGTAAAGCTCGGAAGCGTGAAGCAACGCTTTGGACGGCATGCAACCGACATTAAGGCAGGTGCCGCCCAGCGTCGTACGGCCTTCCACGCAGGCGACACTCAGGCCCAGCTGGCCGGCGCGGATCGCTGCGTTGTAGCCGCCAGGGCCGCCGCCGATGATCACCACGTCATAGGATTTCATGGGTTTTGTACTCCAGGTGAGAAAGCGCGAGAGGGGCATAAGGTTAAGCTGAGAAGTGCGGATTGTATACAATCTGTTGCCTTATCAGACCAGTTGGTTCTAGACCTTGGTCTCGTTTAGAGGAAACCTCCCACGAATGAACTACTCTGTTCCGGCGACGTTCGAAATGTCAGGCGTCGTAGCCTTTTAGGGATAGGAGGAGTGTTCATGCTTGCTCAACTTCCACCGGCATTGCAGAGCCTGCATCTGCCGCTGCGGCTGAAACTGTGGGATGGAAACCAGTTCGATCTGGGCCCAAGTCCGCAGGTCACCATCCTGGTCAAGGAGCCACAGCTGATCAGCCAGCTGACCCACCCGAGCATGGACCAGCTGGGCACTGCATTCGTGGAGGGCAAGCTGGAGTTGGAAGGCGATATTGGCGAAGCCATCCGTGTCTGCGACGAACTCAGCGAAGCATTGCTGACCGAAGAGGATGAGGCTCCGCCGAAGCGCCTGGCGCATGACAAGAGCACAGACGCCGAGGCTATTTCTTATCACTACGACGTCTCCAACGAGTTCTATCAACTCTGGCTCGATCAGGACATGGCCTATTCCTGTGCCTATTTCCGCGAGCCCGACAACACCCTGGATCAAGCGCAACAGGACAAGTTCGATCACCTGTGCCGCAAGTTGCGCTTGCAAGCCGGCGACTACTTGCTGGATGTCGGCTGTGGTTGGGGCGGGCTGTCGCGTTTCGCCGCGCGAGAATATGGCGCCAAGGTATTCGGTATTACCTTGAGCAAGGAGCAGCTCAAGCTCGGCCGCGAGCGGGTCAAGGCAGAAGGCCTGGCCGACAAGGTCGACCTGCAGATTCTCGACTATCGCGACCTGCCTCAGGATGGCCGCTTCGATAAGGTCGTCAGCGTTGGCATGTTCGAGCATGTCGGGCACGCCAATCTGGCGTTGTATTGCCGGAAACTGTTCGGCGCCGTCCGCGAAGGTGGACTGGTAATGAACCATGGGATTACTGCCAAGCATGTCGATGGGCGCCCGGTCGGGCGTGGAGCAGGTGAGTTCATCGACCGTTATGTCTTCCCCCATGGCGAGCTGCCGCACCTGTCGATGATCAGCGCCAGCATCTGTGAGGCGGGGCTGGAGGTGGTGGACGTGGAGAGCTTGCGTCTTCACTACGCGAAGACGCTGCATCACTGGAGCGAGAACCTGGAGAACCAGTTGCACAGGGCTGCGGGGTTGGTGCCGGAGAAAACCCTGCGGATCTGGCGCCTGTACCTGGCCGGGTGTGCCTATGCGTTCCAGAAGGGCTGGATCAACCTGCACCAGATTCTGGCCGTGAAGCCATATGCCGATGGGCACCATGATCTGCCGTGGACGCGGGAAGACCTTTATCGCTGAGCCTCCATCACTCACCGCAGAGGGGCCGCAAAAGCGGCCCCTTCTTCGGTCAGAGGATGGGTGAAATCAGGCGCGCAATGCGCATTCCCAGCTGCTGGATCCGATGGGTATCGCGGCTGTCTTCAGCAGTGATTTCACGGGCTTGTTCAAAGTCGTCCAGCAGCATCGCCTCTACCTGATCAGCGAACCGACGGTCCACCGTCAGCAAGGTGATTTCGAAGTTGAGCCGGAATGAGCGATTGTCCAGGTTGGCGCTGCCGATCGCGCTGACCTCGTCATCCACCAGCACCACTTTCTGGTGCAGGAAGCCGGGCTGATAACGGAACATCCTCACCCCTGCACGTACCGCTTCGAACGCAAACAGGCTGGAGGCCGCATACACGATCTTATGATCGGGCCTAGACGGAATAAGCACGCGCACGTCCACGCCACGCAGTACCGCCAGGCGCAAGGCAGCGAACACGGCTTCGTCGGGGATGAAATAAGGGCTGGTGATCCATACACGTTTGCTCGCCGAGTGGATGGCCTCGATGAAGAACAGCGAACAGGTTTCCTGTGGGTCTGCCGGGCCACTGGCCAACGCTTGGCACAGCACCCCGTTGTCCGGGTAGGTGTCGGGCAGGATCAAAGGAGGCAGCTGGCGCGTGGCCCAGTACCAGTCCTCGGCAAACGACTCCTGCAGGCAGGCCAACACCGGGCCGCCGATCTGCACATGGGTGTCGCGCCAAGGTGACAGGTGTGGATCCTTGCCAAGGTATTCGTCCCCTACGTTATGCCCACCGATGAAGCCGAGCAGGCCATCGACCACGACGATCTTGCGGTGGTTGCGGAAGTTGACCTGAAAGCGGTTGAACCATCCGCGGCGGGTGGCAAAGGCATGGATCTGCACACCGCCATCACGCAGCACTTGGCTGTAACTCGCGGGCAGCGCATGGCTGCCGACACGGTCGTACAGCACGAACACCTTCACACCCTCAGCCGCCTTGCGCAGTAGCAACTGCTGCAGCTCCTTGCCAAGACGGTCGTCGTGGATGATGAAAAATTGCACCAATACCACTTCGCGTGCCTGCTCGATGGCAGCGAAGATGGCCTCAAAAGTGGCTTTACCATTGATCAGCAGCGTCACTTCGTTATTGGCCAGGCAAGGCATCCGCCCGAGCTTCGGCATGGCACGCAAGGCCGCATAGCTTTCTGACTCTCTGGCGGTGAGTGCTTCTTCAACCCAAGGCCGCCAGTTGAGGTTGGCCATGGCCACGTGCATTTCCTGGTTGGCCTGGCGCCGGGCCTGGATGTAAGCGTAGAAGGATCGCGCACCAAAGATGAGGTAGGGAATCAGGGTGAGGTAAGGAATGAAGAACAGTGACATGGCCCAGGCAATTGCACCTTGGGCAGTACGCACGGTGAACACGGCGTGCAACGCGGCGATCATGCCAAGCAAATGAATCAGGCCGAGCACGTAGCCGAAGAAGTAGGGGCTGTGGTAATCCATACGCATCCTGCTTGCCGAATACACAGCGGATAACAGAACACGTTCCACCTCCGCCTTGCAACCTGAAAGCGGATTTGGCGTCTAAGGCTGAGCCCGGCCCGTTGGCCGGCTTTACGAGGAGCGTCCGTACATGAAGATTCGTCTGCCACTGTTGGCCCTGGCCTTGGGCCTGAGCAGCCCACTGGTAAATGCGCAGATGTTGCAACCTGGTTTGTGGGAATTGACCACCAGCAACATGCAGGTCGATGGCAAGCCATTACCCGATATGCAGTTCATGCTCGGGCAATTGAAGAATCTGCCCCCTGAACAGCGGGCCATGATGGAAGGGGTATTGGCCAAGCAGGGCGTTACGATTGGCGGCAATGGCGTGCGCTCGTGTCTGACGCGTGAACAGGTGCAGACCAACGATATCCCCCTGCAGGATCCCAAGTCTGGATGCACTCAGAAGATCACCGACCGCACGGGTAATGTCTGGAAGTTTCAGTTCAGTTGCCCGAAGGCACAGGGGACTGGCCAGGCGACTTTCCTCAGTGACAAAGAGTTCACTACTCAGGTCAATGGCACCTTCAATGCCTCGGGCGTTCAGCAGCAGGGCAGCATGAATACCCGCGCCGTATGGCTCGGCAACGACTGTGGAACAGTCAAACCTCGCACCTGAGCCTCACCACCGCCACTGGCTGCTGGCTACCGCATCGTGGGCATGCAGGCTCTCTGCATGTTCCACGCGCAGCTTGAAGGCCGTCGCCCATTCCAACTGCTGCAGCGACTGGTGCAGTCGCCGAGCGGCGTCTTCACAGAACATGAGGTTCTGCCCGTTGGCCAAGGCGAACGCTTGTTCGTCTGCACGCTTTACCGCAGTTTGCACAGCCGTACCCAGGCTAGCCTCAATCCGGTCTATCAATTCAGTGATGGGCAGCAACGCCAGTTTGTCTTGCAGGCGCACGCTGACGATCGCCTGGCTACGCTGGCTATGGGGTGTCGCGACGATGCCTTGGCTGGTGCCCAACCATTCCAGTACCGCGCTGCGCTCGAGGTGCTGCCCGGCGAAGTCAGCCTCGAACTGCTGTTGAATCAGTTGCCTTGCAAGGGCTGCCGAGCAGGGGCACGTTGAGGAATAAGGCACACGAACGGATAGTTCCACGTGGAACATTTCATCTGCAATCTTCGCTTCGAGGCTGACTGCGTAGCGCTTCCAACCCGCCAATGGGCTGACCAAGGCGGGCCTCTTGAGCATGTGCTGGAAATCCAGGCTGAGATAAGCCGCGTGGGAAAGTCCCTCGTGACTGGTGAGAAAGTCTGCGAGAAGACGGCGAATGGCCAAGGGCGTCAATGGCTGCGCTTCGAGCGATTCCAGTGCCAGGTATAGGCGAGACATATGGATGCCTCGGGCATTGCCATCCACCAGGCTGACACCCGCATCGGCCTTGGCCGGCACCTGACGACCGTCTAACTGGATAGGTACGGCGATACCGTGCATGCCGACCCAATCAAGCGGGGTGGCGTGTGCTTGGGGCTGGGAGGCAATGTCCGGGAGCAT
This sequence comes from Pseudomonas vlassakiae, assembly GCF_014269035.2. Classification (GTDB taxonomy): domain Bacteria; phylum Pseudomonadota; class Gammaproteobacteria; order Pseudomonadales; family Pseudomonadaceae; genus Aquipseudomonas; species Aquipseudomonas vlassakiae. The sequence continues at coordinate 186,690 of NZ_JABWRP020000003.1, forward strand.
CAGGCTAGTCATGGGGTTTTACCAGAATTAGGGTCAGCGACATCCGCCGACCAGGCTGCAATGCAGATTGAAACGCTGGCCGCTGGAGCTGGACACGCGATTCAACGTGGTCCAGCCAACCCGTCGGCTGTAGCCGAACCAGGCTTCGCCATCGCTGGCCAAACCGGTAAACAACGTCAGTGCGCCATAGCGGCTGTTGGTCTGCGACCAGAGACGACGTGTCGTCGTGTCGAAGCCGCGCAGGTAGAAATGGCTGCCTTCAGTGCGCACGCTGTAGTAACTGCCATTGCCGTCCTGGCAGGCGAGCAGCGTTGCGCTTCGGGTGCACAGCGCCAGCGAACTACCTGAGGCCAATGCCAGGGCGGGCACAGGCGTCAGGAGCAGCAGCAACAGGGCCGCAGGTGGCAGTTTCATTTCCATCTCCGGAATACGTTTGCGACGAGTATGGCTTGGCGAAATTGTATTGTTACTTTATAACATTATGCAATGCATCGTTTCGAGTGCGTCCGCCTGAAGAGGGTTCACCATGTCCAACCGCCTCCCTGTCACCGTGCTGTCCGGCTTCCTGGGTGCCGGCAAGAGCACCTTGCTCAACCATGTACTGCGTAACCGCGACAATCTTCGGGTCGCGGTCATCGTCAACGACATGAGTGAGATCAACATCGACGCCAGCGAAGTGCAGCGCAACGTCAGCCTCAACCGCGCGGAAGAAAAACTGGTTGAAATGAGCAACGGCTGCATCTGCTGCACCTTGCGTGAAGACCTGTTGGAGGAGGTCGCGCGACTGGCCGAGGAAGGCCGTTTTGACTATCTGCTGATCGAGTCCACCGGTATCTCGGAGCCGCTGCCGGTTGCCGAGACCTTCACCTTCCGCGATGAGCAAGGCCGTAGCCTGTCCGACATGGCGCGCCTGGATACCATGGTCACCGTGGTCGATGGCCTGAACTTCATGCGCGATTACCAGCAAGCCGACAGCCTGGCCAGCCGCGGCGAGACGCTGGGTGAAGACGATGAGCGCTCCATCAGCGACCTGTTGATCGAACAGGTCGAGTTCGCCGACGTGCTGCTGCTGAGCAAGATCGACCTGATCAGCCAGCACGAGCGCGAAGAACTCACCGCCATTCTGCGAAGCCTCAATGCCCGCGCGCAGATCGTGCCGATGGTCATGGGCCAAGTGCCGCTGGCGCGGATTCTCGATACCGGGCTATTCGACTTCGACCTGGCAGCGCAGGCACCAGGCTGGCTGCAAGAACTGCGCGGCGAGCACATACCGGAAACCGAGGAGTACGGTATCGCGGCGAGTACCTGGGAAGCCCGTCGTCCCCTGCACCCACAACGCTTCTTTGACTTTATCCACAAGACCTGGAGCAACGGCCGATTGCTGCGCTCCAAAGGGTTTTTCTGGCTGGCCAGCAAGTTCCAGGAAGCCGGTAGCTGGTCGCAGGCGGGCGGCATGATGCGTCATGGCCTGGCCGGGCGCTGGTGGCGTTTTGTTCCCCGCGAGCATTGGCCGCAGGATGAGCAGAGCACGGCGGATATTCTCAAGCACTGGCACGCTGAAACCGGTGACTGCCGCCAGGAGTTGGTATTCATCGGGCAGAACATCGACTTCGTGCAGTTATCCACAGAGCTGGACGCCTGCCTGCTGAGCGATGAGGAAATGGCACTCGGGCCGATGGCCTGGCTGCGCCTGCCTGATCCGTTCGGTCCCTGGCAGGCCGAGGAAGCAGCATGAACCTGGCGTTGCGCCCGCGGGTTATCCGCCAGGCCTTCGGTGAGGCACCCAAGGTGCTCACCGAAATCTTCGAAGATGGCGTTAACCTGGCTGTCTGGCAGCGCCGTTTGCCTGCGCAGGTCGAAGATTTTGCCACCTTGGTGGTCAGCCTCGGTCAGTCCCTGGCTGACCAGCGCGTACTCGATGTGAACGAGCACGAGCCGCCGCAATTGCCTGGCTTACTGCAGGAGGCTGCCGACCTGCATGGCTACGAGGGGTTTGTGGCTGATGTGACGTGGCTGGTATCGGCCTACACTTGCCTGGTCGGGGCGCGGCGGGTGGGGCTGCGGCTGCGGGTGCTGCAAGGTGCCATGTGCCCGCGCTTCCATGTGGATAACGTGCCCTTGCGCTTGCTCACCACGTACGTCGGCCCTGGCAGTGAATGGCTGGAAGAAGGCGCAATAGAGCGAGTCGGTCTGCATTTGGCTGCGGCACCTGTGGATAACATTCGCGCCCTGCAGGCAGGTGAGGTGGCAGTTGTCAAAGGAGAGAAATGGCTGGGCAATGAAGGCGGCGGACTTATCCACCGCTCGCCAGCCAGTGACCAGCGGCGTCTGCTGCTCAGCCTTGACTGGCTGGCCTGACGGGTCATAGTGGAGTGAATTCCGCGTAGAAGGCCTGGCATGCTGCAGAACATTCCCACCCACGTCATCGCCGGTCCCTTGGGGGCGGGCAAGACCAGCCTCATCCGCCAGCTGATGGCCCAGCGCCCGGCAAACGAACGCTGGGCCGTGCTGGTCAACGAGTTTGGCCTGGTCGGCCTTGATGCGGCGTTGCTCAGTCGCGACGAGGATGGGATTGCCATCGGCGAGGTGGCCGGCGGCTGCCTGTGTTGCGTGAACGGTACACCGTTCCAGGTTGGCCTCGGCCGCCTGCTGCGCAAGTCTCGGCCTGACCGCTTGTTTATCGAGCCTTCCGGGCTTGGTCATCCTGTGCAGTTGTTGAATCAATTGCAGCAGGCACCTTGGGTTGGGGTGCTGGCAGTGCAGCCGTTGGTGATAGTGCTGGATGCTCAGGCACTGGCCCTCGGTGAGCCGTTAGCAAACGCTCAGCAACAGGCCTTGCAAGCGGCATCGCTGGTTGTGCTGAACAAGGCCGATGCTGTGGATGAAAATTCCAAGCTGTTGATAAACAGTAATTTTTCCCATATTCGCACCCTTTGGACCCAGCAGGGGCTGGTCGAGCTCGAAATGCTGCCTGTTTCATCCACACATTCAATGAATGTCGGTTTGGTTGATGATGTGCCCGAGACAAGCCTATCCACAACCCCTTCAGCCCTGTGGATAGATCCTTCCTTGCCGATTTGTGCAGCCCAGGAGGGAGAGGGAGGATGGAGCATCGGCTGGCGCTGGCACCCCAGTCAGCGATTCGAACCCCAACGTTTACAGGCGTTTCTTTCGGCCTGGCCCTGGCGGCGTGCCAAGGGAGTTATCCACAGTGCGGAGGGATGGCAGTCATTCAATGGGCTCAATGGTGAATTGGCGCAGTGGCAGCCGAGCGAATGGCGCAAGGACTCGCGCATCGAGCTGATCTTCGAACAGGTGCAGCCAGAGCCGCTGTTACGAAAGGCTCTGGCAGATAGCCTGATCTGAGGGTCAGTTGCGCCAGCGATTGTGCTCCTGACGCCACTGCTGCATCTCGATCACATTGTCAGCCCGTGGTGGCGTCTTGATCTCGAATGGGTAGGGGGCCAGTTCGATCTGGGCGCTGTGGGCGCCGAACTGGGTCACGGTTCCAGGGTGGCGTTGTTCACCGGTCACGGTGAACTCGAAGGCATAGACGCGGGCCAGGCGCTTCTTGCCGTTTGCATCGCGGATGAACGCGATGCGTTTGAGCGCAACGGCGTCATCCAGCAGCTCCAGGTCGAGCTTGGCACAATGCTGTTTGACCCGCTCCAGGGCCTTCTCGCGCAGCCCGTGGTTGTGCCATAACCAAGCGCCTGCCGTGGCCAGCAACATCAGGACGAAGAGATTCTCCAGGGTCAACATTTACGTATGCTCCAAACAGGTCAAACCAGCTTAACTGCGTCCCTGGCCTGTCGTACAGGTGGCAATCGAGTCCATACTGCGCGCTGCACAATCCTTGAAACAGCTTTGGAATCCTCCCGCATGAAACGTACCCCGCACCTCCTCGCCATCCAGTCCCACGTGGTATTCGGCCACGCCGGCAACAGCGCTGCGGTGTTCCCCATGCAGCGTATCGGAGTCAATGTCTGGCCCCTCAATACCGTACAGTTTTCCAATCACACTCAGTATGGCCAGTGGGCGGGCGAAGTGCTCGCTCCTGCGCAAATTCCTGCGTTGGTGCAAGGTATTTCCAACATCGGCGAATTGGGCCACTGCGACGCCGTGCTGTCTGGCTATCTGGGCAGCGCCGAGCAGGGCCGGGCGATCCTGGCGGGCGTCGATCGCATCAAGGCTGTAAATCCGAAGGCGCTGTACCTGTGTGATCCAGTCATGGGCCATGCGGAGAAGGGGTGTATCGTTCCGCAGGAGGTCAGCGAGTTCCTGCTCGATGAAGCGGCGGCCAAGGCGGATATCCTGTGCCCCAACCAGCTGGAGCTGGACAGCTTCTGCGGCCGTCGGGCGCAATCGCTCGAGGACTGTGTGAGCATGGCGCGCAGCCTGCTCGAACGTGGCCCGCGAGTGCTGCTGGTCAAGCACCTGTCGTATCCGGGGCGGGCTGAGGACATGTTCGAGATGTTGCTGGTGACCCGCGAAGCAAGCTGGCACCTGCGTCGCCCCCTGCTGGCGTTCCCTCGGCAACCGGTCGGCGTGGGCGACCTGACTTCGGGGTTGTTCCTGGCCCGCGTGCTGTTGGGCGACAGTTGGCAGCAGGCCTTTGAGTTCACCGCTGCGGCCGTGCACGAGGTGCTGCTGGAAACCCAGGCCTGCGCCAGCTATGAACTGCAGCTGGTGCGGGCCCAGGATCGCATCGCCCATCCGCGTGTGCGCTTCGAGGCGCAGCGCCTGGCAATCTAGATCGAGTCGGTTTTCAGGTCCTGGTAGCGCTTTTCCAGTTCCTGGCGGATCTGGCGGCGCTGCTGGCCCTGCAGGAAGCGGCGCTTCTCTTCGCTGGAGTGCGGCTGGCGGGGCGGCACGGGTACCGGGCGACGGTTGTCATCGACCGCGACCATGGTGAAGAAGCAGCTATTGGAGTGACGTACCGAGCGCTCGCGGATGTTCTCGGTGACCACCTTGATCCCCACTTCCATCGAGGTGTTGCCGGTGTAGTTGACCGAGGCGAGGAATGTCACCAGCTCGCCAACGTGTACCGGCTCGCGGAAGATCACCTGGTCGACCGACAGGGTCACCACGTAGCTGCCGGCGTAGCGACTGGCACAGGCATAGGCCACTTCGTCGAGGTACTTGAGCAACGTGCCGCCGTGTACGTTGCCAGAAAAGTTGGCCATGTCCGGGGTCATCAGGACGGTCATGCTCAGCTGGGCGTTTCCAGGTTCCATAGTGTGCTCACGGTGAGGTTGCGCTGAATCGGGGCGGGTATCTGCTGACACTTCTGGGTTCCCCTCTAGAAGGTTTGCCTTCCTGATTTACGGGACGTTGCCGGACGCTCCATGGTCACGCCAATTACGTCATCAGAGGCGGCTGATCGGCCGATCTGTTTCTACATATTGCACCGCCTTTTTGCGGCAGGGTGCGATGTTAACCTGACTACGCCCACGCAACGTGGGCGTTCTTGCATTCAATACAGTATGTACTTGCTGCTCGCTCGGCTGTGCCTTGGCAGAGGAGCGGTCTGCCCAGGCATCCAGCAAAGTCGACAAGGAGTATCGCGCCATGCATGCCATCAGCTTCATCCAGGACCTGGCAGTTATCATGCTGGTCGCCGGTGTGGTGACGATTCTGTTTCATCGCCTCAAGCAGCCCGTGGTGCTGGGCTACATCGTCGCCGGCTTCATCATCGGCCCGCACACACCGCCGTTCGGCCTGATCCACGATGAAGACACGATCAAGACCCTGGCCGAGCTGGGGGTCATTTTCCTCATGTTCTGCCTGGGCCTGGAGTTCAGCCTGCGCAAGCTCTTCAAGGTCGGCGCCACGGCCTTCATCGCGGCATTCCTGGAAATCGTCCTGATGATCTGGATCGGTTTCGAGATCGGCCGCTGGTTCGGCTGGAATACCATGGACTCGCTGTTCCTGGGCGCGATCCTGGCAATTTCCTCGACCACCATCATCGTCAAGGCGCTGAATGACCTGAAGATGAAGAACGAGCGTTTCGCCCAGCTGATATTTGGCGTGCTGATCGTCGAGGACATCCTCGGTATCGGCATCATCGCCTTGCTGTCCGGCATTGCCGTCAGTGGCACAGTCAGCTCAGGCGAGGTGTTCTCGACAGTGGGCAAGCTGTCGTTGTTCATGATCGTCGCACTGGTCATCGGCATCCTTCTGGTGCCGCGACTACTGGCCTACGTGGCGAAGTTCGAAAGCAACGAGATGTTGCTGATCACAGTGCTTGGCCTGTGCTTCGGTTTCTGCCTGCTGGTGGTCAAGCTGGAATACAGCATGGTGCTGGGGGCCTTCCTGATCGGTGCGATCATGGCCGAGTCACGCCAGTTGCTGAAGATCGAACGCCTGATCGAGCCCGTACGCGACCTGTTCAGCGCAATTTTCTTTGTCGCCATCGGCCTGATGATCGACCCCCAGGTGCTGGTCGACTATGCCTGGCCGATCGTGGTGATCACCCTGGCGGTGGTACTGGGCAAGATGCTGTCTTGCGGTATGGGCGCCTTCATCGCCGGTAACGATGGCCGTACTTCGCTACGGGTGGGCATGGGCCTTTCGCAGATTGGCGAATTCTCCTTCATCATCGCGGCGCTGGGGATGACCCTGCAGGTCACCAGCGATTTCCTTTACCCGGTGGCCGTGGCGGTTTCTGCCATCACCACGTTGCTGACGCCTTACCTGATCCGCGCTGCCGATCCGCTGTCATTGAAGCTTGGCAAAGTCGTGCCAAGGCGCCTGGCGCGGGTCCTGTCACTGTATGGGGAATGGCTGCGCAACATTCAGCCGCAAGGCGAAAGCGCCATGCTGGCGGCGATGATCCGGCGCATCCTGCTGCAGGTGGGCGTCAACCTGGCGCTGGTGATCGCGATCTTCTTCAGCGGTGGTTACTTCGCCGGGCGCATCGGCAATTGGTTGAACGAATGGGTCACGGATGTCAGCCAGCAGAAGGCGTTGATCTGGGGGGCGGCATTACTGCTGTCGCTGCCGTTCCTGATTGCTGCGTATCGCAAGCTCAAGGCATTGTCGATGCTGTTGGCAGAGATGGGGGTAAAACCGGAAATGGCCGGGCGGCAAACCCAGCGCGTGCGTCGTGTGGTTGCCGAGGTGATTCCGCTGCTGTCGCTGCTGGTGATCTTCCTGCTGCTGTCGGCGTTGTCGGCGAGCATTCTGCCGACCAGCGAGCTGTTGCTGGTGATCGCCGTGGTAGCGGCAGTGGTGGTGTCGTTGTTGTGGCGCTGGTTCATCCGCGTGCATTCGCGGATGCAGATCGCCCTGCTGGAGACGCTGGAGAACAGCCGCGATCATTCGCACTGAGGGCGTGCCCAGGCAGGAGCGCCCATGTGTCGCAAACGGGCCGCAAAGCGGCCCTGGCGTTCAGCATCGAATCGAAGCAGCGAGGCCGCTCCTGAAGGATTGGTGCAGCTGACGATGTCAGCTCTCCAGCCATACATCCCGTGCCCAGTGCCATACCGATTCCCAGCTCTCCTCGGCGACGGCTTCTTCGTCGCCATCCCACAGCACCACGGTGCCATCTTCCTCGACGCAGTAGTAATTTTCGCCATCCTGGCACAGCGGGATCAGGTCGCGCGGCACACCGGCATCCCAGGCGTTGGCAGCGACATCAGGCAGGTAGGTGTGCGAATGCGGGTCGGTGCAGGTCACCGGTTCCAGCGAGCCGTACACGACATCGCTGACCGTCAGCAAAAACTCCTTGAATACGAACGGAATGTTGATGAACAGCTGCTCCTCGATCTCGACCAGTTGGTCTTCATCGGGAAGCTCCAGCGGCACCGGCACCGGTTCATTGGCTTCACGGAGTTGTTCGATCACTTCTTCCACGGTTTACATCCTCTGACCTTGATGACAACGCTGCGCGTTATACCCTAGTAGTCTGCTCTGGCAAAAGCAAAAACCCCGAGGCAGGCCCGGGGTTTTTTGTGCAACGTGCGGCGGTTAACCGTTTTGACGGATACCGGCGACCAGCCAAGGCTGGTTCTCGCCATGGGCGCGAACCATGTGCCAGCTTTCGTTGAAGGCTTCGCCCTGGTCGAAGCGCGAGGTCTTCGACACGCCACGGAAGGTCAGTGTGGCGTCGGTGCGGTCGGCGCGATCATCGACACCGTCCAGCTGTACATCGAGGTCATCGATGTAGGTGGACTGGAAGCCATCGCCCAGGTCGGCGCGCTCGCGCTTGAGGAATTCAAGCATCTGCGGGGTGACGAACTCGGCGATCTTGTCCATCTCGTTGGCATCCCAGTGCTGCTGCAGCGACTGGAAGTGGCTGCGGGCTGCGGCCAGGAAGCTCTGCTCGTTGAACCAGGCCGGTGCGTTGATCACCGGAGCGGATGCGGCGGCAGGGGCGGCCGACCCACCGAAGATCGACGGTTGGGCTGGCTGCTGACCATGGGCTTCACGCTGGAACGGCGCATGGCCCGGAGCGGCCATGTGCGGCTGCTGCTGGCGACGGCGCGCGGCAATGAAGCGGAACACCAGGAAGGCGATCAGACCCATGATCAGGAAGTCCATGATCTGCAGGCCCTGGAAGCCGTCACCCATGAACATGGAAGCCAACAGGCCACCAGCGGCGAGGCCGGCCAGTGGGCCCAGCCAGCGCGAAGCACCGCTGGCGGCGGCCGGGGCGCGGCCTGGAGCGGTCGGCGCGGCAGCAGGCGTGGTTGGCGTAGCCTGGCGGGTCTGGTGGATAGGTGCGGCGCCCGAGCTCTTGCCGCCGCCAAAACGCTTGGCGTTGGCGTCCAGGCTCAGCGTCAGGCCGACGCAAAGCGCCAGTACGATGCTAAGAAAACGTTGCATAAATGGGATTTCCCCTGTTGTGGATTGCACGCGCGTCATGGTGCACAGGTTCCTGTGCACATGACCAGCGACAAGATGTTTCCAGCTTTTGCCTGAATGTTACAGGCCGCTCAGGTCGTGGTTGGGCGACTCGGTCTTTGTGGGAGCGGCCTTGCGTCGCGAAAGGGCTGCGAAGCAGCCCCAGGATTTCAGCGCAGATGCATAATTTGTTGGGGCTGCTTTGCAGCCCTTTCGCGACGCAAGGCCGCTCCCACAGGTTTCAGATGGCCTCGAGCTTGGCGTACCCCAGCATGAGCCATTTGCTGCCTTCGGCAAAGTTTACCTGCACGCGCGCCTGGGCACCGGACCCCTCGAAATTGAGGATCACCCCTTCGCCAAACACCGCGTGCTGCACTCGCTGGCCCAGGCTGAAGGCGGTCTGTGGAATGGCCGCATTGGCAAACAGGTTGCTGCTGGTGCTCGTCGAGCCGCCGAACGGCCTGCTGACGCTGTTGGACAAGCGTACTTCCTGAACAAGGCCGCTCGGAATCTCGCGTACGAAACGAGACACCTTGTTGTAGGTCTCGCTGCCATAAAGACGGCGAGTCTCGGCATAGGTCATGATCAGCTGGCGCATGGCGCGGGTGATGCCCACGTAGGCCAGGCGGCGCTCCTCTTCCAGGCGGCCGGGTTCTTCCAGGCTCATCTTGTGAGGGAACAGGCCTTCTTCCATGCCCACCAGGAATACGTAGGGGAACTCCAGGCCCTTGGCGCTATGCAGCGTCATCAACTGGATACTGTCTTCGTGCTCGTCCGCCTGGGCATCGCCAGCCTCCAGTGAGGCATGGCCAAGGAAGGCCGACAGCGGCGACAGGCCGGCGTCGTCTTCGCTGGTTTCGAAGTTGCGCGCGGCGCTGACCAGTTCTTCAAGGTTTTCTACCCGTGCCTGGCCCTTTTCACCCTTTTCTTCCTGGTGATAGATGATCAGGCCAGACTGCTCGATGGCCGTCTGGGTCATGGTGTGCAGCGGCATGTCCGCGACCTTGCTGGCGAGGCCTTCGATCAACTCGATAAAGGCTCCCAGGGCAGAGGCGGCGCGGCCTTTCAGCGCCTTGGCGGCCAACAGCTGGCACATGGCTTCCCACATGGACAGCTGGCTGTGGCGTGCATGTTCGCGAATGGCTTCGACGGTTTTCTCGCCAATGCCACGGGGCGGCACGTTGATCACCCGCTCCAGTGCCGCATCGTTGCCGCGGCCTTCGATCAGGCGCAGGTAGGCCATCGCATTCTTGATTTCGGCACGTTCGAAGAAGCGCTGGCCACCGTAGATGCGGTAAGGGATGCGTTCGCGCAGCAGGGCTTCTTCCAGCACCCGCGACTGGGCGTTGGAGCGATACAGGATGGCGATATCGCTGCGCGCGCTGCCTTGCTTGATCAGGCTCTCGATGGTCTCGACCACATAGCGCGCTTCATCGTGTTCGTTATAGGCGGCGTACAGCGTCAGCGGCTCGCCTTCGCCCATGTCGGTCCACAGCTCCTTGCCCAGGCGCCCGCTGTTGTTGGCGATCAGCGCGTTGGCAGCCTTCAGGATGCCGCCGGTCGAGCGGTAGTTCTGCTCCAGACGAATCATCTCGGCGTCAGGGAAGTCGGCCGTGTACTGGTGAATGTTCTCGATCTTGGCGCCGCGCCAGCCATAGATCGACTGGTCGTCGTCGCCCACCGCCATCAGGCTGCCACCGTTCTTGCCCGCCAGCAGGCGCAGCCAGGCGTACTGCACGGCGTTGGTGTCCTGGAATTCGTCCACCAGCAGGTGGCGGAAGCGCCGCTGGTAATGTTCCAGCAAGCCTGGGTGGTCGCGCCACAGGTCGAGGGCGCGCAGCAGCAATTCGGAGAAGTCGATGACCCCGGCGCGCTCACAGGCCTGTTCGTAGGCGCTGTATACATCCCGCATGGTCTGCAGGAACAGGTCGCCGCTGGCCTGGATGTGGTGTGGGCGCAGGCCCTCGTCCTTCTGCCCATTGATGAACCACTGGGCTTGGCGCGCCGGCCATTTTTGCTCGTCCAGGCCGAGTTCACGCATGACGCGCTTGATCAGCCGCTGCTGATCATCGCTGTCGAGGATCTGGAAGTTCTGCACCAGGCGTGCTTCCTGCCAGTGCGCCCGCAGCAAGCGGTGCGCCAGGCCGTGGAAGGTACCCACCCACATGCCGGCCGGGTTGATACCCAGCAACTGCTCGATCCGCTGGCGCATTTCGGCGGCAGCCTTGTTAGTGAAGGTCACCGACAGGATCGAGTGCGGCGAGGCCTGCTCGACCTGGATCAGCCAGGCGATGCGGTGCACCAGCACGCGGGTTTTACCGGAACCGGCGCCAGCAAGCACCAGCTGACGCCCAAGCGTGGCGGCGACGGCCTGGCGCTGGGCATCGTTGAGGGAATTGAGCAGGAGGGAGAGGTCATCTGTGTGCATCCGGCCATTCTAGGGGCAGGCCGGTCAAGGGGCAAACATCTACTGTATGAATATTCACCTCTCGCCCTGTCGCTCATCGGGTTGTGCATCCACTACAGTCAGCAGGCCAGTGCTTGCCCGGTACGACCTGGCGAAAGAAGCCACGGAGCAGTTTGGCCAAATCAGCGGTTTGTGTAAGATCGCAGCTCGTTCAACGCCAACCATAATAAGAACAGTACAAGAACCCGCGCTATGACTCAGGACTGCACGGCGATCGGAGTATCGCTGGAGATGACAAGGAACGTGCGCAGGCAGTTCGCCACTCAGCTGTCCGTTGAGCGAACCCGCCTGTTGTATCAAGGCTCACTGCTGCCCACAGTGTTCATGCTGCTTACCGGTTTGCTGTGCGCCTGGCTGGTGTGGAGCCCTGGACGTTATCTGCTGGTGGGCGTCTGGCTGGTATGGCTGCTGGCGCTGGTGGCCCTTCGAGTGATCCAGGTTGCGGCGTTCGATGCAGCCACGGCGCAGCGCCAGGCCAACCCCGGCTGGCGCCGCATGTTCTTGCTCGGCTCGGCGTTCAGTGGCTTGACCTTGGCCTGTGCCGCGATTGCGCTGGTGCCGGACGACAACTTCGTGCAGCAGGCCTGGGTGTTCGGGCTGCTGGGGATGGCCACCTTGAGCGCGAGCATTGCCTATGCAGTGAGCTTGCCGGCCTTTCTCAGCTTTGCCTTGCCCTGCCTGGTGCCGCCCATCCTGTTCCTGTTCTGTTTCGGCGCCGGACAGCAGCGTGGTTGGGGCTGGCTCGGGCTGATCCTGCTGGCGGCGCTGCTGGTGGTAGCCTGGCAGGTCAACCGCCTGCTTGACCGCAGCCTCCTGCGGCGGTTCCAGAATCAGGCGTTGAATCAGGACCTGCAACGGGTCTCGGCGCAGAAGGTGCTCGAAGAGCAGCAGCGCCTTGCTGCCACGGTGTTTGAAGCCTGCAACGAGGGCGTGGCGATTCTCAGTGCCGATTTCGTGGTGCTGGCAGTGAATCAGGCTTACTGCCAGATGACCGGCTACAACCGCTCCGAGCTATTGGCGCGCGAGCTGTTCGACCTGCCATGCCACAGCGATGCGCGCCGGCACAGCCAGGCCATCGAGTCGGCGCTGGCGCAGCGAGGCGGCTGGGAGGGTGAACTGGTAGAGGCGCGCAAGCACGGCGAGCTGCACCCGCAACGCTTGCAGCTGACGGCTGTGCGCGACCCACAGGGCCAATTGAGCCAGGTGGTCGGCTTCTTTACCGACCTGTCGGCACGTCGGGCATCCGAGGAGCGCCTGCGCTATCTGGCGCACTACGACGAACTGAGCGGACTGGCCAACCGCTCATTGTTCCGGCTGCGCCTGCAAGAAGCCGCGCAACGGGTACGCAGCAACGGCCGCAGCCTTGCCCTGCTGCATGTCGATCTGGACCGTTTCAAGCTGCTGAACGAAAGCCTGGGTCATGAACTGGCCGATCAGCTGATTCACAAGATTGCCCGGCGCATTGTCAGCACCGTTCCCGAGGCGGATACCGTGGCGCGGCTATCTGGCGATGAGTTTGCCGTGCTGTTCGATGGGTACAGCAACCTGTCGAGCCTGGTGCGGGTAACCACCCGCTTGCTGAACAAGTTGCGCAAACCGCAGCGGCTCGATGGGCATGAGGTGGTGGTCAGCGCTTCGGTGGGTATCAGTGTGCTGTCCGACGCCACGCTCGATGCCGATTCGTTGATCAGCCAGGCAGACATGGCCAAGCAGCATGCCAAGCATCTGGGCGGCGACAACTTCCAGTTCTATACCGAGAGCCTGCGTGCCAGTACCCTCGAGCGCCTGCAACTAGAGAACCAGTTGCGCAAGGCCATCGATGAAGAACAACTGAGGGTCTATTACCAGCCCAAACTGTGCCTGCGCAGTGGCCGCCTGCATGCCGCCGAGGCACTGGTGCGCTGGCCGCATCCGCAGTGGGGCATGGTGCCGCCAGCTGAATTCATCGGTTTGGCCGAAGAAACCGGTCTGATTGCTCCGATCGGTGAACTGGTGCTTCGCCATGCCTGCAGGCAAGCGCGCGAGTGGCTCAAGCAAGGGCTGGAGGTGCGGGTTTCGGTCAACCTGTCGGTCTATCAGTTGCGTCAGGGCAAGCTGGTCAGCCTGGTGCGTCAGGTGCTTGAGGAAACCGGGTTGGCGCCGCATCAGCTGGAGCTGGAGCTTACCGAAAGCCAGCTGCTGGACAGCGTCGAACATATCATCTCGACCTTCGGGCAATTGCGTGCACTGGGCGTGAAGCTGGCCATCGACGATTTTGGCACCGGCTATTCATCATTGAGTTACCTCAAGCGCCTGCCGGTGGACTACGTGAAGATCGACCAGGCATTCATCCGTGGCTTGTCCGAGGGTAGCCAGGATGCCGCCATAACCCGAGCGATCATCACCCTGTCCAGAAGCCTGGGCCTGAAGGTAGTGGCAGAAGGGGTGGAAACGGCGGAACAGTTGGCTTTCCTGCGTGAGCACGGCTGTGATGAAGCCCAGGGCTACCTGATCAGCAGGCCCATCCCGGAGCCTGAGTTCAGGGAGATGATTGCCCGTCCCTGGGGGCATTGAGCGCACCATCAGCCATGCCAGTGCCTGCCATGCCTGGCCAGCAGGCTGTTGGCCTGTTCCGGCCCATTGGTGCCGGCAGCATAATGGCGGGGCGCCTGGAAGTGCTCTTCCCAACCCTTGATGATCGGGTCGACCCAGGCCCAGGCGGCTTCCACTTCGTCGCGGCGCATGAACAAGGTCGAATCGCCTTCCAGAACGTCCAGCAACAACCGTTCGTAGGCGTCCCAACGGCGCGTCTGGCCAAATACCTGGGCAAGGTTCAGGTCCAGGTCGACCGGTTCCAGGCGCATGCCCTTGCCGGGGCTTTTGGTCATCATCCGCAGGCTGATGCGCTCCTCCGGCTGCAGCTGGATCAGCAGCTGATTGACCTGGCCGCCAATGAACAGCTCGTGGGGCACCGGTTTGAACTGAATGACGATCTGCGACGAACGCCGCGCCATGCGCTTGCCGGTCCGCAGGTAGAAAGGCACGCCAGCCCAGCGCCAGTTGTCGATGTGCGCGTGCACGGCGACGAAGGTTTCGGTGTCGGTATCATTGTCGACGTCTTTCTCGAAATAGTAGGCCGGTACTTCCTGCCCGCCGATATGGCCGGCACCGTACTGGCCGCGCACGGTCTTGTCCTGCACGTCCTGGCCGGTGATCGGCTTGAGTGCGCGCAGGATCTTCACTTTCTCGTCGCGGACAGCTTCGGCCTCGAACTGCGCCGGTGGCTCCATGGCCACCAGGCACAACAGCTGCAGCAGGTGATTCTGCAGCATGTCGCGGGTCGCCCCGGCGCGGTCGTAGTAACCGCCACGGTTTTCCACACCGAGGGTTTCGCAGACACTGATCTGCACATGGTCGACCTGGCCGTTGCGCCACACCGGCTCCAGCAAGGCATTGGCGAAGCGCAGGGCCATCAGGTTCTGCACGGTTTCCTTGCCCAGGTAGTGGTCGATGCGAAACACCTGCGATTCGTCGAATACCGCGCCGATCGCTTCGTTGATCGCAGTGGCCGAGGCCAGTGAATGGCCGATCGGTTTCTCCAGCACGATGCGCGCTTCGCTGTCGGCCAGCCCGGCAATCCGCAGGTGGTTGGCGATGGGTACGAACAGGTTGGGTGCAGTGGCCAGGTAGTAGATGCGGGTCAGCCCTCCAGGCTCGCCGAGATAGCGGGCCAGGCGGCCAAAATCAGCGCTTTGCGCCGCATCCATGGGGAAGTAGTCGAGGCGGGCGGAGAAGCGTTGCCACACATCCTCGTCGAAATCGTGGCGGGCGATCTGCGCCCGGCAATGGCGTTCGGCGAGCTTGAGGTACTCATTACGGGTTATGTGGCGGCGGGCGAGGGCGATGATGCGCACCGCGTTGTTCAGGCGTGCCTCGCGATACAGGTGATACAGCGCCGGCAGCAGTTTGTGCAGGGCCAGGTCACCGGTGCCACCGAACACCAGAATGTCGCAAGGAATAGTCAAACCACCACTCTCCACGTTCGTTTAACTGGGCGGGTTGGCCTCCATGTAGTATAACTACAAGAAAGCTACATCCCGGCCAGCCGATCATAACCGAGTCCAGCCCGTGAATCTGTTGCAACATATCGCCCAATCGCGCCACTTGCTGCGCAAATCGGAACTCAAAGTGGCCGACCACGTGCTGCTCGACCCGGCTGCCGTGATGCACAGTTCCATGGCCGACCTGGCGCACAGCGTGGGTATCAGTGAGCCGACCATTGTGCGCTTCTGCCGGGCGATCGGTTGTTCGGGCTTCCAGGATCTCAAGCTCAAGCTGGCCCAGAGTCTGGCGGCGGGCGCCAGTTTCGGCCAGTTCGCGATTCATGAAGACGACTCGGTTGCCGATTACAGCCTGAAGATCTTCGACACCACTCTGCACACGCTGATGGAAGTCCGAGAGCACCTGGACCCACAGGCCTTGCAGCAGGCCGTGAGTGCCATGGCTCAGGCACAACGCGTGGAGTTCTATGGCTTTGGTGCGTCCGGCGCAGTAGCCGCCGACGCCCAGCACAAGTTCTTCCGCCTGCTGCTCAGCGCCGCGGCCTACTCCGACCCGCACATGCAGGCCATGTCGGCGGTGACGTTGAAACCGGGTGACGTGGCGGTGTGCATCTCCCAGTCGGGGCGTTCCAAGGACCTGCTGATCACCGCCAATCTGGTGCGTGAAAGTGGTGCCAACCTGATCACGTTGTGCCCAAGCGCGACGCCCCTGGCGGAGCTGTCGACGGTCAACCTGGCGATCGATGTCCATGAAGATACCGAAATCTACACCCCGCTGACCTCGCGTATCGCTCACCTGGTGGTGATCGACGTGCTGGCCATGGGCGTGGCGATGGCCCGTGGACCAAGCCTGGTCAATCACCTCAAGAGCGTGAAACGCAGCTTGCGCAGCCTGCGTTTGTCGCCCAAGTCGATCAAGGCTACCGACGACTGATAGCGGCCTGTACGGGCAAAGCAGATTTCACTGTTTTGTCACCGATCCACAGCCAAACCGTAAACCTTCAGGGCCAGTCTGAAACTCCCGCATCCTATCTGGGAGACAGGCAATGGCTCGTGACTTCGACGGTACGTATCAACCCAGCGCCAAGGCTCGCAAGCAGCAGGAAAAAGATCAGCGCCGCATGGAATACCGCCGCGCAATCGAGAGCTATTGCGACCAACGTCAACTGCTACGCGATCTTGCCGACTATCCCGAGCTGCAAGCGCTCACGGTGTGGCAGGCATCGGCGGCAACTTTCCCGAAAAGCGCTCAACCAGTGCGCTGATCAGTGCACGTTCGCTACGGATGAACGCCAGAAACGCCAAGGCCACCGGCGACTGTCGCTTGGCCTTGGCCTGCACCACACACCAGCTGCGGTACAGCGGCAACTCCTCGACCGGCAGCTCCCTGAGTACCCCCGTGGCCAGCTCCAGGTTTACGGCATGGCGGGTCAACAGGGCAATGCCCAGGCCGGCGATCACGCATTCGCGCTGGGCATCGGCTGACGCGACTTCCAGGGTCTGGGTGAAGTGCACGCGCTTGTCCTTGAAGTACTCTTCGCAAGCCTTGCGGGTCCCCGAACCCTGTTCGCGGACCAGCAGAGTATGAGGCTCCAGGTCTTGCAAGCGCAGGTGCTCGAGCTTGCACAGCGGGTGTTCCGGCGGGGCCACGGCAATGATCGGGTTATTCAGAAACGGCAGAAACTCCAACCCCATGTCCTGCGGCACCATCGACATGATGATCAGGTCGTCGCGGTTGTCGGAAAGGCGCCGGATCGCCTGGGCACGGTTGACCACCGTGAGGGTGAGGTTGACCTCCGGGTGACGCTGCTTGAAGGCGGCGAACAGGTGTGGCACGAAGTACTTGGCACTGGACTCGATCGCCAGTTTCAGCTGCCCCTGCAGTGAGCCCTGCATGTCCGATAGCTGCATGTCGAGGCTTTCCAGCCGCCCGAAAATGTCGCGGCTGGCCCGTTGCAGGGCCTCGGCGGCTTCGGTCAGGTAAAGCTTCTTGCCGACGTACTCGAACAGCGGTTGGCCGATTAGCTCTTCGAGCTGGCGGATCTGTAGACTAACGGCGGGTTGCGTCAGTGCCATCTCTTCCGCCGCGCGGCTGTAGGAGCGCAAATCGCATACCTCATTGAAGATCTGCAATTGGCGCAATGTCATACGCATCAAGGACTTACGCATTTTTATTAGCTCTTCGGCAATACCTTGTTACCGAACTATAAGCTTTTGCTAATACAGCCCCTAACAAATATTGATTTTTGTTTATCGACCTTCGGCGCTAGGGTGAATGTGCGACTGGCCAGCAACCTCTGGTCACGCGCCGACCGGTACAACCGGATCGTCTGTTCCTACGGCTTTGGGAAGACTCCAGTGATAAAAAAAATCCTGATCGCCAACCGGGGTGAAATCGCAGTTCGGATCGTGCGTGCCTGCGCCGAGATGGGCATTCGCTCTGTCGCGATCTATTCCGACGCCGACCGCCACGCCTTGCATGTCAAGCGCGCCGACGAGGCCTACAGCATTGGCGCCGAGCCACTGGCCGGTTACCTGAACCCGCGCAAGCTGGTCAACCTGGCTGTGGAAACCGGCTGTGATGCCCTGCACCCGGGTTACGGTTTCCTCTCGGAAAACGCCGAACTGGCAGAGATCTGCGCCGAGCGCGGGATCAAGTTCATCGGCCCGGCCGCCGACGTCATCCGCCGCATGGGCGACAAGACCGAAGCGCGTCGCACCATGATCCAGGCCGGTGTACCGGTAACCCCCGGCACCGAAGGCAACGTCGCCGATATTCATGAAGCCCTGAGCGAAGGTGACCGTATCGGTTACCCGGTGATGCTCAAGGCCACTTCTGGCGGTGGCGGCCGTGGTATCCGCCGCTGCAACAGCCGTGAAGAGCTGGAACAGAACTTCCCACGGGTGATTTCCGAAGCCACCAAGGCCTTCGGTTCGGCCGAAGTGTTTCTGGAAAAATGCATCGTCAACCCCAAGCACATCGAGGCGCAGATCCTCGGCGACAGCTTCGGCAACGTCGTGCACCTGTTCGAGCGTGACTGCTCGATCCAGCGCCGCAACCAGAAGTTGATCGAAATCGCCCCGAGCCCACAGCTCACCCCTGAGCAGCGCGCCTACATCGGCGACCTGGCGGTGCGTGCGGCCAAAGCAGTGAACTATGAGAACGCCGGTACCGTGGAGTTCCTGCTCGCCGATGGCGAGGTGTACTTCATGGAGATGAACACCCGGGTGCAGGTGGAGCACACCATCACCGAGGAAATCACCGGTATCGACATTGTCCGCGAGCAGATCCGCATCGCTTCGGGCCTGCCGCTGTCGGTGAAACAGGAAGACATCCAGCACCGTGGCTACGCGTTGCAGTTCCGCATCAACGCCGAAGACCCGAAGAACAACTTCCTGCCCAGCTTCGGCAAGATCACCCGCTACTACGCCCCGGGTGGCCCGGGCGTGCGCACCGACACGGCGATCTACACCGGCTATACCATTCCGCCGTTCTACGACTCCATGTGCCTGAAGCTGGTGGTCTGGGCGTTGACCTGGGAAGAAGCCATGGACCGCGGCCTGCGGGCCCTGGATGACATGCGCGTGCAAGGGGTGAAGACCACGGCCGCGTACTACCAGGAAATCCTGCGCAATCCGGAGTTCCGTAGCGGCCAGTTCAATACCAGCTTCGTCGAAAGCCACCCGGAACTGACCAACTATTCGATCAAGCGCAAACCCGAAGAGCTGGCCCTGGCCATCGCCGCCGCCATCGCCGCCCACGCAGGCCTGTGAGGAATCCCCATAATGTCCAAGAAAATTCACGTAACCGACACGATCCTGCGCGACGCCCACCAGTCTCTGCTGGCTACCCGTATGCGTACCGAAGACATGCTGCCGATCTGTGACAAGCTCGACAAGGTCGGCTACTGGTCGCTGGAAGTCTGGGGTGGCGCCACCTTCGACGCCTGCGTGCGCTTCCTCAAGGAAGACCCGTGGGAGCGCCTGCGCAAACTGCGTGCGGCCCTGCCCAACACTCGCCTGCAAATGCTCCTGCGCGGCCAGAACCTGCTGGGCTACCGTCACTACAGCGACGATGTGGTCAAGGCCTTCGTCGCCAAGGCTGCGGTCAACGGCATCGATGTTTTCCGCATCTTCGACGCCATGAACGACGTGCGTAACCTGCGCGTGGCCATCGAAGCGGTGAAGGCTGCCGGCAAGCACGCGCAGGGCACCATCGCCTACACCGTCAGCCCCGTGCACACCATCGACGCCTTCGTCGCCCAGGCCAAGCAGATGGAAGCCATGGGTTGCGACTCGGTTGCGATCAAGGACATGGCCGGCCTGCTGACACCGTTCGCCACCGGTGAGCTGGTCAGGGCGCTGAAGGCCGAGCAGTCGCTGCCGGTGTTCATCCATTCCCACGACACCGCCGGCCTGGCCGCCATGTGCCAGCTCAAGGCCGTGGAAAACGGTGCCGATCACATCGATACCGCGATCTCCAGCTTTGCCTGGGGCACCAGCCATCCCGGCACCGAGTCGATGGTCGCCGCGCTCAAGGGCAGCGAGTTCGACACCGGCCTTGACCTGGAGCTGCTGCAGGAAATCGGCCTGTACTTCTACGCGGTGCGCAAGAAATACCATCAGTTCGAGAGCGAGTTCACCGCCGTGGACACCCGCGTGCAGGTCAACCAGGTGCCGGGCGGGATGATTTCCAACCTGGCCAACCAGCTCAAGGAGCAGGGCGCGCTCAGCCGCATGAACGAAGTGCTGGCAGAGATCCCGCGGGTGCGTGAAGACCTCGGCTTCCCACCGCTGGTGACGCCGACCTCGCAGATCGTCGGTACTCAGGCATTCTTCAACGTGCTGGCCGGTGAGCGCTACAAGACCATCACCAACGAGGTGAAGTTGTACCTGCAAGGCGGTTACGGCAAGGCGCCGGGCGTGATCAACGAGCAACTGCGCCGTCAGGCCATCGGTAACGAAGAAATCATCGACGTGCGCCCGGCAGACCTGCTCAAGCCAGAGATGGCCAAGCTGCGCAGCGATATCGGTGCCTTGGCCCGTTGCGAAGAAGACGTGCTGACCTACGCCATGTTCCCGGACATCGGTCGCAAGTTCCTCGAGGAACGTGAAGCCGGCACCCTGACCCCCGAAGCCCTGCTGCCGATTCCTGAGGCCGGTGCCGTGGCGTCCCATGGCGGTGAAGGGGTGCCGACCGAGTTCGTCATCGACGTCCACGGGGAGACCTACCGCGTCGACATCACCGGCGTGGGCGTCAAGGCCGAAGGCAAGCGTCACTTCTACCTGTCGATCGACGGCATGCCGGAAGAAGTGGTGTTCGAGCCGCTCAACGAGTTTGTCGGCGGTGGCAGCAGCAAGCGCAAGCAGGCCAGTGCGCCGGGCCACGTCAGCACCACCATGCCGGGCAACATCGTCGATGTGCTGGTCAAGGAAGGCGACGTGGTCAAGGCCGGCCAGGCCGTGCTGATCACCGAAGCGATGAAGATGGAGACCGAAGTGCAGGCGGCCATCGCCGGCAAGGTCGTGGCCATCCACGTGGCCAAGGGTGATCGCGTGACGCCGGGCGAGATCCTGATCGAGATCGAAGGCTGAGATAAGCCTTCATCTACAAGCGGTTTACCTCTGGGGAGCGGGTGCTCCCCTTTTTTATGGTTCGCCACAGCATTTTTAGCTTCGGTGAGATCGAGCGCCGCCCGCGCGGCGCTTGGTTTACGCCCCACTCAAATCTCAAGACTGGCGCCTATCGGCCTTCACGCCGATAACGAAAGTACCGTGATATGCATTAAATTGCAGATAAGGTCCGCTATCTAGCCTTCAATGTGCAATAAATTGCATATTCGTGACGTTGAGCCCTCGGACATCGGAGGTAGAAAACAACTACCTCATTTATTGCGGCAAGCCTCCAATGTATCAATCTGGCCTTCCGGCCTCTGATTTTCTGCGCTCAACCAGCGCTCGAACCCCGCCGCGATCTGCGGCCACTCATCATCGGTAATCGAATACCAAGCCGTATCCCGGTTATGGTCCTTCACCACCAGGTGCTTGCGGAACACCCCTTCGAACGTGAAGCCGAACCGCTCCGCCGCACGCTTGGAGCGGGCGTTGGCGTTGTTGCACTTCCACTCCAGCCTCCGGTTGCCCAGCTCGAAGCTCAATTTGCCCAGCAGGTAGACGGCCTCGGTGCTCTTGGGCGTGCGCTGCATGGGGGCGCCGAAGGCGATGTGGCCAATCTCGATTCGGCCGTGGTCGGGCACGATCGACATCAGGGTCAGTACGCCTTGGGCCTGGCCGCTGGCGCGGTCGATCACGCTGTAATACAGCGGGTCGTGGCCGGCGGCATTGCCTTGCAGCCAGCGGTCGAAGGCAGCGCGCTCGGTGAACGGGCCGTAGGGCAGGTAGTCCCACAGCACCGGGTCGGAACCCGGGCCTTGCAGGGCGGCCCAGAGGTCGTCGCCGTGACGCGCCGGGTCGAGTTTCTCCAGGCGGATGAAGCGGCCGTCGATGGGCTCGGCCTTGGGCGCTGCAGCGGGTTTCCAGTTCAGTGCGTCAGTCATGTGGCCTACAACCCTTTGCGGAATTGGATGAAGCCCGGGCGCTCGGCAACCTGTTGGTACAGGCTGATGGCGGTGGCGTTGGTTTCGTGGGTCAGCCAGTGCACCTTGATGCAGCCGGCGGCCTTGGCCGTGGCGTACACGTGCTCGATCAGCTGGCGGCCGATACCGAGGCCGCGCTGGCCGCTGTCGACGTAGAGGTCCTGCAGGTAGCAGGCGTTCTCGATGCTCCAGTTGGAACGATGGTAGATGAAGTTGACCATGCCCACGGCCTTGCCATCGACCCAGGCCAGGGTCGAATGGGTTGGCTCGTTAGGGTCGAGCAGGCGTTGCCAGGTGCTGAGGCTTACTTCTTCTGCCAGTTCGGTCTGGTAGAAGCGCAGGTAGGCTTGCCACAGTTCGAGCCAGGCGGCGTGGTCTTGTGCGCTGACGGGGCGCAGGGTAACGCTGGGCATTGGGCTTTTCCTTCAGAGTTGGCGCATGTGCGCCGCAAGTTGGTTGTCCAGGTAATCCGGGCTCGCACCCAGGCCTTCGCGCACGCCGGCGATATCCTCGGCCGAGCGGTTCTGGCTGAGCTTGCGCGCGCCTTGCAGGCGGGCAATGGGCAGGCGAATGCCGACAATGGCGCGGAGCATGCCCTCCAGATAGTCGGTGGGGGCGTCGGCGACTTTCCAGGGTGTGCTGCGGCCTTGTTCGTGAAGATCGGTCAGGCGGCTGACGATCTGTAGCAACGGTGCGGCTTCGTGGATCACTTGCGCAGTGCCGTAAGCATGCACGGCAAGGTAGTTCCAGGTCGGCACCACCTTGGGGTTTTCGGCCTTGCTCGGGTAATAGCTGGGGCTTACGTAGGCGTCGGCACCTGGGAACACCAGGAGTGCTTCGGCACCCTGCGCCACGTCCTGCCATTGGCGGTTAGCCCGCGCCAGGTGGGCATAAACGCAGCCGAACTCGCCCTCGTCGGTGTCGAGCAAAACTGGCAAGTGTGTGGCCAGCAGGCCCTGTTCACCGTGGCTGACCAGCACGGCCAGGCGGGTGTTGCGCATGTGCTGGTGCAAGCGCTCAAGGTCATGTTCCTGATGGGGTTTGCTGTTGTACATGCGCAGGGTCCTTGTTGAATGGCTCCATCCTAGGCAGGCTATTGGCTCTGGGTAAGAGCCATTAATGACTGTTTTGGTAGGTCCAATGCCATGAGCGAGCGTCCCTTCCTACTGCCTTTCGATCCTGCCGGTATCGTGCTCGATCGCCGCCGCGGGCTCAGTCAGCAGCTCTACGAGGCCTTGCGGGCACGGGTGCTGGATGGTCGTCTGAGCAGCGGTACCCGGTTGCCGGCTACGCGTGAGCTGGCGAGCGTGCTGGCGCTGTCGCGCAACAGCGTGGTGCGTGCCTATGACCAGTTGTATGCCGAGGGCTACATTGAAAGCCGGACAGGGGATGGCACGTATGTTAGCCACCTGCCAAAACTATCCACACAACTGTCCACAGGCTTATCCCAAGGCTTATCAACAGACTTATCCACATTTTGCCTGAATGATACTGAGGATTTATCCAGCAGCCAGCGTTTCAGCGAGCCGTTGGGACGGCTGAAAAATAACCATCTAGCGCCGCCCAGAAGCGGCGCACCCAGGGCATTTCGCGTCGGCATTCCGGCATTCGATTTGTTCCCGTTTGACGTGTGGGCCAAGCTGCAGGCGGGTTTCTGGCGTAATCCGTCGCATGCGAAGCTGGGTTATGGTGACCCCGCAGGTGAACCGGTACTTCGCGAGCTGATAGCCGCCTATCTGCGCCGTTCGCGCGGTCTCTCCTGCTCGGCTGAACAAATTGTGATCACCAGTGGTGCGCAACAGGCCATCAGCCTTTGTGCACAGTTGTTGTTGCAGTCGGGCGACCGCGTGGCTGTGGAAAACCCGGGATATCGAGCCGCCGGGCATGCTTTTGCCGTGGCCGGCGCCAAGGTGGCCGGGGTACCGGTGGACGAGGATGGCCTGGACTGCCAGCGCCTGGAGCAATTGGAGGATTGTCGACTGGCCTATGTCACCCCGGCGCACCAGTACCCGACCGGCGTGACCATGAGCCTGCCCCGGCGCCTGGCTTTGCTGGCCTGGGCCGAGCGCAACGATGGCTGGATCATCGAGGATGACTACGACGGCGAGTACCGCTACAGCGGCGCACCGTTGACCCCGCTGGCAGCGCTCGACCGCCAGGGGCGGGTGCTGTACGTCGGTACCTTCGGCAAGATCGCCTTCCCGGCTCTGCGCCTGGGGTATATGGTGCTGCCGCCAGCGCTGGTGCAGGCGTTCAGCCAGGGCCGGGCGCTGGCAGTGCGGCATTCCGAGGTGGGCACCCAGTGCGTGATGGCCGAATTCATGGCTCAAGGGCACTTCCAGCGCCATATCCGGCGCATGCGCAAGGCGGCGCTGAGCCGGCGCAATGTGCTCAAGGCCGGGTGGCCGTTGGATGTACCCGGGCTTGGTGCGATGCCCGAGGTGGCGGCGGGGCTGCATGTGAAGGTGGATGTGGATGACGTTGCGCGGGAGCAGGCGTTGGTGGCCAGGGCTGAAGCGGTGGGGGTGGAGGTGAATCCGCTGAGCAGTTACTGGCTTGAGGACAGCGAGGTGCCTGTGGATAAGCGGGCAGGGCTGGTGTTGGGGTTTGCGGCGGTACCTGAAGGGCAGATTGCCGAGGCTTTATTGAAATTGCGTAAGGCCTGGAAAAGGTGAATGGGGCTGCAAAGCAGCCCCCCCGGCTCTACATCAGGTGCCGGATTTGATCCGGGTCCAGGCGCGTGTCCGCGCCCGTTCAGCCTCACGCGTCAACGGTTTGAGGGTATACAGCTTGGCCATCGCCTCCGCCGTCGGGTACAGGTTCGGGTTGTTGCGGATCGTCGGGCTGACCTTGTCGGTGGCATCCTTGTTCGGGTTCGGATAACCGACAAAATCACTGATCGGCGCGATCACCTCAGGCCGCAGCAGGTAGTTGATGAACGCGTGGGCGTCCTCCGGATTCGCTGCATTCTTGGGGATTGCCAGCATGTCGAACCAGATAGGTGCACCTTCCTTGGGCAGGCGCATGTCCACCACCACACCATTCTTCGCATCCTTCGCGCGGTTGGCAGCCTGCGAGAAGCTGCCGCTGTAGCCTACTGCCACGCAGATATCGCCATTGGCGATGTCGGCCATGTACTTCGAGGAATGGAAGTAGGTGATGTAAGGGCGGATCTTCAGCAGCAAGGCTTCGGCCTTCTTGTAGTCGTCCGGCTTGTCGCTGTTGGGTGGCAGACCCAGGTGCTGCAAGGCCAGCGGCAGGATCTCCGACGGCGAGTCGAGCAGTGCGACGCCGCACTGTTTCAGCTTGGCGATGTTCTCTTCCTTGAAGATCAGGTCCCAGCTGTCGACCGGGGCTTGGTCACCGAGCGCGGCCTTGACCTTGTCCGGGTTGAAACCGATCAGGATGGTGCCGTACATGTACGGCACGGCGAACTTGTTGCCCGGGTCGTTGGCTTCGATCAGCTTCATCAGCGCCGGGTCCAGGTGTTGCCAGTTCGGCAGCTTGCTGCGGTCCAGCGGCTGGAACACCCCGGCCTCGATCTGCTTGGCGAGGAACACGTTGGACGGCACGACCACGTCATAGCCGGAGTTGCCGGTGAGCAGCTTGGCCTCGAGCGCTTCGTTGGTGTCGAAGATGTCGTAGATCAGCTTGACGCCACTGTCCTTCTGGAAGTCGCTCAAGGTCTGCGGGGTGATGTAATCGAACCAGTTAAACACACGCAGGGTGCGCTGCTCGGCTTGAGCGTGCAGGGCACCGGTGAACAGGGTGGCAGCGATGAACGGGGCGAGCAGACGCTTGAGTCGAACCATGGTCAGGCTCCTGGCTGGGCGCGCTGGAAGCCTTCCAGCACATTGACTGCGTTGATACCGATTTCTTCCACAGCGTAGCCACCTTCCATCACGAACAGGGTGGGCTTGCCGAGCTGGGCGATGCGCTTGCCCATCTCCAGGTAATCCGGGCTGTCCAGCTTGAACTGGGAGATCGGGTCGTCTTTGAAGGTGTCCACGCCCAGGGAGACCACCAGCACGTCGGCGTCATAGGCGGCGATGCGTTGGCAGGCGTCTTCCAGTGCGGCGCTCCAGGCTGCCCAGTCACTGCCGGCGGGCAGCGGGTAATTGATGTTGCAGCCTTCGCCTGCGCCTTCACCGGTTTCGTCGGCATAGCCGAGGAAGAACGGGAATTCATCCTGGGGGTCGCCGTGGATCGAGGCGAAGAATACGTCGTTGCGCTGATAGAAGATGTCCTGGGTGCCGTTGCCGTGGTGGTAGTCGACATCGAGGATGGCCACCTTGGCGCGGCCCTGGTCAAGGAAGGCCTGGGCGGCAATCGCAGCATTGTTCAGGTAGCAGTAGCCGCCCATGACTTCAGCAGCGGCGTGGTGCCCTGGTGGGCGGCACAAAGCGAAGGCCGAGTGAGCACCTTGCTCGATGGCAGCCTGGGCGGTCAGGGCGACCTGCGCGGCACTGTAGGCGGCTTGCCACGTACCCGCGGTGATCGGCGCGCCGGCGTCGAAGCTGTAGTAGCCCAGTTCGCCATGCAGGCCGGTTGGCTTGACCTGGCGCAGGGTGCGTGCCGGCCAGGTGAAGGGCAGCAGGTCACCGTCGTGACCGAGCGCGGCCCAGCGCGCCCAGGCGCCTTGGAAGAAGTCGAGATAGTCGGCGCTGTGAATGCGCTGCAACGGCGCACGGCCGAAATCAGTTGGCCCCTGGACATCGCCGAGGTTGCGCTTTTTCACTTGTTCGAGGACATGATCGGCGCGCGAGGGCATTTCGAAGCAAGGCATCAGCTTGCCGTCGATCAGCTCGCAGCGGCCGTGGTGCAGGCGGTGATCATCGGAATAGATCGTCAGCATTTGTTGTTCTCCGGGTACTGGCGTGGGCCTATTTTCACGGGCGGCCCGCTGGCGGAAAACGACGCAAACGGCCAAAAGGGGATCGATGTGGCCAAGCTCGTTGGCCTGCACTGGCCTCTTCGCGAGTCAACCGCGGAAGTGGCTGGGCGCGACGCCGCTCCAACGCTGGAAAGCATGGCGGAAACTTGCGGTCTCGCTGAACCCCAGGGTTTCGGCAATCCGGTAGATCGGCATCTGTTCATCGGCCAGCAACTGCTTGGCACGATCGAAGCGCAGCTCATCGAGCAGTTGTTGATAACTGCAGCCCAGCGCCTGCAGATGCCGGCGCAAGGTGCGCGAGGAACAGTTCATCTGCCGCGCCAGGCCCTCCAGGCCCGGCGCCGCATCCAGTTGCTGCAGCAAAAGCTGGCGGATGCGCCCAAGCCAGGCCTGGCGCCCGGTGAATTCAAGGTTCAGGCGCCGGCAGCGCTCACTCATGGCCTTGTGGGTAATCGGGTCGGCCAGCGGCAATGGCATGTCCAGCCAGCGCCGTTCGAAGGCAAAGGCGTTGTCCTCTGCGTCGAAGGCCAATGGGCACTGGAAGGCGCCGCTGTAGAGGCTGTGGTAGCCGGGCCGTGTGTGCTCGAAGCGGGCGCCGAGTAGCGGCAGCGTGCGACCAAGCAGGTCATCACAGATCACTTTCAGCGACACCAGGCAGAACTCGGCATTGAAGGCGGCGAGGGCCGGACTGTCGTGGTATTCGCTGGCGCTGAACCAGACGCGCTGGCCATCGTCGACCAGGCGCAGCTTGAAGACTGTTCCCAGCAGTGCCGGGTAATGCAGGGCCAGGCGCAGGGCGTCACCCAAAGTGGCACTGGAGAGCAGGGCGTAACCGAGCATCCCGTAGCACGACACATGCATGCGCCGCCCCAGCTCCAGGCCGATCTCTTCACGCCGGGCCACGGCATTGGCGCACACCTGCAACTCTTGCTGGGTGGTGATGCGTGCGTCGCTATGGCCCAGGTCGGCCGGGCCTATGCCGCTGCCGGCGAGCAACGCCGTCGCCTCGCATCCTTGCTCCTGGAACAGGTTGAGGATCAGCGAAACCGCATTGAGGGTGGTCAGGTGGCTGTGCAGCATGCTCGGTCATCCCGTGGGCCTGGGGGACATTATGGAGCAAGTAGCGTGCCGATACCGGCGCTGCAAACTGGCGCGCCATGCATGAGGCAAAAAAAAGGCCCGGAGCGTGCGCTCGGGCCTTTGAAAGGTTGAGAGGTGTCTAGTCCCTCGACCTGGTGAGACTGTATGCAGGGGCCTGGGTTACGCCTTCAGCGGGACCAGACGTGGAGCGATCATGTTTTCCGGACGCAGGATGTCGTCGAGCATCGCGTCGTCCAGCAGCTTCTCTTCACGCACCAGTTCCAGTACGCCGCGGCCGGTTTCCAGGGCAACGCGGGCGATACGGGTGGCGTTTTCGTAGCCGATGTACGGGTTCAGGGCGGTGACCAGGCCGATCGAGTGCTCGACCAGTTCACGGCAGCGCTGTTCGTTGGCGGTGATGCCGACGATGCAGTGCTCGCGCAGCATGTCCATGGCGCGCTGGAGCAGGCGGATCGAGTCGAAGATCTTGTAGGCGATCAGCGGCTCCATC
The DNA here is from genome assembly GCF_014269035.2 of Pseudomonas vlassakiae. Lineage (GTDB taxonomy): Bacteria > Pseudomonadota > Gammaproteobacteria > Pseudomonadales > Pseudomonadaceae > Aquipseudomonas > Aquipseudomonas vlassakiae. The sequence continues at coordinate 215,125 of NZ_JABWRP020000003.1, forward strand.
ACGTTCAGCTGCAGCTGGCCACCTTCGGCGGCGACGGTCAGGGCCAGGTCGTTGCCCATGATGGCGAAAGCGACTTGGTTGACGGCTTCCGGGATGACCGGGTTGACCTTGCCTGGCATGATCGAGCTGCCTGGCTGACGCGCTGGCAGGTTGATCTCGTTGATGCCGGTGCGTGGGCCGCTGGACAGCAGGCGCAGGTCGTTGCAGATTTTCGACAGCTTGACCGCGGTACGCTTGAGCATGCCGGAGAACAGCACGAAAGCACCCATGTCGGAAGTCGCTTCGATCAGGTCGGCAGCCGGTACCAGAGGCTGGCCGCTGATAGTGGCCAGGCGTTGTACGGCCAGGGCCTGGTAGCCCGGGTCGGCGTTGATGCCGGTACCGATGGCAGTACCGCCCAGGTTGATTTCGGTCAGCAGTTCCGGCGCCAGCGAGCGCAGGCGCTGCAGGTCTTCGGTCATGGTGGTGGCGAAGGCGCGGAATTCCTGGCCCAGGGTCATCGGCACGGCGTCCTGCAGCTGGGTGCGGCCCATCTTCAGTACGTGGTCGAATTCCTTGCCTTTGGCAGCGAAGGCCTGGATCAGGCTGTCGAGGCTGGCCAGCAGGGCATCGTGACCCAGCAGCAGGCCCAGGCGGATGGCAGTCGGGTAGGCGTCGTTGGTCGACTGCGCCATGTTCACGTCGTTGTTCGGGTGCAGGTACTGGTATTCACCCTTCTGGTGGCCCATGGCCTCCAGCGCGACGTTGGCGATGACTTCGTTCGCGTTCATGTTGGTGGAAGTACCGGCACCACCCTGGATCATGTCCACCACGAACTGGTCGTGGTAATCGCCTTTGATCAGGCGGGCGCAGGCTGCACTGATGGCCGCGTGCTTGGCATCGCTCAGGTGACCCAGCTCACGGTTGGCGTCGGCAGCAGCCTGCTTGACCATGGCCAGGGCCACGACCAGCTTCGGGTAGTGCGACAGCGGAACACCGGAGAGGTGGAAGTTGTTGGCAGCGCGCAGGGTCTGGATGCCGTAGTAGGCATCGGCAGGGACTTCAAGGGTACCAAGCAGATCTTTTTCGACGCGGAACGATGCAGCGGAGGACATGATGGATATCATCTCGATTTTGACCCGGCACCTGCCGGAATGGCGGCAATCCTAGGCCTGAAGGGGATTTTGCGGCCAATGCTGTTGCACGCTAACCTATGCACAAACGGCATAGTGTTTCATGTGACGCCAATTGACATTCGAGCGTGTTCCATTTTGGTGCACGCCGGGAGATCTGCTTCATGAACCTCGAAAGCAAGTGGCTGGAGGACTTCAGTGCCCTGGCCTCCACCCGCAGTTTTTCCCAGGCGGCCGAGCGCCGTTTCGTCACCCAGCCCGCCTTCAGCCGGCGTATACGCAGCCTGGAAGCGGCGTTGGGCCTGACCTTGGTGAATCGTTCCCGCACACCGATCGAACTGACCGAGGCTGGCCAGCTTTTTCTCGTCACTGCGCGTACCGTTGTCGACCAGTTGAGCGAAGTTCTTCGCCATTTGCATCACCTCGAAGGAGGCCAGGGCGAGGTGATCCAAGTGTCAGCCGCGCACTCCTTGGCATCAGGCTTTTTCCCTCGCTGGGTAGCCCAGCTGCGCAATGATGGTTTGAACATCGCCACCCGCCTGGTTGCGACCAACGTCGGAGATGCGGTGCATGCATTAAGGGAGGGGGGGTGTGACCTGATGCTGGCGTTCTATGACCCTGATGCCGCCCTGCAGATGGATGCCGAGATCTTCCCATCGCTGCACATGGGCACCACCGAAATGCTTCCGGTGTGCGCAGTGGATGCCGACGGCAAGCCGCTGTTCGACCTTGAAGCCGACAGCAGCGTGCCGCTGTTGGCTTACAGCGCCGGTGCTTTCCTGGGGCGTTCGGTGAACTTGCTGCTACGTCAGCGCAATCTGCGCTACACCACGGTTTACGAGACTGCGATGGCTGACAGTCTGAAGAGCATGGCGCTGGAAGGCATGGGTGTCGCCTGGGTGCCACGTCTGTCGATGCGTGGCGAGCTGGAGCGCGGGGAGCTGGCGATTTGTGGTGGGAGCCAATGGCATGTGCCATTGGAAATCCGCCTGTACCGTTGTGCTCTGGTGCGCAAGGCCAATGTCCGGCTGCTGTGGCGCAAGCTGGAATCGGCAGGCGGCCCAGGCGATATGCCGGTTTGAATGACGATCGAGGGTGGCCGTCAGGCGGTGCGGTAGCCGTTTCGTACCGCCGCAAAAGTTGTCCCGCGAGACAGCTTGCCCTTTGATCCGACATGTGCTTATGGGGGTGGGCGGGCCGCCCGGATATACGCTACAATCCCGCGCCTTCGACCGACCCGGTCGATACAGAATCCGTATGACAAGCCACGCTGGCCCACCTGCGTGGCTTGTTGCTTTTAGCGCGCCTGAAGGCGCTTGCAGGAGAGGCTCGACGATGAGTGCACTGGTTGGCGTGATCATGGGCTCCAAGTCCGATTGGTCCACCCTTAGCCACACCGCCGATATGCTGGAAAAACTCGGCATTCCCTACGAAGTGAAGGTGGTTTCCGCCCACCGCACCCCGGACTTGCTGTTCCAGTATGCCGAAGAGGCCGAAGGGCGTGGTATCGAGGTGATCATTGCCGGTGCCGGTGGCGCTGCCCACCTGCCAGGCATGTGTGCTGCAAAGACCCATCTGCCGGTGCTGGGCGTGCCCGTCCAGTCGTCGATGCTGTCGGGCGTCGACTCGCTGCTGTCGATCGTGCAGATGCCTGCCGGTGTGCCGGTTGCCACCCTTGCCATCGGCCGTGCTGGCGCCGTCAACGCTGCGCTGCTGTCGGCGAGCATCCTCGGTGCCAAGTACCCGCAGTACCACGCGGCGCTCAAGCAGTTCCGCACCGAGCAGACCGACACCGTGCTGGACAATCCAGACCCGCGCCAGGCTTGAGGCTGAACCCATGAAGATCGGTGTAATCGGTGGCGGCCAACTGGGCCGCATGCTGGCCCTGGCGGGCACTCCGCTGGGCATGAACTTCGCCTTCCTCGACCCGGCGCCAGACGCCTGCGCCGCCGCGCTGGGCGAGCACCTGCGTGGCGACTATGGCGACCAGGCTCACCTGCGCCAACTGGCCGACGACGTCGACCTGGTCACCTTCGAATTTGAAAGCGTCCCGGCCGAGACCGTGGCTTTCCTGTCGCAGTTCGTGCCGGTTTACCCAAGTGCCGAAGCCCTGCGCATCGCCCGTGATCGCCTGTTCGAGAAAAGTATGTTCCGCGACCTGGGTATCCCGACCCCGGCCTTCGCCGACATCCTCTCGCAGGCAGACCTCGACGCGGCGGTCGCCAGCATCGGCCTGCCGGCAGTACTGAAGACCCGCACCCTGGGCTACGACGGCAAGGGCCAGAAGGTGCTGCGTACACCTGAAGACGTGGTGGGCACCTTTGCCGAACTGGGCAGTGTGCCTTGCCTGCTGGAAGGCTTTGTGCCGTTCACCGGCGAAGTATCGCTGGTAGCCGTGCGGGCCCGCGATGGTGAAACCCGCTTCTACCCGTTGGTGCACAACACCCATGAGAGCGGCATCCTGAAACTGTCCGTGGCCAGCGACGCGCACCCGCTGCAGGGCCTGGCCGAAGACTATGTCGGTCGAGTGCTCCAGCAACTGGATTATGTCGGGGTGATGGCCTTCGAGTTCTTCGAGGTCGACGGTGGCCTGAAGGCCAACGAAATCGCCCCGCGTGTGCACAACTCCGGGCACTGGACCATCGAAGGTGCCGAGTGCAGCCAGTTCGAGAACCATCTGCGCGCCGTGGCCGGCCTGCCGCTGGGTTCGACTGCCAAGGTCGGTGAGAGCGCCATGCTCAACTTCATCGGTGAAGTGCCGGCGGTGGACAAGGTCGTGGCCATCGAGGGCTGCCACCTGCATCACTATGGCAAGGCTTTCAAGTTCGGGCGCAAGGTCGGCCACGCTACCCTGCGCTGCCAGGACATGGTCAGCCTGAAGGCCAGGATCGCCGAAGTAGAAGCGCTGATCAGCAACTGATCGAACTTCTGCGCAAGGTCTGCCCTCTGAAAATGGCAACAAGCCAAAGCGCTGTCTAGGCTTTGGCTTGTTCCATCTTCACTTCAGAGGGATTGCCATGGGCATCATTGGAACCATCTTCATCGGCCTCATCGTTGGCCTGCTGGCCCGCTTCCTCAAGCCGGGTGACGACAGCATGGGCTGGATCATGACCATTCTGCTGGGTATCGCCGGCTCACTGCTCGCCACCTATGGCGGCCAGGCACTGGGGATCTACCAGGCGGGCCAGGCCGCAGGATTCATCGGCGCGCTGGTCGGTGCGATCATCCTTCTGGTGATCTACGGATTCATCAAGAAACGTTGAATACTGGTTAGAATGCCCGGCAATTCATCCCGAGTTGCCGAGCATTTCCATGCGTGCCTTTCTCCTCATCCCGTTGCTTCTGGCCAGCACCCTGGCCCATGCCGAACTGCCCGAGACCGACTGGCTGGAGCTGATGCCCAAGTCAGACCAGAAGGCCCTCGAAGCGATGCCCGAGATCGATCACAACTCGCCGGAAGCCAATGGTACCTTCACTGCCAAGGGTGGCCTCAAGCAAAGCAAGGGCCTGCCGGCAGTCATGTATTCGACCAAGACCGTGGCTGCCATGAACGGCAAGGACATCCGCCTGGGCGGCTACCCGGTGCCACTGGAAAGCGATGCCAAGGGCAACAGTACCGTGTTCTTCCTGGTGCCTTACCCAGGCGCGTGCATCCACGTGCCGCCACCGCCGCCCAACCAGCTGGTGCTGGTGCGGTATCCGAAAGGCTTGAAGATCGATGACATCTACACGCCGCTTTGGGTCAGCGGCAAGCTGAAGGTGGAGAAGGTCAGCAATGACCTGGCTGATGCGGCTTATGCGCTGGATGCGGGGAAGGTGAGGGTGGTGGAAGACGCCGACCTCTGATTGCCTGTGCTGGCCTCTTCGCGGGTAAACCCGCTGCCACAAGGATCTGCACTGTGTTCAAACTGTGCAGATTCCCTGTAGGAGCGGGTTTACCCGCGAAGAGGCCAAGCCTGCCAAAGCAGCAGTCAGATCGCGCTGCTACCGATCCGGACTTGCAGCGAACTGCTGGCCCCCGGCTTGAGCTCCACCACATCGTCCCAGACATTCGCCGTCTCGATGCACAGCATCCGCTGCCAGCCATCGTCGGCCATGTCCGCCAGCTCCTTGGCCCGCTCGGTCCACGGGTTCCAGATCACCGCCGAGCGTGAACCGTCGCTGGTCAAGGTAATCCGCCGCTGCCAGTGCGGATCGACGATGCTTAGCTGCTGTGGCGTATCCAGGTAGATCCGGTCGGTTTCTCCGGCAAAACCCAGCGCACCCTGCTGTTGGCGCTGTTCCCAGTCGGCCAGGGTTTCGATGTACTGCAGCCCCTCGACCCCTTCTACCCGCGCCTGGCGCACGTCGCTCACGGCGAAGTAGCTGTGCAAGGCCTGGCTGATGGTCACGGGGCTGTTGCCCAGGTTGCGGCTGTTCAGGGACACGGTGAGATCGCCACCGAGCACGATGTGCAGCTTCAGCTCGACATCATGCGGCCAGTCCGGCAGATCGCCCTGGGCCTCTGGCAGCTCGAACTCGATGTGCAGGTCATCGCCTTTTTCTTCGACGCCCAGCAATTGCCAGTCACGCGTGCGCGCCAAGCCATGGGCGGGAGCCTGCTCGCCACGGTACATGGCCTGCACGGATGCGGGGTTGCGCTGCAAGTTGCCAAACCACGGCCAGCACACCGGCACACCGGCGCGCACCGATTTGCCCTGGCGGAAAATGGCCTGGTCGCTCAGCCATAACAGCGGTGGCTCGCCGACACGCTGGTAGCTGAGGATCTGCGCGCCCTGCTGGGCGATCAGTAATTCGGCGCGGTCGCTGCTGATGCGCCAGCAGTTGAGTTCGCCATGTTGCTCGGATTCGACCTTGAAGGTAGCCATTGCGCTCGTCTCATTGATTGCCTGTGGGCCTTGGACCCGGTGACGTGCAATGAGTTTACCGCTCGCAAGGCTCAGCGACGAGGCACCGAGCGGGTGCGGCCACTGCCATCGATGGCGACGAATACGAACGTCGCTTCAGTGACCTTGCGCCATTCGCTGGACAGCGGGTCGTCACTCCACACTTCGACCATCATGCGGATCGAGCTGCGGCCGATTTCCAGGGTCTGGGTGTAGAACGACAGTTGCGCGCCGACGGCCACCGGCACCAGGAATGCCATGCGGTCGATGGACACCGTGGCCACCCGGCCGCCGGCAACGCGGCTGGCCATGGCGGTACCGGCGAGGTCCATCTGTGCGACCAGCCAGCCGCCGAAGATGTCGCCGAAGCCATTGGTTTCGCGCGGCAGCGCGGTGATCTGCAAGGCCAGGTCACCTTGCGGGATAGGATCTTCTTGTTCGAGCTCAATCATGCGATGGGGCCTCTGACCCGTGACGCTTCGTTGGTGTGGCGCAAGGCCGGGAAAACGATTCAGCTGACAACATACTACGCTGATTCCGCTTCGCTGGGCGCCCATAGGGAAACTCTGCGAAACCGTCTGACCTCAAGCCCGGCGTTTTCGCACAACTTCCCACGGTTAAAGCAACCTTTTCCTACGAGCGGCCAGTATATATAGCCAATCGCCAGGCGACGACCGCGCATTCACGAATATCTGTATGGTTTTTGTATCGCTTTCAGCGCAGCTCGGCAATTTGCTATCTTCGCTGCTCGCCTCAACCCAGAAGCCGCGTGCCAAGCGGCCTGCGTCACCTACAAGAGAACAACGATCAATGACCTCCGTGCCGAGCAGTATCGAGCAGCCCTCACGGCCGCTGACCCGCAGTGACTACAAGACCCTCTCACTGTCCGCGCTGGGCGGAGCCCTGGAGTTCTACGACTTCATCATCTTCGTGTTCTTCGCCACAGTGGTCGGCAAGCTGTTCTTCCCGCCTGACATGCCCGAATGGCTGCGCCTGATGCAGACCTTCGGCATTTTCGCCGCCGGTTACCTGGCACGGCCACTGGGTGGCATCGTCATGGCCCACTTCGGCGATCTGCTTGGGCGCAAGAAGATGTTCACCTTGAGCATCTTCATGATGGCCTTGCCGACCCTGATCATGGGCCTGCTGCCGACTTATGCACAGATCGGTCTGTGGGCGCCGGTCCTGCTGTTGCTGATGCGCGTGATCCAGGGCGCGGCCATCGGTGGTGAAGTACCGGGCGCCTGGGTGTTCGTCTCCGAGCACGTGCCGGCACGCAACACCGGCTACGCCTGTGGCACCCTGACCGCCGGCCTGACGGCAGGGATCCTGCTCGGTTCGCTGGTGGCGACCCTGATCAACACCCTCTACAGCGCCGAAGAAGTGGCCGACTATGCCTGGCGTATCCCGTTCCTGCTCGGCGGTGTGTTCGGCCTGTTCTCGGTGTACCTGCGCCGCTGGCTGCACGAAACCCCGGTGTTCGCCGAGATGCAGCAGCGCAAGGCATTGGCCGAAGAGCTGCCACTGCGCGCGGTGCTGCGTGATCACCGTGGGCCGATCATCCTGTCGATGCTGCTGACCTGGATGCTGTCTGCCGGCATCGTCGTGGTGATCCTGATGACCCCGGCGTTGCTGCAGAGCATCTATCACGTCAGCCCTACCGATTCGCTCAAGGCCAACAGCCTGGCGATCGTGCTGCTCAGCTTCGGCTGCATCGGTGCCGGCAGCCTGGCCGACCGCTTCGGTGCGGGTCGGGTGTTCGTGATCGGCAGCCTGTTGCTGCTGGCCAGCTCCTGGACCTTCTACCACAGCCTGCCGACCCATCCTGAGCTGCTGTTCCCGCTGTATGCGCTGACCGGCCTGTGCGTGGGGGTGATCGGCGCGGTGCCGTACGTGATGGTCAAGGCGTTCCCGGCGGTGGTGCGCTTCAGTGGGCTGTCGTTCTCCTACAACGTCGCGTACGCCATCTTCGGTGGCCTGACGCCGATGGTGGTGACGGCGCTGCTCAAGGTCAGCCCAATGGCACCTGCCTACTACGTAGCAGGGCTGTGCTCCGTCGGTCTGGCGGTGGGCCTGTACTTGCTCGCCAACAAGCGCTGATCTGCACAAGGCTACTGGCCCCTTCGCGGCTAAAGCCGCTCCTACAGGGACTGCACCCTACCTGTAGGAGCGGCTTCAGCCGCGAAGGGGCCAGACCTGTTTCAGTGATGGCCTTTCATCCATTTGTCACATTTGAGTCATATCGTATTCATGCGGCCTGCAGATACTGGGCCCCGTTCCATCCAGCACCCCCATATTCCTGCTAGGAGCAAGGCATGAAACTGAAGCGTTTGATGGCGGCCCTCACCTTTGCCGCCGCTGGCGTTGCGACCGCCAACGCGGTAGCCGCTGTCGACCCTGCGATCCCGACCTACACCAAGACCACCGGTGTGTCGGGCAACCTCTCCAGCGTCGGTTCCGATACCCTCGCGAACCTGATGACTCTGTGGGCCGAGGCCTACAAGAAGGAATATCCAAACGTAAACATCCAGATTCAGGCTGCCGGCTCCTCTACCGCGCCACCCGCGCTGACCGAAGGCACCGCCAACCTCGGCCCGATGAGCCGCAAGATGAAGGACGTCGAGCTGCAAGCCTTCGAGCAGAAGTACGGCTACAAGCCGACCGCCATCCCGGTCGCCGTCGATGCCCTGGCCGTGTTCGTGCACAAGGACAACCCGATCAAGGGCCTGACCATGGAACAGGTCGATGCGATCTTCTCGTCCACCCGCCTGTGTGGCGCCAAAGCCGACGTCAAGACCTGGGGCGACCTGGGCGTGACCGGCGACCTGGCCAACAAGCCGGTGCAGCTGTTCGGCCGCAACTCGGTATCGGGTACCTATGGCTACTTCAAGGAAGAGGCCCTGTGCAAAGGCGACTTCAAGCCTAACGTCAACGAACAGCCTGGCTCGGCTTCGGTCGTACAGGCGATCAGCTCCTCGCTGAACGGCATCGGTTACTCGGGCATCGGCTACAAGACTGCCAGCGTCAAGACCGTGCCATTGGCCAAGAAAGGCAGCACCGAGTTCATTGAAGACAACGAAACCAACGCCCTGAACGGCAAATATCCGCTGTCGCGCTTCCTCTACGTCTACGTCAACAAGGCGCCGAACAAGCCACTGGCCCCGCTGGAAGCCGAGTTCGTCAAGCTGGTCCTGTCGCAAGCTGGCCAGCAGGTCGTGGTGAAGGACGGTTACATCCCGCTGCCGGCCAAAGTGGTCGACAAGACCTTGGCTGACCTGGGCCTGTCCCACTCGGACAACGTTGCAAAGAAGTAACTGACTGAGGATGAGGCCGGTGCTGAAGCCCGGCCTCTTCCACGACTTCCCCAGTCCGTTGCCAGGGTTCCTGGGCAGCGGGCTTTTTTGCGTCAACTCACTGTCATGTTTTTGTCATACGGGACCGCTAGGGTGTGCGCATGAATGATCTGGCCAATTCCACAATGACCCCAAACTCCCCGCCCGTGCGGATTGACTTCAATACGCCCGAGTTGCAACGCAAGCGCCGCATGCGCGCCCTCAAGGATCGCCTGACCCGCTGGTATGTACTGGTGGGCGGGCTTGCCGTATTGGCAGCCATCACGCTGATCTTCTTCTACCTGGCGTATGTGGTACTGCCCCTGTTCCAGGGTGCGGAGCTGACCAGCAAGAAAGCCCTGGAGCCAGCCTGGCTGCAGCAGGATGCCGGCAAGCCACTGATGATCGCCCTTGAAGAGCAGAACCTGGTCGGCATGCGCGTTTCGGACAAGGGTCAGGCCATTTTCTTCGAGACCAAGAGCGGTAAACAGTTAAGCCGCGTCGACCTGCCCTTGCCGGCAGGTACCCAGGTCAGTTCCATCAGTGCTGACCAGCCTGGCAGCCCGCTGGTGGTGCTCGGTCTGTCCAATGGCCAGGCACTGGTGTTCCACCACACCTACAAGGTCACCTACCCGGACAACAAGAAAACCATCACTCCAGGCGTCGATTACCCGTACGGCCAGGAGCCGTTCGTGCTCGACGAGCAGGGCCGCGCGCTGGAACACGTGAGTGTCAACGTCAACGGCGACACCCTGCTGCTGGCTGGCTCCACGGGTGCGCACCTGCAGGTGGTCGAGCTGTCGCGCAGCGAAAACATGCTGACCGGCGAGACCAGCACCGAGCAGCGCCGTATCGAATTGCCGCAGATGACCGAAGTGGTGAAGAACATCTTCATCGACCCACGTCAGCAGTGGTTGTATGTGATCAACGGTCGCGCCACCGCCGATGTCTTCAGCCTGCGCGACAAGAGCCTCAATGGCCGCTACAAGCTGGCCGAAAGCGCCGACACCGAAGTCACCGCCACCGTCCAGCTGGTGGGGGGTATCTCGCTGATCATCGGCGATTCCAAGGGCGGCCTGGCCCAGTGGTTCATGGCCCGCGACCCGGATGGCGAGCAGCGCTTCAAGCAGATCCGTACCTTCAAGATGGGTAAGGCGCCGATCGTACAGATCGATGCCGAAGAGCGTCGCAAGGGCTTCATCGCCCTGGACAGCGACGGCAAGCTCGGCGTGTTCCACAGCACCGCGCACCGCACTTTGCTGGTCGAGCAGGCCGCCGAGGGGCCTGGCATCCTGGCCCTGTCGCCGCGTGCCAACCGCATCATCATTGAAGAAGGTGGCAAGCTGCTGCCGCTGAGCCTGCGCAACCCGCACCCGGAAATCTCCTTCAGCGCCTTGTGGGGCAAGGTCTGGTACGAGAACTACGACGAGCCCAAGTACGTCTGGCAGTCGACCGCCTCGAACACCGACTTCGAACCCAAGCTGAGCCTCTCGCCGCTGACCTTCGGTACCCTCAAGGCCGCGTTCTACGCGATGATCCTGGCGGCCCCGCTGGCCATTGCTGCCGCCATCTACACCGCCTACTTCATGGCCCCGGGCATGCGCCGCAAGGTCAAGCCGGTGATCGAGCTGATGGAAGCGATGCCGACAGTGATCCTCGGTTTCTTCGCCGGCCTGTTCCTGGCACCTTACCTGGAAGGCCACCTGCCCGGCGTATTCAGCCTGTTCCTGATCATGCCGCTCGGCATTCTGCTGACCGGCTTCACCTGGAGCCGCCTGCCGGAGTCTATCCGCCTGCGCGTTCCGGATGGTTGGGAAGCGGCAATCCTGATTCCGGTGATCCTGGCGATCGGCTGGTTTGCCCTGGCGGTCAGCCCGTATCTCGAAAGCTGGTTCTTCGGCGGTGACATGCGCCTGTGGATCGAGCACTCGCTTGGCCTGCGCTACGACCAGCGCAATGCCTTGGTGGTCGGAATCGCCATGGGCTTCGCGGTCATCCCGAACATCTACTCGATCGCCGAAGACGCCGTGTTCAGCGTGCCGCGCAGCCTGACCCTGGGCTCCCTGGCCCTGGGTGCGACGCCGTGGCAGACCCTGACCCGCGTGGTCATCCTCACCGCCAGCCCGGGCATCTTCTCGGCGTTGATGATCGGCATGGGGCGTGCGGTGGGCGAGACCATGATCGTGCTGATGGCCACCGGCAATACTCCGGTGATGGAACTGAACCTGTTCGAAGGCATGCGCACCCTGGCCGCCAACGTGGCGGTCGAAATGCCTGAATCGGAAGTTGGCGGCAGCCACTATCGCGTGCTGTTCCTCGCCGCCCTCGTGCTGCTGATGTTCACCTTCATCATGAACACCTTGGCCGAGCTGATTCGCCAGCGTCTGCGCAAGAAATACTCGTCGCTTTGATAGAAAGGTAGCGATCCGTGAAAAAGGATTCCCTCAAAGGCTGGTTCAAGAGCGGCGCCCCAGGCGTCTGGATCAGCGGTGGCGCGGTGGCCATGGCGGTGATCATGACCGTTGGCCTGCTGGCGGTGATTGCCGTGCGCGGCCTGGGCCACTTCTGGCCAGCCGACCTGATCCAGGCCACCTACAAGGTGCCGGGCCAGGCCGACCACGTTGTCATCGGCGAAGTGGTGCAGAAGGAAGAAGTCCCGCGTGCCCGCCTCAAGGGCGCCGGCTTGCCGGTGCCAGACGACGGCCCTGAGTTCATGACCCGCGAGCTGGTCAAGGTGGGTAACCGCGACCTCAACGGCAGCGACTTCACCTGGGTGGTCGGCGAGTGGCTGGTAGACGAGCAGCGCCCGGCCGACCTGATCGCCCTGGAGCGCCGCGAGTGGGGCAACTTCTACGGCTACCTGGTCAGCGTCAAGGAAGACGGCCGCGTGGTTGCCCAAGGCCCGGCGGCCTGGAACGAGCTGCAAGCCCGCCTGAAGCGTGCCAACCAGCTCAACAGCGAACTGCAAACCCTCGAGAAGAAAGACATCGGGGCCATCAACCATGGCCTCGAGCGCTTGCGCCTGCACGGCCGCAAGCTGGAACTGGACGGCAAGCTGGACGCCACTGCCCAGGCCGACATCGACGCCGAACGCGCCGAGCTGAACAGCCGCTACAAGGCCGTCGAGGAGCGCCTGCTGGGCCTGCACCAGGCCTTCGCCCGTGACAGCCTGGTGGCCCGCGACGGCAACGGCCGCGAAGTGGAAATCAACCTGAGCAAGGTGGTGCACGCCATCCAGCCGAATGCCATGTCCGGCTTCAGCAAGATGGGTACCTATTTCGCCAAGGTCTGGGAATTCCTCAGCGACGACCCTCGTGAAGCCAACACCGAGGGCGGCATCTTCCCGGCCATCTTCGGCACCGTGATGATGACCCTGATCATGGCGGTAATCGTCACGCCGTTCGGCGTGCTGGCCGCGGTCTACCTGCGCGAATACGCCAGGCAAGGCCCGGTGACCCGCCTGATCCGCATCGCGGTGAACAACCTGGCTGGCGTGCCGGCGATCGTCTACGGCGTGTTTGGCCTGGGCTTCTTCGTCTATGTACTGGGCGGCTCGATCGACCGCCTGTTCTTCCCCGAAGCGCTGCCCGCGCCGACCCTGGGTACCCCGGGCTTGCTGTGGGCTTCGCTGACCCTGGCGCTGCTGGCCGTGCCGGTGGTGATCGTGGCCACCGAGGAAGGCCTGGCACGGATTCCACGGACCGTGCGCGAAGGCTCCCTGGCCCTGGGTGCGACCAAGGCCGAAACCCTGTGGAAGATCGTCCTGCCGATGGCCAGCCCGGCGATGATGACCGGCATGATCCTCGCCGTGGCCCGTGCCGCCGGTGAAGTGGCGCCGCTGATGCTGGTGGGTGTGGTGAAGCTGGCGCCATCGCTGCCGCTGGACGGCAACTACCCGTACCTGCACCTGGACCAGAAGATCATGCACCTGGGCTTCCACATCTACGACGTCGGTTTCCAGAGCCCTAACGTCGAAGCTGCGCGACCGCTGGTATACGCCACGGCGCTGCTGCTGGTGCTGGTGATCGCCACCCTCAACTTGTCGGCGGTGTGGATCCGTAACCACCTGCGCGAGAAGTACAAGGCGCTCGACAGCTGAGCCTGAATTGCAAGCGTGCCGCCTGCCAATCGGCGGCCCTTTGAAACGTATTGATAGCGTATGGAGTTGACCATGCAGCATGATTCCCATACCCACGGCATCGACATGTCTGCCCTGGGTCGCGACAAGCAGGGCCTGCGCCTGGCTGAAGAAACCGTGGCCATCGAAGTGCCGGGCCTGAGCCTGTTCTACGGCGACAAACAAGCCCTGTTCGACGTGCAGATGAACATTCCCAAGCAACGCGTGACCGCCTTCATTGGCCCGTCCGGCTGCGGCAAGTCGACCCTGCTGCGCACCTTCAATCGCATGAACGACCTGGTCGACGGCTGCCGCGTGGAAGGTGCCATCAACCTTTACGGCAACAACATCTACCGCAAGGGCGAAGACGTGGCCGAGCTGCGTCGCCGGGTCGGCATGGTGTTCCAGAAGCCCAACCCGTTCCCCAAGACCATTTACGAGAACGTGGTGTATGGCCTGCGTATCCAGGGCATCAACAAGAAACGCGTGCTGGATGAAGCGGTGGAATGGGCACTGAAGGGCGCCGCCTTGTGGGACGAAGTCAAAGACCGCCTGCACGAATCCGCCCTGGGCCTGTCCGGCGGCCAGCAGCAGCGTCTGGTGATCGCCCGTACCATCGCCGTGGAGCCTGAGGTGCTGCTGCTCGACGAACCGTGCTCGGCGCTGGACCCGATCTCGACGCTGAAGGTCGAAGAGCTGATCTACGAACTGAAATCCAAGTACACCATCGTCATCGTGACCCACAACATGCAACAGGCGGCCCGTGTTTCGGACTACACCGCCTTCATGTACATGGGCAAACTGGTCGAATTCGGCGATACCGACACCCTGTTCACCAACCCGGCGAAGAAGCAGACCGAAGACTACATCACCGGTCGTTACGGCTAAGGCCGGCTCGGTGTCTGGCACCGGCTTCGCCGGTGTTCGCGGGTGAACCCGCTCCTACAGGGCCGCGCTACCAAAGGATAATACGATGATCAACAAAGAAAGCCTGACGCACCATATTTCCCAGCAGTTCAACGCCGAACTCGAAGAGGTGCGCAGCCACTTGCTGGCCATGGGTGGCCTGGTCGAGAAGCAGGTGAACGATGCCGTCACCGCGCTGATCGAGGCCGACTCGGGTCTGGCCCAGCAGGTGCGCGAAGTCGATGAGCAGATCAACCAGATGGAGCGCAACATCGACGAGGAATGCCTGCGCATCCTCGCCCGCCGCCAGCCGGCGGCCTCCGACCTGCGCCTGATCATCAGCATCTCCAAGTCGGTGATCGACCTGGAGCGCATTGGTGACGAATCGACCAAGATCGCTCGCCGCGCCATCCAGCTGTGCGAAGAAGGCGAGTCGCCGCGCGGCTATGTCGAGGTGCGCCACATCGGCGACCAGGTGCGCAACATGGTGCGCGATGCCCTCGATGCCTTCGCCCGCTTCGATGCCGACCTGGCACTGTCGGTGGCCCAGTACGACAAGACCATCGACCGCGAGTACAAGACTGCCCTGCGTGAACTGGTCACCTACATGATGGAAGACCCGCGCTCGATCTCGCGGGTGCTCAGCGTGATCTGGGTGTTGCGGTCGCTGGAGCGGATCGGCGACCACGCGCGAAACATTTCGGAGCTGGTGATCTACCTGGTGCGCGGCACCGATGTCCGTCACATGGGCCTCAAGCGCATGAAGGCTGAAGTCGAAGGCACTGCGGGGGATGCGGCCGAAAGCGCTAATGTTCCGGGCAAACCTGACGATAAATAAGATTGCTCCCGAGCATCGACGCCCGGCCCGTGCCGGGCGTTTGCGTGTGTGGCAGAGCAATCAGCAGGCACCCGCGAACGATGCGAAGAAGTCCCGGCGTGACCCTAGAGTTGGCAAGTGGCCACCATTGCGCGGTAGGCTAGTCGGGTTCAAGAGGAGTATCGATGAGTAAAGTCAATGTGCTGGTCGTGGATGACGCACCGTTCATTCGTGACCTGGTCAGGAAGTGCCTGCGCAATGCTTTCCCGGGCATGGTCATCGAAGACGCGGTCAACGGTCGCAAAGCCATGGCCATGCTGGCCAAGGAGCCGTTCGACCTGGTGCTGTGCGACTGGGAGATGCCGGAGATGTCCGGCCTTGAGTTGCTGACCTGGTGCCGTCAGCAGCCCGAGATGAAGGACCTGCAGTTCATCATGGTGACCAGCCGTGGTGACAAGGAGAACGTGATCCAGGCCATCCAGGCCGGCGTCTCCGACTTCGTCGGCAAGCCGTTCACCAACGAGCAGCTGCTGACCAAGGTGAAAAAAGCCCTGAGCAAGATCGGCAAGCTGGAGAGCCTGATGGCTGGTGCACCGGCACGGGTGAATTCGGCCTTCGCCAACGACTCGTTGAGCGCACTGACCGGTGGCAAGCCTGAAGCGGCCAAGGTGGCGGCATCTGCTGCTGCCGCGGCGGCCAAGCCTTTGCTCAATGCGCCGAAGCCCCAGACGGCGGCGGCTGCGGCGGCCCAGGTCGGGCGGGGGCAGGGCCAGCTGCGCCTGGCCAGCGGTACCCAGCCCTGCGTGATCAAGGCGCTGAGCCTCAAGGAAGCGTTGTTGGTGGTGCGCCGCAGTGCAACGCTGCCACAGGTGCTGGAGGGCGCAGTGCTCGACCTGGAGCAGGGTGAGAACGCCGAAGTCGCGCGCCTGAACGGCTACCTGCACGCCATCGCGGCGCTGGAGCCCAAGCCAGAAAGTGACTGGCTGCAGCTGACCTTCAAGTTCGTCGACCAGGATGCGCAGAAACTCGACTACCTGTCGCGCCTGATTGCCCGAGGTACACAGCAGAAGCATTTCACCCCCGGCGCCTGATCGACAACCGGTACAGAACCCTATGGGAGCGGGCTTGCCCGCGAAGCAGGACCGCAGTGGATGGCACGGGCTTCGCCCGTGTTCGCGGGCAAGCCCGCTCCTACAGGGATCGCGCCAACTTCCAATGATTCGAGCAGACAGTTGCTCCCACAAGGTCCACATCGACCTGCCGGGTTCTTCCGACCAGCTGCAATACCGCTCACAAATCCCGCTGCTAGTCTTCGACAGACCATACCTGTCAAAAAGCCACCATCATGCCAGCCGCCGCCCGCTTGCTGCTTTTCTGTGCCTTGCTTTCGGCCTCGGCGTCGAGCGTGGGCATGACGATCTACAAGACCGTCGACAACTCCGGCGTGGTCTCGTACTCCGATCGCTACAGCCCGGGGGCGAAGACCTTCGAGCTGAGCGAGCCGATCCTCGATCACATCGATGGCAAGGTGCGCCTGCAGGCCGAAACCTTCCCCGGCGGTGTGCGCTTCATGGTGCGCAACGACCTGTACGTGCCGATGCAGGTCGAACTGCGGATCGACAAGCTGAGCAACGCCTTCGGTGGCAACCAGCCGCGCAACATACGCGCCGTGGTGGGGCCACGTTCGAGCAAAGTGCTGAGTTCAGTGCTGGCGGCACCCGGCGGCAAATTGCAGTACGCCACAAGCTTCCAGTACGCCATGGGCGACCCGGGCCAGCGCTCTCTCGCCTACCGCTACCCGTTCCCCTGGAAGGGTGGGCCATTTCGCCTGACCCAGGGGCCCAATGGCCGTTTCAGTCACTTCGGCCCCAGGAGCCGCTATGCGATGGACATCGCCATGCCGGAGGGCACGCCGATCATTGCGGCCCGCGGCGGTATGGTGGTGAAGGTCGAGAATGGCCAGAGTGGCCGGGGCAGCAACCCGGCAGGCAATTTCGTGCGGATTCTGCACCCTGACGGCACCATGGGCGTTTACCTGCACCTGATGCAGGGTTCGGTGGTGGTTCGCGAAGGGCAGCAGGTGGTCGTGGGGCAGGCCCTGGCGAAGTCGGGCAATACCGGTAACAGCACCGGGCCCCACCTGCATTTCGTGGTACAGCGCAATGTGGGGCTGGCGCTGGAGTCGATACCGTTCCAGTTCGACCGGCCGCTGGGCGGGTTGCCGGACTTCACTGCCGGCAACCCCTAGGGTCAGTCGAGCTTGAGCACCTTGGCCAGGACGATCTTCGGCCCTTTCATCTTCTTGATGATGATGCGCAGGCCTTCGACTTCCAGCACTTCCTCTTCTTCAGGCACGCGCTTGAGGGTCTCGTAGACCAGGCCGGCGAGGGTTTCTGCCTCGATGTGGTCAAGGTCGACACCTAGCAGGCGCTCGACCTTGAACAGCGGCGTATCGCCACGTACCAGCAGCTTGCCGGGCTGGTAGGCGAGGATGCCGCGTTCGGTCTTGCGGTGTTCGTCCTGGATGTCACCTACCAGCACTTCCAGCACGTCTTCCATGGTCAGGTAGCCGATCACCTTGCCGTCGGCTTCCTCCACCAGCACGAAGTGCGCGCCGCCTTTTCGGAACTGCTCAAGCAACTGCGCCAGTGGCATGTGCCGCGATACCCGCTCCAGCGGGCGAGCCAGATCGTCCAGGTCGATGGTTTCGGGCAGGTGCTCGAGTTCGGCCAGCTCCAGCAGCAAGTCCTTGATGTGCAGCAGCCCGGTGAATTCTTCGCGCTCGGCGTCATACACCGGGTAGCGGCTGAACTTGTGCCGGCGGACCAGGGCGAGGATTTCCTTGAGCGGGGCATGGGCGTCGATGCTGACCATGTCCTCACGCGAGTTGGCCCAGTCCACGACTTCCAGCTCGCCCATTTCCACGGCCGAGGCGAGTACGCGCATGCCTTGGTCGCTCGGGTCCTGACCGCGGCTGGAGTGCAGGATCAGCTTGAGTTCTTCGCGGCTGTAGTGGTGTTCGTGGTGCGGGCCGGGCTCACCCTGGCCGGCGATGCGCAGGATGGTGTTGGCGCTGGCGTTGAGCAGGTAGATGGCCGGGTACATGGTCCAGTAGAAAAGGTACAGCGGCACGGCGGTCCACAGCGACAGCAGCTCGGGCTTGCGGATCGCCCACGACTTGGGCGCCAGTTCGCCGACCACGATGTGCAGGTACGAAATGACGAAGAAGGCGACAAAGAACGACACCGCCTTGACCACTTCGGCGCTGTCCACGCCCAGGTAAGCCAGCAGCGGTTCGAGCAGGTGGGCGAACGCCGGTTCACCGACCCAGCCCAGGCCCAGCGAGGCGAGGGTGATGCCCAGCTGGCAGGCCGACAGGTAGGCGTCGAGCTGGTTGTGTACCTTGCGCAGGATGCTGCCGCGCCAGCCATGCAGTTCGGCAATGGACTCGACGCGGGTGGCGCGCAGCTTGACCATGGCGAACTCGGCGGCAACGAAGAAGCCGTTGAGCAGCACCAGCAGGAAGGCAAAGATGATCATGCCGAAATCGGCGAATAACGAGGCGAGGCTGATACCAGGGGAAGGGTCCATGATGGGGTTTTTACGGGGTCCGTCTTCGAGAAAGAGAAAAAAAGTGCCAGCTCTTGCTGGCACAGGGGATCCAATGTAGCGGCTGGGGCAGCAAAAGCAAAGGGCTGCAAAGCAGCCCCCGGTACCTCAGGCTTTGCCGTTGGCCAATTGTGCCGGCCCGAAATGACAGGTGAAGGTACTGCCATGCCCCGGCACGCTGCTGATTTCCAGCTTGCCGCGATGGCGCATCAGCACGTGCTTGACGATCGCCAGCCCCAGGCCAGTGCCGCCAGTATTCGACGCACGGCTGGAGTCGACCCGATAGAAGCGCTCGGTCAGCCGCGGCAGGTGCTTGGCGTCGATACCCACCCCGGAATCCTGCACCGACAGGTGCGCGCCGTGCTCGTCAGCCCACCAGCGGATGCGGATGGTGCCTTCATCCTGGGTGTACTTCACGGCGTTGAACACCAGGTTGGAGAAGGCGCTGCGCAGTTCCGACTCGCTGCCCTTCAGGCGCAGGCCTGGCGCCGCTTCCAGGGTGATTTTCTGGTTACGTGGCCCGGACAGAGCCTGGGCATCCTGCTTGATCGCAGTGAGCAGGACATCGACCGCCACCGGCTGGTTATCCGACGGGTAATCGGTGGCTTCCAGCTTGGCCAACAGCAGCAGGTCGTTGAGCAGGGTCTGCATGCGCGAGCCTTGCTGGGTCATCTGCTGCAGCGCCCGGGCCCAGCGCGGGTTGACGTCCTCGACGTTGTCCAGCAGGGTTTCCAGGTAGCCGGTGATCACCGTCAGCGGTGTGCGTAGCTCGTGGGAGACGTTGGCAACGAAATCCTTGCGCATCTGCTCCAGCTGATGGATGCGGGTGACATCGCGCACCAGCATCAGGTGCTCATTGTTGCCGTAGCGGGTGATGTGCAGCTGTACGCGCAGGCGGTCGTTGATCGGCGAGGGGATTTCCAGCGGTTCGACGTAGTTCTGCGCCTCGAAGTATTCCTTGAAGCGCGGGTGGCGTACCAGGTTGGTGACCGGCTGGCCGCCGTCCTGTGGGGTCTTGAAGCCCAGCAACGTTTCGGCGGCACGGTTCCACCACTCCAGGTTGCCATCGCTGTCGAGCATGATCACCGCATCGCGCAGTGCCGCAGTGGACTCTTGCACCCGGTCGATCACCGCCTGCAGGCGCCCGCGCACGCGCTGGTCGCGGCGTTGCAGGTGGTAGATGCTGTCGAACACCTCACCCCACAGGCCGTAGCCATCGGGCGGTGCTTCGTCGGGCTGATGGTTGCGCAGCCAGTCATGCAGGCGCAACAGCTGCTTGAGTGTCCAGCCCAGATAGAGCGCCAGGCCGATGGCCAGGCTCCAGCCGTAATAGCCGCTGACCAGGCCGCCGATCAGGCAGGCAGTGATCAGCAGCAACAGGTGGCGAATCAGGGTCGCGTGCCAGTTCTGGTTCAATTGACGGTCCTTGTACAACGACGTGCAGCTTGGCGCTTGTCGGCTCGATCAGCTCTTGGTCGAGAAGCGGTAGCCAGTGCCCCGGACGGTTTGTACCAGATTTTCGTAGGCCTCACCCAGTGCCTTGCGCAGGCGACGGATGTGCACGTCGACGGTGCGCTCCTCGACATACACATTGCCGCCCCACACTTGGTCGAGCAGCTGGCCACGGGTATAGGCGCGTTCCTGGTGAGTCATGAAGAACTGCAGCAGGCGGTATTCGGTAGGGCCCATCTCGGCCGGCTTGCCGTCGATGGTCACGCGGTGGCTGATCGGGTCGAGCAGCAGGCCGCCGACTTCGATCGGCGCTTCACTGTCGCTTGGGCCCGTGCGACGCAGCACGGCCTTCAGCCGGGCTACCAGCTCACGCGGCGAGAACGGCTTGGTGATGTAGTCGTCGGCGCCGACTTCCAGGCCCTGGATCTTGTTGTCCTCTTCGCCCTTGGCGGTGAGCATGATGATCGGGATGTCGCCGGTCAGTTCGTCGCGCTTGAGGCGGCGTGCCAGCTCGATGCCGGAGGTGCCGGGCAGCATCCAGTCGAGCAGGATCAGGTCCGGTTTGCGGTCGACGATGATCGCGTGGGCTTGCTGGGAGTTCTCGGCTTCCAGGCAGTCATAGCCGGCCATTTCCAAGGCAACGGCGATCATCTCGCGAATCGGTGCTTCGTCGTCGACGATCAGAATGTTTCTGCCAACCATGCTCAAAACCTCTCCCGGGAATCGTGTCTTGGCCCGCATTAGATAACGGAATTATTGCAGCTGTGTGACAGGGTGTTGGCCGTTCTGGCGACATTCCATGACTGGGCTAGGCTTCACAGGGCCGCCGTGGCGGCAAACAACACGCATTTCACGCCCGAATCTATGGTGAATCCAATGACACGACATACGCTGAGCTGGATGGCCTTGTTCGCTGCATTTGCGCTGCCTGGAGTGGCTTCAGCCCACCATGCCATGGAGAAAGACGGCATGTGGGTCGATCATGAAGGCATGACCTTGTACACCTTCGACAAGGATGCCGGTGGCAAATCGATGTGCAACGGTGATTGTGCGATGAACTGGCCACCCTTGATGGTCGAGAAAGGCGAGAAAGCCGAAGGCAAGTGGACGCAGATCAAGCGTGACGACGGCAAGATGCAGTGGGCCTATGATGGCAAGCCGCTGTACACCTTCAAAAATGACATGAAGGCCGGTGAGACAAAAGGTGA
Source organism: Pseudomonas vlassakiae (assembly GCF_014269035.2). Taxonomy (GTDB): domain Bacteria; phylum Pseudomonadota; class Gammaproteobacteria; order Pseudomonadales; family Pseudomonadaceae; genus Aquipseudomonas; species Aquipseudomonas vlassakiae. Next base: position 236,564 of record NZ_JABWRP020000003.1, read on the forward strand.
TGGCATGAAGGACGTCTGGCACGTCGCCAAGCCGTGAAGCTTGCCTCCTGACGCTGTGGGAGCGGGTTTACCCGCGAATGCTGCGGTGCAGCCACCCTTGCATTCGCATGTAAACCCGCTCCCACAGTGACGCTGAACCTCAGCGCAATGCGTAATCCAGCACCACCCCGATGAACACCAGCAACCCCGCCCAGTGATTGTGCAGAAACGCCTTGAAGCACGATTCGCGGTCAAGCTTGCGTGTCGACCAGTATTCCCAGGCAAAGCACGCCACCGCCCCCAGCAACCCCAGGTGGAACCAGCCACCCAGCTCGAAGCGGCTGCCCGCCAGCAGCAGGCAGCCCAGCGACAGCAGCTGCAAGGTCAGGATGATCGCCCGGTCCGCGTCGCCGAACAGGATCGCGGTCGATTTCACCCCGATCTTCAGGTCGTCGTCGCGATCGACCATGGCGTAGTAGGTGTCGTAACCCACCGTCCACAGCAGGTTGGCGATGTACAGCAGCCAGGCACTGGCAGGCAACTCGCCGCCGGCCGCGGTAAAGGCCATCGGAATGCCCCAGGAATAGGCGGCACCCAGCACCACCTGCGGGTAATAGGTGTAGCGCTTCATGAATGGGTAGCAGAACGCCAGCGCCACCGCGCCGAACGATAGCCAAACGGTCCGGCTGTTGGTGCACAGCACCAGCAGGAAGCTCACGCCGACGAGAATGGCGAACAATGCCAGCGCCTCGCGCGACGTGACCCGGCCGCTGGCCAGCGGGCGGTCGGCGGTGCGTTTGACATGGCCATCGACCTTGCGGTCGGCGAAGTCGTTGATGCAGCAACCTGCGGCGCGCATCAGTACCACGCCCAGGCCGAAGATCAGCACGTTGGCCAGGGTCGGCGAGCCGTGCCCGGCGATCCATACCGCTGACAGGGTCGGCCACAGCAGCAGATAGATGCCGATCGGCCGATCCATGCGGCTGAGCTGGACAAAGTCCCAGGCCCGGGGGTGCAGGCGGTTGAGCGACTTGAGCAGGTGCAGGTACATCAGCGGTTCTCCTCCTTGGCCGCTTGCCACAGTGTAGGCAGGAAAACCTCGGCCACCAGCAGGTCGAGGCCGTTACGGGCGAAGCGTGAGCGGCGCCCCCAGAGCCCAGCTTGCGCGGCATCGGCTGGCAGCCAGCCTTGTGGATAACGGCACGCCTCGATCGGGTGGCGGATGAATGCCTGGTCGCAGAACAGCAATTCGCCCAGCGAACGGCTACCCAGGGTTTCCAGGTCCAGCCCGCCGCGTTCCAGGGCGCTGCGGCTGGCCACGCTGCGGGCAAACACCCAAGGTTGGCCATGCCCGCGCAGGAACACCTCGCGCACCCAGCCTTCGGCACCTGGCGCAAGGTTCAGGGCCACGCATTCGTCTTCGCGCAGCGGTTGCCAGCCTTCGAACAGGGGGGTGACGCTGAAGTGGCCCTGGGACAGCTGGGTGAGGCGGCGAGTCAGGGAGCCTTCGTCGAACAGCCAGTCCAGGGTTGGCTGGTCGATTTCAGTGGCCAGCTGTGAATACGGCAGCCACGCGACAGCGGCTGCTTGCGGGGATTCGTACGACACGTCGGTATGCTTGATTACAGCCAGAGAGGCGGCGAGCTTAGCATGATTGCCCTGAGTGCTTGCATAATGCCTGGCTACAACAAAGCCTGATCGACACCGAGGAAATGACCTGATGAAAAAGTGGCAGTGTATTGTCTGTGGCCTGATCTATGACGAAGCCGAAGGCTGGCCGGATGACGGCATCCCGCCTGGTACCCGCTGGGAAGACGTACCGGCAGACTGGCTGTGCCCTGACTGCGGTGTGGGCAAGAGCGACTTCGAAATGATCGCCATCGGCTAAAAAGGAAGGCAGCGCATGACGTCCCCCGTGGTAATTATCGGTACCGGCCTGGCCGGCTATAACCTGGCACGTGAATTTCGCAAGCTCGATGGTGACACGCCGCTGCTGCTGATTACCGCCGATGATGGCCGGTCCTACTCCAAGCCCATGCTCTCCACGGGCTTTGCCAAGCAGAAGGACGCCGATGGCCTGTGCATGGCTGAACCTGGCACGATGGCCGAACAGCTCAAGGCCGAGATCCGCACCCATACTCGCATCAGCGGTATCGACCCGGGCCACAAGCGGCTGTGGGTCGGGGAAGAAGCGATCGAGTATCGCGACCTGGTGCTGGCCTGGGGGGCGCAGACCGTTCAGGTGCCAGTCGAAGGTAATGGTGCCGGGCGGATTTTCCCGATCAACGACCTTGAAGACTATGCGCGCTTCCGTGTTGCGGCGGCGGGCAAGCAGCGAGTGCTGATTCTTGGCGCCGGCCTGATCGGGTGCGAGTTTGCCAACGACATGCGCTTGGGCGGCTTCGAGGTCGATGTGGTGGCGCCTTGCGAGCAGGTGATGCCGACCTTGTTGCACCCGGCTGCCGCCGCTGCCGTGCAGGCCGGCCTGCAAGGGCTGGGCGTCCGCTTCCACCTCGGCCCGGTGCTGACCCGTCTGCAGCAGGCAGGAGAGGGGCTTGAGGCGCACCTGTCCGATGGACAAGTGATCATCTGCGACCTGGTGGTCTCGGCCATCGGCCTGCGCCCGCGTACCGACCTTGCCGCTGCTGCCGGCTTGCAGACCAACCGCGGCGTGGTAGTGGACCGTCACCTGCGCACTTCGCACAGCAACATCTTCGCCCTTGGCGACTGTGCCGAAGTCGACGGCATCAACCTGCTGTATGTGATGCCGTTGATGGCCTGCGCTCGTGCCTTGGCACAGACCCTGGCCGGTAACCCGACCCAGGTCAGCTACGGGCCGATGCCGATCACCGTGAAAACCCCGGCCTGCCCGCTGGTGGTATCACCGCCGCCCGCGGGCCGTGAAGGCAATTGGCAGGTCGAAGGGCAGGGTAGCGATCTGAAATTGCTCTGCCATGCCGCCGACGGCCAGTTGCTCGGCTATGCCCTGACTGGGAGCGCCGTCATGGAAAAACTTGCGCTGAATCGGCAGCTGCCCGCTCTGATGGCGTAAATAGCTGGCGTTCTGTCGGATTTATCCTGTTGTTGCCAGCACAATGGCCGCCCAGATACTGGCGCGGCCTCGGTGGGCGTGCCATTCTCAGTTCCGTCTGCCGCAGATTAGAGCCTGCGGTGCCTTGAACGCTGCTTCCTGGCAGCACGGCATAACAACAAGAAATCCCGTCAAAGAGGCTTCACTATGCGTAAACCAGAACTCGCCGCTGTCATTGCCGAAAAGGCTGACCTGACCAAGGAAAAAGCCAACCAGGTGCTGAACGCCATTCTCGACAGCATTACCGGTGCCCTGGACAAGGACACGGTTACCCTGGTCGGTTTCGGTACCTTCGAAAAACGTCATCGTGGTGCCCGCACTGGCAAGAACCCGCAAACCGGCCAACCGGTGAAGATCAAGGCCAGCAACACCGTTGCCTTCAAGCCTGGCAAGAACCTGCGCGACAGCGTCAACACCCCGGTCAAGCCAGCCAAGAAAAAGTGATCGACTGCTGACCTCCAGAGTCATCAAGCGGGCGCCTCAGGGCGCCCGTTATGCATGCTGGAGGCTAAGTGTCGCGAATTAGCGTAATCAGTCGCGGAAAAGGATAAACTGCGCGCTTCAGTCATTTTTTATTCGAGGCGCGTTGATGAAGTTTCGCTTTCTTCTCTGGGCCATGGGGCTGCTGATGGCCAGGGCCAGCCGCAACAACCCGGCGTTTCAGCAGCAACTCAAGGACAAAGACCTGGTATTCCAGATGCAGACGCTGGACGGCAAGGTAGCGCGGCACTTCATCGTCAGCGGTGAGCGCATCAGCAGCAAGGGCGGCAGCCATCCGCAGCCGGCCTTCGCCATCGCCTTCAAGGACGCCGCCTACGGCTTTGCCACGATGCAGGCGGGCAACAAGCAGCTGGCGTTCATGCAGGGCATCCAGGACAAGAACATCCAGATCAAGGGCAATCCGGCGCTGGTGATGTGGTTCCAAGGGCTGATGAAGTACCTGAAACCGAAGAAGAAAAGCTGAAGAAAGGCTGAGTCAGATCCTGTGGGAGCGGGTTTACCCGCGAATGCGTCTGCAGATTCAGCCTGGCATTCGCGGGTAAACCCGCTCCCACAGCGATCTCCGATAGCTTCAGTGCGGGGCGTTGAGCTGCGACGCCAGGTCGCGCAGCAAAGCCTCGGCTTCGAGCACCTTGTTCACTACATCCTCCGCCTTGTCCCGGGTGATCCCCACACGCTCCAGCAGTTCCTCGGGAATCTGCTCCTGAGGCCCCGAGCCGATGCCACGCGAGCGCAGCAGTCGGGTCGCCAGGCACACCAGGTTCGGGTAGGCCGAAAACTCGCCGTCATAGGTCGGATCATGCTGGAAACGCAGCGCGGTCGACAGCTCTTCGGGCATGTCCCACAGCTTCATCAGCCAGGCGCCGATCTGCTCGCGGCTGATGCCCAGCAGGTGTTGTTCCACGTAGGTGTGGCACAGGTGCGGGTTGACCTCGAGGTGGCGGCAGATCAGCGAGAAATGCGGCGGGAACACGTGCGCCAGTAGCAGGTAGCCGAAGTTGTGCAGCAGCCCCGCCAGGTAGGTCAGGCCAGCCTCCGGACGCTCGGCACGTGGCATGGCGCGGGTCAGGCCTTCGATGATGGCCGCGGTGTAGATCGACTGCTGCCAGTACGGCGTGGCCTGCTGCGGATGGTCCTTGGGCAGGCTCAGGGTTTTGCCCAGCGCCAGGCCGAGTGCCAGGTTGATTACCAGGTCGAAGCCCAGGACGCGGACGATGGCGTCTTCCACCGAACGGATCTTGCCGGGTGAGGCGTAGTAGGGCGAAGCGGCCCAGCTGACCACCTGGGCGGCCAGCGCAGGGTCGGTTTCGACCACGCCGGTGATGTCATCGATGCTGGCATTGGGGTCGACCCGCAGCTTGATGATCTTTTGCGCCGTATCGGCCAGTGGTGGGATCTCGATGGTTTCTTCCAGGCGCTTCTGGATGCGCCGGGCCGTGAATGCCTGGACCGCCAGGGTGATTTCCCTGGAATCGTCATCCGGGCGATCGAGGTTGGGGCGGATGTCGCGCACGGGCTGGCCGAAACTGCCGGCGCTGGCCTTGGCGAGCATGCGCTTGAAGTCATTACGGTGAATCTTGAGCAGCAGGCCGGCTTCGCCGGACTGGATGAACAGGTGTTCGGCGTCGAGCAGTTTGCCTTCGTACAGGCAAGGCGAGCTGGTCAGGGCCGGAATGGCCGGCAGGGCCTTGAGCTTGTGCTTGTCGAGCATCTGCCTGAGGCGTGGCAACGGCACGGCCTTGAGCTTGCGACCGGTCAGCTCTTCGAGGCGGTTGAGGTCCAGGAGCTTGCTCTGCGGGAATAGCACCAGCAGGGCGCCAATCTCGTCATCGAGCAGGATCGCCTGCACCCGAGACGCGGCCGGCAGCGCTGGATGTTCCGCCACCTCTTCAAAGGCAACGTGCAGTTTTTCGAGCAACAGCCGGATTACAGACGGTGCGTGCGGGGTTGCAGTGTCCAGGGCAACTTCAGTCATGGTCTGTATCCATTCGTTCTCTTAAACGCGAAGTATAACCAGCCTGTTGGCAAAGCTGGATCCATTCTGGGACGGGCGTCACACCTGCCCATATTGTTGACCGTGGCGCAGCCAGCGGTCGAGCAGCGGGCTGACATGGTCGGGCCAGCGCGCCAGCAACGCCTGGGCCGCGTCGCGCACCGCCGGCAGCAAGTCGGCGTTGCGCATAAGGTCGGCGACCTTGAACTGCAGCAGGCCGGTTTGCCGTGTGCCGAGCATTTCGCCCGGCCCGCGCAATTCCAGGTCTTTCTCGGCGATGATGAAGCCATCATTGGTTTCCCGCATGATCCCCAGGCGTTCGCGGCCAATCTGCGACAGCGGCGGGTGATACAGCAGCACGCAGTGGCTCACCGCGCTGCCCCGGCCAACCCGGCCACGCAGCTGGTGCAACTGGGCCAGGCCCAGGCGCTCGGGGTTTTCGATGATCATCAGGCTGGCGTTGGGCACGTCTACGCCGACCTCGATCACCGTGGTGGCGACCAGCAGTTGCAGGTTGCCTTGCTTGAACTCGGCCATGACCTCGGCTTTTTCTGCCGGTTTCATGCGGCCATGGATCAGGCCTACGCGCAATTCGCCGAGTGCACTGCCAAGCTCTTCGAACGTGCTTTCGGCCGCCTGGCAGGTCAGCTCTTCGGATTCCTCGATCAGCGTGCACACCCAGTAGGCCTGGCGCCCCTCGGCGCAGGCGGCGCGGACCCGCTCGACCACTTCGAAGCGGCGGCTGTCGGCGACCAGCACGGTATTCACCGGCGTGCGCCCTGGTGGCAGTTCGTCGAGTACCGAGGTATCGAGGTCGGCATAGGCACTCATGGCCAAGGTGCGCGGGATCGGCGTGGCAGTCATGATCAGCTGGTGCGGGCACAGCTCGCCGGCCACGCCTTTCTTGCGCAGGGCCAGACGTTGCTGCACGCCGAAGCGGTGCTGTTCGTCGATGATCGCCAAGGCCAGGTGCTTGAAACGAACCTCTTCCTGGAACAGCGCGTGGGTGCCGACCACCATTGGCGCGCCGCCGGCGATCTGTTCAAGGGCGCTGGCGCGGGCCTTGCCCTTGAGCTTGCCGGCCAGCCAGGCGACTTCGATACCCAGAGGCTCGAGCCAGCGCTTGAAGGTGATGTAGTGCTGCTCGGCAAGGATCTCGGTAGGCGCCATCAGCGCCACCTGGTAGCCAGCTTCCAGGGCCTGCAGTGCGGCAAGGGCGGCGACCACCGTCTTGCCGGCGCCGACGTCGCCCTGCACCAGGCGCATCATGGGTTCTTGCTGGCTGAGGTCATAGGCGATTTCGTTGGCCACCCGTTGCTGTGCCCCGGTCGGCTGGAAACCGAGATTGGCCAGGTACTGCGCCTGCAGGCGCCTGGCCTTGGGCAGTACCGGTGCACGCAAGCTGCGCAGGCTCTCGCGCAGGCGCTGTTGTGACAGCTGGTGGGTCAGCAGCTCTTCGAAGGCCAGGCGGTGCTGCGCCCAGTGCTGGCCTTCGGCGAGCTCGTCGAGGTCGGCGTCGGCTGGCGGGTTGTGCAGGTAGCGGATGGCATCGTCCAGCGGTGCCAGGTGGTAGTCGCGGGCCAGCTCGTCGGGCAGCCAGTCGGGCAGGCTGCGCGGCCCGAGCATGCCCAGGCTCTGTTGGCAGAGCGCGCGCAGGCGCTGTTGGGTAAGGCCTTCGGTGGACGGGTAGATCGGCGTCAGGGTCTGTTCGACCGGTGGTGGCGGCTCGTCGCCATTCAGTGCACGGTACTCGGGGTGGTAGATCTCCAGGCCCGAGGCGCCGGGGCGGGCTTCGCCGTAGCAACGCAGGTGGGTGCCGCGCTTGAGGCCTTCCTTCTGCGCATTGCTGAAGTGGTAGAAGCGCAGGCTCAACACGCCTGTGCCGTCACCCAGGCGCACCACCAGGCTGCGACGCTTGCCCATGGTCACGTCGGCACCGCTGACCACACCCTCGATCACTGCATCCTGGCCCGGGCGCAACTGGCCGATCGGCACCACACGGGTACGGTCCTGATAGCGCAGGGGCAGGTGAAACAGCACATCCTGCAGGTTCTCCAGGCCGACCTTGGCGAGCTTCTCCGCCATGGCATCGCCGACGCCCTTGAGCGCGGTGACCGAAACCTTCGACAGCTCAGTCATGGATCAGGCCGGTTGTTCCACAGGCGGCTTGGCCACCGAGCAGAGGCGGATCGAGTCGGCAAGGATCTCGATCGCCTTCGGCCGCGGGAAGCTGGCGCGCCAGGCGATGGCGACGGTACGGAATGGCGCAGGCGGGGTGAGCGGACGCACTTCGATGACGCCGGGCGCATAATGATGGCTATGTACGGCCGACAGCGGCAGGATGGACACCCCCAGGCCGGAAGCGACCATGTGGCGGATGGTTTCCAGCGAGCTGGACTCGACCGTGGTGTGCCTGGAGCCTTCGCCACCTTTGTTCAGTGTCGGGCAGGCTTCCAGCACCTGGTCGCGGAAGCAGTGGCCCTCGCCGAGCAGCAGCAGGCTCTTGTCGTTGAGCATTGCAGTGTCGATGGTCTTTTTCGCCGTCCAGGGGTGGTCGGCTGGCATCAAGGCACAGAACGGCTCGTCGTACAGTGGCAGGGTCAACACGTCCGCTTCGTTGAACGGCAGGGCAATGATCACCGCGTCCAGTTCGCCGTTGCGCAGCTTCTCGCGCAGCACGTGGGTGAAGTTTTCTTCGATGTACAGCGGCATCTGCGGCGCAACCCGGTGCAGCTGTGGAATCAGGTGCGGGAACAGGTACGGACCAACGGTATAGATGGCGCCGACCTTGAGCGGGGCGGTCAGCTGGTTCTTGCCGGCCTGGGCCAGCTCGCGAATGCCCTGGGCCTGCTCCAGTACCTTCTGCGCCTGGGCCACGATGCTTTCGCCGACCGGGGTCAGGCGCACCGCACTTTTGCTGCGCTCGAAGATCAGCACGCCAAGCTCGTCCTCAAGCTTTTTCACGCCGACCGACAGGGTCGGCTGGCTGACGTGGCAGCGCTCGGCAGCATGGCCGAAGTGCTGCTCCTGGGCGAGCGTGACGATGTAGCGTAATTCTGTGAGGGTCATAACGTGCGTCCATGAAGTTGCGGCCCCAGCATAGCGGCTGCAATCGATAGACGCACGTTATCAGACTTGCCGATTTGTGACAGAAACAAAACTATCAGCGACGGTCCAGCGAGTAGACGAACGGTGCCACGACTTCGATCGTGCCATTGGTCAGCAGCTCGGCTGGCGGCTTCGGTACCGTACCGGCGCGGCGGATCATTTCCAGGGTCGCCCGGTCCAGGGCCGCGCTGCCGGAGCCGCCTGCCATGGAGTAGGACACCACCTTACCTTCGGCGTCGACCACGAAGCGCAGGCGGTTGATGCCTTGCAGGCCTCGGCGGCGAGCGTCCTCCGGGTAGCGCTTGTACTTCGCCAGGTGGCGCAGCAGGTCGCTCTGCCAGGTTGGCAGTGCCTGGCTGTTTGAGGCGATGCTTGGCGCCGGTGCCGCCGACTTCTGCGGTGGCGTGTTGCTTGGCGGTGTGTCAGCTACCTGTTCTTTGGCCGGTGGCTCATCTTTTGGCGGCTCAGGCTTCTTCTCAGGCTTCGGTGGCTGAGGCTTGGGCTTCGGCTTGGGCGGCTTGGCGATGGCGATCTTCGGTTTCGGTGCCTCGGCCAGCTTTGGCAGCGGCGGTTCTTCGACCGGCGCCGGCGGCTGTGGGGCGGCTTTCGGTGGTGGCGGCGGCGCGGGTTCGGGCAGTGGTGCCAGCTCGACCATCATGGCTGCCGGCGGCAGCTCGATGGCCTGGGGCACTGACCAGTTCAGCGTCAGCAGCACGGCGACCGCATGCACGCCCAGCACGATCGCCAGGCTGCCACCGTAGCGCGCCACGTTTGAGCGCGTTTTCGTCATTTCTTGGCTGCCGTCTCGAGACCTACCAGACCGACCTTGAGGTAGCCGGCCGCGCGCATGTTGTTCATCACTTCCATCAGGTCACCGTAATCCACGCCCTTGTCGGCCTGGAAGAAGATGGTGGTTTCCTTGTCGCCCTTGGTCTTGGCGTCGAGCATCGGGCCAAGCTGTTCCGGGGCAGAGACCTGATCGTCGCCGACATACAGCTTCTGGTCGGCCTTGACGCTGACGAACACGGGTTTTTCAGGCCTCGGTGCCGGCTTGGCGGTCGAGGCCGGCAGGTCGACCTTGATGTCGACCGTGGCCAACGGGGCTGCGACCATGAAGATGATCAGCAGCACCAGCATCACGTCGATGAACGGCGTAACGTTGATTTCGTGGTTTTCGGCGAGGTCGTCGCCACCTTCGTTGAGATGCAGGCCCATGGTTTACCCCACTTTCACCATGTGCGGGGCGGCGCGGTCGCTGCCCTGATGGTCCAGATCACGGCTGACCAGCAGCAGTACCTGGGCGGAGGCGTCGGACACCTGTGCCTTGTAGCCGGCGATGGAGCGGGCGAAGACGTTGTAGATGACCACGGCCGGGATCGCTGCAACCAGGCCCAGTGCGGTGGCCAGCAGAGCCTCGGCGATGCCTGGGGCGACGACGGCCAGGTTGGTGGTCTGGGTCTTGGCGATGCCGATGAAGCTGTTCATGATGCCCCACACGGTACCGAACAGCCCAACGAACGGCGCGGTGGAGCCGATGGTGGCGAGTACGCCGGTGCCGCTGCTCATGGTGCGGCCGCTGGCAGCTACCAGGCGCTCCAGGCGGAAGCTGACGCGCTCCTTGATGCCTTCTTTCTCGCGGGCATTGGCCGACAGGCGCATCTCTTCGAGGGCATCGTGGACCAGGGTATGGGCCAGGGTGCCTTCAGTATTGGCGACGGTGCTGGCCTCTTTCAGGCTCACCGACTTCTTCAAGGCGGCGATCTCGCCACGCAGGCGGCGCTTGGCGCCCATCAACTCGAAGCCCTTGGCGATCCAGATGGTCCAGGTGATGATCGAAGCGATGGCCAGGCCGATCATCACGGCTTTGACGACGATATCCGCGTTCTTGTACATGCCCCATGGGGACAAGTCATGGGCCATGCCCAGCGAGGTGTCTTCAACCAGTTCCTGCACGGCCGGGTCGGCGGAAGCAGGTGCTGCGACCGGGGTGGCGGCCTGGCCTTCTGCAGCAGCGGATGCCGGAGTGGCTGGTGCGGTGGCAGCGGCCGGGGCGGCGGCGTTGGCGGCAGGCTCATCGGCCATGGCTACCGGGGCCAGCACCAGGCTGAACAGCAGCGCGGCGATGGCGCGCCAGGCGCGCGACGGGGTTGGCGAAGCGGAAAGTTGAATACGTGTCATGCTGGCCGGACCTGATGAAGAAGAAAGTGAGCGTTCTCCAGGGCCTCGATACAGGCCGAGAACAGATAGGGGTGCCATTATTGCAAGTAATTCTTGTTAACAAAAGTAATCTTGTTGCTTTTTTCACCCGCGGTCTAGCCGCCTATCGTGTAATACGGCTAGCCTGATCCTTTGGTCTAGGGAGTTTTATGATGTCAGGCCTTTCCGCAGTTATCGTGGGATGTGGTGATGTAGGCGGCCGTTTGGCCCGCCAGCTGCTGGCCAAAGGCTGGCAAGTCAGTGGCTTGCGCCGCTCGGTCGCGCAGCTACCCGAGGGCGTTGCGGCCATTGCTGCCGACCTGTCCAGCCCTGCGATTCCGCAGGCATGGCCACAGCGCTCACCGGATTACCTGGTGTACTGCGTCGCCGCCAGCCAGCATGACGAGGCGGGTTACCAAAGCGCCTACGTCGATGGTTTGCGCCATGTGCTGGCGTGGCTGGCCGAGCGCGGCCAGCGCCCGCGGCGTTTGCTGTTCGTCTCCAGCAGCAGCGTGTTTGCGCAAAAGGACGGTGAATGGATCGACGAAACCGCGCCCACCGAACCTGAAGGCTATTCCGGGAAGGTGATGCTGGAGGCCGAAAGGCTGGCGCTGGCAAGCGGCATTCCTGCCAGCGTGATTCGCCTGACCGGCATCTATGGCCCGGGTCGCGAGTGGCTGCTGAGCCAGGTGCGCCAGGGCTATCGGGTGGCGGAGGAGCCGCCGCTGTATGGCAACCGGATTCATGCCGAGGATGCTGCGAGCCTGATGGCCTTCCTGCTACAGGCCGACGCCGATGGCGTGGCGCTGGAGGAGTGCTACATCGGCGTCGACGACGACCCGGCGCCCCTGGCCGATGTGGTGGTCTGGCTGCGGGGGTACATGGGCGTTACCGAGTGGTCCGATGAGCAGCGGGTGCGGCGTACCGGCAGCAAGCGTTGCAGCAATGCCCGGGTGCGGGCGTTGGGCTGGGCGCCGGCGTATCCGAGCTACAAGCAAGGCTATGCGGCCATCCTGGCAGGCCAGGGCTGATCCATCAGCCAGCGCAGTGCCTATTGGCAGGAGCGGGCACCCGGCTTGAAGGAGGTCTTCAGTCCCGCTCCAGCACCCACTGCTGAGCACCCGCCGCCAATTGCGGAATCTCGTCTGCCTGGGCAGTGTTCACTGCCTGGAAGATCGCCATCTTGTCGCCATCACGCTTGAAGATGAACGGTGCGCCGCGCTGGTTGCGCTCCAGCCACAGGCTGTCGTTGTTGCCACCCATGCTGGCGCAGTCGCCGGCCAGGCACAGGGCGAAACGGTCCGGGCCTGGCAGGCCGGTGACGTCGCCAGTATCGCTGAAGCGGACGGTACCGCCTTTGCCCTGGCCCTCGATGATCTTCCAGTCGCCACCCAGATAAGCCTGGTAAAGCGCCTTCTCGAAGCTGCCGCCCAGTGGTGCGTTGGCGGGTTGCTGGACGCGGACGAAGGTCTGCTCTGCACCGCTCTGGGTGGTGGCTTTCAGTTCATCGCCATCCAGTTCGAGCTGTTCGGTCTGGCCGCCCTGGAAGCTGGCCTGCCATTGCTTCTGGTTGGCGATCAGCTGGCCGTCGGCCGCCTCGAAACCATTGCTGTAGCTGGCCCGCTGGTTGGCAACGTCGAGCTTCCACTCGAACACCGGGCCGTGCTCGTTCAGTGCCTGGCGCAGGCTGCCGCCTTTGCTGGCGGCCTTGATGGCGGCCTGGTTGATCCAGGTGCCGTTGAAATCTTCGGGTTTGTGGCTGGCGCAGCCGCCCAGAAGCAGGGCTGCCAGCGCGAGGGGCAGTGCGTGACGCATGACGGGATAACCTTGCAGAGGAGGGGTGACGGGCAGGGGTGCCCGTCACCAGGGGCATCAGTCGATGACCAGGATGGCGTCCATTTCGACCTGGGCGCCTTTTGGCAGTGCAGCAACGCCGATGGCAGCGCGGGCTGGGTATGGCTGTTCGAAGTAGCGGCCCATCACCTCGTTGACCTTGGCGAAGTGGCTCAGGTCGGTCAGGAAGATGTTCAGCTTGACGATGTCCTTGAACGAACCGCCTGCCGCTTCAGCCACGGCCTTGAGGTTCTCGAACACCTGTACTGTCTGGGCTTCGAAGCCTTCGACCAGTTCCATGGTCTTGGGGTCCAGCGGGATCTGGCCCGACATGTAGACGGTGTTGCCGGCCTTGATCGCCTGGGAGTAGGTGCCGATAGCGGCAGGGGCCTTGTCGCTGTTGATGACGGTCTTGCTCATGATGACTCCTTGCGGTTGGCGGACTACGTACGCATGCGGGTGATGCGGACCACGCCGGTCAAGGTACGCAGCTTCTTGATCACACGTGCCAGGTGCACACGGTCGTGCACGCTGACCACCAGTTGGACCACGCTGATACGGCCGTCGCGTTCGTCCATGCTGATCTTCTCGATATTGCCGTCGGCAGCGTTGACGCTGCTGGCCAGCAGGGCGATCAGGCCGCGCTGGTGTTCAAGCTCGACACGCAGCTCGACGTTGAACTCGCCTGCGATGTCCTTGGCCCACGAAAGCTGTACGCACTTCTCGGGGTTGTGGCGAATTTCGCTGATGTTGCGGCAGTTCTCCAGGTGCACGACCATGCCTTTGCCCGCCGACAAGTGGCCAACGATCGGGTCCCCCGGAATTGGCGTGCAGCACTTGGCGTAGCTCAGCACCAGGCCTTCGGTGCCGCGAATCGCCAGTGGGCCTTCCGGCGCCGGCAGTGGCTCGCCTTCTGCCGACAGCAGGCGCCGCGCGACCACGTAGGCCATGCGGTTGCCCAGGCCGATGTCTTCGAGCAGGTCTTCGATCAGCTCCAGGCGATATTCGGCAAGGATTGCCTGGATACGTTCCTGGGGGATCTGCTCGAGGCTGCTGTCGAAGCCGGTCAGCACCTTGTTCAGCAGGCGCTCACCGAGGCTGATCGACTCGGAGCGGCGCTGTTGCTTGAGCGCGTGGCGAATGTGCGTGCGCGCCTTGCCGGTGACCACGAAATTGAGCCAGGCCGGGTTTGGCCGTGCGCCCGGGGCGCTGACGATCTCGACCGTCGAGCCGCTCTGCAGCGGTTCGGACAGCGGTGCCAGGCGTCGGTTGATGCGGCAGGCGATGCAGCTGTTGCCGACGTCGGTGTGCACCGCGTAGGCGAAATCGACGGCGGTGGAGCCTTTGGGCAGCTCCATGATCCGCCCTTTGGGCGTGAACACGTAGACCTCGTCCGGGAACAGGTCGATCTTCACGCTCTCGATGAACTCCAGCGAGTTGCCAGCACGCTGCTGCAGCTCGAGGATGCCCTTGACCCACTGGCGCGCCCGGGCATGGCTGCCCTTGGGCTGCTCGTCTTCGTTGGACTTGTACAGCCAGTGCGCGGCGATACCGTTGTTGGCCATCTCTTCCATCTCGCGGGTGCGGATCTGGATTTCGATGGGCACGCCATGCATGCCAAACAGCGTGGTGTGCAACGACTGGTAGCCGTTGGCCTTGGGAATTGCGATGTAATCCTTGAAGCGACCGGGCAGCGGCTTGTACAGGTTATGCACGGCGCCGAGCACGCGGTAGCAGGTGTCGACCTTGTCGACGATGATGCGGAAGGCGTACACGTCCATGATTTCGTTGAAGGCGCGGCGCTTGCCACGCATCTTCTTGTAGATGCCATAGAGGTGTTTCTGCCGTCCGCTGACCTCGCCCTCGATCCCGTCGGCGGCCAGGCAATTGGCCAACGAATGCTCGATCTTGGCGACGATCTCTTTACGGTTGCCGCGTGCGCTCTTCACTGCCCGGTGGATCAGCGACGAACGCATTGGGTGCATGGCCTTGAAGCCGAGGTCCTCGAACTCCACGCGCACCGTGTGCATGCCCAGGCGGTTGGCGATGGGAGCGTAGATTTCGAGGGTTTCCTTGGCGATGCGCCGGCGTTTTTCGCCAGACAGCACTTCCAGGGTGCGCATGTTGTGCAGGCGGTCAGCCAGCTTGACCAGGATCACGCGGATGTCGCGGGCCATGGCCATGGCCATCTTCTGGAAGTTCTCGGCCTGCGCCTCGGCCTTGGTTTCGAAGTTCATCTGGGTCAGCTTGCTGACCCCGTCGACCAGCTCGGCCACGGTCTCGCCAAACTGCTGGCAGAGCGCTTCCTTGGCGATGCCGGTGTCTTCGATCACGTCGTGCAGCATGGCCGCCATCAGGCTCTGATGGTCCATGTGCATGTCGGCGAGGATGCTGGCCACGGCCAGCGGATGGGTCACGTAGGGCTCGCCGCTGCGGCGGCGTTGCCCGTCGTGTGCCTGTTCGGCGTAGAAATAGGCGCGCCGAACCAGGTTGACCTGTTCGGGCCCCAGGTAAGTCGACAGCCGTTCGGCTAAGGCTTCTATGCCCGGCATGGTTTCACCTCTTGCCGAGGAAGAGGGCCTTGTGCCGCGCGACGTCGACAGGGCATCGATCAGACAGCCTCGTTGGACTCGTCCTCGAACGCGGCGAAGACCGGATCCTCGGTGACGATCTCTTCGGCGGCGATGAACTCAGGGGTCACGATACCTTCGGCGATTTCGCGCAGGGCGACCACGGTCGGCTTGTCGTTTTCCCACGCTACGCGGGGCTCTTTGCCGCCGGTAGCCAGCTGACGGGCGCGCTTGGTCGAGAGCATGACCAGCTCAAAACGGTTATCCACGTGTTCCAGGCAGTCTTCAACAGTTACGCGGGCCATGGTCTTCCTCAGTAGCAAATGCGGTAGGCGTGCAGCCCAATATGGGCAGGCGGACTCGATAGTTTAAAAAATCACCAGCCAATAGGGAAGCGCTGTTTTGTCGGCTACCTTGTCGGCCTGAGTATCACCTTGCCCAGTGGGAGCGGCTTCAGCCGCGAAAGGGCCGCATCAGACACCCTCGATGCATGTTCCTGACGATAACCTCAGAGCATCGCATCCCGCAACCGCGGCGTCAGCTCCTCGAACAATGTCTGCACCGAGCGCAACGCCCGGCAATCTGGCCGGGTCAGCAGCCACAGCTGGGTATCGCAGCCTGGCAGCGGCCCGCTCAACGCGTCGACCCCTGGCAAGGCATCGACCATATAATCCGGCAGGGCCGCAACGCCCAGTCCGGTGCTCACCAGCTGGGCGATGGTCGACATGCCGCTGCACTGGTAGCGTGGGCTCAGCCCCGGGTACTGTTGGTTGCGCCAGACCACGGTAGGGTGGTCCTGCATCGAGTCGTCCGGGGCGATCCACGGCACGCTGCTGGCCGACTCGTCCAGGCGCTCGCGCCACTGCGGCTGACCGCAGATCACATAAGATGTGGAGCCCAGGCAACGACCGACCAGGTGCTCCGGCGGCGTGTTGGTCAGGCGCAGGGCGATGTCGGCATCGCGGCGGCTGAGGTTGGCGAAGGTGTTCGAGGTGCCCATCTCCAGCGACAACGCCGGGTAGTTCGGCATGAACGCCGCCAGCGCCGGCAGCAGCAGGCTGTGCATCACCGCCTCGGTGCAGGTCAGGCGCACGGTGCCGCTGACCACTTGCTCGCCGCTGGTCATGGCGATGCGTGCGGCATCCAGCGCCTGCTCGGCGCGCTCTGCCTGCTCGGCCAGGGCCTGGGCCGTGTCGGTCGGCAGGTAGCCTTTGCGGCTTTTCACGAACAGCGCGGTGCCCAGCGCCGACTCCAGCCGGCGAATCGAGCGGAACACGGTCGACACGTCGACCTTGAGCAGTTCGGCGGCCTTGGCCAGTGAGCGCCCGCGTTCCAGTGCCAGGACCAGGGAAAGGTCGGCGTGGGTAATCTGATATTGCATTGGTGCACGCTCTGCTTGCCGAATTGCCAATGTCTGTTGCATGAGGGCCATTTTATAGTGAAACGGCCCCCGGGAATCAATGCGCCCGGTCGGGTAACCAATCCCCACGATGGGAAAGTGAAAAGAACAACAGCTGCAACCATCGTCGCCCGTGAGGCGCCAGCCGTATCCCCACATCGCCGCAGCAAATCATAGGATGTAAGCCATGACGTCGGTCACCCCGTGCGCCAGTACTTCCAGCGAGATGAATGACTTCCTTCAGGCCCATCCGGATACGCAGTACGTCGATCTGCTGATTTCCGACATGAACGGCGTGGTACGCGGCAAGCGCATCGAGCGCGCCAGCCTGCACAAAGTGTACGAGAAAGGTATCAACCTGCCGGCCTCGTTGTTCGCCCTCGATATCAATGGCTCGACCGTGGAAAGCACCGGCCTGGGCCTCGATATCGGCGACGCCGACCGCATCTGCTACCCGATTGCCGGTACGCTCTGTAATGAGCCATGGCAAAAGCGCCCGACCGCGCAGCTGCTGATGACCATGCACGAACTGGAAGGCGAGCCGTTCTTCGCCGACCCGCGCGAGGTGCTGCGCCAGGTGGTGAGCAAGTTCGACGCCATGGGCCTGGATATCTGCGCCGCGTTCGAGCTGGAGTTCTACCTGATCGATCAGGACAACCTCAACGGTCGCCCGCAACCGCCACGCTCGCCGATTTCCGGCAAACGCCCACAGTCGACCCAGGTGTACCTGATCGACGACCTCGACGAATACGCCGATTGCCTGCAGGACATGCTCGAAGCGGCCAAGGAGCAAGGCCTGCCAGCCGATGCCATCGTCAAGGAAAGCGCGCCGGCGCAGTTCGAAGTCAACCTGCACCACGTTGCCGACCCGATGAAGGCCTGTGACTACGCGATCCTGCTCAAGCGCCTGATCAAGAACGTCGCCTACGACCATGAAATGGACACCACGTTCATGGCCAAGCCCTACCCGGGCCAGGCGGGCAACGGCCTGCACGTGCACATCTCGCTGCTGGACAAGAAAACCGGCAAGAATATCTTTGCCCATGACGACCCGCTGCAAAGCGACGCCCTGCGCCACGCCATCGGTGGTGTGCTGGAGACCATGCCGGCGTCGATGGCCTTCCTGTGCCCGAACATCAACTCCTACCGCCGCTTCGGTGCGCAGTTCTATGTACCGAATGCGCCGAGCTGGGGCCTGGACAACCGCACCGTGGCCGTGCGCGTACCGACCGACAGCAGCGAGAACGTTCGTATCGAGCACCGCGTGGCCGGCGCCGATGCCAACCCATACCTGATGCTGGCGGCCATCCTGGCCGGTATCCACCATGGCTTGACCAGCAAGATCGAGCCGGGTGCACCGATCGAAGGCAACGCCTACGAACAGCTGGAGCAGAGCCTGCCGAACAACCTGCGTGACGCCCTGCGTGCGCTGGATGACAGCGAAGTCCTCAACCAATACATCAGCCCGGACTACATCGATATCTTCGTGGCCTGCAAGGAAAGTGAGCTGGCCGAATTCGAAGTTTCGATTTCCGACCTCGAGTACAACTGGTACCTGCACACGGTGTAAGCCCATGAGCGCAATTGCGGTCCCCTTGATCGGTATCAGTGCCTGCCGCCAGCAGGTCGGGAAGAACTCGTCGCATACGGTGGGCGACAAGTATGTGGAGGCCGCCGGCTTCGCCGGGTTGCCACTGATCCTGCCGGCGCGCGACGGCGGCAGCGACACGCAGGCGCTGCTGGCCCGGCTCGACGGCATTGTTTTTACGGGCTCGCCTTCAAATATCGAGCCGCATCATTACAATGGCGCCGCCAGCGCCGAAGGGACCCGGCACGACCTTGCCCGTGACCGGCTGACCCTGCCGTTGCTGCAGGCGGCGATTGCCGCTGGCGTGCCGGTGTTCTGCATCTGCCGTGGCTTTCAGGAACTGAACGTGGCCCTGGGTGGCAGCCTGCATCAGCGTGTGCAGGCGTTGCCTGGCTACATGGATCATCGTGAACCCGAGGATGCACCCCTTGAAGTCCAATATGGCCCTCGTCATCCCGTCAGCATTGCGCCTGGTGGGTTGTTCGAGCGCCTGGGCCTGGCTGCGCAGTTCGAGGTCAACTCGCTGCATAGCCAGGGTATCGACCGCCTGGCCCCGGGCCTGCGGGTCGAGGCACGGGCCCCCGATGGCCTGATCGAAGCGGTGTCGATGCCTGACGCGCCGGGCTTTGTGCTTGGTGTGCAGTGGCACCCGGAATGGCGTTTCGCCGACAACCCGGTCTCCCGGCGCCTGTTCCAGGCGTTCCGCGAGGCCTGCATTGCCCATGCTGCACGGGAGGCCTGACAGCCAGTCAGCCTAAAGTCCGGGATGACTGACCCCCGCCAGCGCGCTTTCAATGAGTGGAAGCAGGCCCTGGGAACAGGGCTTGTGAAAACAATTCCAATAGTTACGGCAAAAACTCATGAGCAATTACACAGAAGCCGGCCGCCCACCCGATGTGGCCGACTCGGGCAGCACCCAGCGCAGCAAGGGCCTGGCCAAGGGCCGTCTTGGCCTGCTGGCCAGCGTGGTGCTGGGCATTTCCACCATTGCCCCGGTCTACACGCTGACCGGCGCCCTTGGCCCGACCGTACGTGAGGTCGGTGCTCATCTTCCCGCCGTGTTCATCGTTGGCTTCTTGCCGATGCTGCTGGTTGCCCTGGGCTACCGCGAGCTGAACTCGGCCGAGCCGGACAGTGGCACTTCGTTCACCTGGTCGGCCCGTGCCTTTGGCCCGATGATCGGCTGGATCGGCGGCTGGGGGTTGGTGGTTGCCACAACCATCGTGCTGTCCAACCTGGCGGGCGTTGCTGTCGACTTCTTCTATCTGTTCCTCAGCCAGATCACTGGCCAGCATGAGCTGGCAGCGTTGGCCGACAACCTGTTGATCAATGTCACCACCTGTTGCGTGTTCATCGCCATGGCAGTGTGGATCTGCTGTCGCGGCATGGCCACCACCATGACCGTGCAGTACGGGTTGGTGGCACTGCAGCTGATGGTACTGCTCGGCTTTGCCTTTGCGGCCTTTGGCGGCACCACCGCACCGCCGCCGCTGGAGTTCGATTTCGCCTGGTTCAACCCGTTCGGTGTCGAGTCGTTCTCGGCCTTTGCGGCGGGGCTTTCGCTTTCGATCTTCATTTTCTGGGGCTGGGACGTCTGTCTTACCGTCAGCGAAGAGTCGATCGGCAGTGACGAGGTTCCGGGCAAGGCTGCCACCTGGACCGTGTTGTTGATCCTTGGCCTGTACCTGGTCACCGCCATTGCTACCCTGCAGTTTGCCGGCATCAGCGAGCATGGCCTGGGCCTGAACAACCCGCGCATCCAGGAAAATGTGTTTGCCCACCTCGCCGGCCCGGTGATGGGGCCGCTGGCGATCCTGATGTCGATCGCCGTGCTGGCGAGCACCGCAGCGTCGCTGCAATCGACCTTTGTGTCACCGGCGCGCACGCTGTTGGCCATGGGCTACTACGGCGCGGTGCCGCAGAAATTCGCCAGCGTCTGCCCGCGTTCGCAAACCCCGCGTTACGCGACCATCTGCGCAGGCGTGGCGGCAGGGCTGTTCTACGTGACCATGCGTACCCTGAGCGAGAACGTGCTGGCTGACACCATCACGGCGCTGGGGATGATGATCTGCTTCTACTATTCGCTGACCGCGTTCGCCTGCGTCTGGTACTTCCGCGACAGCTTGTTCGGCAGCCTGCGCCACTTCTTCATGCGCGGCCTGTGCCCGCTGGTGGGTGGGGTGATCCTGTCGGTGATCTTCGTGCGCACGGCCATCGACAGCGCCTCGCCGGACTTCGGCAGTGGCTCGCATGTGGCGGGGCTGGGGTTAGTGTTCGTGATTGCGGCGATCATTTCGGCACTGGGGATCGTGCTGATGATGATTTCGCGGATGCGTGCGCCGGCCTACTTCCTGGGGGCGACCCTGCGGCAGCAGGCTACCCTGCCATTGCAGGAGTGATGCAAGGGGGGCCGCAAAGCGGCCCCTTTCGGTATATCAGGCGAGCAGTTCCTTTAGCAGCCCGCTGTAACGTTGCTGCTGCTTCTTCAGCAGCAACCGGTTGGCCACGAATACTGCCTTCAACTCTTCCAGTGCCACATCAAAGTCGTCATTGATGATGACGTACTCGTACTCGTCGTAGTGCACCATCTCGCTGACCGCTTCCTTCATGCGCCCGGCGATGATCTCTTCGCTGTCCTGGCCACGGCCGTCCAGCCGCTCGCGCAGGGCCTGCTGGCTCGGCGGCAGGATGAACACCGAACGTGCCTCAGGCATCAGCTTGCGCACCTGCTGGGCACCTTGCCAGTCGATTTCCAGAATCAGGTCATTACCCTGGTCCAGCACCTCCTGGAGCGCGCTGCGGGAAGTCCCGTAGAAGTTGCCGAACACTTCGGCGTGCTCGAGGAAGTCACCCTTGGCGATCAGCGCCTTGAACTCGTCATGGCTGACGAAGTGGTAGTTCACGCCGTGCTCTTCGCCCGGGCGCATGGCGCGGGTGGTGTGCGATACCGAGACGCTGACGCGTGGGTCGGCCTTGATCAGGGCGGTGACCAGGCTGGTCTTGCCAGCGCCGGACGGTGCCGAAACGATATAGAGGGTGCCGCTGCTTTGGTTCATGGTCGGGGGAGGCCTTACTCGATGTTCTGTACTTGTTCACGCATCTGTTCGATCAACACCTTCAGGTTGACCGCCGCTTGCGTACTGCGTGGGTCGAAGGCCTTGGAGCCCAGGGTGTTGGCTTCACGGTTGAGTTCCTGCATCAGGAAGTCCAGGCGCCGGCCAGCAGCACCGCCGGACTTGAGCACCCGGCGCACTTCGTTGACGTGGGTGCTGAGGCGATCGAGTTCCTCGGCGACGTCGCTCTTCTGCGCCAGCAACACCATCTCCTGCTCCAGGCGTTGCGGGTCGAGCTCGGCCCTGAGGTCACCGAAACGGTCGATGATCTTCTGCCGCTGGGCGGCGAGCATCTGCGGCACCAGGGCACGCAAGGTGGTGACCTCGGTGGCCATGCTGTCCAGGCGCTCGTTGATCAGCCGGGCCAGCTCCTGGCCTTCGCGCAGGCGCCCGGCCTTGAGTTCGGCCAGGGCCTCGTCGAACAGCGCCACGGCCTCGGCGTTCAGGGCCTGCGGGTCGGTCGCGTCGGCCACCAGCACGCCCGGCCAGGACAGCACTTCCAGCGGGTTGAGCGCGGCCGGTTGCTGGATCAGGCTGGCCACTTCTTCAGCGGCGGCAACCAGCTGCGCAGCGCGCTCGCGGTCGACCTTGAGCGGCTTGCCGTTGCTGTCTTCGTGCAGGCGCAGGGTACATTCCACCTTGCCGCGCGACAGGCCTTGGCGCAGGCCTTCACGTACCGCGCCTTCCAGGTCGCGCAGGGCGTCCGGCAGGCGCAGGTGAGGTTCAAGGTAACGGTGGTTGACCGAGCGCAGTTCCCAGACCAGGGTGCCTTGGCTGCCTGCGCGCTCGACACGAGCAAAAGCGGTCATGCTGTGCACCATGGAAAGTACCTCGCGTAAATGAATTGAAGGCGCGCGATTGTAGCGCAGTGCGCACGTGACGCCCAATCCACCCATGTTACAGAGCGCGTGCCGGCGAGTGGGAAAAGGCGACAGGCTGCCGGGGGCGCGACAATAGGCATGTCCTCTGTGGGCGACGGGCTCTATAATGGCGGGCAGATTCAAAGTCCCAGTACAGGTATCCCAGATGAAACGTCCAAGTGGTCGCGCCGCCGATCAGCTCCGCTCGATCCGCATCACCCGCAACTACACCAAGCACGCCGAAGGGTCGGTACTGGTCGAGTTCGGTGACACCAAGGTCATCTGCACGGTCAGCGTCGAAAACGGCGTACCGCGCTTCCTCAAAGGCCAGGGCCAAGGCTGGCTGACCGCCGAGTACGGCATGCTGCCGCGCTCCACCGGCGAGCGTAACCAGCGCGAAGCCAGCCGTGGCAAGCAAGGTGGCCGAACCCTGGAAATCCAGCGTCTGATCGGCCGTTCGCTGCGTGCCGCACTGGACATGAGCAAACTCGGTGACATCACCCTGTACATCGACTGCGACGTGATCCAGGCCGATGGCGGCACCCGCACCGCATCGATCACGGGCGCCATGGTCGCCCTCTGCGACGCCCTGGCCGTGATCAAGAAACGCGGTGGCCTGAAGGCCGGCAACCCGCTCAAGCACATGATCGCCGCCGTATCGGTCGGCATGTACCAGGGCGAAGCGGTGCTTGACCTGGACTACCTGGAAGATTCCGCTGCAGAAACCGACCTCAACGTGGTCATGACCAGCGCCGGTGGTTTCATCGAAGTACAGGGCACCGCCGAAGGTGCACCGTTCCAGCCTGCAGACTTCAACGCCATGCTGGCGCTGGCGCAAAAGGGCATGAACGAAATCTTCGAACTGCAGCAGGCCGCGCTGGCCGACTGAGCCTCGCCAAGGGAGGTGCGGAGCATGAGCGATTCCGAACTGTCGGTCACTCCGCCCAATGCCGAGGTCCGGCAATGGGCGATGTTCTGTCACCTTTCCGCGCTGCTGGGCCTGGTCATACCACTTGGGCACCTGCTCGGCCCGCTGGTGCTGTGGCACCTCAAGCGCGAGCAGGACCCTTTCATTGATGCACAGGGCAAGGAAGCGCTGAACTTTCAGATCAACGTGACCATTGCCGGGTTCGTGTGTACCGCGCTGATGTTCGTGGCCATCGGCATCGTGCTGTTCCCGGTGCTGATGCTGGCAGTGCTCATCCTGATCATCCTGGCGGCGGTCAGGGCCAATGAAGGCAAGGCGTATCGCTACCCCTTCATCTGGCGACCGATCCAATGAAAAAGGGCCGCGTTTGCGGCCCTTTTCTCAGATGGTCAACGTCCAGTCGTAGTCGACGATCAGCGGCGCATGTTGCGAGAAGCGCGGCTGACGCGGCAGCCGGGCGTTGCGCACGAAGCGGCGCAGGCCCGGGGTGAGGATCTGGTAGTCGAACCGGTAGCCCAGGTTGAGCATCTCGGCCTGCTCGTTGTCTGGCCACCAGCTGTACTGGTCGCCTTCACGGCTGACTTCACGCAAGGCATCGACATAGCCCATGTCGCCGGTGATCGCATCCATCCACGCCCGCTCTGGCGGCAGGAAGCCCGGCGACTGCTGGCTGTCACGCCAGTTCTTGATGTCGAGCTTCTGCTGCGCCACGTAGAACGAGCCGCAATAGATGTATTCGCGACGCTTGCGACGCTGCTTGTCCAGGTACTTGGCGAAGTCGTCCATCAACTTGAACTTCTGGTTCAAGTCTTCGTCGCCGTTCATGCCCGAAGGCAACAGCAGGCTGGCAATACTGACTTTGTCGAAATCTGCTTGCAGATAACGCCCGTAGCGGTCGGCTGTCTCGAAACCCAGGCCGGTGATGACTGCCTTGGGCTGCATGCGCGAGTAGAGTGCCACGCCACCTTGGGCGGGTACCTCCGCGTCGCAGGCATAAAGGAAATAGCCATCGAGCTGGAAAGCTGGGTCGTCGAGTTCAAAGGCCGAGGCGCGGGTATCCTGAAGGCAGATGACGTCGGCATTCTGGGCTTGCAGCCAGCTGAGCAATCCACGCTCGGCCGCAGCCTGAATGCCATTCACGTTCACACTGATGATCCGCATAAATGGCCCCAAAAATCTCGTGCGTGTATGATACCCGAGCTCAACCCATTTAGCTAAATCCGTGGTGTCCGGGACTTTACATGCAGCCGTATCAGCGCGACTTCATCCGTTTTGCCATCGATCGCGGCGTGCTGCGCTTCGGTGAATTCACCCTGAAATCGGGGCGTACCAGCCCGTATTTCTTCAATGCCGGCCTGTTCAACAGCGGTTCCGCCCTTGCGCAACTGGGCCGTTGCTACGCGGCAGCCATCGTCGACAGCAAGATCCCGTTCGACGTGCTGTTCGGCCCAGCCTACAAGGGTATTCCCCTGGCGGCGGCCACCGCCGTGGCCCTGGCCGAGCAGCATCAGCTCGACGTGCCTTGGTGCTTCAACCGCAAGGAAGCCAAGGATCACGGCGAAGGCGGCAGCCTGGTCGGCGCGCCGCTGGCCGGTGACGTGCTGATCATCGACGATGTGATCACTGCCGGTACCGCCATCCGCGAAGTCATGCAGATCATCAACGCCCAGCAGGCCAAGGCCGCTGGCGTATTGATCGCGCTGAACCGTGAAGAGCGCGGCAATGGCGAGCTGTCGGCGATCCAGGAAGTGGAGCGCGACTTTGGTATCCCGGTGGTCAGCATCGTTTCGCTGACCCAGGTGCTGGAGTTCCTGGCGGACGACCCGCAGCTCAAGCAGCATCTGCCGGCTGTCGAGGCTTACCGGGCGCAATACGGGATCTGATCCCCGCTCGGCAATGAAAAAGGCGACCTTCCTGGAGGGTCGCCTTTTTTTGTGCCGCTGCCCCGGCCCTTGGCCGGGGGGACTCAGTCGGTGCCGTACCTGGGCGACCGCGGCCCGTAGAGAATGCCGCCATTGGCATACGGCGTCAGCAGCCGCGCGCTGGTCATGCCAGCAATCGGGTAGCCCGCATCATCCTGCACGCTGCTGATGATCTGGTTGACCGCGGCAGTGATCAGCATGCCGATGATGCCGCCCTGGTTTTGCTGGTTCTCCTGGCTGGAGGCCGTGGCAGTGCCGGTCCACAGGGTGGTGCCGGTCTTCAGGTCGACCAGCTTGGCGCTGGCGGTGACGATGGTCGCACTGCTCAGCACCATGTAACGGGTGCCGTAGTCGGACACGGTTACGTATAGCCCGGCGTCGGCGCCGAAGATCTCGTGCAGCTTGGTGGTCGGCAGTTGATGGATGTCGGCCGGGGTGGTCAGACCGTTCTGGCGGAAGGTTTCGTCGACCAGCGCCACTGGCATCACGTAATAGCCGGCTTCGGCCAGCGGGTAGGTGACCTGCGACAGCATGCTGTAGGTCGCCTTGACGTCCGGTGAGTTGTTCAGCGGCGGCAGGATCAGGATCGACTTCGGCCGGCTCTGCTTGTACGCCGAGTAATCGATGGTCTTGCGCTCGGCGCAACCGGCGAACAGGGCCAGCATGCAGGCGCCGACCAGCAGTTGGGTGAGGCGCTTGATCATTGCTGGGTCCCTTTGCTGGCGTTGCTCATCAGGAAGTCCATGTAGGCAGCCGATTCCGGGAACAGGGCCTTCTCGGTGCGGAACTGCTGGATCATCTGGTCATCCTTGCCGAGGCTTGAGTACAGCAGGCCGAGCTGTGCGTGGTAGCCCGGCGGCACGGCGCCATTCTTGGCCTTGATTTTCTCCAGGTCGCGCTCTAGGGCGATGACCTGTTCTTCTTTCGCGTCGCCTTTGAGGTAGCCGTACACCTGGGGCTGGTAGCTTTCCCACTGGTACAGGGTCTTCGGGCCGCTGCAGCCGGCCAGCAGCAAGCCGCCCAGCACGAGGCCCGCGCCGCTGCGCAAGGCCGGGAGGGTAATAGTCATTGAGGTGTCCTTCCTGGGAAAAGTCGGTTACTGCGCCTTGGGGTTCCACTGACCGCTTTCGACGGCGTTGACCAGCTTGTTCACGGCTTCGCGCATGGCCAGGTCGAGAACCTTGCCGTTGAGCGTCGAGTCGTAGCTGGCGGTGCCGCCGAAACCGATGACCTCGCGATTGGACAAAGCGTATTCACCGGCGCCCTGGCTCGAGTAGACCACCTCCGATGTGCTGATGTTGACGATGTTCAGCGCCACCTTGGCGTAGGCGATCTGGGTCTTGCCGCGGCCGAGAATGCCGAACAGCTGGTGGTCGCCGACTTCCTTGCGGCCGAATTCGGTGACGTCGCCGGTCACCACGAAATCGGCGCCTTTCAGGCGCTGGGCCTGGCCCTTGATCGCCGCTTCCTGCTGGATCTCGCTCATGTTGTCTCGGTCGAGTACGTTGAAGCGGTTAGTCTGCTGCAGGTGGGTGATCAGGATGGTCTTGGCCTGGCCACCGAGGCGGTCGACCCCATCGGAGAAGATGCCGCGCATGTAGCTGGAACGGTTGTCGAACTTGCCCACGGCAATCGGCGCACGCACACCGCTGTAGGGGCGGCTGACGCTTTCGACCTGCTGCACGGCAACAGCAGTGGACGTTTCGGTGGCACAGCCGGCAATGGACCCGACAGCCAGGGCGGCTGCCAGCACGAGTCCTTGTGATGCGTATTTCACGCGTGTACTCCAGATGAATAGTGGCAATTTGCAATGATCTGCCACGTTGTCTCGGCTGCCGGTCGGAAATCTTGAGGTGTAAACGCGAAGATGACAGGCCGTCAGCCATCCATCTGCCTGTGCCGCGATGAATGCAGAGCGGGGCAAGCCCACCCCCACGCGCCATCTGGCAGCATGGGGGCCGGCTTGCCCCGCCCGGTATTACAGAAGCTTCAGTGACGCTTGCGGTTGGTGATCAGGGTGCCCACGCCGCTGTCGGTGAAGATCTCCAGCAGCACCGCGTTTGGTACGCGGCCGTCGATGATGTGCGAGCTGTTCACGCCGCCTTGCACTGCATCCAGCGCGCACTTGATCTTCGGCAGCATGCCGCCGTAGATGGTGCCGTCGGCGATCAGTTCGTTGACCTGCTCGGTGGTCAGGCCGGTCAGGACCTGGCCCTGCTTGTCCATCAGGCCGGCGATGTTGGTCAGCAGCATCAGCTTTTCAGCCTTCAGTGCTTCGGCAACCTTGCCTGCCACGAGGTCGGCGTTGATGTTGTACGACTCACCATTGGCACCCACGCCGATTGGCGCGATCACCGGGATGAAGTCACCTTTGACCAGCATGTTCAGCAGGTCGGTGTTGACGCTCACCACTTCGCCGACGTGACCGATGTCGATGATTTCCGGCTGGGTCATCTCAGGGGTCTGGCGGCTGACGGTGAGCTTCTTCGCACGAATCAGCTCTGCGTCCTTGCCGGTCAGGCCGATGGCGCTGCCGCCATGGCGGTTGATCAGGTTGACGATGTCCTTGTTGACCTGGCCGCCGAGGACCATTTCCACCACGTCCATGGTCGCGGCGTCGGTGACGCGCATGCCATCGATGAAGTGGCTCTCGATCGACAGGCGCTTGAGCAGGTCGCCGATCTGCGGGCCGCCACCGTGCACGACCACAGGGTTGATGCCCACGGCCTTCATCAGCACGATGTCCCGGGCAAAGCCGGTCTTGAGCTCTTCGCTCTCCATCGCGTTGCCGCCGTACTTGATCACCAAGGTCTTGCCGACAAAGCGGCGGATGTAAGGCAGTGCTTCGGACAAAACCTCGGCTACATGGGAAGCGGCATCGCGATCGAGGGTCATGCAGGGCTCCTGTAAGGAACAGATAGTCGGTCAGAACGGCAGTTGCAACTCAGGGGCTACCCGCAGCAACTGGGCACGGAAAACATCCTTGATACGTTGCAACTCGGCGGCGCTTTCAGCCTCGAAACGCAGCACCAGCACCGGCGTGGTGTTGGATGCGCGGACCAGGCCCCAGCCGCTGGCGTAGTCGACCCGCACACCGTCGATGGTGGTCAGGTTGGCTTCGCCCCAGTCGGCGTCGCGTTGCAGTGCATCAATGATGCTGAATTTACCCTCGTCGGTCACATCAATATTGATTTCCGGCGTGGAAATATCGTTCGGGAAGGCAGCGAACAGCGCTTCGGCGCTCTGCGAGGCCTTGCTGAGGATCTCCAGCAGGCGCGCGGCGCTGTAGATGCCGTCGTCGAAACCGTACCAACGCTCCTTGATGAAGATGTGCCCGCTCATCTCGCCGGCCAGCAGCGAGCCGGTCTGTTTCATCTTCTTCTTGATCAGCGAGTGGCCGGTCTTCCACATCAGGGCGCGGCCACCGTGCTGTTCGATCAGCGGGGTCAGGCGGCGGGTGCATTTGACGTCGAAGATGATCTCGGCACCTGGGTTGCGTTCCAGCACGTCCAGGGCGAACAGCATCAGCAGGCGATCGGGGTAGACGATATTGCCGGTATTGGTCACCACGCCCACGCGGTCGCCGTCGCCGTCGAAGGCCAGGCCAATGTCGGCACCGGTTTCCTTGACCTTGGCGATCAGGTCTTCGAGGTTTTCCGGCTTGCCCGGGTCCGGGTGGTGGTTGGGGAAGTTGCCGTCCACCTCACAGAACAGCGGGATGACCTCGCAGCCCAGGGCCTCGATCAGCTGCGGCGCCACCACGCCGGCGGCGCCGTTGCCGCAGTCGACCACGACCTTGAGCTTCTTCGCCAGCTTCACGTCGTCGACGATCTGCTGGAAGTAGCGATCGAGGATCTCGACCTTCTGCACGCTGCCTTCGCCGCGTGGCACGTCGTTGGTCTTCAGGCGGGTCAGCAGGGCCTGGATCTGCTCGTTGGCCAGCGTGTCGCCAGCGATGACGATCTTGAAGCCGTTGTAGTCCGACGGGTTGTGGCTACCGGTGAGCATCACGCCCGATTTGCCGGCCAGCACGTTGGCGGCGTAGTACAGGGCTGGGGTCGGCACCAGGCCGACGTCGCTGACCTGGCAACCGGCATCGACCAGGCCTTTGATCAGCTGTTCGACCAGCATCGGGCCGGACAGGCGGCCATCGCGGCCAACGGAAATCTGCGGTTCGCCCTGGGCAATGGTCTGGGCGCCGATGGCGCGGCCGATCCAGTAGGCGGTTTCGCCGTGCAGGGTCTTGCCGACCACGCCACGGATGTCATAAGCGCGGAAAATGCTGTCTGGCAGTGCGGCGGGTGCCAGGTGGGCCATGTCGTTCATCTCGGGAAACTCCATTAGTCAGAGGCTTTCTGGGCAGGCGCAAACTGAACGCTTGGACGATGGATTCGCCAGAGAGTTCGCCATCCTTGGCCTGAACGGTCGTTGCTTGGCTCAGTGGCTACCGGAATGGCCGAAGCCGCCTGCGCCACGCTGGCTCTCGTCGAAGCGCTCGACGATGTCGAAATGCGCTTGTACCACAGGAACCAGGACAAGCTGTGCAATGCGCTCGCCGACAGCGATGGTGAACGGCGTGTTGCCACGGTTCCAGCACGACACCATCAGCTCGCCCTGGTAGTCCGAGTCGATCAGGCCGACCAGGTTGCCGAGCACGATGCCGTGTTTATGGCCCAGGCCCGAGCGGGGCAGGATCATGGCCGCCAGGCCCGGGTCGCCGATGTAGATCGACAGGCCGGTCGGGATCAGCACGGTTTGGCCCGGCTCGAGGACCGTGTCCTCTTTCAGCAAGGCGCGCAGGTCGAGGCCGGCGGAACCTGGGGTAGCGTATTGCGGCAGCGGGAATTCGCTGCCCAGGCGTGGGTCGAGGATCTTGGCTTGAAGAGCGTGCATGTAACTTATTGAACCTGATTGAGCCGTTCGGCGATGAACGCGACCAGTTGCCGGGCGATCTTGCCTTTGCTGGTCTGCGCGAAGAGGGTCTGATGCTGCTGGCGGTCGATCACGGTCAGGGCGTTCTCCTCGCTGTTGAAGCCGATGCTGGGGTTGGCCACATCATTGGCGACGATCAGGTCGAGGTTCTTGTCCTTGAGCTTGCGCGTGGCGTAATCGAGCAAGTGTTCGGTCTCGGCGGCGAAGCCGACGCTGAACGGGCGGTCGGCGCGGCCAGCGAGGGTGGCAAGGATATCGGGATTGCGCACCATCTGCAGCAGCATGCCGTCGCCGGTCGTAGGATCTTTCTTGAGCTTTTGCGGGGCGACTACTTCTGGACGGTAGTCCGCGACTGCTGCGGAAGCGATGAACAGGTCGCACGGCATGGCCGCTTCACAGGCCGCAAGCATGTCCCGTGCGCTGACCACGTCGATACGCTGCACGCGGTCGGGGGTCTGCAGGTGCACAGGGCCCGTAACGAGGGTCACCCGAGCACCGGCTTCGGCGGCCGCCTCGGCCAGGGCGAAGCCCATCTTGCCAGAGCTATGATTGGTGATGTAGCGCACCGGGTCGATGTTTTCCTGGGTCGGGCCGGCGGTAATCAGCACGTGTTTGCCGGTCAGCGCCTGGCGCTTGAAGCTTTCGGCGGCGCACCAGGCCAGGTCGGTGGCTTCGAGCATGCGGCCCAGGCCCACGTCGCCACAGGCCTGGCTGCCGGAGGCCGGGCCGAACACCTGGATACCGCGGCTCTTGAGCAGGTCGAGGTTGGCCTGGGTGGCCGGGTCGCGCCACATCGCCTGGTTCATCGCTGGGGCCACGGCCACGGTGGCGTCGGTCGCCAGCACCAGGGTGGTCAGCAGGTCGTCGGCCATGCCTTGGGCCAGGCGCGCCATGAGGTCGGCAGTGGCCGGGGCAATCAGTACCAGGTCGGCCCATTTGGCCAGTTCGATGTGGCCCATGGCCGCTTCGGCGGCAGGGTCGAGCAGATCCATGTGCACCGGGTGGCCGGACAGCGCCTGCAGGGTCAGCGGGGTGATGAATTCGGCACCACCACGGGTCATGACGACGCGCACCTGCGCGCCGTGCTCCAGGAGTCGGCGAATCAGTTCGGCACTTTTGTAGGCGGCAATGCCACCTCCGACGCCGAGAACGATGCGCTTGCGATACAGCCGCTGCATAGGCTTGCCTTTTTCCAGTGAGAGCGGGCGGCGACGTTTGAACATGCCTGCGGCAGAACGTCGCATGTACGAGGCGAAATAGATTAACACAGGGCCGAAACGGGCCGCAGCACGGGTAGGGAGCGGGAATGAATATCAGGGAATGGCCGTCAGAAGAGCGGCCGAGGGAGAAGTTGTTGCAGCGTGGGGCCGGGAGCTTGACCGATGCGGAATTGCTTGCCGTATTTCTCGGCTCTGGCGTGCGCGGGTGCAATGTCGTGGAGTTGGCGCGACGGTTGTTGGTGAAGTTCGGTGGCTTGCGGCAGTTGCTGGAAGCCGAGCGGGACGCCTTTGTCGGCGAACTCGGCCTGGGGCCGGTGCGGTACGGCCAATTGCAGGCATTGCTGGAGATTGGGCGCAGGCACCTTGCCACGACCATTGAGCGAGAGTCGGCAATGGACAGCCCGGCGGCAGTGCGACGCTATCTGAAATCCATGCTGAGGCATGAGGTGAGCGAGGTGTTCGGCTGCCTGTTTCTGGATTCCAAGCACCGGCCATTGGCGTTCGAGATCCTGTTCAGGGGCACGATAGACCGGGCGAGCGTCTATCCGCGAGAAGTGGTACGTCGGGCGCTGCAACACAATGCGGCGGCGCTGATCCTGTGCCATAACCATCCCTCGGGCAACTGCGAGCCTAGCCAGGATGATCTGCACCTGACACTGTCGCTGAAGCGGGGGTTGGGGTTGATTGATGTGCGGGTGCTGGATCACATCATCATTGGCGACGGGGAGCCGTTGTCGATGGTCGAGCATGGGTGGATTGTGGCTTAGGCGGGGTAATACGGTCAGGGCTGCAAGGCGCCTGTCTTGAGGGGTTTGGCGCCTGTGAGATCGAGCGGCGCTCGATCTCACAGGCGCAAAATCTTTCAAGGCGGGCCCCAAAAAACTTACCGCGTCACAGAAACCTTGCTGAAATCCAGCCGCCCGAACGGGCTCACCTGATAACCCTCGACCCCTTGGCGCAACAGCGTCGCCGCCGTCGGGTGCGCCAATGGCAGCCACAGCGCCTGCTGCTGGATCAAGGTCTGCGCCTGCTGGTACAGGCGACTACGCACGCTCTGGTCGTTGGTGGTGCGCCCGGCACTGATCAGCTGGTCCAGGCGGTTGTCGCAGAAGCGGGCGAAGTTGGTCCCCGATTGCACCGCCGCGCAAGAAAACTGCGGGCTGAGGAAGTTGTCTGGGTCGCCGTTGTCGCCAGCCCAGCCCATGAACAGCAGGTCGTGTTCGCCTGCCTTGGCCCGGCGGATCAGCTCGCCCCACTCGATCACGCGGATCTCGGCCTTGATGCCGATCTTCGCCAGGTCCGCCTGGAGCATCTGTGCACCCAGGCTTGGGTTGGGGTTGAGCAGGCTGCCCGACGGACGGGTCCAGAGGGTGGTGCTGAAACCATCGGCCAGGCCAGCCTTGGCCAGCAGTGCCTTGGCTTTGTTCAGGTTCAACGGATAGCCGGGCAGGTCCTTGGCGTAGCTCCAGGTGTTGGGCGGGTAGGGGCCGTTGGCAGCGGTGGCGGTGTCTTCGAATACGGCCTTGAGGTAGGCCTGCTTGTCGAACGCCAGGTTGATCGCCTGGCGCACCTCAGGCTTGTCCAGCGGAGGGTGTTCGCTGTTGATGGCGACAAAGGCGGTCATGAATGCCGGGGTGGTGGCGACCTTGAGGTTGCCGTCCTTGCCGGCCTCGGCGATGTCCACTGGCTTGGGCGAAAGGGCTACCTGGCATTCGTTGCGCTTGAGCTTTTGCAGGCGCACGTTGGCGTCGGTGGTGATGGCGAAGATCAGCGGGTCGACTGCCGGCTTGCCGTCGAAGTAATCCGGGTTGGCGCGATAACGCACCACTGCGTCCTTCTGGAAGCGCTGGAAAACGAACGGGCCGGTGCCGATCGGTTGGCTGTTGAGCTTTTCCGGGGTGCCGTCCTTCATCAGCTTGTCGGCGTACTCGGCCGAGTAGATCGAGGCGAAGCCCATGCTCAGGGTGGCCAGGAAGGTCGCGTCGGCGTGGGTCAGGGTGAAGCGCACAGTGTTCGGCTCGGGCGCCTCGATCGTCTTGATCAGGCTGCCCAGTTGCAGCGACTGGGCATGTGGATAGCCGCCCGGGGCGGTCTTGTGCCAGGCGTGGGCGGGGTAGAGCATGCGCTGGAAGCTGAACAGCACGTCGTCGGCGTTCAGTTCACGGGTGGGCTTGAAGTACGGCGTAGTGTGGAATTTCACCCCGGCGCGCAGCGTGAAATCGTAGGTCAGGCCATCGGCCGACACCGTCCAGCTCTGCGCCAGGCTCGGCACCACCTTGCCCTGGCCCGCGTCAAACTCGACCAGGCGGTTCATCAGCACATCGGCCGAAGCGTTGGTGGTGGTCAGCGAGTTGTACTGGACCACGTCGAAGCCTTCGGGGCTGGCCTCGGTGCAGACGCTAAGCGGGGCGGCCTGGGCAACGCCTGCGGCGAACAGGGATGTGAACAATAAGGAAAGGGCGGCAGCACGCATGGTGGCTCCTTGGCTGATCGATGGCCCATCTGCCGGCGCAGTCTGGAAATGTCCTACCCTAGTGTGCGTAAAAGGAAATGACCACCCTCTTTTTCAGGCGCTTGGCGACGAGCGGTCGACAGCGGGGCGAGCGAGTCGTTATGCTGCTCGCGCACAATTCGTGGCAGCAGGATGCTCATCTCCTGTTGTTGCGGCGTAGTCTTTCTGGTATAAAGCAGCGCTCTTTTCTAGGGGCTCGGCCTGTCGCATCAGCGGATCCGGTCGATAAGACCTCCAGAATCACGGCGCCTGGCGCCAAAGACTGAGAGATTAAGCGGCCAACCCATGCCGGGTTGGGCATGAGGTTTTAGAGGGCTGAGTCATGTCGAGAGTCTGTCAAGTTACTGGTAAGGGTCCAGTAACCGGGAACAACATTTCCCACGCAAACAACAAAACCCGTCGTCGTTTCCTGCCGAACCTGCAGCACCACCGTTTCTGGGTTGAGTCCGAGAAGCGTTTCGTGCGTCTGCGTGTATCCGCCAAAGGCATGCGTATCATCGACAAGCGCGGCATCGACGCCGTTCTGGTTGATATCCGTAAAGCTGGCGCCAAGGTTTAAGGGAGAACATCATGCGTGAATTGATTCGTCTGGTTTCGAGTGCCGGTACCGGCCACTTCTACACCACCGACAAGAACAAGCGCACCACCCCGGACAAAATCGAGATCAAGAAATACGATCCGGTTGTTCGCAAGCACGTGGTGTACAAGGAAGCCAAGATCAAGTAATTGATCGGCGACCTGAAAAAAACCCGCATCCGAAAGGACGCGGGTTTTTTTATGCCTGCGGTGGGGTCAGTTGAAGGTAAAACCCTGGATCAACTGGTTTGCATCGGTATTGATGTGAATCCGGGTGATGTCGTATTCGCGGGTGCTGATCTCGTTGGGCCCCACGACACGAGGACGACCGGTTAACTGGGTAATGATGTGCTTGACCGATGGTTCGTAACGGGTGCCGATCAGATGGGCGAGGGTTTGCAGGATTTCGTCGTTGTTCATGTGCGATTTCCATTGATGTGAGGATGGCCGATGTGGGCTGGGTCATCCTCCTGCAGGCCTGCAAACCGGCTGCGCTACATAATTACTTCTGCTCGAACATCACGTAGATCTTGCGGCACGGTTCCAGTACTTCCCAGGTGCCCTTGAAGCCTGCCGGGATGACGAACCGGTCACCGGCACGCAGGGTCTTGGCCCCGCCGTCCTGGTCGCGCAGTACCGAGACGCCCTGCACGATCTCGCAATATTCATGTTCGGTGTAGCTCACCGTCCATTGCCCGATTTCACCTTCCCAGACGCCCGCGGCGAACTGCCCGCATGGGCTGGAATAATGGTTGTAGACAGCCTGGTCCGGCTCGCCTTTGAGGATTTTTTCCGCGGCTGGGCGGTAGCGTTCGGCCTCGGTGAGAACCTGGGCGAAGTCGATGATGCTGTCGATGCTCATGGTGCGGCTCCTTTTGTTGTTTAATAAAATGCACATCAGTAGGCTTTTAGGCCGTTCGTGTCAAATATATTGATACTTTACCCAGCCTGGTTTAGGGTATCGCTTGCCAGTGTGCGTTCGTCGCCCGGCCAGAATTCTGACAACGCCTGTGAGTCCTCAGTGCGGCGTTGCACCTAAACAAGAGGAGGAGTTTCGTATGACCACCCTGACCCGTGCGGATTGGGAACAACGTGCCCAGCAACTGAAGATCGAAGGCCGTGCCTTCATCAACGGCGAATACACCGACGCCGCATCCGGTGAAACATTCGACTGCCTGAGCCCGGTCGACGGACGCTTCCTGGCCAAGGTTGCCAGCTGCGACCTGGCCGACGCCAACCGCGCCGTGGAAAACGCCCGTGCCACCTTCGATTCCGGCGTCTGGTCGCAACTGGCCCCGGCCAAGCGCAAGGCCACGCTGATCCGCTTCGCCGACCTGTTGCGTAAAAACGTCGAGGAGCTGGCGCTGCTGGAAACCCTGGACATGGGAAAGCCGATCAGTGACTCCTCCAGCATCGATATCCCGGGTGCGGCGCAAGCCATTCACTGGACTGCCGAAGCCATCGACAAAGTCTACGACGAAGTCGCCCCGACCCCACACGACCAGCTCGGCCTGGTTACCCGTGAGCCGGTTGGCGTGGTCGGCGCCATCGTACCGTGGAACTTCCCGCTGCTGATGGCGTGCTGGAAACTCGGCCCGGCACTCGCCACCGGTAACTCGGTAGTGCTCAAGCCGTCCGAAAAGTCCCCACTGACCGCCATCCGCATCGCTCAGCTGGCGATCGAAGCCGGCATCCCGGCGGGTGTGCTGAACGTGCTGCCAGGCTATGGCCACACCGTGGGCAAGGCCCTGGCACTGCACATGGACGTCGACACCCTGGTGTTCACCGGCTCCACCAAGATCGCCAAGCAGCTGATGGTCTATGCGGGCGAGTCGAACATGAAGCGCATCTGGCTGGAAGCCGGTGGCAAGAGCCCGAACATCGTCTTCGCCGACGCTCCGGACCTGCAAGCCGCCGCTGAAGCGGCCGCCAGCGCCATCGCCTTCAACCAGGGCGAAGTGTGCACCGCCGGTTCCCGTCTGCTGGTCGAGCGCTCGATCAAGGACAAGTTCCTGCCAATGGTGGTCGAGGCCCTCAAGGGCTGGAAACCAGGCAACCCGCTGGACCCACAGACCACCGTCGGTGCTCTGGTGGACACCCAGCAGATGAACACCGTGCTGTCGTACATCGACGCCGGCCACAAGGACGGCGCCAAGCTGCTGGCCGGTGGCAAGCGCACCCTGGAAGAGACCGGTGGCACCTACGTCGAGCCGACCATCTTCGACGGCGTGACCAAC
Source organism: Pseudomonas vlassakiae (assembly GCF_014269035.2). Lineage (GTDB taxonomy): Bacteria > Pseudomonadota > Gammaproteobacteria > Pseudomonadales > Pseudomonadaceae > Aquipseudomonas > Aquipseudomonas vlassakiae. The sequence goes on from NZ_JABWRP020000003.1 coordinate 273,122, forward strand.
GCCATGCGCATCGCCCAGGAAGAAATCTTCGGCCCGGTGCTGTCGGTGATCGCCTTCGACACCGCCGAAGAAGCCATCGCCATCGCCAACGACACCCCGTATGGCCTGGCCGCCGGCATCTGGACCTCGGACATCTCCAAGGCCCACAAGACCGCCCGTGCCGTGCGCGCTGGCAGCGTCTGGGTCAACCAGTACGACGGCGGCGACATGACTGCACCGTTCGGCGGCTTCAAGCAGTCGGGCAACGGCCGTGACAAGTCGCTGCACGCGCTGGAGAAGTACACCGAGCTGAAAGCGACCTGGATCAAGCTGTAATTCCAGTGGGGGCCGCTTGGCGGCCCCAACCATAGCCGGGGCGGCTCATACCGCCCCGGCTTCGTCGTTTCTGCCATTCAAGAATTTTGCCTGGGAGGCTGCAATGCGTTGGGGAACCTATTTTGCCGTGCTGGCGTCGGTGCTCAGTGTCGGGCTCGCGCTCGGTGTGAGCATGCCGCTGGTGTCCCTGCGCCTTGAGGCCTGGGGCTACGGCGGGTTCGCCATCGGTGTGATGGCGGCGATGCCGGCGCTGGGCGTGCTGCTCGGGGCCAGCCTGGCCAGCCGCCTGGCAGGCTGGGTCGGCGTACCCTCGGCGATGCGCCTGTGCCTGTGGGGAGGGGCGTTGTCCATTGGCCTGGTGGCGCTGCTGCCGAGCTACCCGTTGTGGCTGGCCCTGCGTTTGCTGATCGGCATGTCGCTGACCGTGGTGTTCATCCTCGGTGAAAGTTGGATCAACCAGTTGGTAGTCGAGCAATGGCGCGGCCGCCTGGTGGCCTTGTACGGCAGCAGCTACGCCTTGAGCCAGCTGGCCGGGCCTCTGGTGCTGGGCTTCCTGGGTTCCGACGATGACTTCGGCTTCTGGGCTGCGACCAGCCTGTTGCTGTTGGCGCCATTACTGTTGTTGGGCCGGGGTGGGGCACCGAGCACCGAAGCATGCAGCGTAACCTTCGGCGACCTGTTCGCCTTCTGCCGGCGTTTGCCGGTGATCGCCTGGGCTGTTGCCTTGTTCGCCGCTTTCGAGGCGATGATTCTGACGCTGTTGCCGGTGTATTGCCTTCAGCAGGGCTTCACTACCGAAATTGCCTTGTTCATGGTCAGCACCGTGGTAGTAGGCGATGCCGTGCTGCAGCTGCCGATCGGGGCACTGGCGGACCACATGTCGCGGCAGGCCCTGTTCACCGGTTGTGCCGTGACCCTGATGGTTACCAGCCTGGCGATTCCGTTGCTGCTGGAGACGTTGGCGATCTGGCCCCTGTGGGTACTGTTCGGCGCTAGCGCCGGTGGCTTGTTCACCTTGTCGCTGATCTTGATCGGTGAGCGTTACCGCGATGATGCGCTGGTGCGGGCCAATGCTCATGTGGCGCAGCTGTGGGGAATCGGATGCCTGCTCGGGCCATTGCTGGCAGGTGCGGGCAGCCAGTGGATCAGCGGCCATGCGCTGCTGTGGCTGATGGCGGCAGGGGCCGCCGGCCTGGTAGTGCTGACCCGCAGGCGCGGTGCGTTCGAGCCAGCCTCGGCCTGAGCCTACAGCATCTTCTCCAGGCCGACGGCCTTGCTGATCCAGGCATTGAAGCGCCGCCAGAGGCCACCCGGCTCGGAGGTCAGCATGTGCCGTTGGCCATTGTCCTCGGTCACCCAGACCAGTTCGTCACCCACCAGCTTGACCTGATAGCTCAAAGCCGGTGCCATGCCCTGCTGGGCCAGTTCACGGGTGTATTCAGCCAGCTCCGGGCTGTCCACCAGCACGCCGACCTCGGTGTTCCAAAGCACTGAACGCGGGTCGAAGTTGAACGAGCCGATGAAGGTCTTGCGCCGGTCGAACACGATGGCCTTGGTGTGCAAACTCGAATCCGAACTGCTGCCGTGGAAGCTCAGGCGCGCAGGTGTCGGGTCGCCCGGCTGACGACGCAGTTCGAACAGCTGCACGCCGTGTTCGAGCAGCGCGCGGCGATAGGGCGCATAGCCGCCATGAACAGCCGGCACATCGGTGGCCTCCAGCGAGTTGGTCAGCAACTTCACCGAAGCGCCGGCGTCGGCCCGGCCGGTCAGGTACAGCAGGCCCGGCTCGCCCGGTACGAAATAGGCCGACATCAGGATCAGCTCGTGCTGCACGCTGGCCAGGTCCGGTGCCAGCTGCTGGCTCATCAGCAACTGTGGGTCCGGCTCATCATCGGCCAGCACCTTGCTCGGGGCATCCCACAGCGCTTGGGCGTGGGCCCAGATCAGTTCGTTGCGCCATACATCCAGGCGCGGTTGCGACTGGTAGGACATGAGCCGGTCGTACAGGGCCTTGCGCTCTACCCGCGCCTGGGCCAGGGACACTTCCAGGCGCTGGCGGCTGGCGCGCAGGTCGTCGGCATCCGGTGCCTGCCAGAGGAAATCGGTGATCGGCCGGCTCAGGGCGCTGTTCCAGTACTGGTCGAAGCTGTGCCCCAATTGCTCGGCCACCGGGCCGACGCCGAGCAGGTCGATGTCGGTGAAATTGAGGTTGGGTTCGGCATCGAAGTACTCGTCACCCAGGTTGCGCCCGCCGACGATGGCCATGCTGTTGTCCACCAGGAACAACTTGTTGTGCATGCGCCGGTGCTGGCGCGACAGGTTGAACAGGCGGCCGACTGCCCGCGTCGCGCCGGTGCTGCGCCCCAGGTGCAAGGGGTTGAACACGCGGATCTGGATGTTCGGGTGGGCATCGAGGGTGCCCATGATGGTGTCCAGGCCATCGCTGGTGGTGTCGTCGAGCAGGATGCGCACGCGCACGCCGCGGTCGGCTGCACGCAGCAGTTCGTGCACCAGGGCGCGGGTGCTCAGGCCATCGTGAACGATGTAGTACTGCAGGTCGATGCTCGCCTGCGCGTTGCGGATCAACTCGGCGCGGGCGCGAAATGCCTCGTTGCTGTTGGGCAACAGGCGAAAGCCCGAGCGCCCCTCATAGGGCGCGGCCTGGCGTAGTACCGAGCGGCCGAAGGCCGATTCGCTGGCCGGCAGTGCCTGGCTGGTTTCGCGGGGCGTGCCGATACTGGCACAGCCGTTGAGGCCGAGCAGCAGCACCAGCAGCAGAGGCAAGGCTCGCTGGAGTCTCAAGGGGGTATCGTCCTGTACGGCAAAGCGCTAAGGGGTTGGACTACCAAAGGCGGCGCAAAGTTACGCCTCGGCGTTATCTTCAGCCAGTAGACGAAGGGCGGTTTCACCGACCTTGCGCACGGCCGCTTCGATCTGCGGCGTTGGCCGAGCGGCGAAATTCATGCGCAGGCAATGGCGGAACTTGCCCGAGGCCGAGAAGATGCTGCCCACGGCAATCTGCACACCCTGCTCCAGTAAAGCGCGGTTCAGCCGCAGCGTATCGAAATGTTCAGGCAATTCCACCCACAGCATGAAGCCGCCCTGCGGTCGGCTGACCCGGGTGCCGGCCGGGAAATGACAGGTTACCCAGTCGCTCATCAGGTCGCGACCACGCTGGTACTGGCTGCGCATGCGTCGCACATGGGGCTGGTAGTGGCCGGCGGCAATGAAGTCGGCGATCGCCAGTTGCGGCTGGCTGGCGGTGCTGCCAGTGCTGATGTACTTCATGTGCAGCACCCGCTCCAGATAACGGCCGGGGGCGACCCAGCCGATGCGCAGGCCTGGGGCGAGGGTCTTGGAGAACGAACTGCACAGCAGCACGCGGCCGTCGTCGTCGAACGACTTGAGGGTGCGCGGGCGCGGGTAGGTGTAGGCCAGGTCGCCATACACGTCGTCTTCCAGGATCGCCACATCGTAGCGCTGGGCCAGGCTCAGCAGGGCTTTCTTGCGTGCTTCGGGCATGATGTAGCCAAGCGGGTTGTTGCAGCTGGGGGTGATCTGGATGAGCTTGATCGGCCATTGTTCAAGCGCCAGCTCCAGGGCTTCAAGGCTGATGCCGGTGACCGGGTCGGTAGGAATTTCCAGGGCCTTCATGCCCAGGCCCTTGAGGGTCTGCATGGCGCCGTGGAAGCTTGGCGAGTCGACCGCCACGATATCGCCTGGCTCGCACACTGCGCGGATGCTGCACGACAGCGCCTCGTGGCAGCCGGTGGTCACCACCAGGTCGGCCGGGCTCAGGCGGCAGCCGGAGTCGAGCGTCAGCCGGGCGATCTGCTCGCGCAGGGCCAGGTTGCCATGGATGTTGTCGTAGTACAGGCCCGGCATGTCCTGGCGCCGGCTCAGTTGAGCGAGGCTGCGCAGCAGCGGCTTGAGGGTCGGGCTGTCGATGTCGGGCATGCCGCGACCGAGCTGAATGATGTCCGGACGCGGGGTACTGCGCACCAGTTCGAGCACCTGTTCCCATTGCGAGATATCCACCGGGCGTTGGGCCGGGCGGCTGACGGCGGGCAGGGCAGGGAGGTGGCGATGGTCGCTGACGAAGTAGCCGGACTTGGGCCGTGGCGAAACCATGCCGCTGTCTTCGAGCATGCGGTAGGCCTGCTGTACGGTGCTCAGGCTGACCCCGTGCTCCACGCTCAGGGCGCGTACCGATGGCAGGCGCTGGCCGGGGCGGTAGAGGCCCTGTTCGATGCGCGCACCGAGCAGTTCGGCGAGGTTCAAGTAGAGGGTCAAGGCATACTCCTACGCTTCTTGTAGAAAGCGACCAGTACAGTTGCGTCGAAAATACAGCATTCAGGCGTCAGAGGACCAATGCTGTATGGGAATAATAAGCCCGTATTGGATCTGTATTGTCGGGCCTGTCGTCGCGCATGCTTTCTCCACGGTTACACACTGAATGGGAGAGAGCAGCGATGGGGGGCATGAGCGATGTGCGCTTGCAACTGTTGGCCAAGGAACTGGACGCCGGGCAGCAGACCAAGGTGTTCAACGCACCGGAAGGGCTCGGGCGTTGGGGGCTGATGCTGCATCGCTGGCACACCCGCCGGGCCCTGCTGCAGCTGGACGATGACCAGCTGCGGGATATCGGGCTGAGCTGGGAACAGGCACGTACCGAGGGGCGCAAACCCTTCTGGAGAGACTGAGCCGCCGCACTTTCTGTGGCAGCGGGTTTATCGAGGCGTCGAACCGCCGCGAACACCGGCAAAGCCGGTGCCATGCACCGCGTTGCATGCTTCGCGGGTGAACCCGCTCCCACGGGGGCAATGTATCAGCCTTCAGACCAGCTCTTTCAGGCGATGCCAGAGCATTCCCAGGGCCAGGATCGGCGAGCGCAGGTGCTTGCCACCGGGGAAGGTGACATGCGGCACCTTGGCGAACAGGTCGAAGCGCCCGCTTTCCTGGCCGCTGATCGCTTCACCCAGCAGGCGTGCGGCCAGGTGCGTGGCGTTCAGGCCGTGGCCGGAATAGGCCTGGGCGTAATAGACATTCGGCTGGCTGGCCAGGCGGCCGACCTGTGGCAGACGGTTGGCGCCGATGCCGATCATGCCGCCCCACTGATAATCGATGCGCACATCGGCCAGCTGCGGGAACACCTTGAGCATCTTCGGCCGCATGTAGGCCGCGATGTCTTTAGGGTCGCGTCCGGAATAGTGGCAGGCACCCCCGAACAGCAGGCGGCGGTCGGCCGACAGGCGATAGTAGTCCAGCGCCACGCGTTGGTCGCACACCGCCATGTTCTGCGGCAGCAACTGATGCGCGCGTTCTTCGCTGAGCGGCTCGGTGGCAATGATGTAGCTGCCGGCTGGCAGCACCTTGCCGCCCAGTTCGCGGTTGAGGTCGTTGTGGTAGGCATTGCAGCACAGCACCAGAGTCTTGGCGCGCACCCGGCCCTGAGCGGTGTGCACCTGGACTTCAGTGCCGTAGTCGATGCGCGTGACCTCGGACTGCTCGAACAGCTTTACACCCAGGCGACTGGCGACAGCCGCTTCACCCAAGGCCAGGTTGAGCGGGTGCAAGTGCCCCGAGCCCATGTCGATCAGGCCGCCGACATAGCGATCGGAGCCCACCACGCTATGCATGTCGTCCTTGCCGACCAGGCGCAGTTCGTGGCGGTAGCCCAGGCTGCGCAGTTCATCTGCACCCTCGGCAAAGCCTTTCAGCTCGTCGGGTTTGTTGGCCAGGTCGCAGTAACCCCAGGTCAGGTCGCAGGCAATGGCGTGACGTTCGACCCGTTCGCGAACGATCTCCACGGCTTCCAGGCCCATCAGCTTCATGCTGCGTACGCCTTCCTCGCCGATCACTGGAAGAAACTGCTCCAGGCCGTGGCCGACGCCGCGGATCAGCTGGCCGCCATTGCGCCCGCTGGCTCCCCAGCCGAGCTTGCGCGCTTCCAGCAGGATGACCGAGAAGCCGCGCTCGGCCAGTTCGATAGCCGTGTTCAGCCCCGAATAGCCGCCACCGACGATACACACATCTGCGCTGTGCTCACCTTGCAGGAAGGAATGGTCCGGGTGGGGCGCGCTGCTGGCGGCGTAATAGGAAGCGGCGTGCTGCGCGCTGTGGATCATGGGCGAAGTCCTGTTGCTGTTGTGAAAGTGGCAGAATAAGCCGAGGCCTGACAGTTGGCCTTATAATTCAGCCTGATTTAAATTTCATGTGTTTCTCCGGCCATGTCCTGCAACCGTCACAAAATCCACTTCCTGCGCGAACTGATTCCTTCCTTCGAATGTGAGCCCGGCTGCCACGACTGCTGCGGCCCGGTCACCACCTCGTCCGAAGAGATGGCCCGCCTGCCGCGCAAGACCCAGGCCGAGCAGGATGCCGCGCTGGAGCACCTGAATTGCGTGCACCTGGGCCCCAGCGGCTGCACCGTCTATGAAGAACGGCCGATGATCTGCCGACTGTTCGGCACCACGCCGCGCATGGCCTGCCCACGCGGCCGTGGCCCGGACCCGATGATCGAGCCCGAGGCCGAGCAGCTGATTCACCAGTTCATCGCCAGCACCCGCCAGGTGCTGGTCTAGCCTCAGTCCGGGATTGGCAGGCAGAGGCTCTCCTTCACCTCTTCCATCACGATGTAGCTCTTCGATTCGCGCACGTGCGGCAGTTTCAGCAGGATGTCGCCGAGCAGCTTGCGGTACGAGGCCATTTCCGAAATACGCGCTTTCACCAGGTAGTCGAAGTCACCGGATACCAAGTGGCATTCCAGCACATGAGGCAGTTTGAGCACCGCCCGGCGGAACTCCTCGAAGGTGTCGCCGGACTTGTAGTCCAGGCTGATTTCCACGAACACCAGCAGGCTGCCCTTGAGGTGCTGCGGATTCAGCCGGGCGTTGTAGCCCATGATGATGCCCTCGCGCTCCAGGCGGCGGACGCGCTCGGTGCAAGGGGTGGTGGAAAGCCCGACTTTCTCGCCCAGTTCGGTGAAGGAAATACGCCCGTCATTCTGCAGGATGCGCAGGATGTTACGGTCGATCTTGTCCAGTTCACGCTTGCTCTGGTGCTGGGTTCTCATAGGGGATGCCCCTCCGTGAAAGGCGATTTTGCCGAGAATTCTCGCCAATAATAGGCTTTTATATAGTGAAATGCACTGGGCTTAGATTCTTATACTGCGCGCATCCATGCCATATCAACAAAATAGCGGTGCGCCGCGTGCGAGGGATGAACAATGCGAGTATTGGTACTTGGTAGCGGTGTGATCGGTACCGCCAGTGCCTATTATCTGGCCCGGCAAGGCTTCGAGGTGACCGTGGTCGACCGCCAACCGGCAGTGGCCCTGGAAACCAGCTTCGCCAACGCTGGCCAGATCTCGCCCGGCTATGCCTCGCCTTGGGCCGCCCCAGGCGTACCGCTGAAAGCCATCAAGTGGCTGCTGGAGCGCCACGCGCCCCTGGCCATCAAGCTGACCGGTGATGTCGACCAGTACCTGTGGATGGCGCAGATGCTGCGCAACTGCACCGCCAGCCGCTACGCGGTGAACAAGGAGCGCATGGTGCGCCTGTCCGAGTACAGCCGTGACTGCCTCGACGAACTGCGTGCCGAAACCGGTATTGCCTACGAAAACCGTAGCCTTGGGACTACCCAGCTGTTCCGCACGCAGGCCCAGGTAGACGCTGCGGCCAAGGACATCGCCGTGCTCGAGCAGTCCGGGGTGCCATATGAGTTGCTCGACCGCGACGGCATCGCCCGTGTCGAACCGGCCCTGGCCGGGGTGAAGGACATCCTTGCCGGCGCCCTGCGCCTGCCCAACGATCAGACCGGCGACTGCCAGTTGTTCACCACCAAGCTCGCCGAAATGGCCGTGAACCTGGGCGTGGAATTCCGCTTCGGTCAGGACATCCAGCGCCTGGACTTCGCCGGTGACCGCATCAACGGCGTATGGATCGATGGCAAACTTGAAACCGCAGACCGCTACGTGCTGGCCCTGGGCAGCTACTCGCCGCAGATGCTCAAGCCACTGGGCATCAAGGCCCCGGTGTATCCGCTCAAGGGTTACTCGCTGACCGTGCCGATCACCGATGCCGACATGGCGCCGACCTCGACCATTCTTGACGAGACCTACAAGGTTGCGATTACCCGTTTCGACAACCGTATCCGTGTGGGCGGCATGGCTGAGATCGCCGGCTTTGACCTGTCGCTGAACCCGCGTCGACGCGAAACGCTGGAGATGATCGTCAACGACCTTTATCCTCGCGGCGGCGACCTCAGCCAGGCCAGTTTCTGGACCGGCCTGCGCCCGGCGACCCCGGATGGTACGCCGATCGTGGGTGCCACTGCGTTCCGCAACCTGTTCCTCAACACCGGCCACGGTACGTTGGGCTGGACCATGGCGTGCGGTTCCGGCCGCCTGCTGGCTGACCTGATTGCGCGCAAGAAACCGCAGATCAGTGCTGAGGGCCTGGACATCTCCCGGTATGGCAACAGCCCGGAAGTCGCCAAGCACGGTCAGACCGCGCCTGCCCACCAGCAGTAAGGTCGCCTGTACCGGCCTCTTCGCGGCTAAAGCCGCTCCTGCAGGTATGTGCAATCCCTGTAGGAGCGGCTTCAGCCGCGAAGAACCCGACACCGTTTTCAACCTGTGAATCACCATAAGGCAGCCGCCATGCGTCCCGCCCGCGCTCTGATCGACTTGCAAGCCCTCCGCCACAACTACCGCCTGGCCCGTGAACTGTCCGGTGCCAAGGCCCTTGCCGTGGTCAAGGCCGACGCCTACGGCCACGGTGCCGTGCGTTGCGCCCTGGCCCTGGAGCCCGAGGCCGACGGTTTTGCTGTGGCCTGCATCGAAGAGGCGCTGGAGTTGCGCGCTGCCGGCATCAAGGCGCCGGTGCTGCTGCTCGAAGGCTTTTTCGAAGCCAGCGAACTGGCGCTGATCGCCGAGCACGGCCTGTGGTGTGTGGTGCATTCGCTGTGGCAGCTCGAAGCGATCGAGCAGACCCAGATACACAAGCCACTGACCATCTGGCTCAAGCTCGATAGCGGCATGCACCGCGTCGGCCTGCACCCCAAGGATTACCACGACGCCTACCAGCGCCTGCTGGCCAGCGGCAAGGTTTCGCGCATCGTGTTGATGAGCCACTTCGCCCGTGCCGACGAGCCGGAGGCCGATGCCACCGAGCAGCAGATCGCCGTGTTCAACGCCGCCCGCGAAGGCCTGGCTGCCGAATGCAGCCTGCGCAATTCGCCCGGTGTGCTGGCCTGGCCGCAAGCCCCGAGCGACTGGGTACGCCCAGGCATCATGCTGTATGGCGCCAGCCCCTTCGAAGCCGACCAGCCCCAGGCCGCACGCCTGCAGCCGGTGATGACCCTGCAATCACGCGTCATCAGCGTGCGCGAGCTGCCTGCCGGGGAACCAGTGGGTTACGGCGCCAAGTTCGTCAGCCCGCGGCCAACCCGCGTTGGCGTGGTTGCCATGGGCTACGCCGACGGCTACCCGCGCCACGCCCCCACCGGCACGCCGGTGGTGGTCGCCGGCAAGCGCAGCCAGCTGATTGGCCGCGTGTCGATGGACATGCTCTGCATCGACCTGACCGACGTGCCCGAAGCCACCGTCGGTAGCCCGGTCGAGCTGTGGGGCAAGCAGGTACTGGCCAGTGATGTGGCCACGCAGGCCGGTACCATTCCCTACCAGATCTTCTGCAACCTGAGGCGCGTGCCGCTGGACTATCACGGCGAATAAGGCGCCGAAGCGGCCAGCTTGAGGGGCGGTGTGTTGTAAATACTGAACGGCATTGCCATGATATCGTTCACATTCACCCCGCCATCTCACCGTTTCAGGAGGCGCAAGCTTTGGACGTCGGCGAACGACTGCAAGCCATCCGCAAGCTCAAGGGCCTTTCCCAGCGGGAACTCGCCAAGCGCGCGGGGGTGACCAACAGCACCATCTCGATGATCGAGAAGAACAGCGTGAGCCCTTCGATCAGCTCGCTGCGCAAGGTGCTCAGCGGCATTCCCATGTCGATGGTCGAATTCTTTTCGGTCGAGCTGGAGGCGCAAAGCCCGGCACAGATCGTCTACAAGGCCCATGAGCTGATCGACATCTCCGACGGCGCAGTGACCATGAAGCTGGTTGGCAAGTCACACCCCAACCGCGCTATCGCCTTCCTTACCGAAGTCTACCCACCCGGTGCCGACACCGGTGCCGAGATGCTCACCCACGATGGTGAAGAAACCGGCATCCTGCTCGAGGGCAGGCTCGAACTGGTGGTGGGCAACGAGATCTTCATCCTCGAAGCGGGCGACAGCTATTACTTCGAAAGTACCCGCCCGCACCGTTTTCGCAACCCGTTCGACGCGCCTGCGCGGCTGATCAGCGCGGCTACCCCTTCCAACTTTTGATCCAGCGCAGTGCATTGCTTCGGCAATACCCCTTTCCCGAGTAGGGTCGTTCCACGGTATCCGGGTTCCCGCTATACTTTTCAACGCTCGCATTACCGTGGCCGCGGGCGTGATTAGCCACCATGAGGGTGTTCGCGTGAACCAAATCAAGAAGATGCTGGCCATACCAGCAGCCGTATTCGCCCTTTGGGCAATGAGCGCAACCGCAGCGACCAACGACGAGCTTGCCAAACGCCTTGAGCCGGTCGGCCAGGTGTGTGTGCAGGGCCAGGAATGCAAGGGTATGGAAGTGGCCGCCGCAGCCGGCGGTGGTGGGGCCAAGACCCCGGATGAGGTGATTGCCAAGCACTGCAACGCCTGCCACGGGTCAGGCTTGCTGGGGGCACCGAAGATTGGCGATACCGCCGCATGGAAAGAGCGCGCCGACCATCAGGGCGGCCTGGACGGGATTCTGGCCAAGGCCATTACGGGCATCAACGCCATGCCGCCCAAGGGTACCTGCGCGGACTGCTCGGATGATGACCTGAAAGGGGCCATCAAGAAGATGTCCGGGCTCTGAGCCACCATTGAATTGCACCAAGCCCGCCTATTCCGGCGGGCTTTGTATTTGTGCTGCCAGTGCCGGCCCTATCGCGGCTAAAGCCGCTGCTACAGGTACAGCGCCGCGTGAGGCCCCTGCAGGAGAGGCTTTGGCCGCGACAGGGCCGGCACAAGCAACCAACCCGCTTGAGCCCGTGTCCAACCCCTGACCCCATGGATGATTCAGGAGGCCCCGATGCACCTCTGCTCCATCGACCAGGCCGTCGAGCACGTCCTCGACAAGTTGCCGGCCCACATCCACATGGGTCTGCCGCTGGGCCTGGGCAAGCCCAACGCCTTCGTCAATGCCCTGTACGCCCGGGTCCGCGACCTGCCTGAGCGCCAGCTGACCCTCTACACCGCGCTGTCGCTGGGGCGCCCGGCTCTTGGCGATGGCTTGCAACGGCGCTTCCTCGAGCCCTTCGTCGAGCGCGTGTTCGCCGACTATGAAGAACTCACCTACCTCGCCGACCTGCGCAACGACAGCCTGCCGCCGAACATTCGCGTCGAGCAGTTCTTCATGCAACCCGGCAGCCTGCTGCACAGCGAAACCGCCCAGCAGGACTACATCAGCAGCAACTACAGCCACGCCGCCCGTGACATCAACGCCAAAGGCCTGAACCTGGTCGCCCAACTGGTCGCTGCCACGCCCGAGAAGCCCGTCCACCTGAGCCTGGCCTGCAACCCCGACATCACCCTCGACCTGCAGCCGATGATCGCCAAGCGGCGTGCGGCAGGGGAAACCATCCTCATGCTTGGCCAGGTTCACAGCGAGTTACCGTACATGCCGGGCGATGCCGAACTGCCGATCGATGCGTTCGACCTGCTGATCGACGAAGCGGAGCAGCGTCGACTGTTTTCTACCCCCAACATGCCAGTCACCACGCAGGATCACTGCATTGGTTTGCACGCAAGCTCACTGGTGCGTGACGGTGGCACGCTGCAAATCGGCATCGGCGCCATGGGCGATGCACTGGCGGCGGCATTGCTGGCGCGCCAGGGCGACAACGCGGGCTACCGCGCCTTGCTCGACGAACTGGATGTCGGCCCCTGGCGGGCGCTGATCGAGCGCGAAGGGGGCCTGGAGGCCTTCGCCCAAGGTCTTTACGGTTGCAGCGAGATGTTCGTCAACGGCCTGCTGGCGCTGGTCGAGGCGGGCGTGGTGCGCCGCCCGGCGGATGAGCAGGGTGTGCTGGTGCATGGCGGTTTCTTCCTCGGCCCGCAGGCGTTCTACCAGCGCTTGCGCGAGATGCCGCTGGAGCAGCGCGCCCGGTTCGGCATGACCCGCATCAGTTTCATCAACGAATTGTACGGGCAGGAAGGCCTCAAGCGCCGCCAGCGCCGCGATGCGCGCTTCGTCAACACGGTGTTCGGCATGACCCTGCTCGGCGCCGGCGTGGCCGACCAGCTGGAAGATGGCCGGGTGCTTAGCGGCGTGGGCGGGCAGTACAACTTTGTTGCGCAGGGCCACGCCCTGGAGGGTGGGCGCTCGATCCTGCTGCTGCGCAGCTGGCGTGAGTCGGGGGGTGAGGTGACTTCCAACCTGTTCTGGAGCTATGGCCACTGCACCATTCCCCGGCACCTGCGCGATATCGTGGTGACCGAGTACGGCATTGCCGACTTGCGTGGGCAGACCGACAGTGAAGTGATTGCGCGGTTGCTGGCGGTGAGCGATTCGCGGTTCCAGGGTGAGCTAATGGCGCAGGCCAAGGGGGCAGGCAAGCTGGCCAGGGATTTCCAGCTGGATGTGCGGTTTACCAACAATACGCCGCAGCGGCTGGAGGCCATCAAGGCGCGTCATGCGCGGTTGTTCCCGGAGTATCCGCTCGGTACGGACTTCACGGCTGAGGAGCGGGATTTGTTGCGCGCGCTGAATTGGTTGAAAAGCAAATTCAAGCTGAGCGAGGTGCTGGAGCTGGGCAAGGCGGCACTGGAAGCGCCAGGGCCAGAGGGGTTTGAGGCGCACCTGGCGCGGATGCAGCTGGATCGGCCGCAGGGGTTGAAGGAGGAGCTGTATCAGCGTTTGCTGCTGGCGGGGTTGCAGGCCACAAAATGAACCTGAAGGCTCACCGTCCACGGTGGGACTGGGTTAAACCGCGAATGCGATGGCACATGCGAAATCGCATTCGCGGGTAAATCGGATCGCCGCACCGCCGCTCCCACAGGGACCGTGTGTGGGCTTACTCGATGAAGCTGACCACGCCACCTTCCAGCGACTTCACCCGGGCCAGCGATTCGACGCGGTAGCCCTGGCTGTCCAGCTCGGCACGGCCGCCCTGGAACGACTTCTCGATGACGATGCCCAGGCCGGCAACGGTGGCTCCGGCCTGCTTGATGATCGAGATCAGCGCTTGCGATGCCTTGCCGTTGGCCAGGAAATCGTCGATCACCAGCACGCGGTCGCTGCTGTTGAGGTGGCGCGGCGAGATGGCCACGGTGTTCTCGGTCTGTTTGGTGAAGGAATACACCGAAGCGGTCAGCAGGTTCTCGGTCAGGGTCAGCGACTGGTGCTTGCGCGCGAAGATCACCGGTACGCCCAGCTTCAGGCCGGTCATCACCGCCGGGGCAATGCCCGAGGCTTCGATGGTGACGATCTTGGTCACGCCGGCATCGGCGAACAGTCGGGCGAACTCGTCACCGATCAGCTGCATCAGCGCCGGGTCGATCTGGTGGTTGAGAAACGCGTCGACTTTGAGAACCTGATCGGAAAGCACGATGCCTTCTTCGCGAATCTTCTGATGCAGTGCTTCCACTGTGGTATTCCTCGATGTAACAAAGGTGGCCGCTAAAAGCGGCGAAGTTAAAGAGTAATGGTTGATCAGCGTTTGAGCATCGCCCGGATATCGGCCAGGGCGTTGTTGCCGCGAGCGGCCTTCACCTCGACCGGCGCATCGTCCAGGCCTTCCCAGGCCAGGTCGTCGGGGGGCAGTTCGTCGAGGAACCGGCTGGGCGTGCAGTCGATGATCTCGCCGTACTGCTTGCGCTTGGCAGCGAAGGTGAAAGCCAAGGTCTGGCGCGCGCGGGTGATGCCCACGTAGGCCAGGCGGCGTTCCTCTTCGATGGTGTCGGCCTCGATGCTGGAGCGGTGAGGGAGGATTTCCTCCTCCATGCCCATGATGAACACGTAAGGGAATTCCAGGCCCTTGGAGGCATGCAGGGTCATCATCTGCACACCCTCGGCGTTCTCTTCCTCTTCCTGCTGGCGCTCGAGCATGTCGCGCAGCACCAGCTTGCCGATGGCGTCCTCGATGGTCATGTCACCCTCTTCATCCTTCTCGAGGGTGTTCTTCAGCGCTTCGACCAGGAACCAGACGTTGCTGATGCGGAACTCCGCTGCCTTGTCGCTGGCGGTCTGCTGGCGGATCCAGTTCTCGTAGTCGATGTCGCGGATCATCTCGTGCAGCGCGGCGATCGGGTCTTCCAGGGCGACTTTGTGGCGTACCCCGTCGAGCCAGTGCTTGAAGCGTTGCAGGCGCTCGGTGTAGCGCGCATCCAGGTGCTCACCCAGGCCCAGCTCCTCGCTGGCGGCGTACATCGAAATGCCGCGCTCGGTGGCGTAGTTGCCGAGCTTTTCCAGGGTGGTCGAGCCGATTTCCCGGCGCGGTACGTTGATCACCCGCAGGTACGCGTTGTCGTCATCCGGGTTCACCAGCAGGCGCAGGTAGGCCATGAGGTCCTTGACCTCCTGGCGGCCGAAGAAGCTGTTGCCGCCCGACAGGCGATACGGCACCTGGTGGTGCTGCAACTTCAGTTCGATCAGTTTGGCCTGGTAGTTACCGCGGTAAAGGATCGCGAAGTCGCTGTACGGGCGGTTGGTGCGCAGGTGCAGGGTGAGGATCTCCATGGCCACGCGCTCGGCCTCGGCTTCCTCGTTCTTGCAGCGGATCACACGGATCTCGTCGCCTACGCCCATCTCGCTCCACAACTGCTTTTCGAAAGCATGCGGGTTGTTGGCGATGAGCACGTTGGCGCAGCGCAGGATGCGACTGGTGGAGCGGTAGTTCTGTTCGAGCATGACGATCTTCAGGGAGGGGTAGTCCTCCTTGAGCAGCATCAGGTTCTCGGGGCGTGCGCCACGCCAGGCATAGATCGACTGGTCATCATCGCCCACCACGGTGAACTGGTTGCGCATGCCGATCAGCATCTTCACCAGCAGGTACTGGCTGGCGTTGGTGTCCTGGTATTCGTCCACCAGCAGGTAGCGCACGCGGTTCTGCCAGCGTTCGAGCACGTCGGGGTGCTCCTGGAACAGCTTGACCGGCAGCAGGATCAAATCGTCGAAGTCCACCGCGTTGAACGCCTTGAGCGTGCGCTGGTAGTGGGTGTAGACGATGGCGGCGGTCTGCTCGCGGGGGTTGCGCGCCTTTTCCAGGGCTTCGGCGGGCAGGATCAGGTCGTTTTTCCAGGCACCGATCATGTTCTTGATCTCGTCGATGCCGTCGTCGCCGGAGTACTCCTTCTGCATGATGTCCGACAGCAATGCCTTGATGTCGGACTCGTCGAAGATCGAGAAGCCCGGCTTGTAGCCCAGGCGTTCATGCTCCTTGCGGATGATGTTCAGGCCCAGGTTGTGGAACGTGCACACCGTCAGGCCGCGGCCTTCCCCCGGACGCAGCAAGGTGGCGACCCGTTCCTTCATCTCGCGGGCGGCCTTGTTGGTAAAGGTCATGGCCACGATGTACTGGGCACGGATGCCGCAGTTCTGGATGAGGTGGGCAATCTTGCGCGTGATGACGCTGGTCTTGCCCGAGCCAGCACCGGCGAGCACCAATAGAGGGCCGCCGACGTAGTCACGGGCTTCCTGTTGCCGGGGATTGAGTCGGGACATGCTAGAAACCGGGGGTCGCCAGAAAATAGCCGCGCATTCTAACAGGCATGGACCACTTGTGGCGCGACCGTCTGACGTTTGAGTCAGACTTTTGTTCAGGCATGAGCATTAGTGAAACTAATGCTATTCACTGAAAAAATCGTAATTGCCGGTTTGACGACTTTCGCGCAGGATGCACGTCAAAATGCGACGGGCGGCACTGTAGGCAAAGGATATGTCTAAAAGTGAAAATCATTTTCACTATGCAGTAGCATATCCGACCTCTAACGCTATACCTTTCGAGCCTTTAAGGAGCCCGCTTGTCCACGCCTGTCGAACCTTTGCGTTTGCTGCTGTTGGCTGATGAGCCGGAATGGGCCGCCTTATTACGCGAGTGCCTGCTGCCGCTGGACGGTAGCGCAGTATTGCTGACCGCGCCGAACTGGGCGGCGGTCGATACCCTGTTCAGCCATGATCGCCAGGCCGTGGTGCTGGCCACGCCGGCGTTGCAGCCTGCACCCGGGCGTTGCGAACTGCCGACCATCCTGTTGCTCGACCACGAACCAGACACGTCGCCAACGGGTGTCAGCGACTGGCTGGTACGTGACCAGCTGAACGTCGATGCCCTGCGCCGCTCGCTGCGCCATGTGCGCGAGCGCGGTGTGCTGGTGGCGACGTTGCAGCGCCTGGCCGAGCAGGACCCGCTGACCGGCATCGCCAACCGCCAGGGTTTCCAGGCCTTGCTGACCACGCGCCTGGCGGAGAACGAAGGCCGCGGCGTGGCCCTCGGCCACCTGGACCTGGACAACTTCCGTCATGTCAACGACGCCCTTGGCCATCAGTGCGGCGACCGCCTGATACTGCAGGTGGTCGCGCGGCTCAAGCAGCAACTGGAGGCCGGTGACCAGCTGGCGCGGCTGGGCAGCGACGAGTTTGCCCTGCTGATCGACACGCGCCGCGATGCCAACCGCGCCGAATGGATCGCCGAGCGTATCGTCGAGGCGCTGGCCGAACCCTACTGGATCGACGGCGAAAGCCTGCTGCTTGGCTGCAGCCTGGGCCTGGCCCACGCCCGCGCCCAGGGCGGCCCTGACCCGCTGATGTGGCATGCGCACATCGCCATGCGCCAGGCCAAAAGTAGCCAGGGTTGCACCTTCCACGTATTCAACGAACGCATCAACCGCAATGCGCGCAGCCTGGCCGACCTGGAAAGCGAGCTGCGCCGGGCGCTGCGCCGCGACGAACTTGAGCTGCACTACCAGCCGCGGCTGAACCTGGCCGATGGCCGCATCGTCGGCCTGGAGGCCTTGGTGCGCTGGCGCCATGCCGAGCGCGGCCTGCTGCCGCCGAGCGAGTTCGTGCCGCTGGCCGAGCAGAGCGGGTTGATCGTGCCGTTGGGCTACTGGGTGATTTCCCGTGCCCTGCGCGATATGCAGGCGCTGCGCGAACAGGGGCTTGCGCCGCTGCACATGGCGGTGAACCTGAGCTTCCGCCAGTTCCAGGACAGCCAGTTGCTGGCCACCCTGAGCCGGTTGATCATCGAGCACAGTGTGGATGCGCGCTGGCTGGAGTTCGAACTGACCGAAACGGCAGTGATGCGCCGCAACGAGCTGGTGCGCCAGACCATGGATGCCCTGGGTCGCCTGGGTGTGCGCTTCTCGCTGGATGACTTTGGTACCGGCTTCTCGTCCTTCGTGCACCTGAACAGCCTGCCGATCACCTTGCTCAAGGTCGACCGCAGCTTCGTCGCCGAGATGGAGATGCGCGAAGAGAACCGCAAGCTGGTGCATGCCATGATCAACCTGGCGCACAACCTCAACCTGGAGGTGGTAGCCGAAGGCGTGGAAAGCCAGGAGCAGATGGACTTGCTGCGCGGGTTCGGTTGTGACCAGGTGCAAGGGTTCCTGGTCAGCAAGCCGCTGCCGGTGGGGGAGTTGATCGACTACCTGCTGCAGGCGTCCGGCCGCCCCCTCTTGGCTGCCCTGTAAGGCCGCTTCGCGGCGTTCGATGCCTCGATAAACCCGCTCCCACAGACTCATGCAGTCCCTGCTGGAGCGGGTTTACCCGCGAGACGTCCTCAAGTCAGGCCGCAGCGGCAGCCCCCACCCCGGCCTTGCCCAGCAACCGCTTCATCCGCCACTCGAAGCCAATGGTCAGCGCCACCGCCGCACAGGCCAGCCCCAACGCCAGCCCCCACCACACCCCTACGGCCCCGCCGCCCAGGGTGAAGGTGAGCAGCCAGGCACTCGGCGCCCCCACCAGCCAGTAGCAGCACAGCCCGATCAGGAAGGTGGTCTTGGCGTCCTTCAAACCCCGTATCGAGCCCATGGCTATGGTCTGCATGCCATCGAACAGCTCAAACCATGCCGCCACCATCAGCAACTGCACCGCCAGCTGATAGATCGCGGCGAAGCCGGGGTCGCTGCGGTCGATGAACAGCCCCACCAGCGCCTCCGGCATCAGCAGGAACAACGCTGCAAAGGCAAACATGATCGTTGCGCCGAAGCCGATCCCCACCCGCCCGGCGCTGCGTGCGGCCAACAGATTGCCGGCGCCGTAGTACAGGCCAACGCGCATGGTTACCGCATAGGACAGCCCGGTCGGCACCATGAACGCCGTGGAGACGATCTGCAGGGCAATCTGGTGTGCCGCCAGTTGCGTGCTGCCCAGCACGCCCATGCACAGTGCGGCGAAGGCGAACAGCCCGACTTCCACCATGTAGGTGCCGCCAATCGGCAGGCCCAGCCGCCACAGCTCGCGCAGGGCCGGCAGCGAAGGGCGCGACAGCCCTTTGCGCAGCGGATAGGCGGCATAGGCAGGGTGCCAGCGGATGTACAGCGCCAGCGCGATGGCCATGCCCATCGACACCACGGCCGTGACCAGGCCGATACCCATCAGGCCGAGCTTCGGCAGGCCGAACATGCCTTCGATCAGGGCGATGTTGAACAGGTAGTTGAGCACCGTGCCGACCAGGCTGATGACCATTACCGGGGTCGAGCGCCCTAGCGCGCTGGTGAAGCCGCGCAGGGCCATGAAGGTCAGGTAGCCGGGCAGGGCCAGTGGCAGCAGGGTAAGGAACTCGGCTGCCGAATTGACGTTCTCCGGCTGCTGGCCGAACAGCAGCAGTACCGGTTTCAGGTTCCACAACACCAGCGCTGCCACCAGTGCCAGGCCCCAGGCCAGCCACAGGCCGTTCTGCGCCAGGCGCGTGGCGCCCTCGATGTCGTTGGCACCCTTGCGAATCGCCACCAGGGTGCCGACTGCGGCGATCACGCCCAGGCAGAAGATCGACACGAACGAATAGCTCGCCGCGCCCAGCCCGCCACCGGCCAGGGCCTGCGGGCTGATGCGAGCCATCATCAAGGTGTCGGTGAGCACCATCAGCATGTGCGCCAACTGCGAGGCGATCAGCGGCCCGGCCAGGCGCAGCAAAGCCTTGAGTTCTGTGGTGGGCGCGACGTGCATGGGTGAGGTCCTTGTGCCTGATGCTGTGAGCGAGGGACGATTCTGAGGCTTCGGTCAACTTTGCACAAAAGGATAAATGCGATGGTTGGCATGAGTTGAACTCATGCATATATGATTCAGTGCATTCCATTCCCGACCCCGTATGACAGGTGCCCCATGTCCCGCCAGCTGCCTCCCCTGTATGCACTGCGCGCATTCGAAGCGGCTGCGCGGCTGAGCTCGTTCACCCGGGCCGGTGAAGAGCTGTCGATTACCCAGAGCGCGGTGAGCCGGCATATTCGCACCCTCGAAGAGCATTTCGCCTGTCGGCTGTTCGTGCGCAGTGGTCGCAGCCTGCAACTGACCGAGGCGGCCCGGGTGCTGCTGCCCGGTGTGCGCGAAGGCTTTGCTGCGCTGGAGCGGGCCTGCGATACCTTGCGTGGGGAAGACGACATCCTGCGCATGAAGGCGCCGTCGACCCTGACCATGCGCTGGCTGCTGGCGCGGCTGAGCCGCTTCCGGCACCTGCAACCTGGCAACGAGGTGCAACTGACCAGCGCCTGGATGGATGTCGACCATGTCGACTTCAACCAGGAACCGTTCGATTGCGCGGTGCTGCTCAGCGACGGCATGTTCCCGGCGGATTGGGAGGTGCGTCGGTTGTTTTCCGAGCTGTTGATCCCGGTGGGTGCGCCGGACCTGCTGAAGGAGGGGCGGTGGGACGAGCGGCGCTTGGCGAGCATCGAGTTGCTGCACCCGACGCCCGACAAGCGTGACTGGCGCGAATGGCTGGAGCGCATGGGCCTCAGCGACAAGGTGTCGCTCAAGGGCGGGCAAGTGTTCGACACTTTGGAGCTGGGCATGATCGCTGCTGCGCGGGGATACGGCATTTCAATGGGCGATCTGCTCATGGTCGCCGAAGATGTGGCCCAAGGGCGCCTGAGCTTGCCTTGGCCGACGGCGGTACCCAGTGGCATGGATTACTACTTGGTATGGCCGCGCACCCGGCCTGGCGGGGAGCGGCTGCGGCGCTTGAGTGTGTTTCTGCAGGAAGAGGCGGCGGCGATGGACTTGCCAGCTGTGGAAATCCTGCCACCGCTTTGACAGCCAGCAAAAGGCGGTACAGAAAGGGAAAACGTTTGCGAATACCCCGGTCCGACACTCAAGTATTCAGGTACGACGCCGATCCAATGGCACCAGCGTCCCGGAAGAGGGCGCGATTTCCCGACTAAAACAAGCGGGTGGTCAGCGTGATCAGGATGATCCCGGCCTCTTGTCAGGAGCTTCATCATGTCTCAACCGCGTGCCCGAATTGCTTCGCAGCTCGGTGTCGCCCTCGCCATCGTGCTGGCGTTGGTGATTTCCGGGAGTACCCTGTTCGCCCTGCGTGCGCTGGATGACGCCAACCTCGCCACCCGCCAGGCCCACCTGGCCAGCGAGGCGCGACTGCTGGCCGACCAGCTCGATACCTTTCACGGGTCTCTCAAGGACAACACCCAGCGCCTGAGTGGCCTGTTCGAGCGCCGCTTCGCCTCGGGCCTGTCGCTGCACCCTGGCGAAACCGTGCAGGTCGCCGGTCAAGGTACGCCCGCCCTGTACCTGGGCGACCAGCTGCTGAACAACGACTTCCAGGTGGTCGACGAATTCCAGCAGATGACTGCCGGCATCGCGACCCTGTTCGTGCGCAGCGGTGATGACTTCGTGCGCATCAGCACCAACCTGAAGAAACAGGACGGCACCCGCGCCATCGGTACCCAGCTCGACCGTCAGCACCCGGCCTACAGCAAGCTGCTGGCCGGGCAGATGTACGTCGGCCGCGCCGTGCTGTTCGAGCGCAACTACATGACCCGCTACGTGCCCGTCAGCGACAGCAGCGGCCGGGTGATTGCGGTGCTGTTCGTCGGCTTCGACTACACCGACGCCCAGAATGCCCAGTTCGCCAACCTCAAGCGCTTCCGCATCGGGGCAACCGGTTCGTTGGCCATTCGCGATGACCAGGGCCAATGGCTGGTGCCGCCTGCCAACGCCGACCAGGACCTGTTCAGTGCCAGCGCGCCGTTCGCCGAGGGCCCCTGGACCGTGGTGGCGAGCATGCCCAAGGCGGAAATCCGCGAGGTGACCTGGAGCGTCGGCCTGCGTCTTGCCATCGGCAGCCTGCTGGCGATGCTGCTGGCCGTGGCCGCCACCCTTTGGCTGCTGCGCCGCAAGCTGCGCCCGCTGGATGACCTGGTGCGTCAGGCCGAGGCACTGGGTGCCGGCGACCTGAATGCGCGCCTGAATGTGACCAGCCATGACGAGATCGGCCAGCTGGCCCGCAGCTTCAACCAGATGGGCGAGGCGCTGGCGACCATGGTCGAGCACATCCGCAGTGCTTCCGAGCAGGTCAGCAGCCGTGCGCGTTCGCTGTCCGGGTTGTCTACCGGTGCCTGTGAAGGCATGGACCAGCAGTCCGGCGAGATCACCAGCATGGCTGGTGCGGTGGAGGAATTCAGCGCGACGTCGATGAACATCGCCGACAACATGGCGGGTACCGAGCGCATGGCCCGTGACAACGCCCAGCAGACCCGCATCGGCCGCAGTGCCATGGACGAAGCGTCGAGTTCGCTGCGCCAGATCGCCGAAGCGCTGGGTGGCACCGCCACTGTCATGGACAGCCTCGGCGCTCGTTCGCAGGAGATCGGCGGTATCATAAGCGTGATCACCGCGATTGCCGAACAGACCAATCTGCTGGCATTGAACGCCGCCATCGAGGCTGCCCGGGCCGGTGAACAGGGCCGTGGATTTGCCGTGGTCGCGGATGAGGTGCGTGGGCTGGCCGCGCGCACGCGTCAGGCAACCGATGAGATTTCCGGGATGATCACCAGTATCCAGCAGCAGACCGGGCACGCCATCCATACCCTGGAGCAGGGTAACCTGCTGATGCAGGAAGGGCTGGCGCGCAACGACAAGGTCGCCGAAGCGCTGGCGCGGATCGATGAGCAGAGCCGTACGGCGGGTGAGCAGTTTGCCGTGATCAGCACGGCGACCCAGGAGCAGAGCAGCACGGCCACCGTGCTCAGCCGCAACCTGCAGAGCATTGCCCAGGCCAACAGTGAGCAGCGTGATGTAGCCAATGAGCTGGCCTTGACCGCGCGCGAGCTGGAAGGGTTGGCGGCGCAACTGCGCCAGGAAGTGGACCGCTTCCGCTGAGATTGGACGGGGCCGCTTTGCGGCCCATTCGCGGGTAAACCCGCTCCTACAAGTAGAGCGCAAGCCTCCAGCCTGTGGTGGTCCTGGGGGAGAGCGCAAGCCTCCAGCCTGTGGTCATCCTGTAGGAGCGGGTTTACCCGCGAATGGGGCGCAGAGCGCCCCCGGCAATCCTGAGCCTTACAACGAACCCAGGTTCAGCGCCTGGGCGCAAGCCTGCAACGAGCGGCGCTCGCTCTGCGCATACAGCGCCAGTTCATCCTGCACCTGCAGCCCCAGCGCCGCCTCGAAGGCCTCGCGGTTGGCATTGCTGCCATACTCGGCCTGGCCCTCATCCCCCAGGTTCGACTGGAAGATTCCCGCCGCACTCACCGGCAGGAAGTCCTCGTACACCAGTGCCTCGTAGTGCACATGGCCGGCCGCGATCAGGCCTTCCAGGGTGGTCGGGCGATCCGCCTGCTCCCGCGCGGCCAGGCCCTCCTCGGTAGCAAAGTAACGGAAGTAAGCCAGCCCCTGCTCACGCATCTGCGCCAGGTCATCCGGGAATGCAGCGAAGCTTTCCTGCAACAGCGCCATGTAGCGCTCGGCATTGGCCTCGGCTGGCGCTCCTCCCAAGGCGGCGCGGGTGGCATCGAGCAGCGTGTCGTACAGTTGGCGGCCCTTCGGCGTCAGTGCCGCACCGCGCTGTTCGATTTCGCCGAAACGTGCGGTGTGGCTACCCTGGTGGTCGCTGAATGCAACCTTCTCCTGCAGCGCCTTGAAGCTGGTCTGGCGCAGCAGGATCGGGTGGCGGCGAGTGGGTGGCCCTTCGACCACGGCTTTCGGCGGGATGCCCTTGGCCGGCATGCCGGCCTGGATCGCGTCGATGTCCAGGGTGCGTGGGGTCAGGTGGTTGATGTGCGGGCCTTTGAAGGCCACCACGTCGGCAATCAGGCGGTGCTGGTCATGCAACTGCTGATACTGCTCGGCCGTGACCGTGGCGTCCTGGTGCCAGCGGAAGGTGTGCAGGGCTTCACCAACGAACTCGCCGGCATCGGCCTCGTTCAGGCCGCCATCGCGCTCGCATCGTGCAATCAGTTCGAGTACCCGGGGGGTGAAAATCTGACGCTTGGCCAGGATGCCCTGCGCCAGTTCGCGCAGCGCCAGGTTGTCGATCAGCTCCAGGCGCAGCAGCGAGGTGAACACGCGGAACGGGCTGACATGCAGCGACTGCTCATGCACAGCGCGGAACGCGGTGGAGTGCACCGGCACGCCAGCGGAGCTGAGGTCGTAATAGCCGACCGGCGCCATGCCCATCACCGCGAACAGCCGGGCGATGGTGGCCAGCTCTTCGGCGGTGCCGACGCGGATGGCGCCGTGACGCTCCTGGTCCAGGCGTTCGATCTCGCCGGTCCAGCGCAGCGCCTCAGCCAGCTTGGGCTGCTCGGCCAGGACCCGCTGGTTGATTTCGCTGACCAGCTCCAGCAGCGTGCCGTACAGCGGCACTTCCTGTTTGTACATGAGCGACATGGCGGCAGAGAACTGCGCACGGATGCTGTCGGGGCTGACGAAATCGTGGGCGGGCATCGCTAGCTTCCTGGGTTAGGTTTGGACGCTTACATGAAAGCTGGGAATGCACCTGGCTCACAAGCGAAAAAAAGTGAGTCAGTCATTCCATTTTTGATCGACCTCAAGGGCCTCTCGCGGCTAAAGCTCCTACAGGTACTGCACGGCATTGCTCAGTACCCGGTGGGGGCAGCTTTAGCCGCGAAGAGGTCCTCAAGCGTGAAGCTGCTCGCGAATCCATTCCACCAGGGCCCGTACCTTCGGCACCTCCGCCGCATGCTCGGCATACGCCAGGTAGTGCTTACCGGCACTGGGCATCGCATGATTCCACGGAATGACCAAGCTCCCTTCCGCCAGCTCCTTGGCCACCAGATACCGTGGCACCAACGCTACCCCGCACCCGGCCTGCGCCGCACTCAATGCCATGTAGAACGTATCGAAGCGCGGCCCGTGGTAGGCACTGACACTGTGCAGCCCCAGCTCCAGGAACCACTCATGCCAAGCCTCCGGCCGCGACGTGCTCTGCAGCAACACCATGTCCGCCAACTCACCGGCATCGCCCAGCTTGCGCCCGGCCAACAGCTCCGGCGCGCACACCGGCACCACCTGTTCACCGAACAGCTCCACGCAGGTGGCCCCCGGCCAAGTGCCCTGGCCATAGAAGAACACCACATCCGCCGAGCCCTGCAGCAAGGCAAACGGTTCCATCTCGTTGCGGATGTCGAGGTGGATGTTGGCGTGCCGTTTGCCAAAGCCCTTGAGGTGCGGGATCAGCCAGCGCACGCCAAAACTGGGTTGAGTGGCTACTTTCAATATCTCGGTCTGCTCGCCGTAGGTGAGCACGTAGCGGCTGGACATGTCGACCTGGGTAAGGATCTTGTTGACCTCGGCCAGGTACAGGCTGCCCGCAGGCGTGAGTTGCAGGCGCCTGCGGATACGCAGGAACAAGTGGTGGCGCAGCATCTCTTCGAGCTGTGCTACCTGCTTGCTGACCGCGCTCTGGGTCAGGTGCAGCTCTTCGGCGGCGCGGGTAAAGCTCAGGTGACGGGCTGCAGCTTCGAAGCACTGCAGGGCGGTCATGGAGGGCACCAGGCGTTTGGACATAGCGTTCTCTGCGGCTCAAATCATTACCTGACGGAATGATATGCGGAATAAAGGTCGTTTGTTGCACCGGTGTGATCGGATTAATACTGATCCACATCATTTTTCCACCCCATCACCCGATGTAGGAGAAGCACAAATGGTTGCTGGATTGCTCGAGCGCCTTGGCGTTGCCGCCGAGGCTTACACCCAGGGCGACTACCCTGTTCACACGCCGATCGACGGCAGCCAGATCGCTTCGGTGAAACTGCTCGGCAAGGCCGAGACCCTCGCCCGCATCGATCAGGCTCAGAGCGCCTTCGAAGCCTGGCGCAGCGTACCGGCCCCGCGCCGTGGCGAGCTGGTGCGCCTGTTCGGTGAAGTGCTGCGTGAGCACAAGGCCGACCTCGGCGAGCTGGTCTCGATCGAAGCCGGCAAGATCACCCAGGAAGGCCTGGGCGAAGTGCAGGAAATGATCGACATCTGCGACTTCGCCGTCGGCCTGTCGCGCCAGCTGTATGGCCTGACCATCGCTTCCGAGCGCCCGGGTCACCACATGCGTGAAACGTGGCACCCGCTGGGTGTGGTCGGCGTGATCAGCGCCTTCAACTTCCCGGTTGCGGTATGGGCCTGGAACACCGCGCTGGCCCTGGTGGCTGGTAACTCGGTGGTGTGGAAACCGTCCGAGAAGACCCCGCTGACCGCACTGGCTTGCCAGGCGCTGTTCGACAAAGCCCTGAAAGCCTTCGGTGATGCCCCGGCGGGCCTGGCCCAGCTGGTGATCGGTGGCCGCGAAGCTGGCGAAGCCATGGTCGACGACCCGCGTGTACCGCTGGTCAGCGCCACCGGCAGCACCCGCATGGGCCGTGAAGTCGGCCCACGTGTGGCCGCCCGCTTCGGCCGCAGCATTCTGGAGCTGGGTGGCAACAACGCCATGATCCTGGCCCCGAGCGCCGACCTCGACCTCGCCGTGCGCGGCATCCTGTTCTCCGCTGTCGGCACCGCCGGCCAGCGCTGCACCACCCTGCGTCGCCTGATCGTGCACCGTTCGATCAAGGATGAAGTGGTAGCCCGCGTCAAAGCCGCCTACGGCAAAGTGCGCATCGGTGACCCTCGCAAGGACAACCTGGTCGGCCCACTGATCGACAAGCAGTCGTTCGATGCCATGCAGGGTGCACTGGCCAAGGCCCGTGACGAAGGTGGCCAGGTATTTGGTGGCGAACGCCAGCTGGCCGAGCAGTATCCGAATGCCTACTACGTGTCGCCGGCCATTGCTGAAATGCCGGCCCAGAGCGACGTGGTGCGCCATGAAACCTTCGCGCCGATCCTCTATGTGCTGGCCTACGACGACTTCGAAGAGGCCCTGCGCCTGAACAACGAAGTACCGCAAGGCCTGTCGTCGTGCATTTTCACCACCGACATTCGCGAAGCCGAGCGCTTCCAGAGTGCTTCGGGCAGTGACTGCGGCATCGCCAACGTCAACATCGGTACCAGCGGCGCCGAGATCGGCGGCGCGTTCGGTGGCGAGAAGGAAACTGGCGGTGGTCGTGAGTCTGGTTCCGATGCGTGGAAAGGCTACATGCGCCGCCAGACCAACACCGTGAACTACTCGCGCGAGCTGCCGCTGGCACAGGGTATCGTGTTCGACTGATGGAATGATGCTGCATGGCCGGGGGCCTAGCCCCCGGTTCGCGGGCAAGCCCGCTCCCACAGTGACCTCACAGCTTTCGAAATCTGTGAGGTCACTGTGGGAGCGGGTTTTACCCGCGAATGGGCTGCGAAGCAGCCCCTACAAGAACAACACTGCTGGAGCCGGGCCATGTCCGAACTGCGTCAACAATGCTTGTGGGAACACGTCAGCCAACCGACCGTCGCCACCCAGGCCCTGGCCGGCGAGCACAAGGCCGATGTCTGCGTGATCGGCGGCGGCATCACCGGCCTGTCGGCGGCCATCCACCTGCTCGAACAGGGCAAGTCGGTGATCCTGCTGGAGGCCTGGAAGATCGGCCACGGCGGCTCTGGCCGCAACGTCGGCCTGGTCAACGCCGGCACCTGGATCCGCCCCGACGACGTCGAGGCAACCCTCGGCCAGAGGCAGGGCAGTCGCCTGAACAAGGTGCTAGGTGAGGCTCCGGCTGAAGTGTTCGCCATGATCGAACGCCTCGGCATCGACTGCCAGGCCCGGCACAAAGGCACGCTGCACATGGCCCACAACGCTACCGGCATCGCTGACCTTGAGGCCCGCCACGAGCAATGGCGCCGCCGTGGTGCCGACGTCGAGCTGCTGACCGGCGCCCAGTGCCAGGAATACTGTGGTACCGACAAGATTTCCGCCGCGCTGCTCGACCACCGCGCCGGCACCATCAATCCGATGGGCTACACCCAGGGCCTGGCCGCCGCCGTGGCGCGCCTGGGCGGCAAGCTGTTCCAACAATCCTCGGTCGAAGGCCTTGAGCGCGATGGCGATGCCTGGCGGGTGAAGACCGCACGCGGCTCGGTACGCGCCGATAAGGTGGTGATTTCCACAGGCGCCTACACCGAAGGCGACTGGAGCAACCTGCAGAAGCAGTTCTTCCGTGGTTACTACTACCAGGTGGCGTCCAAGCCGCTGCAGGGCGCGGCAGCTGACAAGGTGCTGCCGCACGGCCAGGGCTCCTGGGACACCCGCACCGTGCTCAGCAGCATCCGCCGTGACGATCAGGGCCGCCTGTTACTGGGCAGCCTCGGCCGGGTCGACAACAAGCCGGCCTGGTTCGTGCGCAGCTGGGCCGACCGGATTCAGAGCCATTACTACCCGGAACTGGGCAAGGTCGAGTGGGAAATGCACTGGACCGGCTGCATCGACTTCACCCCGGATCACCTGATGCGGTTGTTCGAGCCGGCGCCGGGGCTGGTGGCGGTGACGGGCTATAATGGCCGCGGCAACACCACCGGGACCGTGATTGGCCGGGCGTTTGCCGAGTTCCTGCTCAAGGGCGAGGCGGACAGCCTGCCGATCCCGTTCTCGCCGATGAAGGGCGTGAGTGCGCCTTCGCTGCGTACGGCGTTCTATGAGTCCGGGTTCTCGCTGTACCACGCAGGGCAATGCCTGAGAGTTGTGCTGTAACCCCTGGCCTCTTCGCGCCGAACCGCTGCGAAGAGGCCGGCACGGGTTTACTTGTGCAACCAGCTAAGGAAGCCGCCTTTCTTGATCGAAACCGGCTTCTGCAGCAACAGCGACTCCCGACTCTGGCGCCGGAACCGTTGCAACTTGCTCAGCGCCGTCTGCACTTCCCCGCGCTGCTCCAGGCAGCTCTTCACCTGTTCCTTCTCGATCCGATACAGCACGCAACTGGTCAGGGTTCGGAACTCGGCAAACGATTTATCTTCATCGATGATCCCCTCGATCCCCAACACCTCACCTGGCCCCATGCGGCCGGCCTCCAGCAGCTTGTCACCATCGCGCACCGACGCTGAAACCACGCCGCTGCCAATCACCAGCAAATGATCGGACTGCTCGCCCACCTCGAGGATCACCTGGTCAGCCAGGTACTCCACCGCGGTCATGCGCTGGCTCAAGGCATCCCGCTCTTCGTCAGTCAGCGAGCGGAACACCCGCACCTCGTCCAACACTTCGCGTTGGCGGCTGCGCGGGGGCATCGCCAGGTCGACGTTCCACATCACCCCGCTGGCTTCCAGATGGCGGTGCGCCAGATCGAACAGCTGGTTACGGGCATCGGTCTTGCCGGCCATGTCCGCGATGAAGCCGCTGGCCTCGTACTCCACAGACTCCAAGGTCGAGGCCTTCACCGTGACCTTGGGCTTGGGTGAGGCGAGGATTGCGCTGGTGCCCTGCAGGGCTTTTTCCAGCGCATCGAAAACCCGCTTGGGGCGTACCTTGGCCGGCACCACCACACAGATCGATACCCCGTTCACATCGGCCGGGCGGCTGTGGTTGAGCAGCCGCGCCTTGGCCGCCACCGAGTTGGGGATCACCGCCAGGCTGCCACTGCCGGTGAGCAGGCGCGTGGCGCGCCAGTCGATATCCAGCACCTTGCCCTCGGTGCCGTCGATGGAGATCGAATCGCCAATCTGATAGGGCCGCGTGGTGTTCAGCACGATGCCGCTGAACACGTCGGCCAAGGTGCTTTGCAGCGCCAGGCCGATGACGATGGCCATCACCCCGGAAGTGGCCAGCAGGCCCTTCACCGGCAGTTGCAGCACATAGCCCGCCGCCGCGACCACGGCCGCGAGAAAGATCAGCGCCCCCAGCACATCCTGCAGCAGGCGCCCGCCGTGGCTGCCACGGGCGACCAGCAGCAAGCCGAACACTACCGTCACCGTGCGCGCGCCAAACAGCCACCAGCCGATGGCCAGTACCGTGGCGATGAGGTTGCGCGAGACGTCATCGGGCCACGGCGGCGGTTGCAGCGGGCTCATGCCAGCGGCCACCAGTACCGCGCTGAACAGCAGGAAGATCACTAGACGCGTACCGATGCGCCAGGCCCGACGCTGGATCGGGATCAACTGCCAGAGCACGAGGTCGAGCAGAATCAGGGCGGTGCCGAGCAACAACGGGGACGACTGGATGAACGCCAGCATGGAGGTCTCGGAGGTGAGAAGTGGGCTGTGCGTAGTAATAGAGCAGCTTGGTCGGGCAAGCAATGAGGCCAGCAAAACCACTGCCAACAGATCGTTCTTTAAATGGAACGCTAAAGCCAAAAAGCACTATCTACCGCGCCAAAGGTGATGGTTTTAATCTTCTCCCATCAACGCGAAACACCCCACTTACTGAACATCAAAACCCTTAGGAGCTACCACCATGACTAACTTCAAATACAACCGCCTGAACAAAGACGACGCCGCCGTTCTGCTGGTCGACCACCAGGCTGGCCTGCTGTCCCTGGTCCGCGACATTGAACCGGACGCGTTCAAGAACAACGTGCTGGCCCTGGCCGACCTGGCCAAGTTCTTCAACCTGCCGACCATCCTCACCACCAGCTTCGAGCAAGGCCCCAACGGCCCGCTGGTGCCGGAACTGAAAGCACTGTTCCCGGATGCCCCGTACATTGCCCGCCCTGGCCAGATCAACGCCTGGGACAACGAAGACTTCGTCAAGGCGGTGAAGGCCACTGGCAAGAAACAGCTGATCATTGCCGGCGTGGTGACCGAAGTGTGCGTAGCGTTCCCGGCGCTGGCTGCGCTGGAAGAAGAGTTCGAGGTGTTCGTGGTGACCGACGCTTCCGGCACCTTCAACGAAATGACCCGTGATGCCGCACACGACCGCATGAGCCGGGCCGGTGCGCAGCTGATGACCTGGTTCGGCGTGGCCTGTGAGCTGCACCGCGACTGGCGCAACGACATCGAAGGCCTGGCCACGCTGTGCTCCAACCACATTCCGGACTACCGCAACCTGATGACCAGCTACAACGCCTTCAACGCCAACAAGTAAGCCGCTTTCCCGGGCACCGCCAGACGGTGCCCGGCAAGGGCAGCACACCCATCCAATCCTCCGCCCGTCCGCCGTTGCAAAGTGGATGCGGGCAAGCTCATCCCAAGGAACGCCGATGAACACCGCACTCCAAGACAACCGCAACGTGGTGACCCTGGTCATCCAGCACAAGGCCCGTGCCGAGTCGCTGGCGGCCTACGAAGCGTGGCTCAAGCGCACGGTCAGTGCCGCCCGCAGGCAGCCGGGGCACCTGGACGTCAACGTTATCCGCCCTGACGAAGGCGGGCTGCACTTCACTACCGTGGTGCGCTTCGCCGACGCAGGCCTGCTGCAGGCCTGGGTCAACTCGGCCGAACGCCAGGCGCTGGTCAACGAAGTGTTGCCGTTGCTCGACGGCGGTGACCAAACCCAGGTGCACGAAGATCCGGAGTTCTGGTTCACCCCGCCGAGCGTCAACGCGGCGCAACCGCCGCGCTGGAAGCAGGCGCTGCTGACTTACCTGGTGATCTGCCCGATGACCATGGTCGTTCCCCATCTGCTGGCGCCATTGTTCGCGCGTTTCCCGCAGCTAGGCGGCCCGATCAGCGGCAACCTGATCGGCAACCTGTTCGTCATCCTGCCCGTGGTGTTCTACATCATGCCTTGGGTAACCCGCCGCTGCGCCACCTGGCTGCGCGGTTGAGCCAACGCCTTCAACGACGCTTTCAACTGCTCACTTTCAAGGAGATACCGACATGACCACTCTCGTTACCCGCGACGGCACTTCGATCTATTACAAGGACTGGGGCAGCGGCAAACCAGTGCTGTTCAGCCACGGCTGGCCACTGGACGCCGACATGTGGGACTCGCAGATGGAGTTCCTGGCCAGCCGCGGTTACCGCGCCATCGCTTTCGACCGTCGTGGCTTCGGCCGTTCGAGCCAGCCGTGGACCGGCTACGACTACGACACCTTCGCCGACGACATCGCCCAGCTGATCGAACACCTCGACCTGCGTGAAGTGACCCTGGTGGGCTTCTCGATGGGCGGCGGTGATGTCAGCCGCTACATTGCCCGCCACGGCAGCGAGCGGGTAGCGGGCCTGGTGTTGTTGGGTGCGGTGACGCCGGTGTTCGGCAAGCGTGATGACAACCCCGAAGGCGTCGACCTGTCGGTATTCGAAGGTATCGTTGCTGGCCTGCGTGCTGACCGTGCGCAGTTCATTGCCGATTTTGCCACGCCGTTCTATGGCCTGAACCATGGCCAACAGGTGTCCCAGGGCGTGCAGACTCAAACGCTGAACATTGCGCTGATGGCTTCGATCAAGGGCACCCTGGATTGCGTGACCGCCTTCTCGCAGACCGACTTCCGCCCGGACATGGCCAAGATCGATGTACCAACCCTGGTGATCCATGGCGATGACGACCAGATCGTGCCGTTCGAAACCACCGGCAAGCGGGCGGCGGAGCTGATCCGCGGGGCTGAGCTGAAGGTTTACGCCGGTGCGCCGCACGGGTTTGCCGTGACGCATGCGCAGCAGCTGAATGAAGACCTGCTGGCATTCCTCCAGCAGTAATCGGGGAGGCCTTCGCGGGCGCTGTGGGAGCGGGCGTGCCCGCGAAGAGGCCAGCCCTGGCAGCACAAAGCGTGAACAGGGCTAACCTTCTACAACCCACCGCACATCCATCCAAGCCCTGACCCTGTATCAGCCGGCATGCTCTGCAGTTGCGCCTGCCGCCGCCGTACCCAGACGGAGAAGCCCATGTCCCAGGACCGCAACGACAAGACCCGTCGGCAGTTCCTCGCCACCAGCACCGTGCTAGGTGCCGCCGGTGCCCTCTGGTCCGCATTGCCCTTCACCGGCCAAGCCGGTTCCGCCCACGCATCCACCCAAGGAGGTTCCATGACCGCCGACCTGATTCTGTTCAACGGCAAACTGCACACCGTTGATCGCGAAAAGCCCACCGCCACTGCCGTTGCCATCAAGGACGGCCGCTTCATCGCCGTGGGCAACGACGCCGAGGCCATGGCCCACAAGGGCAGCGCCACGCAGATCATCGACCTCAAGCAGCGCACGGTCATCCCTGGCCTTAACGACTCGCACCTGCACCTGATCCGGGGTGGCCTGAACTACAACCTGGAACTGCGCTGGGAAGGCGTGCCATCGGTGGCCGATGCCTTGCGCATGCTCAAGGACCAGGCCGCGCGGACACCGACGCCGCAATGGGTGCGCGTGGTCGGTGGCTGGAACGAATTCCAGTTCGCCGAAAAACGCATGCCGACGCTGGAAGAAATCAACCAGGCCGCCCCAGACACCCCGGTGTTCCTGCTGCACCTGTACGACCGGGCGCTGCTCAACCGCGCCGCGCTCAAGGCTGTCGGCTACGACAAGACCACGCCAAACCCACCGGGAGGCGAGATCCAGCGCGACAAGTTCGGCAACCCGACCGGCATGCTCATCGCCCGCCCCAACGCGATGATCCTCTACGCTACCCTCGCCAAGGGGCCGAAGCTGCCACTGGAGTACCAGATCAACTCCACCCGCCAGTTCATGCGCGAGCTGAACCGCCTGGGGCTGACCAGTGCGATCGACGCCGGTGGCGGTTACCAGAACTTCCCCGACGACTATTCGGTGATCCAGGAGCTGGCCGACAACAATCAGCTGACCGTCCGCATCGCCTACAACCTGTTCACCCAGAAGCCCAAGGAAGAGCTGGACGACTTCCGCAAATGGACCTCCAGCGTCAAGCTGCACAGCGGCACCGACTTCCTGCGCCACAACGGCGCTGGCGAGATGCTGGTGTTCTCCGCCGCCGACTTCGAGGACTTCCTCGAGCCGCGCCCGGACCTGCCGCAGACCATGGAAGAAGAGCTGGAACCGGTGGTGCGCCACCTGGTCGAGCAGCGCTGGCCGTTCCGCCTGCACGCCACCTACAACGAATCGATCACGCGCATGCTCGACGTGTTCGAGAAGGTCAATCGTGACATCCCGTTCAATGGCCTGCCGTGGTTCTTCGACCACGCCGAAACCATCACTGCGCAAAACATCGAGCGCGTGCGTGCGCTGGGCGGCGGCATCGCCATCCAGGACCGCATGGCCTTCCAGGGCGAGTACTTCGTCGACCGTTACGGCGCCAAGGCTGCCGAGCAGACCCCGCCGATCAAACGCATGCTCGAGATGGGTGTGCCGGTGGGTGCCGGTACCGACGCCACCCGCGTGTCCAGCTACAACCCGTGGACTTCGCTGTATTGGCTGGTCAGTGGCAAAACGGTTGGCGGTATGGAGCTGTACAAGGAAGGCCTGGACCGCGAAACCGCACTGCAGCTGTTCACCCAGGGCAGTGCCTGGTTCTCCAGCGAGCAGGGCAAGAAGGGCCAGATCAAGGTGGGCCAGCTGGCCGACCTGGCGGCGCTGTCGCTGGACTTCTTCAGTGTCGATGAGGAAGCGATCAAGGGCATCGAGTCGGTGCTGACCGTGGTTGATGGCAAGGTGGTGTACGGCGCGGCCGAATTCGACAAGCTCGGCCCGCCGCAGGTGCCGGTGTTGCCGGAATGGTCGCCGGTGGCCAAAGTCCCAGGGCACTGGCGTGTAGGCACGCCGTCGCTGGCGGCAGCCGTGCACCAGTGCTCGGGGCCGTGTGGGGTGCATGCGCACAGCCATGACAAGGCGCGTAAGTCGAGTGTGCCAGTCAATGACTTCCAGGGCTTCTGGGGGGCACTGGGTTGCTCGTGCTTCGCGTTCTAAGCTGATGTGATGTCGAAAGGAAGGGGCCGCGATGGCCCCTTTTTTTTGCTTTTGCCCAGCCTCGGCAATCAGCGCCGTCTGCTGACGGCATGAGCTCAGAAACTGCCTTTGAGCGGGTACTCGATGATCAGGTAGAGGCGGTCGATGTCATCGCCGGCCTGGGCCTGGTTGGCTCTGTGGCTGACGTGTGAAAACGACAGGCTGAGGTCTTTGGCTGCGCCCGACTGCACCACGTATTTCAGGTCGATGTCGCGTTCCCAGTGCTTGCCACCCTGGCCGTACTGGTCCACGTAGGCGCCACCCGCAGGTGCATGGCTGCCATCGATGCCACGGCCGCTGACATAGCGGCCCATCAGGCTCAGGCCGGGCGCACCGAGGGTGGCGAAATTGAGGTCGTAGCGCAGTTGCCACGAGCGTTCGCCGGGGCCGTTGAAGTCGGCGTACTTGATCGAGTTGGCCAGGTAGATGGAATCGCCGCCGACGAAGTCGAACGGGGTCTTTCCCTCGACCTTCTGGTAAGCCACGCTCAGCGCCTGAGCGCCGAAGCTGTATTTGGCCAGCACACTGTACGCGAGGGTGTCGATTGCTCCTGCGCTGGCGTTACCGGTATCGCGGGTCTTGTAGAAGTTGCCGTCCAGGCGCCAATTGCCTTCGGCCAGGTTCAGGTTGAGGTAGGCCTGGCGCCAGGTGTCTTCCAGCTCCCCGGCGTACAACGCGCCACCGAACGGGCCGTGCGGCGCGAAGGTGGCGCCGGCCAGGCTGATGGCCCGATTCTCCGTCGTCGCGCCATAGCCGCTGAAGTCATCATGCGTCGAGCTATTGTCCTGATTGTTGAAGGCAGTGAAACGGCCTGCCTGCAAACGCCAATCGGGCAGATCTGTGTTCTCCAGCAACCAGCCGGTGGCGTATTCCGGGTGCAGACGTTTGTCGCCTGTGTCGAACACTGGGGTCTCCACCATCATTTCACCGTAGTGCAGCTGGGTGTTGCCCAGGCGCAGCTTGAGTGCGGCGCCGGCACTGGCGTAGTCGGACTCGGCGCGACCATCGCTGTCGCGGGGCAGCAGGCCGGTGCCGGCATGGCCGCGGCCGCCGTCGAGCTTGAGACCGAGAAAACCGTGGGCGTCGAGGCCGACGCCGAGCGTGCCCTCGGTGAAACCTGAGCGAACCTCGCCGATGAAACCCTGGGCCCATTCCTGGCGGTAGTTCTGGCCGCTGGCGGAGGGCGAGCGAAAGTCGCTGTGCAGGAAGTAGTTGCGGCTGAGCAGCGACCAGCCGGGTTCATCAGCCTGGGCAATGGCGGGGCAGAGGGCGAGGGCGGCGAACAGGGCGCGGCCTGGCCCGTGATTGGCGCGGATCATGGAGGCTCCGAGGGGGATGATCCGGGACTGTGGCGCAATGACAGGCCAAGGGTCTTGCACGCGTGTGCTGGCGCTGCTGGTCGACATGCTGCTCAAGGAGCGTCAGGCCATGTCGCTGATCGCAAACTCCTCGGCCAGGTGATCGATCAGCGCCCGTACCGAGGGCAGCAACCCACGCCGCGACGGGAAGATCGCATGCACGATGCCGCAGCGCGGGTGCCAGTCCGGGATCAGCTCCACCAACCTTCCTGCCGCGAGGTCCTCGCGCACCGCCACCCGTGGCAGGTGCGCGATACCCACCCCGGCCACCACGAAGTGGCGCAGGGCAAACAGGTCATCCGTCACCATGCGCGGGGTATAGGGGATGACGATGCTGCGGCTGCTGTCCTCGCCCTGGAACAACTCCCACTGGTACTCCCGCTGGGCGCTGCCCCAGTGCAGGCTCGGCAGGGTGCTCAGCAACTGCGGGTCAAAGTTTTTTGGCAATTGCTCGAGGTACTGCGGCTGGCCGACCAGACACTGGGTGCTGTTGCTCAGCACTTTCATCACCATGTCGGTGTTCTCCAGCGGCGGGAAGCGCACCCGCAGGGCAATGTCGAAGCCCTCGTGCAGCAGGTCGACGCGGCGGTTGGTGCTCTCGATGAACAGCTCCACCTGCGGGTACTTGAGCATGTAGCGCGTCAGCATCGGCCCGACCCAGGAGTTGAGCAGGGTGGTCGGGCAACTGATGCGCACCAGGCCGCGCGGTTCGCTGCGGTTGCGCTCGATGATCTCTGCCGCGCCTTCGGCCTCCACGCGCATGGCCAGGCAGCGGTTGTAGTAGGCCTGGCC
Source organism: Pseudomonas vlassakiae (assembly GCF_014269035.2). Lineage (GTDB taxonomy): Bacteria > Pseudomonadota > Gammaproteobacteria > Pseudomonadales > Pseudomonadaceae > Aquipseudomonas > Aquipseudomonas vlassakiae. The sequence continues at coordinate 309,815 of NZ_JABWRP020000003.1, forward strand.
GATCTCGGTCAGTGAGCAGTGGCGGCTGGTGCGGTGAAGCAGGCGAACGCCCAGGCGCTCCTCAAGGTCGGCGATGCGCCGGCTGAGCTTCGACTTGGGCATGTCCAATGCCCGCCCGGCAGGGGCGAAGCCACCGTGTTCCACGACTTGGGTGAAGTAGTACAGGGAATTGAGGTCTTCCAATCATCGTTCTCCAAATGGAACGCTAAAGGCAATTTTCGCAGTCTACCGCCGTAAAGGTGATGATTTTAATCTGTGCCCATCAACGCGAAACACCCCAGATTGCTGAAAAATTCATAAACCTTAGGAGCACAGACCATGAGCAAATTCACCTACAACCGCCTGAACAAAGACGACGCTGCCGTGCTGCTGGTCGATCACCAGGCTGGCCTGCTGTCGCTGGTGCGCGACATCGAGCCGGACAAGTTCAAGAACAACGTGCTGGCCCTGGCCGACCTGGCCAAGTTCTTCAACCTGCCGACCATCCTCACCACCAGCTTCGAGCAAGGCCCCAACGGCCCGCTGGTGCCGGAACTGAAAGCACTGTTCCCGGATGCCCCGTACATTGCCCGCCCTGGCCAGATCAACGCCTGGGACAACGAAGACTTCGTCAAGGCGGTGAAGGCCACTGGCAAGAAGCAGCTGATCATTGCCGGCGTGGTGACCGAAGTGTGCGTAGCGTTCCCGGCGCTGGCTGCGCTGGAAGAAGAGTTCGAGGTGTTCGTGGTGACCGACGCTTCCGGCACCTTCAATGCCATGACCCGCGACGCCGCCCATGACCGCATGAGCCGGGCCGGTGCCCAGCTGATGACCTGGTTTGGCGTGGCTTGTGAGCTGCACCGCGACTGGCGCAACGACATTGAAGGGCTGGCCACGCTGTGCTCCAACCACATTCCGGACTACCGCAATCTCATCACCAGTTATAACGCGCTAATTGCTGGTAAGTAACATCGAGTAATTGAAACAGAATGGCCGGCCCCAACATAAGGCCGGCCTTTTTTGTTGCTCTTTGTTCCAGCCGTTGACCCATATCTCTGGCGTTGTTAGCGTTTCATCCGAGCGCAAAGCCAGTGGTCATTCAGGGGCAGTAACTGGATCAGGAACCCCGTCGATGGCTGGATCATCAGCGTAGGGTGAGACCCCCACACCTCGGCTTGAGGGTGTGTATAGGAATATCAAGCACCCGATGAGGGCCACTGGAGACAGTGGCCTTTTTGTATTTTGGTACCGCAACCCGCATCAGCACAGCTCCTTACGGAAGCGGCCTCAAAGCGGCTGTGGGGATGGTTTGGCTTCGGCTTTATCCCTTTTGGGAAATCTCCTACAGAGAGAACGGATGCCATAACGGCGCTAATTGAGATGGCCAAGAGCAGACTGGATAACCCGGAAATCTTTCAGGAGTATCTCCATGCGCTGCGGCAGTACGAGCTTGGAAAGTGTAAGGCTTAACCTTACACTCAAACAGCAATGATCAGGAGTTTCAGGCACAAAGGCCTGCGTCTGCTCCATCAGCAGCGTGACCCGTCTGGGGTGCGTGCAGATCATGTCAATCGCTTGCGACGCTTACTTGCTTCCCTTGAGGTCGCACAAGCGCCTGGAGACATGAACCGTCCTGGTAACCGCCTTCATCCTCTGCATGGAAAGCTGGACAGCTTTTGGGCAGTCAATGTCTCGGTAACTGGCCTCTGGTGTTCCGCTTCGTTGGTACTGATGTGGAGCTTGTCGATTATCTCGATTACCACTAGGAGGCTTCATTCATGCCTATGTTCGATCCTCCCCACCCAGGGGAATCCTTGCGAGAAGACGTGTTGCCAGCAATCGGCATGAACGTCACTGAGTTGGCCCGCCATCTGGGCTATTCAAGGGGGCAGTTATCCACAGTGCTCAATGGGCGCGCCGCCATTTCAGCCGATCTTGCGTATCGACTTGAGCTGGCAGGCCTTGGTCCTGCCCGGCAGTATCTTGCTGAACAGGCAGCTTACGACCTGTGGCAAGCCGCGCACCGTGAGCATCCACAGATAGCGCGGCTGGTGATTGCCTGACTACTCAGTCGGCATCCGAATCAAACAACCGCGCCAATTCCACTCGCGCCTCCTTGGCTGTTTGCATCACCTTGGCGCGGTCATCGCGCACGAGCCCCTGTGCCTCCAGCACTTCCTCGTCATGCTGGGCAAAGCGTTGAATCCGGTCTGCCGCCTGCTCGTCGCTCAAGCCCAGCCCGACCAGCGCCCGGCGGGTCATCTCCAGGCTGGAATAGAACGTCTCGCGAATCGGTTCTGCGCCCACATCCGCCAACTTGTGCACATGCTGGCGGTTACGCGCCCGGGCCAGCACTTTCAGGTGCGGGTACTGGCGCTTCACCCGGTCTGCGGTATGGATGGCGGCCTCAGGGTCGTCGATGGTGATGATGAAGTACTCCGCCTCACCGACCTTGGCCGCATGCAGCACTTCGGGGCGAAGGGGGTCGCCGTAGAACACCGGCACCTGCTCGAACATGCGCGTCATCTCGATGGCGTCCACCGAGGTTTCCAGGGCAATGAACGGGATCTTCTGCGCGCGCAGGATGCGCGCAACGATCTGCCCCATGCGGCCCATGCCGACGATCACCACGCGCGGCGTGCCGGCGTCGATGGCCTTGTACTGCTCGGGCACTTCACGCGCCGGTTGTGGGCGTTTGAGGGCGCGGGCGCAGCCGAGCATCAGCAGTGGAGTGATGGCCATCGACAGGGTGATGGTCATCAGCAGCAGGTCGTAGGTCTGGGTGTCGAACAGGCCCTGGTCCTTGCCCAGCTTGAACACCACGAAAGCGAATTCGCCACCGGCAGCCAGCACCATGCCCAGGCGCAGCGCGCTGGCGCTGTTCAAGCCACCGGCCAGGCGGCCGACGCCGATCAGCAGCACCAGCTTCACCGCCACCAGCAGTAGGGTCAGGCCCAAAAGCGCCAGCGGCATTTCCAGCAGCAGGCTGAGGTTGGCGCCCATGCCGACGCTGATGAAAAACAGCCCCAGCAGCAGGCCCTTGAACGGCTCGATCTGCGATTCAAGCTCGTGACGGTACTCCGAGTCGGCCAGCAGCAGGCCGGCGAGGAAGGCGCCCAGGGCCATGGAAATGCCGGCTTCCTCCATCAGCCAGGCGGTGCCGATCACCACCAGCAGTGCGGTGGCGGTGGACACTTCCGGCAGGCCGGTGCGAGCCACGGTGCGGAACACCGGGCGCAGCAGGTAGCGGCCGCCGATGATGACCACGGCGATGCTGGCGAATACCTTCAGGCCGTGTTGCAAGCTGTCACCGTGGCTGGTGTCCGGGCCGCTGGCGGCCAGCAACGGGACCAGGGCGATCAGAGGGATCGCGGCGATGTCCTGGAACAGCAGGATGGCGAACGCCAGGCGGCCATGGGGCGCATTGAGCTGCTTGGTTTCGGCCAGGCTTTGCAAACCGAGTGCGGTGGACGACAGCGCCAGGCCGAGGCCGAGCACGACGGCCGCCGGCAGCGACTGGCCGAAGCCGAACAGGGCAATGGCGCCGATCACCGCGCCGGTCAGCAGCACCTGGGCGGTGCCGACGCCGAATACCGACTTGCGCATCAGCCACAGGCGCTTGGGCGACAGCTCAAGGCCGATGATGAACAGCAGCAGGACCACGCCCAGCTCGGAAATGTGCGCGACGCTTTCGGTATCGCGGATCAGGCCCAGCGCCTGCGGCCCGATGGCCACGCCAGCGAGCAGGTAACCGATCACGGCCCCCAGTTGCAGGCGCTTGGCCAGTGGGACGGCGACGACTGCGGCGAGCAGGAAGATCACCGCGGTTTGCAGAAGGCTGCCTTCGTGTGGCATTGGCTCGTACTCCATGAGCTGCCGGGGCAGCATTTGAACAGGTTGACGGACCATTCTGGAGGTTGGTCATCGCTCAGACAATCTGCTGCCGGGAAGAAACATTGTCCCGTATGGGTTGACAGCCTCAGCTCCCACCAAACTGTGCCCGGTACTGCGCCGGCGTCATGCCGATCCGCTCACAGAACACCTTGCGCATATGCCGGTCACTGCCAAACCCGCATCGGGTCGCCACCACCTTCAACGGCAGATCGCCACATTCGAGCAGCTTGCGCGCCTGGTCGATCCGCGCGTTCTGCAAGTACTGCAGCGGCGTGATCCCGACCTCACGCTGAAAAATCCTGGCAAAGTTGCGTCCGCTCATGGCCACCAGGTCGGCCATCTTCTGCACCGTAAATGGCTGGTCGATGTGGTCGACGATGTAGGCCTGGACCCGGGCAATCGGCGAACCATCTCGGGGGACCGCCGCCAGCAGCGGCCCGTAAGGCGTCTGCCCGCCTTGGCGGTGACGTGCCACCAGCAGCACCTTGGCGACTTCCAGCGCCAGTGCCTTGCCGTGATCCTCGGCGACGATGGCCAGCGCCAGGTCGATGCCCGCCGTGATGCCACCGGAGGTGATCAGGTCGCGGTCCGTCACATAGATGTGCTCGGTCTCGACCCTGGCGTCGGGAAATGCCTGGGCCAGGCGCTCCACATAATTCCAGTGGGTAGTGCAGCGATAGCCGTCGAGCAACCCGGCACGCCCGAGCACGAAGGCCCCGGTGCAGATCGCGCCGAAGCGCCGTGCCCTGTCAACGGCGGCAGGCAGCCAGCGCTCGATCGCCGGCAGCGCGACGTGGTAGGCCCCCGGCCCACCCGGTACCAGCAGCAAGTCGATGCTGGCTGGCAATTGCTCCAGGCGCAGGTCGGCCATTACCTTCAGGCCGCAGGACCCGCGGATGGTCCCCTGGCCCTCGGCCACGGTCAGCAACCGATAATGGTTGTCTTCAGGCAGGAACCGGTTGGCAATGGCAAAGGCATCCATCGGCCCGGTCACATCCAGCATCAGCACATCATCGAACAGCACCATGGCCACGGTGCGTTGGGTGTGGTTTTCCTGCATACCTCTTTCGCCTTGAATGCTGACCGCTTGTGGCGGCATGAAGCTGAGTAAGAAACGCATCTTAAGGTATCGGCCAAGAGGCCAGGGCCAGCAGCGCACAATTAACAACAATTCAGGTTTGCCTCAGGACTTTGTCATGCCCCGGCGGCGAGACTTTCTGCATTGAACAGGAGAGTCGCCATGCACCCTGGGACGCCCCAAGCGCTTCTGCACACTCCCGGCGCGCTGACACCCGCGCGGCTGCGTCAGGCCAAGGAATTGATGTTGCACAGTTCGCTGTCGATCATCGAAATCGCCGCTGTATGCAACCTCACCCGCAGCCATTTTTCCCGTGCCTTCAAGGTCAATACCGGCCTCTCGCCCCAGGCCTGGCGCCTGCTGGCGCGCATGGAAAAGGCCAAGCGCCTGCTTGTCACCGAGGCGCCGATCACCCACGTGAGCCTGGAGTGCGGCTTCTGCGACCAGGCCCACTTCACCCGTGCCTTCAGCCGCCTGGTCGGCCAACCGCCGAAGGCCTGGCGCCGGGCGCAGGCATTTCCTTAAGCCGGCGCTATCCGCCGGTATAAGCCCTTGGGACAAGCCACCCGGTAAGTCCCGCTCCGTTTTCCCAACCCAAGGAGTCACCCCATGAGCCAACCTGATTACAAGCGCCTGAACAAGGACGATGCCGTGGTCCTGCTGGTCGACCACCAGACTGGCCTGATTTCGCTGGTGCAGGACTTTTCGCCCAACGAGTTCAAGAACAACGTACTGGCCCTGGGCGACCTGGCCAAGTTCTTCGGCCTGCCGACCATTCTCACCACCAGCTTCGAGCAAGGCCCCAACGGCCCGTTGGTGCCGGAGTTGAAAGAGATGTTCCCGGACGCGCCGTACATCGCTCGCCCAGGCCAGATCAATGCCTGGGACAACCAAGACTTCGTCAAGGCGATCAAGGCCACTGGCCGCAAGCAGCTGATCATCGCGGGTGTGGTGACCGATGTGTGCGTGGCGTTCCCGACGTTGTCGGCGCTGGCCGAGGGCTTTGAAGTGTTCGTGGTGACCGATGCTTCGGGCACCTTCAACGAGACCGTGCAGCAGGCGGCGTGGGTGCGCATGACCCAGGCGGGTGCACAGATGATGAACTGGTTCTCGGTGGCCTGTGAGCTGCACCGCGACTGGCGCAACGACATCGAAGGGCTGGGCAACCTGTTGTCGCAGCGGATCCCCAACTACCGCAACCTGATGAACAGCTATGCGGCGTTGAGCTCGCGTTGAGCTGAACCTGTACCGGCCCTTTCGCGAGTGTGCCCGGGAAAGGGCCGGTACAGGTCAAGAAGAACTCACAGGCAGCGTGAAGCGAATCCGGCACCCGCCGAACTCTGACACCAACGCCTGCAACTGCCCGCCATGGGCCTGCACCACCGAACTGCAGATCGCCAACCCCATCCCCAGCCCGGCTTGCTTGGTGGTATGGAATGGGTCAAACACCCGTGCCCGCTCCTCTGCAGCAATGCCAGGCCCGTTGTCATCGACGCAGATCTCGATCCCATCGCCGGTAACGACAGACGCAATCCGCAGCACCCCATCACTGCGATAGCCCGCCAGCGCCTCCAGCGCGTTGGTGATCAGGTTGAACACCAACTGCTGCAACTGCACCGGGTCGGCCATCACGCTCACCCCAGCCTGTAGTTGAGTCTGCACGTCGACCGTGTACTTGGCCGCGTCGGCCGAGGTCAGGCGCAGCACTTCGCGAATCAGCTCGTCTACCTTGACCACCTTGAGCTGCATCGGTGCCTGCTTGGCCAGCGAGCGCAGTGCGCGGACGATGTTGGCGGCGCGCTCGCTGTCGTTGCGGATATCTTCCAGGCCAGCCATCGCCTCTTCCAGGTTGGGTTCGGCACGCTTGAGCCAACGCAGGCTGGCCGCGGCGTTGGAGGCTATCCCCAGCAGCGGTTGGCTGATCTCGTGGGCAATGGACGCCGAAAGCTCGTTCATCACCTGCAGATGGGCGCTGCGCGCAAGTTCGGCGCGTGATCGGCGCAGTTCTTCTTCCATTTGCGCACGGACCTGGTTGTCCTCGGCCAGGCGGGTATACAACTTGGCGGTCTGTAGCGACACCGCCGCCTGCGAGGCGAGGATCTCCAGCATGGCCAGGCGCTGGCTGCCGAACAGGTTGGGCACCAGGCGGTTTTCCAGGTACACCAGGCCGATCAGGACCCCCTGGATCACCAGCGGCAGGCACAACACCGAGCGGGCATTGCGCGTGTGCAGCTCCTGGCGGAAGGCTTCGGGGCAATCGCTCTGGGCGTCGTTGAGTACCAGCGGCTTCTTGGTGCGCATGGTGGCGTTGATGATCGACCGTGGCGCCTGGGTCATGAACTTCTGGCAATTGTCCATATTCACGTGCAAGCCGGCATCGTCGATATAGGCGAGGGCGGCCATCTGGAACTCAGCGCCACTGACGATCAGCAGTGCACCGTGATCGGCGCCGGAATGCTGGGTGAGGTGACCCATCAGCGTTTCGATCAGGCCTTCGAGCAGCACTTCTTCGGACAACGCCCGCGCCGCCTCGATGCCGGCCTCCAGGTCCAGCTTGGCCTGCTGGGTGGCGCGGTAGGTCTCCTGAACGGGCTGGGTGCGCAGGAACGGGTGAAGGGCCTCCAGCTGGTGCACCTTGCCGGTCGCCCCCCAGATGTGGAAGCAATCGCGGGCGATGCGCAGGTGCAGGTTGGCGCCGGAGATCAATCCGCTGGGGATGCAGACCTCGGCCAGCTGTTCATGGGCCAGCGCCTGTTCGTGGATGAAACCGGCAGCGGTCGCGGCGATTTGCGCCTGGTCGAAGCAACGGATGGCCGTCAGGCCGTCGCCTTCGAGCTTGGCGATCACCCCTTCGATCAGCAGCAGCTTGTTGCGAAAGGTCACCGGGTTGAAACAGGCCCAGCGGCTGAAGCGCTCGCGCAGGGATTGCAGTACGGCCAGCTTGTCGGCCAGGCTGCCGGGGGCTTCCGGGCTGCCCAAGGCCAGGCCGCGGAACAGGTGATAGTCTGCCAGGTTGATGTGCGCAGGTGCCGCCCAGGCGTTGTCGCCCGCTGCGCTCAGGCTGCGCATGGCTTGCGCGATATCACCCAGGTAGAACGCTGACATACCGTTGAACAGGTGCTGGAAGAACAGCGTGGTGGGTGAGTCGACATGCAGGGGCGAGGCCGTGCCGGGCATTCCGCTCAGGCTGGCGACGAACCCCTGCTGGGCGTGCAGGATCTGTTCGATATCGCTGTAGCCGAAACTGCGCACAGTGGCCAGACCCTGTACCACTTCCTCGGCGACCTCCGGCAGGTAGCGGCCCATGAACAGTGAGTCGGAAACCAGATGGTTGCAGGCATAGCAGGTCATCGCCAGGTCGCCGCTCAAGCGGGTCGAATCAATGGCTTCCAGCGCCGTGCGGCGGGCGAACTCCATGGGTGAGGTCCAGGCGCTGACCTGATCCAGGGCCAGCAGGGCGCTGGTGAGATCAGCTTCGAAACCGTGTCGCTCGATCAGCTTCAGCGCTGCCAGGCAGCAGGCGTGGCCGTCGTGGTAGTTGCCGAAGCGATCGGCGATCATCACTCCGTACCAGGCCAGACCGTAGGTGCTGCCCGGGGCGACCCCCTGCAGCAACGACAGCTCCATGAGCTTGGCCAGGTGCAGGAAGCGGATATCGTCCTGCACGAAAAACGACGACGACAGGGTGGCCAGCAGGCCGATGGCAACTGCCACTTCCTCCGAGTCGGTGCGCGGTAGCGAGGCCAGGCAATGACGCCCTTTCTGTTCGATAAGGGCCTCTACCTGCGCATGGCTGGCCTCCACCTGCTGTGGGGCGACACCGCGAGCCAGGCTGATACCCAAAAGCTCGAGGCCGTCGACGGCGGTGGTGATGGCGGCCTGGTAGTCGCCGCGCAAGGTCTGCAGGCGTGCCTGCAGCTTGCATACCCGCGCACGGTCCAGCGGCGAGCATGCGCGCCGAAGGCATTCGGTGAGCCGCCCCTCGGCAGCGGCCATGCGCGACAGTTGCAAGTCGCACTCCGCCGCCATGCAGGCGATAGCAAAGGCATGGGTGGCGTGGCTTTGCGGCGTTGCGCCGTGGAGCAGCAACTGCTCGCACACCTGCAGATGAGCTGCCGATTGTTCACACGCACCGCTGTCGCGCGAGCGCAGCGCCGCTTCACGCAAAAGCTGCAAGAACACATCGCGTTCATCCGCTGCAAACCCGCGGGGGCTGGCGCGTTGCAGCTGACTGGCGATCTCGAAAACCACCTCCTGCAAGTCGTTGTGCCAAAGCTGGAGCATGGCTTGGGCAATGCGTGCATGCAGTTGAGCGCGATCACGCGAAGGCGTGAGTTGGTAGGCGGCTTCCATCACCCGGTCATGGGCGAAGCCCAGGCCTTTCTGACCCGGAAGCAGGAAACCCGCATCAACCAAGGCCTTCAACGGTTTGCCCGGCAGCGGTGCAAGCAGCAGGCGCAGTAGCCGCTCATCGCAGCGGCCGCCTGCCGCGCTGGCGACCCGCAGCACATCGCGCTGGGGGGCCGGCAGGCGTGCCAGGCGGTGGATCATCAGGTCGGCGACGTTGTCGGCGTAACGTTGCCGGGCCACGGCCTGCAGGCACCATGACCAGCGCATGGCCTGGGTGTCGAAAGTGAACAACCGGTCCTCGACCATGGCCCTGAGGATCTGGTTGATAAAGAACGGGTTGCCGGCGGTCTTGTCGTGTACCAGTCCGGCAACCTGCAACGCCTCGTCGGGGCTGACGTGGTAGCGCTCGCTGATCAGTTCGGTGACTGCACCGACGTCCAGTGGGCGCAGGTCCAGCGTGACGTTGCGCAGCGTTGCGGGCGTGGCCAGCGGCGCACCAGCCGTTGGCGTATCGTTGCGTCGGGTGAAGATCAGCAGCAGGTTGTCCGGCGTCCGGGCGAGCAACTGCGCCAGTAGCTGCCGTGTGCCATTGTCAGCGCACTGCAGGCCATCGAAACACAGCACCAGCGGGTGGCCGGGGCAGCTGAAGACCTGCAGGAACTCGACGATTGCCCGCTGTTCTTTCTGCAATGCCAGGCGCGTGGGCTGTTCTGGCAGCTCGGGCAGTGGGCCCAGGATCAGTTGCAGTTCCGGTGCCAGTTTGCCGAGCAATCGCCCGTGGCCTTCGATGCGCTGCAGGATCTCGCGGCGCAAGGTGTCGAGGTCCTGGCTGTTCTTGGCGAGCAGCTGGGTGGTCAGCGAGCCGAGGATTTCGACCCAAGGGGCATAGGGCACGACCTGGTCCGGGCTGTTGCACTTGCCGACCGCCCAGTAGCCTTCGGCATGCGCTTTGAGTGTGGCCTCGACCAGGCTGGATTTGCCCAGACCAGCAGCGCCGTTGATGAACAGCACCTGGGGCTTGCTGTCACGTCGCTGAGTATCGAGCATCAGGGCGATCAGCTTCTGTTCGGCAGTGCGGCCATACAGGCGCTCGCGACTGGGTGAAACCGGGTCGGCGCAGCCGGGCTCGAAGGGGGCGATGGCTTTGCTTGCGTCCCACTGCCGTTGGCAATGAGCCAGGTCCACGGCCAGGGCACGGGCGCTCTGGTAGCGGGCGTCGGGTTCCTTTGCCAGGGCCTTGGCCAGGATCCGGCTCAGTGGCAGCGGTACCTGGCTGTCGACCTCACAAGCCGAGCGTGGCTGAACGCCAGCGTGCAACTGGCGCCAGTGCTGGGCATCCCGCCCGGCCAGCGGCAGCTCGCCCAGCAGCAACTGGTAGAGAATCGCGCCCAGGGCGTAGATATCGCTGCGCCGGTCGCTGCTGCTGCCGTGGGGGCAGATCTGCTCCGGCGCCAGGTAGGCCCAGTTGCCGAGCGCGTTGCCCTGTTCGCTGATCAGCTCTGGAGTGTCGGCACGAAAACAGCCCAGCCGCACCCGCTGGTTCGCCTGCAGGCAAACATGTTCGGGCTGCAACGCACCGTGCAGCACATTGCGCTCGTGGGCCTGAGCCAGGGCGTCGGCCGCATTTACCGCGATATCGAAGAACAGAGACAGGTCAACCGGGCCTTCACTGATCAGGTCGGCGATGGAGCGGCCGGTCGGATACACCAGCAACGGGCCTTCGGCGCAGCGGACGAACGCTGAGGGGATGACCGCCCACTGCGGGTCCAGCTGCAGGCGGTAGTCACGCTCCAGGCGCTGGCAGGCTGCAGGCGCTTCGAGCGGGGCGCGCACGGCGATCCAGGCCTGGCGAGAGACGGGGTCGTGCAAGCGGAAATAGCTGAGTTCACCGTCCTGGCCCAGCTGCGTGATGTTGCAGCGACTCAGCCAGCCGTCGTCGATCGACTGCTCGAAATCGATAGGCCTGTTGGCGAGGCGTTCATCAAGCATAAAGCACCCCCTGCTAGCGACATCCTGGCGCACGAGTATACGCAGCCGCCCGCTCAAGAATGGGCGCTGCGGGCGGCTTGGCAGGAACGGGCACGCTGTTGTCCGTTATCAATACCTGGCGGCTGGAGGGCGCTTGTATAGTGAAGAGGCCACCTATCCCTCGGGATAATTGTCTGAATGCATAGGCTCGCCTAGGCTGCCCGAGGCTGCGCAGATGCCCATGCCCGCGAGAGGAAACCATGATCCGAATAGGCAACGCCCAGGTGTCGCTCGAGCGACGAGAAGCCTTTCTCGATGGCAAGCCGATCCTGTTGGGCGGGCGGGCATTCGAGGTGCTGGCCACGCTGATCAAGGCCAAGGGCCGGGTGGTTGGCAAGGATGAGCTGTTCAGCCAGGTGTGGGCCGGCACGGTGGTCGAAGACAACAACCTGCAAGTGCAGGTGTCGCTGTTGCGCAAGGCCTTCGGTGACCGCGGGCTGATTCAGACCGTGCCGCGGCGGGGTTACCGCCTGGCTGCGCAGGTCAGCTTCGATGTCCCTTGCCTGGCGCTGGGCCAGTCACCGTTGTGCGCCATGGCCGAAGCCAGCGAACCGTGCAACGACGTTGCCAACGTGCCTGTGCTGGTAGTGGATGACGACCCTTCGGTGCGCAAGGCGCTCGGTCGCCTGCTGGGGTCGCGGGATATTCCACACCGGTTGTTCGCCAGCGCCGAAGCGTTGTTCGACGCTCGCCTGGAAAGCCCCTGCGCCTGCCTGCTGCTGGATATGCACCTGGCCGACACCACTGGCCTTGAGGTTCAGGCTGCGTTGCGCCGGATGGCGCTACCCTGGCCGATCGTGTTCATGACCGGCTTCGGCACCATCCCCATGACGGTCCAGGCCATGCGCGCCGGGGCCGTCGAGTTCCTGACCAAGCCCTTCGACGAAGACCAGTTGCTGGTGCTGCTTGACTCGGTACGCGCACGCGCGGTGATCGAGGGGCGCAAATGGCAGCATGCGCGACAGGTCGAGGAAAAGTACCAGCACCTGACCCAGCGCGAACGCCAGGTGTTCTCGCTGGTGGTCGGCGGCTTGTCGCACAAGCAGATCGCCAGGGAAATCGGCACCAGTGAAGTGACCACCAAGGTGCACAAGAAGAACATCATGAACAAGATGCAATCCCGCTCGTTACTGGAGCTGGTAGCCATGCACAACGTCATCGAAGCCCGGCCCGGCGCATGAGCAGAGCGGTGTGCATCGTCGATGATGATGCTTCGGTGCGCAAAAGCCTGGGTAACCTGCTGCGCTCAGCGGGGTTCGAGTGCCTGGCGTTCGCGACGGGGGAGGTGTTCCTGGCCTCGAACCTGGTGCGCGAGGCAGGCTGCGTGCTGCTCGACCTGAAAATGCAGGGGATGAACGGGCTGGACGTGCAGCAGGAGCTGGTGCGGCGGGGTTGGCTTTTGCCAGTCATCTGCATGTCGGCGCACTGGGACGAGCGGGCGCTGCAGGCGGCGCTGCGCAACGGCGCACGGGGTTGTCTGGGCAAGCCGTTTTCCGAAGAGGTGCTGCTCAAGCTGGTCGAAGAGGCGTTGGCAGGAGAATGAGCACACCAGAACAATCAATCGCTGGGCAGGCGGGCGATGCTTGCTGGCTTGATAGAAACGCGAGACCTTTGCCATGCCACGCCTCAAGACCTTCCTCGAGCCGCAATCGCCGGCCTTGACTGCCAGCGGCCTGCTGTTCATGCGGGTGATGGCTGCCGGGCTGCTGTTTTCCATCCACGGGTTGCCCAAGCTGCTGGACTGGAGCGGAGAATTGCAGCGCATCGAAGACCCCTTTGGCCTGGGTGCGCCGCTGACCCTGGGCCTGGCGGTGTTTGCCGAGGTGGTTTGCCCGGTGTTGCTGGTGCTGGGCGTGGTGGCGCGGCTGGCCTGCCTGCCGGTGCTGGCAGTGTTGCTGGTGGCGCTGGTGGTGGTGCATCCAGAGTGGTCACTGGAGCATGGGCAGTTTGCCTGGTTGCTGGTGGCCCTGTATGGCGGGCTGGCATTGACCGGGCCTGGGTTGTACTCGGTGCCTGGATTGATCGGTCGAAACAGGATCTCCTGACCTTTTGGCGGCAAAGCAGCCCGAAAGCACTAACTGCTCCCCGGCCGGTACTGCAACGCCTCGGCCAGATGCCCCCGGCGGATCGCCTGGCTACCTTCCAGATCCGCCAGTGTACGTGCAACCTTCAACAGCCGGTGTGCCGCCCGCAGAGAAAGCGTTAGCCGCTCGCAGGCACTTTCCAGCCAAGCCTGGTCTGCCGCTGCCAGCTGACAATGGCTGCGCAACCCGTCGAGGTCCAGAAACGCATTGGCACAGCCTTGCCGTCGCTGCTGCACTTCGCGGGCCTCCGCTACCTTGGCGGCTACGTCGGCGCTGGTTTCCCCGCTTGGCTGGTGGCTGAGCGTGGTAGTCTCGCGGGCCACGGTCAGGTGCAGGTCGATGCGGTCCAGCAACGGCCCCGACAGCTTGTTGCGATACCGTGCGATCTGCTCGGTGCTGCAGCGGCAGCGGCCAGTCGGGTCACCCAGGTAGCCGCAAGGGCAGGGGTTCATCGCCGCCACCAGCTGGAAGCGCGCCGGAAAACGCACCTTGTCGCGCGCCCGGGCAATCACGATCTCGCCCGATTCCAGCGGTTCGCGCAGCACTTCCAGCACGCGCCTTTCAAACTCTGGCAGTTCGTCGAGAAACAGCACGCCATGGTGCGCCAAGGTGATTTCGCCTGGCTGCGGCCGGCTGCCGCCGCCTACCAGCGCCGGCCCCGAGGCCGAATGGTGCGGGTGGCGAAACGGCCGCTGCGGCCAGCTGCTCAGCGGCGTATGGCCACTGACCGACTGGATCGCCGCGACTTCCAGCGCCTCATGCTCATCCAGCGGCGGCAGCAGGCCGGGCAGACGGCTGGCGAGCAATGTCTTGCCCGTACCGGGTGGCCCGGTGAACAGCAGGTTATGGGCGCCGGCTGCGGCCAGCAGCAATGCCCGCTTGGCCGCGACCTGGCCCTGTACCTCGCTGAGGTCCGGATAAGGCTGTTGCTTCAGGACCAGGCCATTGGCGGCAAACGGGGCTAGTGGCACCTGCCCGTTGAGGTGCGCCACCAACTCGAGCAGGTGCCCCACTGCATACACCACAAGCCCGCCGGCCAGGCTGGCTTCCTCGGCATTTTCCCGGGGCACCACCAGCGCCCGGCCGGCCTCGCGCGCCGCCAATGCTGCTGGCAACACGCCCTGCACCGGGCGCAATTTTCCCGACAGGGCCAGCTCGCCCAGGCATTCCATTTCCGCCAAGGCAGGCATCGGCACCTGGCCATCGGCGGCGAGGATGCCCAGGGCGATAGCCAGGTCATAACGCCCGCCGTCCTTGGGCAGGTCGGCCGGGGCGAGGTTCTGAGTGATGCGCCGCTGCGGGTAATTCAGCCCGGAATTGACGATAGCGCTGCGCACACGGTCCTTGCTCTCCTTGACCGTGGTTTCCGGCAGGCCGACCAGGGTGAGGTGGGGCAGGCCATTGGCCAGATGCGTTTCGACGCTGACCGCCGGGGCCTGCACGCCGACCTGGGCGCGGCTATGGACGATGGCGAGGGACATGGACGCTCCGTTGTCGCTGGATACAAAGCCGCTGCCTGCGGGTTGTCACAGCCTAGTGAGTTTCTGCAAGGCCGGCGCAAGAGAAATGCGACTCAACGTTGCACGACAGGTTTTTCCCCTGCTTTTCACGTCCTGGCAAATACTGGATCCAATACTTTGCGAAGATCCCGGCTATGGCTTAGTGTTCAAGAGCGACTGTTGTTGCCTGTGGATGGCAACGCGACCCTTAAATGGACTTAAGGTACTGCCCGTGCAAACCCTCATTCGCACCCGCCAGCAGCTCCGAGAACGGATGCAGGCCAATGAATACGCTGAGCTCAACCGCCTTTACGATGCGCTCCAGGCGCAATGGCTGCAGGCGCCAGCCGGTGAGTGCCCGGTCTACCTGGAAGCTGTACAAGGCCACCTGCTGGACTGGGACGCACAGGGCGGCAAGGCCCTGACACAAACCCTCAAGGCGTGGATCGACGCCACGCCCAAGGCTTATCACCCGCATGTGGTGATGGGTTTTCACTGCTTCAGCCGTGCCTGCCAGATCCGTGGGCCGGCTGGCTGCCATGAAGTGTCCGAAGAACGCTGGCTGGCTGCTGAACAGGCGTGCGAGCAGGCCGCGGCGCATTTCCTGCGTGCCATGGCGCTTGGCGCACAGCCGGTGGCGGCAGTGATCGGCATGCTGCACATCAGCTCGCGCCTGGGCGAGCCAGGCTGGCTGGTCGAACTGTTCGATGGCCAGGTGGCGCGTTATCGGCCCAGCGCACATGCCGATGTGGAGGTGCAGGAGGCCGCTGCGCCATTGTTGGTCAAATTCGGCCTGACGCCTTTGCAGGTGCTGCCGCAGGCATTGCCTGCCAGCTTGAGCGCGCGCTTGCACGAGCGGGGCGAGAGCGCCCGGGATTACTGGCTGCGCCATGCGCTGGCCTGGTTCACCGGCTGCTTCGAGGCGATCGAGGCCTATGCCACTTACCTGACCCCACGCTGGGGAGGCAGCGATGAGGCGGTCGATGCACTGGCCAGTGGGCCGCTGTGCCACGCTTGGCCTGAAGCACAGCGCAATGCGATCCGTTGGCTGGCTCTGCAAGAGACATTCTGGCTGCCGCCTGCCAGGCAACTGCCGCAGATCGCGGCTTGGCAAACAACCTTTGCCCAATGGGCACAGCGCGAACTCCGGCCCAAGGAGCGTGCCACGCTGCTGGCCTGGCGTGGGGCACTGAGGCGCTATTCGGTGCGTGACTACGCCGGGGCGATGCGCGACTTTGCCGATAGCGTCGCGCTCTACCCAGACCACGGCTTCGTCGCGACCATTGGCGAGCCTTTCCGCAGTCTGGTGTGCCTGGTGCTGTTTCACGAGGCGGAGGACGATTCGCAGGTGCTGCGCACCGTCATCGAGCGGCTGTGCGATGACCGCCGACAGGCAGCGGCCTGTGCGCTGCGGGCTGTAGGGCACCAGTTTGGACTATGGGGCTTTGGGCAATCTGCCGAGCAGGCACGCACGTGGTTGCGCATGGCGGTCAGGCGCCAGTGCGGCGGCGACGAGCAGGGCTTCGATGTGCTCGATGTGCCGCGCCTGCTCTGGGCTGCCAGCCTGCATGAGGCCGCGTATTTCCTGTATGAAACCTGTGCGGAGCTGAAACTGCCGAATGCTGCCATCGCGCTGTACGATCTGCACCGTGGCTGGTTGGACAACACGCCCGCGCATTACCTCGATGGCAAGGCTGCTGAGCACTGGCTGCTGTGCGCGGCGGAGTCTGGCCACCTGCAGGCCAGGTTCGAGCTGGCCTGCCAACGCATGGGCGCCCTCAAAGGGCTGGAGGACCGCAAAGCAATGCTGGCGGTCAAGCGGCTGCTGCTCGACGCCATGGGCGAGCCGAACATCCATGCCAGGGCGCAGTTGCAGTTAGCCATCTTGTTGCGCCAGTACGGTGATGCGCGAGAGCGTGTCGAGGCGGTGAGCTATCTGCTGCAGTTGGCCGAGCACCCCGATGCCTGTACCGCCGCGCGAGCCTGCGCGGAACTTGGGCTGGCGTGGATGCAGGGCTGCGGTACGCGCAAGCAGAGTCGCTTCGCGGCAATCGAATGGGTTGATCGTGCCGTTGCGCTGCAGTCGAGCGATCCGCTCATCGAGGAAATACAGGCCGAGATCCGCAATTCGCACAGCCGGGTGAAGACGCTGTTCACGGTGTGCGGTGCGGCGTTGTTCCGTGGCGGCTTGCGTGCCAGCGAGCTACCGCCCAAGGCCAGCGGCCAGCACCGGGCTTCGGCCTGATTGAAACGGGGTGCTGCATGCAGCACCCGTGTTTTACCGGGCGCCTTGCTTGGCGATTGTCATTCCTGCGCAGCGCTTGGCAGCCGGGCTTCCAGCTCAGCCACTTGCTTTTCCAGGGCTTCGAGTCGGGCGCGGGTGCGGGCCAGGACGACCATCTGGCTGTCGAATTCTTCGCGGCTGACCAGGTCCAGCTTGCTGAAGGCCCCTTGCATCAACACTTTGAACTGGCTTTCCAGTTCGGCGCGGGGCTGGGCGGTATCGCTGCTGAACAGGCGCGAGGCCTGGTCGCTCAGGGCGTCGAGAAGGGCTTTGGGCGCGAGCATGTTCGGCTGTCCACTGAAACTGAGAAATGGCCCGCAGTGTAGCACGGGCCAAGCTGCATCCTGGACTGCGGGCCACTGCACGCTTTTTGAGCAGTTGGCCGGGCCAGCCTGCACCGAAGTTGTGCATGATTGCCATGCTGGCGACTGGCCAATCCCGACTGATTCACATAACCCGCTGTTTTCCGCTGCTTTAACGGAACTGGCAAGGTTTCTGCAAAGACCTGTACGAGCCATGCACTGATGCAGTTCCTTGTGACCAGGCAGTGCGCACGCGGAGCCGGATGCCGACGACGCGTTACAAAGCCAACCGCTGCGCTTAGACTTGAGACGGGTTTGTTTTCCTGGGGCAAGTCCACCAAATCGGGAGAGAGTTTCATGAAGCTAGTCACAGCCATCATCAAGCCGTTCAAGCTGGACGACGTGCGCGAGTCGCTGTCGGAAATCGGCGTGCAGGGCATTACCGTCACCGAAGTCAAAGGTTTCGGCCGGCAGAAGGGCCACACCGAGCTGTATCGCGGCGCGGAGTACGTGGTCGACTTCCTGCCCAAAGTGAAGATCGACGTCGCCATCGACGACAAGGACCTTGATCGAGTGATCGAAGCCATCACCAAGGCGGCCAACACCGGCAAGATCGGTGACGGCAAGATCTTCGTGGTGAATCTGGAGCAGGCGATCCGCATCCGTACCGGCGAAACCGATACCGACGCGATCTAAGCGCCGAAAAAGCCTCACCAAACCCAACGCCCCAGGAGAAAACAACATGACTCTGCGTAAGATCGCAGGGCTAGGAGCCCTATTGTCCCTCGTAATGCCCGGGCTCGCCCTGGCAGAGGAAGCAGCTGCCCCGGCGCTGAACTCCGGCGACACCGCCTGGATGCTCACCTCGACAGCGCTGGTGCTGTTCATGACCATTCCAGGTCTGGCCCTTTTCTACGGCGGCATGGTGCGTTCCAAGAACGTGCTGTCGGTGATGATGCAGTGCTTCGCCATCACTGGCCTGATCAGCATCCTCTGGGTCATTTATGGCTACAGCATGGCCTTCGATACCACCGGTATGGAAAAGGGCGTGCTCAACTTCAATTCGTTCGTCGGCGGCTTCTCCAAGGCGTTCCTGAGCGGCGTCACGCCGGCCAACCTGACTTCGGCCACTGCATTGTTCCCTGAAGCAGTGTTCATCACCTTCCAGATGACCTTCGCCATCATCACCCCGGCACTGATCGTCGGTGCCTTTGCCGAACGCATGAAGTTCTCGGCGATGCTGGTGTTCATGGGCATCTGGTTCACCCTGGTCTACGCGCCGATCGCGCACATGGTCTGGAGTGGTGACGGCGCGCTGCTGTGGGACTGGGGCGTGCTCGACTTCGCTGGTGGCACCGTGGTGCACATCAACGCCGGTATCGCTGGCCTGGTCTGCTGCCTGGTCATGGGCAAGCGCAAAGGCTACCCGACCACCCCGATGGCTCCGCACAACCTGGGCTACACCTTGATGGGCGCGGCCATGCTGTGGATCGGCTGGTTCGGCTTCAACGCCGGTTCCGCCGCCGCCGCCAATGGCACTGCCGGCATGGCCATGCTGGTGACCCAGATCGCCACCGCTGCTGCTGCGCTGGGCTGGATGTTCGCCGAGTGGATCTTCCACGGCAAACCCAGTGCCCTGGGCATCGCCTCGGGTGTGGTCGCCGGCCTGGTCGCCATCACGCCGGCCGCCGGGACCGTGGGCCCTATGGGCGCCCTGGTGATAGGCCTGATCTCCGGTGTGGTCTGCTACTTCTGCGCCACCACCCTCAAGCGCAAGCTGGGTTATGACGACTCCCTGGACGCCTTCGGCGTGCACGGCGTCGGCGGCATCATCGGTGCCATCCTGACCGGCGTGTTCGCAGCACCGGCCCTGGGCGGCTTCGGTGCAGTCACCGATATCGGTGCCCAGGTCTGGGTTCAGGCCAAGGGCGTGATCTTCACCGTGGTCTATACCGCCATCGTCACCTACGTGATCCTCAAGGTGCTGGATGTGGTGATGGGCCTGCGGGTCAACGAAGAAGAAGAGTCGGTCGGCCTCGACCTGGCTCAGCACAACGAACGCGGCTACAACCTGTAACCGCGACGCTGGTAAAACTTGCCCGGTTCGCCGGGCATTTTTTTGTCTGTTTTTTGCCATTTCGCGCAGTGCAAACGGTTTATCACTCACGTTCGCGACGTAGGCCAAAAACTTACAAGTCTTCGGGCATTTATGGTGCTTTGCTTTTTTCACGAGCGCGCTAGAATGCGCGCCAAAGAGTGTTGGGTGAGTAGTCCCCACGCTTCTCCAGCCTTTGCTAGGCTTGCCAATAGCGTGTGGCCAGCAGGGTTCAAGGATTTGTCAGGTCTTGCCAGGAGTGGGGCCTGCTGGGTGCCGCCTCCCATCAGGAGCGCCGACCCAAGGGCAGTGGCCTAACCCACGGCCAGTTGAATTTTCACTGGTGGCTGCCGGTCTACGGCTGCACCGGTCTATAACTAACCTGCTTTTCGCAAGTCATGAGGTAGAACATGAGCGACGACGATCTGGAAAATGATGACCTCGAAGTAGGCGACGAAGACGAGGCTGATGAAGGCCTCGAAGCGGCGGCTGACGATGGCGTGGAAGATGTTGGCGATGACGACAGCAGCCCGGCACCGACTGCCAAGGGCAAATCCAAGGCCGCTGTCTCGGTAGACGAGATGCCGAGCATGGAAGCCAAGCAGAAGGAGCGTGATGCCCTGGCCAAGGCGATGGAAGAATTTCTTTCGCGCGGTGGCAAGGTGCAGGAAGTCGAGGCCAACGTGGTCGCCGACCCGCCCAAGAAGCCGGACAACAAGTACGGCAGCCGCCCTATCTGAGTGGCTGAATACAAAAAAGCCCGCCGTCGCTGCGGGCTTTTTTGTGCCTGGTGTCCTGCACGGCCCCAGTCAACGCCAGCGCGCGAGTACCTCGGGCAGCTGGGACAAGCGCTGGATCTCTGCATCCGGCGCCCGGTCACCCGCCCAGGCCTTGCCCTGCGGGTTGAACCACACGGCGCGCAAACCTGCGCGCTGGGCGCCGGCGATGTCGTCGCCCGGGTGATCGCCAATATGCACCGCCGCGCTGGCCTCAGTTTCGCCACGCTTGAGGGCTTCGATGAACGGTGCCGGGTCCGGCTTGCCGATGCCCAGGTCCTCCGCACACAGGGCGAAGCGGAAGTAATCCGCCAGCCCCAGTCGGCGTATATCGGCGTTGCCGTTGGTGACCACGCCCAAGGTGTAGTGACGGCGCAGGACTTCCAGTACCGGCTGTACCTCGGGGAACACTTCGACCTGGTGGCGGGCATGCAGGAAAACTTCAAAGCCCTCGTTCGCCAATTCCTGCGCCTGCTTCTCGCTGTAGCCGACTTCCTCCAGGGCGTGGAACAACACACGTCGGCGCAGGGCGCTGATGCGGTGCTTGAGGCCCGGCTCGGCTTGCACCAGACGTTCGCGGATGGCGAACAGGTGCTCCACCGGCACGCCGCCGAGGACTGGGGCGTTGGCTTCGAGCCAGTCGCGCAGCACGACCTCGGCACTGGCAATCACGGGCGCGGTGTCCCACAGCGTGTCGTCGAGGTCGAAGGTGATCAGCTTGATGCTCATGAGTCTGTGCCTTTGCTGCGTTTGGCCCGAGGGTGGGCACTGTCGTACACCGCGGCCAGGTGCTGGAAGTCCAGGTGGGTATAGATCTGCGTGGTGCTGATGTCGGCGTGGCCGAGCATTTCCTGCACCGCACGCAGGTCCTGGGACGATTCCAGCACGTGGCTGGCGAAGGAGTGGCGAAGCATGTGCGGGTGCAGGTGCTGGCCTAGCTCGCGCTCGCCGGCAGCCTTGACCCGCAATTGGATGGCCCGTGGGCTCATGCGATTGCCCTGGCGGGTGATGAATACCGCGCTGTCACGCGGCGCGCCGATGCCACGCAGCTTGAACCAGGCCTGCAACGCCTCACGGGCCTTGCGCCCGACCGGTAATACGCGGGTCTTGCTGCCCTTGCCGAGTACTTGCACCAGGCCGGCAGCCAGGTCGAGCTGCTCGAGGTCGAGGTTGTTCAGTTCGGACAGGCGCAGGCCGGAGGAATAGAACAATTCGAGGATGGCCTGGTCACGGCGGGCGATAAAGTCGTCATCGACGCCGCCATCGAGCAGCTGCAGGGCTCGGTCGGTGTCCAGTACCTTGGGCAGCCGGCGTTCGCCCTTGGGCGCGCTCAGGCCATTGGCCGGATCATGCTGGCACAGGCCCTCGCGATTGAGGTAGCGGTACAGGCCGCGCACCGCCGACAGCAATCGCGCCAGGCTGCGCGATGACTGGCCGTGATGGTGCAAGCGGGCGATAAGCTGGCGCAGCTGCTGAATCTGCAGGGCGCCCCAGCCGGCGATGCCCTGGCTGTTGCAATATTCGATGACCTTGTCGAGGTCGCGGCGATAAGCCAGCAGGGTGTGTTCGGACACCTGGCGCTCGTTGCGCAGGTGTGCGCAATAAGCCTCCAGCTGGCGTTCCATCAGCGCACCGGACGCAGGGTCTGGGTCACGCGCGGCACCACGCGGCCAAGCACTTCGGCGATGTAGCCGAGGAACAAGGTGCCGACGCTGCTCTTGTAGTGCTGCGGGTCGCGGCTGCCGATCGCCAGCACGCCATGCAGCCCTTGATATTCGAGGGCGGCAACCGCACTGGAGCCGACCTCCTGCTGCTGCTCCTTGCCGAACAGGAAGGCCAGCTCGTGCTCGCGCAGGTTGCCGCTGACCGTCTTGCCACCGCCCAGCAGGCCACCGATGGCTTGCTGAGCTTCGGCATTGCTGACCCAACGGCCTACGGGCGCTGCGTTGTCGCCGAACAGGATCAGGCTGACGAAAGGCACCTGGAATTCCTGGCGCAGGCTGTCTTCGACGGCCATCACCACTTCTTCCAGGCTGCCGGCGTCGAGCAGGTCGAGGATCAGCCGACGGGTCTTGTCGAACAGCCGGTCGTTGTCCCGGGCCACGTCCATCAGTTGCGACAGGCGATGGCGCATCTCGATATTGCGGTCGCGCAGCAGCTTGAGCTGGCGTTCCACCAGCGACACGCTGTCACCGCGCTGGTGGGGGATGCGTTGGTCGATCAACAGCTCGTCGTGCTCGGCGAAGAAGGTGGGGTGAGCGCGCAGGTAGGCGACCACCGCTTCGGCATCGAGCTCATCGGGCTGCTGGGGTACTGGCTGATCGGTCATGGCGGTTACTCGCTTAGAGACGAACCTGTCCTTCGAAGACGCGTACGGCTGGGCCGGTCATCAACACGGGCTTGCCTGGGCCGGCCCATTCGATATGCAGGCGGCCACCGGGCAGGTCGAGGGACACCGGAGAGTCCATCCAGCCCTGGCTGATGGCGGCGACAGCTGCGGCGCAGGCGCCGGTACCACAGGCCTGGGTCTCGCCGGCACCACGCTCCCACACCCGCAGGTTGGCGCGATGGCGGTCGATGACCTGGAGGAAGCCGGCATTCACCCGCTGCGGGAAGCGCGGGTGGTTTTCGATTTTCGGGCCCAGCTCATGGACCGGCGCGGTGTGCACGTCATCGACGCGCAGCACGGCATGCGGGTTGCCCATGGACACGGCGGCAATCGAATACACCTGGCCGTCTACCTCCAGCGGGTAGTTCACTGCCTGTTCGTCGGCAATGAAGGGGATTTCTGCCGGGACGAAGCGCGGCGGGCCCATGTCGACACACACCTGGCCGTCGTTCTGCACGTCCAGCTCGATGATGCCGCCCTTGGTTTCCACGCGGATGCGCTTTTTCGCGGTCAGGCGCTTGTCCAGCACGAAGCGGGCAAAGCAGCGCGCGCCGTTGCCGCACTGCTCGACCTCGGAGCCGTCGGCGTTGAAGATCCGGTAGCGGAAGTCCACTTCCGGGTTGCTCGGCGCCTCGACGATCAGCAGCTGGTCGAAGCCGATACCGGTGTGGCGGTCACCCCACTGCTTGGCGTGCTTGGGCTGGATGTGCGCGTGCTGGCTGACCAGGTCGAGGACCATGAAGTCGTTGCCCAGCCCATGCATCTTGGTAAAGCGCAGCAGCATGGGCTCACTCCGGCAGCAGGCTTTCGCCAGCGTACAGTTCGGCGATGGTCTCGCGGCGGCGGACTTCGAAAGCCTGGTCGCCGTCGACCAGGATTTCCGCACAACGGCCACGGGTGTTGTAGTTCGAGCTCATGACGAAACCATAGGCGCCCGCCGACTGTACGGCCAGCAGGTCACCTTCGGCCAGGTTCAGCACGCGGTCCTTGGCGAGGAAGTCGCCGGTTTCGCAGATCGGGCCTACCAGGTCATAGGCACGGCCTTCGCCCGCCCGCGGCGTGACCGCGCTGACGCCCATCCAGGCCTGGTACAGGGCCGGGCGGATCAGGTCGTTCATCGCTGCATCGATGATGGCGAAGTCCTTGTGTTCGGTGTGCTTGAGGTATTCCACGCGGGTCAGCAAGGCACCGGCGTTGGCCACGATGTAGCGGCCTGGCTCGAACACCAGGGCCAGGTCACGGCTGCCGACGCGCTCACGGATGGCCTTGATGTAGTCGGCCACCAGCGGCGGCTCTTCGTCGCGATAGCGCACGCCAACGCCGCCGCCCAGGTCCAGGTGACGCAGGTGGATGCCGCACTCGGCCAGGCGATCGACCAGGACCAGCAGGCGGTCCAGGGCATCGAGGAACGGGTCGACGGTAGTCAGCTGCGAGCCGATGTGGCAGTCGACACCCACCACGTCCAGGTTCGGCAGCTGCGCAGCGCGCACGTAGATGGCTTCGGCGTCGGCGATGGCGATACCGAACTTGTTCTCTTTGAGGCCGGTGGAAATGTACGGGTGAGTACCGGCATCGACGTCCGGGTTCACGCGCAGCGAGATCGGCGCAACCTTGCCCATCTCGGCGGCTACCACTTGCAGGCGTTCGAGTTCGTCGGTGGACTCGACGTTGAAGCAGTGCACGCCGACTTCCAGGGCGCGGCGCATGTCTTCGCGGGTCTTGCCGACGCCGGAGAAGACCACGCGATCGGCGCGGCCGCCAGCGGCCAGCACGCGCTCGAGTTCACCGCCGGAGACGATGTCGAAACCCGCCCCCAGGCGCGCCAGGACGTTCAGCACGCCAAGGTTGGAGTTGGCCTTGACGGCGAAGCAGACCAGGTGATCGGTACCTTGCAGGGCATCGGTGTAGCTGCGGTACTGGGCTTCGATGTGGGCGCGCGAGTACACGTAGGTCGGGGTGCCGAAGCGTTCGGCGATGGCCGACAGGGCGACGCCCTCCGCGAACAGTTCACCGTCGCGGTAGTTGAAAGCGTTCATCTGAATTCCTTACTGCTCTGGCGTCTGCTCGGGCTGGATTGGCTGCTCTTCCTGCGGCTGGACCGCTGGAGCATGCTGGTGCTGGTGCGACTTTTTCGGGCCTTTGCCGTCCTTGCCGTCTTCTGGCAGGTACAGGGGGCCCTTCTGACCGCAGGCCGAAACGAGGCAGGCAACCGCGACCAGCGCCGCGAGCGAGGAAATCAGGCGCTTCATGGGTGAAATCCTTTGAAATATGCAGTATTGCGCCCGAGTATACCGAGCGACCGGCGGATTGCCTATGCAAGAGCCGGTCCGTCGGGCGGGCTATGCTCAGGGGCGCTCGCCACGGTAATGGGGCCGGTGGCGAGCGCGGCTAAACCTTTGCATTCATGGCCCGGCGCCCGTATCTTGCCGGCTTGCCCGTAAAGCAGCCAATTCGAGGTTCCTGCAATGAGTTTGAGCGAAGCGCGTTTCCATGATCTGGTCGACGCGACCCAACAGGCCCTGGAAGACCTGTTCGACGAGAGCGGCCTGGACCTGGACATGGAAAATTCTGGCGGCGTGCTGACCGTCAAGTTCGAAGGCGGCGCCCAGCTGATCTTCAGTCGCCAGGAACCGTTGCGCCAGCTGTGGCTGGCCGACCGTTCCGGCGGCTTCCACTTCGACTACGACGAAGAAAGCGGCAAGTGGGTGTGCGAGAAGAGCGAAGAACTGCTGAACGAAATGCTCGAGCGTATCGTCTGGGAGCGGGCCGGCGAGAAGCTGGACTTCGACGAGATCTGACATGACCAGCCAGGCGCGGCCACCCAAGCCGCTGTACAGCAACGTCAGCCCGGCGGTGCCGTCGCCCTGCATCAGCGTCTGCCGGCTGGATGAGCAGCGGGTGTGCACCGGCTGCCATCGGCATGTCGAGCACATTCGCGAATGGCGCTCGGCCGACGACGAACGGCGCCGGCAGATCTGCCGCGAAGCCCAGGCCCTGCGCGCACGGGCTTGAGTATTTGCCCGGCTGTGGTAGTGTCGGGTTGTGCGTCGGTGACGCAAAAGCATCCACAAACCCCGCCCTTGGGCGGGGTTTTGCTTTATCTGCCCGCAGCAAACCGCCTGTTCAAAGGAGTCTGACTGGATCATGAGCACCAAGCCTTCCCTCATCCTCACCCGATTGGACGTACAACGTCTCGAGCGCCTGATCGACAGCCTCGACGAGAACACGCCGGGTGTGCTCGCCTTGCAGGAAGAGCTGGACCGTGCCGCTCAGGTGGTCGGCCATGAGGAAGTGCCCGCCGGAGTGGTGACCATGAACTCGCGGGTGCATTGCCGTGAGCAAGCCAGCGGCAAGGACTACCACCTGACCCTGGTGTACCCGAAAGATGCCGGTGGAGAAGGCACGGTTTCGATCCTCGCGCCGATCGGTTGTGCGCTGCTGGGCTTGTCGGTGGGCGAGCAGATCGACTGGCCGGCACCGGGGGGCAAGACCCTGAAACTGAAGTTGCTGGCAGTCGAGTACCAGCCTGAAGCGGCTGGCGATTTCGACCTCTGAGATCCTTGGGCTGCGCAGCAGCCCTTGAATTTTCAAGGTTTCAGAGAGGCCTGCAATTTCGCCAGTCCATCATTCAGCGCCTGCTCCAGCTCGCGCTTGTAGCGCAGGTAGAGGCAGGTCGACCCCTGCTCGTCCTCGAGCAGCTCGGACAGGTCCAGGTCGGTGATGTAGCAGCGGTAGTGCCCGGCACTGCGGCGCTGGCCAAGGATCTGCCGGGCGACCACCTCATACAGTTGGTCGCCATGCTCCAGCTCGGAAAATTCCTGCTGGTCGCAATACAGCGTCACATGCACCCCATCCCCCGCGCCGGCCTGCAGAATGGCCTGAACCTCGTAATAGGGTTGGTCGACGCCCGCACTGGGTGCCGGGCGAGGCTCGATGCTGCGTGCCTTGCCTGGGCCTGAAGGCAGCAGCTGGGCGTAGTGGATAGCCGGTGAAGCCTGTTGCAGATGGTCGAGTGGGAGGCGGGCATCGTGGCGCACCGCCACCGAACGCAGAAAACGTTGTAACGGCAGCAGCAGATGGCTTTCGTCAAACAATGGCAGGCGCTGTTGCCACAGGGCGTTGTATTCGTCCAGCACGTACAGGTCGGCCCAGCCATCGAGCAGGCGGTAGAACACCTGGATGCAATTGCGCCGACCTTGTTCCAGTAACAGAGGCAGGTCGCAGTCCTGCAGCGCATTGCCATCCAGGTGCAACGGGCTGTAGCGGCTGCGCACTTCGCCCAGGTGATCGAGCACGGCATCATGCCCCGCCAGGGTCGCCAGGCTGACTTGGCCGGGCAACAGCTCAAGGACGTGGGTGTACTGCGCCACTTGCAGCAGGTAGCGGTGATTCAGGCCCTGGTCGAGCAGCAATTGCGCCGTGTCGAAGATCTCCTCGACCCGCTGAGCGATGGCCTGGGCGCGGTTGTGGCAGAAACAGCGCACCCGCACCTGCGGGCGGTGGCTGCGCTGGCCAAGGCTGTTGAGGAAATCCCGCAGGCAGCGCAGTAGCGCGTGATCACCGTCGTAGCGCTGCACCAGCACTTCATTCCAGCTGTTGAGCGTGACTTGGTCGAGGGTCAGCACCAGGTTCTCGCGCACACCGGCATAGCTCAGCGAGTCGGTGCGCTCGGTGGTCATCAGGATGTTCAGGTCGCGGTGATGGCGCAGCGGATCGACACCGACATTGACCAGCAGCAGGATCTCGTCCGCCACGCTCGGCTGCAGCAGGCGTTCTTCGCTGACGCTGGCCAGGGGCAGCGGAATACTCTGCTGCAGGCTGCCCAGCAAGTTGAACAGCTCGAATTCGCTGAGGTCGCTGTCGCCGGGGTGCAGCGCCAGGCGTGTGGTGTGGTCGATGACGCCATTGCGGTGGGCCCAGGTCAGCAGCTCGAGCAACTCACGGCAGCGCTTGATCGGGCTGAAATGCTCCCATTCGTATACGCCCAGGTTGCCGTTGTACAGGCCCCAGTGATGGCTGCCAGGCTCCTTGCGGTTCGGGGACTGGACCAGCGTCATGGTGTCTTCGGCAATGTCCGGGGCAATGCCCGGGTTGATCACTTCGATCTTGCCGGCGCGGCGCTCGAAGGCGGCGTACAGGCGCCGGCCCAGGACATTCAGGTCACGCTGGTCGGCGCGGCTGGTGGCACCCTGGTTCTGCGCGAACTGGCCGAGGAAGCGATAGCTATGGTTGAGCTCCGCCACCAGCTCACGGCGTTCGAGGGCGACCTGGCGCACCTTCCACTGGCTGCGGCTGTCGAGCATGAGCAACTGGCGTTCGTCCCAGCCCCACTCATAGGTCAGGCGCTGCAACAGTTGGCGCTGCCAGCCGTTGTTACGGCTGCGGTCCAGGCCACTGAGCTTCTTGTTGACCTTCAGGTAAAGGCTGCGCCTGACCAGCTCGAGCCGAGCGGTTTCCCCGCGTTGCTGCAGATAGCGCTCGATGCGCCGGTACACCATCACATAGGGGTCGAGTTCGTCGAGGTTCAGATGGTTGGCGAACACCGCCTGTTTATAGTCCAGGCACAGGCAGCGCACGGTCGGGTGCTCACTGGCATAGACTTCGGTCAGCAGCAGCTTGAGCAGTGACTTGTAGGGCGAATCGATGCCCTTGAACAACTGCCAAAGCCCGGCGCCGAGGTACTCGCCTGGTGGAATATGGGCAAGGTTGCCGAGGTCCAGGGCGTCCTGATTGCGGATGAAACGCTTGGACAGCAGGGTCTCGGTGTAGGCCTGATAGTTGTGCTCTTCATAGACCGGCACCAGCCACCACAGCGGCGTGCGCCCGGCCAGCCAGATGGCCGTGCGATAGAACTCGTCGAGCAGCAGGAAATGTTGCGTGGTGCCGCAGTCGTCGGAGCTGAGCTGGCTGTCGCGCTGGCCCTGGGAGAAGCTTTGCGGGTCGATCAGGAAGAAGTGAGCCTCGGCACCCTGGCTGGCCGCCCAGGCCTCCAGCAGCTGGCACTTGCGGCGCAACTCTTCGCGCTCGGCCTCGCTCAGGCCAGGGGCATGGCATACCCAGAGGTCCATGTCGCTCTGTTCGGCCTGGGCCAGCGTACCGAGACTGCCCATCAGGAACAGGCCGTGTATCGGGCGTGGCGGGTTGCCATGACGGGTTTTGTAGGCGAACGAGCGAGCCAGGCGTTGGGCATCGGCGACCTGCTCGGCATCCGGCTCGAACCCCGCCACCCCGGCCGGAGTGGCGCCGGATACGTAACCGGGCAACAGCGGGTGGTTGACGTGGAACAGCAGCGGCAGCAGGGTCAGGACCAGCTGCTGGCGGCTCGACAGGCCCTCCATTGCACGTTCGAGCCGGCACTGGTTGATGTGCAGGAAGCGCGCACGCAATGTCGCCAGCACCTTGCGGTCGATGCCTTCGTCCAGGTCAGGGCGGATTTCGTGGGGGTGGTTCATTGCACACTCAGGGCGGGCCAGGAAAGCTGTGGCGAGTTTAGCCTGAGTGGGGCAGTCGGATAAGCGGAATATGGATTATTGGCGCCATTTTTCTATCGTCTGTTCTGGCCCCTTTCGCGGGCAAGCCCGCGAAGAGGCCGGTGCAGGGTCAGGCTGGCTGTGGGGCTTTGAGGACGTTCAACAGCAACTGCACGCTCTCCACCGCATCATGCCCCAGGCTGGTCAGGTAACCGCCATCAGGTTGATCGGTCAGTTGCTTGGCATGCAGGCGCTTGGCCGCAGCGACCAGGGCGGGGGAGGCATTGGCGTGAATCTTGATGCCTTCCTGGTTGCTGTCCAGGTTGAACAGGGCGAGCACTTCCAGTTCGGCGATCAGTTCGGGGCTAAAGGACATGGCGACTCCTGACTTCCAGACAAGGATGGCGGCACCGCCAGCGGTGCCTGATCCAAGAGTGTAGTCGGGTTATTCGTCGTCGCTTTGACCCATCTCAGGCGGCAGCTCGGGCAGGGCACGCAGGGCGGTCTCATACCACTCGCCGTTGAATGCGCGGTCCTCCTGGAGCATGTTGTCGATTTCGAAGGCCAGAACGTGGGCCATGAGGTTGAGGATGTCTTCACGCTCATAGCCGACCAGGGTCAGCTTGTTGAAGGTGGCCTTGGCCGCTGGCGGCTCGCCGCTTTCGATCTGGTTTTCGATGGCTTCGGTCAGCGTCGCTTCGGCGAAGGCTTCGTCGTCATTGTCGATTTCGTCGTGTTCGCTCATGGCGCTACTCCTGTGGGGGGACGCACAGTTTGCCACGCCTGCGTTGGCAATGCCTGGTCATCGACAGGGCGCATGACGCTGGTCAGGCTTGTATGGACGGTTTATAAGAACCGAGCCATCCCCACACGGCCTGGAGGCTGTAACCCGATGCTCAAGCTTTACGGATTCTCGGTCAGCAACTACTACAACATGGTCAAGCTGGCCCTGCTGGAGAAAGGCCTGCCTTTCGAGGAAGTCACCTTCTATGGCGGGCAGGCGCCGCATGCGCTGGAAGTCAGCCCGCGGGGCAAGGTGCCGGTGCTGGAAACCGAACACGGCTTCCTCAGCGAAACCAGCGTAATCCTCGACTATATCGAGCAGACCCAAGGTGGCAAGGCGCTGCTGCCCAGCGACCCGTTCGGCCAGGCCAAGGTGCGCGAACTGCTGAAGGAAATCGAACTGTACATCGAGCTGCCGGCGCGTACCTGCTACGGCGAGTCGTTCTTCGGCATGCCGGTGGAGCCGCTGGTCAAGGAGCGCGCGCGTACCGACTTGCTGGCGGGGTTTGCCACGCTCAAGCGCAATGGCCGTTTCGCGCCTTATGTGGCGGGTGAGCACCTGACCCTCGCCGACCTGATGTTCTGCTTCTCGGTGGACCTGGCGTGCGCGGTAGGCAAGAAAGTGCTGGGTATCGACTTCCTGGCGGACTTCCCGCAGGCGAAGGCGTTGCTGCAACTGCTGGGTGAGAACCCGCACATGGCGCGGATCGTGGCCGACAAGGAGGCCTCGATGCCGGCCTTCATGGAGATGATCCGCAGCGGCAAGCGCTGAGACCGCGTTGGAGTCATCGCGGGTAAACCCGCTCCCTCAGGGACTGCACTGCTTTTGGCGCCTGTGCAATACCTGTGGGTGCGGGTTCATCGAGGCGTCGAACCGCCGCGAACGAGGGCGAAGCCCTCGCAATGGGCTTTAGCGCGAAGCCAGCAGGGCCTTGCCGCGAGCCACGGCAGCACGCACCTGGGCTGGCGCGGTTCCACCGATGTGGTTACGGGCATTCACCGACCCCTCCAGGGTCAGCACGGCAAACACGTCCTGCTCGATCTGGTCGCTGAACTGGCGCAGTTCGTCCAGGCTCATCTCGGCCAGGTCCTTGCCCGTGTCGACGCCATACTTCACCGCGTGGCCGACGATCTCGTGGCAGTCACGGAACGGCAGGCCGCGGCGAACCAGATAGTCGGCCAGGTCGGTCGCGGTGGAGAAACCGCGCAGAGCCGCTTCGCGCATGATGGCGTGCTTGGGCTTGATCGCCGGGATCATGTCGGCAAAGGCGCGCAGCGAGTCGCGCAGGGTGTCGGCGGCGTCGAACAGCGGCTCCTTGTCTTCCTGGTTGTCCTTGTTGTAGGCCAGCGGCTGGCCTTTCATCAGGGTCAGCAGGCCGGTCAGGGCGCCGAACACACGGCCGCTCTTGCCGCGCACCAGCTCCGGTACGTCCGGGTTCTTCTTCTGCGGCATGATCGAGCTGCCGGTGCAGAAGCGATCAGGCAGGTCGATGAACTGGAACTGGGCGCTGGTCCACAGCACCAGTTCCTCGGAGAAGCGCGACAGGTGCATCATCGCCACGCTGGCGGCCGCGCAGAATTCGATGGCGAAGTCACGGTCCGAGACGCCGTCCAGCGAGTTGCCGGCCACGGCTTCGAAGCCCAGCAGCTTGCAGGTCAGCTCACGGTCGATAGGGTAGGTGGTGCCGGCCAGCGCGGCACTGCCCAACGGCATGCGATTGGCGCGCTTGCGGCAGTCGACCAGGCGCTCGTAGTCGCGGCTGAGCATTTCGAACCAGGCCAGCAGGTGGTGGCCGAAGGTGACCGGCTGGGCAGTCTGCAGGTGGGTGAAGCCAGGCATGATGGTTTCGGCTTCGCGTTCGGCCTGCTCCAGCAGACCCTGCTGCAGACGGGTGATCTCGGCCAGGATCAGGTCGATCTCGTCACGCAGCCACAGGCGGATGTCGGTGGCCACCTGGTCGTTGCGGCTACGGCCGGTGTGCAGCTTCTTGCCGGTGATGCCGATACGGTCGGTCAGGCGTGCTTCGATGTTCATGTGCACGTCTTCGAGGTCGACACGCCAGTCGAAGCTGCCAGCCTCGATTTCGCCCTGGATGGTTTTCAGGCCATCGATGATGGTGTCGCGCTCGGCATCGCTGAGGACGCCGACCTGTGCCAGCATGGTGGCGTGGGCGATCGAACCCATGATGTCGTGGCGGTACAGGCGCTTGTCGAAGTCGACCGAAGCGGTGAAACGGGCGACGAAGGCGTCGACGGGCTCACTGAAGCGGCCGCCCCAGGACTGATTGGTCTTGTCGGTGCTCATGGATTCACTCTATGCAGGCGTGAACGAAAAAGTGGCGCCGATAATAGCAGGGTTGGGCCTGACACCGCAGGACATCGGTCGACAGAAACCGGAGGCAAACATCGGTAAAGGTGGGCGGAGACGATATTCACCGATTGAACGGCAGTGTTCCACGGACCGTCTACAGTTGGACAGAGGACTGGCAGCTATTCTGCTGGCTCAGTGAATCTTTGGCCTTCGTATCGGTCTAGAGCGTGACCGCAGCGTCGCTCGACCTGCTCTTGTCTACGCTATACCTGTGCGAGACTCACTCAGGAATCCAGAGCAATTATGAATGTCCTGATCGTTGATGACGAACCCCAAGCCCGTGAACGCCTCACACGGCTATTCGCTGAACTGGAGGGTTACACCGTGCTGGAGCCCAGCGCCACCAACGGCGAGGAGGCTCTGACACTGATCGAAAGCCTCAAGCCGGATGTGGTTCTGCTGGACATCGGCATGCCAGGCCTGGATGGCTTGCAGGTTGCTGCGCGCTTGTGCGAACGCGAGGCGCCACCGTCCGTGGTGTTCTGTACCGGCGACGATGAATACGGTGCCGAGGCGTTCAAGGACAGCACCCTCAGCCACGTGACCAAGCCAATCCAGCCTCAGGCCCTGCGCGATGCCTTGCGCAAGGCCGAGAAGCCCAACCGTGCCCAGCTGGCGGCGTTGACCCGGCCTGGCAGCGAAGGCGGTGGGCCGCGCAGCCATATCAGTGCGCGTACGCGCAAGGGTATCGAGCTGATTCCATTGCCCCAGGTGATCTATTTCATCGCCGACCACAAGTACGTGACCTTGCGCCACGAAGCCGGGGAGGTGCTGCTCGACGAGCCGCTCAAGGCGCTGGAGGATGAATTCGGCGAGCGATTCGTGCGTATCCACCGCAATGCGCTGGTCGCGCGCGAACGCATCGAACGCCTGCAGCGCACGCCATTGGGGCATTTCCAGCTATTCCTCAAGGGCCTCGACGGCGACGCCCTGACGGTCAGCCGCCGGCATGTGGCAGGCGTGCGCAAGATGATGCAAACACTCCAAGGCTGAGCCTGCATGGCAACGGCTGCGCCCTTGTGCGCGGCTGAAGCCGGTCCCACAGGTACGGCGCCGCCTGTAGGGGAGGCTTTGGCCGCGAAGGGCCCTGACGCTGATCCACATCTGCTGGCGATGCCGGTGATGCTGTTATCATCAGCGGCATTTCTCTGCATCGGGGCGTTTCATGTCCACTCGCGAAATCCGCATTGCCACCCGTAAAAGTGCCTTGGCCTTGTGGCAGGCCGAATATGTCAAAGCCCGCCTCGAGCAGGCGCACCCCGGTCTGCGGGTGACCCTGGTACCCATGGTCAGTCGCGGCGACAAGCTGCTCGACGCACCGCTGGCGAAAATCGGCGGCAAGGGGTTGTTCGTCAAAGAGCTGGAAACAGCGCTGCTGGACAACGAAGCCGACATCGCCGTGCATTCGATGAAGGATGTACCCATGGACTTCCCCGATGGCCTGGGCCTGTTCTGCATCTGCGAGCGCGAAGACCCGCGCGATGCATTCGTCTCCAATACCTTCGCCAGCCTCGACGCCCTGCCAGCCGGCAGCATCGTCGGCACCTCCAGCCTGCGCCGCCAGGCTCAGTTGCTGGCGCGTCGGCCGGACCTCAAAATCCACTTCCTGCGCGGCAACGTCAACACCCGCCTGGCCAAGCTCGATGCCGGCGAATACGACGCCATCATCCTCGCCGCCGCGGGCTTGATCCGCCTGGGCTTCGAGGATCGCATCAGCGATACCATCAGCGTCGAGCACAGCCTGCCAGCCGGTGGCCAGGGCGCGGTGGGTATCGAGTGCCGCAGCGCCGACACTGAAATCCATGCCCTGCTGGCGCCGCTGCACCACGCCGATACCGCCGACCGTGTAGTTGCCGAGCGTGCCTTGAACAAGCGCCTCAACGGCGGCTGCCAGGTGCCGATCGCCTGCTATGCGGTGCTCGAAGGCGATCAGCTGTGGTTGCGCGGCCTGGTTGGCCAGCCAAGTGGCGGGACCTTGCTGGTGGCGGACGCCCGTGCGCCGCGTGCGGCTGCCGAGACCTTGGGCGTGCAGGTCGCCGAAGCCCTGCTGGGTCAGGGCGCCGAAGCCATTCTCAAGGAAGTCTACGGCGAGGCCGGGCATCCGTGAGCTCCTGGCGCCTGCTGCTGACCCGGCCTGAAGAGGACTGCGCGGCACTGGCGCAGAGCCTGGCCGTTGCCGGTGTGGCCAGCAGTTGCCTGCCGTTGCTGGCCATCGAGCCTGTCGCGCTGGCTGACGGGCAGCGTCGGCAGCTGGCCGGGCTGGCGCAGTACCAGGCGATCATCGTGGTCAGCAAGCCGGCGGCACGGCTGCTGCTTGGGCAGCTGCAGGGCGCTGGCTTGCAAGCGCCCACCGCAGGCTGGTTTACCGTGGGTGAGGCGACGGCAGCAGTGCTGCAGTGCGCAGGCCTTCAGGTGACATTCCCGGTGCAAGGCGACGACAGCGAGGCCTTGCTCGCGCTCCCGGCCCTACGCCAGGCTATTGCGGCGCCTGAGGCCCGCGTGCTGATTGTTCGTGGCGTCGGAGGTCGCGAACTGCTGGCCGAGCGTCTTGCAGAGCAAGGTGCTAGTGTCGAATATCTGGAACTGTATCGTCGCTGCCTGCCGGCGTACCCGGCGGGCACGCTGATGCGCCGCATAGAAGCGGAACGCCTCAATGGCCTGGTGGTCAGCAGTGGGCAGGGTCTTGAACATTTGCAGCAAATGGCTGGCGCCGATTGGCCGCAGGTAGCCAGGCTGGCGTTGTTCGTGCCCAGCCCGCGGGTCGCTGAACAGGCCCGGGCCGCCGGGGCCCAACAGGTTGTGGATTGCCGTGGCGCGAGTGCCACGGCCTTGCTGGCAGCCGTGCAGCGTAGCGCTGTACCTGCCTCTCAAGGCGCTTCGCACTAGCGCGAGGCGCCCCCATGCAAAGGATGGATACGTGAGCGAAACTGTCTTGCCCAACAATGATCAGCCGTCGGCGCAGGAGCCGGCGCAACCCGTCACCGACAAGCCTGTAAAGCGCTCTGGCAGTGGTCTGGCCGTGCTGGCGCTGTTGCTGGGTGCGGCCGGGGTCGCAGTAGGGGGTTGGGGTGTCTGGCAGGTGCGGCAGCTGCAAGGCAGCGAGGTGAACCAGGGTCAGCACCTTGAAGCCCTCAGCCAGCGCGCCGCGGCGCTGCAGCAGCGTGAGCAGCAGATCAGTGCACAACTGGCCAGCCTGCCGGCCGCCAGTGAGCTGGAAGACCGTCGCCGCCTGGTGGCGCAACTGCAAGGCGACCAGCAGCGTCTCAGCCAGCGTCTGGAAACCGTACTTGGCGAAAGCCGCAAGGAGTGGCGCCTGGCCGAGGCCGAGCACCTGCTGCGCCTGGCTACCCTGCGCTTGTCGGCGCTGCAGGACATCACCAGCGCCAAGGCCCTGGTCGAAGGGGCCGACGAAATCCTCCGTGAACAGAGCGACCCTGGCGCCTTTGCCGCCCGCGAGCAACTGGCGCGCAGCCTGGCCACGCTCAACAGTACCCAGCAGCCGGACCGCACCGGTCTGTTCCTCAAACTCGCCGCCCAGCGTGAGCTGGTGCAACAGCTCAGCGCCCAGTCTCCCGAATTCGCCAGCAACGCCGATGCGCTTGGTGCGCTGACCGCCGATGGTGACGGGGCCAGTCGCCTGTCGCAGTGGTGGGCAGAAATCTCCAAGTACTTCCAGATCGACTTCAACGCCGATGACAATGTGCGGCCGTTGCTGGCTGGCCAGCAGCTGAACCAGTTGCGCCTGGCCCTGAGCCTGACCATCGAGCAGGCGCAGTGGGCTGCGCTCAATGGCGAGGCCAAGGTGTACAACCAGGCCCTGGATGATGCCCGTAGCGTGCTGCTGGCCAACTTCAATGCCGACAACCCGCAAAGCAAGGCGATGCTCGACAGCCTCAACGCGTTGGCTGAGCAGCCCGTCTCGGTAGTGACCCCGGACCTGAGCGAAAGCCTGGCGGCGGTGCAGGCGTACATTCAACGCCGCCATCTGCCAGCCGAGGCTGAAGGGGGCAAGCCATGAAGCGTGTCTACCTGCTGGCCGTACTGGCGATCGTGGTTGCCGCGGCGCTGGGCATCGCGGTGGCCAAGCACAGTGGTTATGTGCTGATCGCCTACGGTGGTTTCCGTTACCAGTCCGGATTGTGGGCGGCGCTCGCGGCGCTGGCGGCGGTGGTCGTCCTGCTGTTGCTGCTGCGTTATCTGGTCAGTTTGGTCCTTACCTCCAGTGGCGTGGTCAACCCGTGGTCGCGGCGTAACCGCAGCCGGCGCGTGCGGATCGCCATCGAACAGGGCCAGCTGGACCTGGCCGAGGGCCGCTGGGCCAGTGCCCAGCGCCACCTGCATCGTGCTGCCGAGGCCGAGCGCCAGCCGTTGCTGTATTACCTTGGCGCCGCCCGTGCCGCCAACGAACTGGGGCGCAAGGAGGACAGCGACAACCTGCTGGAACGTGCGCTGGAGCGCCAGCCCCAGGCTGAACTGGCCATTGCCTTGACCCATGCGCAACTGCAGATGGACCGCGGCGAGCGGGATGCTGCGTTGGAGACCTTGCTCGCCATGCAGGAGCGCCATCCGCATAACACCCAGGTCCTGCGCCTGTTGCAACGCCTGCATCTGGAGCGTGGCGATTGGTCGGCGCTGATCCGCCTGCTGCCGGACCTGCGCAAGAGCAAGGTGTTGCCGGCCGATGAGCTGGCCGCGCTGGAGAAACGCGCCTGGGGCCAGAACCTTGGCTTGGCGAGCACCCGTGGTGATGATCCGCAAAGCGCCCGTCAGGCCCTTGAGCGTGCCTGGCAGCAGCTGACTGCGGCCCAGCGCCAAGAGCCGCAACTGGTCCTGGCCTATGCCGAACAGCTACGTCAGATGGGTGCCCAGGGCGAAGCCGAGCAGGTGCTGCGCACCGCACTCAAGCGTGAGTACGAAAGCCATCTGGCGCGCCTGTATGGCCTGGTACGGGGTGATGATCCGGCGCGTCAGCTACAGACCGCCGAAGGCTGGCTGAAGGCCCACCCGGACGATCCGAGCCTGCTGCTCACTCTCGGCCGCCTGAGCCTGCAGAACCGCCTGTGGGGCAAGGCGCGCGACTATCTCGAAAGCAGCCTGCGAATGGAGCGTAATCCGGAAGCCTGTGCCGAGCTTGCACGCCTGCTCGCCAGCCTGGGCGAGACCGAACGCAGCAATCAGTTGTTCGAGGAAGGCCTTGGGCTGCTCGATGAGCGCCTTCTGGCCCTGCCGTTGCCAGAAGCTGTACGCGCCTGAGCCCTGCATGAGCCCGCGCAACGGCGCGGGCTCATGGGTCGGGTAACCTGTTCTGCGGTGTAAGTTGGATTTGCAGTCTGTTCTTAGGAAGTTTCCTACAGCTTGCATGGACATTTCTCTTCCAATACAGCGACTTGTCACTCCAGTAGTGCCTTGAAACAAGCCCGGCCTTTCCTCTACCGTTCCAAGCCACTTCAACTTTCCCGGGACCTTTTTTCCCATGCCGATGGCCAGTCTGCGCACGCTTTTCATTCCGGCATGCCTTGCTTCGCTGGCAGTGTTGGGCGCTTCGTTTTATCTCGAAAGTGTCCTTGGGCTGGTGCCTTGCCCGCTGTGTTTCAGCCAGCGGCTATTGTTGGGGATCTATGCGCTGGTCTGTCTGAGCGCGGCGCTGCATGCACCCGGTATTACCGGGGTTCGGCTTTATGCGCGAACGGCAATGCTGAGCGCGGCCAGCGGCGCCCTGCTGGCGGCGCGGCATGTGTGGTTGCAGGGTGCAGGTGATGCGAGCCACCTGTGCCCTTTGCCGATCGGGCGCATGTTCGAGCTGTCCTGGCGTGAAGCTGTGCGACAACTGCTGCTCGGCGGTCCCGATTGCCGCTCGCTGACCTGGAGCTTCCTCGACCTGACCCTGCCGGAATGGAGCCTGCTGGCGTTTCTGTTGCTGGCGGCACTGCCCCTGAGTTGCCTGCTGGCGTATCGTTTCCGCTCACTTGGCAATCCTTGACCTGGCGCATGCCGGTGGCCAATAGCGGACCAATGGTGGTGTCTAACGGTATTAAACGCTTGTATGAACTTTGTCCGCTGCGTACCTTGATGCTAAGCACGCGCGGGAATAATCTCCCAGCACGCATACTGAAAACACAACTGCTCGATGCCGTCCTGCTGATGTCACCTTTGTGCTGCACGGTCGTGGTGCGAGGTGCAGCGGCATCTACCCAGAAGGGAAGAGATCGCCATGCTCGATAGTTGTCAGAACGCCCAGGAACGCTGGGGCGGGGTTCACAAGCTGATCGACCGTTGGCTCGCGGAGCGAGAGGAGCTTGTCCAGGCTTTCCGTACCTTGCGTGTCGCCAAGCCGGCCTTTGCCGACAAGGAAAAGAACCGCGACTTCTGTGCGGTGCTGGTCGACTACGTGTCGGCCTGGCACTTCGAAGTGAGTGAGCAGCTGGTCACCGAGGCCAAGGCATTCGGGGATGAGAAGGCGCTGAAACTGGCCGAAGAGATCAACCCGCGGATCAACGACATTACCCAGATCGCACTGGCCTTCAACGATCATTGCGAGAAGGGCGAGTGCAAGGACACCGAGCGCTTCGCCGAGAAGCTCGGCAAGCTGGGCAGCCTGCTGCACGAACGCTTCGAGCTGGAAGACTGCCTGATCGAAGTGCTGCATAACGCGCACAAGGAAGAGGGCGCGGTCGAAGCCTGAAGGTCGGCGTCAGTTGCCTACCGCCAGTAACTCGATTTCGAATACCAGCGGCGTGTAGGGCGCGATCAGGTCACCTGCGCCCTCGGCACCGTAGGCGCGTGCCGATGGGATCACCAGGCGCCAGGTCGAACCGGCTTTCATGTGTGGCAGGGCCACCTGCCAGCCGTCGATCACCGAGTCCAGGCTGAACCACTGCGGCTGCTGATTCTGGTCGAACACCGAACCATCCGGCAGCCTGCCGACATAGCGCACCTGTACCTTGCCGCCGGCTTTGGGTTGCGCCCCATTACCCGCTTTCAATTCGCTGTACAGCACGCCTTCGGGCAGTTCGTGCACACCGGCACGCGCCCGCTCGTTGGCCATGAAGCGTGTTTCGACGGCCTGCAGTTTGACGACTTCGGCTTGTTCGGCGGCGCTATCGGCCTGTTCCTCATGCTGCTGGAGGATGGCCTCCATCCGTGCCTTGTCGAGTTTCAATGGCTGGCCCTGATAGGCCTGGCGCAGGCCTTCTACCAGCGCATCCAGTTGCAGGCCGGGCACTTCCTGACGCAGGCGCTCCCCCAGGCTGGCGCCGAGGCTGTAGGCCAGGTCATGATCGTTGGCAGGGGCGGTATCGTTGGCGGCCAGGGCGAATGGCGCCATCAGGCATAGGCCAAAAGCAAGATAACGTGACATGGTTGGGTTCTGTTCCAGATGTGTGTAATGGCTCGGGTGTTTGGCGTGATTGATTTGTTGTCGTCGAGATCGAGCGCCGCCCGCGCGGCGCTCGATCTGCGCAATGATAAATGACCAGGTCATACACCCGGAAAGTCCCGGCATCAGGCAAAACCCTGCAACGTTTTGTTAAGCAACTACACTTGCACGGAGCTGCAAGATAACAACTTTGCCCAGGCATGCAACGCGGCACCCTCAATACTGTCAACATGCCCTAGCGGCGGTAGCAGCAGAAGCATAGTATGAGCCGCAATCTCGTCAGCCAGGAGGTAAACCATGTCGGCTAAAAAGAAGCCAGTAAGTACGCCGTTACACCTGCTCCAGCAACTTTCGGGCAGCCTGCTCGAACACTTGGAAGAGGCCTGCTCACAAGCGCTGGCTGATGCGGAGAAATTGCTGGCCAAGTTGGAAAAGCAGCGCGGCAAAGCCCAGGAAAAACTGCATAACGGCCGCCTGAAGTTGCAGGATGCGGCGAAGGCAGGCAAAGCCAAGGCGCAGAACAAGGCGCAAAAGGTGATCGGTGAACTTGAAGAACTGCTCGATTCGCTCAAGGAACGCCAGACCCAGACCCGTACTTACATTCAACAACTCAAGCGTGATGCCCAGGAAAGTTTGAAACTGGCTCAAGGTGTCGGCAAGGTACGCGAGGCTGCAGGCAAGGCACTCGACCAGCGTGCAGTGGCGGCCAGGACTGCGAAACCAGCTGCTGCCAAAGCACCGGCCCGCAGCACCGCCAAGCCAGCGGTCGCCAAGGCGCCGACCAAACCAGCCGCTGCCAAGGCTCCAGCCCGCGCTGCTGCCAAGCCAGCCGCCGCCAAGGCACCTGCTCGCGCTGCCAATGCCAAGCCGGTTGCCAGCAAGGCCCCAGCCAAAACCGCTGCCGCGAAACCGGCTGCCAAACCTGCTGCTGCCAAAACTCCAGCCAAGTCAGCGGCCGCCAAGCCAGCAGCAGCCAAAGCGCCGGCCAGAACCGCCTCGGCGAAGCCGGCCGCCAAACCTGTCGCTGCACAATCCACTGGCGCCAAGCCAGCCGCCAAAGCTGCTGCTGCCAAGGCTCCAGCCAAGCCTGCGGCAGCCAAACCCGTAGCAGCCAAAGCGGCCGCCAAGCCAGCGGCAGCCAAGCCAGCGGCAGCCAAGCCAGCAACAGCCAAGCCAGCAACAGCCAAGCCAGCAACAGCCAAACCAGCAACAGCCAAGCCAGCGGCAGCCAAAGCACCGGCCAAGTCCGCTGCAAAACCTGCAGCGAAGGCCCCGGCAAAACCCGTTGCAGCCAAACCTGCAGAAGCCAAACCGGCTGCACCCGCTGCCAGTGCGCCAGCGACCAACTCGGCCGCTCCCGCTCCTGCCTCGGTATCCGCCAGCACTCCCGCTCAGACGCCGTCTTCGGCTTCCTGAAGCGCTGCCGCCGCGACGCGCAAGTCAACCAGCGCGTCGTGGCCGCGTGCCTGGTCCGGCGCCAGCCGGTCAAGCCAATCGTCCGTAGGCTCTAGCGAGCCTATGGGCCATTGTTGCGCACAGGTTTGCAGCCGTTGCAGCAACTGCTTCTCCGCTTCCAACTCCAGCCCCTTCAATTGCTCACGCAACGCCGCCAGGTGCGTATCGTGTCGTGCAGGCGAACGCCATTGCTGGCGCAGGCTACGTAACGGCGCCACCACATCGTGTTGCCACGGCCCGGCAATCGCACGCAGGGCCTGAGCGCGTTCTTCGCTGAAGGGCACTGCACGCGCCTGCAACCAGGTTGCACACAGCAGCAGGCAGACGTCGCCCCCCATCGCCTGAACATTCAGACAAGCCGTTTCGACGCCCGGGCGGGCATACAGCGCCAAGGCGTGATTCCACAGGTCGGTGTACATGATTCCACTCACGCTGCGGGCCGAGGAAGCTGGTAGACTCCGCGACCACTATGATCAGACTATCCAACCTCACTTTACAGCGTGGTCCGCAGCGCTTGCTAGAAGGCGCCGAGATGACCCTGCACGCCGGTCACAAGGCCGGCCTGATCGGCGCCAATGGCGCCGGAAAATCCAGCCTGTTCGCCCTGCTGCGCGGCGAGCTGTCGCCTGATGCCGGCGATTGCCAGCTGCCCGGCGACTGGCGCATTGCCCACATGCGCCAGGAGGTCGATACGCTCGACCGCCTGGCGGTGGACTATGTGCTCGACGGTGACGCCCGCCTGCGCAAGGTCCAGGCCGAACTGGCCGTTGCCGAGCAGGCCCATGACGGCACTGCGCTGGCGCGCCTGCACAGTGAGCTGGAAGTTGCCGACGGCTACACCGCTGATGCCCGCGCTCGTAAATTGCTGGCGGGCCTGGGCTTCACCAACGAGCAGATGGACCGCCGCGTCGGTGACTTCTCCGGTGGCTGGCGGATGCGCCTGAACCTGGCCCAGGCGCTGATGTGCCCGTCTGACCTGCTGCTGCTCGACGAACCTACCAACCACCTCGATCTTGACGCGATCCTGTGGCTGGAAGACTGGCTCAAGGGTTACCCGGGCACGCTGTTGCTGATTTCCCACGACCGCGATTTCCTCGATGCCGTGGTCGACCATGTGCTGCACGTCGAGCAGCGCAAGCTCAACCTGTACAAGGGTGGTTACACCGCCTTCGAGCGCACCCGTGCCGAGCGCCTGGCGCAGCAGCAGCAGGCCTACGAGAAGCAGCAAGCACAGCGCGCGCACATGGAGAAGTACATCGCCCGCTTCAAGGCCCAGGCCACCAAGGCCCGCCAGGCACAGAGCCGGATCAAGGCCCTGGAGCGCATGGAAGAGCTGTCGGCGGCGCATGTCGATTCGCCGTTCGACTTCGTATTCCGCGAATCGCAGAAAATCTCCAGCCCGCTGCTGAGCCTGTCCGAAGGCCGCCTGGGCTATGGCGACAAGGCGATTCTCGACAAGGTCAAGCTGCAGCTGGTCCCGGGAGCACGCATCGGTCTGCTCGGGCCCAACGGCGCCGGCAAGTCGACCCTGATCAAGAACCTCGCCGGTGAACTCGAGCCGCTGTCGGGCCGCCTGGTACGTGGCGAGAACCTTGCCGTCGGCTACTTCGCCCAGCACCAGCTCGACTCGCTGGACGACAAGGCCAGCCCGCTGCTGCATCTGCAGCGCATCGCACCCACCGAGCGCGAGCAGACCCTGCGCGACTTCCTGGGTGGCTTCGACTTCCACGGCGACCGCGTCGACGAGCCGGTGGTGAACTTCTCCGGTGGTGAGAAGGCCCGTCTGGCCCTGGCGCTGATAGCCTGGGAGCGGCCGAACCTGCTGCTGCTCGACGAACCGACCAACCACCTCGACCTGGAAATGCGCCTGGCGCTGACCATGGCCCTGCAGGAGTTTGCCGGTGCCGTGGTGGTGGTTTCCCACGACCGTCACCTGCTCAAGAGCACCACCGACGACTTCCTGCTGGTGGCCGATGGCAAGGTCGAGACCTTCGATGGCGACCTCGACGACTACGGCCGCTGGCTGGTCGAATACCGCCAACGCAGTGCGCCGGCCAGCAACGCCCCGGTCAACCCGGACAAGACCGACAAGAAGGCCCAGCGCCAGGCTGCGGCAGCCTTGCGCCAGCAGTTGGCACCGCACAAGAAGGCGGCCGACAAGCTGGAAACCGAGCTCAACCAGGTGCATGCGCAACTGGCCGAGATCGAGACTGCGTTGGGTGACGGCGGTGTGTACGAGGCGGCGCGCAAGGATGAATTGCGTGATCTGCTGGCTCGGCAGAGCAAGCTGAAGCAGCGTGAGGGCGAGCTTGAGGAAGCCTGGATGGAGGCGCTGGAAACGCTGGAGAGCATGCAGGCTGAGCTGGAAGCGCTTTCCTGAAAGGTCTCTATCGCCTGGGCTGGCCTCTTCGCGGATGAATCCGCTCCTGCAGGGGCCCGTGCAGGCGATGGAATGCCCGCAGAATTTGCTGGTTATTTTTTCGCCAAAACCTTAGCTTAACGTTTTGCAACAGTTGTTGAGCGAGGTGTGAAATGTCGATGGAAGTGTGGCTGGGCTTCTTTGCCGCCTGCTGGGTGATCAGCCTGTCGCCGGGTGCCGGGGCGATTGCCTCGATGTCCAGCGGACTACAGTACGGCTTCTGGCGTGGCTACTGGAATGCCCTGGGCCTGCAGCTGGGCCTGATCATGCAGATCGCCATCATTGCCGCCGGCGTCGGCGCAATCCTCGCTGCATCCGCCACCGCTTTTCAGCTCATCAAGTGGTTCGGCGTGGGCTACCTGGTCTACCTCGCCTACAAGCAATGGCGCGCCTTGCCCATGGACATGACCGATGAAGCTGCCGTGCGCCCGATTGGCAAGCCGCTGAGCCTGGTGTTCCGCGGCTTCCTGGTCAACGTCAGCAACCCCAAGGCGCTGGTGTTCATGCTGGCCGTGCTGCCGCAGTTCATCAACCCTCACGCGCCGTTGCTGCCGCAATACATCGCGATCACCGTGACCATGGTCAGCGTCGACATGCTGGTGATGGCGGGGTACACCGGGCTGGCTTCCCGCGTTTTGCGGCTGTTGCGCACGCCCAAGCAGCAAAAGCGCCTGAACCGGACCTTTGCCGGGCTGTTCATCGGCGCGGCGACCTTCCTCGCCACCCTGCGCCGGGCGCCAATCTGATCGAATCCCGGGGCTGCCCTGCGGCCCCGGTCATTTCTGCTTGTCCACCAGCCCCTTGAGCAAGTCGACCGGCAACGGAAAGACAATGGTCGAGCTCTTGTCGCCGGCAATCGCCCCCAGCGTCTGCATGTAACGCAACTGCATGGCCCCCGGCTCTTTGCTGAGCATCTGCGCGGCCTGCATCAGTTTCTCTGACGCCTGCAGCTCGCCCTCGGCATGGATTACCTTGGCCCTCCGTTCACGTTCGGCCTCCGCCTGACGGGCAATGGCGCGGACCATCGACTCGTTGAGGTCGACGTGCTTGATCTCGACGTTGGCGACCTTGATGCCCCAGGCATCGGTCTGTGCGTCCAGTACCTGGCGAATGTCCGAATTCAGCTGCTCGCGCTCGGCCAGCAGCTCGTCCAGCTCATGCTTGCCCAGCACCGCACGCAAGGTGGTCTGGGCCAACTGGCTGGTGGCGACGAGGAAGTCTTCGACCTGGATGATCGCCTTCTGCGGGTCGAGCACGCGGAAATACACCACTGCATTGACCTTTACCGACACGTTGTCGC
Source organism: Pseudomonas vlassakiae (assembly GCF_014269035.2). Classification (GTDB taxonomy): domain Bacteria; phylum Pseudomonadota; class Gammaproteobacteria; order Pseudomonadales; family Pseudomonadaceae; genus Aquipseudomonas; species Aquipseudomonas vlassakiae. The sequence continues at coordinate 354,746 of NZ_JABWRP020000003.1, forward strand.
GGGTGATCACATCCTGTGGTGGCACATCCAGCACCACGGTACGCAGGTCGACCCGGACCATCTGCTGGATCACCGGGACCAGCAGGATCAGCCCCGGCCCCTTGACCTGCCAGAAGCGCCCCAACTGGAACACCACGCCACGCTCGTACTCGCGCAGGATGCGAAATGCCGACAGCAACAGCATCACCAGCACGATCAGCGCGGCACCGAACCCCACTTGCATGAACATGTCAGTCTCCTTGCGCCGCAGGCGCGGCGGCACTCACTTCCAGCGTCACGCCATGGCGTGCTGTAACCCGGACGTGCTGCCCGGCCTGCAGCGGCGTGGTGCACTGGGCTTGCCATTGTTCGCCCTGGGCCTGGACCGAGCCGCAGAACGGGTTGTCCGCCATCACCTGGGTCACCGTCACCAGGCTGCCGACCAGCCCGGCGTCACCGCTGACCAGCGCCCGTCGGCGCGCCTTGATGGCCATGCCTGCCACGCCGCCGATCAGCAGGGCCGAAACCACGGCGAGGATGCCTATCAGCACCACGGGGATGCCGAAACCCGGGGCATCGGTGTCGATCAGGATCACGGCGCCAGCGATGAAAGCCACGATGCCGCCGAAGCCGACCACGCCAAAACTGGGCAGGAACGCCTCGGCGACCATGAAGGCGATGCCGAGCAGGATCAGTGCCATGCCGGCGAAGCTCACCGGCAACAGCTGCAGGGCATACAGCGCCAGCAGCAGGCAGATGCCGCCGACCACTCCGCCCAGTGCGGAACCTGGGTTCATGAACTCGAACAACAGGCCGTATACCCCGATCATGATCAGGATCAGCGCCACACTGGGATGGGTGATCACGGCCAGCAGGCGCGTGCGCCAGTCCGGCAGGCGTTCGATCACGGCAGCATCCCGGGTCTGAAGCCGCTGTGGTTGGCCGGCGGCGACCAAGGTCTTGCCGTCGATCTGGTGCAGCAGCGCAGGCAGGTCGTTGGCTACCTGGTCGATCACGTTCAGGCGCAGTGCTTCACTGGCCGGCAAGCTGACCGCCTCACGCACCGCTTGTTCTGCCCAGTCGGCATTGCGCCCGCGTAGCTGGGCCAGGCCTCGGATATAAGCGGTGGCGTCGTTGACCTGTTTGCGGGCCAGGGTCTGTTCATCGTCGCTCGGCTTGGCCTTGTCGTCCTTCGGCGCACCGGGCAGGCCACCGATCTGCACGGGCGTGGCGGCGCCGAGGTTGGTCCCGGGGGCCATGGCGGCGACGTGGCTGGCATAGAGGATGTAGGTGCCAGCGCTGGCGGCACGGGCGCCGCTGGGGGCAACGTAACTGACGACCGGCACGGGGCTTGCCAGAATCGCCTTGATCATCAGGCGCATGGCACTGTCCAGCCCGCCGGGGGTATCCAGGCGCAGCACCACCAACTGGGCACCTTGGGCCTTGGCCTGGTCGAGATTGCGAACCAGGTAGTCAGCGCTGGCCGGGCCGATGGCGTCATCAATGCCCAATACCCAGACGCTACCGGGCGCTGCCAGGCTCGCCGGGGCAAGGCCAAGCAGCAACAGCAGCAGCCAGCGGCAACATCGAGTGATCACCTGTCGTCACCTCGTTGACCTCTCTGCTTGAAGTTTAGCCATGCCTGCCGGCCCAAGGCCTAAAATTGAAGGTTGGGGGCGAAACCGGAGGTGCATCATGCGTATGGCCAAGACCCTGCAGCAGCGCCTGGACCAGGCCAACTGCGACTACGACATCATTCCCCACCCACACTCGGCCACCAGCCTGGAGTCGGCGCGCACGGCGGGCGTACCTGCCGAGCGGGTGGCCAAGTCGGTCATGCTCGACGACCGTCATGGCAACTACCTCATGGCCGTGCTACCGGCCAACCGGCACATGGACATGAGCAAGGTGCGCATGTCCGGCGCCTGGCAACTGACCCGCGAAAGCGCCCTGCCGATGCTCTTCGGCGACTGCGAAAGAGGCGCCATACCGGCAATGGGTGAGGCCTATCAGATAAAGATGCTGCTCGATTCGAGTCTTACCCGCCAGGGCGATGTCTACCTGGAGGCAGGTGACCACGATCACCTGATCCACATGAGCATGGAGCAGTACCTGAAACTGGTACCGCAAGCCGAAGTACGAGAACTGTGCTGATGACAACCAACCCATGCCGGGCCGGGCGCACTGCTGGCCGGCCCGGTGCTAAGGAGGCAACATGGAAAAACCGAACCACCACTTCTCGGAAATCTTCAAGCAACTGGGCCTGCCTGACGACCCAGTCGAAATCGAGCGCTTCATCACCACGCACTCGCCGCTGGATGACGGCGTAAAACTGGTAGACGCGCCTTTCTGGACGGAAGGGCAGCGGGCGTTTCTCAAGGAAAGCTATACCGCCGATGCTGACTGGATACCTATGATCGACCAGTTGAACGAGGCCCTTCATCCCAAGAAAAAATAAGTGCCGAGCGGCACCTGACGAGTGATCGGCCGTTGCTATGCTCAGGAAAAACAACAGGGGATAGCGTGATGAAAGATCCCTACGCACCAGGTTTCTGGTGCTCCGTGACGATCCTGGGCACCCTGACGGCCGGCTACTTCTACGGCATACGCCACACCCAGCAGATGAACCAGGCCATACAGTTTCTCTACGCCGCCGCCGCCGTCACTGGCGCGGTGGCGTTGCTGGCCCTGACCTGGATTGCCTGGCAGCAGTTGCGCTTGAACAAGCGTGAAGTGATTCAGGGCCGAACGTTGCTCACCATCTGGGACACCAAGGTTGCACTGCGCCGCGTCGAGACGGTGTTCGACCGCTATTTCTGGGGCAGCTACTGGCATTCCGGGCGCACCTTCGAGGAAGTGATGGGCGAACTCAAGGGTACGCCGCTGGAGCAGAGCCTGGATGCATTGAAGCGCCAGTGCCGGGCGCTCGACCGGGAAATCCATGACCATCATCACCACTGGCTGGCCAATGCCCGCGACCTGTCCAGTGTGGCCACGGCCATGGCCCGCGAGCGGTATCAGCTGGATCTGTGCGAGCCGTCGAGCAACGGCCATGGCAATACCGCCGTGCTCAACCGTGACCTGGAAGTGTTGGTTTACACCTGGTCGGCGCGCCTGCGCAGCTTCGACCATCAGTTGGACGAACTGGAGCGCGCCTACCATTGAGGCCGGCTATTCGCCGCGAATGTAGCCTTCCAGCTGCTTGATCAGGCTGGCCTGCTCGGCGATGGTTTCCTTCACCAGGTCACCGATCGATAGCAGCCCGAGCAGCTTGCCGTCCTCGACGACTGGCAGGTGGCGCAGATGGCGGTCGGTCATCTGTTGCATGCAGTAGTCCAGACTCTTCCTTGGGTCCACCGTGATCACCGGCGCGCTCATGATCTCGCGCACCGGTGTGGCGGCCGAGGAGCGGCCCCTGAGTACCAGCTTGCGGGCATAGTCGCGTTCACTGACGATGCCCACCACCTGATCGTTCTCCACGACAGGCAAGGCACCGACGTTCTTCTCCGCCAGCAGTTTCAGGGCGTCGAGCACCGAGTCATCCGGGCCGATGGTGTACACGGTCTGGTGCTGGGACTTGGTCTTGAGGATTTGGTCGACGGTCTTCATACGGGCCTCTGCGGGGGAAAAGACGAGCTCCTGGGGTAAATAAAGCATCCGGGACGCCGGCCTGCACGGCAATGCAGGAAACGGCATCGAGTCGATTGAAAAACGTCATGGGTAGTTCCTGTACCGGCCGCTTCGCGGCTAAAGCCGCTCCTGCAGGTATGCAGCGAACATCCGGGGGAGCCGCGAAGAGGCCGGTACAGCTGACTTAGAGCTTCGGCATCTGCCCAATCCGCGCGACCATCTCGCTCACTACCTGCAGGTCGAGCATGAACTGTTCCACGGTCTTGAACTCGTTGTCGTTGTGCCCGGTGTACTTCACATCCGGCATGGCCAGACCGAACTGCACGCCGTTGGGCAGGTCATGCACCGACGTGGCGCCGGCCGAGGTGCCGAATTCGTGTTTCATGCCCAGGTTTTCGCTGGCCACATCGAGCAACGCCTTGACCCATTCACCCTCGGGGTTGCGGAACATCGGCTCGTCGAGGCTGTAGTCGAAGGCTACCGAAGTGTGGCTCTGGCGGGTCCATTTACCCAGTTTGTCGGCCAGCTGGTCCTTGATCACGGCCAGTGGCTTGCCTTTGGGGATGCGCAGGTTCACGGCCAGCTTGAGGCCCTTGTCGTCCACGCCGACGAAAGTGAGCGAGGTGGTCAGCGGGCCCATGAACGCGTCCTCGAAGCCAATCCCCAGTTTCTTGCCCAGGTAGTCCAGGCCCCAGTTGTCGGCGGCGTAGCGGGCGGCATCGGTGAAGTGGTTGTGCTTGAGCGGTACCTGCTGGCCCAGGCCATTGAGGAAATCGAGCATGCGTGCCACCGGGTTGACGCCGGACTCTGGCTCCGAGGAGTGGGCAGACACACCGGTAACGGTGAGCAGCACGTTCTTGCCGTCGACCTTGGCGGTGATGCTGAAGTCATTGCCATGACGCTTCACATAGTCGGCCCCGGCCGTCTCCAGGTGCTTGGCAAGTTCCGCCGGGTTGTCGGCAACCAGGGTCGCCACCGACGTGGTCGGAATCTGGTTGGTCGCCAGACCGCCGGTCAGGTTGACGATTTCCGCACCTTTGCCTGTGGCCGGGCGTTTGCTGAAGCTGGCCATGACCGTGCCGTAACCTTTTTCGGCAATCACCACCGGGTAGCCGCCATCGAGGGCCAGGTTGTAGTCGGGGGTAGGGTTGCGCTCGAAGTAGTAGGGGATGGCATCGCCACTGGTTTCTTCGGTGGTGTCGATCAACAGCTTGAACTGCCGGGCCAGTGGCAGCTTTTCGTCCTTGGCCACTTTCAGCGCATACAGCGCAACGATGATGCCGTTCTTGTCATCCTCGGTGCCACGGCCGTACATGCGGTCACCGACCAGGGTGACCTTGAACGGGTCGAGGCGGGTGCCGTCGGCAAGCTTCCAGTTGTCCGGGTTGACCGGCACCACGTCAGCGTGGGCGTGGATGCCGACCACTTCCTTGCCTTCACCCAGCGAGATCTCGTAGACGCGGTTGTCGACATTGCGAAAGGCCAGGCCGAAGCTCTCGGCCAGCGCCTTGATCTTGTCGGCGATCTTCACGAATTCGGGGTTTTCGTGCTGCGGCACCCCGTCGACGCTGAAGGTGGGGATGGCGACCAGCTCGCGCAGGTTTTCCGTGGCGGCCTTGGCGTACTTGATGCGGGTGTACAGGCCGAGCAGGCGGTTGATCTCATTCTGTTGCTCGGCTGCGAGCGGCTTGCCGGCCAGGTAGGCGTCGAGCGTGGCTGCGAGGTTGTCGGCCTTGGCCAGGTCGCTGCCTTGGAGTTTACCGAGGAATTGCTTGAAGTCGGCCGGGTTGCTGCCGTCGAAAGCTTTGACGATGGCGGCAGACTGTTGCTGGGACAGGTTGGCCTGGGCCGGTTGAGTGAACAGGCCAATGCTGGCCAGCATCAGAGCGGTGGAGAGTTTTTTCAGGTGCATGAGCACGCATTCCTTCGCGAATCATTGTTATGGGATACCCGTCGGGACGGGAGGGGATCCACGCTAACATCAATGACCCATGGCACGGGAGTGCCAGAAACGCGACATGTCGCACAAATGAAAAAGCCCCGGGCATGATCCCAGGGCTTTTCAGATATGGCGCACTCGGCGGGATTCGAACCCACGACCCCTGCCTTCGGAGGGCAGTACTCTATCCAGCTGAGCTACGAGTGCAACGCGCACGCATGATACCCATCTGATTCGGCGGCGTCCATCGCCTTGATCTATCGCTGTTTTCTCGCCTGGCCCTTCGCGGCCAAAGCCGCTGCCACAGGTACTGCGCTGTCTGTAGCAGCGGCTTCAGCCGCGAGAGGGCCGGTACAGGCCGCCACAAATCCATCTATCCATATGCAATTTCAGTATTTCCTCAGCGGTTCTTATGTCCTCTATCCTCTGGTCACAACTTGTTATAACAAGTACTCGATCAGCGAAGAGAATCATGGCCGAACTGCTCCCCCTGTCCCCGGTACCGCTCTACACCCAGCTCAAGGAACTGCTGCGCGAGCGCATCCTCGACGGTACTTATCCACCGCACAGTCGCATGCCCTCGGAAAGCGAGCTGGGCAAGGCTTTCGAGGTCAGCCGTATCACCGTGCGCCAGGCGCTGGGTGACCTGCAGAAAGAAGGACTGATCTTCAAGATCCACGGCAAAGGCACCTTCGTCGCCAAGCCCAAGGCGTTCCAGAACGTCAGCACCCTGCAGGGCCTGGGCGAGTCGATGACGCAGATGGGCTATGAGGTGATCAACCGCCTGCGCAGCTTCCGTCATGTGCCGGCCAATGCGCTGGTCGCTGCGCGGCTGCAGGTCGAGGAGGGCAGCCTGGTTACCGAGATCCGCCGGGTGCGCTTGATCAACCGCGAGCCGGTGTCGCTGGAGCTGACCTGGCTGCCCAAGGCCGTCGGCGAAAAGCTGGAAAAGGCCGACCTGGTCACCCGCGACATCTTCCTGTTGCTGGAAAACGACTGCGGCATTGCGCTGGGCCACGCCGACCTGGCCATTGACGCGGTGTTGGCAGACAGCGACCTGACCCAGGCGCTGGAGGTGGAAGAGGGCGCGCCGATCATGCGTATCGAGCGCCTTACCCACGCCGCCGACGGCACGCCGCTGGACTTCGAACACCTGTATTACCGCGGCGATGCCTTCCAGTACCGCCTGCGCATCGACCGTCAGAAGGGGAGCAAGGCATGAGCATCGAGACCCAGGACTACGACATCATCGTCATCGGTGGCGGCACCGCCGGGCCGATGGCGGCGATCAAGGCCAAGGAGCACGACAAGCGCCTGCGCGTACTGCTGCTGGACAAGGCCAACGTCAAGCGCAGCGGCGCCATCAGCATGGGCATGGACGGCCTGAACAACGCCATCATTCCCGGCCATGCCACGCCCGAGCAGTACACCAAGGAAATCACCGTGGCCAACGACGGCATCGTCAACCAGGCCGCCGTGCATGCCTATGCCACCCACAGTTTCGAAACCATCGAGCAACTCGACCGCTGGGGCGTCAAGTTCGAAAAGGACGAGACTGGCGACTACGCGGTGAAGAAGGTCCACCATATGGGCGCCTATGTGCTGCCCATGCCTGAAGGTCACGACATCAAGAAAGTGCTCTATCGCCAGCTCAAGCGCGCCCGGGTCGAGATCAGTAACCGCATGGTTTGCACCCGTGTGCTGCTCGACGCCGAAGGCGCGGCTGCCGGTGTCATGGGTTTTGATTGCCGCACGGGCGAGTTTCGCGTGGTACGGGCCAAGGCGGTGATCCTTGCCTGCGGCGCTGCCGGGCGCCTGGGCCTGCCCTCCTCGGGGTACCTGATGGGCACCTACGAAAACCCGACCAATGCCGGCGACGGCTATGCCATGGCCTACCACGCTGGCGCCGAGCTGGCCAACCTCGAGTGTTTCCAGATCAACCCGCTGATCAAGGACTACAACGGCCCGGCCTGCGCCTACGTCACCGGCCCCCTTGGTGGCTACACCGCCAACAGCAAGGGCGAACGCTTCATCGAGTGCGATTACTGGAGCGGGCAGATGATGTGGGAGTTCCACCAGGAACTCGAAGGCGGCAACGGCCCGGTGTTCCTCAAGCTCGACCACCTGGCCGAAGAAACCATCCAGAACATCGAACAGATCCTGCACAGCAATGAGCGCCCCAGCCGCGGCCAGTTCCATGCCGGGCGTGGTACCGACTACCGCCAGCACATGGTCGAGATGCATATCTCCGAGATCGGCTTCTGCTCGGGGCATTCGGCGTCAGGGGTGTGGGTCAACGAGAAGGCCGAGACCAGCGTCAAGGGGTTGTATGCCGCCGGTGACATGGCTGCAGTGCCGCACAACTACATGCTCGGTGCGTTTACCTACGGCTGGTTTGCCGGCGTGAACGCCGCAAAGTACGTGGCCGAGCGGGAATTGGCCGAGGTCGATGCCGGGCAGGTCGAGCGCGAACGCACGCGGGTGTTCGCCCCGCTGCAGCGTGAGCATGGCCTGCCGCCGGCGCAGGTCGAGTACAAGCTGCGGCGCATGGTGAACGATTACCTGCAGCCGCCAAAGGTGACCAGGAAGATGGAAATCGGCCTGGCGCGCTTTGCCGAAATCGAACGTGATCTCGAACAGATGAAAGCCAGCAACCCGCATGAGCTGATGCGGGCGATGGAGGTCTCGGTGATTCGCGACTGTGCCGAGATGGCGGCGCGGGCCTCGCTGTTCCGTGAGGAGAGCCGCTGGGGCCTTTACCACCACCGCGTGGACTTCCCCGAGCGCAACGATGGTGAATGGTTCTGCCATTGCCATCTGAAAAAAGGCGAAGACGGTGAAATGACCAGCTTCAAGAAAGCCGTCGAACCGTACCTGATTGCGCTGGATGCCCAGGAACAGACTGCCTATGACCGGCTGCGGGTGAAAGCCGACGCTGCCTGAATGAAACAGAGGGCCGAAGGCCCCAAGGACCCCGTGAAATGGCCTACCAGCCCCAGGAAATCTTGTTCCGCAGCAGCGCCCCGGTAACCATCGACGAAGACAAGTGCATCGCCGAAAAGGGCTGCACCGTGTGTGTCGAGGTCTGCCCCATGGACCTGCTGGCGATCAACCCAGCCACGCAAAAGGCGTACATGGCATTCGACGAGTGCTGGTACTGCATGCCTTGCGAGAAAGACTGCCCCACCGGCGCGGTCAAGGTCGACATCCCGTACCTGCTGCGTTGACTCATCTGCGCCATCCGGGGAGCCACCGGACGCGCCCTCCTGCAATGCCCCTCGTTTCCCACCCCCAAGCCGGGCGGCGGAGACGATTCCAGCACTCAAAACGATTCGAGGGGAAACATCCATGCGCCTTGTAGCAACCGTGGCCGGCCTCGCGCTGGCGCTCACCGGGCTGAACGCCAGCGCCGAAACCATCCGCATCGCCATCGGTACCCAGGACACCACCATCAACTGCGCCACGGGCGGCCTGCTGATTCGCGAGCTGGGTCTGCTCGACAAGTACCTGCCGCACGATGGCAAGTACAAGGACGCCCACTACCAGGTCGAGTGGAAGAACTTTACCAGCGGTGCACCGCTGACCAACGAGATGGTCGCCGGCAAGCTCGACTTCGGCGCCATGGCTGATTTCCCCGGTTCGTTCAACGGCGTCGCGCACCTGGATGCCGGCAAGCGCAGCCTGTTCATCAGCGTGCTGTCGGGCAGTGTGCATGGCAGTGGCAACGGTATCGTGGTGCCGGCGGCATCCAAGGTGCAGTCGCTGGCAGAGCTCAAGGGCAAGACCATCTCCGTGCCGTTCGCCTCGACCGCCCACGGCATGCTGCTGCGCGCCGTGGCAGCCCAGGGCTGGGACCCGCAGAACGACGTGCGGATCATCGCCCAGGCGCCGGAGATCGCCGGTTCCGCCTTGCGCAGCAACCGTATCGAAGCTCACGCCGACTTCGTACCGTTCGCCGAGCTGTTCCCCAATCGCGGCTTCGCCCGCAAGATCTACGACGGTGCCCAGGCCAACGCGCCGACGTTCCATGGCGCCCTGGTCGATGCCGACTACGCCAGGAAGTACCCGGAAGTGGTCACCGCCTACCTGCGCGCCAGCCTTGAAGCGGACCGCCTGATCGCGGCCGAACCGGAAAAGTACAGCGAGCTGATCGAAAAGGTCACCGGCATCGAGGCCGAGGTCAATTACCTGTTCCACGGCCCGCTTGGCCTGCAGACCCGTGACCTGACCTGGAAGCCTGAATACCGCCAGGCAGTGGCGACCTCCATCGACACGCTCAAGCTGCTGAAAAAGACCGATCGCGGTCTCGACACCGACCAGTTCATCGACGACCAGTACATCCGCGCAGCCTTCAAGCAGGACGGCCTGGATTACGACAAGGCGTTGAACAACTATGCGCCGCTGCCACTCAAGGCCAACGACGCGCTCACGGGCAAACCGATCACCGACTTCAGCCGCCTGGCGCAGATCTGGGTGCGCGGTGAAGCCAAGGTGCGCCACTACGCCTCGCCGGAAGCCGCCCTCGGCGCGCTGGCTCAGCTGGAACAGGACGGCAAGGACATTCGCGCCATCTACGCCCAGGCTGCCGACAGCGGCATCAAGCTGCTGGCCAACCAGGCCTGGTTCGTGCGCAATGCCAAGGGCGAACTGGCCGCTTTCCTGCTCAAGGACCAGGCCGAGCAGTACGCCAAGGCCCATGGCGGCGAAGCGCTGGACTTTGTCAGCGCCAACCAGAAGCTGGTCGCCCAGCGCTGACCGGAGGCATCGAGATGACCCGCGACCTCAAGCGCTGGCCCGTGCGTCTGGTTTCGCTGCTGGCCTGCCTGCTGTTCTGGCAGGCGGCGGCCAGTGTCAAGCTGGACCTCGGTCTGCTGACCTTCACCTATGTTCCCACGCCGCAGGCGGTGCTGAGTGCGGCCTGGCAGTTGCTGACCTCCAGCACGCTGCTGGCGCACCTGGGCAGCAGCCTGTCGCGGGTGTTTGCCGGTTATGCCGCTGCTGCGCTGCTGGGTGTGAGCCTGGGGCTGCTGATCGGCCGCTCGAAATGGGCAGAGGACACCTTGCTGCCGCCGCTCGAAGTGCTGCGGCCGATACCGGCGGTGGCGTGGATCCCGCTGGCAATCCTGATGTTCCCGTCGTCGGAGCTGTCGATGGTGTTCATCACCTTCACCGGCGCGCTGTTCCCCATCCTGCTCAACACCGTGCATGGCGCGGAGGCCGTCGACCCGCGCCTGGTAGCCTCGGCGCGCAGCCTCGGTGCCGGGCGCTGGGCAATCCTGCGCGAAGTGGTATTGCCTGGCGCGTTGCCGAGCATCGTCACCGGCCTTGCCATCGGCATGGGCACCTCGTGGTTCTGCCTGGTCACTGCCGAGATGATCGCCGGGCAGTTCGGCATCGGCTACTACACCTGGGAGTCGTATACCTTGCAGAACTACCCGGACATCATCGTCGGCATGCTGCTGATCGGCGTACTGGGCATGGGCAGTAGCTCGCTGGTCAAGCACTTGGGTGCGCTGGTCACGCCCTGGTACCGCACACGGAGGGCTGCCTGATGAACCCCTGTCAACAGGCGCCGGGGCGGATCGAGGGGCAGGGCCTGTCGATCCGTCTGGGGCGGGGCGGTGAGGCCTTCGAGGCGGTGCAGCGCCTGGACTTCGCTGTGGAGCCGGGGGAGTTCGTCTGCATCCTCGGGCCTTCCGGTTGCGGCAAGTCGACCTTGCTCGGTGCCCTGGCCGGGCATCTGGTGCCCAGCAGCGGCCAGCTGAGCGTGGATGGCCAAGCCATCACCGGGCCCTCGCCGCAGCGCGGCATGGTATTCCAGCACCACACCTTGCTGCCGTGGCGCAGCGTGCTCGACAACGTCGCCTTTGGCCTGAAGATGCAAGGCCTGGGCAAGGCCGAACGCCGCCAACAGGCATACGACATGTTGCAACTGGTGGGCTTGGCGGACTTCGCCGAGCGCTGGCCCAGCCAGTTGTCCGGTGGCATGCAGCAGCGTGCCGAGATCGCCCGGGTGCTGATCAATCGCCCGCGCCTGCTGCTGATGGACGAGCCTTTCGGCGCCCTCGATGCGCAAACCCGTGCACGCATGCAGGAACTGCTGCTGGATATCTGGGGGCGCATTCGCACCACCGTGGTGTTCGTCACCCACGATATCGACGAAGCCTTGTTTCTGGCCGATCGCCTGCTGGTGATGAGCCCACGCCCCGGTCGCTTCATCGAGGACCTGCGCCTGGACTTCGCACGCCCGCGCCGTACCAGCCTGCTGACCAGCGCTGAGTTCACCCACCTCAAACGCCATTGCCTGGCCTTGTTGCGCCATGAAGAAGGCCGCGAATTGCCGCGCCTGACGCCGCTCGGCCTGCCGACCACTGAACACCCACCGTTAAGGATTGCGCTATGACGGAACGAAGCACCGACAACCCCGAAATTCTTGACCTGCTGCCACGCCTCGAAGCCGACGATGCGGGTGTGCGACGCATTGCCCTGATCGCGCTGGCCGACCTGGAAGACCCTGATGCCTTGCCGTGGCTGACCGATGCGCTGTTGGTCGATGGCGCCGACGACGTGCGTGCCGAGGCCGCGCGGCTGCTGGAGGCCTGGGAAGAGCCGGAAGTGGTGCAGGCACTGTGCGCCGCGCTGGCGGATGGCGCCGAAGCGGTTCGCCTGGCTGCCGCGCAGAGCCTCAGCGAGTTGAAGACCCCGGAAGCCGGGCAACTGATTTTGCCGTGGACGGCCCATGCCGATGCTTTTGTCCGCGCCAGTGCCTTGCGCGCCCTGCGCGAACTGCGCCTGGAGGACGCTGCCAAGCCTGCGTTGCGGGCACTGGAGGACCAGGATGCGCTGGTGCGGCGCGAAGCGGTGGGGATCCTGGGTTGGCTCAAGCACGAGCCCGCGCTGCCTGCCTTGGCGAGACTGGCCGAGCATGAGCCCGACACCGAGGTACGTCGCGCAGCGATTGGCGCTTTGGGGCTTGCGCATGACCTGGTCGTGTTGCCGGCGCTGGTTGGCGCCTTGCGCGATCCCGCCTGGCAAGTACGCGAAGAAGCCGCGACGACGCTGGGCAAGGTTGGCCATGCCCAGGCCGGGCCCGCCTTGGTGGTGGCGCTAGGGGATGACTTCTGGCAAGTGCGCTTGCGCGCTGCCCGTTCACTGGGCCGCCTGCGTCACACCGAGGCGCTGGATGCCTTGGCCGCCCTGCTGGGCCATGCCATCGCCAACCTGCGCAAGGAGGCCGCGCTGGCGCTCGGCGAACTGGGCCAGGCCCGCGCCCTGCCGGCGTTGCAGGCGGCTGAGGCGGACAGCGATCCGGAAGTGCGCAAGGCCGTGCGCATCGCCTTGGCGCAGCTGCGCGGGGCTGCGTGATGAACAGCCCCAGCGCAATCCGCAACCAACGCGAGGCGGGGCTGCTGAGCGTGCAGTGGCAGGATGCCGAGCAGGTCATCAGCCATGCGCGCTTGCGCGGTGCCTGCCCGTGCTCGCAATGCCGCGCCGCCCGCCTGCGCGGCGCCATTGGCGTGGTGCAGGACGATGTGCGAGTGGAGCACATCGAGCCGCAGGGTTACGGCGTGCAACTGCTGTTCAGCGATGGGCACCAACGGGGTATCTACCCCTGGGAATACTTGCGCGGACTGGGGGTGGCATAGGGGTATCCCCTTCCTCTCCTCGGGGCGGAGCAGCATCAAGGCTCTCGAACCGAGGAGCATGGGCATGACCGATCCATACGCGCAGAGCCTTGAGTGGCTAAAGGACGCCAAGACCATCCTGGAAAAGGCCCGACGGTACCGTGAGGCGTTTCCTGACCTGCAATCGCTGGCGCACGAGCAGGCAAGCGCTTACCTGCTGATGCAAACCGGCATGGCGCTGGACCCCGACCAGGTTTGGTGGCACCACTTCCGTAAGGGGGACAACCGGCGAGCCCGCAGTTTCACCGGGTGGACGCACCATCACGCACCGATCAGCTCACTGACCTTCACCGAGCTGTGGATCAGGCGTCTCGATGTCGAGTTGCAGGACGAAGATGCCGATACGATCTTCCGCCTGAACGGTTTTTACCGTGATGGCCCGGGTGCGCAGGCGTTCGATGCGCAGAACGAAGTGAAGCTCGACCCGGTGAAGGTCAGGAAGCATCTCTGGGAGCTCGACTTTGCCAATGTGGTGCGTGAGCGCACGGATCGGTTCTGGAGCAATGAGGGCAAGGATCTGCCTGTGCTGCTCAAGGTCAGCTTCATCTCTGCCATCGAGAGCAGCCTGATGGCTGGCCATGTCACCACCGAGGATCGCCAGCGGTTATGGGCGTGGATGGGGCTGGAAGCCGGGAAGCGCCTGAGCCTGGCCGGTTTGAGTGGCCCAGGCGGCACTGGCGATTACTCGGTTCGGCACTACCCGATGCACGGAGGAGGGCACTTGTTGACCTTCGCGCTGCGTAACGGCCGGTTTCTTCTGTATACCCCGACGGCGGACGTGGTGCTGCAGGCATTCGATGACGTGGCAGCCTTGCGCATCTGGGTTTCCAGGCAGTTGCATGGGGAAGAGGGCCAGAGCTGGTACGACTCCCTGCACAAGCCCTACGCCGAGGTTGACGAGGCCACGCGCAAGGCCGGGCTGCAGCGACTGCGCGAGCGCAGCGGTACCGGGCCGGCGCCACACTGGCCGTTCGGCCTGGGCGCCGAAGTGGCTCGGCCGCTGTTTGAACAGATGAGCGAATGGGTCAGGCATGACGTCGAGGCCGGCCATCGCATACTGGTCTCCAACAGCGACCTGCACAAACAATACTGGCGACATGAGCTGGGGATCGCGATCACCGTGCTGAGTGTGTTCGCCTTGGGGTGGCAGCCTCTTGGCATGGTGCTGTTCATGCTTGGCAGCGTTCGCCTGGGGCTGGATATCGATGCGTTGGTGAATGCTCCCAACAAGGTCCAGCGCAATGAAGCGTTCACTTCAGCCGTGTGCGACCTGCTGGTGATAGCGTTTTCCGTATATTCGGTGCTGACGGAATCTACGCCTGAGCAGTGGGATACCTACATGGAGGTGGACCAGGCTTCCAGCGACCTGGTTTCACGCGCTGTACGCCAGCGTCACAAAGCGTTGCTGAACCAGGCCGAGCTACCCGGGTTCGAGGGGCACATGGCGCCGACGGACGAGTTCGGTACGCCCCATGTGGCGCGTCAAGGCGAGCGCTTTTACAGCTTCAGGCACGAAGGTGACGTGCACAACAACCTGATCGAGCAATACAGTGGCCACATGGCCAAGGTCAACGATGTGTTCAGTATCGGCAGGCAGCGCTTGGCCGCGGTACCTGAAGACGAGCTGCGGGCATTCCTCGACAACCTGTTCGACTCGATGGAGCAACTCCCTCGCAGCGGCGCCAAGGTGCTGTGGCGTGGAGGCCGTGGCCCGCGAGTGACCATCGGAGCACGCTGGCGGGCCGGTGCAATTCGCCGAGGCGATGTGCTGGTCAGCACCGACATCACGTCGTTTACCGAGAGTCCCTACATTCCCCGACGGTTCATGCTGCCCAAGGAGGCGGTCGACCTGCCGTTGGCGCAGGTGGCGGAGCATTTCGATGACAACACCGTGTTGTACGAGCTGCTTGTCGATGGCCAGGCCAGCGGCGTGCCGGTGGCATCCCTGTCGTTGAACTGGCAGGAGGCCGAGGTGCTGTTCACTCCTGGGCGCTACTTTCGGATCGAGTCCGCCGGCGAGGTCAGCGGTACGCATTACCGTTTTCTGCGCATCCGCTTGCGCGAAGTGCTCAAGCCCACCGACAAACCGATCTACGCCATGCGCACCGGCCTGCCGTTCGATCGTCATGCCTACCTGCAGCTGGTGCAGCATGACGCTGTGGTCGAGCGCTTCTTCCCCGCAGCGGCTTGGACCTAAAGAGCGATCAGTTCAGGCCGCAGACCTTCCACCCGACGTGCTGGCGGCGGCAGGTAGCCGCCGTCACCGGTGATCTGGTGCAGAACCCGCTCGCGCAATCCGTGCAGGGCCACACCGGTACGCAGGCGCGGGTGCGGCAGGTCGATGTCCACCACCGACTTGATCCGCCCGGGGCGTGGTTCCAGCACCACGACCCGGTCGGCAAGGTAGGTGGCTTCCTCGGCGTCATGGGTCACCAGCAGCGTGGTGATACCGGCACGTTCGCGAATGGCCAGCAGTTCGTCCTGCAGCTGCTGGCGGGTCAGTGCGTCAAGCGCGCCGAACGGCTCGTCGAGCAACAGGATGCGCGGGCTGGCCACCAGGCCACGGGCAATCGCTACACGCTGGGCCATGCCGCCGGACAGCTGGTGCGGGTAGGCCGACTCGAAACCGACCAGGCCTACCAGTTGCACGAACTCATGCACACGCCGGGCGCGTTCTCCCTGGGTCAGGTGTTCGTTGACCAGGCCCAGGGCAATGTTCTGTTCGACCGTCAGCCAGGGGAACAGCCGATGCTCCTGAAACACGATGCCGCGCTCGCCGCCGATGCCGCTGACCGCCTGGCCATCGATGCGGATGCTGCCGCTATAGTCGGTGTCCAGCCCGACCAGCAGGCGCAGCAGGGTCGACTTGCCGCAGCCCGAGGCGCCGACGATGGCGATGAACTCGCCTTCGTTGATGGCCAGGTTGAAGTTGCGGATGGCCTCGAAGGGCTGGCCATCGACGCTGAAGACCTTGCCGACGCCTTCGAAGCTGACCAGCGGCGGCGTGGTGTCGGCCTGATTGGCCGTGTGCAGGTGTGAAGCATTGAAGGCGTTCATGCGGTTCTCCAGCGCGTGGCGCGCGATTCGAGGCGTTGGCCGAGGGTGCCGAGCAGGGCGCCGACCAGGCCGATCAGGACCATCGCGGCCATCACCTGGTCCATGCGGAACAATTGCTGCGCGCCGATCATCAGGCTGGCGATGCCACCGTCCGAGGGCATGAAGTACTCAGCACCGATGGTGCCCAGCCAGGCGTAGATCAAGGACAGGCGCAAGCCGGCGAATATCGCCGGTGCGGCGCCGGGCAGCACCAGCAGACGCAGTCGTTGCCACAGGCTCAGGCGCAGTGTGCGGGCTGCTTCGCCCAGTTGTGGCGAGAGGCTGGCGATGCCGCGCTGGGTGGCGATCAGCAGCGGGAAGAATGCCGCCAGGCCGACGAACACGTGCTTGGCCCCTTCGCCGAGGCCGAACCAGGCCGTGAGCAAGGGGACCCAGGCAAACAGCGCCACTTGCCGCAGGGCCGATAGGCTTGGCCCGAACAGGCGTTCGGCCTTTGGCGACAGCCCCAGCAGCAACCCGCTCAGCAAGCCGGCGCCGCCACCCAGGAGCAGGCCGGTCAGGGTGCGCTGCAGGCTCAGCAGCATGGCTTCTGGCAGCGAGCCGTCGGCCAGGCCGCTGAACAGCGCGCGCAGCACATCCAGCGGCGAAGCGAGGATGTTCGGGTCGATCCAGCCCAGGCTATTGCTCGCCTGCCACAGCGCCAGCAATGCCACTGGCAGCAGCAGGCTTTGCCAGCCCCGTGGAATGGGCCCGCGCTGCTGTTCGCCGGTGGCCGGTTGAGGCCAGAACAGCAGGCGCTTTTCCAGGGTCGAGAAGCCGCGCTCCAGCAGTGCACCGACCAGACCGATCACCAGGATGCACAACAGCACCAGATCGAGCATGAACAGCTGCCTGCCCCAGACCATCAGGTAGCCGATGCCCTCGCTGGAGGCCAGCAATTCCACGGCGAGCAACGACGTCCAGCCGGTCGCCAGGGCCAGGCGCACCCCAGTGAGGAAGGCGGGCAGGGCCGCTGGCAGCAGCAGGCGCAGAAACAACAGGTGACGCGGCAGGCGCAGCGCGGCGGCGGCTTCGCGCAGCTTCGGCTGCGCGTCGCGCACGCCGACCAGCGTGTGCAGGGTGACCGGCACCACGACGGCTTTCACCAACACCACCAGCTTGAGCAGTTCGCCGATACCGAAGAACAGCATGAACAGCGGAATCCAGGCCAGGGTAGGGATTTGCGCCAGGGCCACGAAGGTTGGCAGCACCCAGGTCTGCGCGTGGCGTGAGGTGCCCAGCCATGTGCCGAGCAGCAAGCCACAGCCGACGCCCGTCAGCAGCCCCCAGAACAGCCGCTGCAGACTTATCCACAAGTGCCCCCAAAGCTCACCGGAGCCAAACTCCAACGCGCTTTGCCACACCAGTGAGGGCGCCGGCAGGATCTGCTCGCTCATCCAGCGCTGCTGGCTCGCCACGCACCACAGCAAGGCAATGCACACCGGCACTGCCCATGGCAAGACGCGACCCACGCGGGAGCGGCCGTGCGCCGTGATTGGGGCGCGCAGTGGCCAGCGAAGCCAACCCCGCCCTTTGCTCAGAACTCCATTCATCGGCCATCTCTCGAAGCGTTTCAATGTTATTCACTTATGGAATTAAAAAATTACACAAGCGATATTCAAGAGATAAGAGCATGCAAGCCATGCATGCGGAACCCCCTCGCCGTTGCGTTTTCCTCATATTTTCCATGCGTTTCCCGCAAGCCACCCCGCGCCCCGCATGAATCCTCGTTTATGTCTTTCCGTTACTGAAAAATGAAGTTTTGATCTTTGTGGGTTCTAACCAGACCTGCCTAGCTTCTGGCCAACGCGCCGGCCATCGCCGGTGGCAGCCTGCCAAGGAGCCTTGCCATGAAAACCCCGCTTCGCCACCTGATCACCGCACTCGGCCTGGCCTTTACCCTGGGCGCCCACGCAGCCGAGCCGGCCAAGCCGGAAAGCATCCGCATCGCGGTGCCCGACCTCAGCGCCGGCAGCAAGCACAGTGCGGGCGGTGTGGTCGACGTACTGCGCGACCAGCAGCTGCTGGAAAAGGAATTTGCCAAAGACGGCATCCGCATCGACTGGCACTTCTTCAAGGGCGCAGGCCCCGTGGTCAACGAAGCCCTGGCCAATGGCCAGGCCGACTTCGCCTACCTGGGCGACCTGGCGGCGATCGTCGGCAAGGCCAACGGCCTCGACACCCGTGTGCTGTCGGCCGGGGTGCGTGGGGTGAAGAGCTATCTGGGCGTAGTGCCGGGGTCCGGCATCAAGTCCCTGCGCGACCTCAAGGGCAAGCGCGTGGCGGTGTTCCGCGGCACCGCCAACCAGTTGTCGTTCGCCAGCGCGCTGGCCAGCCAGGGGTTGTCCGAGCGCGACCTGAAAGTGATCAACCTCGACTTCAACGCCGCCAACGCTGCGCTGGCTGCAAAACAGATCGACGCCACCTGGGGGCTTTCCAACCTGTTGTCGCTGCGTGAGCGCGGGCTGGTCGAGCTGCCGGTCAACTCCCGCGACCTGGCGGGCGCCGGCAGCACCCAGGCGGTGTTGCTCGGCACGGGCGATTTCATTCGCAAATACCCCGAGCTGGTGCAGCGCCTGGTCAATGCCCAGGAGCAGGCCACCAACTGGCTGCGCGACGAGCGTAACCGCGAGGCCTACGTCGAGCTGGTTGCGAGCAACGCCAACTGGCCACGCAGCATCCTCAGCGATGACCTGGCCAACGAAGACCTGGCCCATTACTTCGATCCTCGCCTGGACGCCGATTTCATCGCCCAGTTGCAGCAGGGCGTCGACCTGGCCGCACGCGAGCGCCTGATCCGCCGTGGCTTCCAGGTTTCAGAGTGGGTCGAACCGCGTTTCCTCGATACCGCACTGCAATCCCAACAGGCCGTGCAGGCCGCCCGCTGAACCCCAAAACCGACCATGACCGCAAGGACCACGACCATGAGCAATGCCGCACTAGCCTCAGCGCCACACGCCCTCGAACTCGACATCCAACCGGTTGCCGGCCGCATCGGCGCCGAAATCCGTGGGGTGAAGCTGTCTGCCGACCTCGATGCCGCCACCGTCGACGCCATCCAGGCGGCGCTGGTGAAGCACAAGGTGATTTTCTTCCGTGGCCAGACCCACCTGGACGACCAGGCCCAGGAAGGCTTTGCCAAGCTGCTCGGCGAGCCGGTCGCCCACCCCACCGTGCCAGTGGTGGACGGCACCAGCTACCTGCTGCAACTGGACGGCGCCGAAGGCCAGCGGGCCAACTCCTGGCACACCGACGTGACCTTCGTCGAGGCCTACCCAAAGGCCTCGATCCTGCGTAGCGTGGTGGCGCCGGCTTCCGGCGGCGACACCGTCTGGGCCAACACGGCCGCGGCCTACCAGGAGTTGCCTGAGCCGCTGCGCGAGCTGGCTGACAAGCTGTGGGCGGTGCACAGCAACGAATATGACTATGCGAGCGTCAAGCCTGATGTCGACCCGGCCAAGCTTGAGCGTTATCGCAAGGTGTTCACCTCGACCGTCTACGAGACCGAGCACCCGGTGGTGCGCGTACACCCGATCAGTGGTGAACGGGCGTTGCAACTGGGCCATTTCGTCAAGCGCATCAAAGGTTATTCGCTGGCTGACTCGCAGCACCTGTTTGCGCTGTTGCAGGGGCATGTGACGCGGCTGGAGAACACCGTGCGCTGGCGCTGGCAGGCGGGCGATGTGGCGATCTGGGATAACCGCGCGACGCAGCATTATGCCGTGGATGACTACGGCACCCAGCCACGCGTGGTGCGGCGGGTGACGTTGGCCGGTGAGGTGCCGGTGGGCGTGGATGGCCAGTTGAGCCGGACAACCCGCAAGGGGTAGGCCTGGTATCAAGGCCTTGAGATGGACCCTGTGGGAGCGGGTTAATCGGAGCGCCGAACCCGCTTCCACAGGGAATACGGTTAGCCCTCAGATTTCGGCATCGCAGGCGATCAACTGCCTGACCAACCCTTGAGCCAGCGGCGACAAGCCATACCCCACCCGGCTCACCACCCCATAGCGGGTGTAAAACGCCTCTTCCTGCTCCGGTAACAGGTCCACCAGTTTCAACGCCACCAGTCCCCCCTCCCTGTGGTAGGGCCGCAAATTCGCATTGCAGGCAATGCCAATGGTGTCCGATTGCATCACCACGTTCAGCAGGGCGTACCCATGCTCGCATTCCACCGTTGGCAGAAAGTCCTGGCGGCCGCTCAGGTCGCTGAGGATCTTGCGGATGTTTGGCGGCCGGAAAGTGGTGGCCAGCGGGTAGTCGAACACGTCCCGCGCACGCACTTCATTCTGCTCGGTCAGCGGGTGCCCGGCCCGACAGCAGAAGTGCCAGCGCTGCGGTGCCAGCTTGTGCACGCGGTAATCCGGGTCGGACTCGAACTGGCGCGTATCGGCAACGAAGAATTCGATCTCCTCGGCGATCAGCTTGCGGTTCAGCGCCTGCCAGTTATCCACCTGAAAGCAGGTGCGCGCCGCCGGGTATTCGGCCACGAAGCGCGCCACGGCCTTTGGCACCAGGCCGCCAGCCGGAGCCGGGCCGGAGCCGAAGCGCACCACGCCGGTGGTGGCGCCATTGAACTGGTGAATCTCGTTGACCAGGTTATGCGCGCCATGCACCAGGCGCCGCGAATGCTCCAGCACCAGCAAGCCCTGTCGAGTGGGTGAAAGCTCCTTGCTGGCACGGTCGACCAGACGACAGCCGATGTTGTGCTCCAGGGTCTGGATGCTGCGGCTGAAGGCCGATTGCGACAGATTCACCGCAGCCGCCGCAGCGACGAAACTGCGGTGTTCGACAAGGGCGATGAAGTGGCGGAGCTGGCGTAGGTCGATATGCATTTTCTACATGAAAACTTTCGGTCGAATGCAATTGATGAAGAGGGTCAGCCCCCTTATAAAGGGAGTCACTTATTCCACAAAATATGATTTACAAATATTTATATCTCTTAAAAGAATATAAGCCCAACTGACCGCGATTCGGTTCCGCCAACGGAAATGCTCGCCCAGGGCCGCAGCCTCAAGGAGCACTTGCATGTCCGGACTTTCCCGTTGGCCTGCGCGCGCGTCGCGCTTTACCTTGCAACCCTTGGCCGCCGGCGTGTTGCTGGCGGCATCCAGCGGCAGCTTTGCCGAAGAACCCGTCAGCACCACGCCGGCCGTGGAGCAGGAAGCCAAGCTCGGTACGGTCACGGTCAATGCCCGCCGCCGCGAGGAAACCGCGCAGAGCGTGCCCACGCCCATCAGTGTGCTCAGCAGCGAAACCCTGGAAACCCAGCGCATCTACCGTGTGCAGGATCTGCAACAGCTGGTGCCCAGCACCAACGTCGCCTACGTGCATGCACGGCAGTCGAGCATCTCGATTCGTGGCCTGGGCAACAACCCGGCCAGTGATGGCCTGGAAGGCAGCGTCGGCATCTATCTGGACAACGTCTATCTCGGCCGGCCGGGCATGGCGGTGTTCGACCTGCTCGACGTCGACCAGCTGGAAGTGCTGCGCGGCCCGCAGGGTACGCTGTTCGGCAAGAACACCACGGCGGGGGTGCTGAACATCACCACGCGCAAACCGACCTTCCACCCCGAGGGCAGCATTCAGCAATCGATTGGCGAGGACGGCTACCTGCAGACCCAGGGCAGTTACTCCGGGCCGATCACCGAGACGCTGGCCGGGCGCATCAGTGCCTACCACACCGAAGACGATGGTTATGTAAAGAACATCCACAACGGCGACGAGCTCAACGGTGGCAAACGCCAGGGCTTTCGTACCCAGCTGCTGTTCAAGCCGAGCGAAACCTTCAACCTGCGCTGGATCGGTGAGTACAACGAAGAAGATTCCAACAACGGCATCCTCAGCCTCTACAGCACCGGGCCGACCATCAATGGCGTCAACCGCTACGAAAGCCTGGCCGCCCAGGCGGGCGCGACGCTGGTATCGGGCAAGGACCGCAAGGTCAATTTCGATGCCGACCAGCAGGTGACCGTGTTCCAGGGGGGTACCTCGGTGGAGGCCAACTGGACCCTGCCCAATGACTTCACCCTGACTTCGATCAGCGCCTACCGCTGGTGGGACTTCACCCCGCGTAATGACGACGGCCTCAATGTGCCGGTGTTCTACAGCGCCGGGGTGTCGGTACGCGACAAGCAGTACTCCCAGGAAATCCGCCTGGCGTCGCCCACCGGTGGCGTCTTCGACTATGTGCTCGGCGCGTACTACTTCAAGCAGGACCTGGACAACAAGTCCTTCACCTATTACGGCCCTCAGGCGGACATCTGGAACATCACCCCGGCCGGCGCCCTGGCCAACGTCAATACCATCGGCAATGGCCATATCGATACCGACAGCTACGCGCTGTTCGCCCAGGGCACCTGGCACCTCACCGATCGCCTGGACTTCACCGCCGGCATCCGCGGCACCTACGAGGAAAAGAGCGCCTGGGTGACCCGCGACGCGCCAACCGGTGGTGCTGCCGTAACCGGTGCGGCCGCCGCTGCGCGCCAGGGCAGGGTGGGGGCGTACGATTCGGGCGACCTCAACCAGTACAGCTTCAGCCCTTCCGGGCTGCTGGGGCTGAGCTATCGCTTCAACGAGCAATTGCTCGGCTACGCCACCCTGACCCACGGCGAGAAGTCTGGTGGCGTCAACCTCACCGTCGGCGCCGCGCCGCGCCTGGGCACCGACTCGTTGCTGGTCGGCACCGAGCGGGCCAACAACGCCGAGTTGGGCCTCAAGAGCACGCTGTTCGATAACCGCCTGCAGCTCAACACCAACCTGTTCTGGACCGAGGTGCATGGCTACCAGGCCAACGTCTACGACCAGATCAACCGCGTGCAGTACCTGGCCAACGCAGGCAGCGTGCGCTCGCGAGGCCTGGAATTCGAAGCCACGGCGCTGCCGATCAAAGGCCTGACGGTGAACTTCAACGGTTCGTGGAACGACGTGCGCTACCTGAAGTACGACGACGCACCGTGCCCGCCGGAAGTGAGCCTGGCCAATGCCACGGCCACCTGCGACCTGTCCGGCCACCAGGTGGTCGGCGCTTCCAAGTACATCGCCAACCTCAACGGCGAATACAAGTGGCAGGCCAGCCAGCATGTCGAACCATACGTCACCGCCAGCTACGCGTTCCGCTCGAGGGCGGTGGGCACCATCGATGATTCCGACTTTGGCCAGATCCCCAGCTACGCGCTGGTCAACCTCTCCGCCGGTGTGCGCCTGGATCAAGGCGACGGCCTGATCGACCTGTCGCTGTGGGTGAAGAACGCCGGCGACAAGACCTATTTCACCAGCTTGTGGAACTCCGCCAACGGTGGATATGCCGGCGTGCTCGGTACCCCGCGCACCTTCGGCGCCACCGCCCGTTACGACTTCTGAGTAAAAAGGAGCTTTGCCATGAACGCCAAGACTGAAACCCCGATACTGCCTGAAGGCGCCTGCCTTACTGCCAAGGTCCCCGAGCGCACCGATGCGCTGCTCGGCGATGTGGTGGTCAACCCGTACCGCCTGGCGCCGCTGACCGCGATCATCCGCGACGGTGGGCGCAACCTGAGCGCCGCCCATGTGCGGGTGCGCGGCAAGGGCGAGCGCGGTGTGGACATTGCCTACGAGGTGTCCGAGCGCTCGCTGT
Source organism: Pseudomonas vlassakiae (assembly GCF_014269035.2). Classification (GTDB taxonomy): domain Bacteria; phylum Pseudomonadota; class Gammaproteobacteria; order Pseudomonadales; family Pseudomonadaceae; genus Aquipseudomonas; species Aquipseudomonas vlassakiae. The sequence continues at coordinate 378,690 of NZ_JABWRP020000003.1, forward strand.
GGACCTATGGCGGCATCCCGGTATTCGGCCTGTACCCGGACTACGTCAACCAGGTGGAAGTGACCTACAAGCTCGACGGCGAGCGCATCCGCGAGCAGTACCAGATCTATGCTCCGGCCGTGCGCCTGCCGGTGGTGGCGAAGCAGACCGCCGCGCTGCCGGAGGTCGAACCGGTCAAGGTGGCGCCAGGCTTCGAGCAGCGCCTGTACCTGTTCAACCACCTGCAAGGTGATATTCCCGGTGGCCGTGCCTTCAAGTGGAACGGCCTGGGCGGCGCCGCGGAATGGGACCAGGTCGGCAACAACTGGATCTCCGACAGCAATGGTGACGTGCGCTGGTACCTGGACATCGAGCAGATCCACGACTCCAACCGCCGCGACGGCCTGGGCGGGACCATGGGCTTCCAGCAGACCCGCGATGGCAAGCTGATCTGGGGGCAGGGCCAGACCTACTCCAAGTTCGACCTGCTGGGCCGGCGTATCTGGCAGCGCAACCTGCCGGACAAATTCGCCGACTTCTCCCACGAGATCCGCGAAACCGCCAACGGCACTTACCTGCTGCGCGTCGGCACCAGCGATTACCGGCGCCCGGACGGCAAGCGGGTGCGTTCGATACGAGACCACATCATCGAGGTCAACGAAGCCGGCGACGTGCTGGACTTCTGGGACCTGAACCAGATTCTCGACCCCTACCGCGGCGACTTGCTGGAAACCCTGGGCAAGGCGGCGATCCAGCTGCCAGAAGGTGTACAGAAGCAGGACGACCGCCTGGCCAACGAACTGGCCGAAGGTGACCTGCCGTTCGGTGATACCCCAGGGGTGGGCACCGGGCGCAACTGGGCCCATGTCAATGCCATCGACTACGACGCCGATGACGACAGCATTATCGTTTCAGCGCGCCATCAGGGTGTGGTGAAGATTGGTCGTGACAAACAGGTGAAGTGGATTCTCGCATCCCCTCAAGGCTGGCCGCAGCGCCTGCGCGAGAAGGTACTGACCCCCGTCGAGAGCGAAGGCTTCGACTGGTCCTGGACCCAGCACACCGCCTGGCTTACCGGCAAGGGCACGCTGACCGTGTTCGATAATGGCTGGGGGCGCGACTTTGCCCCGACCAAGCTCAGTGGCAACTACAGCCGGGCGGTGGAGTACAAGATCGACGAAACCAAGGGCACGGTCGAGCAGGTCTGGGAGTACGGCAAGGAGCGCGGCGACGAGTGGTACAGCCCGGTGACCTCGGTTGTGGCCTACCGGCCGGAGACCGACACGCAGTTCATCTATTCGGCTTCGGTCAACTTCCTCACGCCCGAGAAGCTGACCACCACGGTGCTCAACGAGGTACGCCGGGGGACTCAGGAGGTGCTGGTGGAGCTCAAGGTACACAGCCGCCAGCCGGGGTCCGTTGGCTACCGGGCCCTGGTGATCGACCTGGCCAAGGCGTTCTGAACTGGGTGGGCATGACGTAAATTCTGTATGGATGCATGCATCGAGCGCCGCCCGCGCGGCGCTCGATTCCACAGGCACTGAAAATGCCATGGCAACCCCCGCCTTTCACATGTCTCTGCGCTCGATCGTCTAACCTGTAACGGCTTTTTCGGACTGGGTGTTCAACCATTCGTTCTTTTTTTCGAACAGCCTATTGTCCAACACCCCAGCACCCGCTTAGGATTCGTTTGAGATTTCAAACGCTCGATGCCCTGCCTTGGGCGCTTTTCACACAATCAACAATTCGGGAAGCCGACATGCAGCTCAAAGACGCTCAGTTGTTCCGCCAGCAAGCCTTCATCAACGGTGAGTGGCTGGATGCGGACAGCGGCCAGACCATCAAAGTGACCAACCCGGCCACTGGTGAAGTCATCGGTACCGTGCCGAAGATGGGCACCGCGGAAACCCGCCGCGCCATCGAAGCCGCCGACAAGGCCCTGCCGGCCTGGCGCGCACTGACCGCCAAAGAGCGTTCGGCCAAGCTGCGTCGCTGGTTCGAACTGATGATCGAGAACCAGGACGACCTGGCTCGCCTGATGACCACCGAGCAAGGCAAGCCACTGGCCGAAGCCAAGGGCGAAATCGCCTACGCCGCCTCGTTCATCGAATGGTTCGCCGAAGAAGCCAAGCGCGTCTACGGCGACACCATCCCCGGCCACCAGCCAGACAAGCGCCTGATCGTCATCAAGCAGCCGATCGGCGTTACCGCGGCCATCACCCCGTGGAACTTCCCGGCCGCCATGATCACCCGTAAAGCCGGCCCGGCCCTGGCCGCTGGCTGCACCATGGTGCTCAAGCCTGCTTCGCAGACCCCATACTCGGCATTGGCCCTGGTCGAGCTGGCCAACCGTGCCGGCATCCCGGCTGGCGTGCTGAGCGTCGTTACCGGCAGCGCTGGCGAAGTCGGCGGCGAGCTGACCGGCAACTCCCTGGTACGCAAGCTGTCCTTCACCGGCTCGACCGAAATCGGTCGCCAGCTGATGGAAGAATGCGCCAAGGACATCAAGAAGGTTTCCCTGGAGCTGGGCGGCAACGCTCCGTTCATCGTGTTCGACGACGCCGACCTGGACAAGGCGGTCGAGGGCGCGATCATCTCCAAGTACCGTAACAACGGCCAGACCTGCGTCTGCGCCAACCGTATCTACGTGCAGGATGGCGTCTACGACGCGTTCGCCCAGAAGCTGGCCGCTGCTGTCGCCAAGCTGAAGATCGGTAACGGCCTGGAAGAAGGCACCACCACTGGCCCGCTGATCGACGGCAAGGCTGTCGCCAAGGTCCAGGAACACATCGAAGACGCCGTAGGCAAGGGCGCCAAGGTGCTGTCCGGTGGCAAGCTGATCGAAGGCAACTTCTTCGAGCCGACCATTCTGGTCGACGTGCCGAACACCGCTGCTGTCGCCAAGGAAGAAACCTTCGGCCCACTGGCACCGCTGTTCCGCTTCAAAGACGAAGCCGAAGTGATCGCCATGTCCAACGACACCGAGTTCGGCCTGGCCTCGTACTTCTACGCCCGTGACATGAGCCGTGTGTTCCGTGTCGCCGAGGCCCTGGAATACGGCATGGTCGGCATCAACACCGGCCTGATCTCCAACGAAGTCGCGCCATTCGGCGGCATCAAGGCTTCGGGCCTGGGCCGCGAAGGTTCCAAGTACGGTATCGAGGACTACCTCGAAATCAAATACCTGTGCATCAGCGTCTGATCGCCAGGTAAAAGGCTTTACCTCTGCCAGCGGGGCGCGAGAGCGACGTCTCGCTGGCCTTTTTGACATCGCAGTACCTGGTGGGCAGGGCGTTTACGGCAGTCGATCAACGAATACTGTTCGCGAACACACCCGGCCACCCCCGAATAAAAGCGCCGCTGTCGGCGCAATGAGGGCTTTATGAGCAAGACCAACGAATCCTTGATGCAACGTCGTGTAGCCGCCGTCCCACGTGGCGTCGGCCAGATCCACCCGATCTTCGTGGAATCCGCGAAGAACTCGACGGTGATCGACGTTGAAGGCCGCGAACTGATCGACTTCGCCGGCGGCATCGCAGTACTCAACACCGGCCACCTGCACCCGAAAGTGGTTGCAGCTGTGCAAGAGCAGCTGACCAAGGTCAGCCACACCTGCTTCCAGGTGCTGGCCTACGAGCCTTACGTCGAGCTGTGCGAAAAGATCAACAAGCTGGTCCCAGGCGACTTCGACAAGAAGACCCTGCTGGTTTCCACCGGCTCCGAAGCCGTTGAAAACGCCGTCAAGATCGCCCGTGCTGCCACCGGCCGCGCTGGTGTTATCGCCTTCACCGGCGGCTACCACGGCCGTACCATGATGACCCTGGGCCTGACCGGCAAGGTCGTGCCGTACTCCGCTGGCATGGGCCTGATGCCAGGCGGCATCTTCCGCGCCCTGTTCCCGAGCGAACTGCACGGTGTCAGCGTTGACGACGCCATTGCTTCGGTCGAGCGCATCTTCAAGAACGATGCCGAGCCGCGCGACATCGCCGCGATCATCCTCGAGCCAGTCCAGGGCGAAGGCGGCTTCCTGCCAGCGCCGAAAGAGCTGATGAAGCGCCTGCGCGAGCTGTGCGACAAGCACGGCATCCTGCTGATCGCCGACGAAGTACAGACCGGCGCTGGCCGTACCGGCACCTTCTTCGCCATGGAGCAGATGGGCGTCGCGCCTGACCTGACCACCTTCGCCAAGTCCATCGCTGGCGGCTTCCCGCTGGCCGGTGTATGCGGCAAGGCCGAAATCATGGACGCCATCGCTCCGGGCGGCCTGGGCGGCACCTACGCCGGTTCGCCGATTGCCTGCGCCGCGGCCTTGGCCGTTATCCAGGTGTTCGAGGAAGAGAAACTGCTGGACCGCAGCAAGGCTGTTGGTGAGCACCTGACCACTGGCCTGCGCAAGATCCAGGAAAAGCACCCGATCATCGGTGACGTCCGCGGTCTGGGCTCGATGATCGCTGTGGAAGTCTTCGAAAAAGGCACCCACACTCCGAACGCTGCTGCCGTTGCCCAGGTTGTGGCCAAGGCGCGTGACAAGGGTCTGATCCTACTGTCCTGCGGCACCTACGGTAACGTCCTGCGTATCCTGGTTCCGCTGACCGCCGAAGACGCGCTGCTGGACAAAGGCCTGGCTATCATCGAAGAGTGCTTCGCTGAACTCGCCTGATGTGATGCGCTTCATGAAAAAACCCGCTTAGGCGGGTTTTTTTTGTGCCCAGAAAAGCCGGGTGAGGCTATGGTGGTGGAAGGGATTCGCCTTGGAAGCTGCGAAGGACTGTGTGTCAGGGATATTCAGGAGTTGGCCATGAGTGCTGCAGACCCCACCCCACCTTGCGTATTGATCGCCGAGGGCGACCCTTGGGTACGCGAAATGCTGAGTGAAATGCTGCTCAGCGTGCGTTGCGACGCCCGTTTGCAGGTCTGCGCCGACGGCTCGCAGGCGCTGACTGCGCTGGCCAGCAAACCTGACCTGATCATCGCAGCCCGTGAGTTGGCAGGCTGCGATGGCCTCGACCTGCTGCGCAACGTGCGCGCCAAAGGCCCCGAGCTGCCATTCATTCTCATGAGCAACCGCAGCGATAGCGCCAGTGTGCGCGAAGCGCTACCGCTGCACCCCACGGCTTACCTGAGCAAACCGCTGAACCTGGACAAGCTGCGCAAAAGCCTGGAAGAGTTGCTGCTGGCCGTGGGCGAGCAGATCACCTGCCCGGTGCCGCCGTTGCAGCCTGGCGCCAACCTGCCGGCTTACCTCGAGCAACGTCGCGCCACTGCCGATGGCGGGCCGTTGTTCGCCGATGTGCAGGTGGCGATCAAGCGCGCACTCAACCCGCAGGGCCTGAACCTCAAGGTGCTCGAAGAGGAAGTGCGCGACGACCCGCAGATCACGGCGGTGCTCATCGCCGCCGCCAACAGTGCCAGCCTGCACCGTGACGCACCGGTGCAGACGCTGATGCAGGCGCTGAACAAGCTCGGCAGCACCCAGAGCATGAACCTCATTCTCGGCCTTGCCCTCAAGCGCAGCGCGCGGCTGAGCGACCCGCTGCTGACGCAACATGCCACCCATTACTGGAACCTGTCGCTGCACACGGCCGAATACGCCCGCACGCTGGCGCGCATGCTCGAACTGGATCAGGAGCGCTGCTACTGTGCCGGCCTGTTGCACTGCCTGGGCGACCTGGCGGTGCTCCGTTGCCTGCAGGAGTGGCGCCTGGCCGGGGGGGAGCTGGACGAAGACCGGGTGCAGCTGTCGCTCAACGAATTCGGCGCAGCGTTCGGCTCGGCGCTGCGAACCCGCTGGCGCTTGCCGCTGAGCCTGCGTGAGCTGATCGCGGCCATCTATCAGCTGGGTGGCGGGGTGTATTCGCGGGAGATCCTCGCCTTGAACCTGGCCGGGCAACTGGCGCGCCTGCCGGCAGATCAGGGGCTGGAGAAGATTGCCAGCAGCAAGACGGCGCGTTTGCTGAAGATTGGGCTGCCGGAGCTGAGCCGGTTGCGCAAGGTGGAGAATCCTGAGGTAAAGCCGCAGGAGGACGTGAAGGAGCCTGTGATGGAAGCCAAGGGTGAGGAACCCCCTACTCCTGAAGAACAAGTGCCGACTTAACGTATCGGGGCTGCGCAGCAGCCCCAGTCAGCCGCGAACTATCTGATTCTTACCCTGCCGCTTGGCCCGGTACATCGCCGCGTCGGCGCGGGCGAACAAGCTGTCCAGCGACTCGTCTTCCTCCGTCAGCCCGGTCAGCCCCTGGCTCACCGTAACGTTGTACACCTCATCGCCATGGCTGAAGCCCTGGCGCTGAATTTCCCGCTGCAACCGCTCGGCAATCTGCTCGGCGACCTGTGCATTGCAGCCTGGGAACACCGCTGCGAACTCCTCACCACCGATGCGCCCGAACAGGTCACCGCGACGTAGCACGGCCTTGCCGCTGTCGGCGATGCGCTGCAGCACCTGGTCACCTTCCTGGTGCCCGTAGTTGTCGTTGATACGCTTGAAGTCGTCGATGTCCAGCAGCAGGAAGGCCAGAGGCGTGCCGTCCTCCCGGGCACTGTCGAAGGCCTGCTGGGCACACTCGAAGAAGTGCCGGCGGTTGCTGCTCTGGGTCAGGACGTCGGTGGTGGCCAGGCGCTGCAGTTCGCCTTCGAGCTGCTTCTTTTCGGTGATGTCTTCGGCGATGCCGACGATGATCACCCGCTCGCCTTCGCTCTGCTGGTTGATGTAGCACTTGTCGCTGAGCCAGCGCACCTGGCCGCTGGCGTTGAGGATGCGGTACTCGCGGTCTTCCACGGCGCCCTTGAGCAGCACCTGGGCCAGGCTGCGTTCGGCGAATTCCAGGTCGTCGGGGTAGATGCTGTCGCGCCATTCGTTGTAGTCGGCCAGCACCAGGCTGGCCGGGCGACCGAAGATGCGCTCGTAGGCCGGGCTGACATAGAGCACCTGGCGGGTTTCCCAGTCGAACGCCCAGAGTACGGCGTTGACGCTGTCGAGCAGCGAGCTGTAGAGCTGTTCGCGCTCACTCAGGCGGGCGACTTCGCCCTGGGCATGGAACAGGGCCAGCAAGGTTTGTGCAGCTTCGGGAGGCGGTGTACCTGAAAATGACGAAGGAGGGTTTCTGGCCATGAGCACGGAGCAGTTCTCATTGATGAGGCGCGCGGCCACTAACCGGCCCGCCACGCGGGCGATGTGCCGGGTTTGAGTGGATTTTCAGCGAGGAAGTTCCAGCAGGCACGCCCCGTTGCAGGGCGTGCCGATCAGCGGCTATCAGGCGCCGGTGGGGCGCAGGGAATAGGTTTTCAGCTGTGCCGCGAAGTCGCGCAGGGCATGGATGCCGCTGGCCTCGGCCTCGTGTACCCAGTCCTTCATGGCCGCGAGCATATCGTGGCCGTTGGCACTGGTGCGAGCCCAGATCTGTTGCAGGGCCAGACGTTTCTCGTAGATGGTTTTCAATGCCTGGCTGTGGGCCAGCATGCGCTCGATGCGCACGTGGTGGCGGTCTTCCAGCAGGCTGGTTTCACGCGAGAGCAGGCGCTTGGCACGGCGGAAGCGGTGGCGCACCGAGGCATCGACCTTGGCCAGCTCCTGCTTGACCAGCGGGCCGATCACCAGTTTGCGGTACTGGGCCATGATCTGGAAACGGTTGTTGAGGATGGCCATGGCGGTGTCCATGTCCAGGCTGGCCTTGCCCTCGACGCGGTGGGCGATGGGTGCGACACGCTGCACCTTGGCCAGGCGCAGCAGGCAGAACAGGCGGATCCACGCCCAGCCCATGTCGAACTCCCAGCGCTTGACCGAGAGCTTGGCCGAGTTGGGGTAGGTGTGGTGGTTGTTGTGCAGCTCTTCGCCACCGATGACGATGCCCCACGGCACCAGGTTGGTGGCGGCGTCGCGGCATTCGAAATTGCGGTAGCCGACCGCGTGGCCCAGGCCGTTGACCACGCCGGCGGCCCAGAACGGAATCCACATCATCTGTATTGCCCAGATGGTGATGCCGATGGTGCCGAACAACAGCAGGTCGATGACCGCCATCAGCACGATGCCGCCGAGCTTGTAGCGAGAGTAGAGGTTACGCTCGATCCAGTCTTCCGGGCAGTTCTTGCCATAGATGCGCAGGGTTTCGGGGTTGCGTGCCTCTTCGCGGTAGAGTTCGGCGCCTTTGCGCAGAACCGTGCCCAGGCCCTTGTACACCGGGCTGTGCGGGTCGTCCGGGGTTTCGCACTTGGCGTGGTGCTTGCGGTGCACGGCCGTCCATTCGCGGGTGTTCTGTGCCGTGGTCAGCCACAGCCAGAAACGGAAGAAGTGCTTGAGCGCGCCATTGAGCTCCAGGGCACGGTGGGCGGAGTAGCGGTGCAGGTAGAGGGTGACGCTGACGATGGTCACATGGGTCATCAGCAGGGTGACGCCAACCAGTTGCCAGGCCGACAAGTCGAGCAGACCGTTGTACCACATAGGTGTAGAAGCCCTCGGGAATGCAGGGAGAAGGGGGTGATTATCCCTTGGCAGGGAAATAAAACCAGTCACCCTTTCAGATAGGAAGTCACGGCATGTTTCAGCCTTTATAATGCCCCATCTTTTTTCATGGGCTTTCCCCCCCGACATGTCTGTTTCCGTTCGCGACGCCTTGCGCATGGCCGCGCTGTATGTGGTGCTCTCGTTCCTCTGGCTGGTGCTGGCCGAGGTGGTCCTGCGCAGTATGTCTGACGACCCGCTGGCGTTGACCGTGGGCCGGCAGATCAACGTGGTGGTGTGGGTGCTGGTCAGTGCCTTGCTGATCTTCGTGTCCCGCGCCCGTCTTCTCAATTTCATCGGTATCGGCGCGCGCCTGCGCAGCGAGGACCGCGAGCGCCTGCGCATGGCGGCGGCGGTGTTCGACAGCACCTTGGAGGGCGTGCTGGTCACCGACCGCCAAGGCCTGATCGTGCACGTCAACCGCGCCTTCATGCGCATCACCGGTTATCAACAGGAAGAAGTGCTGGGCCATCGCCCCAGCAAGTTCAAGTCGGGCCGCCACGGCGTGCCGTTCTATCAGCAGATCTATGCCGCCCTGGCCGAAAAGGGTGAGTGGAGTGGCGAGATCTGGAACCGCCGTAAAAGCGGTGAGATCTATCCGCAGTGGCAGACGATTTGCGCCATCCGTGACGACAGTGGCGAGCTGAGCCATTACGTGGCGGTGTTCAGCGACATCAGCGCGATCAAGCATTCCGAACAGGAACTGGCCTACCTGGCTCACCATGACCCGCTCACCGGGCTGCCCAACCGCCTGCTGTTCAACGACCGTACCGAGCAGGCGCTGGCTTCGGCGCAGGTCAACAAGCGCGGCTGCGCCTTGCTGCTGCTCGACCTGGATCACTTTCAGAGCATCAACGACGGCCTTGGCCACACCATTGGCGACCAGTTGTTGAAGCTGGTAGGCGAGCGTCTGCGTGAGGCCGTTGGCAGCAACGTGACCCTGGCGCGCCTGGGCGGTGACGAGTTCGCTGTGCTGGCCGAGAACTGCCAGCAGATTGGCCAGGCCGGCAAGCTGGCACAGGGCATCATCGAACGCATGCGTGAGCCCTTCGAATTCGATGATCACCGGCTGTTCATCAGTGCCAGCGTGGGCATCAGCCTGTTCCCCACCGACGCTCTGAGCGCCGAGCAGTTGTTGCGCAATGCCGATTCGGCGCTGTTCAAGGCCAAGGATAATGGCCGCGCCTGCTATGCGCTGTACACCGAAGAGCTGACCGCTCACGCCCAGCACCGGGTGGAAACCGCGAGCGAGTTGCGCCGGGCGCTGGCCAATGATGAGCTGCGGGTGTTCTACCAACCGGTGCATGACCTGTTCACGGCGCAGAGGGTCGGTGTCGAGGCCTTGGTCCGTTGGCAGCACCCGCAGCGTGGGTTGGTTCCGCCGAGCGATTTCATCCCCATCGCCGAACGCACCGGCCTGATTGCCGAGATCGATGCCTGGGTGTTGCGCGAGGCCTGCCGGCAGATGGTGCGGTGGCGGGAGGATGGGCGGACGTTGGCGTTCGTTGCCGTCAATATCTCCAGCCGCTTGTTCGGCCAGCGTGAGTTGTACCGGCAGGTGGCCGATGTACTGCATGAAACTGGGCTGGACCCGGCGCTGCTGGAGCTGGAAGTGACCGAGAGTGCGGTCATGGAAGACCCGGAAGTGGCACTGGAACAGCTGCATCGCCTGCGCGAGCTGGGGCTGAACCTGGCCATCGATGACTTTGGCACGGGGTACTCGTCGTTGCTGCGGCTCAAGCGCCTGCCGGTGCAGAAGCTGAAGATCGACCAGGGCTTCGTCGCTGGCTTGCCGCAGGATGATGATGACATCGCCATCGTCCGGGTGATCGTCGCGCTGGCGCGGAGCATGGGCATGCAGGTGCATGCCGAGGGGATCGAACAGGCTGAGCAGGCGCGGTTCCTGCTGGAGCAGCAGTGCCAGTTGGGGCAGGGGTACTGGTTTGGGCGGCCGGTGCCGGCTGGGGATCTGCGCTGGGGCTGAGGGGTATGGCGGGTGTTGTTCAGCGCCTGCGAGATCGAGCGCCGCCCGCGCGGCGCATCGCGGATAAATCCTACAAGCCATGCGCCAAGGCAGGCGACCCTGGCGTAACAGGTTCGGCACGTTGCAACAAACTGTAGGAGCGGATTTATCCGCGATGCGCCGCGCGGGCGGCGCTCGGTCTCACAGGCGCAGAAAATGTTATGGCAGGCACGTCAACGCTTGTTCAAGCCTTTCGCCAACCGGTCCCCTCCCAGCTGGATCAGTGCCACCAACGCCACCAACATGGCAATCACGGTCAGCATGATCTGGCTGTCGAAACGCTGATACCCATACCGATAGGCAATATCCCCCAGCCCACCCGCACCAATCGCCCCGGCCATGGCTGACGAGTTGATCAGCGTCACCAGGGTAATGGTGAACCCTCCCACGATCCCCGGCAGCGCCTCGGGCAGCAGGACGTGCCAGACGATGTGCCAACGCCGGCAGCCCATGGCCTGCGCTGCCTCCACCAGGCCATGGTCGACTTCCCGCAGGCTGACCTCGGCAATCCGTGCAAAGAACGGCGTTGCGGCGATGGTCAGTGGCACCATGGCGGCCCACACGCCATAGGTGGTCCCTACCACCAACCGGGTGAAGGGAATCAGTGCGACCATCAGGATCAGGAACGGGATCGAGCGGAACAGATTGACGAAGGCGCCCAGCACTCGATTGAGCAGCGGTGCCTCGAAGATACCGCCTTTGTCGCTGGTGACCAGCAGCACCGCCATCGGCACCCCCACCAGCAGTGCGACCAGCGAGGACACGCCGACCATCAGCAACGTGTCGAGCAAGCCTTCAAGCAAGCGATCAAACCACATGGCCCAGTACCTCCACGTCTTCGGCCCAGCGGCGGGCGCGTGCGAGCAATTGATGGGTGTCATGCGGCGAGCCCTGAATCGACAGGATCAGCTGCCCGAGCGCATGCTCGCCGATGGTCTCCACACCGCCCTGGAGCAGGCGCACGCGTCCGCCCAGTTCGCTGAACAAGTCGGACAATGCCGGCTCGCCCAGCAGGGTGAGCTTGAGCACCACCGCGCTGTCATGGCCCGCTGGGCTGGCGCGCAGCTTTGCCTGCAAAGCCACGGGCAGCTTGGTCTGCAACGGGGCGAGCAGGGTCCGGGTGACGTCATGGTGCGGGTTGCCGAACACGCGCCAGACTTCGCCCTGTTCGACGATAGCGCCACGTTCCAGCACCACCACGCGGTGACAGATGTCGCGGATCACTGTCATTTCGTGGGTGATCAGCACCACGGTCAGGCCCAGGCGCTGGTTGATGTCGCGCAGCAGTTCGAGGATCGACGCCGTGGTCTCCGGGTCCAGCGCCGAGGTGGCTTCGTCGCACAACAGGATCTCGGGGTCATGCACCAGCGCCCGGGCGATGCCGACGCGCTGCTTCTGCCCGCCAGACAGCTGCGCCGGATAGACGTGATGCTTGTCCTGCAAGCCAACCATCTCCAGCAGTTCGCGAACCTTGTGCTGGCGCTCGGCCTTGGCCACGCCCGCCACCTTCAGTGGCAGCTCGACGTTCTGCCACACGGTCTTGGCCGACATCAGGTTGAAGTGCTGGAAAATCATGCCGATGCGCCGGCGCAGTGCCACCAGGCGCTCCTCGTCGAACGGCGCAATGTCTACCTGATCGATCAGGACACGGCCCTGGCTCGGCTGTTCGAGGCGGTTGATGGTGCGCAGCAGCGATGACTTGCCCGCGCCACTGCGGCCGATGATGCCGAAGATCTCACCACGGCGGATGTTCAGGTCGATGCCCTGCAGTGCCGGTTGTTGCTGGCCAGGGTAGGTCTTGCCAAGGCCGATGAAGCGGACGTGGGCTTCGTTGACCTCCGGGCGCAGGGCCTGCTCCCTGGCCGTTGGCGGCGATGGTTGTGCGGTGGGCGCCCTGAGCGCGTTGGCCTGGCTCATGTCAGCCTTCCCAACCGGCCTGGTACAGGTTGCCATGGGCCTTGTTCAACGCTGCACGCACGGCGGGCGAGTGTTGGTAGATGTCGACGAACTTTGCCAGGCGCGGGTCGTCCTTGCTTTGCGGGCGGATGACGAACTGGATCACGTATTCCTTGTTTTCCAGGCCATCGAACAACAGCGCCGAGGTGGCATCGAAGCTGTTGGCCAGGCGGATGTAGGCCGGGTAGCCCTGCACAAGGTCGGCGTCGTCATAGGCGCGCACCAGTTGCACGGCTTCGACCTGCAGGATCTTGAGCTTCTTCGGGTTGGCGACGATGTCGTCCTCGGTGGCCTTGTAGCCGACACCCGGCTTGAGGGTGATCAAGCCGGCCTTGGCCAGCAGCTGCAGGCCACGGCCGCTGTTGATCGGGTCGTTGGCGATGGCCACACTGGCGCCTTCGGGCAGTTCGGCGAAGCTCTTGTACTTCTTCGAGTACAGGCCGACGTTGTTGATGATCCCCGGAGCGTAGGGCACCAGGTTGAAACCGGCGGCAGCCTTGGCATTCTCGAGGAAGGGGATGTGCTGGAAGTAGTTCACGTCGATGTCGCCGCTGTTGAGGCTGACATTCGGCGCGATCCAGTCGCTGTACTCGATCAGCTTCACTTCCAGCCCTTGCTTGTGGGCTTCTTCCACCGCCGCTTCCAAGGGGATGGCAAAGGCCGCAGTGGTGCCGATCTTCAGGGGCTCGGCGGCGAACGCGCTGGTGCACAGGCCGAGGGTGATGGCGATGGCCGCGACGGGCCGGAACAGTTTCTCAAGCATGGTGCAGGGCTCCAGTCGGGGCAGGGGTTGGGTTGTTGCGGTAAGTGGAACCAGGGTGGTCGGCGGGCAGGTGCGGGTGGTCGCTGGCGAACAGCTTCTCGCGCAGGGTGCCGTCGGCGTAGGCGGTCTTGTAGCGGCCACGTTGCTGCAGTTGCGGGACCACCAGGTCGATGAAGTCCTCGTAGCTTTCCGGGGTGACGGTACGGGTCAGGTTGAAGCCGTCCAGGCCGGTTTCGTCGATCCAGGCGATCAGCTGTTCGGCCACCTGATCGGGCGCGCCGACCAGGGTGACATAGCGCCCGCCGAGGGCGTGCTGCTCCAGCAGGCGGCGGCGGGTCCAGGCGTTTTCCTGCAATTGGCGGGTGGCCGACTGGATGGCGTTGCCCTTGCTGGCGCCGATCGGGTCGTCCAGCCCGTAGGCGGCAAAGTCGATACCGGTCGAGGCGGCGAAGTGCGCCACGCCGGCTTCGGCGCTGGCATGCTGCAGGTACTCGGCATACTTGGCCTGGGCCTGCTGCTCGGTGGGCGCGACGATCACCGTGATGCCCATGAACACCTTCACCGCCTGTGGATCGCGGCCGGCCGCCTGGGCGGCCGCGCGTACCTTGTCGACCTGGGCTCGGGTAGCGGCCTTGTCCTGGCCGCTGATGAACACGCACTCGGCATGGTTGCCGGCAAAGGCCAGGCCGCGCGGCGAGCTGCCCGCCTGGAACAGTACCGGCGTGCGCTGTGGCGAGGGTTCGCACAGGTGGTAGCCCTCGACCTTGTAGAACTCGCCCTGGTGGCGCACCTTGCGCACCTTGCTCGGCTCGGCGTACACCCGCCGCTCGCGGTCGTTGACCACGGCGTCATCGGCCCAGCTGCCTTCCAGCAGCTTGTACAGCACCTGCAGGTATTCGTCGGCCTGGTCGTAGCGGCGGTCGTGCTCGGGCTGTTGCTCCAGGCCCATGGCGCGGGCGGCGCTGTCGAGGTAACCGGTGACGATGTTCCAGCCGACCCGGCCATTGCTCAGGTGGTCGAGGGTCGAGAGGCGTCGGGCGAACAGGTACGGCGCCTCGTAGGTAAGGTTGGCGGTGAGGCCGAACCCGAGGTGGCGGGTGACGGCAGCCATCGCCGACACCAGCAGCAGCGGGTCGTTGACCGGCAGCTGGATCGACTCCTTCAGGGTTACATCCACGGAATTGCCGTAGATGTCGTAGGTGCCGACGATGTCGGCGATGAACAGGCCGTCGAACAGCCCACGCTCCAGCAGGCGCGCCAGGTCGGTCCAGTATTCCAGGGTCTTGTACTGGGTCGAGGTGTCCCTTGGGTGGGTCCACAGGCCGTGGTTGATGTGCCCGATGCAGTTCATGTTGAAGGCATTGAGCAGGATCTGCTTGGGCATCAGATAGTCCCCCGGCGTGGAGGGTTTGCGTTGTTCAGGTAGTAGTTGCCGATGGCGTGGTACTTCCAGCGCACCGGGTCGTGCAGGGTGTGCACGCGGGCGTTGCGCCAGTGGCGGTCGAGGTTGTGTTCGGCCAGGGTGGCCTGGCTGCCGGCCAGTTCGAACAGCGTGGTGCCGGCGGCAAGGGACACTTCCGTACTGATGGCCCGTGCTTCGGCAACGGCGATGGAGGCAGCGGCCACGGTGTCGGCATTGCTGTCGGCCTGGGCGCGGTCAAGGATCTCGCCGGCGCGTTCGAGCAAGGCTTCAGCGGCATGCAGGCGGATTACCAGCTGGCCGAAGCTTTTCAGCGTCAGTGGGTCGTCGCTGGCCTTGTCCAGACCGGAGTCGACCCATGGCCGGCTGCGCGTGCGCACGAAGTGCAGGGCGTCCTCCAGCGCGGCGCGGGCGATACCGGTGTCGATGGCAGCGTGGAGAATCTGCGCCAGCGGGCCGACCGGCGTCGGGCGCTCGAAAGCACTCTGGAACGGCACCACGTCGTTGGCATCGACCCAGACGTTGTCGAAGCTCACCGAGCCGCTGCCAGTGGTGCGCTGGCCGAAACCGCTCCAGTCGTCGATCACCTGCAGGCCCTGACTGTCGGCGGGGACGAAGGCCAGCTGCTGGCGGCCTTGGTCGTCGATCACCGAGGTCGGGATCCGTTGCGCATAGAGCGCCCCGGTGGCGTAGAACTTGCGGCCGTTGATGCGGTAACCGGCGCCGTCGTGGGTCAGGCGAGTGGTGCGGTCATGGGCGGTTTTCGTGCCCAGTTCGGCCAGCGCATTACCGAAACGGCGGCCGGCCAGGACTTCGGCGTACAGGCGCTGCTGCTGCTCGGGGCTGCCATTCACCCGCAGCACTTCGAGGGCATAGAAGTGGTTCTGCGGAATCTGGCCAAGGGAGGCATCAGCCTGGGCGATGCGGGCGATGACCTGGGCCAGGGTGACGTTGGACACACCGGCGCCGCCGAAGCTTTTCGGGACGCTGATGGCCCACAGGCCGGAGCGGGTGAACAGCTCCAGTTCGGCGTGCGGCAGGCGGCGTTCGCGGTCGCGCAGGGCACTGTCGCGCTTGAGTTGCTGGGCGACTTGCTCGGCGACAGCCAGGGCCTGGCTGTCGCTGGTGATTACGGATGTTGTCATGCTGTTCTCCGGGGCCATGGGGCTGCAACGCAACCCTTGGGCCCGCCAATCAGATCCAGGAATGCCGGGCGGGCAGGGTGCCGTTGAGGTGGTAGGCGCCCACTGCGTGGTACTTCCAGCGCACCGGGTCGTGCAGGGTGTGCACCCGGGCATTGCGCCAGTGCCGGTCGAGGTTGAACTCGGCCAGGGTGGCGCGGCTGCCAGCCAGCTCGAACAGCTTCTCGCTGGCCTGCAGCGAGATCTCCGTGGTCAGTACCTTGGCCTCGGCCACGGCAATCGACGCCCGCGCTGCGGCAGCAGCATCGATCGGCCCGGCATTGACTTCGTCGAGTACCCGCGCGGCCTTACGCAGCAGCGCCTCGGCGGCATGCAGTTCAAGTTTCAGGCGGCCGATGTCGGCTATCACGTAGGGGTCATCGCTGGCGCGCTCGACCTTGGCCTCGATCCATGGCCGGGATTTTTCGCGGACGAAGGTGATGGCGTCGTCGATGGCTGCCTCGGCGATGCCGGCATCAATGGCGGCCTGAATCAACTGCGAGGCCGCGCCCTGGATATTGGGGATATCGCGCTGGCGCCAGTTGTCGATGACCAGTTCGGCATCGACCGGGACCTGATCGAGCAGCACGGTTCCGCTGGCGGTGGTGCGCTGGCCGAAGCCGGACCAGTCGTCGACGATGCGCAGCCCCGGGCTGCCACGGCGGACAAAGGCCAGGCGCTGGCGGCCTTCGTCGTCCAGTGCCTTGACCGCCACCCAGTGGGCGAACAGCGCGCCGGTGGAGTAGAACTTCTCTCCACTGATGCGATAGCCGTCACCGCTGCGGGTGATCCTGGCCTTGAGCGTCAGGGTGTCCTTGGTGCCGCGCTCGGGGCCGGCGTTGCCGATGCGCCAGCCGTCCAGCACGCTACGGAAGATCAGCGCCTGCTGGGCCTCGGTGGCGGTCAGGCGCAGCAGTTGCAACATGCCGAACTGGTTCTGCGGGATCTGCCCCAGAGCCGGGTCGGCGGCGCTGATCAGGCGGAACACTTCAGCGACCGTCTCGAACGAGACGTCGGGGCCGCCATAGGCCTTGGGTACGCTGATGCTGCCCAGGCCGCTACGGGTGAACTGTTCGATTTCTGCCCAGGGCAGCTTGCGTTGCTGGTCGCGGCGGGCGGCCTGCTCGCGGGCGGTCTCGGCGAGTTCACGGGCGGCTTGCAGGGCTTCGGCGTCGTTGCGCAGTACCTTGGCCGGCAGCAGCAGGGGCGAACTGTCGAGATCGCTGTGGAATGGGGTATTTGGCTGGGTGGTCATCAGAACCGAACCTCACAAAGTGGATGCGTCGCTTCAGCTGATGGCGACAGACTTTTGCTGGTCCGGTGGTCCGGTTCTTATACCCTAATGGCTTATCAAAGGTTTATGAACTAACTCTTTGGAATATGTATAGAAGATAGATTTTCGATGGGCGTGCTGGCGCTATCGCGGATAAATCCGCTCCTACAGGGCAGCGTTGTTGTTGTAGGAGCGGATTTATCCGCGATGAGGCCAGAGAGGGGATTACTCGGAAGCAGCAGTCCCGAGGAACTTGCGCAGGAATTGCCGGGTACGCTCTTCCTTGGGATTGGCAAACAGCGCCTTGGCCTCACCCTGTTCCACGATCACGCCCTTGTCGAAGAAGATCACCCGGTTCGCGACATCCCGGGCAAAGCTCATCTCGTGGGTGACGATGATCATCGTGCGCTTCTCCTCGGCCAGGCCGCGGATGGTTGCCAGCACCTCGCCGACCAGTTCCGGGTCGAGGGCCGAGGTGGGCTCGTCGAACAGGATCACTTCAGGCTCCATGGCCAGCGCGCGGGCAATTGCCACGCGCTGCTGCTGGCCACCGGAAAGGCGCCTTGGATAGGCGTCTTCCTTGCCCGCCAGGCCGACCTTGGCCAGCAACCGTCGACCCAGGTCGATGGCCTGTTGGCGAGGGGTCTTCTTGACGATCACCGGGCCTTCGATGACGTTCTCCAGCGCAGTGCGGTGGGGGAACAGGTTGAAGTTCTGGAACACGAAGCCAGCTTGCTGGCGCAGGCGGCGGATCGCACTCTGCTGGCCGCCGAGCGGGCGGTTGGCATCGATGCTGATGTCGCCGATCTGAATCTGCCCGGCGTCCGGGGTTTCCAGCAGGTTGAGGCAACGCAGGAAGGTGGTCTTGCCCGAGCCGCTGGGGCCGATGATGGCCACTACTTCACCGGGTTGCACGGTCAGGTCGATACCGTTGAGCACGGTCTGGCCCTTGAACTGCTTGGTCAGGCCTTTGGCGACGATCATCTCATTGCTCCTGGTCGTGCTGGTTGACCCGCGCTTCCATGCGGTTCTGGAAGTGCGCGAGGATGCTGCAGAGGACCCAGTAGATCACTGCAACGGCCAGGTACATGGTGAACACCTCGAAGGTGCGGGCGGTAATCAGCTGGGCCTGGCGGAACAGCTCGGGCACCTGGATGGTCGCGGCCAGCGCGGTGTCCTTGACCAGCGAGATGAAGCTGTTGCCCAGTGGTGGCAGCGCGGTGCGCAGTGCCTGGGGCAGGATCGCCCGGCGCATGGCCTGGGTACGGGTCATGCCGATGCTGGCCGCGGCTTCCCACTGGCCACGGTCGATCGAGGAGATCGCCGCCCGCAGGATTTCGCAAATGTAAGCCGCCATGTTCAGTGACAAGCCGATCAGCGAGGCCGGGATCGGGTCGAGCTCGATGCCGACCTGTGGCATGCCGAAGTAGATCACGAACAGCTGCACCAGCAGCGGCGTGCCACGGAAAAACGACACGTAGATGCGTGCCAGCCAGTTCAGCGGCAAGATCTTCGACAGCCGCATCAGCGCCAGGGCAAAGCCCAGCACCAGGCCGAAGAACATGCCGCCCACACTGAGCAGCACCGTGTAACCCGCGCCCTTCAGCAGGAAGGGCGTGGAGTCGGCGACGAGTTGCAGGCTTTCAGCGATCATTTGGTGACATCGGCACCGAAGTATTTCTCGGACAGCTTGGCCAGCGTGCCGTCGGCCTTGAGTTTGTCGATGGCCTTGTTGATCGCCTCCAGCAGCTCAGGCTCGCCCTTGCGCAGCGCTACGCCGCTTTCCAGGCGCGAGAAGGCGTCGCCAGCCAGTTGGGTGTCCTTGGCCTTCTGGGCGTACTCAAGCGCTGCCAGGCGGTCGATCAGGATGGCGTCGATCCGGCCGTTGCGCAGGTCGGCGAACTTGCTCGGGTCGTCTTCATAGGTGCGCACGTCTGCCTTTGGCACGTCCTGCTTCACCCATTGCTCGTAGTTGGTACCCAGGCCGACACCGACTTTCTTGCCGGCCAGGTCCTGCGCGCTCTTGATGTTCAGCTGCTCGGCCTTCTTCTTCAGGATCAGCGCCTGGATGCCGGAGATGGTGTAGGGCTCGGAGAAGTCGTATTTCTTCTTGCGCTCCTCGGAGATGGTCACCTGGTTGACCACCACGTCCAGGCGTTTGGATTCCAGGGCGGCGAGGATGCCGTCCCACTTGGTCGGCTGAATCTTGGCCTTGACCCCCAGCTCCTTGGCCAGCAGCTCGGACAGCTCGACCTCGAAGCCGGTCAGCTTGCCGTTTTCATCCTGGAAGCTGAACGGTGGGTAGGTACCTTCGAGACCGACGTTGATCACGCCCTTGTCCTTGATGGTCTTCAGTTGCTCGCCGGCGAAGGCATGGCTGAGCAGGCCGGCACCCAGCAGGATGGCCAGGCTGGCGTTGAGAAGCGGTTTGGCAAATTTCGACATGGCATGGCCCCGCGCTTGTTGTGGAAGTAGTGGGTGGCGACTATAGAGTTGGCTTTATAGGTCAGGAAATAATAAAAACTTATTTTGTTATATCTATTTTGATCTGTGCCGGGTTTTGGCTGCTTTGAGGGTAGGCCAGGATGCTGCCACCGTCATCGCGGCTTATGCCTGACTTAGCGCAGGATGGAATAAAGCGTTGTTTTTTCCAAGAGGCGGATTGCCGTAGAGTGGTTTGCATAACGACAGATTGGCCACCCTGGGCAGGAGAACACCGTGAGCGAACAACCATCATCTGGGCACTGGCAACTGCACAGCATCGTCAGTGGCTTGCGCGGCGCCCGCGAACAATGGCGTAGCCGCAACGGCCGCAGCAGCGGCGAGCAGGGCGGGCGGGAGCTGCCGTCGCGCGAGGCCATGCGGCAGATTCTGGAACAGCTGTGCGGGGCGCTGTTCCCGATGCGTCTGGGCCCGGTCGACCTGCGCGAAGAGAGCGAGGATTTCTATGTTGGCCATACCCTCGACGCGGCGCTGACCGCGTTGCTGGCCCAGGCGCGGCTGGAACTGCGTTACGCCGCCCGCCAGAGCAAGACGGAGCTGGAGGGTGTCGATGCGCACGCCCTGCGTCTGATTCAGGACTTCGCGGCGGCCCTGCCGGGGCTGCGCGTGCTGCTCGATACCGATGTGCTGGCGGCGTATCACGGCGACCCGGCAGCGCGCAGTGTGGATGAGGTACTGCTGTGCTATCCGGGGATCCTGGCGATCATCCATCACCGTCTGGCTCACCACCTTTACCAGGCCGGTTTGCCGCTGCTGGCGCGGATCAGTTCGGAACTGGCGCATTCGGCCACCGGCATCGACATTCACCCCGGTGCGCAGATCGGCAAGAGCTTCTTCATCGACCACGGTACCGGTGTGGTGATTGGCGAGACCGCGATCATTGGTGAGCGGGTGCGCATCTATCAGGCGGTAACCCTGGGCGCCAAGCGCTTCCCGAGCGATGAGTCGGGTACGCTGCACAAGGGCCTGGCGCGCCACCCGATCGTCGAGGACGACGTGGTGATCTATGCCGGGGCGACGATCCTGGGGCGGATTACCATCGGCAAGGGCTCGACCATTGGTGGCAATGTCTGGCTGACCCGTAGCGTGCCGGCCGAAAGCAACATCACCCAGGCCAACCTGCAGCTGGATTGCCAGGACAAGAACTGAGTTACAAGGGGCGCCAATCGGCGCCCCGGTTCGCTTTGAAAGCCGATCCATGTTTAACTTGAACGCTTGTTCAATGAAAAACGCTGGTCCGCTGCCGGTGTTCAACAGGAGGATTCCTTTGCTGAACCCGTTCATTCCGAACCTCACGTCGATCGACGAGGTGCCTGTCTCATGAGTGCACCGTCCCCATCCCTTGCCTCTGGCAAGATCCGCATGAACCCGCCGGTGTTCTACTTCGCGGCAACTTTCATTCTCCTCTTCGGGCTGGTGGTCATAGCCTTCCCGCAGGCGGCCGGCGAGTGGCTGCTGGCGGCGCAGAACTGGGCGGCCAACACGGTCGGCTGGTACTACATGCTGGCCATGACCCTGTACCTGGTGTTCGTGGTGGTCACCGCCTTGTCTGGCTACGGCAAGATCAAGCTCGGTGCCGACCATGACGAACCCGAGTTCAGTTACCTGTCCTGGGCCGGCATGCTGTTCGCCGCCGGTATCAGCATCACGCTGTTCTTCTTCTGCGTATCCGAACCGCTGACCCACATGCTCAGCCCGCCCCAGGGCGAAGGCGGCACGGCCGAGGCCGGGCGCCAGGCGATGGAAATCCTGTTCCTGCACTGGGGCCTGCATGGCTGGGGCGTGTTCGCCTTCGTCGGCATGGCACTGGCCTACTTTGCCTACCGGCACAACCTGCCACTGGCGTTGCGTTCGGCCCTGTATCCGTTGATCGGCAAGCGCATCAACGGCCCGATCGGCTATGCCGTGGATGGGTTCGGCATCATCGCCACGGTATTCGGCCTGGGCGCCGACATGGGGTTTGGTGTGCTGCACCTGAACGCCGGCCTCGACTACCTGTTCGGCATCAGCCATAGCCAATGGGTGCAGGTGATCCTCATCGCGCTGATGATGGGCGCGGCAGTCGCGGTCGCCGTGGCGGGGGTGGAAAAGGGCGTGCGGGTGATGAGCGACATCAACCTGTTCCTGGCCTGCGCGCTGCTGCTGTTCGTGCTGTTCGCCGGGCCTACCCAGCACCTGTTCAATACCCTGATCCAGAACCTGGGCGATTACCTCGGCGCCTTGCCGCGCAAGAGCTTCGATGTGTATGCCTACGGTGAGCAACGTGACTGGCTGGGTGGCTGGACGGTGTTCTACTGGGCCTGGTGGATCGCCTGGGCACCGTTCGTGGGCTTGTTCATTGCGCGCATCTCGCGTGGCCGCACCATCCGTGAGTTCGTCTTCGGCGTGTTGCTGATTCCGCTGGGCTTTACCCTGGCGTGGATGTCGATCTTCGGCAACAGCGCGCTGGACCAGGTGATCAACCATGGCATGACCGCGCTCGGCCAGTCGGCGTTGGACAATCCGTCGATGAGCCTGTACCTGCTGCTGGAAAGCTACCCGTGGAGCAAGGTCGTCATCGCCGTGACGGTGTTCATCAGTTTCGTGTTCTTCGTCACCTCGGCCGACTCCGGCACGGTGGTGCTGTCGACCTTGTCCGCCAAGGGCGGCGGTGCCGACGAAGACGGGCCGAACTGGCTGCGCATCTTCTGGGGCGCGATGACGGCGCTGATCACCAGCGGCCTGCTGTTCGCCGGCAGCATCGATTCGCTGAAGTCGGCAGTGGTGCTGACCTCGCTGCCGTTCTCGCTGATCTTGCTGTGCATGATGTGGGGGCTGCACAAGGCTTTCTACCTGGAGGGCCAGCGGCAGATCGCGCAGATGCACTCGCTGGCACCCTTCGCCCAGTCACGCCGTGGCCGCGGTGGCTGGCGCCAACGCCTGAGCCAGGCCGTGCACTTCCCGTCGCGGGACGAGGTGTATCGTTTCATGGACGACGTGGTGCGCCCGGCGATTGCCGATGTGCGTGAGGTATTCGAGCAGAAGGGCCTGGTGCTGGTGACCCAGGATGACCCGAGCCATGACAACGTCAGCCTGAAGGTAGGCCATGGCGAGGAGCAGCCGTTCATCTACCAGGTGCAGATGCGTGGCTACTTCACCCCGTCGTTCGCACTGGGTGGGCTGGGCACGCAGGAGTTGAAGAACCGCCGTTACTACCGGGCCGAAGTGCACCTGAGCGAAGGCAGCCAGAACTACGACCTGGTGGGCTACAGCAAGGAGCAGATCATCAACGACATCCTCGACCAGTACGAACGGCACATGCAGTTCCTGCATCTGGTCCGCTGATACCTGTACCGGCCTCTTCGCGGGCGAGCCCGCGAAGAGGCCGGTACAGGAAGTCTCAGAACGGTGCATCCCCCAGGATGGTCGCCCGGTGCATCACCCGCCGATTGGGCCGGTAGTCATCCACCGCAAAATGCTGGGTCACGCGGTTGTCCCAGAACGCCACGTCATTCTCCTGCCAGCGCCAGCGGATGCTGAACTCCGGCCGCGTCGCATGAGCGAACAGCAGCTTCAACAGTGCTTCGCTCTCCAGTTCGCTCAGCTCATTGATGCGCGTGGTGAACCCTTCATTGACGAACAACGCCTTGCGCCCGCTCACCGGATGCGTGCGCACCACCGGGTGCGACAACGGCGGGTTGTTGCGCCGGGTCGCCTCCCAGCGCGCCAGGTCCTCTGCCGTGGTGCCAAAGCGCTCCAGGGGGAACGACTTGGTGAAGTCATGGGTGGCGGTCAGGCCATCGAGCATCTCGCGCAGCGGCGCCGACAAGGCATCGAACGCTGCAATACCGCTGGCCCACAAGGTGTCGCCGCCATAGGCCGGCAATTGCTTGGCGCTAAGCACCGCGCCCAGTGCCGGGGTCGGCAGGAAGGTCACGTCGGTGTGCCACACGGCGTTGTCACGCACGTCGGTGACGGCCGTGTCGAGGATCAGCACCTGCGGCGTCTCTGGCACGTTGGGGTAGATCGGGTGGATATGCAGGTCGCCGAAGCGGGCGGCGAAACGCGCCTGTTGCTCCGGGTTGAGCGGCTGGTCGCGGAAGAACAGCACCTGATGCTGGAGCAGCGCCTGCTCGATGGCATCGCGTTGTTCGGCGCTGATGTCGCGGCTGATGTCCACGCCGCTGATCTGTGCGCCGAGCGCCGGGCTGAGGGGGGTAATGGTCAGGCTCATGTCGGTCTCTTCAATCGGGCGCCAGGGTGCTGGCGTGGTCAACAGGAATTCAGTGGCTCTGCCCGTGCCAGGGCACCAGCTTGCGTTGCAGGGCGCGCAGGCCCATCTCCAGGGCGAAGGCGATCAGGGCGATCAGCAGGATGCCCAGCACCACCACGTCGGTGACCAGGAACTGCGCCGCCGACTGCACCATGAAACCCAGGCCGCTGGTGGCGGCGATCAGCTCAGCGGCGACCAAAGTCGACCAGCCGACCCCCAAACCGATGCGGATGCCGGTGAGGATGTCGGGCAGGGCGCTGGGCAGGATCACGTGGCGAATCAGCTGCGCCCGGCTCGCGCCCAGCGACTGCGCCGCCCGCAGCTTGGCCGGGTCGACGGTACGCACGCCGGTGGCGGTGGCGATGGCGATCGGGGCGAAGATCGCCAGGTAGATCAGCAGCACCTTGGACAGCTCACCGATGCCGCACCAGATGACGATCAGCGGCAGGTAGGCCAGCGGCGGGATTGGCCGGTAGAACTCGATCAGCGGGTCGAGGATGCCACGGGCCACACGGTTGTAGCCGATGGCAATGCCGACCGGGATCGCGGTCAGGGTCGCGGCGACCAGAGCCAGGCCGATACGGCCCAGGCTGGCGCCCAGGTGCTGCCACAGGCTGGCGTCCATGTAGCCTTGGGTGAGCAGGGCCCAGGCCTTGGTCAGGATGTCGCCGGGCGAGGGCAGGAACAGCGGCTCGATCCAGCCGGCGGCCGTCACCAGCCACCAGGCGAACAGCAAGCTGACCAGGGTCAGGGTGCTGATCCAGCGGGTGGACAATGGGCGGCGCGCCTGGGGGGCAGACCGGGTTTGAGTGTCGCGTTTGCCGGCGACCGGCAGATCCAGGCTGCTCATGCGCGCTCCTGCAGGCTTTGGCGTTGGGAGAACACGCGGGCCAGGACGTGCTCGCGGGTTTCGATGAAGCGTGGGTCGGACTTGATCGCCCGGGCCGACTCGCCAGCCGCGTAGCGCTGGCCGAAGTCCAGTTGCAGGCGCTCGACCACGCGGCCGGGGTTGGGCGCCAGCAATACCAGTTCGCTGGCCAGGAACACCGCTTCCTCGATGTCATGGGTGATCAGGAACACCGGTTTGGCGGTGCGCTGCCAGACTTGCAGCAGCAGTTCCTGCATCTGTTCGCGGGTAAAGGCGTCGAGGGCGCCGAACGGTTCGTCCATCAGCAGTACCCGCGGGTCGGCGGCCAGCGCCCGGGCCAGGCCCACACGCTGTTTCTGGCCACCGGACAGTTGCCAGATGCGCCGTTCGCCGAAGCCGTCGAGGTCGACCAACGCCAGCATCTCGCGGGCCTTGGCCTCACGCTGGGCGCGCGGCACTCCGGCCAGTTCCAGGCCGAAAGCGACGTTGCCCAGCACGTTCTGCCATGGCAGCAGGGCATCATCCTGGAACACCACGCCACGCTCGGCACCCGGGCCTTGCACGGGTACGCCGTCGAGGCTGATGCGCCCGCTGCTCGGGGTAACGAAGCCGGCGATCAGGTTGAGCAGCGAGGTCTTGCCACTGCCGGATGGCCCCAGGGCCACCAGCAGCTGGCGTGGCCCAAGGCTCAGGTTGATGTCGGCCAGCACCGGGGCGGTAGTGCCGGGGTACTGTGCGCTGATGCGCTCCAGTTCGAGCAAGGCCATGGCAGGCTCCGGATCAGTTTGGAAGGAATTTGTCGCTGACGTACGGCGAATAGTCCGGCAACACGGCTTCGACTTTGCCTTGTTGCTTGAGGAAGGTGGCGGTATCGGTCAGCGCCTTGGTGGTCGGCGCGCCCAAGGCGCCGGCCTGGTCAGCGGCCAATGGGTAGACGTTGCCTTGCAGCAGCACCGGAATGTCGCTGGGCTTGGCACCGGACAGCTTGGCCAGCTTGTCGATGTTGCCTTTGTCGGCCAGCCAGGCTTTCGGGTCCTTGCGGTAGTCGGCGTAGGCGTCGAGGGTGACCTTGGCGAACGCCTTGACCACGTCAGGGTGCTTGTCGGCAAAGTCCTTGCGCACGATCCACGCATCGAAGGTCGGTGCGCCTTTCTGGGCCAGTTCGCCCGAGGTGATCAGCACCTTGCCGTTTTCCTTGGCGACACCGAGTGCCGGGTCCCAGACGTAGGTCGCGTCGATGTCGCCGCGCTTCCAGGCCGCGATGATCGCTGGTGGTGCCAGGTTGAGGATCTGCACCTTGGACGGGTCGATGTTCCAGCTTTTCAGCGCGGCCAGCAGGCTGTAGTGGCCGGTGGAGACGAACGGCACGGCGACTTTCTTGCCGATCAGGTCTTGTGGAGTCTTGATGCTGTCACGGGCGACCAGGGCCTCGCCGGCACCGATCTGGGTGGCGATGAGGAAAGTCTCGACTGGCAGTTTGCGGGTGGCGGCGGCAGCCAGAGGGCTGGAACCGAGGTAGCCGATCTGCACGTCGCCGCTGGCCACGGCGGTGATCACGTCGGCGCCGTTATCGAACTTGCGCCAGTCGATGCTGGCCTTGCTGGCTTTTTCATAATTGCCATCGACCTGGGCCACTTTGGCCGGGTCGACAGTGGTCTGGTAGGCAACGGTCAGGTCGGCGGCCTGGGCCAACCAGCTGGTGCTGGCGAGGGTCAGGGCGGCGAACAGGCGCAGCGGAGCGTGCGGGATCATGGTGAACCTCTCGTCAGGCAATGCATGTAGTGGATGGCGAGAAGACTAGATGATCTAAGAAATCAAAAATAAATAACTTTTTAGAATTAGCTTAGGAGCCAAATGCTTTAACGCTGGCCACAGCTGAGAAAGGGCGGCTGGCGAAACAGTGATCCGCTGCTAACCTCTTTTCCCTTCGTGAGGATGAGGAATCGGCTACTGGTCGGCAAACGTTTGCAAATAACCTAAAGGTATGATTGACATCGCCGATACAACTTTTCGCAGTAAAGGTTCCTAAGATATTCCTTAAAAATCTTACAAATTCATAAAACGGTCATTTTGGATTTATAGGATTGTCATTATCCTGTAGCGCAGGGGGCGTCTTAGACCAAAGTCGAGAAATGTTTAGAAACGATTGACTAAATGGTCACGCTTTGGGGCTAATCGCCCATCCACGGTTGAGCAGGGCAACAGATCCTGCCGCCAGAGATACACAAGAATTAGAACGTAGAGGAGCAAAACATGTACAAGTCCAGCCTGGCTCTGGCCGTGGCAGTGGGGGTTTTCGCCCAAGCAGCAGGTGCCGCCGGTTTCGTTGAAGACAGCAAACTGTCGCTCAGCTCGCGCACCATGTACTTCAACAACGACAATCGTGTATCGCACGCTACTGGCACTGCCGAGCGTCCTGATCAGCGTGAGTCGGGTCAGGGCTTCAAGCTCGACTACATCTCGGGCTTCACTCCAGGCACCGTAGGCTTCGGTGTTGACGCTCAGGCGCTGTGGGGTATCCACCTGGATGGTGGCGAGGGTTACCACAAGACGGGTTTCTTCCCGGATGACGGTAAGGGCGCAGCTGCCCAGTGGGCTCGCTTCGGCGCTAACGCCAAGGCTCGTGTCTCCAAGACCGAAGTCCACTTCGGTAGCGCCCTGGCACCAAACCTGCCAATCCTGGTTTCCAACGACGGCCGTCTGCTGCCACAAACCTTCGAAGGCGGCACCATCCAGTCGAAGGAAATCGACAACCTGACCGTCAACGCCGGTCAGCTGACTCACGCCATGGGCCGTGCCTCGAGCAACCGTACTGGCTTGTCCGTCTCGGGTGCTACTGCTGACAGCAACAAGTTCCGCTTCGGCGGTCTGGACTACAAGCTCACTCCAGACCTGACCCTGCAGTACTACTACTCGAACCTGGAAGACTTCTACAAGCAGCACTTCCTGGGCGCGACCCACGTGTTCAAGATCGCTGACGACCAGTCGTTCAAGACCGACCTGCGCTACTTCGACAGCAGCAGCGACGGTAAGAACGGTAGTGGTGGTGGTTACAACTTCGACAACAACAAGGGTTATGCCAAGCACACCGGCGAGGTCGACAACAAGACTTGGTCCGCGATGTTCACCTATACTCTGGGTGGCCATGCGCTGATGGTCGGTCACCAGCGGGTTAGTGACGACGGCGGCTTCGTATGGTTGAACCAGGGCAGCGTGACAACCGACAACGGTGACTCGGAAGGTGCCGGTGGCTCGAGCTTCTACCTGTTCACCGACAGCATGATCAACCAGTTTGCCCGTGCTGGCGAAAACACCACCTTCGGTCAGTATTCTTATGACTTCGCAGGGCTGGGTGTGCCAGGTCTGAAGGCATCGCTTGCCTACTTGCATGGCGACGATGTACGCAACAAGTCGGGCAACGGTACCTACAGCGAATGGGAGCGTGACGCGCGTATCGACTACACCATTCAACAAGGCACCCTCAAAGGCCTGGGCTTCAGCCTGCGTCAAGGTGTTTACCGTGGTAAGAACGGCGACACCAGCGAGTACACCAAAGACACAGATCAGGCTCGCTTCATCGTGAACTACACTTACGCCTTCATGTAATTTAATCGCTTCATCGAAAGAGCCTCGCCTAGTGCGAGGCTTTTTTATGTCCGCGCTTTCGTATGCTCAAAGGTTATAAATAAATCATTATTTATTCTTTTTATTTCTCATCGAATGCAGGCACATTGAACCCACACGCCAGAACACAGCACAGGAGCCGCACCCCATGAGCCTCAAACTCGGCGACATCGCCCCGGACTTCGAGCAGGAATCCAGTGAAGGCAAGATCCGCTTCCACGAATGGCTGGGCAACAGCTGGGGTGTGCTGTTCTCCCACCCGGCGGACTTCACCCCGGTGTGCACCACCGAACTGGGCCTGACCGCCAAGCTCAAGGATGAATTCGCCAAGCGCGGCGTGAAGGCCATCGCCTTGTCGGTCGACCCGGTCGATTCGCACCATAAATGGATCGAGGATATCAACGAGACCCAGAACACCGTGGTCAACTTCCCGATCATCGCCGACGCCGACCGCAAGGTCTCCGACCTGTACGACCTAATCCACCCCAACGCCAGCGACACCCTCACCGTGCGCTCGCTGTTCGTCATCGACCCGAACAAGAAGGTGCGCCTGACCATTACCTATCCGGCCAGTACCGGGCGCAACTTCAACGAGATCCTGCGGGTGATCGACTCGCTGCAGCTCACCGACAACCACAAGGTCGCCACACCAGGTAACTGGCAGGACGGCGACGAGGTGGTGATCGTGCCTTCACTGAAGGACGAAGACGAGATCAAGCAGCGCTTCCCGAAAGGGTATCGGGCGGTGAAACCGTATCTGCGGCTGACTCCGCAACCTAACCGTTGATGAATTCCTCGTTGCATTGCTCTTAGCCATAGCAGGGATTTTCGGGCCGTTTCGACGGCCCTTTTTTTGTCTTTGCCGTGGCATTTGTAGCGCCTGCGAGATTGAGCGCCGCGCGGGCGGCGCGCGATCTCGCAGGCGCTGAAAACGTCACGACGTAAAGACAGAAAAAGAATAAACAAATGAAAAAATATGATTTCTAGATATATGAGCAGGCTGGTAATGTCACTCCAACAGAACATCAGGCAACGCCGACACCACTGACCGGCCTAGCCATTCGCTCCACCACCTTACTCGCCCGTCAACGAGGCAAGCAGGTGCAACCCGAACCCAACTCGCACAGGAGAGCGCCATGCGCACAGTCTTCTTGCGTCGTGGTCTGGTCGCCCTGTTTGCGGCGGCTGTGTCCTTCGGCGCCATCACCCAAGCCCAGGCCGAGAGCCTGCGTATCGGTTATCAGAAATACGGCACCCTGGTGTTGCTCAAGGCCAAGGGCACGCTGGAGAAACGCCTGGCCGAGCAGGGCGTGCAAGTGCAGTGGACCGAATTCCCCGGTGGCCCGCAGCTGCTCGAAGGGCTGAACGTCGGTTCCATCGACTTCGGCGTCACTGGCGAGACGCCGCCGGTATTCGCCCAGGCCGCTGGCGCCGATCTGCTCTACGTGGCCTACGAGCCACCAGCGCCGCACAGCGAAGCCATCCTCGTGCCGAAGGGCTCGCCGATCCAGTCGGTGAAGGAGCTCAAAGGCAAGAAAGTCGCCCTCAACAAAGGCTCCAACGTTCACTATCTGTTGGTCCGTGCCCTGCAGGACGCTGGCCTCAATTACAGCGACATCCAGCCCGTCTACCTGCCGCCTGCCGATGCCCGCGCCGCTTTCGAACGCGGCAGCGTCGATGCCTGGGTGATCTGGGACCCCTACCAGGCGGCCGCCGAGCAACAGTTGCAGGCCCGTACCCTGCGTGACGGCAAGGGCCTGGTCGACAACCACCAGTTCTACCTGGCTACCCGCACCTACGCCACCCAGCACCCGGCGGTGATCAGCACCCTGATCGACGAGGTACGCGCGGTGGGCCAATGGTCCCAGGCCAACCCGCAGGAAGTTACCGATCAGGTCGCGCCACTGCTGGGCCTGCCCGCCGATATCACCCTGACTTCGGTTAAACGCCAGGGCTACGGTGCTCAGCCGCTCACCCCGCAAGTGGTGGCCGCACAACAGAAGATTGCCGACACCTTCCAGGCGCTCAAGCTGATTCCCAAGCCGCTGAGCATCAAGGACGTGATCTGGACACCCCCGGCCAAGGTCGCCACTGCGCCTTGATTGATTCGCCTGCGCCGGGGCGCCGCCCTGGCCTGCGCCACCCTTGAGGAGACAACTCCAATGAGCCTTAACATTTTCTGGTTCCTCCCTACCCACGGTGACGGCAAGTACCTGGGCACCTCCGACGGCGCCCGCGCAGTCGATCACGGCTACCTGCAACAGATCGCCCAAGCCGCCGACCGCCTCGGTTTTGGTGGGGTGCTGATCCCTACTGGGCGGTCCTGCGAGGACTCCTGGCTGGTGGCGGCGTCGCTGATTCCGGTGACCCAGCGCCTGAAGTTCCTCGTGGCCCTGCGCCCAGGCATCATTTCGCCGACCGTGGCCGCACGCCAGGCCGCTACCCTCGATCGGCTTTCCAACGGCCGTGCGCTGTTCAACCTGGTGACCGGCGGCGACCCGGATGAACTGGCCGGCGATGGCCTGCACCTGAACCACGAGGAGCGTTACGAAGCCTCGGTCGAGTTCACCCGCATCTGGCGCAAGGTGCTGGAAGGCGAAACCGTCGACTACGACGGCAAGCACATCCAGGTGAAGGGCGCCAAACTGCTCTATCCGCCGATTCAGCAGCCGCGCCCGCCGCTGTACTTCGGTGGCTCTTCGGAAGCTGCCCAGGACCTCGCCGCCGAGCAGGTCGAGCTGTACCTGACCTGGGGCGAGCCGCCAAGCGCCGTTGCCGAGAAAATCGCCCAGGTGCGTGAAAAGGCCGCTGCGCAGGGCCGCGAAGTCCGCTTCGGCATCCGCCTGCACGTGATCGTGCGTGAAACCAACGAAGAAGCCTGGGCTGCCGCAGACAAGCTGATCTCGCACCTGGACGACGATACCATCGCCCGTGCCCAGGCCTCGCTGGCCCGTTTCGACTCGGTCGGCCAGCAGCGCATGGCGGCCTTGCACAAGGGCAACCGCGACAATCTCGAGGTCAGCCCCAACCTCTGGGCCGGTGTCGGCCTGGTGCGTGGCGGTGCGGGTACCGCGCTGGTCGGCGATGGCCCGACCGTGGCCGCACGGGTCAAGGAGTACGCCGAACTGGGCATCGATACCTTCATCTTCTCCGGCTACCCCCACCTGGAAGAGTCGTATCGGGTTGCCGAACTGCTGTTCCCGCACCTCGATGTGCAACGCCCGGAACAGGCCAAGGCGGGCGGTTACGTGAGCCCGTTCGGCGAAATGGTCGCCAACGACATCCTGCCCAAGTCCGTCGCGCAGAGCTGAGGGCCGGGCCATGAGTCGCAAAACTTCCACCACCCTGAGCCAGCGCCTGGCCCCGTGGGCACTGCCGGTGCTGCTGCTGGCAGCCTGGCAGCTGGCGGTCAGCGCCGGCTGGCTGTCGACCCGTATCCTGCCTGCGCCGAGCGCGGTGGTCAGTGCGGGTGTCGAGCTGGTGCGCAGCGGTGAAATCTGGACCCACCTGGCGATCAGCGGCTGGCGGGC
This sequence comes from Pseudomonas vlassakiae, assembly GCF_014269035.2. Classification (GTDB taxonomy): domain Bacteria; phylum Pseudomonadota; class Gammaproteobacteria; order Pseudomonadales; family Pseudomonadaceae; genus Aquipseudomonas; species Aquipseudomonas vlassakiae. Next base: position 410,555 of record NZ_JABWRP020000003.1, read on the forward strand.
CGGGCTGGGCTTCGTGATCGGCGGCAGCATCGGCCTGGTGCTGGGCTTCATCACCGGCCTGTCGAACTGGGGCGAACGCCTGCTCGACAGCTCGGTGCAGATGATCCGCAACGTGCCGCACCTGGCGCTGATCCCCCTGGTGATCCTGTGGTTCGGTATCGATGAGTCGGCGAAGATCTTCCTGGTCGCGCTCGGCACACTGTTCCCGATCTACCTGAACACCTACCACGGCATCCGCAATGTCGACCCGGCACTGGTGGAAATGGCACGCAGCTATGGCTTGTCCGGCTTCGGCCTGTTCCGCCAGGTGATCCTGCCCGGTGCGCTGCCCTCGATCCTGGTCGGTGTGCGCTTCGCCCTGGGCTTCATGTGGCTGACGCTGATCGTCGCCGAGACCATTTCGGCCAGCTCCGGCATCGGTTACCTGGCCATGAATGCCCGTGAATTCCTGCAGACCGACGTCGTGGTGCTGGCCATCGTCCTGTACGCCGTGCTCGGCAAGCTCGCCGACCTTGCTGCCCGCGGCCTGGAACGGGTGTGGCTGCGCTGGCACCCGGCCTACCAGGTGGCGAAGAAGGAGGGCGCATGACCGTGCTCAAAGAACAGCCGCCACGCCTGCTGCGTGGTATCCCGCTGGCCGCCAACGGCCTGCGCAAGGCCTTCGGCCAGCGGGAAGTGTTGAAAGGTATCGACCTGCATATCCCGGCCGGGCAGTTCGTGGCCATCGTCGGTCGCAGCGGTTGCGGCAAGAGCACCTTGCTGCGCTTGCTGGCCGGTCTCGACCAGCCGACTTCCGGCCAGTTGCTGGCCGGAGCCGCCCCGCTCAGCGAAGCCCGCGAGGAAACCCGGCTGATGTTCCAGGAGGCGCGCCTGCTGCCCTGGAAGAAGGTGATCGACAACGTTGGCCTGGGGCTCAGCGGCAACTGGCGCCAGCGCGCTCTGGATGCGCTGGAGGCGGTCGGCCTGGCTGATCGCGCCAACGAATGGCCGGCAGCGTTGTCCGGTGGCCAGAAGCAGCGTGTGGCCCTGGCCCGGGCCCTGATCCACCAACCGCGCCTGCTGCTGCTGGATGAGCCGTTGGGCGCGCTGGATGCACTGACCCGCATCGAGATGCAGCAACTGATCGAACGCCTGTGGCGTCAGCACGGTTTTACCGTGCTGCTGGTGACCCACGACGTCAATGAGGCGGTGGCCGTCGCGGATCGGGTGATCCTGATCGAAGACGGCGAAGTCGGCCTCGACCTTACCGTTGACCTGGCCAGGCCAAGGGCGCGTGGTTCGCACCGCCTGGCCGCGCTGGAAAGCGAAGTGCTCAACCGTGTTCTGTCGGTTCCGGGTACTCCGCCCGAGCCGGACCCTGTAGCCCCTTTGCCCACGCAACTGCGTTGGGCGCACTGAAGCCAAAGAGAAGGAATCAAGCCATGACCATCAAAGCGATCAACGTCCGTAACCAGTTCAAAGGCACCGTGAAAGAAATCCTCGAAGGCCCGGTACTGTCCGAAATCGACGTGCAGACTGCCTCGGGCGTCGTCACCTCGGTGATCACCACCCGCTCCGTGCGCGAGCTGGAGCTGCAGGTGGGCAGCGAAGTGATTGCCTTCGTGAAGTCGACTGAAGTGTCCATCGCCAAGCTGTGATGGTGTTGCCGGATACTGGGGCTGCGTTGCAGCCCCTCGCGGGCAAGTCGGGGCGCCGAACCGCCGCTCCGACTTGCCGGCGAAGGGCCGCAACCGGACCCCAATGATTTCAGCCGGAACGCTTTGCCAGAAACGGCGGCAGATAAAGCCCCAGATACGCCTCGAATACCCGCTTGCCCTCTTCGGCCATGCGCGGGGTGATCGCCTCATGCAACTGCACCGACCGCGCATACACCCGGTCGCTCAGTTCCATCGCCAAGGCGAACACATCCACATCCGTCGGCATCGGCGGCAGATGAAAATGCTGGTCGAACAGCTTTTGCATCAGCTCGCCCAGTTCCATGTCGTGTTGCCGATCGGCCTGCACCACTTCACTGAGGCCGTGCTGGGCCAGGATCAACTGCCGCGCTGCGGCATCCTCGTTGTAGATGTCGAGCATGCGTTGTTCGATCAATCGCGACAGCTCATGCCACGTGGCAAACGCGCTGCTGTCGATTGGCGCACTCAATGCCTCGCGAAAGGCCCGGTGCACATCGGCGGTCAGCGCCTCCAGCAAGGCCGGGACGCTGGCGAAGAAGTGATACACCGACGACGGCGGAATCTGCGCCCGCTCGGCCACGCTGTAGATCGACAGCGCCGCCACCCCTTGTTCAGCCAGCAGCTCGCGCGCGGCTGCCAGGATCGCGTCGATCCTGGCCTGGCTGCTGGCGCGGGGCTTGCGCTGGACGGTGCTGCGGTTCATCAGTTGCTGATTGCCAGGATGCTGGCCTGGTAGGCGCCGACGAACAGGTCGAAGTCGCCGACTTCCTCCTGCTCCAGCTCGGACTGCCTGGCAAGCGACTCATGGGCCAACGTCTCGAAGGCCTGTTGCTGCTCGACTGACAGCGGCTGCTCGCGGAAGGTCTGTGCGTGCAGGCGGCTCTGGCGCAGGGAGAACTGGATGAAGGTTTCGTCGTGCTCGGTCATGCGCGCCAGCACCTGGGCCGACGGGGTCAGCGAGGCGTCATCGACCTTGGCCTGCTGGGCGGCCAGGGCCTTGGCGTGTTCGTCGCCACCCTGGGCACGGTCGAGCAGCTCCGCCAGCTGGCCGATGCGGCTGATCAGCTCGGAGGCCCATTCGCGCAGGCCGACAGGCTGGCCGTTGCGATGCAGTTCCAGGCCCGGACGACGGCCTTCCTTGACCACGTTGAGGAAGTTGCTGGTGCACTGGCCGCACTCACCGTTGTCCAGTTGCGGGCTTTCTTCAAGGGCGCAGAACAGCAGGAACGCGTCGAGGAACCGCGCTTCGGTCAGGTCGATGCCCACCGGCAGGAAGGGGTTGATGTCCAGGCAGCGCACTTCGACATACTGCACGCCGCGCGAGGTCAGGGCCTGGATCGGCCGCTCACCGGTGTAGGTGACGCGTTTCGGGCGGATATTCGAGTAGTACTCGTTCTCGATCTGCAGGATGTTGGTGTTCAGTTGCACCCATTCGCCATCGACGTGCGTACCGACCTCGACATAAGGCGGGTAGGGCGTGCCAACGGCCTTGCGCAGGCTGTCGGTGTAGCTGGCGAGGTTGTTGTAGCAGGGTGTGAGGCCGGCCTGGGCGTTGCTCTGGTAGCCCAGGTCGCTCATGCGCAGGCTGGTGGCATAAGGCAGGTACAGGGTTTCGGCGTCGAGTTCTTCGAGCTGGTGCGGGCGGCCGCGCAGGAAGCCCTTGTCCAGTGCTGGCGAGGCGCCGAACAGGTACATCAGCAGCCAACTGTAGCGGCGGAAGTTGCGGATCAGCGCAATGTACGCCGAGGACTGGTAGTCGCGATCGCTTTCCTCACCGCCTTCGGCATCACGCAGCAGTGGCCACAGCGCTTCCGGCAGGGAGAAATTGTAATGGATGCCGGCGATGCACTGCATGGTGCGGCCGTAGCGCAGGGCCAGGCCCTTGCGGTAGACGTGCTTGAGCTTGCCGATGTTCGACGTGCCGTACTCGGCGATCGGGATATCCTCCTCGGCCGGCAACGTGCAAGGCATCGACGGACTCCACAAATACTCGTCGCGAAGCTTGCTGTAGACGAAGCGGTGGGTCTGTTCGAGGCTTTCGAGCACCTCGGCCGGGTCGGCCAGCGCCGGTGTGATGAACTCCAGCAGCGACTCGGAATAGTCGGTGGTGATCTGCTCGTTGGTCAGCGCCGAGCCCAGTGCCTCGGGGTGCGGGGTCTGGGCCAGGCGACCTTCGTCGGTCACGCGCAGGCATTCGCGCTCAATACCGTGCAGGCACTGCTTGAGCAGGGGGAGATTGGCGCCGAGCAGGCTCAGGCGGCGGTTGAGGAGGTCGCTCAAGATGTATTCCTTCACGCGTCAGTCGCCCCAATATGGGGGTAGAGCTGACGGTCTACAAGGGTAGGAAGAAAGGAACTGGCGTTGTCGCCTGGTTTACGCGGTTCCGGCAGTGCCAGCGCACTGCCGAAAAATACCGCAGATAGCCCTTGGTGAGCTAGAGAACCGCGAAGGTTCCTTGCGCTTTCGCTACCAGTTTGTCGCCTTGAACTACGTCGGCGTCGACCACCAGGGTACGGCGCCCGGCGTGCAGCACACGGGCGGTGCACAGCACTTCACCGTCGCTGACCGCGCGCAGGTAGTTGATCTTGCATTCGATGGTCACGCTCTGCTGGTCGAAACCGTGGCTGGCCGAGCAGGCCAGGCCCATGGCGATGTCCACCAGGCTGAAGATCGCCCCGCCGTGCAGCTTCTGGCCACGGTTGCGCAGGTGCGGCTCGAGCGCCAGGGCCACCTCGGCAACGCCTGTATCCAGACGTTGCACGCGGCAGCCCAGGAGCTGGCTGTAAGCGCTTTGGACCACTTCCTTGGGGATGTCCATCACTTCTTCTTCAGTTGCTTGGCGTTGGCGAACAGGGCGGCCATGGCGTTGTTGGCCGGGGCTGCGGTGGCGGTCTCACGCTGGCGTGGCGCCTGCTGCTGGCGGTTGCCGCCATTGCCCCGGTTGCCGCCACGGTTGCCGTCGACTTTCTCGCCCGGGGTGTCGCTCATGCGCATGGACAGGCCGACGCGCTTGCGCGGGATGTCTACCTCCATGACCTTGACCTTGACCACGTCACCGGCTTTGACCGCTTCACGCGGGTCCTTGACGAACTTCTCCGACAGCGCCGAGATATGCACCAGGCCGTCCTGGTGCACGCCGATGTCGACGAAGGCACCGAAGTTGGTGACGTTGGTCACCACGCCTTCGAGGATCATGCCCGGCTCCAGGTCCTTGAGGTCCTCGACGCCGTCCTGGAAGGTGGCGGTCTTGAACTCCGGGCGTGGGTCGCGGCCGGGTTTGTCCAGCTCCTGGAGGATGTCGGTGACGGTCGGCAGGCCGAAGGTCTCGTCGGTGAACTGCTTAGGGTCCAGGCGCTTGAGGAAGGCGCTGTCGCCAATCAGCGAGCGGATGTCACGGTCGGTGCCGGCGGCGATGCGCTGCACCAGCGGGTAGGCCTCAGGGTGCACGGCTGAAGCGTCGAGCGGGTTGTCGCCGTTCATCACGCGCAGGAAGCCTGCGGCCTGCTCGAAGGTCTTCTCGCCCAGGCGGCTGACCTTTTTCAGTGCCGCTCGGGTGGCGAACGGGCCGTTGGCGTCGCGGTGGGCGACGATGTTCTGGGCCAGGGTCGCGTTCAGGCCCGAAATCCGGGTGAGCAGCGCGACCGAAGCGGTGTTGACGTCTACCCCCACGGCGTTCACACAGTCCTCGACCACCGCGTCCAGGCCGCGGGCCAGCTTGATTTGCGACACGTCGTGCTGGTACTGGCCGACCCCGATGGATTTCGGGTCGATCTTCACCAATTCGGCCAGCGGGTCCTGCAGGCGGCGGGCGATCGACACGGCGCCACGGATCGACACGTCCAGGTCCGGGAATTCCCGGGCGGCCAGTTCAGACGCCGAATACACCGAAGCACCTGCTTCGGAGACCATGACCTTGGTGATTTTCAGGGCTGGGTACTTCTTGACCAGTTCGGCCACCAGCTTGTCGCTCTCGCGGCTGGCGGTGCCGTTGCCGATGGCGATCAGCTCCACCGAGTGCTTGGCGCACAAGGCGGCCATGATGGCAATGGTGCGGTCCCAGTCGTTCTTCGGGGCATGCGGGTAGACCGTGGTGTGGTCCAGCAGCTTGCCGGTGGCATCGACCACGGCGATCTTGCAGCCGGTGCGCAGGCCCGGGTCGAAGCCCAGGGTGGCGCGCGGGCCGGCCGGGGCGGCCAGCAGCAGGTCGTGCAGGTTGTGGGCGAAGACGTTGATCGCCTCGCTCTCGGCATTGTCGCGCAGCTCGCCGAACAGGTCGGTTTCCAGGTGAGTGTAGAGCTTGACCTTCCAGGTCCAGCGCACCACCTCAGCCAACCATTTGTCGGCCGGGCGGCCGCGGTTTTCGATGCCGACGTGGTTGCCGATCATCAGTTCGCACGGGTGCAGGGTCCCGGGCAATTCTTCGCCGACCTTGAGCGAGGCGCTCAGCACGCCTTCGTTGCGCCCGCGGAAAATCGCCAGGGCGCGGTGCGACGGGGCCGTGCGCAGCAGCTCGTCATGGGCGAAGTAGTCGCGGAACTTCGCGCCCTCTTCTTCCTTGCCCGCCACCACGCGGGCGCTGAGCACCGCTTCCTGCTTGAGGAAATTGCGCAGCTTGTCGAGCAGGGCAGCGTCTTCGGCGAAGCGCTCCATGAGGATGTACTTGGCGCCTTCCAGCGCGGCCTTGACATCGGCCACGCCCTTTTCGGCGTCGACGAAGCGCGCGGCTTCGCTTTCCGGCGCCAGGACGGGGTCGTTGAACAGGCCGTCGGCCAGCTCGCCGAGGCCGGCTTCCAGGGCGATCTGGCCCTTGGTGCGGCGCTTCTGCTTGTACGGCAGGTAGAGGTCTTCGAGACGCGTCTTGGTGTCGGCCAGCTTGATCTCGCGGGCCAGTTCCGGAGTCAGCTTGCCCTGTTCCTCGATGCTGGACAGGATGCTGGCACGGCGCTCGTCGAGCTCGCGCAGATAGCGCAGGCGCTCTTCCAGATGGCGCAGCTGGGTGTCGTCGAGGCTACCGGTCACTTCCTTGCGGTAACGGGCGATGAAAGGCACGGTCGAGCCTTCGTCCAACAGGCCCACGGCCGCCTCGACCTGCTGGGGGCGTACGCCCAGTTCCTCGGCGATACGGCTGTTGATGCTGTCCATGTAAACCACCTGACATTTGTGAATACGGGGGTCGCCGGTGGGCCTTGGGCCCGGTGGCGCTGGATGAAAGCCGCGCATTATACCCATCGCAAACGGCTTGCGGTGATGGCGCCCGGCCAGCCGGAACTGGCGCCCGGGGAAAAATCTGCTAACAATGCTCACGCAACGTGCAGCAGTGGCTACGCCATAATGCGCGGCGATATCAGAGGAGTTATTCATGACCGGCACCGCAAACACCGCTGAAGGTGACAAGATTCTCATCGTCGACGACGACCCGGGGCTCAGCAGCCTGCTGGAACGTTTCTTCACCAGCAAGGGCTACCGCGCCCGTGCGGTGCCCAACACCGAACAGATGGACCGCCTGTTGGCGCGCGAGGTGTTCAACCTGGTGGTGCTCGACCTGATGCTGCCAGGCGAAGACGGCCTGTCCGCCTGCAAGCGCCTGCGCCAGTCGAACAACCAGATCCCGATCATCATGCTCACCGCCAAAGGTGACGAGCTCAGCCGCATCAAGGGCCTTGAACTCGGCGCAGACGACTACCTGGGCAAGCCGTTCAACCCGGACGAGCTGATGGCGCGGGTCAAGGCCGTGTTGCGCCGCCAGGCACCGAGCGTGCCGGGCGCCCCGGGCAGCGAGGACGAGTCGGTCACCTTCGGCGACTACGAGCTGTCGCTGGCCACCCGCGAGCTCAAGCGTGGCGACGAAGTGCACATGCTCACCACCGGCGAATTCGCGGTGCTCAAGGCGCTGGTGATGCATGCGCGCGAGCCGCTGACCCGCGACAAGCTGATGAACCTGGCCCGTGGCCGCGAGTGGGATGCCCTCGAGCGCTCCATCGACGTGCAGATCTCGCGCCTGCGCCGCATGATCGAGCCGGACCCGTCCAAACCACGCTACATCCAGACGGTCTGGGGCGTCGGCTATGTGTTCGTGCCAGACGGAAACGCTGGCAAATGATGCTTCGCCGTCGATGAAAACGCCGCTCTGGTTCCCGCAAAGCTTCTTTGCCCGCACCCTGTGGCTGGTGTTGATCGTTGTCCTGTTCTCCAAGGCACTGACGCTGGTCTACCTGCTGATGAACGAGGACGTACTGGTCGATCGGCAGTACAGCCACGGCGTGGCGCTGACCCTTCGCGCCTATTGGGCGGCGGATGAGGAAAACCGCGACAAGATCGCCGAAGCCGCCGGGCTGATCCGGGTTACCGGTTCCGGTGTGCCGGAGGGTGAACAGCACTGGCCTTACAGCGAGATCTACCAGCGGCAGATGCAGGCCGAGCTGGGCGAAGATACCGAAGTGCGGCTGCGCATCCATGCGCCGCCCGCCTTGTGGGTGAACGCACCGAGCCTGGGCCCGGGCTGGCTGAAAGTGCCGTTGTACCCGCATCCGCTGCGTGGGCAGAAGATCTGGAACGTGCTGGGCTGGTTCCTGGCCATTGGCCTGTTGTCCACTGCCTCGGCATGGATCTTCGTGCGCCAGCTCAACCAGCCATTGAAACGCCTGGTGTTCGCCGCCCGGCAGCTGGGACAGGGGCGCAGCGTGCGCCTGCCGATCAGCGACACGCCCAGCGAGATGACCGAGGTTTACCGGGCCTTCAACCAGATGGCTGAAGATGTCGAGCAGGCTGGTCGTGAGCGGGAACTCATGCTGGCGGGGGTTTCACATGACTTGCGGACCCCGCTCACGCGCCTGCGCCTGTCGTTGTCGTTGTTGAACAGTGACAACGAGCTGAGTGACGACATGGTCCGCGATATCGAGGACATGGACGCGATTCTGGATCAGTTCCTCGCGTTCATCCGCGATGGTCGGGACGAGCCGGTGGAGGAGGTCGACCTGGCCGACCTGGTGCGCGAGGTGGTGGCGCCTTATAACCAGCCGGAAGAGCGCGTGCGCTTGTGTCTGGAGCCTATTCCGCCATTCCCGCTGCGTCGGGTTTCGCTCAAGCGCATGCTCGGCAACCTGATCGGCAATGCCTTGCATCACGCTGGCAAGGGCGTCGAGGTGGCGGCCTATGTGTCGGGGGACGAGAGCGCACCCTATGTGGTGCTCAGCGTGCTTGACCGGGGTACCGGGATCGACGAATCCGAGCTGGAAACCATTTTCAACCCGTTCATTCGCGGGGATCGTGCCCGCGGGGGCAAGGGGACCGGGCTGGGCTTGGCCATCGTCAAGCGGATCGCGGCGCAGCATGGCGGCAATGTCGAGTTGCGTAATCGCTCCGGTGGCGGGATCGAAGCGCGGGTGAGGCTGCCATTGGGGCTGTTGTTGCCGCGCAATGCTGTTTGAGGTTCTCTGGCCTCATCGCGGCTAAAGCCGTTGCTACAGGTATTGCGCAATCCCTGTAGAAGCGGCTTTAGCCGCGATGAGGCCGGTACAGGCTTGATTCAGCCCTTGCCCTTGGTCCGCGTCTGGTTCGGCCCGCCATTCTTCTCCAGGTGCTCGATGATCATCGCGGCCACATTCTTGCCGGTGGTCACTTCGATCCCTTCCAGCCCAGGCGACGAGTTCACTTCCATCACCAGTGGCCCATGGTTCGAGCGCAGGATATCCACACCCGCCACGCTCAGCCCCATCACCTTGGCGGCACGAATGGCGGTCATGCGCTCTTCAGGGGTGATCTTGATCAGGCTGGCCACCCCGCCGCGGTGCAGGTTGGAGCGGAACTCCCCCGGCTTGGCCTGGCGCTTCATCGAGGCGATCACCTTGTCGCCCACCACGAAGCAGCGGATATCCGCACCCCCGGCCTCCTTGATGTATTCCTGAACCATGATGTTCTGCTTCAGCCCCATGAATGCCTCAATCACCGACTCGGCTGCCTTGGTGGTCTCGCACAGCACGACGCCGATGCCTTGGGTGCCTTCCAGCACCTTGATCACCAGCGGTGCGCCATTGACCATCTGGATCAGGTCGGGGATGTCATCCGGCGAGTGGGCGAAACCGGTGATCGGCAGGCCGATACCCCGCCGCGACAACAGCTGCAGCGAGCGCAGCTTGTCGCGCGAGCGGGCGATGGCCACCGATTCGTTCAGCGGGTATACGCCCATCATCTCGAACTGGCGCAGCACCGCGCAGCCGTAGAAGGTCACTGAGGCGCCGATGCGCGGGATCACTGCATCGAAGCCTTCCAGCGGTTTGCCGCGGTAGTGGATCTGCGGCTTGTGGCTGGCGATGTTCATGTAGGCCCGCAGGGTGTCGATCACCACCATTTCATGGCCCCGCTGGGTACCGGCTTCGACCAGACGGCGGGTGGAATACAGACGCGGATTGCGCGACAGCACAGCGATCTTCATGCAGCACCTGTGACAGGGGAGAGGGTGGCCGGATAGGCCGGTTTGTCTTGTACATATTTCAAGCCGGGGTTGACCACCAGCTGGCCATGTATCAGCGCCTTGGAGCCCAGCAGCAGGCGATAGCGCATGTTCTTGCGGCAGGCCAGGGTGAATTCGACTTCCCAGACCGCATCGCCCAGTGCCAGCGTGGTGCGGATCACGTAACGGGTCTGTGCCTGGCCGTTGGAGCTCTTGATGGTCTTCATGGTTACCAGCGGAGCTTCACAGCGGCGGTGGCGCAGTTGCACCACCGAACCCAGGTGGGCGGTGAAGCGTACCCAGCGTTGGCCGTCACGCTCGAACGGTTCGACCTCGGTGGCATGCAGGCTGGAGGTGCTGGCACCGGTGTCGATCTTGGCGCGCAGGCCTGCCACGCCAAGGTCGGGCAGGGCCACCCACTCGCGCAGGCCGATGACTGTCAGATGGTCAAATTTCTTCACGAAGCACACCCTGCGGATAAGGTGGTGAACTGTAAGCACGGCGGGGACTTTTTGCATCCGTCAGTTACGGTAGTACAGTTCGATGAAAGACAGAATTCGAGGAAACGAGATGGCACAAAAAGCCGAGGATGACGACAAGGTCCGCCTGGACAAGTGGCTGTGGGCGGCGCGCTTCTACAAGACCCGTGCGCTGGCCAAGGCGGCCATCGAGAGCGGCAAGGTGCACTGCCGGGGTGAGCGCTGCAAGCCGGGCAAGGAGCCGCGGGTAGGAGATGAGTTCGTACTGCGTACCGGGTTCGACGAGCGCACGGTCGTGGTCAAGGCGTTGTCGGTGGTGCGGCGTGGAGCGCCAGAAGCGCAGACATTGTATGAAGAGACCGAGGACAGCGTGCGCCGCCGCGAGCAGGCGGCCGAGATGCGCAAGGCGGGGGCGATGGGGGTTACTTCGGATGGCCGCCCGAACAAGAAGCAGCGGCGGCAGATTCACCAGTTACACGGGAGCTTTGAATAGCTGGGGCCGCAAGGCAGCCCCAGTGGTCTAGCGGATTACTGCCAATCGCCCGACCAACGGTAACTTCCTGGCAAAGGCAAACAGCGGAGCGGTCCAGCGCAGCAGCAAGGCACTGCCCTTGGCTGCCAACGGCGTATGGCAGCTCCAGCCCAGCGCCAGCACTGCCATCAGCAGGCCACCGATGTAGTCGTCCTGTCCCCAATGTGCTCCGGCCACCAGCCGCGGCATCATGAACAGGAACGCCAGGCCCCAGACCACCAGTTGCTGCACAAGCCGGCGGCTGAACAGGCTCATGAACAAGGCCCAGATCAGCAGCACCGAGGCATGATCGCCCGGGAAGCTGTTGCTTGAACGGTCTTTCAGCTCCCAGGCTTTTTCCAGGTTCGGGTAGTAGCTGCTGAGGTGTACCACGTTGTCGAACACCATCGATGGGCTGTCGTGTTGCCAACCCATTGCATCCACCCACTTGGAAAACAGCGCGCGAATCACCACTAATAGGAGCAGCGTGACCATGAAGCCAAAGAAGGCTTCGCGAACCTGGCTGGCCTTGAACACCCAGTTGCCGCGGATCAGTATGGTCAGAAGGATCAGGCCGACGACGATGTCGAAGGGGCGCAGGCTGCCGACGGTCCAGATGTAGCGCCAGGCCGTGTGGTCGGCCAGAGGCGCGTTCAGGCTGTGGAATAGCCACTCGTCGAAAGTCAGGCACAGGATCTGGCCAATAGGCCATAACCAGAAACACAGTAGAGCGATGGGAAGCAGCGTACAGGCTGCCAATGGCCCCCAGGACCACCTTGCTTGGAACAGTGGTCGATTGTCCATAAAATACCTCTATTGCCAACGGGAATCAGAGCGCCTTGTGAGCGTTCTACCACGGGATTGCGCAGTAGTTCGAAATCCCGTGTAACCATTTTGTCATCATTTTTCAGATAGCCAAAACCTATGAGCGATTTGCCTGATACCGATTTCACCCAACGTTTCATCTTCGACGAGCGCGATGTGCGCGGCGAGTGGGTGTCTCTCGATGACAGCTACGCCGCGGTGCTGGCGCGTCATGATTACCCGCAGCCGGTGCAGGCACTGCTTGGCGAACTGATGGCCGCCACCGCCTTGCTGGTGGGCGCGCTGAAGTTCGACGGCCTGCTGATTCTGCAGGCGCGCTCCGAAGGTCCGATCCCGCTGCTGATGGTCGAATGCTCGGGCGAGCGCGACATCCGTGGCATGGCCCGCTACGAAGCGGAGCAGATCCCGGCCGACGCTACCCTGGAGCAGTTGATGCCCGGCGGCCACCTGACCCTGACCATCGACCCCATCAAAGGCCAGCGCTACCAGGGCACCGTCGACCTGGACGGTGCCAACCTGTCGGAGTGCTTCACCAACTACTTCGTGCAGTCGCAGCAGCTCAACACCCGCTTCTGGCTCAATGCCGAAGGCGGCAAGGCCCGTGGCCTGCTGCTGCAGCAACTGCCACGCGACCGCCAGCCGGACGATGAGGAACGTGAAGACAGCTGGCAGCATGTGATTGCCCTGGCCAAGACGCTCAAGCCCGAAGAATGGTCGGAAGACAACGAAACCCTGCTGCACCGTCTTTACCACGAGGACGCGGTACGCCTGTTCGACATCCAGCCGCTGCGCTTCAAATGCAGTTGCTCGCGCGAACGTTCCGGCAATGCGCTGGTCAGTTTGGGCGAACAGGATGCCAAGGCGCTGGTCGAGGAGTGCGGCGGAACGGTAGAGATCGATTGCCAGTTCTGTAACGAGCGCTATTTCTTCGATGCCAGCGATGTTGCGCAACTGTTTGCCGGTGGCGGCACGGAAGCGGCGTCAGAAACTCGCCACTGAAACGTTTAATTTCAGGGAAATCTCCTGTCGAATTGCGCAAAAGAGCGGTTCTGACAGGAGGGGCCTACTTTTTTTGGGCGTTTCTGGCATAATCCGGCCACTTTTTTCGCTGTAGTAGTTTTTTCGAGACAACTACAAAACGTTTGGAGCACTCGGCCTCGGGCCGGATGGGGTATCTCATGACGCAAGCCAACAACACCGTGTACACCGACCTGAGCGTCGATGAGCTGGTTAAAGAAGCGCTGTCCCGCGGTGAAGGCGTGCTGGCCGATACTGGCGCACTGGTAGTCGAAACTGGCCACCGTACTGGTCGCTCGCCGGCTGACCGTTTCATCGTCGAAGAACCTTCCACCCAGGCCGCCATCGCCTGGGGCCCGATCAACCGCAAGTTCCCGGCCGACAAGTTCGATGCCCTGTGGGACCGCGTCGAGGCGTTCAACAACGCCCAGGATCACTTCGTTTCCTACGTTCACGTAGGCGCTGCTGCCGAGCACTACCTGCCGGTGAAAATGACCACCCAGACTGCCTGGCAGAACCTGTTCGGTCGTTGCCTGTTCATCAACCCGGAGCAGTTCAACCCGGCTGGTCGCGACCAGTGGCAGATCCTCAACGTCGCCAACTTCGTTTGCGAACCTGAGCGTGACGGTACCAACTCCGATGGTTGCGTGATCATCAACTTCGCCCAGAAGAAAGTGCTGATCGCTGGCATGCGCTACGCCGGCGAAATGAAGAAAGCCATGTTCTCGGTGCAGAACTTCCTGCTTCCGGCCGCTGACGTGCTGCCGATGCACTGCGCTGCCAACATTGGCGAAGAGGGTGATGTCACCCTGTTCTTCGGCCTGTCCGGCACTGGCAAGACCACCCTGTCGGCCGACGAAAGCCGTTACCTGATCGGTGACGACGAGCACGGTTGGGGCGAAGGCGTTGTCTTCAACATGGAAGGCGGCTGCTACGCCAAGTGCATCGACCTGTCCGAGAAGAACGAGCCGGTCATCTGGAAAGCCATCAAGCACGGTGCGGTGCTGGAAAACGTCGTGCTCGACGCCAACAAGCACGCCGACTACGCTGACGTCAGCCTGACCCAGAACAGCCGCGCTGCCTACCCGCTGGAGCACGTCGCCAAGCGCGCCGAGGCCAACCTGGGTGGCGAGCCGAACGCAGTCATCTTCCTGACCTGCGACCTGACCGGTGTTCTGCCTCCGGTTTCGATCCTGAACAACGAGCAGGCGGCCTACCACTTCCTGTCCGGCTACACCGCGCTGGTCGGTTCCACCGAAATGGGTTCGGGCGGCGGCATCAAGTCGACCTTCTCCACCTGCTTCGGCGCGCCGTTCTTCCCGCGCCCGGCGGGTGAATACGCCGAGCTGCTGATCAAGCGTATCAACGCTTTCGGCTCCAAGGTCTACCTGGTCAACACCGGCTGGACCGGTGGTGGCTACGGTGTTGGCAAGCGCTTCAGCATCCCGACCACCCGTGGCGTGATCGCCGCTATCCAGAGCGGTGCTCTGGTCGGCGCCGAAACCGAGCACCTGGACATCATCAACCTGGACGTGCCAAAGGCCGTACCGGGCGTGGAAACCGAGCTGCTCAACCCACGCAACACCTGGGCTGACAAAGCTGCCTACGACGAGGCAGCCAAAGGCCTGGCCAAACTGTTCATCGAGAACTTCAAGAAGTTCGAAGTTTCCGATGCGATCAAGGCAGCGGGTCCAAAGCTGTAAGCTGGCCCCAGCCGTAACGAGAAAGCCGCCCATTCGGGCGGCTTTTTTGTATCTGGGTCACGGCCACTGCTGCCGTGCATGGAGGATGCGTATGATTTCTATGCGGTCATCCATGATTCGGTAAATCATCACATAATTCGACCTTACGACAATTTCTCTCGTGCCTGGGCATCTGCCGGCCTTATACAGCGTAGGTGCCAGGCTAGCGCGCCGCGCCTTGTCTCTGAACGTCTCGTCCAACACTATGGCAGCTGCAGGGTTGTCCTCGGAAATGTGCTCCATGATGCGAATACGGTCTTTGAGCGCCATTTCTCGCCAAACCAGGCGCATCAGCGAATCTTGGCTTTGAGGTTGGCGCGCAAGACATCGAGCTGCCGCTCCGCATCATCATCCTCGATCACAGGGGATGCATCTTTGAGGCTTGCCTCGACCTGTTCGGCAAACCAGCCTTCATAGGCTGCTGCCTCATGGGCTCGCTTTAGTGCCTGAGCACGGTCAGGGCGTTGATAGGTGCTCAGCTGGCTAGGGTCGAAGGTGGACGCATCGACCTGGAAATGGTCAATGCCGAGGTCGAGCAGGTAGGTCACCAAGGTTTCGAATTTCTTGAACAGCCTGACATTGCCACTGCGTTGGGCAATCAGCACATGTTCCTGATGGTTGACGTCAACCTGGACTGCCCAGCCTCCGGGCTGCCCTACAATATGCGTTGCATTGATTCGGCCTGATTCTGCCATTCGGCTAAGGTTTGCATGGTCCAGCTGATGAGTAGGCACTGGTGTGATTCTCGGGTTCATTGGCGATACACCATGCTATGCAATCTATAGTTGATTGCGACTATAGGCCTTCCTCACTTGTTGTGGGAAGCTTCTCTTTGAAGTAACCAATTGTGGATAACTCATGACCGAATCCCCCAACCGCACGGCCTTCTCCCACTTCCACCCGATCCTCACCCGTCCCCAGGACAATGACATCAACGGCCACATTGCCGGCGCCACCGTGCACGGTTACTTCGAAACTGCCATCCAGGCCTTCCTGGTTGAACAGGCGGATCTAGACCTGCGCGATGGCGAGCTGGCGGCCTTCGTGGTGAGTTCGGCGGCAGACTTCTTCGCCTTGCCGGGCTTCCCGGATGTGCTGGAGGTTGGCCTTGGGGTGACGCGGCTGGCGGGCAGTACGGTGGAGTACCGCCTGGCGCTCTACCGCCCGGGGGAAAACGATGCGTGCGCGGCGGGGACGGTGGTGCAGGTATTCATCGAGCGCGCCAGCGGCCGGCCGGTGCCGCTGCCCGAGCCGTTGCAGGTAATCCTGGCCGGCCTGCAACTCGATTTGCAGGCATGAAAAAGCCCTGCCGGTGAGGGCAGGGCTCTTTTTACCCGCAGGCTGAGCCTCAGGTATCAG
This sequence comes from Pseudomonas vlassakiae, assembly GCF_014269035.2. Classification (GTDB taxonomy): domain Bacteria; phylum Pseudomonadota; class Gammaproteobacteria; order Pseudomonadales; family Pseudomonadaceae; genus Aquipseudomonas; species Aquipseudomonas vlassakiae. Next base: position 426,613 of record NZ_JABWRP020000003.1, read on the forward strand.
TCACGCCAGTGACGGTGCTTGCGGTGGCCATAGTGGTGGCCACGGTCGTAATGGCGACGGTCGTCGTAGTCACGACGGTAGCGACGCTCGTCATGGCGCTCGTCTTCATCGGCCTTGTTGCCCATGTAGTTACCCAGCGCACCACCAGCACCGCCGCCTGCGGCCGCACCGATGTAACTACCGGTGGTGCCGCCCATCGAGCGACCTACCACGTTACCGCCTGCAGCGCCCAGGGCGCCGCCGATGGCGGCCTCGCCACGCTGGCGCTTGTCGGCACCGAGGGCACCGCCGGCCGCACCGCCCAGGCCGGCACCAATGGCACCGCCAGTGCTACCACCGATGGAGTTGCCCACTACGGAGCCGAGTACCCCACCCAATGCGCCGCCAATGCCAGCCTCGGTATTGCCGCCTGCCATGGCAACGCCGCTGAGCAAGCTGAAAGACAACAACAGAATCGAGGAGTACTTCTTCATCGAGAAAGCCTCATAGGGATGACGATGGCGAATTTGAGGCTAAGGTGAGCGGCTGGCAACGAAAATCCGACGAGTAACACGAGTTGTACACAATTCTCTAAGTTACTGTATTTGCTATGAAACTTTATCGTTTTTTGCTTGTCAGAGGTATTTGTGACAAAGCCCTGGACCTCGCGGTTCAGGGCTTTTTTTGGTTTTTGCCGAGGCGCTTCCGTTACAGGATACGGCCGTCGTCCCGCGCGCGTTCCAGTTTGATGGCAACGAATTTGGACGTCGGCGTATGGCTGCCGTCGCCGATGCTTTCCAGCGGAATCAGCGGGTTCACTTCCGGATAGTACGCCGCCGCCTGCCCGGCCGGGATGTCGAAGGCCAGCAATGTGAAGCCGTGCACACGGCGCACATGTTCATCTCCCCACAACGAGACAATGTCGACCTTCTGCCCAGGCTGGAAGCCCAGGCGGATGATGTCGGCCTCGTTGGCAAAAAGTACCTCGCGCTGCCCGCGCACGCCACGGTAGCGGTCGTCCAGGCCGTAGATGGTGGTGTTGTACTGATCGTGGGAACGCATCGATTGCATGATCAGGTCCGGCACCTGGCCGCTGGCACGAACGCGCTCGTCGATCAGGGTGTCGGGCAGCAGGTTGGCCTTGAAGTTGGCGCGGCCGGTGCTGGTCTTCCACTGACGGCTGCCGGCGCTGTTGCCAAGGTAAAAGCCGCCCGGGTGAGCCAGGCGCTGATTGAAACCGGCAAATCCGGCAATGGTGTCGCCAATCAGGTCGCGAATGCGCGCGTAGTCGGCCACCAGCCAGTGCCAGTCCACCGGGTGTTTGCCAAGGGTGGCGGCCGCGATACCGGCGACCACGGCAGGCTCCGAGCGCATCTGGTGGGAAAGCGGCTTGAGCTGGCCATTCGAGGCGTGAACCATGCTGAACGAGTCTTCCACGGTGACTGCCTGAGGCCCGTCGGCCTGCAGGTCGATGTCAGTGCGGCCCAGGCACGGCAGGATCAGTGCTTGCTTGCCGTGGATCAGGTGGCTGCGGTTGAGCTTGGTGCTGATCTGCACGGTGAGTTCGCAGTTGCGCAGCGCCTTGGCGGTACGCTCGGTGTCTGGGGTGGCCTGGGCGAAGTTGCCGCCAAGGCCGATGAACACTTTGGAACGGCCATCGAGCATGGCGTGGATCGCCTCCACGGTGTTGTGGCCGTGATGTCGCGGCACCGGGAAGTTGAAGCGTTTTTCGATGGCATCGAGCAGCGCCACTGGCGGCCGCTCGTTGATACCCATGGTGCGATCGCCTTGCACGTTGCTGTGCCCACGTACCGGGCACAGGCCGGCGCCCGGCACACCGATGTTGCCGCGCAGCATCTGCAGGTTGACGATTTCCTGGATGGTCGGCACCGAGTGGCGGTGCTGGGTGATACCCATCGCCCAGCACATGATCACGCGCTTGCCACGGCAGTACATGCGCGCAGCCAGCTCGATGTCGGTCAGCGTCAGGCCGGATTGTGCCTGGATGTGCTCCCAGGAGGTGGCGTCAACCGCTGCCAGGTATTCGTCCACGCCATGGCCGTGTTCGGCGATGAACACATGGTCGAAGATGGCGGGCTCGCCGTTGGCCTGGGCTTCGCGCTCCCACTGCAAGACGAACTTGGCCATGCCGCGCAGCAAGGCCATGTCACCGCCCAGTGCCGGGCGGAAGAATGCGGTGTTGGTCGGCCGGTCGCTGTTGGTCAGCATCTCCAGCGGGTTCTGCGGGTGCTGGAAGCGCTCCAGCCCACGTTCCTTGAGCGGGTTGACGCAGACTACCTGGGCGCCACGTTTCACCGCATCGCGCAATGGGTCGAGCATGCGTGGGTGGTTGGTGCCCGGGTTCTGGCCCCAGACGAAGATCGCATCGGCGTGCTCGAAATCGTCGTAGGTGACGGTACCCTTGCCGACCCCGACGCTCTGGCTCAGGGCCACGCCGCTGGCCTCGTGGCACATGTTCGAGCAGTCGGGGAAGTTGTTGGTGCCATAGGCCCGCACGAAAAGCTGATACAGATAAGCCGCTTCGTTGCTGGCCCGGCCGGAAGTGTAGAACTCGGCCTGGTCGGGCGTGGCCAGCTTGTTCAGCTCACGGGCAATCAGGGCGTAGGCGGCATCCCAGCTGATCGGCTGGTAGCGATCGGTTTGTGCGTCGTAGACCATTGGCTCGGTCAGGCGGCCCTGGTACTCAAGCCAGTAGTCACTTTGCTGCAGCAATGCGCTGACGCTGTAGCGAGCGAAAAACGCCGCGTCGACACGGCGTTTGGTCGCTTCCCAGTTGACCGCCTTGGCACCGTTCTCGCAGAACTTGACCATGCCGCTCTCGGGCGAGTCGCCCCACGCGCAGCCGGGGCAGTCGAAGCCGCCGTTCTGGTTGGTCTTGAGCAGGGCGCGAATGTTCTTCAGCGCGTTATCGCTGCCGACCCAGGCCTTGGCTACGCTGCGCAGCGCGCCCCAACCACCGGCAGGGCCGTGGTAGGGCTGGTATCGAGGAGTGGAGGCAGGGGTGTTGTCCGGGAGTTGCTGGTACGAGGTCACGACTGTTACGACTCCGCCGCAGGGCTGTAGACCCGCGGTGCACTGTGTTTGGGCAGATGGATAAGGTTGAGGTTGTGCTTGCGCGCCCATTGCAGGGCCAGGCCAGTGGGCGCCGAGAGGCTGACCAGGGTCTGGATGCCGGCGCGCAGCACTTTCTGGATCAGCTCCAGGCTGCAGCGGCTGGTGACGATGGCCAGGCCGCCCGCAGTGCTGATGCCTTGGCGCAGCAGGGCGCCGATCAGCTTGTCGAGGGCGTTGTGCCGGCCAATGTCTTCGCGGCCCATCAGCAGTTCGCCCTGGGCGTTCATGAACAGCGCGGCGTGCACGGCACCGCAGTGCTGGCCCAGCGGCGTGAACGCATCGATACGTTCGCGCAGGCCCGCCAGCCACTGCGCCGGCGGCAACGGCGCGCCAGGCAGAGCGGTCAGCTCTGGCAGCGCCTGTTCCAGGGCTTCCACCCCGCACAGGCCGCAGCCGCTGGTTCCGGCCAGCTGGCGGCGCTGGTTCTTCAGGTTCCAGAACGCACGGCTGGAAATTTCCAGGTCGGCATACATCGCCGAGCCACTGCCGGACAGTTTCAGGTCGTAGATTTCCGCAGTGCCTTCGACGATGCCGCTGCCAACGCTGAAACCGACCGCGAAGTCTTCCAGGTCGGTAGGGCTGACCAGCATGACCGCCTGGTTCAGGCCGTTGTAGGCAATGGCCAGGGCGACCTCTTCGGCCAGTGGCGTGCAGGCGCTTGCGCCATCGCTGAGCTGGACGTAGTCGTAGGTGTTGCTGGCGGCGGGCAGTGCCAGAGGCAGGTTGGCCGCGCAGACCGGAGGTTTGCTTTGCATCAGGAGGCTGACTACCGGCGGCTATTTGATAGCATCCAGCCTAGGCCCGTGGGCCGGTCGCGTCTAATCGCTAGGGTCTATGCCTTGATAGACCGCGTCGATTGGTCGCAGCGGGGCAGGCGCGGCAATCCTGGCCTAGACTCCTGGCTCCAGGGTTTACGTCAACAAGGAGCGCGTCATGAGCCTGTTCAGTTTCGTCAAGGAAGCCGGCGAGAAGTTGATCGACCTGCTGACTCCCGGCAATGCCAAGGCCGAAGAGCAGCTGAAGAAACACGTGGAAAGTGTCGGCCTGGGCAACCCGAACATCTCGGCCACTGTAGAGGGTGACACGGTCATCCTCAAGGGCGAGGTGGGCAGCCAGGAGGAGAAAGAGAAGATCATTCTTGCCGCCGGCAATATCGAAGGGGTGGCCAGTGTCGATGACCAGATCACCGTGACCGGGCCGGTCGTGGCGGCGGCAAGGTTTGTCACCGTGAAAAAGGGTGACACGCTGTCAGCTATTTCCGTTGTCGTGTACGGCAATGCCAGCCATTACAACAAGATTTTCGAGGCCAACAAGCCGATGCTCAAGCACCCGGACAAGATCTACCCGGGGCAGGTATTGCGCATTCCTGACTGATTTTTGCTGCGTGGTCCGGCCTCATCGCGGATAAATCCGCTCCTACAGTAGATCACGAATTTCTGTAGGAGCGGATTTATCCGCGAAGGGCCCTTACAGGCCGACCAGCAATTCCCGGTAATCCTCGACCGCCGCGAACTCCTCGGTATCGCGCGGCTGCGCCTTGCTGTCCGGCTGGCGCACCGCCAGCAGGTGCCCCACGCCAAAGCGCCGCGCACTGCGCAGGATGGCCAGGGTGTCATCGATGAACAGGCTGCGCTGCGGATCAAAGCCGATATCCGCCTTCAAGGCGTCCCAGAACTGCGGGTTTTCCTTCGGGTAGCCGTAGTCGTGCGAACTGATCAGCCGCTCGAAATACGGCGCCAATTCCACCCGCTCCAGCTTCAGCGACAGTGAATCGCGGTGGGCGTTGGTGATCATCACCACGCGCTTGCCGGCCTTGCGGATAGCAGCAAGGAAGGTATCGGCATCGGGCCGCAGGGCGATCAGGTCGGCGATTTCGCGTTTGAGCTCGCGAATCGGCAATTGCAGCTCGCGGCTCCAGAAGTCCAGGCAGTACCAGTTGAGCGTGCCGGCATTGCGTTCGAACAGCGGTTGCAGTTCCATTTCCGCCATGGCCCGGCTGACCCCGTGCAGCTCGGCGTAGCGCTGGGGCAGGTGGTCGAGCCAGAAGCGGTTGTCGTAGTGCAGGTCGAGCAGGGTGCCGTCCATGTCCAGCAGGACGGTATCGATGGCAGACCAGGGAAGAACAGGCATGGGAAACTCTCGATCAGTCGGCAAGCCACGGTATAGTAACGCGTTCACGCCAAGGAGCTGCCCCATGCGCCAGAAACCCACCGTCCTCAGTCGCGAGATCGTCGCCAGCAGTCGCCTGTTCAGGGTCGAGGCCGTGCAACTGCGCTTCAGCAATGGCAACGAGCGTACCTATGAGCGCCTGGTCGGCCGAGGCAACGGCTACGGCGCGGTGATGATCGTCGCCATGCTCGACGCCGAGCACGCGGTGCTGGTGGAGGAATACTGCGGCGGCACCGACGAATATGAGCTGTCGCTGCCCAAAGGCCTGATCGAGCCGGGTGAGGACGTGCTGGCCGCGGCTGACCGTGAGCTCAAGGAAGAAGCCGGCTTTGGCGCTCGCCAGCTGGAGCATCTGACCGAGCTGTCGCTGTCCCCAGGCTACATGAGCCAGAAGATCCAGGTGGTGCTGGCCAGCGACCTCTACGAGGAGCGCCTGGAGGGCGACGAGCCGGAGCCGATGCGGGTCGACAAGGTCAACCTGCGCGAACTTTCGGCCCTGGCCATGCACCCGCAGTTCACCGAAGGGCGGGCGTTGGCGGCGCTGTACCTGGCCCGTGACCTGCTGATCCAGCGGGGGTTGCTCGAAGCATGAACGACCTGCAACTGATGCACGAAGTGGTCAAGCTGGCCCAGCAGGCCGGCGAGGCCATCCTGCCGTTCTGGCGCGCCGACGTGAGGGTGACCACCAAGGCCGACGATTCGCCGGTGACGGCTGCCGACCTCGCGGCGCATCGGGTTATCGCCGATGGCTTGCTGGCGCTGGCGCCGCAGATTCCGGTGCTGTCCGAAGAGGACTGCAATATCCCGCTGGCCGAGCGCCAGGGCTGGAGCCGCTGGTGGCTGGTCGATCCGCTCGACGGCACCAAGGAATTCATCGCCGGCAGCGAGGAGTTCACCGTCAACATCGCGCTGGTCGAGAACGGCGAGGTGGTGTTTGGCGTGGTGGCGATGCCGACCAACGGGCGCTGCTATTTCGGCGGCCGTGGCCTGGGTGCCTGGCGTGCTGATGCTGGCGCCGAGGCTTCGCCCATTCAGGTCCGCAATGCGCCGCCTGCCGGTGGCCGCTTTACCGTGGTGGCCAGCCGTCGTCATTCCAGTGCGCAACAAGAGGCGCTGCTGGCTGGCCTGAGTGCTGCCGTGGGTGACCTGGAGCTGGCGAATATCGGTAGCTCGCTGAAATTCTGCCTGCTGGCCGAAGGTAGCGTCGACTGCTACCCGCGCCTGGCGCCGACTTCGCAGTGGGACACGGCGGCGGCGCAGGGTGTGCTGGAGGGTGCCGGGGGCGAGGTGATTGGTCTGGATGGCCAGCCGTTCCGCTACCCGGCCCGCGAGTCGTTGCTCAACCCGAACTTCCTGGCCGTGCCTGCCAAGGCTAGCTGGCGCCAGGCGTTCCTGAGCCTGATCTGACCTCGAGCCTGTGGGAGCGGCC
>NZ_JABWRP020000030.1 GCF_014269035.2 Pseudomonas vlassakiae
GCGCCGCGCGGGCGGCGCATCGCGGATAAATGCGCTCCTACCCGCCTTACCTCCCCAACCGCCACACCTTTACTCTTGCAAACCCAGCAAAAACCAGAATTTTCCCACCTCTCTATTCGAAGTCGTCTGAATAGCGTTCTGCCGCCCCTCGCCCTAAACTTGCCCCTCCCCTCCGGAAGGCGTCACCCATATGGAAATGCAATGGTGGATCTGGCTGGTCTTCGGTATCGGCCTGATCCTGCTCGAACTGGTCCTGCCCACGTTCTTCATCATCTGGTTCGGCATCGGTGCCGTGCTGGTCTCTCTCATCGCCCTGGCCGCCCCCGCCCTGCAACTGGATATGCAGGTGCTGCTGTGGGTGCTGTTCTCCTCGGTGACCACGTTCCTCTGGTTCAAGCTGTTCAAGCGCAAGCAACCGGACGTGCGCTGGACCGCCGACAGCGTGATCGGTGAGGTCGGGCTGCTGACCAGCAACGTCTCGCCCTTCCAGAAAGGCCGCGTGCGTTTCCAGAAGCCGCTGCTCGGCAACGAGGAATGGTCCTGCGTCGCCGACAGCGACATCCCGGCAGGCGAGCGTGTGCGGCTCGTCGCCATCGAAGGCAACACCGCCCGGGTCGTCCGGGCCTGAATTAGCATCTAAAAGGAAGTTTGCACCATGACCAGCCTCATCGTTGTCGGCGCCATCGCCCTGTTCGTCCTGATCACCGTGTTCAAGGGGGTGCGTATCGTGCCCCAGGGCGAGGAGTGGATCGTCGAGCGCCTGGGCCGCTACCACAGCACCCTCAAACCTGGCCTGAACATCGTCATCCCGTACATGGACGTAGTCGCTTACCGACTGCCGACCAAGGACATCATCCTCGACGTGCAGGAGCAGGAAATCATCACCAGGGACAACGCGGTGATCGTCGCCAACGCGCTGTGCTTCGCCAAGGTGGTCGACCCGCAGAAGGCCTCCTATGGCGTGCAGAACTTCTCGTTCGCCGTCACCAGCCTGACCATGACCTCGCTGCGCGCCATCGTCGGTGCCATGGACCTGGACGAAGCGCTGTCCAGCCGCGAACAGATCAAGGCGCGGCTACGTGAAGCGATGTCCGAGCAGACCGAAGACTGGGGCGTGACCGTGCGCTCGGTGGAGATCCAGGACATCAAGCCATCGCAGAACATGCAACTGGCCATGGAGCGCCAGGCGGCCGCCGAGCGTGAACGTAAAGCCGACGTGACCCGCGCCGAAGGGGCCAAGCAGGCGGCGATCCTCGAAGCCGAGGCGCGCCTGCAGGCCGCCAGGCTGGACGCCGAAGCACAGGTCAGCCTGGCCGAGGCTTCGGCGCAGGCGATCAGCCTGGTCAAGCAAGCGGTGGGCAACGAGACCGTGCCGGCCATGTACCTGCTGGGTGAGCGTTATGTCGGGGCCATGGAGAACCTGGCCAGCAGCGACAATGCCAAGGTCGTGGTATTGCCTGCGGATCTGCAGGAGACCGTACGTGGCCTGATGGGCCGCAACAAGGCTTGAACATTCCGGGGCTGCTTCGCAGCCCCAACCCCCGCCTGCGTCACTTCACCGCACCCTGCCATTTTTACCTATACTCCGCCGTACAATAGCGCCCACGATTCCTGACCGGATCTCTCCATGCCCCCACGTCGGCACATTGCCTGGATAGCCTGCCTTGCAGTGCTGTTCAACCTGCTGGCCATGCCGCTGTCTTCTGCTGCGCCCAAAAGCCCGGCCGAGCAGCTGCTGTGGGGGGCTTTCTGTTCCAGCATGGCCGGCAAGGCCAAGGCCGATGTCCAGGCCCTGGCCAAGATCGACCTCGGTACGCAAAGCGACCAGCACACCACCATGCAGCACTGCTGGTGCTGTTCGGGCGCTGCACCGCTGCTGGCCCTGCCGGGTTATCCGCCGCAGCTGCACAACCCGCCGACGCTGTTGGCCGGGCGCCAGCCACCACCCGCCAGTTACCAACCGACGCCGCGCCAGCTCTGGCCTGCGCTCAATCCCCGCGCCTCTCCGCTGGTCTGAGTTCTTCATGCTGTCAGCCTGAACCTCACTGATCGGAGACACACCATGCTCAAGCAAGCTCTTGTACTGGCTGCCCTGTTGCTGCCCGGCGCCTACGCCAACGCCCATGAATACAGCGTGGGCGACCTGCACATCGCTCACCCGTGGTCGCTGCAACTGCCGCCCAACGCTCCCAACGTCGCCGCCTATTTCGTCGTGCACAACAACGGCAAGGCCGATGACCGTCTGCTCAGTGTCGACAGCCCGATCAGCGATGACGCGCAACTGCATGAGCACGCCATGAGCGCCAGCGGCGCGATGAAGATGCAGCAGGTACAAAGCGTGGCAGTGCCCGCCGGCAAAGACCTGGTGTTCGCCCCCAGCGCATACCACGTGATGCTGATGCAGCCCAAGGACCGCAGCCTGCTTACCGACGGCAAGCGCTTCCCGCTGACCCTGCACTTCGAGAAAGCAGGTGACGTCACCGTGGAAGTGGCCGTACAGAAACAGGCACCGGCAGACCAGCCCCAGGCTCACGAACACGCGCACTGACCCTCGCTGACCGGCGCTCGCCAGCATGAGCCTGCCGCGCAACAGCTTCAGCAGTACCACCCGCCCTGAACGCAGGCGCGTCGGTGGCGGCTGGCTGAGCCTGTTCGCCATGTGGATGATCTTTATCGGCCCGCTGATTTCCCAGTCGATGCCGATGGACCACCACGCCGGCATGAGCATGCCGATGGACATGTCGATGTCCATGCCGGCCGAGCCTGCCGCAGGCGATAGCCATCACGGCCACGGCAACGACGGCCAGCTGCATGTGATGTGGGAGAAGTGCGGTTACTGCAGCCTGCTGTTCAACTGCCCCGCCCTGCCGCAAACCCTCAGCCCGCTCAGTGTCGCCAGCGCAGTTCCCCCCACCCTCCTCCCCGCGCCCACGCGCCAGGGCCATGCCCGGCAGGCCGTGTTCCCCGGTGCGCGCAGCCGCGCGCCGCCTCTTTCGATCAGCGTCTGACCCCCCGTTATCGCCCGGAGCCAGGAGGCTTCGCGCACACTCATGACTGATCGACTGGAATCATTATGTACGGCTGCACCCCTGTTTTAACGCCCTCCCTGCGAGGCACATTCGCCGCGCTGTGCGGCTCGCTGCTCGCGCCTGTGGCGCTGGCTGCCGCCCCTGGCCATGAAGGCCACGACGCCGAGCTGAGCCCGACGGTGATCACCGCGCTGGCACCCAGTTCGCCGCTGACCGTGGTCACCAACCCCAAGGACCCACGCCAACCCGTGCCGGCCAGCGATGGTGCCGACTACCTGAAGACCATTCCAGGTTTCTCGGCTATCCGCGCTGGCGGCACCAATGGCGACCCGGTGCTGCGCGGCATGTTCGGCTCGCGCCTGAACATCCTCACCAACGGCGGCGTGATGCTCGGCGCCTGCCCCAACCGCATGGACGCCCCGACCTCCTACATCGCCCCGGAAACCTACGACCGCCTGACCGTGATCAAAGGCCCGCAAAGCGTGATCTGGGGGCCAGGCGGCTCGGCGGGCACCATCCTCTTCGAACGCGAGCCGGAGCAGTTCGGCCCCCTCGGCAGCCGGGTCAACGCCAGCCTGCTGGCCGGCTCCAACGGCCGCTTCGACAAGGTGCTCGATGCGGCGGCCGGCAACCGCCAAGGCTATGCGCGCTTCGTCGGCAACCAGTCGCACTCGGACGACTACCACGATGGCAACGGCGACAGCGTGCCGTCGCGCTGGGAGAAATGGAACGGCGATGTGGCCCTGGGCTGGACCCCCGACCAGGACACATTGCTCGAACTCACTGCGGGCAAGGGTGACGGCGAGGCACGCTATGCCGGCCGCGGCATGGACGGCGCGCAGTTCAAGCGCGAAAGCCTGGGCCTGCGCTTTGAAAAGTCCAACCTCGGCGAGGTGCTCGACAAGGTCGAGGCGCAGGTCTACTACAACTACGCCGACCATGTGATGGACAACTACAGCCTGCGCACGCCCTCGGGCACCGGCATGATGGCCGGCCCCATGGCCGCCGCCGTCGACCGCCGCACCCTGGGTGCACGGGTCAAGGCCACTTGGCGCTGGGCGGACCTGCAACTGGTCAGCGGCATTGACGCGCAGACCAACGAGCACCGCGCACGCAGCGCCATGGGTATCGACACCTACAAGGACAAGCCCTGGGAGAAGGACGCCGATTTCCACAACTACGGCGCGTTCGGCGAACTGACCTGGTACGCCACCGCTGAAGATCGCCTGATCACCGGCGCCCGCCTGGACCGCGCCTCGGCCCGCGACTTCCGCGATGACAGCGTCACCAACGGCGACACCCGCGCCGACACGCTGCCCAGCGGTTTCATCCGCTACGAGCACGACCTGGCAGCGCTGCCGGCCACCACCTACATCGGCCTCGGCCACGCCCAGCGCTTCCCGGACTACTGGGAGCTGTTCTCCCCGGACCGTGGCCCTGCCGGCTCGGTGAACGCCTTCGACAGCATCAAGCCCGAGAAGACCACCCAGCTCGACTTTGGCATCCAGTACCGCGACGAGCGCCTGGACGCCTGGGCCTCGGGCTACGTCGGGCAGATTCGTGACTACATCCTGTTCGACTACCGCACCGGGATGATGGGCATGAGCAGCTCCCAGGCGCAGAACATCGACGCCCGCATCATGGGCGGCGAACTGGGCGCGGCCTACAAGCTCACCGAGCGCTGGAAGGCCGATGCCACCCTGGCCTACGCCTGGGGCAAGAACAGCAGCGACGGCAAGGCACTGCCGCAGATGCCGCCGCTGGAAAGCCGCCTGGGCCTGACCTACAGCCGCGACAGCTGGAGCGCCGGGGCCCTGTGGCGCCTGGTAGCAGCGCAGAACCGCATCGCCGAAAACCAGGGCAACGTGGTCGGCAAGGACTTCGACAAGAGCGCCGGCTTCGGCGTGTTCTCGCTTAACGGCGCCTACAAGGTGAACCGCAACCTCAAGCTCAGCGCAGGGGTCGACAACCTGTTCGACAAGACCTACGCCGAGCACCTGAACCTGGCCGGGAATGCCGGGTTCGGCTACCCGGCCAATGATCCACAGCCGGTGAACGAGCCAGGCAGGACCTTCTGGACCAAGGTCGATTTCAGCTTCTGACAACAACAACGGGCGCGGCTTCGGGCGCGCCCTTCAGCTGGTCAAACAGGAGGTTCCCATGAGCGGAACGCGCGTTTCCTTCTACAACCTGGCTTGGCGCTGGCACTTCTATGCCGGGCTGTTCGTCGCCCCTTTCATGATCCTGCTGGCGCTCACCGGGATCATCTACCTGTTCAAGCCGCAGCTCGACCCGCTGCTGTACCGTGACCTGATGGTGGTCGAAGCCGGTCACCACCGGCAGGGTGCCGACACGCTGCTGGCCGAAGTGCGGCAAGCCTACCCGAACGGCCATGTCGGCCAGTACCTGCCGCCGATCAATGCCGAGCGCAGCGCGCAGTTCGTCGTGCATGACGCTGGCCGCGAGCTGAACGTGTTCGTCGATCCGTACAGCGGCAAGATCCTCGGCGAGCAGGACGGCAAGCAGAACCTGCAGGCGATTGCCCGCGCGCTGCACGGCGAACTGATGGTCGGCACGGTCGGTGACCGTCTGGTGGAACTGGCCGCCGGCTGGGGCATCGTGCTGGTGGTATCTGGCCTGTACCTGTGGTGGCCACGCGGGCGCAACGGTGCCGGTGTACTGTGGCCACGCTTCGCGGCGAAAGGCCGAGTGTTCTGGCGCGACCTGCACGCAGTGACCGGGTTCTGGGGTTCTGCCCTGCTGTTGCTGATGCTGGTCAGCGGCATGACCTGGACCGGCCTGTGGGGCAAGCAGTACGCCAATCTGTGGAACCGCTTTCCGGCGGCCATGTGGAATGATGTGCCCAAGTCCGACCAACAAGCCCGTGAACTGAACAGCGCCCACCGCCAGACCGTGCCATGGGCGATGGAGAACACGCCGATGCCGCAATCCGGCGCCCATGCCGAGCATGCCGGGCACCCCATGATGGACAGTGCGCCGGCTGCGCCACAGGTGAGCCTGCAGCAGGTGCAAGACATCGCCACGGCGCGCCAGGTCGAGCCAGGCTACAGCATCACCGCACCGACCACTGCCGAAGGCGTTTATACCATCGCCGTGTTCGCCGATGACCCGCGCAACGACGCCACCCTGCATGTCGACCAATACACCGGCAAGGTGCTGGCCGATGTGCGCTGGCACGATTACAGCCCGGTGGCCCGGGCTACCGAGCTGGGCGTGATGCTGCATGAGGGCAAGATGTTCGGGGCGCTGAACCAGATCGTCATCCTGCTGGTGTGCCTGATGATCCTGCTGGGTTCGGTGAGCGGCCTGGTGATGTGGTGGAAGCGTCGGCCCGAGGGTGGCCTGGGTGTGCCGCCGCTGCGCCATGACCTGCCGCGCTGGAAGCCGGCGGTGGGGGTGATGCTGGTGCTGGGCCTGATGTTCCCGTTGGTGGGGGTGTCGATGGTGGTGATGTGGGTGGTGGATAGCCTGGTGGTGCGGCGCCGCCGCGTGCTGGCCAGCGCCTGAGTTTTCGCCTGCAGCGGCCTCTTCGCGGCTAAAGCCGTTCCTGCACGATCTGAACAGGTCTTGAATGCTGTGCAGTATCTGCAGGAGCGGCTTCAGCCGCGAAGAGGCCGGCACAGGTGAATGCTGCACCGCAAAAGTCGAGTCGATCTGTCGCGCCCCGATCTGGCACGAGCGTGTTAGCCTAGCCGGCTACCTCTGACAAGAAGACTGACCTTTCAAGGGAATGCCGCTTGATGACGCACACTTCTCCCAACGCGCCGGATGAGCCACATCTGCAGCGCAACCTGACCAACCGCCATATCCAGCTGATCGCCATTGGCGGGGCCATCGGCACAGGCCTGTTCATGGGCTCGGGCAAGACCATCAGCCTGGCCGGGCCGTCGATCATCTTCGTCTACATGATCATCGGCTTCATGCTGTTCTTCGTCATGCGCGCCATGGGCGAACTGCTGCTGTCGAACCTCAACTACAAGTCGTTCATCGACTTCTCCGCCGACCTGCTCGGCCCCTGGGCGGGCTACTTCACCGGCTGGACCTACTGGTTCTGCTGGGTAGTCACCGGCATCGCCGACGTGGTCGCGATCGCCGCCTACACGCAATTCTGGTTCCCTGACCTGCCCCAGTGGATACCGGCGCTGACCTGCGTGGCACTGCTGCTGTCGCTGAACCTGGTCACGGTGAAGATGTTCGGCGAGCTGGAGTTCTGGTTCGCCCTGGTCAAGATCGTCGCCATCCTCGGCCTGGTGGCCACCGGCCTGTACCTGGTGATCACCGGCTTCACTTCGCCGAGCGGGCGCACCGCGCAACTGGCCAACCTGTGGAACGACGGCGGCATGTTCCCCAATGGCCTGATGGGCTTCTTCGCCGGTTTCCAGATTGCCGTGTTCGCGTTTGTCGGCATCGAACTGGTGGGCACCACCGCAGCAGAAGCGAAGAACCCCGAGCGCACCTTGCCGCGGGCGATCAACTCGATCCCGGTGCGGATCATCGTGTTCTACGTACTGGCGCTGATCGCGATCATGGCAGTGACCCCATGGCGCGACGTGGTGCCGGGCAAGAGCCCGTTCGTGGAACTGTTCGTGCTGGCCGGCCTGCCGGCGGCGGCGAGCATCATCAACTTCGTGGTACTCACCTCGGCGGCCTCTTCGGCCAACAGCGGTGTATTCTCCACCAGCCGCATGCTCTACGGCCTGTCCCAGGAAGGCGATGCACCCAAGGCGTTCGAGAAACTGTCGAGCCGCTCGGTGCCGGCCAACGGCCTGTACTTCTCCTGCGTCTGCCTGCTGCTGGGTGCGGTACTGATCTACCTGGTGCCGAACGTGATCGAAGCCTTCACCCTGGTCACCACCGTGTCGGCGGTGCTGTTCATGTTCGTCTGGACGCTGATCCTGCTGTCGTACCTGAAATACCGCACGCACCGCGGTGCACTGCACCAGGCCTCGAAGTACAAGATGCCGGGCGGGCGGTTCATGTGCTACGTGTGCCTGGCGTTCTTCGCCTTCATCCTGGTGCTGCTGAGCCTGGAAGCCGATACCCGCTCGGCGCTGGTGGTGACGCCGATCTGGTTCCTGCTGCTGGCAGTGACCTATCAGGGCGTGCGTAGCCGTCGTCATCCGCGCTCGGCCGTGCGTAACGGCTGATGGTAAGGGGGCCGCTGTGCGGCCCCAATCCTGTGCACGCAAATCCACCAGGCACCACGCTGGACCTTGCAAACGCCCCAACACCTCGCACAACCCCTCTATTGCGCACCTTCCGCCGTTAGGCATACCCCTTGCAACGCCCTCCCCGCTTGGCCAACACCATAAAAAACTCAGCGGAGAGAGAGCACATGAAGCGTCGCAGTCTGATCAAGGCCTTTACCCTCAGCGCATCTATTGCCGCCATGGGCCTGAGCTGGAGCATCCAGGCCGCCGAGACCATCAAGGTCGGCATCCTGCATTCGCTGTCCGGGACCATGGCGATTTCCGAGACCTCGCTCAAGGACATGGCGCTGATGACCATCGACGAGATCAACGCCAAGGGCGGCGTGAATGGCAAGCTGCTCGAACCGGTGGTGGTCGACCCAGCCTCCAACTGGCCGCTGTTCGCTGAAAAGAGCCGCCAGCTGCTGACCCAGGACAAGGTCGCGGTGGTGTTCGGCTGCTGGACCTCGGTGTCGCGCAAGTCGGTGCTGCCGGTGTTCGAGGAGCTCAACGGCCTGCTGTTCTACCCGGTGCAGTATGAAGGTGAAGAAATGTCGCCCAACGTGTTCTACACCGGCGCCGCGCCCAACCAGCAGGCTATCCCGGCAGTGGAATACCTGATGAGCGAGGATGGCGGCAGCGCCAAGCGCTTCTTCCTGCTGGGCACCGACTACGTCTACCCGCGCACCACCAACAAGATCCTGCGCGCCTTCCTGCACAGCAAGGGCGTGGCCGACAAGGACATCGAAGAGGTCTACACCCCGTTCGGCCATGCCGATTACCAGACCATCGTCGCCAACATCAAGAAATTCTCCGCTGGCGGCAAGACCGCGGTCATCTCGACCGTCAACGGCGACTCCAACGTGCCGTTCTACAAGGAACTGGCCAACCAAGGCCTGAAGGCCACCGACGTGCCGGTGGTGGCCTTCTCGGTAGGCGAAGAAGAGCTGCGCGGCATCGACACCAAGCCGCTGGTAGGCCACCTGGCGGCATGGAACTACTTCGAGTCGGTGGATAACCCGGTCAACCAGAAGTTCGTCGCCGACTGGAAGGCCTATGCCAAGGCCAAGGGCCTGCCCGGCGCCGACAAGGCCGTGACCAACGACCCGATGGAAGCCACCTACGTGGGCATCCACATGTGGGCACAGGCCGCCGAGAAGGCCAAGTCCACCGATGTCGACAAGGTGCGCGAGGCGCTGGCCGGGCAGACCTTCAAGGCGCCGTCGGGCTTTACCCTGACCATGGACAAGACCAACCACCACCTGCACAAGCCGGTAATGATCGGCGAGATCCAGGATGACGGGCAGTTCAGCGTGGTCTGGGAGACCGAGCAGCCGCTGCGGGCGCAGCCTTGGAGCCCGTTCATTCCAGGGAACGACAAGCGGCCGGACTATGCGGTGAAAGGTAACTGAGTGCATTGGGGCTGCTTTGCAGCCCTTTCGCGGATGAATCCGCTCCTACGGGGTTCTTGTAGGAACGGATTCATCCGCGATGAATCCACCGCCGATTTCCAGGATTGCCCGCATGCTCAGACTGCTGCTCACCCTGCTCCTGCTGATCCCCCTGGCCACCCAGGCCGGCGAGGGCGAATTCTTCCTCACCGCCAAGCCCGCCGAGCAGGCCCGACTGCTCGAAAGCTGGGCGGCACAACCCGATGCCGCGCGCCTGCCGCTGCTGGACAACCTGCGCCAGGGCCGCATCGCCGCCGATGACACCCGCAAGGTGCGCCTGAACAACCGCCTGCGCAGCCTGATCGACAATGCCCTGGCCAGCCATCAGTTGCTCAGCGATGACAGCGCCACGCGCCTGGCCGCTGCCCAGCAACTGCAAAAGAGCGCGCAGCCAGCGCAGATGGCCTTCCTCGACCGGCGCTTCGCCAGTGAGCCGGACGCCGCCGTGCACGCTGCCCTCGGCCTGGCCCTGGCCAACCTGCAACTGGGCGCCAGCGAGCCAGCCGTGCGCCTGGCTGCGGTGCGCCTGCTCGGCGAAACCGGCGACCCGCTGGCCCGCACCCGCCTCGAAGCCTTGCTGCAGCCCGGCGCGGAAAGCGATCCGGGCGTACGCACTGCTGCTGAAACCAGCCTCGCCCAGGTCAAGCGCAAGCTGCTGGTCGGCGAGCTGCTCGGCCAGGCCTTCAGTGGCCTGTCGCTGGGCTCGATCCTGCTGCTGGCCGCACTGGGCCTGGCGATCACCTTCGGCCTGCTCGGGGTGATCAACATGGCCCATGGCGAGATGCTCATGCTCGGCGCCTACAGCACCTACATGGTCCAGGTGCTGCTGCAGCGTTACGCCCCCGGCGCCATCGAGTTCTACCCGCTGATCGCCCTGCCGGTGGCCTTTGCGGTCAGCGCCGGGGTCGGCATGGCCCTGGAGCGCACGGTGATCCGCCATCTCTACGGGCGCCCGCTGGAAACCCTGCTGGCGACCTGGGGCATCAGCCTGATCCTGATCCAGGCCATCCGCCTGCTGTTCGGCGCGCAGAACGTCGAAGTCAGCAACCCGGCCTGGCTGTCCGGCGGCATCCAGCTGCTGCCCAACCTGGTGCTGCCCTACAACCGCCTGGTGATCATTGGCTTCGCCCTCGCCGTGGTCCTGCTCACCTGGCTGCTGCTCAATCGCACACGCCTGGGCCTGAACGTGCGCGCCGTGACCCAGAACCGCAACATGGCAGCCTGCTGCGGCGTCTCCACCGGGCGCGTCGACATGCTTGCCTTCGGCCTCGGCTCGGGCATCGCCGGCCTGGGTGGCGTGGCCCTGAGCCAGGTCGGCAACGTCGGCCCGGACCTGGGCCAGAGCTACATCATCGACTCGTTCCTGGTGGTGGTGCTCGGCGGCGTCGGGCAACTGGCCGGCAGCCTCTGGGCAGCGTTCGGCTTAGGAATCGCCAACAAACTGCTGGAGCCGCAGATCGGTGCGGTGCTCGGCAAGATCCTCATCCTTGCGTTGATCATTCTGTTCATCCAGAAGCGCCCGCAAGGCCTGTTCGCCCTCAAGGGACGGGTAATCGACTGATGAACCAGCCACTGCTTGTCACCGCTACGCAAAAAGCCGGGCCACGGCTGTCGCTGGCCATCGGCGCGGTCGTCGTTCTGTTGCTGGTGGCCCTGCCGCTGCTGTCGCTGCTGCCGGCGGGCCACGCGCTGCAGGTCTCGGCCTACACCCTCACCCTGGTAGGCAAGATCCTGTGCTACGCCATCGTCGCCCTGGCCCTGGACCTGGTCTGGGGCTATGCCGGGCTGCTGTCGTTGGGCCACGGCCTGTTCTTCGCCCTCGGCGGCTACGCCATGGGCATGTACCTGATGCGCCAGGCGGCCGGCGACGGCCTGCCGGGGTTCATGACCTTCCTGTCGTGGACCGAACTGCCGTGGTACTGGGCCGGCACCCAGCACTTCGCCTGGGCCCTGTGCCTGGTGGTACTGGCGCCCGGTCTGCTGGCGCTGGTGTTTGGCTGGTTCGCCTTCCGCTCACGGATCAAGGGCGTGTACTTCTCGATCATGACCCAGGCGCTGACCTTCGCCGGTATGCTGCTGTTCTTCCGTAACGAAACAGGCTTCGGCGGCAACAACGGCTTCACCAGCTTCCGCACCATCCTCGGCTTCGACATCGCCGCGCAGGGCACCCGCGCGGTGCTGTTCCTGCTCACCGTCGGCCTGCTCCTGGCCAGCCTGTACCTGTGCTGGCGCCTGACCCAGAGCAAGTTCGGCCGCCTGCTCACCGCCGTGCGCGATGCCGAAAACCGCTTGATGTTCTGTGGCTACGACCCGCGCGGCTTCAAGCTGCTGGTATGGGTGCTCAGCGCCGTGCTGTGCGGCCTGGCCGGCGCACTGTATGTGCCACAGGTGGGCATCATCAACCCCAGCGAGATGTCGCCGACCAACTCCATCGAAGCCGCCGTGTGGGTCGCGCTGGGCGGGCGTGGCACGCTGATCGGCCCACTGCTCGGTGCCGGCCTGGTCAATGGCATGAAGAGCTGGTTCACCGTGGCGTTTCCCGAGTTCTGGCTGTTCTTCCTCGGTGCGCTGTTCATTCTCGTCACCCTGTACCTGCCCAAGGGCGTGGTCGGCCTGTTGAAGAAAAGGAGCCAGCCATGAGAGGCGTGCCCCCGGTCCACCCGGAATTCATGCTGGAACCTGTGTTCGACACCCTCGGCAGCGGCCGCGAGGCGATCGGCCTGGGCCAGAGCCGTAAGGCCGGCCTCGACACCCGCCACGGCACGGTACTGAGCCTGGAGGACATCAGCGTCAGCTTCGACGGCTTCAAGGCCCTCAATGCGCTGAACCTGTACATCGGCGTGGGCGAGTTGCGCTGCATCATCGGCCCCAACGGCGCCGGCAAGACCACGATGATGGACGTGATTACCGGCAAGACCCGCCCTGACACCGGCAGCGCCTTCTTCGGCGACACCCTCGACCTGACCCGCATGAGCGAATACCAGATCGCCCAGGCCGGCATCGGCCGCAAGTTTCAGAAGCCCACGGTGTTCGAAGCACTGACCGTGTTCGAGAACCTGGAGCTGGCGTTGAAGACCGACAAGTCGGTATGGGCCAGCCTGGCCGCGCGCCTGAGCGGCGATCAGCGCCAGCGCATCGAGGACGTGCTGACCACCTTGCGCCTGCTGCCCTTGGCCCAGCGCCAGGCGGGCCTGCTGTCGCACGGGCAGAAGCAGTTCCTCGAGATCGGCATGCTGCTGGTGCAGGAACCACAACTGCTGCTGCTCGACGAGCCGGTGGCGGGCATGACCGATGCCGAAACCGAATTCACCGCCGAGCTGTTCAAGGGCCTGGCCGGCAAGCACTCGCTGATGGTGGTGGAGCATGACATGGGCTTCGTCGGCAGCATTGCCGACCATGTCACCGTGCTGCACCAAGGCAGCGTGCTGGCGGAAGGGTCGCTGGAGCAGGTGCAGGCGGATGAGCGGGTGGTCGAGGTTTACCTGGGTCGCTGATCAATACCAAGGACAAGACATGCTGAAAATCGACACCCTGCATCAGTACTACGGCGGCAGCCACATCCTCCGCGGCCTGTCCTTCGAAGCCAAGGTCGGCGAAGTCACCTGCCTGTTGGGCCGCAATGGTGTGGGCAAGACCACCTTGCTGCGCTGCCTGATGGGCCTGGTGCCGGCCCGTGAAGGCAGCATCGAGTGGGAAGGCAAAACGATCACCACACTCAAGCCTCAGCAGCGGGTGCATGCCGGGATCGCCTACGTGCCCCAAGGCCGCGAGATCTTCCCGCGACTGACTGTCGAGGAAAACCTGCTGATGGGCCTGTCACGCTTCCCGGCCCGCGAGGCTCGGGAAGCACCTGCTTTCATCTACGAACTGTTCCCGGTGCTGGAGCAGATGAAGCAACGCCGCGGCGGCGACCTGTCCGGTGGCCAGCAGCAACAATTGGCCATTGGCCGGGCCCTGGCCAGCCGCCCGCGGTTGCTCATTCTCGACGAACCGACCGAAGGCATTCAGCCCTCGGTGATCAAGGAAATCGGCGCGGTGATCCGCCGTCTGGCCGAACGCGGCGACATGGCGATCCTGCTGGTCGAGCAGTTCTACGACTTCGCCGAAGAACTGGCCGACCAGTACCTGGTCATGGCCCGGGGCGAGATCATCCAGCGTGGCCGCGGTGAAAACATGCAAGCCGAAGGTGTGCGGGGGCTGGTAACCATTTAATCTGCATCCAACGACCCTGCGAGACGCTGTCATGAGTTACGAAATCCGCGATGCCCTGGCCACCGACGTGCCGGGCATCCTCGACATCTACAACGACGCCGTGCGTAACACCACGGCGATCTGGAACGAGAACCCGGTGGACCTGGCCAACCGCCAGGCCTGGTTCGAAGCACGGGCGCAGCAGGGTTACCCGATCCTGGTGGCCGTGGATGACACCGGCGTACTGGGTTATGCGTCGTTTGGCGACTGGCGGCCGTTCGAAGGTTTTCGCCTGACCGTGGAACACTCGGTGTATGTGCGCAGCGACCAGCGTGGCAAGGGCCTGGGCCCGGTGCTGATGGCGGCGCTGATCGAGCGCGCCCGTGGCTGCGGCAAGCATGTGATGGTCGCGGCCATCGAAAGCGGCAATGCCGCCTCGGTACGCCTGCATGAGCGGCTGGGCTTCGTGGTGAGCGGGCAGATGCCGCAGGTGGGGGTGAAGTTCGGCCGCTGGCTGGACTTGACCTTCATGCAGCTGGTGCTGAACCCGGGGGCGGAACCCCGCTGAGAGGGGTGTGGGCTGTGCTGGCCCCTTCGCGGGTAAACCCGCTCCTGCGGAATCGCACAAAGCCTGAGGGTTGTGCATTACCTGTGGGAGCGGGCATGCCGCGAAGAGGCCGGGCCTGCAAACCTTACATCTGGATGAATCTGCCCAGCCGCTGGCGCAGCATGCTGTTCTCGCTGCGCAGTTGCTGCACCTCCTGCAGCAGATCCAGCGCCAGCGCCACCCCTTCCCACTCCAGTTCCAGCTCCTTGTGCAGCTTCGCCGCGCGCTTGGCCAAAAGCGGCGCCTGATCGTCGAACAACCAGTCCTCCGGCGTACGCCCGGAAGGTTCGACAATGCCGTGCTCGACGATCTCGATCACGCAGTCAGCCGTGATATCGGCTTCCTGACACAGGGTACGCATGTCCAGTTGAACGATCAGGGTGCTGCTCATGATCATTTACTCCATTGTGTCCTCGGGTCGAACGCCGCTTTCTCGGAAAGCTGGGTCCACAGTTCACGGGTGGCAGCGTCGGATGCCGGCGGCATCACCACCTTCAGTTGCGCATAGAGGTTGCCGCGCTCGCCGTGCTTGTTCGCCAGGCCCATGCCCGGCACCCGCAGGCGCTGGCCGCTCTGGCTGTCGGGGCGGATGGTCAGGTTGATCTTGCCGGTCAGGGTCGGCACCGCCACCTTGGTGCCCAGGGCAGCCTCCCACGGCGCCAGCGGCACGGTGATGATCAGGTCATGGCCTTCGACATCGAACAGCGGATGCGGCGCCATGCGCACGGTCAGGAACAGGTCGCCGTTGGCACCACCGCCAACACCCGGGGCGCCCTGGCCCTTGAGGCGGATGCGCTCGCCGTCGGTGACCCCGGCGGGGATCTTCACGTTCAGGGTCTTGGTGGTGAACCCGGTGCGCTGGCCGGCCGCGTTGGTCTGCGGCACCTGGAAACTGATCTGCTTGGATTCCTTGCTGAGGGTTTCTTCCAGGAAGATAGCCAGTTCAAGTTCCACGTCCTGCCCCCGCCTGCCGGCACTGCGTTGTTGTTGCCGGCCGCCGCCACCGAACGGGTTACCGCCGCGAGCACCGAAGATCGAGCTGAAGAAGTCGGAGAAGTCGCCGCCTTCGAAGCCGCCGCCAGCGCCACCTGCGCCGCCACGGCTCTGCCAGCCCGGGGGCGCCTGGAACGGCCGGCCATGCTGGCCGCCGTACTTGCGGATTTCGTCGAACTCGGCGCGCTTCTGCGCGTCACCCAGCACCTCGTAGGCCTCGTTGGCCTCCTTGAATTTCTCCTCGGCGTCGCGTTCCTTGCTGACGTCAGGGTGATACTTGCGCGCCAGCTTGCGGTACGCGGCCTTGATCGCCTTCTCGTCCGCCGTGGGCTCTACGCCGAGTATCTTGTAGTAGTCTTTGAAGTCCATCTATGGATCACCAATGTGAATTTTCGTATTGCATCTGAAGATAGGGCTCAAGCATAGCCTTTCAAGTGCGCTTGGAGTTGCCTCAAGGCAGACGATCGGTCTTGATTCTGTAGCCAACTCGCATACACTGCGCGGCCGTTTTGCCTCCGGAAGCCTTTTCCCATGTCTGACGTATCGCCGGCCCGCGCCCTGGGCATCGACTTCGGCACCTCCAACTCCACGGTCGGCTGGCACCGCGAGGGCGCTTCGTCGCTGATCGCCCTGGAAGACGGCAAGATCACCCTGCCCTCTGTGGTGTTCTTCAACATCGAGGAGCGTCGCCCGGTGTACGGTCGCCTGGCGCTGCAGGAGTACCTGGAAGGCTACGAAGGCCGCCTCATGCGCTCGCTCAAGAGCTTGCTGGGCTCCAAGCTGATCAAGCACGACACCAGCGTGCTGGGCAGCGCCCTGCCGTTCAAGGACCTGCTCGGCATGTTCATCGGCGAGCTGAAAAAGCGTGCCGAGGCTGCCGCCGGTCGCGAATTCGAGCAGGTGGTACTGGGTCGCCCGGTATTCTTCGTCGATGAAGACCCGGCCGCCGACCAGGAGGCCGAGGACACCCTTGCCGAGGTGGCGCGCAAGATCGGCTTCAAGGACGTGTCGTTCCAGTATGAGCCGATTGCCGCAGCGTTCGACTACGAGTCGGGCATCAGCGCTGAAGAACTGGTGCTCATTGTCGATATCGGCGGTGGTACGTCGGACTTTACCCTGATCCGCCTGTCACCCGAGCGCCATCGGGTGGCCGAGCGCCAGAGCGACATCCTCGCCACTGGCGGTGTGCACATTGGCGGTACCGACTTCGACAAGCAGCTGAGCCTGCAGGGCGTGATGCCGCTGTTCGGCTACGGCAGCCGGATGAAGAGCGGCGCGCTGATGCCGACCAGCTACCACCTGAACCTGGCGACCTGGCATACCATCAACGCCTTGTACTCGCAGAAGTCGCAGCTGGCACTGGGCAGCATGCGCTATGACATCGAGGACACCCTGGGCATCGATCGCCTGTTCAAGCTGATCGAGGAGCGCGCCGGGCACTGGCTGGCGATGGAAGTGGAAGCCAGCAAGATCGAGCTGACCGAGCAGGACAGCCGCCGCGTCGACCTCAGCCGTATCGAGCGCGAGCTCGGTGTGGACCTGACCCGGGTGCTGTTCGAGGAGGCCATCGAAGGGCTGCTGGAACGCGTGCGCGGCAGTGTGACCGAGTTGCTGGCCAAGGCTGGTGTGAGCGCGGGCCAGGTGGATACGGTGTTCTTCACCGGTGGTTCGAGCGGTATTCCGGCATTGCGCAACAGTGTGTCGGCGATGCTGCCGAATGCGCAGCATGTGGAAGGCAACATCTTTGGCAGCATCGGTAGCGGGTTGGCCATTGAGGCCCGCAAGCGCTACGGCGCTGCCTGAGCCATTTTGGGGCTGCTTTGCAGCCCTTTCGCGACACAAGGCCGCTCCCACAGGATTACCTATAGCCCAGCAGCCATGGTGATCATGTGGGAGCGGCCTTGTGTCGCGAAAGGGCCGCAAAGCGGCCCCAGCGATCTGTCAGACCAGCTCGGCCCGCCGCAGCTCACTCTTCAGATAGGCGTAATAGACCGGCCCTGCCACCACCCCCGGCAAGCCGAACGCCGCCTCGAACACCAGCATCGCCAGCAACAGCTCCCAGGCCTTGGCACTGATCTGCCCGCCGACGATCTTAGCATTGAGGAAGTACTCGACCTTGTGGATCACGATCAGGTAGCCCAGCGCCGCCGCCGCCACCCAGATCGACAACGACATGCCGACGATGGTGATCAGGGTGTTGGACATCAGATTGCCAATGACTGGCAGTAGCCCGAGCAGGAAGGTCAGCACGATCAGTGTCTTGGTCAGCGGCAGGTGCACGCCGAACGACGGCATCACCACGGCGAGGAAGATGCCGGTGAACGCGGTGTTGAGCATCGAGATCTTGATCTGCGCGAAGACAATGTTGCGAAACGCCTGAACCAGCAGGTTCAGCCGCTCGAACAAGGCCGCCGCCAGGGGCTTGCGCCGGGAAATGTCGGGGATGCGCTGCAGGGCGATGATGGCGCCGAGGATCATGCCGATCAGCAGCGTCACGAACATGTGCGCCATGCCCTTGCCCACCAGCTGCAGGTCGCTCAGGTGGCTCTTGATCCAGTCACCGATGGCCACCTTGAACTCCGCCGCACTGGCCGGCAGGTAGGCTTCGATGAACGGAGGCAGCTGGCTGCGGGCGCGTTCGACCAAGGTCATGAACTTGTCGAGCGAGGCCCCGGGGTTCTCGGCTTCGTGCAGCAGGAAGCTGAAGGCACCGGCAATCAGCAGGGTCAGGACGCTGACCACCAGCACCCCCAACAGCGCCACCGCCAGCCAGCGCGCACGCTGCCCGGCGATCAGCGGTTGCAGGCGCGGGGTGAGCATGTTCACCAGCTCGAACACCAACAGGCCGGCCAGCAGGCTGGGCAGCAACTTCAGGGGTAGAGCTAGCAGCAGGCCGGCCATGACGATGATCAGGCTGGCCAGGGTAATCTGGCGGGGGGTGAAAGTCATACAGCCTCGACGGCAGACGGCGGGATTGCCCGCAGTCTGCCAGCCTTCAGCACACAGGCATAGGCGCAGGTCACTTCTTCTTCAGGCAGTCGCTCATGAACGCCTTGCGTTCGTCACCCTTGAGCGCCTTGGTGCTGGCGTCGGCGTTGCAGGTTTTCATCTTTTCCTGCTGCGACTGCGGCACATCCTTCTTCAGGCAGGTGCTCATGAACGCTTTGCGCTCATCGCCCTTGAGCGCCTTGGCCGTGGCGTCGGCGTTGCAGGTTTTCATCTTTTCCTGTTGCGCCGTGTTGGCGGCAAATCCTTGCGCACTGAACAACACAGCCAACACCAGCAAGGGCATGTGCAGCATTTTCATGGAGTGGTCTCCTTGACTCCGCGCCCGATGCACGGACATGTGCCTGAGTGTAGACAAGGTTTCTGACATTTTGCCTGGGCACCGATGGGCCTTCATGATGACCTTGGCCGGGCGCCATCCGGGCCACGCCAGTACGCGGCTAGAGCCCGGCTGCCTTGAGCCGCGCCGCATGTTCGGTGAACAGCCGCAGCGGCTCGGCCCCCTTGCCCACCGCGCCTAGCGACTGGTTGACGATGTCCAGGTGATCGAGCGGAAAGTCATCGCCGATCACCTGCCCCAGGTGCGAGCTGAAGCGCCCGACCATGCCGTCGCAATGGCCCTTTTCCCTGACGAAA
Source organism: Pseudomonas vlassakiae (assembly GCF_014269035.2). GTDB lineage: Bacteria > Pseudomonadota > Gammaproteobacteria > Pseudomonadales > Pseudomonadaceae > Aquipseudomonas > Aquipseudomonas vlassakiae. Next base: position 19,124 of record NZ_JABWRP020000030.1, read on the forward strand.
CTGCGCGCAAACAGCCGGCAGAAATAGCTGCTGCCGTCGAAGCGGTTGCGCCCCTGGTCGGTCAGCCCCGGTTGCAAGGTGCCGGACCAGGAGTAGTAGCGCACGCCATTCACTTCGTACGCGCCTTCCCCACCCCAGGTTTCCGGCAGCCCCTGTGGATAAGCCTGGTTGAACAGCGCCACGCCGGCACTGGTCAGGGCCTGATGCGAAGCATGCACGTCGACCGGCAGCGGGTCGCGCCGCCAGCCGGTTTCCAGCCATACCAGCAACACCGCCAGGCCATGCAGGACGGCCTTGAGCACGCGCCCCTGGGGTGAATCCCCAGGCGCCGAGCGCTCAAGGTGATCGGCCAGTTCCGAGCCATGGTTGGGCCCCGCCACCGAGGTGACCGAGGCGACCCGATCCGGCCGTTTGGCCGCCGCATAGCGTGCGTCAAGCGCCCCCTGGCTGTGGCCGATGAGGTTGACCTTGGCAGCACCGGTGCGCTGGCAGATGCCTTCGATGATCGCCAGCAACTGCTCACCGCGCACCTCATTGCAATGCACCGGCGAGACCTGCACCGGAAACACCTGGGCGCCGCCCTTGCGTAATGCCGGCACGATGCCGAACCAGTACGGATAGAGCAGCACCCGGACAAATCCGAGCATGCCCGGCACCAGCACCAACGGGTATCGCGTGGCCAACGCCTGCTGCATGGCTTGAACTCCTTTCCATGGACGACCAGCCAACACTAGCGCCGCTTCGATGACCACCGCAATCGAACTCCTGGCGCTTCGCAGGGTTCCAAGCCAAACAGACCCTTTGCAAGGAGCGGGACCATGTACAAGCAGACCCTGGCAATCCTTCTGGCAAGCGCGGCGCTGGCCGGCTGCAGCAACCGCCCGGAAAACCCGGTGGACTACGTCACCTTCCGCGACGAACCGCTGGTCAAGCAGGTGGAAAACGGCATGACCATGCAGAAGGTCATCGCCATTGGCGGCAGCCCGTCGAACGTGATCGACCTGCCGCACGGCGGGACCTGCAACGACTACATCCTCAACCGCGACGGCCACCAGCAGCCTTACTACGTGCGCTTCGACGCCACCGGCCATGTCGATGCCAAGGGCTTCAAGACTTGCAAGCAACGAGAAGAGGACAGCAAAGCCGCCCATGGCGCTTGAGCGTCCCGCCAACCGTGACCACCCGACCTGATCTGTTTGGAGATAACCATGAGCAACGTTGAACTGACCGATGTGCAAACCCTGCGCGAACGTGCCCGTCAGCATGTCGAGCAAGGCGCGGTGACCGAGGGCTACCACGCCGACCGCCAGGAAATCCTGCGCCTGCTCAACGAGTCGCTGGCCACCGAGCTGGTCTGCGTGCTGCGCTACAAGCGCCATTACTTCATGGCCAGCGGGATCAAGGCCAGCGTGGCGGCCAGCGAGTTCCTGGAGCATGCCAACCAGGAAGCCGAACATGCCGACAAACTGGCCGAACGCATCGTGCAGCTGGGCGGCGAGCCGGACTTCAACCCGGACAACCTCAGCAAGAACTCCCACGCCCAGTACGTGGCAGGCAATTCGTTGAAGGAGATGGTGCTGGAGGACTTGGTCGCAGAGCGGATTGCCATCGACAGCTATCGCGAGATCATTCAGTACATTGGCGATAAAGACCCCACTACCCGGCGGATCTTCGAAGACATCCTGGCCCAGGAAGAAGAGCACGCGGACGACATGTCCGACCTGCTTCAGGGGTTGTAATTACTGGGGGCCGCCATGCGGCCCCTTGCTATTTCTGCTTTTTCACCGCAGCCGGCGCCTTGCCGGCTTTCATCTGCTGCAGCAGCGGCGTGCACTGGTTGGGCTCGTCACCACTGCTGGGCGCTACCAGCGCCAGCAACCCGGCAGCCGGCCCGGCCACCACCCCCAACGCCACCATTCCTGCCCCGCGCAGCGCCAGCGGCACCGCCTGCACACCGGCATTCGGCTTGACGAACGGCCCGCGCACGTACAGCGGCGAGCGCAGCGAGAACAAGCGCAGCCCCTTGGACTCCGGGGTGACCTTCAAGTCGAGCTGCTCACTGGCAAAGTTGGCCGTGCCGTTGATGTAGATGATCGCGTTCTCGGTGTCGAAGATGAACAACCGCGTGGTCGCCAGCCCGTCCTTGATCCCGACATCGGCCGCCGCGCAGTTGATCTTCACGTCCTCGTCACCAAACAGTTTGCCGACCACGTAGTTGCCGACATTCAGCCCGGCGATCTCCATCAGGCTGCGGCTGATGGCGCCATCGTTGATCAACATGCGCAGGTTGCCATTGGCCGTGCCCAGCAATGCCGCCACCGAGTTGCCACGCCCACTGATGTCGGCATCGCCGTTCAACTCGCCGAAGCTGGTCTGCATCGGCGCAAAGGTGGGGAACAGCTCTTTGAGCTTGAAGCCACGCGCTGTCAGTTGGGCACGCCCCTGCAGCGGCACGTTGCGGCCGTCCAGGCGAATGTTGGAAGCCAGGCTGCCACCGGCTACGCCAAAGCGCAGCGGCTCCAGGCGCAGCAGGCCATCGTCGAGGATCACGTGGGCGGACAGGTCGTTGAATGGCAGCTTTTCGCTGTGCACGATGCGCTTGCCGGCAAAGGTGACGTCGGCGTCCATGGCCCGCCAGCGCTCGGTGCGGAACTCTTCAACCGGCAGCACCTTGTCGGCCGGCTGTTTGCTGGCACCGCCGCGAGCTTTCTGCTCGGTGTTGGAGTCGGCACCGATCAGCGGCGCCAGGTCGTTGAACAGCAACTGGTTGGACACCAGGTTGCCGGAGAGCCTGGGACGTGGCTGGCTGGCGACGAAGGCCAGGTCGCCATGGATGTCGCTGTCGCCGATCTTGCCGTTGAAGCCCTGGTAATTGAAGGTCGCGCCTTCGGCGGCATGCAGGTTGGCGCTGAGCCGGCCGTCGGTTGAATAGGCTGGGGTGTCGGGCAGCGTCACGCCGGTCAACGGGTAGAGGTTGCCCAGGCTGGCACCGGACAGGCGCAGGCGCAGGTCCAGCGCGCCGAGGTTGCGCGGGTCGGTCAGGGTACCGGCGAGCACGACATGGGTATCGGCAATGTGCACATCGGCCTGCAGCGGGAAAGGCTGGCTGGCGTCCTGCAGCGCCAGCAGGCCGCCGATCTTGCCGGTACCGGACACCGGTTGGCCTTTGTAGCGGCCTTGGGCCTTGAGCCCGAAAGCATAATCCTGCGCGCCGCCGGCCTTTTCGGCGCTGGCCTTGCCGACGATTTCACTGAACGGGATCGGTTTGCCCAGCGGGTCGATCTGCACCTTCATGCTGGTCTTCAGCGTCTGGTCATCGAAGCTGACATTGCCCTGGTCAAAGCCGATGGCACCGATGTCCAGCTGCCAGCTGGACGGTTCCTCGTTCTCGTCCCTGGGCCCGAAGTCGAACGTCCAGTTGGCGCGGCCATCCGCCAGGCGCGTAAGGCTGGCGGTGGGTTTGGTCAGGTCGATGCGCGGGATGCTGATGCGCTGGAATACCAGTGGCAACGGCGCCAGGCGGAACTCCACGCGCTCCAGGCCGACCATCTGCGGCTCCTTGAGCCAGTCAGGGTTGCCCAGGGTCAGGTCTTCGGCGATGAAGTGTGGCCACGGCACCCAGGCGCGCCAGCCGCCTTCTTCCGGCTCGGTACGCCAGTGCACGGCGAGGTTGCCATTGATCGCGAACGGCCTGTGCAAGGCCTCGGATACCTTGTCGTTGAGTAGCGGCTTGACGCGGTTCCAGTCGAAGGTGGCGATGATCACCACCAGGATCGCCAGCAGGGTGAACAAGGTGGCTAGGGTCCAGACGAAAATTCTGGCGGGACGCGTCATTGCGTGATTCTCCTGACGGCATGGCACAAAGCAGGCGTAACGGTGGCACTCAGTATCTGGGACTGATGAAAACCCGCTGGGTTTTATCGCAAACGGCCATCATAGCGAGTTTTGTCGGGTTTCTTGCTCGGCTCTTGCGCTCATCCCAGGCATTCCGGCGCCTCGATCCATTACCGGCAAATTGCCGCAACACACCCTCAAACACCTGAGATAGAGACCTCCGCCGAAGCTATCAATAGCGTCGATTGTTACCATTACCCGTATGAACTTCTCTCTGGCGTCACCGGGCGTAGCATTGGCCTCGTACCCACTTTCCAGCCCCCGAGAGGAGCACCGAATCATGAAACGCACCCTGCTGACCCTGACCCTGTCGATCCTTGCGGCCAACGCCTTCGCTGTGCCAGCTGCCGACCAGCACCTGACCGCCGAATCGCGTTCCAGCGCTGCTGAAATCGCCCAACCGCTTAAAACCGTCGCCGAAGGTGGCTCGGATCGTCTGATCGAACGCTCTGGCCGTGTAGCCGAAGGTGGCTCCGATCGCCTGATCGAACGCTCTGGCCGTGTAGCCGAAGGTGGCTCCGATCGCCTGATCGAACGCTCTGGCCGTGTAGCCGAAGGTGGCTCTGACCGCCTGATCGAACGCTCTGGCCGTGTAGCCGAAGGTGGCTCTGACCGTCTGATCGAACGCTCTGGCCGTGTAGCCGAAGGTGGCTCTGATCGTCTGATCGAACGCTCGGGCCGTGTGGCCGAAGGTGGCTCGGACCGTCTGGTTGAACTCAGCCATGTGAGCTGATCGCCATGGCCGAAAAGAACAATCTCTGTCACACCGCTTGCTCCCCTCCCAGCCCGGTCCATTGACCGGGCTTCGTTTTTTTATCTAGAGTGCCCAGCCTCACCGTCACAGAAGCCCGCCCCATGCTGCCGCGCGCCGAACAGAAGCTACAGACCCGCCAGGCCCTGCTGGACGCCGCCTGCCAGCTCATGGAGAGCGGCCGTGGCTTTGGCAGCGTGAGCCTGCGCGAAGTGGCCAAGGCGGCAGGCATCGTGCCTACCGGTTTCTATCGGCATTTTTCCGACATGGACGCCCTGGGCCTGGCGCTGGTCGCCGAGGTCGACGCCACATTCCGCCAGACCATCCGCCTGGTGCGGCAAAACGAATTCGAGCTTGGCGGCATCACCGATGCTTCCGTGCGCATCTTCCTCGACGTGGTCGCCGCCCACCGCGCCCAGTTCCTGTTTCTCGCCCGCGAGCAATACGGCGGCTCGCAAGCCGTGCGCCAGGCCATCGCCCGCCTGCGCCAGGACATCAGCGACGACCTGGCCACGGACCTGGCGCGGATGAAGCGCTGGCAACACCTGGACACCGCCGCGCTGGCGGTGATGGCCGACCTGGTGGTGAAGACCGTGTTCGCCACCCTGCCGGAGCTGATCGACAGCCCGGAGCCGGGTTATCCACAGGCGCTGAGCGCCCAGGAAAAGATCACCCAGCAACTGCGCTTCATCTTCGTCGGCGCGCGCCACTGGCAAGGGCTGGGCAACCCACAACCCTAGTTCTGCTACCATGGCGCCCTGCCCGAATGCGACGAGCGCCAACATGCCCAACCCCCACCCCAACCAGCCCGAACTGGCCCGCTTCAACCAGCACTTCGCCGAACGCATCGTGCCGCTGTGGCAAGGCCCGGGCTGGAACGCCGACATGGCCCTGCCCTACGAGGCCCTCGACGCCCAGCACCGTCCGTTGCCGGTGCAGCGCTACCGGGCCATGGCCTGTGCCCGTCAGCTGTACCTGTTCAGCAGCCGTATCGAGCAACCGGGGGCGGCCGAGCGGGCGGCGGCGCTGTTCCGTTCGTTGCAGAAGCACTTCCACGATGCCGAGCATGGCGGCTGGTTCTACAGCATCGACGCCGAGGGCAAGCCGCTGGACCGGCGCAAGGACCTGTACACCCACGCCTTCATCGTGTTTGCCTGCGCGCACTACTGGGGCAAGGTCGGCGAAGGGCTGGTGGAAGCCACCCTCAATGCCGCCCTGGAAGTGGTCGACGAGCAATTCGCCCGGGATGATGGCCTGTACGAAGCCAGCCTTGGCGAAGACTGGGCCGACCTCGGCAGCGGCCCGCTGCAGAACCCGCAGATGCACCTGGCCGAGGCCTTCCTGCAAGTGCTGGCGGTACGCGAGGACGAGCACGTGCAGCAGTCGCTGCTGCAACTGTGCACAGCCCTGCAGGAACACTTCATCGAGCCGCAACATGGGCTCATGCTGGAGAAGCCGCTCGGCGCCGTGGATAACTGGTTCGAGCCGGGGCATCAGTTCGAATGGTATTACCTGCTGGAAACCTCGCCACTGCTGCGAGGCACGCCGCTGCATGCGTCGCTCGAGCGGGCCTTCGGCTATGCCGAGTTGTGCGGGGTGAACAACGCGGCGGTGCTGGCCATGCTCGATGCAGACGGCAACGTGCTCGATGCGACCCAACGGATCTGGGCGCAGGCGGAATACCTGCGGGCCTTGGCATTGCGCTCGGGGAATGAGGCGAAGCTGCTGGTCCAGTTGAAGGCGATGGAACAGCAGTTTCTGCATACCGGTGGCTGGTATGAATGCCGGGATGGTGAAGGGGCGGTGAGCCGGCATGACATGCCGTCGACTACGCCTTATCACCTTGCTACCTGCCTGGAAGGTTTGCAGCGCCTGAGCTGACACCTCCCCTGTGGGAGCGGCCTTGCGTCGCGAAAGGGCTGCAAAGCAGCCCCAGCAATTTATGCATTTGCGCTGAAACCGCGGGGCTGCTGCGCAGCCCTTTCGCGACGCAAGGCCGCTCCCACAGGTCTGGTGGCAGGGCCCTCGGATCAGTCCCTGGTAGAGCGGTCGATCGACAGCCCCGCGAAGTCCTGGCGCACCGGCATCAGCTCAAGGCTGTTGATGTTGATGTGCGCCGGCTGGTTGAGGATCCAGAAGATGGTCTCGGCGATGTCCTGCGGCTGGATCGGCTCAGCCCCGGCATAGGTGGCGTCATACTTGGCCTGGTCACCGCCATGGCGCACCAGCGAAAACTCGCTTTCGCACAGGCCCGGCTCGAGGTTGCTCACCCGCACGCCAGTGCCGCGCAGGTCGCAGCGCAGGCTCAGCGAGAACTGGCCGACAAAGGCCTTGGTGCCGCCATACACGTTGCTGCCCGGGTACGGGTAGTTGCCCGCTACCGAACCCACGTTGAGGATCGACGCACCACGGCCGTAGGCGATCAGACGTGGCAGCAGCAGGCGGGTGGTGTACATCAGGCCTTTGATGTTGGTGTCGACCATGGTCTCCCAATCGTCCAGGCTGCAGTTCTGCGCTGCGTCCACACCCAGCGCCAGGCCGGCGTTGTTGACCAGGCCGCGAAGCTTCTCGAAGCCGGCCGGCAGGTTGGCCACGGCTTGCTCCATGGCTTTGCGGTCACGCACGTCGACAACCAGGCCGTGCACGTCGGTCTTGGCCGACAGTTCGGCACACAGGGCATCCAGGCGATCCTTGCGACGGCCGGTGAGTATCAGCTTCCAGCCGGCTTCGGCAAAGCGGCGAGCGGTGGCCTCGCCAAAACCGGAAGTCGCGCCGGTAATGAATACGGTGGATGTCATGCTCGATTCCTCACGGTAGGTTTTCCTAGACAGCTTTGCAGCATGCCCGCGACGCGCCTTTGCAGCAAGCCGTCGAGGTCGCTGTTCATTTTTTGATCATGTGCTTCAAACCCTTGTGGCAGAGGGCTCGACGCCAGCTATACGCATGTTATCCACAAGGCTTTCCCCACGGATTGGGGGCAACTTGTCGCCTGCGCGGAACCCTTTCAGCTTGCCAGGGTCGGTGGATAGCTTTCCGGTGATGGCGCAACGCTTTCAAGCATGCCGCCTACAGCGGTCTGTCCAATGCTTTTTCACAGAGTTATCCACAGGAAAACAAGCGCAATCCAAAGGCGTTCACCGGTGAATAAATGCCGCTGAGAACAGACACCGAGGGTAACTGATCAAATTATGACCAGAGCCTTGCAGGCCTTGTGAATAAAGGGATAGCGCGAGATGCCACCATGTTTTCCACAGGCGGCTCCACATTAATCGTGGACAAGATCTGCCCTGTGGAAACAAAGGCTTGCGGGGGGATCGTAGCGTGGCGCGAGAAACATATGCGACAAGTTGTCCACATTGAACAAAGGGGCTGCAGTGCAGCCCCGGCTATCGCTCAATGCCCGCCGAGATACGCGTTGCGGACCTCTTCGTTGACCAGCAGTTCCTGCCCCGTCCCGCTCATGCGGATTTGCCCGTTGACCATCACGTAAGCCCGGTCCGACAGCTTCAGCGCATGGTTGGCGTTCTGTTCCACCAGGAAGATCGTCATCCCGCTCCTGGCCAGCTCGCGCAGGGTCGCGAAGATCTGCTTGACCACGATCGGCGCCAGCCCCAGCGATGGCTCGTCCAGCAACAGCAGCTTCGGCCGGCTCATCAGTGCCCGGGCAATAGCCAGCATCTGCTGTTCGCCACCGGACATGGTCATGGCCCGCTGGTTACGCCGCTCCTTCAGGCGCGGGAACAGCTCGAACATGCGCTGCATGTCTTCAGCAGCGTACTTGTCGCCGATGGGGATGGTCCCCATCATCAGGTTCTCTTCAACCGTCATGTCGGGAAACACCCGGCGCCCTTCCGGCGATTGGGCAATGCCATTGGAGGCAATGTAGTGCGACGACTTGCGGGTGATGTCGGTGCCCCGGTAGACGATATGCCCCGCCGCCGCCCGCGGCTGGCCGAAGATCGACATCAGCAGGGTCGACTTGCCGGCGCCGTTGGCACCGATCAGGCTCACCGTCTCGCCTTCGTTGATGTGCATCGAGACCTTTTTCAGCGCCTGGATCGGCCCGTAGAAGACGTCCAGGTCCTTCAGTTCGAGAATGGGTGCACTCATACCAGTTCCTCTTCGTCTGCACCCAGATAGGCGGCGATCACCGTCGGGTTGTGGCGGATATCCTGCGGCGCGCCTTCGGCAATCACGTTGCCGTGATCGAGCACGACGATGTGGTCGGAAATGCTCATGACCATGCCCATGTCGTGTTCGATCAGCACCACGGTGATGTCATGCTCGTCACGCAGCACGCGGATCATCTGGCTCAGGGCTTCGGTCTCCTGCGGGTTGAGGCCGGCAGCCGGCTCGTCCAGGCAGATGATCTTCGGCCGTGTGCACATGGCCCGGGCGATTTCCAGGCGGCGCTGCTGGCCGTAGGACAGCTCGCCAGCCAGGCGGTTGGCGCAGTCGACCAGGTCGACCACTTCCAGCCAGTAGAACGCGTGGTCGAGGGCGTCGCTTTCGGCCTTGCGATAGGCCTTGGTGTTGAGCACCCCGGCCAGCAAGTTGCGGTTGACCCACATGTGCTGGGCCACCAGCAGGTTTTCCACCACCGACATTTCCTTGAACAGGCGAATGTTCTGGAAGGTTCGCGCCAGGCCGGCGCGGTTGACCAGGTGGGTACCGCCGAACATCTTGTAGTACAGGCGGCTGGCAAAGCGCGCAGGTGATACGAAATCCGCAGCCTGGAAGCGCTCGCCAAGCAGCTGGATGACGTTGGTGCGGCTGCCGCGCACGTTCAGCTCGATACGCCCGCCACTGGCCTTGTAGAAGCCGGTCAGGCAGTTGAACACGGTGGTCTTGCCGGCACCATTGGGGCCGATCAGGGCGAAGATCTGGTTGCGCTTGACCTTGAGGCTGACGTCGCTGAGCGCCTTGATGCCGCCGAACTGCATCATCAGGTTGTCGACCGAGAGAATGATTTCGTCGCTCATGGCGCCACTCCTTTACGCGGGGTCACACCGGTACGGCTGATGCGGATCAGCCCACGCGGTCGCCAGATCATCATCAGCACCATCAGCACGCCGAACAGCAGCACACGGTATTCCGAGAAGCTGCGCAGCAGCTCCGGCGCCACGGTCAGCACGAAGGCGGCGATCACCACACCGACGGTCGAGCCCATACCGCCGAGCACGACGATGGCCAGGATCAGTGCCGATTCGAAGAAGGTGAACGACGACGGGTTGACGAAGCCCTGGTAGGTGGCGAAGAACACCCCGGCAAGGCCCGCGGTGGAAGCACCGAGGGTGAACGCCGAGAGCTTGACCAGCACGTGATTCAGCCCCATCGAACGGCAGGCGATCTCGTCTTCGCGCAGTGCTTCCCAGGCACGGCCCACGGGCATGCGGGTCAATCGGTGCTTGATGTACAGCACCGCCAGCACGACGATGAACAGCACGACGTAGATGAACACGAACTTGAGGTTGGCGTTGTAGTCGATGCCGAGGAACTCATGGATCGGCACCCCGCCGTCCTTGGCCCTGCGGCCGAACTCCAGGCCGAAGAAGGTCGGCGATGGCGCCGGCATGCCGTTCGGGCCACCGGTGAACGACAGCCAGTTGTTCAGCACCAGGCGGATGATTTCGCCGAAGCCCAGGGTCACGATCGCCAGGTAGTCACCGTGCATTCGCAGCACCGGGAAGCCGAGGATGCACCCCGCCAGCGCTGCGGCGATGGCCGCCAGCGGCAGCACGCTCCAGAAGCCCAGGCCGAGGTACTGGTAACCCAGCGCCAGGCCGTAGGCACCGATGGCATAGAACGCCACATAGCCCAGGTCGAGCAAGCCGGCGAGGCCGACCACGATGTTCAGGCCCAGGCCCAGCAGCACGTAGATGAGGCCGAGGATGACCACGGTCAGCAGGTACTTGTTGGCGAACACCGGGAAGATGATGGCGATCACCACCAGCGCCGGGATGATGTAGCGCAACCGCGACTTGTAGTCCGGGGCGTTGACGTGCACGCCCGAGCCGCCGCTGTCGAAGCCTTCGAGCATGCGCCGGCCGGCGGCGGTCTGCACGAAGAGGCTGAGCAGGAAGCGCCCGAGCATCACCCCGCCGACCAGCCACGCCACCCGGCGTGGTTCGGCGTTGAAGGTGTAGCCGTCGAGCACCACGCCGACGATCGGGCCGAAAACGATGAGCGCCAGCAGGCCAGCGACGAGGGTCTCCAGCAAGCTGCGTTTGATATCGAAACCGTTGGTTTCGGAGGCAGAGGCAATCTTGGCAATCGACATGTTCACACCTTAGCCACGAGCGGGCGACCCAGCAGGCCTTGTGGGCGGAAGATAAGGATCATCACCAGCAGCGAGAAGCTGAACACGTCCTTGTAGTCGGAGTTGATCAGGCCAGAGAACAGCGACTCGGAAATCCCCAGGATGATCCCGCCGAGCATGGCGCCAGGCAGCGAACCGATGCCGCCCAGTACTGCGGCAGTGAACGCCTTGATACCGATGATGAAGCCAGCATAGAAGTCGAAGGTGCCGTAGTTGAGGGTGATCAGCACGCCGGCCAGGGCGGCCATCACCGCGCCGATGACGAACACATAGGAGATGACCCGGTCAGTGTTGATGCCGAGGATCGAGGCCATCTTGCGGTCTTGCTGGGTAGCGCGGCACATGCGGCCGAGCTTGGTGTACTTGATCACATAGGTCAGCAGGCCCATACCGACGAACGCCGCCACCAGGATGAAGATCTTGGTGTAGGTCAGTTGCACGAAGCCGGTGCCGACCTCGATGCGCATGGCGCCTTCGAGCAGGGTCGGCACGCCTTGCTGGCGGGCACCCTGGCTGATCTGTGCGTAGTTCTGCAGGATCAGCGAGATACCGATGGCACTGATCAGCGGTGCCAGGCGGGTGGAGTTGCGCAGGGGTTTGTAGGCGATGCGCTCGATGGTGAAGCCATACACGCCGGTGACGACGATGGTGAACAACAGCGTGCCCAGCATCAGCAGGGGGAACGACTCGATACCGAAGTAAGCCAGCAATGCCAGGCTGATCGCCGCGAGGTACGCGGAGATCATGTACACCTCGCCGTGCGCGAAGTTGATCATGCCGATGATGCCATAGACCATTGTGTAGCCGATGGCGATCAGGCCATAGACCGACCCGAGGGTCAGGCCGTTGACCAGTTGCTGCAGGAAAATACCATCCATAACGCAATCTCACCTGAGCGAGACTGCACGCGCAGCGACTACCAGATGCCACGGATGAAGCGGGACTGGCAGCGCAGAACCGTGCAGGTCTCCGAATAAGGACAGGTACCGCAGGGGCAATGGCCCGGACCGGCGTCCGGGCCAGCTGCCGTTATTATTTTTGTTTTTCCAGCTGGTGGTACTTGCCGTCCTTGTCCCACTGGTAGACCACGTAGTCGGATACGGTCAGGTCGCCCTTGCTGTCCCACTTCTTCTCGCCCATGACGGTCTTGACCGGGTTGGCCTTGAGCCACTTGGCGGCGTCTTCGCCCTTGTTCGACTTGGCGCCGTTGAACGCGGCGGCCAGCGCCTGCAGCGAAGCGTAGGCGTACAGGGTGTAACCTTCAGGCTCGGTACCGGCCTTGCGGAACTCTTCCACCACCGCCTTGCTGTCCGGCAGCAGGCGCGGGTCGGCGCCGAAGGTCATGTACACGCCATCGACGTACTGGGCGCCACCGGCGGTGGACACCAGTTCGTCGGTGACGATGCCGTCATCGGACATGAACTTGACATCCTTCAGGCCCTGCTCGCGCAGCTGGCGCACCAGCGGGCCGGCTTCCGGGTGCAGGCCACCGAAGTAGACCACGTCGGCGCCAGCCGCACGGATCTTGGTGACCACGGCGCTGAAGTCTTTCTCGCCACGGGTCAGGCCTTCATACAGCACCGGCTTGACGCCACGCTTCTCCAGCTGTGCCTTGGTGGCATCGGCCAGGCCCTGGCCATAGGTGTCCTTGTCGTGCAGCACCGCGACCTTCTTGCCCTTGAGCACGTCGACGATGTAGTCGCCGGCGACGATGCCCTGCTGGTCGTCACGGCCGCACATGCGGAACATGGCAGAAAGGCCGCGCTCGGTAACTTGCGGGTTGGTGGAGCCGGGGGTGATGGCGATCACGCCGGCTTCGTCATACACCTCGGAAGCCGGGATGGTGTTGGAGGAACAGAAGTGACCGACCACGCCGATCACCTTGTCCTGGTCGACCAAGCGGTTGGCCACGGCCACGGCCTGCTTTGGCTCGCAGGCGTCATCGCCCTTCACCAGGACGATCTTCTCGCCATTCACGCCACCGGCGGCGTTGATCTTGTCCGCCGCGGCCTGCGCACCTTTCATGTATTGCTCGCCAAACGCTGCGTTGGCCCCGGTCATCGGGCCCGCGACGCCGATCTTGACGTCGGCCTGAACATACGAAGAAACACCCAAGGCCGTGGCGATGGCCAGAGCCAGGAAACCCTTCTTGTAAAACGTCTGCGACATGAGGTGGTGCTCCTAGAGTTTTTTTTGGTTGGCACTACAACTTCTCAGCCCTGTGCTCAGAGCAAGGGCCGTGCCATCGGTTTTGTCTTCCGGGAAAACACACTGCAGAGGTCGCCCCAAGGCGACCGACGGCCTTTCCTTTATTGAGCGTGCAACCGTCTGCCACGCGGCAGGCGCCACCCTACGTACAGACAAGGCGCAACCAGCAAGTGCCATCATTGCAACCCCGGCAAGTGTTTACGTGCAACCACCCTGTAACAGTGGACGTCACCGAAGTGCACACCGCTGGTGCGCAACTGCTACAGGCAGCACTGTTTCAAGGCTAGCGGGTGCACGGAAAAAGCCACTAGTTTTGGCGGTTAAGCCCCTTTCGCAGGCTCGCCCGCTCCCAGAGAGGCCGGCCCAGACACAACAGGATCGAAAAGACTGGCACAATGTCCACCATTCGCCGTTTCCGGAGCCACCTTTGATGAGCGAGAGCGCATTCGCCGAGCGCATCGTGCACAACCTGCTCGACACCGACTTCTACAAGCTCACCATGATGCAGGGCGTGCTACACAACTACCCGGACGCCGACGTCGAATGGGAATTCCGCTGCCGCAACGGCGAGGACCTGCGCCCCTACCTAGGCGAGATTCGCCACCAGCTGGAACGTCTCAGTGACCTGACGCTGGATGATGGCCAGCCGGCCTTCCTCGAACGCATCAGCTTCCTCAAGCCCGACTTCCTGCGCTTTCTGCGCCTGTTCCGCTTCAACCTGCGCTATGTGCGCCTTGGCATCGACAACGAGCAGCTGTACCTGCGCCTGAAAGGCCCCTGGCTGCACGTGATCCTGTTCGAAGTGCCGCTACTGGCCATCATCAGCGAGGTGCGCAACCGCCATCTGCACCCGCGCATGCGCCTGGCCGAAGCCCGCGATCAGCTGTACCGCAAGTTCGACTGGCTGCGCGCCCACGCCAGCGACGACGAGCTGGCCGAGCTGCAGGTGGCCGACTTCGGTACCCGCCGGCGCTTTTCCAGCCGTGTGCAGGAGGACGTGGTGCGTGTGCTGCGCGACGACTTCCCGGGCCGCTTCGTCGGCACCAGCAATGTCGACCTGGCCTGGAAACTGGATATCAAGCCACTGGGCACCATGGCCCACGAGTGGATCATGGCCCACCAGCAACTCGGCCCACGGCTGATCGACAGCCAGATCGCCGCCCTGGACTGCTGGGTCCGCGAGTACCGAGGGCTGCTCGGCATCGCCCTGACCGACTGCATCACCATGGATGCCTTCCTCAACGATTTCGACTTGTACTTCGCCAAGCTGTTCGACGGCCTGCGGCATGACTCGGGCGAGCCGGTGGCCTGGGCGGAAAAGGCCATCGCCCATTACCAGAAGCTGGGTATCGACCCGATGACCAAGACCCTGGTGTTCTCCGATGGGCTCAACCTGACCCGCTCACTGGAAATCTTCCGTGCCCTGCGCGGTCGCATCAATGTCAGCTTCGGTATCGGCACCAACCTTACCTGTGACATCCCGGGTGTGGCGCCCATGAACATCGTGCTTAAAATGACCGACTGCAACGGCTCGCCGGTGGCGAAGATTTCGGACGAGGCCGCCAAGACCCAGTGCCGTGACCACAACTTCGTCGCCTACCTGCGTCACGTATTCAAAGTCCCCAGCAAGGAGTAACCCATGCAAGCGGTTCAGCAGGAAATTGCCCAGGCGCTGAAAGTACAGCCGCCGTTCGCCGACGCCGCTGCGCTCGAGGCCGAAGTCGCCCGGCGCGTGGCGTTCATCAAGGACTGCCTGGCCAATGCCCGGCTCAAGACCCTGGTGCTGGGCATCAGCGGCGGCGTCGATTCGCTGACTGCCGCCCTGCTCGCCCAGCGCGCCATCAACGAGCTGCGTGCCGAAACCGGCGACCAGGCCTACACCTTCATCGCCGTGCGCCTGCCGTACCAGGTACAGCATGACGAGCACGACGCCCAGGCCTGCCTCGAGGTGATCAAGGCCGATGAAGTGCACACCGTGGATATCGCCCCGGCCGTGCGTGCATTGGCAGCGGAAGTGGCGGAGTTGAAGAACGGCTCGCCAACCCTGGTGGACTTCGTGGTCGGCAACGTCAAGGCACGGACGCGCATGGTCGCCCAGTACACCATCGCCGGCGCTCGCGCAGGCCTGGTGATAGGCACCGACCACGCCGCCGAGGCGGTGATGGGCTTCTTTACCAAGTTCGGTGACGGCGCTTGCGACCTGGCGCCGCTGAGCGGGTTGGTGAAGAACCAGGTGCGGGCGATCGCACGCAGCTTCGGCGCGCCGGAGTCGCTGGTGGAGAAGGTGCCGACTGCCGACCTGGAAGACCTGGAACCGGGCAAGCCGGACGAAGCGTCCCATGGCGTGACCTACCAACAGATCGATGCCTTCCTCCATGGGCAGCCGGTGGATCAGGCAGCGTTCGACATCATCGTCGCCACCTACCGCAAGACCCAGCACAAGCGCGAACTGCCGTTCGCCCCGTGAAAACGACCGGGGCCGCTAAGCGGCCCCGGTTTTCACTGCATGCTTACTTGAGCGTGACAGTGCCTTTCATCATCGAGATGTGGCCTGGGAACGAGCAGAAGAAGCCGTACTCTGTGCCAGCAACCAGCTTGGACACATCAAAAGTCACCGAGTCTTTTTCGCCAGCACCAATGATCTTGGTATGGGCGATGATGCGCGCATCACCTTCCTTCAGGTAGTTCTTCTCGATCCCTGCGCTTAGGCCGTCGGTAGCGATCGGCTGCATGTCAGCTGCTTTGCTGATGACCACGTTGTGGCCCATGACGTTCTTCGGCAGGTTGCCGGAGTGGGTCAGTTCGACGGTGAAGTCCTTGCAGCTCTTGTCGATGACGATGTCCTTGGTGTTAAACGACATCTGGTCAGTCGAGTCGATAGTGACTTTGCACTCGGCTGCGAAGACAGAAGCGCTGGCGAGGGTCAGCAGGGATACCGCTACAGCTTTCGCAAACATCATGAATCTCCTTGGCAGGGTTTTATCAATTGCGAGACTGCCTGAAACCGTTCAGCCCCCTGCTGATATGGGTCAAGGGGGTGTCAAGTGGCCAGCCAGTAGAATTGTTCAATGGATTGTATACAACCAATCTAAGGGCACATCATGCCCTTTTAATGGACGATGGGACAACCACTGATTTAGGAGCAATCGCAATGTCCCTTTCAACTTTCATGAATAGCCTGCTTGCCGCCTACGCCCACGGTGCCACGGGCGCCAGCTGTGAATTCTCCCGTCCGGAGTGAAACCAGCCTTGGAACCGACGGGCATGCGCCGTACCCTGTCGCCCTGAGTGACTGGAGATGAGCAATGCCTGTACGTTCCGTATGTGTCTTCTGCGGCGCCAGCATCGGCGCCAACCCTGCCTACCGTGAAGCGGCCATCGCGCTGGGCCAGGCCATTGCCCGCCGCGGCCTGACCCTGGTCTACGGCGGAGGTGCGGTCGGCCTGATGGGTACCGTCGCCGACGCGGCCATGGCTGCGGGCGGCGAGGTGATCGGGGTCATTCCCGAAAGCCTGATGAACGCCGAGATCGGCCACAAGGGCTTGAGTCGCCTGGAAGTGGTAGACGGCATGCACGCGCGCAAGGCACGCATGGCCGAGCTGAGCGACGCCTTCATCGCCTTGCCGGGTGGCCTGGGTACGCTGGAGGAGCTGTTCGAGGTGTGGACCTGGGGGCAACTGGGTTATCACGCCAAGCCGCTGGGGCTGCTCGATGTGAATGGCTTCTATGAGAAGCTCGGTGGCTTCCTCGACCATATCGTCGAAGAAGGTTTCGTGCGGCCGCAGCATCGGGCCATGCTGTTGCTGGCGCAGCGGGCAGATGAGCTGCTGGACGGGATGGAGCGGTTCGAGTCGCCGGTGCTGCCCAAATGGGTCGACAAGAAGCCTGACTGATCCCGATCAGCAGGCCAACACCTAACCTGTGGGAGCGGGTTCATCCGCTCCCACAGGTTTCTCTACCGGCCTGCAAAATCAGCGCGGGATGACGGGCTGACGCGGCTTCTTGCCCTTGCCGCCACCACCCTTGGCGGCTTCCTTACGCTCCTTGGCAGCCTGCTGGCTGCGGGCGAATGCCTCGGCCTTGGCCTTCTCGCGCTTGTCCCACGGCTTGCTGCCATCACTGCCCCGCGGTGGCAGGCCGGTGTGCTGGGTGAGGATCTTCTGATCCTTGCCCACCTTGTGGCTGCCGGCCGGGGTCGAGTTCTTGCGGCGCGCGCTCTGGTACGTGTCGGTCTGCGGCTGGTGCAGCGGGATCAGCTGGTGCTTGCCCGGCCCGATCAGGTCGGCACGGCCCATGCGCTGCAGCGCTTCACGCAGCATCGGCCAGCCCTTCGGATCGTGATAGCGCAGGAACGCCTTGTGCAGGCGGCGCTGCTCGTCGCTCTTGACGATCTCCACCCCTTCGCTCTTGTACGTGACCTTGCGCAGCGGGTTCTTTCCCGAGTGGTACATGGCCGTGGCCGACGCCATCGGCGACGGGTAGAAGGCTTGCACCTGGTCGGCGCGGAAGCCGTTGCCCTTGAGCCACAGGGCCAGGTTCATCATGTCTTCGTCGGTGGTGCCTGGGTGCGCGGCGATGAAGTACGGGATCAGGTACTGTTCCTTGCCCGCCTCTTTGGAGAACTTCTCGAACATGCGCTTGAAGCGATCGTAGGTGCCGATGCCCGGCTTCATCATCTTGTCCAGCGGGCCACGCTCGGTATGCTCCGGAGCGATCTTCAGGTAGCCGCCAACGTGGTGGGTCACCAGCTCCTTGACGTACTCCGGCGATTCCACCGCCAGGTCGTAGCGCAGGCCCGAGGCGATCAGGATCTTCTTCACACCCGGCAAGGCGCGGGCCTTGCGGTACAGCTCGATCAACGAGCTGTGGTCGGTGTTGAGGTTCTCGCAGATGCCCGGGAACACGCAGGACGGCTTGCGGCAGTGCTTCTCGATGTCGTGGCTCTTGCAGGCGATGCGGTACATGTTGGCGGTCGGGCCGCCAAGGTCCGAAACCACGCCGGTGAAGCCGGGCACCTTGTCACGCATCTCCTCGATCTCGTTGAGGATTGATTCGTGGGAACGGTTCTGGATGATGCGGCCTTCGTGCTCGGTGATCGAGCAGAAGGTGCAGCCACCGAAGCAGCCACGCATGATGTTTACCGAGAAACGGATCATCTCGTAGGCCGGGATGCGCTCCTTGCCGTAGGCCGGGTGTGGCACACGGGCATAAGGCATGCCGAATACGTAGTCCATTTCCTCGGTGCTCATCGGAATGGGTGGCGGGTTGAACCACACATCCACCTCACCGTGCTTCTGCACCAGGGCGCGGGCATTGCCCGGGTTGGTTTCCAGATGCAGCACACGGTTGGCGTGCGCATAGAGCACCGGGTCGTTCCGCACCTTCTCGAACGACGGCAGGCGGATCACCGACTTTTCCCGGGTAACGCTCGGGCTGTCGAGGATCTGCACCACCTTGGCTTCGTTCGGGTCTTCCTGTTCGCCCTTGGCCTGCTCGATGGCGCAGGCCTGGGTGTCCTGGGTGTTCACGTACGGGTTGATGATCTTGTCGACACGGCCGGGGCGATCGATACGGGTCGAGTCGATCTCGTACCAGCCTTGCGGCGTGTCACGGCGCACGAAGGCGGTACCGCGTACGTCGGTGATGGTCTCGATCTTCTCGCCATTGGCCAGGCGCTGGGCCACTTCGACCACCGCACGTTCGGCGTTGCCGAACAGCAGGATGTCGGCGCTGGCGTCGATCAGGATCGAATGGCGGACTTTGTCCTGCCAGTAGTCGTAGTGGGCGATGCGGCGCAGCGAAGCCTCGATGCCGCCGAGCACGATCGGCACGTGCTTGTAGGCTTCCTTGCAGCGCTGGCTGTACACCAGGCTGGCGCGGTCCGGACGGCTGCCGGCCAACCCGCCGGGGGTGTAGGCGTCGTCGGAACGGATTTTCTTGTCCGCGGTGTAGCGGTTGATCATCGAGTCCATGTTGCCGGCGGCCACGCCGAAGAACAGGTTCGGCTCGCCAAGCTTCATGAAGTCGTCTTTCGACTGCCAGTTCGGCTGGGCGATGATGCCCACGCGGAAGCCCTGGGCTTCCAGCAGGCGGCCGATGATGGCCATGCCGAACGAAGGGTGATCGACGTAGGCATCACCGGTCACGATGATGATGTCGCAGGAATCCCAGCCGAGCAGATCCATCTCCTCCCTGCTCATCGGCAGGAAAGGTGCTGGCCCGAAGCATTCGGCCCAGTACTTGGGATAGTCGTAGAGTGGTTTGGCTGCTTGCATGTCAGTGACCGGTTCTGGTGTGCAGGGAAATCGCGGGCGCGGAATATAGCACAAATTTTGACCAAATCCGACGGTGGTTGTCGGATTCACGAAGCTGAGGCTTATTCGTCGTCGTCGAAGTTGTACATGCCCGGCGCGAGGTTCTCGAAGCGGGTGTACTTGCCGATGAACGCCAGGCGCACGAAGCCGATGGGGCCGTTACGCTGCTTGCCGATGATGATTTCCGCCACGCCCTTGTGCTCGGTCTCGGGGTGGTACACCTCGTCGCGGTACACGAACATGATCACGTCGGCGTCCTGCTCGATCGCACCGGATTCACGCAAGTCGGAGTTGACCGGGCGTTTGTTCGGGCGCTGTTCCAGGGAGCGGTTCAGCTGCGACAGGGCAATCACCGGGCAGTTGAATTCCTTGGCCAGGGCCTTTAGGGAGCGGGAGATTTCGGAAATCTCGTTGGTCCGGTTGTCACCGGCCGAACCCGGGATCTGCATCAGCTGCAGGTAGTCGACCATGATCATGGCGATCTCGCCGTGCTCACGGGCCAGGCGGCGGGTACGCGCACGCATTTCCGAGGGGCTGATACCGGCGGTATCGTCGATGAACAGCTTGCGATCGTTGAGCAGGTTGACTGCCGAGGTCAGGCGCGGCCAGTCGTCGTCATCCAGCTGGCCGGAACGCACCTTGGTCTGGTCGATGCGGCCCAGGGACGAGAGCATACGCATGATCAGCGATTCACCTGGCATCTCGAGGGAGAACACCAGCACCGCCTTGTCGGTACGCAGGACGGCGTTTTCCACCAGGTTCATGGCGAAGGTGGTCTTACCCATCGACGGTCGACCGGCGACGATGATCAGGTCGGCCGGCTGCAGGCCGCTGGTCTTCTCGTCGAGGTCGGTGAAGCCGGTGGACACGCCCGTGATGTCGCTGTCGGAGTTGAACAGCGTATCGATGCGGTCGATGGCCATGGTCAGCAGTTCGTTGACACCCACCGGGCCACCGGTTTTAGGCCGCGCCTCGGCGATCTGGAAGATCTGCCGCTCGGCATCGTCGAGGATTTCCTCGGCGTTGCGCCCTTGCGGGTTGAAGGCGTTGTCAGCGATGTCGGTACTGATGCTGATCAGCTGGCGCAGGGTCGCCCGCTCGCGAATGATCGCGGCGTAGGCCTTGATGTTGGCCACCGAGGGGGTGTTCTTGGCCAGTTCGGCCAGGTATGCCAGGCCGCCAACCTGTGACGAAAGGCCTTCCTTGTCCAGCTGCTCGTGCAGGGTCACCACGTCGAATGGCTGGTTGGCGTCGGCCAACTTGTGCACGGCACGGAAGATCAGGCGGTGGTCATGCCGATAGAAATCGCCATCCGAGACCTGGTCCAGTACCCGCTCCCAGGCGTTGTTGTCCAGCATGAGGCCACCGAGCACGGCCTGTTCGGCCTCGATGGAATGCGGCGGCACCTTCAGGGCAGCGGTTTGCAGGTCGAGCTGTTCGGAGTTGGTGATCTCGTTCATGGCCACGAAAGAATTCTGGAGGATGAAAAAGACAAAGGGCACGGCCTGAGTGAACAGGACCGTGCCCGATGTTAACCGGCTATCCCGTGAGGGACCACCAGTCAGCGCAGCTTAGGCAGCTACGACGACCACACGTACGGTGGCTTCAACGTCGCTGTGCAGGTGCACGGCTACGTCGTATTCGCCAACCTGACGGATGGTGCCGTTCGGCAGACGAACTTCAGCTTTAGCCACTTCAACGCCGGAGGCGGTCAGGGCGTCAGCGATGTCGTGGGTGCCGATCGAACCGAACAGCTTGCCTTCGTCGCCAGCGGTGGCAGTGATGGTCACTTCCAGCTCGGCCAGTTGGGCAGCACGGCTTTCAGCCGAAGCTTTACGCTCAGCAGCTGCTTTTTCCAGCTCGGCGCGACGCTCTTCGAACGCAGCCAGGTTGGCGGCGTTGGCAACGGTGGCCTTGCCGAATGGCAGCAGGAAGTTACGGCCGTAACCAGCCTTAACTTTAACTTTGTCGCCCAGGTTGCCCAGGTTAGCGACTTTTTCCAGCAGGATCAGTTCCATTTGGTAAAACCTCTTAACTTTTAACCTTCACCGTTCGCGGAGTCTTTCCCCGGAGGGGACTTGCGACCGCGAAAATCAATCAGGCTGTCGACAATGGCCAGGACCATCAGCAACGGGTAGATCAGCTGCATGATCAGCGGCAACGTCACGTACATGCCCACCAGCCAGAAACCGGCCAGTCGCCCCTGTGCCACGAGGCCGTGCATCAAGGCGATGCCAGCCAGCACCAGTACCAGGCTCGATGCCGATGCCAAGATGATGAACTGCGACCCGATAAACGGAGCCACCACCATCACTGCCACCAAGACCGCCATGGTCTGCTTCGGCAACCTCAGTTCGCGAAATTCGCGACCGAAGCCTCCAGGGTTGTACAACGCTGCTTGCCAATAACGCGCCAGCACCAGGGCCAACACGCTGAACAATTGCACCGTCACTGCTGTGGAAGCGACCAGCACAGGGCGGATCAGCTCACCGGAGAGCACCGGCTCCCCTTCGATTTTCGGCATGGCTTCGGCAAACGCCTTGGCCAGCACATCGAAGGTCTGTGCCAATGCCATGTCGAGCACGAGGCTGAAAACCACGGCAAACACGGCACTGGCGACCAGCACACGGCTCCAGGGATGCTCGGCGCGCAACAGCGCGGCCAGGCCCAGGGCACCGGCGATCACCAGGAAGGTGATCGGATCGCCCATCAACCACACGGCCAGCCCGGCCAGCAGGCCGCCGGCGATGACCGTTGAAGCATCCTTGAACCCACGCCGCAGCAGCACTAGGCTGCCGGCAGCGGCACTCAACCAGAACAGCAGCGGCAGTACCGCGCTGATGACCACCACCAGGGTGGCCTGCACACGACCGCGCATGATGAAACTTGCTAACGCTCGCATGCTAATCCCTTACTGCTTGTCGACGACCCGGTCTCAGCGGCCGTGGCTGTCGGTGTAGGGCAGCAGGGCCAGGAAGCGGGCGCGCTTGATAGCGGTAGCCAGCTGACGCTGATAACGAGCTTTGGTACCGGTGATACGGCTTGGAACGATCTTGCCGGTTTCGGATACGTAAGCTTTCAGGGTGTTGAGATCTTTGAAGTCGATCTCTTTCACGTCTTCAGCAGTGAAGCGGCAGAATTTACGACGACGGAAGAAACGTGCCATTTAATAGGCTCCTCTAAAGGTCCGTGGATTACTCGTCAGCGTTATCGCTGGAGTCGCTGTCATTGCTGTCGTCGCCGTCGGCGGATTCAGCATGCTCAGGACGCTCACGACGCTCACGGCGCTCGCTGCGGTTTTCTTCAGCCTTCAGCATCTCGGACTGGCCGGTTACGGCTTCGTCGCGACGGATGACGAGGTTACGGATAACGGCATCGTTGTAGCGGAAGTTGTCTTCCAGCTCGGCCAGGGCCTTGCCGGTGCACTCAACGTTCAGCATCACGTAGT
Organism: Pseudomonas vlassakiae; assembly: GCF_014269035.2. GTDB lineage: Bacteria > Pseudomonadota > Gammaproteobacteria > Pseudomonadales > Pseudomonadaceae > Aquipseudomonas > Aquipseudomonas vlassakiae. The sequence continues at coordinate 42,058 of NZ_JABWRP020000030.1, forward strand.
GAGCCTTGTGAACATTGTTGATTGCGTAGGCCAGTTGACGACGGCCCCAGTCTTCCAGGCGGTGGATCTTGCCGCCATCTTCTTCGATCAGCTTGGTGTAACGCTCAACCATGCCGCCGACTTGCTCGCTCTGGTCCGGGTGAACCAGGAAGATGATTTCGTAATGACGCATGAATGCTCCTTACGGGTTAGTAGTCTGCCAGCGAATCTGGTCAGACAAGGAGTGAATGACACTGTATGTCTTGCACGGAGGGGAGGCACATGCGCGCCTGCCAGCTCGGCAAGGGGCGCAATTGTAGAGAAGGCAAGACGCACAAGCAAGGTGATTGGTGAATATTTGAACAGCCTGAAACATATTCACAGGCCATCGGCCCTTTCGCGGGTGAACCGCTGCCACAGGTACGGCACAGGATTCAGACCTTGCGCAAACCTGTGGCAGCGGGTTTACCCGCGAAAGGGCCAGAACAGGCTTCAGCGGTCAGCGCTTGGCCTGGCGCTGACGCACGGCCTCGAACAGGCAGACGCCCGTCGCCACCGACACGTTGAGGCTGCTGACACTACCGCTCATCGGCAACTTGACCAGGAAATCGCAATGTTCACGGGTCAGCCGGCGCATGCCCTTGCCTTCCGCGCCCATGATCATCACCAGCGGGCCGGTCAGGTCCTGCTGGTAGATCTCCTGCTCAGCTTCGCCAGCCGTGCCAACCACCCACAGGCCACGCTGTTGCAGTTTCTCCAGGGTGCGCGCCAGGTTGGTCACGGCCACCAGTGGAATCACTTCGGCCGCGCCGCAGGCCACCTTGCGCACGACCGGCGTCAGGGTCGCCGACTTGTCCTTGGGCACGATCACCGCCGTGGCACCGGCCGCATCGGCGGTGCGCAGGCAAGCGCCAAGGTTATGCGGGTCGGTCACGCCATCCAGCACCAGGATCAGTGGCGGCGTCTCGCTGCGCTCGAGCAGTTCCTCCAGCATCAACTCGCCCCACACCTGGCTCGGGCTGACCTCGGCAACCACGCCCTGGTGCACGCCTTCGACCCAGGCATCCAGCTCACGGCGCTCGGCCTGGCCGACCGGCACGCGGTTTTCCGCGGCCAGCTCCAGCAACGCCTGGATGCGCGGCTCGCTGCGCCCTTCCGACAGCCAGATCTGCTTGACCCGCTTCGGATGGTGTTGCAGCAATGCCTGCACGGCGTGCACGCCGTAGATCTTTTCCAGCTGACTCATGACTTGTTCTTGCTCTTGCGTGGCGCGCCGGACTTCGACGGGCCTTTACGGTGCTTGGTCGGCTTGCCGGACGACTTGCCGCCCTTGTCCGCCTTGCTGTTGGCGTGGCCGCTGGTGCGCGCCTCGCTCATCAGCGCCTTCTTCATTTCACGGCTCTTGCGCACTTCGGCGTTGCGCTGCACGGCGTCTTTCGGGAAGTACGCTTCGGCGGTTTCGCTCTTGCGGCTGCGCGGCTTTGGCGTGGCCTTGGCCTCGGCCACTGGCTCGGACTTGCCGGCTATTGGCGCCGCAGCACCACGCCCCTTGCGTCCGATCGGCGCACTGAGCTGCTGCTCGGAGACTTCGAAGTCGATCTTGCGTTCATCGAGGTCGACGCGCATGACCTTGACCTCGATGGTGTCGCCCAGGCGGAAGCTACGCCCGGTGCGCTCGCCCGACAGGCGATGGTGCACCGGGTCGAAGTGGTAGTAGTCGCCCGGCAACGCACTGACGTGCACCAGGCCTTCCACATAGATATCGGTCAGCTCGACGAACAGGCCAAAGCCGGTGACTGCCGTGATCACACCTGGGAAGGTCTCGCCCACGCGATCCTTCATGAACTCGCACTTGAGCCAGTTGACCACGTCACGGGTGGCTTCATCGGCACGGCGCTCGGTCATCGAGCACTGCTCACCGAGCTGGTCGAGCGCATTCACGTCATACGGGTAGATACGCGCCTTGGGAATACTCATGGCGCCGGCGCGCTTGACGTGCGGGGTATCGACCTTGGAGCGGATGATGCTGCGGATGGCGCGGTGCACCAGCAGGTCCGGGTAACGGCGGATCGGCGAGGTGAAGTGGGTGTACGCCTCGTAGTTCAAGCCGAAGTGGCCGTTGTTGTCGGTGCTGTACACCGCCTGGCTCAGCGAGCGCAGCATTACGGTCTGGATCAGGTGGAAGTCCGGGCGCCCGGCGATGCTCGCCAGCAGGGCCTGGTAGTCCTTCGGCGACGGGTCCTTGCCCTTGTGCAGGGTCAGGCCCAGCTCGCCGAGGAAGGCGCGCAGTTTTTCCAGGCGCTCGGGCGGCGGGCCGTCGTGCACACGGTAAAGGGCGGGCACTTCATGCTTCTGCAGGAACGCTGCGGTGGCGACGTTGGCCGCCAGCATGCACTCCTCGATCAGCTTGTGGGCATCGTTGCGCACGGTCGGGCGGATTTCCGCGATCTTGCGCTCGTCACCGAAGATGATGCGGGTTTCCTGGGTCTCGAAATCGATGGCACCCCGGGCGTGACGAGCATCCAGCAGCACCTTGTACAGGTTGTACAGGTTCTTGAGATGCGGCACGACTTCCTTGTATTCCTCGCGCAGCGCCTTGCCCTCACGGGTACGGGCATGCTCGAGCATGCTGCTGACCTTGTTGTAGGTCAGGCGGGCATGGGAATGGATCACCCCTTCATAGAACTGGTAGTCGACCATCTGGCCGGCTTTGTTCATGGTCATTTCGCAGACCATGGCCAGGCGGTCGACATGCGGATTCAGCGAGCACAGGCCGTTGGACAGCTCTTCGGGGAGCATCGGCACCACGCGCTCGGGGAAATACACCGAGTTGCCGCGCTGCTGGGCTTCGTTGTCCAGGGCCGAGCCCAGGCGCACGTAGCTGGAGACGTCGGCGATCGCCACGTAGAGGCGCCAGCCGCCAGAGAACATGCGCAGCTTGCCCAAAGGTTCGCAATAGACGGCGTCATCGAAGTCGCGGGCATCCTCGCCGTCGATGGTGACGAACGGCAGGTGGCGCAGGTCGATGCGCTTTTCCTTGTCCTTCTCTTCGACTTCGGAGCGGAACTTGCGCGCTTCCTTGACCACATCGTTGGGCCAGACATGGGGAATGTCATAGCTGCGCAGGGCAACGTCGATTTCCATGCCCGGGGCCATGTAGTTGCCGATCACCTCGACCACATCACCCTGAGGCTGGAAGCGCGGCGTAGGCCAGTGGGTGATCTTGATCTCGACGAACTGGCCAATCTTGGCGCCACCGTTACGCCCGGCCGTCACCAGCACTTCCTGCTGGATCTTCGGGTTGTCCGGGGTCACGTAGCCGATGCCGCCTTCTTCGAAGTAGCGGCCGACCACGCTTTCATGCGCACGGGAGATGACCTCGACCAGCACGCCTTCGCGACGACCACGGCGGTCGACGCCCGAGACGCGGGCCAGGCCGCGGTCGCCGTCGAACACCAGGCGCATCTGCGAAGGGCTGAGGAACAGGTCTTCGCTGCCGTCATCGGGGATCAGGAAGCCAAAGCCGTCACGGTGACCGGAGACACGGCCGCAGATCAGGTCCAGCTTGTCTACCGGGGCATAAGTGCCGCGCCGGGTATAGATAAGCTGGCCGTCACGCTCCATGGCACGCAGGCGGCGGCGCAGGGCTTCGATCTGGTCTTCTTCATAAAGACCGAACTCTGCCGCCAGCTCCTCGCGCGCGGCCGGTTCGCCACGGTCGGCGAGGCGCTGCAGGATCAGCTCACGGCTGGGAATGGGGTTGTCGTATTTTTCCGCTTCGCGAGCGGCCTCGGGATCGAGGGATTGCCAATCGGCCATCAGAAGGGGTTCACCTTGGGGTATATAGATAGGAATTCTGGCATGTGTGTATTGAAACCGGAAATGTCAGCCTTGGACAGCCCCCGCTGCAGTGTGTAGAGAGGAGCAATAGGCCTTCGGAATCAACAAGTTGAATTTTTTGAAATTTTTTTCGCTTGGGGGGTTTACAGCCCCCAGGACCGTCCGTATAGTGCGCACCACAACGACGGACAAGCCCGAAGTTGTAGTAGAGATGAACGGCGCTGTAAAGCATCTTTTATCTCGAATGTGTGCCCAGGTGGCGGAATTGGTAGACGCGCTGGTTTCAGGTATCAGTGACCGCAAGGTCGTGGAAGTTCGAGTCTTCTCCTGGGCACCAAATATTTTCAGGTAACAGATGACCAAGGATCTGTTACTGCTGTGTGAAAGCGAACGATAGTCGCCTTCTCCAGACGATGTAAAGCTTTGCCCAGGTGGCGGAATTGGTAGACGCGCTGGTTTCAGGTATCAGTGACTTAACGGTCGTGGAAGTTCGAGTCTTCTCCTGGGCACCATACAAAAACCCACTAGCTTGCTAGTGGGTTTTTTCTTGCCTGCGATTTTCAAATCCCCTGCCCCAACAGCCACCACAGCCCCCTGTGGGAGCGGGCTTGCCCGCGAAGGGGCCAGCACTGCAGGCACACCCTCATGAGTTGTACCTTCGTCTGCCGATGAATTTCTCGTCACCCGGCCACTTGAGAAACGATTTCGTTTACCATTGTTTCCGAATATGTAGCCGTAAGCGAGGAAGTACCCGCATGACGATCCGCCCGCAACCGCTGATGCGTACACTGGCTGCCGCAGTTCTGAGCCTGGTGATCGGCGCTCCGGCCGCCCTGGCAGATGAACCGGTCACGCTGACCCTGTACAACGGCCAGCACAAGGAAATCGGCGAAGCCATCGCCAAGGCCTACGAGGCCAAGACCGGTATCCATATCAATATCCGCAAGGGCAGCAGCAACCAGCTGGCCAGCCAGATCATCGAGGAAGGCGACCGCTCGCCGGCCGACATCATCTATACCGAAGAATCTCCGCCACTGAACAACCTGGGCGAACTGGGCCTGCTGGCGAAGATCGACGACGCCACGCTGAACATGCTGCCCAAGGAATATGTTGGCGCCAACGGCACCTGGATGGGCGTGACCGCCCGCACCCGCGTGGTGGTGTACAACCCGAAGAAAGTCGACGAAAAAGATCTGCCGACCACCGTGATGGACTTCGCCGGCCCTGAGTGGGAAGGCCGCGTCGGCTACGTGCCAACCAGTGGCGCATTTCAGGAGCAAGCTGTAGCCATCCTGAAGATGCACGGGCGTGAAGCCACCGAAGAATGGCTGACCGGCCTGAAAGCGTTCGGCAAGACCTACACCAACAACATGGTCGCCCTCAAGGCCGTGGAAAAAGGCGAAGTCGCCGCCGTACTGGTCAACAACTACTACTGGTATGCGCTGGAGCGCGAGCGCGGCAAGCTCGACTCCAAGCTCTACTATCTGGCCGACGGCGACGCCGGCAACCTGGTGACCATCTCCGGCGCAGCTGCGGTCAAGGCCAGCAAGCACCCGAAGGAAGCCCAGGCCCTGCTCAACTGGATGGCCAGTGAAGAAGGCCAGCGCGTGATCACCCAGACCACCGCCGAGTACCCGCTGCACAAGGGCATGGTCTCCGACCGCGGCCTGAAGCCGTTCGAAGAGCTGCGCCCGCCAAAGATCTCGCCAGCCGACCTGGGCAACGCCGAGGAAGCGATCGAGCTTGAACGCGAGGTCGGCCTGCTCTGATGACTGCCGCCCTGTCCGAGCCGGTGCCGGTACGTTACGTGCCGCGCCGCAAGCGCCCCTCGATCTGGGTGCTGCTGCCTGTGCTGTTCCTGGTGGCGATGAGCGTGCTGCCGCTGCTGTACGTCGCCATGAAAGCCTGGGAGGCCGGCTGGCGCGAAGCCCTGCACCTGCTCTGGCGCCCCTTCGTCTGGGGGCTGATGCGCAACACCCTGATGCTGATGGCCGGGGTCACGCTGGCGTGCATGGTGGCTGGCCTGGCCCTGGCTTGGCTACTGGAGCGCAGCAACCTGCCCGGCCGCCGGCTGTGGGGCGTGGTGCTGTGCCTGCCGTTCGCGGTGCCGTCGTTCGTCAGCAGCTTCACCTGGGTATCGCTGAGCTCGGACTTCGAAGGCCTGGGCGGTGCGATCCTCGTCATGGCACTGTCCAAGTACCCGCTGGTGTTCCTGCCGGTGGCGGCGACCCTGCGCAACCTCGACACGTCGCTTGAAGAGTCGGCACGCACCCTGGGTTACAGCCGCTGGGGCGTGTTCCGCAAGATCACCCTGCCACTGCTGTGGCCGTCGATGCTGGGCGGTGCACTGCTGATTGCGCTGCACATGCTGGTCGAGTTCGGCGCCTTGTCGATCCTCGGCCTGCAGACCTTCACCACGGCGATCTACCAGCAGTTCGAACTGGAATTCAGCAACGCCAACGCGGCCATGCTTTCGGCCGTACTGCTCGCGCTGTGCCTGCTGATGCTGTGGCTGGAACTGCGCGTGCGCGGCAAAGCCCGTCATGTGCGTATCGGCCAGGGCGTGGCGCGTCGCGGGCAACCGGTGCGGCTGCGCGGCTGGATGCCGTTGGCGCAGCTGTTCTGCCTGGGCCTGGCGATTCTTGGCAGCGGCATTCCGCTGGCCATGCTGGGTTACTGGCTGAGTGTGGGGTCGTCGGCCGCCTTCCCGGTGGCGGCGATCAGCAAAGCGCTGCTGACTTCGCTGTCGGTCTCGCTGGGTGGCGCAGGCTTCTGTGTGCTGCTGGCGCTGCCGGTCAGCTTCCTGGTGGTGCGCTACAAAGGGCGCCTGGCATTGTGGGCCGAACGCTTGCCGTACCTGCTGCATGCCCTGCCCGGCCTGGTGATCGCGCTGACCCTGGTGGTGTTCTCGCTGCACTACGTGCCGGCGCTGTACCAGACCACCGCGCTGTTGCTGCTGGCCTACGCGCTGCTGTTCCTGCCTCTGGCCCAGGCGCCAGTGCGCACGGCACTGAACAAGGCGTCGCCAACCCTAGAAGAAGCAGCCCGCACCTTGGGCGCCAGCAGCTTTGCGGCGTTCTGCCGGGTGACCCTGCCGATCATCTTCCCGGCGCTGGCGGCAGCGTTTGCGCTGGTGTTTCTTGATGCCATGAAGGAACTGACCGCCACCCTGCTGCTCAGCCCGACGGGCATGACCACACTGGCCACAGAGGTCTGGGCACATACCGCCAACGTCGAGTTTGCGGCGGCGGCGCCTTATGCGGCGTTGCTGATTGTGGTTTCGGGGTTGCCGGTGTATTTGCTGACTACCCGGATGTACTTGAACAAGGCTTGAGAACGAATCCAGGCTGGCAAGC
>NZ_JABWRP020000031.1 GCF_014269035.2 Pseudomonas vlassakiae
AATAAAGTGACCACGACCCAACTTTCTTTGGGAGCGGCCTACGCCATCCTATTTACCGCGATTTTCATCTCACTATCTGTAACTTTCTATTTATCACATCGCGACACCGACCAGATCGAATCTCTGTTACCAAACAGTAAAATCATCAGCGACAACAGAAAGCTATATTCTAAATTTGGCCTGACGGGAAAAATCATTCGATTTGGGGCACTATCGCTCATGTTAGTTTTCCCAGATGCGTATGCACGCCGGGGCCTGATAAACCTTAATGAAGTTGATCAGCTGCCCACCCGAATGAGAAAACGACTATGCAGACTCGTCATCTTCAACCTGGCATTATTTTTAGCATTACTGCTGCTTCACGCATGCCAGCATTTCATTTGAATCTCGCTCTGTCGCGCCGACAGTGACAAATTCAAGCAGTAACCTGTAATGCTCAACGAGGCGAGCATTCCCCCCAACAACCGAATCAGCGGGGCGATCTACACCACCGAACCTCTCACCTACCCCGCTGTCCGACCTAGCACCACCAAGCTGTAAACCACGACCTTCGCAGGTGGGTTTGCCCTCGCGCTTGTGTCATCATGCTCCGACCGCCGGTTAGTCTTTTTAAGCCTCTCTATGAACAGACCCTACGCACTGCTGCTTGCCTTCGCCCTGCTCCAGGGTTGCCAGAGCCTGGCCCCGCAAAAGGCCGAGCCTCCCGCCGCCGAGGCCGAGGCGAAGAAGCCCGTGGTATATGGGTCGTTCACGCAAGACACCCTTTATAGCCTGCTGGTGGCCGAACTTGCCGGGCAGCGCAACCGCTTCGACATCGCCCTGGCCAACTACACCGACCAGGCCGAGAAGACCCAGGACCCGGGCGTTTCCGAGCGCGCCTACCGGATTGCCGAATACCTCGGCGCCGACGAACCGGCGTTGGACAGCGCGCTGATCTGGGCCAAGAACGACCCTGAGAACCTCGACGCCCAGCGCGCCGCCGCCATTCAGCTGGCCCGCGCCGGCCGCTACGACGACTCCATGACCTATATGGAGAAGGTGCTGCAAGGCCAGGGTGACACCCACTTCGACTTCCTCGCCCTGTCCGCCGCCGAAACCGACCAGAGCACCCGCGACGGCCTGATGCAGAGCTTCGACCGCCTGCTGGTCAAATACCCGGACAACAGCCAGTTGGTATTCGGCAAGGCACTGCTGCTGAACCAGGACGGCAAGGCCCAGCAAGCCCTCGACCTGCTCGAAGCGCACCCGTCGCAGAATGGCGAAATCGCCCCGATCCTGTTGCGCGCCCGCCTGCTCCAGGCCCTGGACCGTGGGCCGGAAGCGCTGCCGTTGCTGCGCGGGGCAATCCGTGACAACCCCGATGACAAGCGCCTGCGCCTGACCTATGCGCGCACCTTGGTCGAACAGGACCGCATGGCCGACGCCAAGGCCGAATTCCTCAGCCTGGTTCAGCAGTATCCGGATGACGACGAAGCGCGTTACTCCCTGGCCTTGGTGTGCCTGGAGATGAAGGACTGGGACGAGGCCGAGGTCTACCTGCGCGAGCTGATCGAGCGCGACAGCAACGTCGACGCCGCCCGCCTCAACCTGGGCCGCATCGCCGAAGAGCGCCATGACCCGGCCGGCGCCCTGCGCGAATACGCCCTGGTCGGCAACGGCCCGGATTACCTGCCGGCGCAACTGCGCCAGGCCGACATCCTTATCGCCAACGGCCGCGGCACCGAGGCTTCGCGCCTGCTCGCCGAGGCCCGCGAAGCGCAGCCGGACTACGCGGTGCAGCTGTACCTGATCGAATCGGAAAGCTACAGCAACAACAACAAGGACGCCCAGGCCGACCAGGTGCTGCAGCAAGCCCTCAAGCGCTACCCGGACGACCTCAACCTCCTTTATACCCGCGCCATGCTCGCCGAAAAGCGCAATGACCTGCCGCTGATGGAAAAGGACCTGCGCGCCATCATCGCCCGCGAGCCGGATAACGCCATGGCGCTGAACGCCCTCGGCTACACCCTGGCCGACCGCACCACCCGCTACGACGAAGCGAAGGCACTGATCGACAAGGCCCACCAGCTGACCCCGGACGACCCGGCCGTGCTCGACAGCATGGGCTGGATCAACTATCGCCTGGGCCACCTCGAAGAGGCTGAAAACTACCTGCGCCAGGCCTTTGCCCGCTTCCCCGACCACGAAGTGGCCGCTCACCTGGGCGAAGTCCTGTGGACCAACGGCAAGCGCCGCGAAGCCCGCCAGGTCTGGGCCAAAGGCTTCGAAGCCCAGGCCGACAGCCCCATCCTGCGCAAGACCCTCCTGCGCCTGACCGGATCCGAGACTCTTTAACGCCATGTTTCTGCGCCATTGCATCACCTTCACCCTGATCGCCCTGCTGGCCGGCTGTGCCGGCTTCGGTAGCCGTGAGGCCTTGCAGGGCCACGGCGACCCACAGCAGTGGCGCGCCCATAAAGAGCAGCTGAGCAGCCTTGACGGCTGGCAGATCAACGGCAAGGTCGGCATCCGCGCCCCGCGCGACTCCGGCAGCGGCACGCTGTTCTGGCTGCAGCGCCAGGATTATTACGACATCCGCCTGGCCGGCCCGCTCGGCCGCGGCGCGGCTCGCCTGACTGGCCGCCCGGGTGGCGTGGTGCTGGAAGTGGCCAACCAGGGCCGCTATGAAGCCGGCAGCCCCGAAGCCCTGCTGGAAGAACAACTTGGCTGGCAGCTGCCGGTCTCGCACCTGGTCTGGTGGGTACGCGGCCTACCCGCCCCCGACAGCAAGAGCAAGCTGACCCTGGATGGCGACAGCCGCCTGGCCAGCCTCGACCAGGATGGTTGGCAGGTGCAGTACCTGAGCTATACCGAGCAGAACGGCTACTGGCTGCCGGAACGCATGAAGCTGCATGGCAAAGACCTCGACGTGACCCTGGTGGTCAAGGACTGGCAACCGCGCCAGCTGGGGCACTGATCCATGCACACGCTCACCCTGCCCGCCCCGGCCAAGCTCAACCTGTGGCTGCATATCATCGGTCGCCGCCCCGACGGCTACCACGAGCTGGAAACCGTGTTCCAGTTTCTCGACCATGGCGACGAGCTGAGCTTCGCCCTGCGCGAAGACGGCGTGATCCGCCTGCATACCGAAATCGAAGCCGTGCCCCACGACAGCAACCTGATCGTGCGCGCCGCGCGTAAATTGCAGGAACAGTCCGGCACCCGGCTGGGTGCCGATATCTGGCTGACCAAGGTACTGCCCATGGGCGGCGGTATCGGCGGCGGCAGCTCGGATGCGGCGACCACGCTGCTGGCGCTGGCCCACCTGTGGCAGCTGGACTGGGACGAAGACCGCCTGGCCGCGCTGGGCTTGAGCCTGGGCGCCGATGTGCCGGTGTTCGTCCGGGGCCATGCCGCCTTTGCCCAGGGCGTCGGTGAGCAACTGACCCCGGTCGACCCGGAAGAGCCGTGGTATGTCGTCCTGGTGCCGCAAGTGTCTGTCAGCACAGTAGAAATTTTTTCACATCCACAGTTGACACGTGATTCCCTCCCCCTTAAGATGCGCCCCGTTCCCAAGGGAAACAGTCGAAATGACTGCCAACCGGTGGTAGAGCAGAATTATCCAGAAGTTCGCAACGCGCTGAATTCACTGGGTAAATTCACAGAGGCTCGACTAACCGGCACTGGAAGTTGTGTGTTTGGGGCCTTCCCAAGCAAAGCCGAAGCTGATACAGTTCTGGCCCTTCTTTCAGCGACCCAAACAGGGTTTGTGGCGAAAGGAAGCAATATTTCGATGTTGCATCGCAAGCTGCAAAGTCTGGTCAAGAAGTCGAGCGCATAAGCGTTCGCAGCAACAGATACAGGGGCGTCGCCAAGCGGTAAGGCAGCAGGTTTTGATCCTGCCATGCGTTGGTTCGAATCCAGCCGCCCCTGCCATTTTCCTTATACTCATCCAGGTATACCCTCAGCCTTCAGGTACTGCGCGTGTCCAAGATGATGGTCTTTACGGGGAACGCTAACCCCGATCTGGCTCGGCGTGTCGTACGTCAGCTGCATATCCCTCTCGGTGACGTCTCTGTCGGTAAATTCTCCGACGGTGAGATCAGTACTGAGATCAATGAAAATGTCCGCGGTAAAGACGTCTTCATTATTCAGCCGACCTGTGCCCCGACCAATGATAACCTGATGGAACTGGTAGTGATGGCCGACGCCTTCCGCCGCTCCTCAGCATCCCGAATCACCGCCGTGATTCCCTACTTCGGATATGCCCGCCAGGACCGCCGTCCGCGTTCGGCACGTGTAGCCATCAGCGCCAAAGTCGTTGCTGACATGCTCACTGTCGTGGGTATCGACCGTGTTCTCACCGTCGACCTGCACGCTGACCAGATCCAAGGCTTCTTCGATATCCCGGTCGACAACATCTACGGCTCGCCCGTACTGGTCGACGACATCGAAGACCAGCGTTTCGAGAACCTGATGATCGTTTCCCCGGACATCGGTGGCGTTGTGCGCGCACGCGCCGTTGCCAAGTCCCTGGGCGTCGACCTCGGCATCATCGACAAACGCCGCGAAAAAGCTAACCACTCCGAGGTCATGCACATCATCGGCGACGTCGAAGGGCGCACCTGCATCCTGGTAGACGACATGGTCGACACCGCCGGCACCCTGTGCCACGCGGCCAAAGCCCTGAAAGAGCACGGCGCTGCCAAGGTTTACGCCTACTGCACGCACCCTGTCCTGTCGGGCCGCGCGATCGAGAACATCGAGAAGTCGGTACTGGACGAGCTGGTGGTGACCAACACCGTTCCGCTGTCTGCCGCCGCTCAAGCCTGTGACCGTATCCGCCAGCTGGATATCGCACCGGTTGTCGCTGAAGCGGTCCGCCGCATCAGCAACGAAGAATCGATCAGCGCGATGTTCCGCTAAGCGGAACACGTGTTGATATGAAGCGCCCCGCCCCAGCATTTGTTGGGGCGGGGCTTTTTTGCCATCCCCGTCTGGCGCTGGTCGCAAACGCCATTCGGGAGGCTATTTTGGAGAAGCAAAATGACTGATTTCATCCTGAACGCCCAAGCGCGTACTGACCTGGGGAAAGGTGCGAGCCGCCGCCTGCGTCACTCCGCCAGCATCCCTGCCGTTGTATACGGTGGCGATAAAGAAGCTCAATCCCTGACCATCGTGGCCAAGGAAATCGCCAAGCTGTTCGAAAACGAAGCTGCCTTCAGCCACGTTATCGAACTGAACGTCGACGGCACCAAGCAGAACGTCATCGTCAAGGCCATGCAGCGCCACCCAGCCAAAGGCTTCATCATGCACGCCGACTTCGTTCGCGTCGTTGCTGGCCAGAAGCTGACCGCTGTTGTTCCAGTGCACTTCATCAACGAAGAAGCACCGGTCAAGAAAGGCGGCGAGATCTCGCACGTTGAATCGCAGATCGAAGTTTCCTGCGAAGCCAAAGACCTGCCAGAGTTCATCGAAGTCGACCTGGCTAACGCCGAAATCGGCACCATCATCCACCTGTCGGACCTGAAAGCTCCGAAAGGCGTAGAGTTCGTCGCTCTGGCCCACGGTGATGACAAAGCTGTTGCCAACGTTCACGCTCCGCGCGTTTCCGCCGAAGCTGCTGAAGAAGGCGCTGCCGAGTAATCCACTCGCGCGCCGGTGTTGATCGGGTTACAGTGCGCCCCGCGCCCTCTAACCCACCAACTCCAAGGAAGAGCCCCTGACGTGACCGCCATCCAGTTGATCGTTGGCCTGGGTAACCCCGGCCCCGAATACGAACAGACCCGGCATAACGCAGGGGCTCTTTTCGTTGAACGCATTGCCAGTGCCCAGCGTGTATCGCTGACTGCTGACAAGAAGTATTTCGGCCTGACGGCTAAGTTCAGCCATCAAGGCAACGACGTTCGTTTGTTGATCCCCACCACCTACATGAACCGCAGCGGCCAGGCCGTGGCGGCACTGGCCAATTTCTTCCGCATCAAGCCGGAAGCGATCCTGGTGGCACACGACGAACTCGACCTGCCTCCGGGCGTTGCCAAGCTCAAGCGCGGCGGCGGCCATGGGGGGCACAACGGCCTGCGCGACATCATCGCGCAGCTCGGCAACCAGAACGACTTCCACCGCCTGCGGCTTGGCATTGGCCACCCGGGCGACGCCAAACTGGTCTCCAACTTCGTCCTGGGCCGCGCGCCGCGCGCCGAGCAGGAGAAGCTCGACGCCAGCATCGATTTTGCCCTCGGCGTGCTGCCGGACGTGCTGGCTGGCGACTTCGCCAAGGCCATGCGCGAGCTGCACAGCCAGAAGGCCTGATTTCCTAGAGAGGGGAATACCCATGGGTTTCAATTGCGGCATCGTCGGCCTGCCCAACGTCGGCAAGTCCACCCTGTTCAACGCCCTGACCAAGTCTGGCATCGCGGCGGAGAACTTCCCTTTCTGCACCATCGAGCCGAACAGCGGCATCGTGCCGATGCCCGATGCGCGCCTGGCGGCGCTGGCGGAAATCGTCAAGCCTAACCGCATCCTGCCGACCACCATGGAATTCGTCGACATCGCAGGCCTGGTGGCCGGTGCGTCGAAAGGTGAAGGCCTGGGCAACAAGTTCCTCGCCAACATCCGCGAGACCGACGCCATCGCCCACGTGGTGCGCTGCTTCGAAGACGAGAACGTGATCCACGTTTCCAACAGCGTCGACCCCAAGCGCGACATCGAGATCATTGACCTCGAACTGATCTTCGCCGACCTCGACAGCTGCGAAAAGCAACTGCAGAAGGTTGCCCGCAACGCCAAGGGCGGCGACAAGGATGCGCTGGCGCAAAAGGCGATCCTGGAGAAGCTGATCCCGCACTTCACCGAAGGCAAGCCAGCGCGCAGCCTGATGAAGAACATGGCTGACGACGAGAAGGCCATGATCCGTGGCTTCCACCTGCTGACCAGCAAGCCGGTGATGTACATCGCTAACGTTGCCGAAGACGGCTTCGACAACAACCCGCACCTGGACGTGGTCAAGGCCATCGCCGAGGAAGAAGGCGCGGTCGTGGTGCCGGTGTGCAACAAGATCGAAGCAGAAATCGCCGAGCTGGAAGACGGTGAAGAGAAAGACATGTTCCTCGAGGCCCTGGGCCTGGAAGAGCCTGGCCTGAACCGCGTGATCCGCGCCGGTTACGAACTGCTCAACCTGCAGACCTACTTCACTGCCGGCGTGCAGGAAGTGCGCGCCTGGACCGTACGCGTCGGCGCCACCGCCCCGCAGGCCGCTGGCGTGATCCACACCGACTTCGAAAAAGGCTTCATCCGCGCCGAAGTGGTGGCCTATGACGACTTCATCCAGTTCAAGGGTGAAAGCGGTGCCAAGGAAGCCGGTAAATGGCGCCTGGAAGGCAAGGACTACATCGTCAAGGACGGTGATGTGATGCACTTCCGCTTTAACGTCTAAGCAGCAGCCTGCAGCACTGACAAACCCCTTGAGGCCCATGGCTTCAAGGGGTTTTGTTTTGTGGGGCACACATGCCATTCGACAGCGTCCGGCATTAATGCCACGTGATCTCTCCCGCCTCCCGGGTCAGTACCAATTCAGCCAACGCCCTCCCCATCTGCACGTTATGCACACTGTTGACCAGCATACCGATACCCGGCTCGCCGGCATTGCCGCAGATGTATTCGTCGAGGGTGTCTTCAATCCCGCGCAGCAACTGGATGACATAGAGCAATGCCTCGGGTGAGGGCATGTCTTTGTTGATGGTGTAGAACGAGTGGGAGGCAACTTTAGCGGGTGGATCGGGAACAAGCTTCTTCATCATGATTTCTCCGAGTTCAGTGTACGGAGCTATCACCCACTTCCTCTCACAGAATCAGGGTGGCAGCCGAACGCGGGGTGAGAGACCGGCGAACATCGGAATTCCGGCCAGGCCGAAGCCTGCCCACGAACGGCTGCCATGACACTGGCACGATGCGCTGCCGGGCTCTCACACCCGGTCGTCAAACCGCGACGACCCGGGGAAATTAGCCCTGATCCTCTGCATCCACAACAGAGAAACGGCAGCGGCGTGCGTAGGATAATTCCCAAGCTATCTTGAACTGAAGCATTTGGTTTCAGGTTCGGAATTGTCTTACTTCTGAGGGATTGCCGGGGCTGCTTTGCAGCCCTTTCGCGACACAAGGCCGCTCCCACAAGTACAGCGCTATCTTGAGATTTTCGCAGTACTTGTGGGAGCGGCCTTGTGTCGCGAAAGGGCCGCACAGCGGCCCCAGATTTCTGCATCTAAGCTGAGTTTCAGAAGGGCACCCAAGCGGTTCATGCGCCCTCCTCCAAGGAGCCTTTTCCATGCATGACACGCCGCCCCCTCCGTACTTCGCCTGGCAACGCTGGCTCCCAGGCCTGGCCACCCTGCTGCACTACCAACCCGCCTGGCTGCCCAAGGACATCGCCGCCGGCCTGGTGCTCACCACCATGCTGGTGCCGGTCGGCATCGCCTACGCCGAGGCCTCCGGAGTACCGGGCATCTACGGCCTGTACGCCACCATCATCCCGCTGCTGGCCTATGCCTTGTTCGGCCCCAGCCGCATCCTGGTGCTCGGCCCGGACTCGGCACTGGCCGCGCCGATCCTGGCAGTGGTGGTGCAATACGCCGCCAGCGACCCACAGCGCGCCATTGCCATCGCCAGCCTGATGGCCCTGGTGGCCGGCGCCTTCTGCGTGATCGCCGGGCTGCTGCGCCTGGGCTTCATCACCGAGCTGCTGTCCAAGCCGATCCGCTATGGCTACATGAACGGCATCGCGCTCACCGTGCTGATCAGCCAGTTGCCCAAGCTGTTCGGCATCAAAGTTGACAGCCAGGGGCCGCTGCGCGACGTCTGGAACCTGATCCAGGCGCTGTTGGCAGGTAATGGGCACTGGCCAAGCTTCATCGTTGGGGCCGGCAGCCTGGTGTTGATCCTGCTACTCAAACCCTTCAAGCGCATCCCGGGCATCCTGATCGCCGTGGTGCTGGCAACCCTCGCCGTGAGCCTGTTCAACCTCGATCAGATGGGCGTCAAGGTGCTCGGCCAGTTACCCCAGGGCCTGCCGAGCTTGGTCTTCCCGTGGGTCAGCGACATCGACCTGGTCGAAGTGGTGCTGGGCGGGATTGCCGTGGCCCTGGTGTCGTTTGCCGACACCAGCGTACTCTCACGCTCCTATGCCGCGCGGCTGAAAACCCCGGTCAACCCGAACCAGGAAATGTTCGGCCTGGGTGTGGCCAACCTGGCCTCCGGCCTGTTCCAGGGCATCCCCATCAGCAGCAGCTCGTCACGTACACCGGTGGCCGAAGCGGCTGGCTCAAAAACCCAATTGACCGGCATCATTGGCGCGCTGGCGGTGACCGTGTTGCTGCTGGTCGCGCCCAACCTTATGCAATACCTGCCCAACAGCGCCTTGGCCGCCGTGGTGATCGCCGCGGCTTTAGGGCTGTTCGAGTTCGCCGACCTCAAGCGTATCTTCCACATGCAGCAATGGGAGTTCTGGCTGTCGTTCACCTGCTTCGTCGGCGTCGCGGTGTTCGGTGCCATCCCGGGTATCTGCATTGCCGTGGCGATATCGGTGATCGAATTCTTGTGGGACGGCTGGCGGCCGCATTACGCGGTGCTCGGGCGAGTCGATGGCACCCGTGGCTACCATGACGTGAAGCGTTATCCACAGGCCCGGCGGATTCCGGGGCTGGTGCTGCTGCGCTGGGATGCGCCGCTGTTCTTTGCCAACGCCGAACAGTTCCAGAACACGGTGCTGGCGGCGGTGGATGAATCACCGACCCCGGTGCAGCGGCTGGTGATTGCAGCGGAGCCGGTGACCAGCATCGATATCACCTCGGCGGACATGCTTGCCGAACTGGATCGGGCGCTGGAGGCCCGGGGGGTAGAGCTGCAGTTTGCCGAGATGAAAGACCCGGTGAAGGACAAGATGAAGCGCTTCGAGTTGTTCGAGCATATGGGCGAGAAGGCATTTCACCCCACTGTCGGGGCTGCGGTGGATGCCTATCTGGCGGATACCGGAATTGACTGGAAGCCTTAGGTCGCCCGAACCCGGCGCCGGTCGATCCAGATCAACATGGCACTGGCATACAAAGAAACCGCAAAAAACAGCGCCATGCGCACGGCAAAGGCCTTGTACACATCCTGCCCGCCGGCACTGTCCTGCACCGACTGCCCGAGCAGGATCAGCAGGGTGGTCAGGCAACTCACCCAATAGGCCGGGCTCTGCTTCGTGTCCACCGAGCGGTAGAGCCTGCGCGCCTGCCAGAGCACCACCAGCAGCACCCACAGGAAGAACATCCACAGGTGAGCGAACAGGCTCAACGCGCCCCACACCAGCATTGCCAGTACCCCAGCCAGCAAGGTCGAGCCGATCAGCTCGCGGCTGGCATGCCGCGCCCGCGTCTCCCCCGCCTGCTGCCCCAGGCTCACCGCCTTCATGATCAGCGGCATGAACTGGTCCGGGGCGATCAGCGCCAGCAGAAACGCCGGCATCACGATAAGCGTGGCGCGCAGGGCAACCCAGCCGACATCCGCGCTGTCCAGCAAGGGCGGCGACGGCTGCGCAGGCGCGCCGGCCGGTTCGGGAAACAGCACATGGGCCAACGCGCTCCCCAGCACGGCCAAGAGCATGCCCTTGGACAAGGCTTCGACCACCGACAGCGCCAGGGTGAAATCGCTGGTGCCGGCCGCCGCGATCATGGTCAGGCCAATCACCAGCAGATTGGCCAGCAGGCCATTGCCGCCCTTGAGCGCATAGCGCAAGACCAGGAACACGCCCACGCCGACCAGCAGCACCCCGCTCACCGGAGCATGGCGCAGCAGCGGAATCAGCAACAGGCCGCTGCCGCAACTGAGCAATACCAGGATCGCCAGTGCCGGCGCCGCCTTGATCGGCAGCGGCTCGCTGCGCATGGCCAGCAACAGCACCGCGAACACCGGGGCCAGGATCGGCACCGGCAAGCCCAGGCCAAAGCTGGTCGCCAGGCACAGCGCCACGCCCCAGGCCAGGCGCAGCGCGCGCAGGCGGCGCAGCTCAATAGGCATACGACAGCCAGCTCATCAGCCACATGAACACGCGACCCAGCAGGTTCAACGGGTTGCCTTCGCTGGGCAGGGCCATGACTTCGGCCTGGCCGCCCACACGCAATCCGGACTTGTCTTTGAGCTGATCACGGTCGAGTTCGACGATCACCGGGAAGCGCTGCGCCGACCGCAGCCAGTCGCGGCTGTTCTGCACGGTTGGCAAGGTCCCAGGGGGCGCAGGCTGGCCGACGCTCACGCCATAGCCGATGCTGCGGATCTGCCCCTTCAGCACGGTGCCGGGCAAGGCATCGAGCACCACCAGCACCGGCGCGCCGGGGCGCAGGCGGCCGAGGTTGTTCTCGGTCATGTCGGCACTGATCCACACGTCGTGGATGGCGATCAGGGTCATCATCGGGCTGCCGGCACCTACGTAGTGGCCCACGTCGGTGCGCAGGTCGGTAATCAAGCCGTTGGCGTCGGCGCGCACCACGGTGCGGGCCAGGTCCAGGCGCGCCTTTTCCACGTTGGCCGCGGCGCTGCGCAGTTGAGCGTTATCGGCGTCGGCCCCGCCCTGCTGCTCACGGGCCCGTTCGACCTCGGCGCGGGCGGCTGCCACCTGGCTGACGGCCTGGTCCCGGGTGGCCTGCGCCCCTTCGAGGCGGCGCACCGATACCGTGCCCGGGTCTTCATCGATCAAGCGCTTGAGCCGCTCGGCATCCTGGCGCGCCTTGCGTTCGTTGGCCTGGGCCGCTACCAGCGCGGCCTGGGCCGAGTCGATGCCGGCGGTACTGGCGCCGATCTGCCGGCGCACGGTGTCCAGGTCGGCTTCGGCGCGGGCCAGGGCGATGCGGTACTGTTCCTGGTCGAGTTCGAACAGCACATCGCCCTGGCGCACTTCCTGATTGTTGCCCACCGCCACGCGCTTGATCTGCCCGGCCACTTCGGCGGCCACCGGTACCACGTAGGCCTGCAGCCGGGCTTGTTGGGTGTAGGGCGTGAAACGGTCGGCCAGCAGGTACCAGACCAGGCTGACAGCGATCAGGATCAACACCCAGCGCATGCCGCGATCGGGGGCTGGCGGCTTCTGCGCAGCATCACTCATTTCGGTTCACCTTGTGCGGGGTCGGTGGGGGCCGGATCGTCGAGCAGGTCGCCCCAATCGGTACGGTTTTGCATCTTCTGGCGGGTGCCAGGGTCGATCGGTTTGCGGTTGTTGTCCCAGCCGCCGCCCAGCGCCTTGTACAAGCTCACCAGGCTGCTCACCGCATTGCCCCGGCTGACCAGGTAGCCGTCCTGCTGCTGCAACAGCAGCTGCTGGGCGTCGAGCACGCGCTGGAAGTCGGCAAAGCCTTCCTGGTACTGCGAACTGGCCAGGGCCAGCGAACGCTGGGCGGCCTGCGAGGCATCCTGGCGAATGCTGGCGCTTTGCAGCGAGCGCACCAGGCCGCTGGCAGCATCGTCGGCCTCGTGCGCCGCTTCGCGCACGCTCTGGTGATACAACTCGATCAATTGCTGCAGGCGAGCGTCTTCGACCCGCACGGCATTCTTGCGCCGGCCATAGTCGAACGGGTTCCAGATCAGGCTCGGCCCCGCCGCCAGGTCGAAGGTGTTGGGCAGGTGGCTGGTCGACAGGAAGGTCCAGCCAATGCTGCCCAGCAGGCTCAGCTGTGGATAAAGGTCTGCTTCGGCCACGCCCACCAGCGCCGATTGCGCCGCCACTGCCTGTTCAGCGACGCGGATGTCCGGGCGCCGCTGCAGCAGGCTGGCCGGCACGTCCTGCAGCACCGCGCGGTCCGGCAGCGGCAACTGCCCGTGGCGCGCCTGCAGCTCGGGCAGCGGGCCCGGTGGCCGGCCGAGCAGCGAACAGAGCACGTTGCGCAAGGCGTTGAGCTGGTTCTCGAACTCGGGAATGGTGGCCAGGGTCGCCAGGTACTGGGTACGCGCCTGCTGCCAGTCGAGTTCGTCGTTCTCGCCGTGGCGGAACAGCCGCTCGGTGATCTGCAGGCTGCGTTCCTGGCGCTTGGCGTTTTCCTGAGCAATATCCAGCCGCGCCTCGGCGGTACGCAGGGCAAAGTAGGTATCGGCCACCTGCGCACGCATCAGCAGCATGGCATCGGCGTAGTTGGCCTGGGAGGCGAAGTAGACCGCATCGGCACTCTCGATGGCGCGGCTGAAACGGCCCCAGAAGTCGATCTCCCAGCCGATGTCGAAGCCCACGCTGGACTGCCAGAACACCGAGTCACGGGCGGTGGAGGTGCCGGACTGGTCTTGCTTCAGGTACAGGCTCTGCGCGTTCAATTGCTGCAGCTGTGGATAACGCCCGGTCTGCACGATGGCCAGCTGCGCCCGCGCCTCGGCAATGCGCAAGCCAGCCACCCGCAGGTTGGTGTTGTTGGCGTCGGCTTCGGCGATCAGCCCTTCGAGTGTCGGGTCGCCGAACACCCGCCACCACTGTTGCAGGTCCGGTGCTGGCGCAAAGCGCCCGGCCTGCTCCAGCAGGGGCGTGTTCCAGCTGTCCAGCCATGGGTCCTGGGGCTTTTCGAAGTCCGGGCCGACCTGGGTACAGCCAGCCAGAATCATCAGCAGCCCCAAGCCATAGCAGCGGTTGGGCATGGCTCAGTCCGCAGGCGGGGTCGGTTGCTCCGGCACCTGCAGCGCAACCCATTGCCAGAACAGCACATAGGTCACGCCGAGGATCACCGGGCCGATGAACAGGCCGATGATGCCCTTGACCACCATGCCGCCCAGGGCACCGATCAGCACCACCGGCATCGGCACGTCGACACCGCGCCCGAGCAGCAACGGTTTGAGCACGTTATCGGCAAGCCCGGCGACGAAGGTGTAGACGGCGAAGATGAGGGTCGCCAAGGTGAAGCCCTCGGCATTGAACACGTACAGGATCACCGGCACGGTGATCAAGGTCGCCGGCGCCTGGGCAATCCCCAGCATGAGGATGACGATGGCCAGCATGCCGGCGCCAGGTACCCCCTTGACGACGAAACCAACGCCGATCAGCAGCATCTGGATGAAGGCAATACCGATCACACCCTGGGCCACTGCACGGATGGTGGCGGTGCACAGCTTGGCCAGCGGTTTGCCGCGGTCCTCGCCGGACACGCGCATGGCGATACGCTGCGCGGCAATCTCGCCGCGTTCACCAAAGGCCATGATGATGCCTGAGACGACGATCGCTGCAACAAACATCAGGAACGCACCACCGGCACTGGCCGCTGCGCCCAGCACTGCGCGCCCGGCGTCCTTGAGCTGTGGCATCCACTGGTTGAGCACATGGGCCATGTTTTCCGAGGCCGCAAGCCACACCGCATGCACTTTCGGTCCGATCAGCGGCCAGTTCGCCACCGACTCCGGCGGCGGCGGCACGCTCCAGGCGCCGCTCTTGAGTACTGTCACCAGGTTGTCGACCGATTCGCCAATGGACATCACCACCAGATAGATCGGCACGATCAGCACCACCAGCACCAGCAGCACCACCAAGGTCGCCGCATAGCCCTGCTTCAGGCCGGTCCGCCTGTGAATGCGGCAATGCAACGGATACAGGGTCACCGCGAGGATGACCGCCCACAGCATCAGCTCCAGGAACGGCTGGAAAACCTGGAAGGAGAACATCACCAGGGCGGCCACCAGGCCCGCCTTGATCAGCACGTCGAGCAGGCCCCTCGACAGGGCGCTGTCCAGCTTCAGACTCGGCTGCATGTTTCACCTCCGAACAGTAGGTGCGCCCGCGAGGCGCGATTCAGTGGCCCGTCTCGCCGACCGGGCCGTCCCCGTCGGGCAACCGCCGCGCCAGGGCCATCATCACCAGGGGCACTACCGCCATCGACAGCGTGATGGCAAGCACCAGCAAGTCGTGTACCTGTTGTGTCAGTACTTGATGCTCCAGCGCCAGCTTGAACACCACGAAGGCAAACTCACCGCCAGACGCCAGCACGATCGCCAGGCACAACGCCTCGGCGCGGCTGAGGCCGCCCGCCGTTTGCCCGAGGGCGAGCAGCACGGGCAACTTGATCGCCACCAGCAGCAATGTCAGCCCCAGGACGATCAGGGGCATGCCGAACAGCAGGCGCAAGTCGGCGCTCATGCCGACGCCGACGAAGAACAGCCCCAGCAGCAGGCCCTTGAGCGGCTCGATCTGGGTTTCCAATTCGTGGCGAAAGGGCGACTCGGCCATGATCACGCCGGCCAGGAAAGCCCCCAGGGCCATGGAGACCCCTACGTGCTCCATCAACCAGGCCGTGCCCAGCACCACCAGCAACGCGGTGGCGGTAGACAGTTCGGGCAAGCCGGAACCGACCGTCCATCTGAAGACGGGGGTCAACAGATAGCGGCCGAAGACGATGAGCACGCCAATGCCTGCCGCCACGGCCAGCAGCGGCCAGGAACCTTCGTCGGCAGTGCTGACATCACCACCGAGCAAAGGCACCACGGCAATCAGGGGAATGGCGGCGATGTCCTGGAACAGCAGGATCGCGACGGCCAGGCGACCGTGCGGCTTGCCCAGGTCCTTGCGCTCGGCCAGCACCTGCAGGCCAAACGCCGTCGATGACAGCGCCAGCCCCAGACCGAGCACGATCGCAGCCGCTTTCGATTGCGCAAACAGGAAGTACGCCAGCAGGCCAAGGGCTACTGCTGTCAGCCCTACTTGCAACGAGCCGACACCGAACAACGCCTTACGCATGGTCCACAGGCGGCGCGGCGACAGCTCCAGACCGATCACGAACAGCAGCATCACCACACCCATCTCCGACAGGCGGGCAACGTTGTCGGGGTTGCCCAGCAGGCCCAGCACCGACGGCCCGATCAGAATGCCAGCCAGCAGATAGCCGGGCACCGCCCCCATCTTCAAACGCTGCGCCAGTGGTACCAGAAGCACCACCGCCAGAAGAAACACTACCGTTGCCTGCAGCAGGCTGCCGTCATGTGGCATGGTTGCGCCCCTTTCTAACTCCTGCGGGAGGGATCAGAAACGTTCTTCCACCACTTTGAAGGGATAGGGCACGGCCTTGTATTTGCCGATCTTGCCGCGCTTGGGCAGCTTCACCACCTCATCGCGGGTGATGTCCTTGTAGGGGATGCGCGAGAGCAGGTGGCTGATGATGTTCAGCCGGGCGCGCCGCTTGTCGTTGGAGTGCGCCATGAACCACGGCGCCCAGGATGAATCGGAAGCCGCGAACATGTCGTCGCGTGCGCGGGTGTAGTCGTCCCAGCGGGTGTACGACTTGAGGTCCATGGGCGACAGCTTCCACAGCTTGCGCCCGTCATTGATACGGTCCTGCAGGCGCCGGGTCTGCTCCTCGGCGCTGACTTCGAGCCAGTACTTGATGAGGATGATCCCCGATTCGACCATCATCTTCTCGAACAGCGGCACCACGGTGAGGAACTTGGTGCTCTGCTCTTCGCTGCAGAACCCCATCACCCGTTCGACTCCGGCGCGGTTGTACCAGCTGCGGTCGAAAATCACCACCTCACCGGCGGCCGGCAGGTGGCGCAGGTAGCGCTGCACGTACATCTGGGTCTTTTCCCGCTCGGTCGGTGCCGGCAACGCCACCACGCGGAACACCCGTGGACTCACCCGCTCGGTGATGGCCTTGATGGTACCGCCCTTGCCAGCACCGTCACGGCCCTCGAATATGACACAGACCTTCAGGCCCTTGGCCACCACCCACTCCTGCAGTTTCACCAGCTCCACGTGCAGTTTCTTGAGTTCCTGCTCATAGGCCTTGCCGCCCAGTTTTTCTGGCTGCTCTTTCGTATCTTTCTTCCTGGACGGCTTGGCCATGGCGCTCTCCTGAGGGCGAATGAAGAGTCAGTATGGTCGATTCATGACATTTTGCCGTTTCGCTTGTTAGGCAATTCGCCGCAGCCTGACAGCCCTTATTTCGCCAGCTTGTTGTAGCTGGTCATCAGGTTGCGATAGTCCGGGATGTGGTTGGAGAACAGCGTGCCCAGGCCTTCGATATCGTTGCGCCAGTCACGGTGCAGCTCGCAGGCGACGCCGAACCAGGTCATCAGCTGGGCACCGGCTGCCTCCATGCGCCGCCAGGCCGAATCACGGGTCAGCTCGTTGAAGGTACCGGAAGCATCGGTGACCACGAACACCTCGAAGCCCTCCTCCAGCGCCGACAATGCCGGAAAGGCAACGCAGACCTCGGTGACCACCCCGGCGATCAGCAGCTGCTTCTTGCCCGTGGCTTTCACGGCTTTGACGAAGTCTTCGTTGTCCCAGGCGTTGATGTTGCCCGGGCGAGCGATGTAAGGGGCGTCGGGGAATTGCTCTTTGAGTTCGGGCACCAGCGGGCCGTTGGGGCCGGTTTCGAAGCTGGTGGTGAGAATGGTCGGCAGCTTGAAGTACTTGGCCAGGTCAGCAAGGGCCAGCACGTTGTTCTTGAAGCGGTCGGGGTCGATGTCGCGCACCAGTGAAAGCAGGCCGGCCTGGTGATCGACCAGCAGGACGGCGGCGTTGTTCTTGTCCAGACGCTTGTATTGGAAGGCCATGACAGAACTCCTTGCAACGTAGGTTGGGAATTTCAGCGTAGGCAAGGATGGGCTGCCGGAGGGACCGTCAGTCGGTTCGCTGGGGGACTACTTGATCGGTCACTTGATCGGTGGACATCACTTCACAAATTCCTGAACTAATTATTTCTCCGCCGCGATTTTTCCCCTCGCCCGCCCCCACCAGAATCGCTTCACCACAATCACAATAACCGTGAGGCCACTCCCGTGGACCAGACACTCCAGGTACGGCAAGCTGCCGCCGACCTCGTCGCGGCCTTCGCCAGCAACGACACCGCCCGCTACTTCGCCTGTTTCAGCGAAGACGCCACCTTCCTCTTCCACACCTTGCCGCAACCGCTGCTGTCACGCCGTGCCTATGAAGACCTCTGGGCCCAGTGGCAGGCCGAGGGTTTTGCCGTGCTCGGCTGTGAGTCGAGCAACGTGCAGGTGAGCCTGCAGGGCGACGTGGCAATCTTCATGCATGACGTGGCCACGCACATCCGTCTTGCCGGTGAAGAGCACCAGCTGGCCGAGCGCGAGACCATCGTCTTCCGCCGTCACGGCGAGCAATGGCTGGCGTGCCACGAACACCTGTCGGTCGTGACCGCCGCCTGATCCGAACTTACGCGGCCTTGCCGCACTGCCATCGCACCCACAAGAGGGCCCGCGCACCGCGACGGGCCTACAACAACCGCGCTGGAGCATCACCATGAGCCACTCGACCGGTATCGAGACCAACGGCGTCGAGCAGATCCCCGACGATCAACGCGACGCCTCCCCGCTGGACCTGTTCCGCCTGATCTTCGGCGGTGCCAATACCTTCGCGACTGCCGTACTGGGCAGCTTCCCGGTGCTGTTCGGGCTATCGTTCCAGGCCGGCGTCTGGGCGATCCTGCTCGGCGTCGGCGTCGGTGCGCTGATCCTCGCGCCGATGGGCCTGTTCGGTGCCCTCAACGGCACCAACAACGCGGTGTCGTCGGGCGCGCACTTTGGCGTGCACGGGCGCATCGTCGGCTCGTTCCTGTCACTGCTCACCGCCGTGGCGTTCTTTTCGCTGTCGGTGTGGAGCTCGGGTGATGCCTTGGTTGGCGGCGCCAAACGCCTGGCCGGGCTGCCGGAGACCGACCTGACCCTGGGCCTGGCCTATGGCCTGTTCGCGGTGCTGGTGCTGGTGGTGTGCATCTTTGGCTTCCGCTTCATGCTGTGGGTCAACAAGATTGCCGTGTGGGCTTCGAGCCTGCTGTTCCTGCTGGGCATCTTCGCCTTCGCCGGGCCGTTCGACGCGGGCTTCGCCGGTAGCGTCAGCCTCAGCCAGCCGGGCTTTTGGGCGGCATTCGTCGGCGCGGCGATCCTGGCCATGAGCAACCCGGTGTCGTTCGGTGCCTTCCTCGGTGACTGGTCGCGCTACATCCCGCGGCAGACGCCAAAGTCACGCATCATGCTGGCCGTTATCGCCGCCCAGGTGGCCACGCTGATCCCGTTCCTGTTCGGCCTGTGCACCGCCACCCTGGTGGCCACCCAGGCGCCTGACTACATCGCCGCCAACAACTACGTCGGCGGCCTGCTGGCCGTGGCGCCGAGCTGGTTCTTCCTGCCGGTGTGCCTGATTGCGGTGATCGGCGGCATGTCCACCGGCACCACCGCGCTATATGGCACCGGCCTGGACATGTCCAGCGTGTTCCCACGCCTGCTCAGCCGCGCCGGTGCCACCTTGTTGATTGGCGTACTGGCCATCGCGTTCATCTTCATCGGCCGCTTCACGTTCAACCTGGTGCAAAGCGTGTCGACCTTCGCCGTGCTGATCATCACCTGCACTAGCCCCTGGATGGTGATCATGATCCTCGGCCTGATCACCCGCCGCGGCTTCTACCACGCAGACGACCTGCAGGTGTTCACCCGCGGCCAGCGTGGCGGCCACTACTGGTTCCTGCATGGCTGGAACTGGCGCGGCATGGGCGCCTGGATCCCCAGCGCGGTGGTCGGCCTGTGCTTCGTCAACTTGCCAGGGCAGTTCGTCGGCCCGCTCGGCGACCTGGCCGGTGGTATCGACCTGAGCCTGCCGGTCACCCTGGGCCTGGCCGGCGTGCTGTACCTGCTGCTGCTCAACCTGTTCCCTGAACCTGCTGGCGTGTATGGCCCCAACGGCCCGCGCTGGGTGCGCTGCAAAAGCGCCCCGCACACGCCGGTGACCACCGCCGAAATGGCCTGACTGGATACCGACCATGACCACTTCCCACTACATTGCCGGCCGCTGGGTCGAAGGCCACGGCAGCGACTGCATCAGCGTCAGCGAGCCTGCGCTGGGCTTGCCCTTCGCCGAACTGATGGCCGCCAGCGTGGCCCAGGTCGACCAGGCCGTGGCCGCCGCCCGTGACGCCCTGCCTGCCTGGAAAAAGGTCAGCGCCAGCACGCGTGCGGCCTTCCTGCGCGGCTTTGCCGAACAGCTCGGCGAGCGCCGCGAAGCACTGATCACCTTGCAGATGCGCAACAACGGCAAGCCGCGGCACGAGGCCGAGATCGACCTGGATGATGCGATCGCCACCTTCGCCTACTATGCCGAGTTGGCCGAACAACTGCCCTCGAAGAACCGTGACGTGCCATTGGCGGCAGCGGGCTACACCGCCCGCACCCGCCTGGAGCCGGTGGGCGTGGTCGGCCTGATCGTACCGTGGAACTTCCCGCTGGTGACCAGCGCCTGGAAGCTCGCCCCGGCCCTGGCAGCCGGTTGCACCGTGGTGCTCAAGCCGTCGGAAGTCACCCCGCTGATCGAGCAGACCTACGGCCAGATCGCCGACGCCCTGGGCCTGCCAGCCGGTGTGCTGAACATCGTCAACGGCAAGGCCGAGACCGGCGCTGCGCTGAGCAGCCACAACGGCCTCGACAAGCTGTCGTTCACCGGCAGCAACAGCGTCGGCAGCCAGGTGATGCGCAGCGCTTCGGCACAGTGCCGGCCAGTGACCCTGGAGCTCGGTGGCAAGTCGGCAATCGTGGTGTTCGACGATTGCGACCCGGACCAGGCGGTGGAATGGATTGTTGCCGGTATCACCTGGAACGCCGGGCAGATGTGCTCGGCCACCTCGCGCCTGCTGGTGCAGGACGGCATTGCCGACACATTGCTGCCGCGCCTGCAAGCTGCATTGCAAAAACTGCGAGTCGGTAACCCGCTGACCGAAGAAGTCGACATGGGGCCGCTGACCAGCCAGGCGCAGTGGCTGAAGGTTGCCAGCTACTTCGCGACAGCACGCGAAGAGGGCCTGCAGTGCCTGGCCGGTGGGCAGGCGCTGGACCGTGAGGGCTGGTTCGTGAGCCCGACGCTGTACACCGATGTGCCGAAGGACAGCCGCCTGTGGAGCGAGGAGATCTTTGGCCCGGTGCTGTGCGCGCGTCGTTTTGCCACTGAAGCGCAGGCCATTGCCGAGGCCAACGACAGCCGCTTCGGGCTGGTCGCCACGGTCTGCTCCGCCGACCTGGAACGCGCCGAGCGCGTGGCCGATGCGCTGGAAGTCGGGCATGTGTGGATCAACTCGGTGCAGGCGGTGTTCGTCGAGACGTCTTGGGGCGGCACCAAGGGCAGCGGCATTGGGCGGGAGCTGGGGCCTTGGGGGTTGTCGGGGTACCAGTCGGTGAAGCATGTGACTCGGTGTTTGGGGTGATGGCCGGCAGGTGCTTGCCACAAGATTTTCAGCGCCTGTGAGATCGAGCGCCGCGCGGGCGGCGCTCGATCTCATAGGCGCTGAACTTCTCATGGCGAACACATGGCGGCCCTCCCCCAATCCCCAGCCATACATCCCCAAGCATTCCCCTCGTAAGAAAATTCCCAACCTGAAACCAAATGCTTCAAGAGCAACCTGCTTGGGAATTATCCTACGCACTGCGCTGCCGTTTCTCTGTTGTCGATGTTAAGCATCAGGGCTAATTTCCCCGTGTCGCCACAAACAGGCGATTGGGTGTGAGAGCCCAGCTTGATTAGAGAATCAGTGCTGCTATGGCGGCTGTACGCGGGCAGGCTTTTAGCCTGGCCGGGTTTTGCTGACTCTACCGGACTCTCACCCCGCGTACGGCTGCCACCCTCATTCCGTGAGAGGAATGTTGGCGGTGGCTCTTTCGAGACGAATAGAGAGAGTCATGCAATGAAAAAAGTAGTCCCCGATCCACCCGCCAAAACCTCTCCCCGCGCGTTCTACACAATCAACAACGACATGCCCTCGCCCGAGGCCCTATTGTACGTTTCCCAATTGCTGCGCGGCATCGAAGACACACTGGACGAATACATCTGCGGCAATGCCGGCGAGCCTGGCATCGGGATGTTGGTCAACACCGTGCACAACGTGCAGATGGCCAGGGCGTTGAATGAGCTAGTCCTATTGCGGGATGTAGGGGAAATCACCTGGCATTGAAGCTGCCCGCCACAACATCTTTGTCGCTTATGAGATCGAGCGCCGCCCGCGCGGCGCATCGCGGATAAATCCGCTCCTACATCTGTTTCGGGCCAATCTTTCCTGTGAAGCCAACAGGGACCGCCTTGTTGGCATGGCGATGCATCTCGGTGGGCGCTGATGCTGCTCCACCTGTCTTCAGTCATGCACCAAGGCGGGCAGCCTGACTGGCACAGGACAGACTGGCCCGAAACAGATGTAGGAGCGGATTTATCCGCGATGCGCCGCGCGGGCGGCGCTCGATCTCATAGGCGCTGAAACATTCAAGGCGAACATACGGCGACCCAGTGACTTTCCCTCCCCCTCCCGAAGTCCCACTCCCTGGTACCCCCACAATCACAACACCAGGCCGGACCACCATGCACCCTCAACGCACCGCCTTGCACAACGAGTTGCACGCCCGCCCGTCGCTGTATTTCGACGGCCCGGCGCATGTCTTCCACCTGGCACTGCTCGGCGGCGATGCCGCTTGCGCCGCGCTGCTGCAACGCTGCTGCCCGAATGCGATCGACGCCGAGGCCGCCCAGGGCATCACCCGCCTGGATGGCCACCCGTTCAAGTGGGAACGGCACACCGAGTTCTTCACCCTGACCCTGGTGGTGCCATGCTCTGCCGCCGACACCGAATGGCAGGCGCTACCGCCGGTGCTGGCCGAGGCCATCGCGCCGCAGGCGGCCCAGGTGATCAACGCCGTGCAAGTGCTGGTGCGCGACGAACAGGGCCTCGACCTGCCCCACTACGGTTTCAAGGACCCGTGCGGCTCTTGCGTCGGCGGTGGCGATGCAGTGGTGTGGAGCGATTTTCGCCTGACCGAGGATGGCACCAACCGCTTCCTGTTCATCAACCGGCGCCTCAATGCCTACCGCCAAGGCCGGATGATCCGCCGTCTGCTGGAGATCGAGACCTACCGCATGATGGCTTCGCTGACCCTGACCACGGCCAAGGCCCTGAGCCAGGAACTGGATGGCTTCGACAAGACCCTGGTGCAACTGTCGGAACGCAGCGCCGGCGGTGATGGCCATGATTCCAAGGCTTTGCTCGAAGCCATCGCCCACCTGTCGCGCCAGGTGGTCAGCCGCACGGTGAAGACCCGTCATCGCTTCGGTGCCACCCAGGCCTATGCGCAGCTGGTGTTCGAACGGCTGGGCGAACTGCGCGAGAGCCATGTCGGTGATTGCCAGCGTCTGGGGGTGTTCATCGAACGCCGCTTCAAGCCGACCGTACGTTATTGCGCGGCCACTGAGCAGCGGCTGGAGCAACTGGCGAAGAACGTCGCCAACCTGGGCGACCTGCTGCAGGCGCGGGTGCAGGTGGAGATGGAAGAGCAGAATGCCGGGATCTTGCGCAGCCTCAATGCCCGTGCCGATGCCCAAGTAAAGATTCAGCGGGCGGTGGAGGGGTTATCGATCATCGCCATCACCTATTACCTGCTGAACCTGTTCAAGCTGCTGTATGGCGGGCTGAATGTGCTGGGGATGGGGTTGACGGCACGGGATGCGCTAATGGGAATGGCTCCCCCGGTGCTGCTGGTACTGCTGGTGATTCTGATGCGAATCAGGCAGGCCAAGCAGCACTGAATGCGGGGGCGCGCTGTGCGCCCCCGACTATTCACACCGACGCGTCAGCCGGGCGCGAGCCTTCCTGCACCAGCACCATGCTCTGCGGCGAAGACAGGGCAATGCCTTCATCGCGCAGGCGGCCAAGAATGGTGAACAGCAAGTCGCTACGGGCGCCCGACACCTGCCGCGGCCCCGCCACATAGCCACTCACACCAATGACCATGCCTGCGGAAGTCAGGTCCTTGAAGGTCACCGAGCAAGCTGGTGCATCGAGGATTGCCTCATGCTCGCGATAGGCCGCCAACAGCAGATCACGTACAAGGTTGGCATCGGTCTCCAATGGCAAGGTCAGGGTGATACCCACCACGCCCAGGGCATTGCCCATGGTCACGTTGCGCACGTTCTGCGAGATGAATTGCGAGTTGGGCACGATCACCGTGGAACGGTCGGACATCTGGATCTCGGTGGCGCGCACGTTGATCCGGCGGATATCGCCTTCGACCCCGGCCAGGCTCACCCAGTCGCCCACCTTGACCGGGCGTTCGGTGAGCAGGATCAGGCCCGAAATGAAGTTCTGCACAATCTGCTGCAAGCCGAAACCGATACCGACCGACAGCGCACTGACCACCCAGGTCAGGCTGGTCAGGTTGATGTGCAGGGTCGACATCACCAGCATGGCCAGGAAAATGAAGCCGAGGTAACCGACCAAGGTCACCAGCGAGGCGCGCATGCCGGCGTCCATGTCGGTTTCCGGCAGCAGTCGCTCGCTCAGCCAGCGCTTCACCACGCGGATGGCGAACAGGCCGCCGAACAAGATCAGCACCGCCAGCAGGATGTCCTGCGGCACGATGTTGAGGTTGCCGAGCAACTTGCCACCGGTGCCGTCCCAGTCACCCAGGCTCAGCAGCAGCTCGCCGGGGCTGGTGCCCGACGGCATCAGCGCCAGCAGGATTGCCAGGAACAACAGCACCGTGCGGCTGATACCAACAAGGATGGTGCTGGCCTGGGCCTGGTGGCGTGGCGCCAGGCCCAGGGTCGAGGCGAGTGCCAGACCGCCCGGTTGGCGAGGCGACAGCAGGGCTTCGCAGAGGTCGCTGAGGAACGTGGTGAGCAGGTAGGCACACACCGCCACCACGCTGATCCACAACAGCTTGGCCGTGAGGAAGTAGGCCAGGGTCAGGTAGCCAGCGAGCAGTGCCAGCACGATCAGCCCGACCCACACCACGGTCACGAACGGGATCAGCCCGGCCCAGCCAGCCGGGCGCTCCAGGTTGTGCTTTCTCAGGGTGCGGCGGTAGCGCAGCAGTGCCACCGTGAAGATCGCTGCCACCACCAGCGCGGTCAGGCCATTGGTGGCCACGGTCAGCGCCAGGCTGGTGCCGATCACGCTGTTGATGCGCTCCATGGTCAGCATGACCATCAGCGCCAGCGCCAACAGCTTGGGGAACCAGCCAAGGGCGCTGGCCACTTCGTCGTGAATCGGCGGCAGGCGCCAGGACGGACGCTGCAGCATCAGCATGGCGCGGCCCAGGCCAGTGATGAAGGCGCTGAACACCACCAGGGTGAGGAAGTGATTGGTCAGGCTAGCGACGTCGGAGCCGAGCTCCGAGCTGCTTTCCAGGCCCCAGCGCAGCAGCGAAACGGAACCGGAGATGGTGCCCAGGGTAGCCAGGCTCACGCTCAGGGCCAGGGCGCTGCGCCGCAAGCGGCCTTCTGGCAGGCGGTGCACCATGATGCTGGCCAGCATACGCTCCAACAGCCCGCGCACCACAGTCCATACCAGGATCGCCGCCACCAGGCTGGTGATGAAGAACCAGCGATGTTCGGCACTCAAGGCACTGCCGACAGCATCGGTGGCCTCCTCGCGCAGATCGCGCAAGCGCGCTACGTCGTCCGAGGTGGGGCGGATCAGGCTCTGCCAGAACGCCGGGCTCAACGGCGTCGTGGCTCGGCTGAGGATTTGCGAGTTGAACTGGCTACGGCGCAGGTTGACGATTTGCGTGGACAGGTCGCGGGCCGATTGAGTCAACTTGGCTGCCTGTTCCTGCTCGGCAACCAACGCCTTTTTCTCGTCAGCCAACTGCTGGCGCTGACGGGTCAGCACTTCGGCTTCTTCCGGCTGCACCGGGCCGAGCACCTTGAGCTTGTCGTCGAGCTTTTCAACATCTGCACTGCGCAAGGCACTCAACGCTTCGGCCTGGCGTTGTACCTGCACGGCGGACAGGCGCAACTGCGACAGCAGGTCGTCGTTGGCATTGCTGGTAACGCCCTGGCGGATCTGGTCGAGCCGATCGCTCAGTTGCTCGTAGCTGGCATTTTCGTCCAGCACCGGTACTTCCGCCGCTGCCAGGCTGGAAACCGGCGTGGCCGGTGCCGACCAGGCCGGCGTGGTCAGCGACAGCAGCAGGGCCATGACGCCCAGGTAGAATCGGGCAAGGCTGACACGCCTCATCGAATGTTCCTCTTTACACATCGAACTGGCGGGGGATTCTACGCGGCTTCCGGCAATCAGGAGAGTGCCGTTTCTCGCGCCAGCAGTTGCCGTTTGCGCTCAACCCCCCAACGGTAGCCGCTGATGTCGCCGTCACGGCGCACCACACGGTGGCAAGGAATGGCCACGGCGATGTGATTGGCCGCGCAGGCCATGGCCACGGCCCGCACCGCCTTGGGTGCGCCGATGCGTTCGGCGATCTCGGTATAGCTGACCCGGCCGCCCACCGGCACCTCGCGCAAGGCCTGCCAGACCCGCTCCTGAAAGGCGGTACCTTGCACATCCAGTGGCAGGCTCAGCCCCAGTGCCGGCGCTTCGACAAAGCCGACCACTTCGGCGACCAGCCGCTCGTAGCCGGCATCGCCACCGATGAGGCGGGCTTTGGGGAACTGATTTTCCAACTGCTCAAGCAACGCCTCGGGGTCATCACCCAGCAGGATCGCGCAAATGCCCTTCTCGCTCTGGGCCACCAGAATCGCCCCGAGGGAGCACTGACCGATGGCGAAGTGGATGGTCGCTCCGGCGCCGCCTGCCCGGTACTCGCGGGGGCGCATGCCCAGGCGCTGGTCAGCGCTTTGGTAGAAACGGCTGTTGGAGTTGTAGCCGGCGTCATAGATCGCATCGGTCACCGTACGTTGCCCGTCGCCCAGCCTCTCGCGCAGACGCCTGGCGCGAAAGGCGCTGGCATAGGCCTTGGGGGTGAGGCCGGTTTCGGCCTTGAACAGGCGGTGCAGATGGAAGGGGCTTACGGCCAGTTGCGCGCCGAGCTGGTCGAGGCCGGGCGGGGTGTCGCTGCTTTCCAACAGGCGGCAGGCGCGGGCAATCAGGTCAGCGCGACGGCTTTCGCCCGGCTTGGCCATGCAGCGCCGGCAGGCACGGTAGCCGGCGGCTTCGGCGCTGGCGGCGTCATTGAAGAACTCGACGTTGTCGCGCTTGGCCATGCGCGATTTGCAGCCGGGGTGGCAGTACACGCCAGTGGTGCGCACGGCGTAGACGAAGTGGCCGGCGGCAGAGGTGTCACGGGACTCGACGGCTTGCCAGCGCTGGGTTTCAGTGGTGAAGGCATTCATCCGGTCAACCTCGGCTATCTGTTTCATCGGTTACGGCCGCTTCGCGGACATGCCTGCGCAACCGCCGCGAAAGGGCCGGCAAAGCCAAGGCAAAGTGATCAGGCCCGCCACAGGTACCAGGCCGCCACTGTCCGATACGGGCTCCAGCCACCACCCAGCGAGCGCATCTGCGCCGGGGTTGGAGCCTTTTCCAGCCCCTTGAGCCGACGATACCCCTCGCGCACGCCAAAATCGTCCACCGGCAGGATATCCGAGCGCTCCAGGCTGTAGATCAACAGCATCTCCACGGTCCAGCGCCCGACGCCACGCAAAGCGATGAGCCGCTGGATCAATGCATCGTCCGATAAGCCCAAGGCCTCCTCACGACTGGGCACCACACCCTCCAGGCTGGCCTGGGCGATACCCTGGATGGTCGCCAGCTTGCTCGCCGAAAAGCCGCAACCGCGCATCACCTCGGGGCTGACCGCCAGCAGTTGTTCCGGCGCCGGAAACGCCTGCCCAGGGAACAGCGCCAGCAACCTCCCGAGGATCGCCTCGGCCGCCCGCGCATGCAACTGCTGATAGGCAATCGCCCGCACCAACACTTCATAAGGCTCGCGCCCTGGCGTCGCCTGGTGCAGGCAGGGCCCGGTCACCTCGATGTGCCGCGCCCAGTCAGGGTCCAGCGCTGCCAGGTAGTCGGTGGCTTCACGGTAGGCGGCGGGAGAAAGGTCGGCGAGAATCATCCGTAGCTCCTGTGGCGTCAAGGCAGGTCCAGCTTAGCCCAGCCACTGATCGGGCAAACGCCGGATCTTGCGCCACCAATTCCTCAGTCTGCAACGGCGCGCAACTTCCCCACCCGGCGGTACGATTGCCGGGCACAGCACACGAACAGCCCTGCCATCAGCGCCAGCGCCATCGGCAAGCCATGCGGCGCCACATCCATCGCCGCCCCGCTCATCAGCGGCCCGACCAGGCTGCCGACGCCCCACAACAGCCCCACGCTGGCATTTGCCGTGACCAGGTCCTGCCCTTTGAAGCGTTGCCCGATCAGCACCAGCGCCAGGGTGTAGATACCGCCCGCCACCGCGCCCAGCAGCACCAGCATCGGCCACAGCAGCCAGGCCACCTGCAGCAGCCATGGCAGGGCGATGCCGATGGCCATCGCCACCAGCCCGCACACCAGGTGCAGCCCGGTGCGCTCGACGCGGTCGGCCAGCCAGCCCAACGGCAGCTGGAACAGCATGTCGCCGGCAAACACCACGGTCACCATCAGCGCCGCCACGGCCACGGCAAAACCATGGCTGCTGGCGTACACCGGCAGCAGCGACAGCACCACGGCATCGAAGAACGAGAAGAACAGCACCGCCACGCACAGCGCCGGTGCCACCCGGAAGAAGCCGGCCAGGCCGAAGCTCTTCTCGCCCTCGTCGCCATGTTCGACATGGTCGTTGGGCACGGTCAGCAGAATGCACAGCAAGGCCAGGCCATAGCCAAGGGTAACCACGCCAATGATCCAGGGGCTATCGGCGCCAATCAACGCGATCAGTGCCGGGCCAAGTACCTGGAAACCGGTGAAGCTGGTGGCGTACAGGGCCATGATCTTGCCGCGGTTGTGGTCCGGGCACAGCTCGTTGACCCAGGACTCGCCGAGGATGATCGCAATGCCCATGCCAATGCCCAGGCCCAGGCGCAGCACGGCCAGCAGCCACAGCGTATCGAACGCCGAATCAAGCAGGGCGATGCTCACGGTGCACAGGCTGAAGCACAGCAGGTAGATGGTGCGCCGGGTCAGGTGCCGGCAGCAGGCATCGACCATGAACGCCGAAAGCATCATGCCCGCAGCCGGGATGGCCGAGATGATGCCGATTTCCAAGGTCCCGGCCCCGGCCTCGTGCAGGCGCAACGACACCAGCGGCAGGCTGGCCCCCAGGCTGAAGCCCACTACCGATACGGCGAACAGAAGGCCCGCCAGCAAACGCATGTTCATGTACCACTCCAGGCAAAACTGAAAAGACGTGCAGATACAGGCGCCCATACGCTCGCCGGGAAGGCGGACGACGCAGAGGCGCTGGGTGTCAGTTCAGGGCTGGGTGTGGCGAGAAGGTGAAGGCGAACAGCACACTGCGGCGACGCTTGAGCACCGTATCGCTCGGCCACGCACGACGCATGGCCTGCAGAGCAGGCTGGCGGGTGTGTGGGAGGGATTGGCTACGGCGCATTGCTGTGGCTACTACGCAGGTGTGAAAAAGAGAGGCGGCACTCTAGGCCAAGCCTGACCAAGTCGTCAATTGCCCGGGGCTGCTCGCAGCCCCCGGCCCTGTCAGCGCTTACCCGTATTTGGCAGAAACACCGCCAACAGGCCGAACAAAGGCAGGAACGAGCACAGCCCGTACACATACTCGATGCCACGCAGGTCAGCCAGGTACCCCAGCAGCGCCGCACCAATCCCGCCAAAGCCGAACATCAGGCCGAAGAAGATACCGGCAATCATGCCCACACTGCCGGGCACCAACTCCTGGGCATACACCACGATCGCGGAAAACGCCGAGGCCAGAATGAAACCGATCACCACGCTGAGCACGGTCGTCCAGAACAGGTCGGCATACGGTAATGCCAGGGTGAACGGCGCCACTCCGAGGATCGAGAACCAGATCACCGCCTTGCGCCCAATGCGGTCACCGATCGGCCCGCCAAAGAAGGTACCCGCCGCCACCGCGCCGAGGAACAGGAACAAGTGCAGCTGCGAGCTGGCTACCGACAGGTCGAACTTCTCGATCAGGTAGAAAGTGAAGTAGCTGGTGAAGCTGGCCATGTAGAAGTACTTGGAGAACACCAGCAGCCCGAGCACGATCAGCGCCGCGATCACCCGCCCGCGCGAGATGCCGTGGCTGGCCTGCAGCGCCTTGCGTGCCTTGGCCTGGTCAAGGTGTTGCTTGTACCAGCGGCGCAGCATCAGGGTCACGGCAAAGAAGAACAGCGCCGCCACGCCAAACCAGGCTACGTGAGTCTGGCCGAATGGAATCACGATGGCCGCCGCCAGCAACGGGCCGAAGGCAGAACCGGTGTTGCCGCCAACCTGGAACGTCGACTGCGCCAGGCCAAAACGGCCACCCGAGGCCAGCCGCGCGATCCGCGAGGTCTCCGGGTGGAAGGTCGAGGAACCGATGCCGACCAGTGCCGAAGCCAGCAAGATCATCGGGAAGCTGCCAACGAAGGCCAGCATGACGATCCCCACCAGGGTGCACAGGGTACCCAGCGGCAACAGGTTGGGCGTAGGTCTGCGATCGGTGAAAAAGCCCACCCAGGGTTGCAGCAACGAGGCGGTGATCTGAAAGGTCAGGGTGATCATGCCGATCTGGGCGAAGCTCAGGTCGTAGTTGGCCTTGAGCATCGGGTAGATCGCCGGCAACACCGACTGGATCAGGTCGTTGATCAGGTGCGCCAGGGCGCAGAAAGCGATGATGCGCATCACCAGCGGATTGGCTTGGGTCGCCGAACCGGTGCTGGCAGTGGGAGTGCTGCTGATGGCCATGAGCTTGAATTCCGTCCGCAGGTTTGGCATCCGATTATCAGGAAACAAATAGATACATAGCTAGCTTTTTTATTTACCGGACAGGCGCACTTGTAAATGGTTCTCAATATATTTAGCATCTTCGGCCTATCCTCCCCGTAATCGTTGGGCGTAGCAGCCCTCACGCGAGCACCCCGATCATGAGCCCGATGCCCGCCACGCCGCTTCAGGCCGATCCTCAGCAGGAAGCGCTGGAGTGGTTTTCCCGCCTGCGCCAGCCCGGCTGCGATGAAGGCGAACGCCAGGCATTCGGCCGCTGGTGCCAGGAGCCCCAAAACGCGCATGCTTATGCCGAACTGGAAGCGTGCTGGCAGCAACTTCAGGTGCCCGCTGCCCGGCTGCGGCCACGTTTGCTCACGGTCCGCCGCAGTTACATGGGCACGGCATTCGGCGTGCTGTTCCTGCTGTTGCTCAGCGCTTTTGCCTGTCTTTACTGGCCACTGATGCAACGCTTGGCCAGCGAACTGGCCACTGACGTGGGCGAGCGCCGCAGCGTGCGCCTGGCCGACGGTTCGGCGTTGCACCTGGACAGCGCCAGCGCAGTCAATGTCGACCTGCGCGGGCGCACGCGCCAACTGCACCTGGTACAAGGCCAGGTGTATCTGGAGCTGGTACTCGATGGCCGCGCCATGGAAGTTCAGGTCGAGGATGCCCGTATCCAGGTGTACGGCACCCGCCTGATGGTGGCGCGGCATGCCGATCAAGATGAACTGGTGGTGCTCAATGGCAAAGCGCTGGTCACCCAGGGCGGTGAGCAGCGCATGGTGTCAGCGGGCGAACGGGTAACCTTCACCGATGCGCGGATCCACCCCGTGCAGAAAGTCGACGAGAAGAACGTGGATGCGTGGCGCTTTGGCCGTATCGAGGCCATCGACATGCCTCTGGGGCAACTTATCGAGCGCCTGGCCAGCTATCAGGGCCGGCGGGTCTGGCTGATGGATGAACAGGCGGCCCATCGACGCGTGACGGGCAACTTCAATCTCGATCGTCCAGGCGAAACCCTCGCGGGACTGGCTGCTGAGGAGGATTTGCAGCTGTACGGCGTGCTTGGGCAGTGGCTGATCGTCCGCTGAAACCGAGGTCGGTCGCTAAGTTTTTGAAAGCGTGCAATTTTTTTTTGAAATGAGTGTTGACACAGGTCCATCACAAGGGAATAATGCGCCCCATCGGCTACATAGCTCAGTTGGTTAGAGCATAGCATTCATAATGCTGGGGTCCGGGGTTCAAGTCCCTGTGTAGCCACCAAACTTGAAAAGGGCTTACCGCAAGGTAAGCCCTTTTCTTTTGCCTGTAGAAAAGTCCAGCCCATCAGCGCACCCCGGCGATCGCCACGGCCAAACTGTCACCTGGGCTTGCTGCAGAACGACGAGCCTGGTCCGCCATCACCACCCCAGGTGCGATACCCCGCAGTATCGATGTGGATGCGCCCGCTGGGATAGCGCCCCAGCCCCATGTTCCAGGCTTGGCCATGCTGCTGCCAGAAGTGGCACAGCGGATTGGGGTCGGCCCAGGCCGGCAGTAGGATATCGACCGCGAAAGCGCGGGTATGGGCACTGCCCACGGCACCGCCCGCGCAGCGATTGAGGTCGGGATTGCGATAGGCCGACACCACTTCGAACTGGCGCAAGATACCTTGCCCGCCGAGGGTATTGACCAACGACAACGTGGAACGCACTGCCGGCCAGTTGTTGGCCGGCGGCACCGCAAACGGCGAGGCATGGCACAGTTTCCAGTCCGAAGCCGAACGCAGCAGCTGATGAATGGGCACCACACCATAGAGGCGCGCATCCACCAGCATCTCGCGAAACGGCCGGGTTTGATGATCACCAGCCCATTGCGCGAACATCCACACGTCGCGCTCGTCTGCCAGCAGCCCTGTGCTCGACAGCACACCTGCAACCAATAGCAGCCGGCTCGCTCTTCTCATTCCCATGCTCCCTGCCCCAGTATGAGCGCGGCCGTCAAATCGGGCGGCCACTGACAAGGAGTTAAGCATGCACAAGACTGCCGCAACGAGCCTCGCCGCCCTCGCCTTCAGCGGCCTGGCCATGGCGGATGCGCGCATCGACCTGGGCGATGCCCAGCGCGTTACCCGCCTGTTCGCCTTCCCCAACAATTGCCACGTGATCTGCTACCGAGACTGGACGCTGGAACAGACGGTCGAGCACTACCTGACCCAGAGCGTACGCCGTGACGGCCACGCCAACGCCCAGGTGCACGTCAGCCGTGACCACGACCGGCTGCACGCCACCATCAGCGACGTGCCCGCCAACTATGCCGAGCCCCTGCGCAAGCTGCTCGACAGTGGCGAACTGGCCTACAACGGTGCCACCCAGCTGAACAAGGACGGCAAATGGTCCTACGACTGGTACCTGTTCCTGCCGCTGGGCATGGCCCTGCAGAATCGCCGCAGCATCGAGCTGCTGCACTTCCCGCCAGACTATTCACTGACCCAGGCACAGGACTACCTGCGTTCCAACACGACCGACCGCTGGGCCGAACTGCTGACCTTCAACGGCGTCGACGCCAGCCAGACCCCGGCCTACCAGACCATCATCGACATCGCCCCGATCGCCGCGCCGGCCAGCGCGGGAGATGCCCTGACCGGCACCTATGGCTACTTCAAGGACTACCAGCTGCGCATGGTCAAGGAGATGACTTTGCAAAGCGCTGCCAAACCGCTGCCGATGGTCGCCTTCGGCGCCCCGGTACGTAACTGGATCCAGCAGCAATACGGCCCGCAGGTGGGCGTGCTGGGCCTGGTCAGCATCAGCCCGCAGGCGGGTGCACAGGTGCCGGTGCTAGGCGCCAACCACCCCAGCGCGATCTGGTACGCAGCGGACAAGGACAGCCATGGCGGCGATCAGGATGCGGCCGATGTCGCAGGTCTGAAGATGATGGGCCAGGATTTGACGGCGGCCTGCTGGCAGGCCGGGATGGGGCGTAACCCGGGGGCCGAAGCGAAGATGACCCTGGATGCCTGCTCGACCAAGTGGCAGGTGACACAGAAGAAGCAGACGTGCGAGCTGTTCTTCCGCACCGTGCGCAAGTACACGCCAGAGCAGGCGGCGGCGAAGTGCAATACCGGGCAGATGACCAGAAGCCTGCGGGACCTGCGCAAGCCAGTCGATCTTGAGTGAGGCGTTACGAACAATGTCACCTGCAATGCTGAGACATACACTTTAAATGCAGCTTCAAGGTGCCACGGGTCCATTTTGAGCGATCATTCTGTCGCTACAGCGATCCGGATCGGAGATGCCCGTTGACCTTCTCGGTCACAGTGGCATAATCACTTCACTACTCAACCCCGTACGCGATGATTCAATTCGTCGGCAGTTGGGGTGAAGAAACCGGCCTAGTGCCGGTTTTTTCGTTTTCAGGGACATGCAAGCCTTGCGTACCGCGTGCTTCGTCGATGGTTACAACGTCTTCTACGGCCTGGTGGCAGGCACAAGTTTCAAATGGCTGGACCTGCCTTCTCTCGTCCAACATATTATTCACGTAGAAGCACCAGGAAGCGAGCTTACCTCTATCGACTTTTTCACCTCAGGTGAAAGCCGTCGCTGGCCAGCCGCGGAAGCCAGTCCAAAGAAGCTCAAGACACGTATCTCCGCGCCCTGATAGCGAAAGGCGTAGTCGTCCACTACGGTCGACATCAGCTGGAAGCACGCAATGCACCTAGATTCATCAGCAAGGCATCTCCTCCCTCGAGACTCGACCAAGTAGCCATCTGGAAGCTCGAAGAAAAAGAGACGGATGTTCACATCGCCATCAGCATGTATCGGCTTGCCTCCAGGCAAGCCAGCCTCCCGGCAGAGGACCGAGTCCAGCAGCTTGTACTGGTTTCTGCCGACACTGACATGACACCCGCCCTGAAGGCTATCAAGGAGGACTTTCCCGACTTGCGTCTTGGCGTAATCCTGCCGCATAGGGAGGGCATGAAGCGGACAACGCCAGGCTCTCTCAAGAACCACTCACATTGGATGCGGCACCTGGTAACGACTGAGGAACTTGCCGCTCATCAGTTCCCGGAGCGGGTATCTACCAAGAAAAGGCCAGCCATCAAGCCCGAATACTGGTAGCCAGGCGACAAGTATCTCAGCTGGATGTTAGTCCTCAAGCAGGGTACAAGCCATCACCAGCGCGTCTTCACGCCCACCCGCAACCGGGTAGTAATCACGGCGCCGGCCGATCTCATTGAAGCCATACCGCTCATACAAACGATAAGCCGACTGATTACTGGCCCGCACCTCCAGGAAGCACTCACGCCCATTTAGCTGATACGCCCGCGCCATCAGGTGTTCAAGCAGCTTCAGCCCCAGCCCACGACCCTGGTTCTCGGGTTTGACGGTAATGTTGAGCAGATGCGCCTCATCAATGATCACATTGATCACCCCATGCCCTACCTGCTGCTGCCCGTCGAACATCAGCCACACTTCGTAGGACTTGAGTGCGTCCTGGAAAATCCCGCGGGTCCAGGGATGACTGAACGCGGCATATTCGATCTTAAGCACGGCATCCAGATCCGCCTCGGTCATCAGGCGGAAACTGATCGAGTCACTCATTCAACGCTCTTCCAGCGCGCCATCAGCTGGCGCATCGCTTGCCAGACGTCCGCCTTGCGCTGCGGCTCGTCCATCAACAGTTCAAGGCCTGGCAACGCCCACGCATCACCCAGGCCATCGACCTTCAGCACTTGGTAATAAGCCGCCTCGTCGGCGCTGGCCGCGTAACGCATGGCCGGCAAGCCGATCAGCCACAGCACGCTGCAGGGGCTTTGCTCCAGGCGCGCCTGAATGAAGCCCCGGACGAAATCCCGTGCGGCATCCGGGCCCTGGTCCATGTTGCCGCGCACCAGCAGCGGCCAGCGCACCGGCTCGCCGATGATCTGCGGCGCATCGGGCAGGCCGGCGGCACGCAGCATGTCCTTGAGCAACAGATAGGATGGGTCGCGACTCTGGAAAGGCTGACCGGTAGCCAGTTCGACCAGCAGCAGGCAGTTGCCGGCACGCAGCAACTGCAGCGAGAAGCGCGGTGGTGGCACCGGGGCCGGACGTGGCGCCGGGGCCTCCTCCTCGGCGTCGACTGGCTTGGCAGCGGCCTTGGGCGTGCTGCCCGGGCGCGGAATCTCGATTTTCGGGCGCTCGCCGGAACGGGCCAG
The DNA here is from genome assembly GCF_014269035.2 of Pseudomonas vlassakiae. GTDB lineage: Bacteria > Pseudomonadota > Gammaproteobacteria > Pseudomonadales > Pseudomonadaceae > Aquipseudomonas > Aquipseudomonas vlassakiae. The sequence continues at coordinate 35,794 of NZ_JABWRP020000031.1, forward strand.
GGGTGCGGCCGGGGCCTCGCTGGAGGCCGGCGCAGAGGGCCGAACCTCGAAGTCGATTTCCTCTACCGGCGCCTGCGGCAACAGCAGCTCGGCGCGCGACGGCGCGGCGAACGGCAATTCGGCACGCGGCAGCCAATGCACCACTTGCATGGCGGAAAGGTAGGCGCGGCGGCGGGGTTCGGTCAGCAAGGCTCGGGGATCCGGGGTTCGAAACGTCGCACATTCTAACGTTGTTGGCCGGGCTGTGCTGCAACTGGTCGGCGGAAATTTGTTGCCCATGCCGGCCTCTTCGCGGGTAAACCCGCTCCTACAGGTTCACCACCGGAGCGGGTTTACCCGCGAACAGGCCAGCAAATCCCCTACAACGGCCAAGGTTATCGCTCATTACAGACCAAGGGGTGAAATCCTCCCCCTCGGATGAAGTACAATCGCCCCCTTTTTACTTGGCAACGAGTAGACGCCAATGATCGAACCCAAGCGCGTCCTGCGCGCCCTAGCCGAACACTGGGCCCTGATCGAGCCGCTGTGCGAGCGTTTCGACCAAGGCACCCTGAGCCTGGTGGAGCTGCGCCAGCAACTGAGCCGCCAGCAGGTGGAAAGCACGCCGCAGGACATCACCCAGCTGCTCGACGTGTGGATCCGCCTGGACATCCTGGTGCCCGTGGCCAAAAGCCCGAACCGCTTCGAGCTCAATGCCCAGATCCACGACTTCCTTGCCTACCTGCGCCGCGAGCACCGGCTGGGCCTGTGCCTGGAGATCGAGGCCTACCTGCGTCACCTGGAGCGCCTGGCCGGGCATATCCAGGATGCCTTCGACAACCGCGACAGCGACGACCTGGCGCGCCAGCTGCGCCTGCTCGACATGCGCGTGCGCGACGTGCTGAAGAAGCTCGACAACGACGAGCAGGCGCTGGTCGCCGTGGCCGAACGGGCCAAGACCAGCAATCGCCAGATCCCGCTGCGCCAGCGCTACGCCGAAGTTCTGGCGACCTGGGACGAATACGTTGAGCCGATGATCCAGCTGGTGAACGCCGACGGCGCGTTCGAGCAAGGCGTACGCAAGGTTGAAACCGTGCTGCTGAAGCTGCTCGGCGAGCAGGCGCGCCTGGGCCACCTGGTCGACGATGACATGCTGATGCGCACCCACGCGCGCATCCTGGAAATGCAGACCAGCGCCCAGCTGACCCTGCGCCACGCCCGCGAACTGCTGCTGCCGCTGCGTGAAGAAGCACGCCGGCACAACGCGGTGACCCGCGGTGCCGCACTGGCGCTGTCGGTGATCCGGCGCAAGGGCATCGATGCCGTGCCGCAAGCCGCCATGCCACTGTTCACCCGCCCGCAGAGCACCTTCCTCGGCAGCGCCAGCCAGGTCGAGGCCTACGTCTATGCCCTGGCCCGCTTCGAGCCGAAGCCGGCCAAGTTCCCCAAGGCGCACAAGACCCAGAAAGGCCCGCTGCCGCGTGCGCCACGCACGGTCAAAGAGATGCTCGAGCGCTGCGAAGACGCCCTGCCGCTGCCAGACCTGATGGTCTGGCTGCTGGACCAGGAACCCGAAGGCGCCACCGACGAACTGCTGTACTGGTTCTCGCGCCTGTCACGGGAGAAGCGCTTCAAGCGCGAACGCCTGGAACGGCGCGAGTACACCACCCACGAACACCTGGTCAGCCTGCGCTCGTTCGCCCTGACGTCCAGCCGCGAAGCGCAACCTGAAACCCACTTGAGCCCAGCCAATGCATCTTGATCTTTCCGAACTGTCCCAGCTCGCGCCGATCTTCCGCGAGCTGTTCAAGGGCTTCCACGTCAGCCGCCGCGACCCTGAAATGTACGCCCAGCTGTCGAACTTCCAGGACCAGTACCGCACCCTGTTCAAGGCCCTGGGCTTCGAGCTGGTGTGCGATACTCGCGGTTTCTATTACTTCGTCCCCGAGCAGGCCGCCGCGCAGGTCAACAAGACTGCCCAGCGCCTGTCGCTGTTCACCTTCATCATCGTCGAGCACCTGGCCGACCAGGGCCGTGACCCGATGGCCGTGCTCGACGGCGGCAGCATCGGCCGCGACGAGCTGCCCTCGCTGCTGGACAAGTACCGCGACCTGTTCCTGCAGGCCGAAGTGCAGACCGTCGACGAGCTGGAAGAAAAGATCATGCGCCGCATGACCCAGCTCGGCTTCGCCCATGAAGAAGGCGGCATCTACCGCTTCCTGCCGCCGATGCACCGGTTCCTCGACGTCTGCCTGTCAGTGCAGCAGGACCGCGACCTGGCCGCCAGCCTGCACAGCGACCTGCCCTTGCCAGTGCCGGTACTGGTCGAGGAAGAAAGCCCGGAACAACTCAACCGCACCGACGACCCGCTCGACCTCACCCCGTTCGATGGCGAGGAAAGCGAAGAGGACGCCCTGGCCCGGGCCATCCGCGAAGAGCAACAGGAGATTGACGCATGAGCCAGGAACGCTACGGCATCCGCCGCTTTGCACTGCTCAACACCGCCGGCTACAGCCTCGGGCTGTTCCCGCTGGAGCACCCGCTGTCGGTGTATGGTGCCAACAACCTGGGTAAATCGGCGTCGATCAACGCCTTGCAGTTCCCGATCCTGGCACGCATGTCCGACATGAGCTTCGGCAAGTACAGCCTGGAGCAGTCGCGCCGGTTCTACTTCGCCAGCGACACCTCGTACATCCTCTGCGAACTGAACCTGCCCCACGGCACGCATGTGATCGGCGTGGTCGGCCGCGGCCCGGGCGGCGGTTTCGGCCACCAGTTCTTTGCCTACAAGGGCGAGCTGGACCTGGCTCACTACCAGAAGAACGACACCTGCCTGCGCCAGAAGGAGCTGTTCACCAACCTCGAGCGCCTGGGCCTGAAGGCCTATGAGCTCAAGCCTGATGAACTGCGCCGGCTGCTGGTCGGCGGCCACACTTCGTGCCCGCTGGACCTGACCCTGATCCCGCTGCGCTCCACCAGCGAGCAGAGCCTGAAAACCTTCCGCGCACTGTTCATCAACCTGCTGCACATGCGCGAGATCACAGCGGCCAAGCTCAAGCAGCTGTTCCTCGACGCCTTCGAGCACAGCCTGCGCTCGGGCAGCGTCGACTATATCGCCGCCTGTGAAGAAGCCTTCCGCGACGTGCGCCGCATGGAACAGGACTACAACGCCCTGGTCGCCGCGGGCCCGCTGGTCGAGGCCCTGGCCGGCGGCGTAGCCCAGCGCGACATCCTGCGCGGCAAGCTGCACCGCCTGTCGCCACTGCTCGACAACCTGCTGGGCACCTGGCAGGAATACGCCATGGCACGCAAGGAAGAGCTGGTGATCCAGGCCGAGCACTACCGTGGCGAACAGGATCGCCTGCAAAACGACCAGCGTGGCGGCACCCAGGAGCTGATGCGCCTGGAGCGTGAAATCACCGGCATTCAGCGCTGGCTCGGCGAGCTGTCGGTGCTCAAGCACCGCTTCGCCCTGGTCGATGACGTCAAGGTGCTGGAACAGGGCCTGTTGGCCGCCAAGGACGCCCACGACGAACTGGCCGGCGCCCTGGCGCAGTCGCGCCAATTCAGCGCCGAAGACCTCGACGAGCGCGTGCGCGACCTGGAAAAACGCCTCAAGCAGGTCAAGCAGCAGCTCGACCACGCCGACAACAACAGCTACGCCCGTCTGCGCGAAGAATTCTCGCAGCAGGATGTCGACCGCCTGATGCGCCTGTTCAACGGCGCGCTGTTCAGCTTGCCGCTGGGCGAGCGCGGCATCGAGCTGGACGACAGCGAGCTGTGGGTGAAGTCCCTGGAAGCCGTGCTCGACAGCTTCAAGGGCGAGCGCTTCGAGGCCCCTGGCCTGTCCATCGACCTCTCCAACATCGACCCACCAGCGCTGCAGGCCCTGGCCGACCGCGCCGCCCTGCGCGACCAGAAGGAGCGCCTGGAAAAGGAGCTCAAGCAGCTCAAGACCCAGCAGCAGGTCGCCGCCGACCGCACGGCCTCCAAGGCGCAGACAGAAGCCCTGTACCAGGAAGTGCTGGACGCCCAGAAGGCCCTGGAAGACTACCGCCGCAGCGAAACCCTGAGTGCCGAAGAGCCCGAGAAGCTGGAGCAACTTGCGCAGCTGGAAGCCGCCCAGGACGAGCTCAAGCGCTCCAGCGACGCCTTCACCGAGCGCGTCCAGCAGCTGTCGGCCAAGCTGCAGCTGGTCGGCCGCCAGATCGGCGACCTGGAATCCAAGCAGCGCACCCTGGAAGACGCCTTGCGCCGCCGTCAGCTGCTGCCGGCCGACCTGCCTTACGGCACGCCGTTCATGGAAGAAGTCGACGACTCCATGGACAACCTGCTGCCGATGCTCAACGACTATCAGGACAGCTGGCAGGCCCTGCAACGCGTCGACAACCAGATCGAGGCGCTGTACGCCCAGGTACGCCTCAAGGGCGTGGCCAAGTTCGACAGCGAAGACGACATGGAGCGCCGCCTGCAGCTGCTGGTGAACGCCTACGCGCACCGCACCGACGAAGCCCTGACCCTGGCCAAGGCGCGCCGCGCCGCGGTCACCGACATCGCCCGGACCCTGCGCAACATCCGCAGCGACTACGACAGCCTCGAGCACCAGCTGGCCCTGTTCAACCGCGAGATCAACAAACGCCAGGTATCCAACCTGGAAAGCTTCCGCGTCGTGCTGGCGCCGAACAAGGAAGCGCTCAAGCACATCGACCAGATCATCCACAGCGCCGGCCAGTACGAGGAAGGCGAGACCTTGTCGGTGTTCGACCTGACCCAGAGCGCCGAGCAAGACAACAAGAACGAAGAGGCCAAGGAGTACCTGGCGCGGCTGGTGGCGGCAAACCATAACCAGCTGGGCCTGAAGGACCTGTTCGAGCTGGCGTTCGAGATCACCAAGGTCAACGGCCAACCGATCATCCACGCCGACATCGACGGCGCGGCGTCCAACGGCACCACCATGACCATCAAGGCGCTGACCAACATGTACCTGTTGCTGCACCTGATGGACCGTGACCTGGCTGGGCGTATTCGCCTGCCGTACTACCTCGACGAGGCGGCGGACATCGACGAACGCAACCAGGCGGCACTGCTGGAAACCAGCCTGCAACTGGGCTTCGTGCCGATTCTGGCGAGCGTGAAGCCGCAGGTGTCGGCGCGCGTGGCGATCGACCTGGAAGGTGGCAGCGGGCCGAATGGCATCTACATCGACGAGGCGGACTGGAAGTACATCAGCCGGCTGGATGAGGTGAAGGCGATTGTGCGTGAGGATCAGGCCGAAGAGTTGGCCTGAGGTGATTGGGGCCGCTTTGCGGCCCTTTCGCGACGCAAGGCCGCTCCCACAAGGGCCTGCGTACATCGGCCAATGTGGGAGCGGCCTTGTGTCGCGAAAGGAGGCCAAAGGCCTCCCGGCGATCTACCAGGCTATCAATGCGCCCAAGGCAGGATCGGGATCGCCGTCACCGCATTCTGCGGGCTGCCTTCGATCATGCGGTCGCTGTACACCAGATAAACCAGCGTATTGCGCTTCTTGTCGAGGAAGCGCACCACCTGCATGGTCTTGAATACCAGCGAGGTACGCTCCTTGAACACCTCCTCGCCGTCCTTCAATTCACCCTTGAAGCTGATCGGCCCGACCTGACGGCAGGCAATCGAAGCCTCCGCCCGATCCTCCGCCAACCCCAACCCACCCTTCACGCCGCCGGTCTTGGCCCGCGAAAGGTAGCAGGTCACCCCGTCGACCTTGGGATCATCGAACGCCTCGACCACGATGCGATCATTCGGCCCAAGGAACTTGAACACGGTGGACACCTGGCCGATCTCCTCGGCCCCGGCCAGCACCGGCAGGGCAAGGACCGCCATCGCCATTACCCGCTTGAGCAGCTTCATACCAGCACCAGATTGTCGCGGTGTACCAGCTCCGGCTCGGCGATGTAGCCCAGCAAGGCCTCGATCTGATCGGACGGCTGGCCGATGATCTTCTGCGCTTCCAGTGCGCTGTAGTTGGCCAGGCCACGGGCCACTTCGACGCCATCCGGGCCGACGCAGACCACCATCTCGCCACGGCGGAAACTGCCCTGCACCGTCTTCACGCCGACCGGCAGCAGGCTCTTGTTCGCCTCGCGCAGCGCCTGCACGGCACCTGCGTCGAGCACCAGGGTGCCGCGGGTCTGCAGGTGGCCAGCCAGCCACTGCTTGCGTGCCGCCAGCATGCCGCGCTCGGGCGACAGCAGCGTGCCCAGGCGCTCACCGGCCTTCAGGCGATCCAGCACGCGCTCGATGCGGCCACCGATGATGATCGTGTGGGCGCCGGAACGGGCTGCCAGGCGCGCGGCGCGCAACTTGGTCTGCATGCCGCCCCGGCCCAGCGCCCCACCGGTACCACCGGCCACGGCGTCGAGCGACGGGTCGTCGGCACGGGCTTCGTAGATCAGCTGGGCTTCAGGGTTGTTGCGCGGGTCGGCGTCGAACATGCCGTCGCGGTCGGTGAGGATCACCAGCAGGTCGGCTTCCACCAGGTTGGCCACCAGCGCGGCCAAGGTGTCGTTATCGCCAAAGCGGATCTCGTCGGTGACCACGGTGTCGTTTTCGTTGATCACCGGTACCACGCCCAGGTCAACCAGGGTACGCAGGGTGCTGCGGGCGTTCAGGTAACGCTTGCGGTCGGACAGGTCGTCGTGGGTCAGGAGGATCTGCGCGGTGTGTTTGCCGTGCTCGCCGAAGCTCGTTTCCCAGGCCTGCACCAGGCGCATCTGGCCGATCGAGGCAGCGGCCTGCAACTCGTTCATCGCACTCGGTCGGGAAGTCCAGCCCAGCTGGCTCATGCCGGCAGCCACGGCCCCGGAGGAGACCAGTACCAACTCCACGCCTGCTTCACGCAGCGCGACCATCTGCTCGACCCATACGGCCATGGCGCCGCGGTCCAGCCCCTTGCCATCAGCGGTCAGCAGGGCACTGCCAATCTTCACGACCCAGCGCTTGGCGCCCGTCACCTTGCTTCGCATCTTCTTCCAACCTATGTCGAATCTATAGATACCGTGGATACAAAAACGCCGCTCCCGAGAGCGGCGTTTAGTGTACTGCAACCGGTCAGTCGCGCACGTAAATGATTTCCGGGCCGTCTTCGTCGTCCTCGAAATCATCGTCCCAGGCATCGTCGTCGCCGATGTCGTGCACGCTCTTGACGCCGGTACGACGCAGGGTACGGGCGTCGTCCAGGGCCTGCAGCTGGGCGCGGGCTTCGTCTTCGATACGCTGGTCCAGTTCGGCCAGTTCCTCGGCGTAGGCCGGGTCGTTGGCCAGGCGGTCGGCGCGGTCTTCGATGTAGCGCATCAGGTCGTGGCTGAGCTGCTCGGTACCCTGCTTGGAGATTGCCGAGATCACGTAGACCGGGCCCTCCCACTGCAGGCGCTCGATCACTTCCTTGACCCGCTCTTCGCGCTCGTCTTCCATCAGCATGTCGGACTTGTTCAGTACCAGCCAGCGCTCGCGGTCGGTCAGCGACGGGCTGAAGCGGGTCAGCTCGTTGATGATGACTTCAGCGGCATCGGCCGGGCTGCTGCCGTCGAGCGGCGCCAGGTCGACCAGGTGCAGCAGCACGCGGGTACGGGCCAGGTGCTTGAGGAAGCGGATACCCAGGCCGGCACCGTCGGAGGCGCCTTCGATCAGGCCGGGGATGTCGGCGATGACGAAGCTCTTCCAGCGGTCGACGCTGACCACGCCCAGGTTCGGTACCAGGGTCGTGAACGGGTAGTCGGCGACCTTCGGCTTGGCGGCCGAAACCGAGCGGATGAAGGTGCTCTTGCCCGCGTTCGGCAGGCCGAGCAGGCCGACGTCGGCCAGGACCTTCAGCTCCATCTTCAGGTCGCGCTGTTCACCTGGCTTGCCCGGTGTGGTCTGGCGCGGCGCACGGTTGGTACTCGACTTGAAGCGGGTGTTACCCAGGCCGTGCCAGCCGCCCTGGGCGACCATCAGCTTCTGGCCTGGCGTGACCAGGTCACCGATCACTTCCTGGGTCGAGGCATCGATCACGGTGGTGCCGACCGGCACACGCAGGAACAGGTCCTCGCCCTTCTTGCCGGTGCAATCGGTGCTGCCGCCATTGGAACCGCGCTGGGCTTCGTGGTGACGGGTGTAGCGGTAGTCGACCAGGGTGTTGAGGTTTTCGTCGGCAACCATGTACACCGAGCCACCGTCACCACCGTCGCCGCCGTTGGGGCCGCCGTTCTCGATGAATTTCTCGCGGCGGAAGCTCATGCAACCGTTACCGCCGTCACCGGCCTTGACCCGGATGGATACTTCGTCAACAAACTTCATTCAAAACCGCCTCTCGCCTGCGGGCGAGTTGAATACTGAAAAACCTGAGGCTCTTGCAAAAATGAGCGCGGCGGCCCCGTACGACCGTAGAAACCCACGCCGGCAGCCCATACAAACAGCTTTGCAAGAGGCTCACCACAAACGAAAAAGCCCCGTCGCGTGACGGGGCTTCTGGAGCGACGTCGCGATTAAGCGGCGACGATGCTCACGTAACGGCGCATGAACTCGCCTTTCTTCTCGAACTTGATCACGCCTTCGATCTTGGCGAACAAGGTGTGGTCCTTGCCCATGCCAACGCCGTAGCCAGCGTGGAATTCGGTGCCGCGCTGACGGACGATGATGTTGCCTGGCTTGATAACCTGGCCGCCATACATCTTCACGCCAAGGCGTTTCGATTCTGAGTCGCGACCGTTACGAGTACTACCACCAGCCTTCTTGTGAGCCATGGTTCAATTCTCCAAATAAATTCAGGGGACCGAGGCGATTAAGCCTGGATACCGGTGATTTTGATCTCGGTGAACCACTGGCGGTGGCCCATACGCTTCATGTGGTGCTTACGACGACGGAACTTGATGATGCGAACCTTGTCGTGACGGCCTTGCGAAACGACTTCGGCAACCACTTTAGCGCCGGCGACGACTGGTGCGCCGATGGTGACTTCTTCACCGTTGGCAACCAGCAGGACGCGGTCGAAAGTCACGGATTCGCCAGTGGCGACTTCCAGCTTTTCGATCTTGAGGAATTCACCTTCAGCGACTTTGTACTGCTTGCCGCCGGTAACGATTACTGCGTAAGACATGGTATTTCTCCGATAATCCTGCTCACCCAGCGCTTTATATGATGAGTATTGGCTGGCATGGCTGCATGGGGCTGGAACGGCCCTGTGCAATTGCGTAAGGCAGGTGCTGCCCAGGAAGTTAGGGTGCGCGATTGTACGCAACCCCGGTTTTGCTTGCAAGTCCCGCCCCCGGCCAGCGGGCACCGCGCCTTGACACACCGGGACCCGCGACCTAGCATGCCGCGCAACCTCACTGGAGCAGCCGATGCAACCCCAAACCTTCTACCGCGCGGTAGCTGAAGATTTCAGCGCCGTCGACGAGATCATCAAGAAGCAGCTGACCTCGCGCGTGCCGCTGGTATCGAAGATCGGCGACTATATCACGTCGGCCGGTGGCAAGCGCCTGCGTCCTCTGCTGGTCCTGCTGTGCGGCAAGGCCCTGGGCCGTGAAGGCGCCGACCTGCGCCTGCTGGCCGCGACCATCGAGTTCCTGCACACCGCCACCTTGCTGCACGACGACGTGGTCGACATGTCCGGCATGCGCCGTGGCCGCTCCACCGCCAACGCCCTGTGGGGCAACGCGCCGAGCGTCCTGGTGGGCGATTTCCTCTATTCGCGTTCGTTCGAGATGATGGTCGAACTGGGCTCGATGCCGGTCATGCAGATCCTCTCCAAGGCCACCCGGGTAATCGCCGAGGGCGAAGTGCTGCAGTTGTCGCGGGTACGCGATGCCAGCACCACCGAAGAGGTCTACATGGACGTCATCCGCGGCAAGACCGCCATGCTGTTCGAAGCCTCGACCCACAGCGCCGCGGCACTGGCCGAAGCCAGCGAAGCGCAGCGCGAAGCCCTGCGCACCTTTGGTGACCACCTGGGCGTGGCCTTCCAGCTGGTCGACGACCTGCTCGACTACGAAGGCGATGCCGAAGCCCTGGGCAAGAACGTCGGCGACGACCTGGCCGAAGGCAAGCCGACCCTGCCCCTGATCTACACCATGCGCGAAGGGACGCCGGAGCAGGCAGCACTGGTGCGCAAGGCGATCCAGAAGGGCGGCCTGGAAGATCTGGAGCAGATTCGCGAGGCCGTCAACGCCTCTGGCGCACTGAAGTACACCGCCGAACTGGCACGGGACTACGTCAAGCGTGCCATCGAGTGCCTGGAAGTGCTGCCAGCCAGCGAATACCGGGATGCGCTGGTTGAACTGAGCGAGTTTGCCGTCGCGCGTACCCACTGACAGACCGAGCCGCTTCATTCGCGGGTAAACCCGCTTCCACAGATTGTGCAAACGCTGTGGGGGCGGGTTTACCCGCGATGCATTTGTCCGGACAAAAATACTTCTCCCGCTAGACCTTATACAATATGGGCCTTTAACCGTCTGTCTGTTTAAGGAACCGAAGTGAGCACCCTGCCTCCCTGCCCAAAATGCAACTCCGAATACACCTACGAGGATGGCAGCCAGCTGATCTGCCCTGAGTGCGCCCACGAGTGGTCGGCCAGCGGCGAAGCCGAGGCGGCCAGCGATGACGTAGTGAAGAAGGATTCGGTCGGCAACGTCCTGCAGGACGGCGATACCGTTACCGTGATCAAGGACCTCAAGGTCAAGGGCTCGTCCCTGGTGGTCAAGGTCGGCACCAAGGTGAAGAACATCCGCCTGTGCGATGGCGACCACGACATCGACTGCAAGATCGATGGCATCGGTGCAATGAAGCTCAAGTCGGAATTCGTGCGCAAGGTCTGATTACAAAATCTGCCAATTGGCGCTTGCTATTCTGATAATAAGAATTATTCTCATTGGAGCCGCTTTCCAAGGAGAATCGCCATGACTTATCTGATCGACGCCTGGCTGGACCGCCCCCACCCCTATCTGCGCATCCTCCATCGGGAAACCGGTGAGGTGTGCGCAGTGCTCGAAGAAGAAGCACTGGACGAACTGCGCGAGCAGGGAGACCTGGATCTGTGCGGGCTGAATTCGAGTGAGCCGGTGGTGCTCAAGGAGTTGGTGCGCAACCTGTTTCTGTTCTGCTATGCGCGGGCCTTG
>NZ_JABWRP020000032.1 GCF_014269035.2 Pseudomonas vlassakiae
TTCTCGGCCACGCGACTACGCCCATACAACACCAGAATCGCCAGCAACGCCACCGCCTGAGCACTCAGCGAGTACAGATCAGGATGGATCCCCAGCCAGTCGAACTCGAAGAACGCCATTGGCCGCGTGCCCAGCACGCCCGCCTCCTGCAGCGCCTTCACGCCATGTCCGGCGAATACGACCGACAGGGCACACAGCAGCCCGGCGTTGATGCTGAAGAACAGCGACAGTGGCAGCTTGGCCGAACCGCGCAGGATCACCCACGCCAACCCCACCAGCAGCACCAGCGCGGTGGCCCCTCCGGCCAGCACCGCCTGGTGGCCCGCCGGGCCAGCCTGCAGCCACAGGGTTTCGTAGAACAGGATCACTTCGAACAGCTCACGGTACACCGAGAAAAACGCCAGCACGGCAAAGCCGAAGCGCCCGCCACCGCTGACCAGGCTGCTCTTGATGTAGTCCTGCCAGGCAGCCGCATGACGGCGGTCGTGCATCCACACGCCCAACCACAGCACCATCACGCTGGCAAACAAGGCGGTACTGCCTTCCAGCAGCTCACGCTGGGCACCGCCGACATCGATCACATAGGCGGCCACGGCCCAGGTGGCAAAACCTGCAACCAGCGCCAGGCCCCAGCCGATGTTGACGCTGCGTATGGCCGACTGCTGGCCCGTGTTGCGCAAGAAGGCCAGCACAGCGGCCAGCACCAGGATCGCTTCGAGGCCCTCACGCAGCAGGATCAGCAGGCCGGAAATGAAGCTCAGCGACCAGCTCAAGCCATCACTGCCCAGCAGCTTGGCGGCCTGGTCGAGCTTGGTCTTCGCTTCGCTAAGGCGTTGCTCAGCCTGGACCACCGAGAGGCCGTCCTGCAGTGACTGACGGTAGGCCATCAGGGCCTTTTCGGTGCTCTTGCGCGCTACGGTATCGATGTTGTCCAGCGAGCTTTCGACCAGTTCGAAGCCTTCCAGATAAGCCGCTACCGACAGGTCGTAGGCCTGATCACGATCACCTGCACGGTAAGCCGCCAGGCTCTTGTCCAGCGTGCTGGCGGTGTAAGCGAGCAACTGCGACGGGCCGCGCTTGACCTGCGGCGGCTGGGCACGCTGGGCGCGGAACGCCTCGACCGACGCGGCGCCTTCGTTGGCGGCCACTTCGGCCGGGGTCTGCCGTGCCAGGTCGGCGATGTTCCAGGTCTTGTCGCCCTTGGCGGCTTCAGGCTTGGCCGTGAAGCTGGCGATGTAGGCCGCCACGTCCCAGCGCTGGCGCTCATCCAGCTGGTCGGCGAAGGACGGCATTTCGGTGCCATCAATGCCCAGCGCCAGGGTGTTGTAAAGGTCGAACAGGCTCAACTGGTCGAGGCGTGCGGTGTCCCGCAGGTTGGCCGGTGCGGGTTCCAGGCCCACACCTGCCGGACCATCACCGGCGCCGGTATCACCGTGGCAGATCGAGCAGTTCTGTGCATACAGCGACGCACCTCGGGCCGGGTCCGGGGTGATCACCGGGGCCTGGCTGACCTCGTAGGCCACCGCCAGGCGCGCACCTAACTGGCGGGCCTGCTTGGCTACCGCTGCGCCGTCCTGGCGCTGGTCGATGGCCTGGCGCAACGCTTGCACGCCCTGCTGAAGGCCGGCTTGCTCGGCATTGGCCGGCAGGCCTTTGACCAGGTCGGCCAGTACCGCGCTGAATTCCTGCTGCTCGCGGTATTCGCCGTCGTCGATGACCTTGCCGTTTTCCACGGTCGGCGGGTAGTCGGCACCAATGTAGTCCAGCAAATGCAGGGCTTTGCCGGCCTCGGCGGGTGCTTCGGCCTGCGCCAGGGTGCTGCACAGCGCCAGCACCGGGCCGAGCAGTACAGCTGGCAACCAGGCGAGCAGACGGGAACGGGTTTTCATGGCCAGTCTCGAAGGGAATGCGAAAGAGAACATTGTTCACTTCCACTTTGCTTCGCTCAAGGGCTGGGGGTGGATTTCATGAAAAATCTTGAGACAAATCTGATGAAGTGAGGAAAGGAATGTCGCCAGGGGGCGCGGTGGTTCTTGAGGCGGGAGATCGGGTGGGGGCTGACAGGTGCCTGCCTTGGCATTTTCAGCGCCTGTGAAATCGAGCGCCGCCCGCGCGGCGCATCGCGGATAAATCCGTTCCTACAGTCTGTTTCGGGCCAGTTATTCCAGCACCATTGGCGCGCGCCCTTGGCACCAATCAGCCTTCACTCTCCCCTTGCACCCTCACTGCTTCCCAGCCTCCTTCCACCCCCCACCCAACGCCAGGAACACACCAATCTGCCCCAACGCCACCTGGCTGTTGGCCGCCGCCAGCTGCGAGCGCATGTCGGTGTATGTTCGCGTCGCCTGCAAATCCGCCAGGAACGACTCACGCCCTGCCTGGTAATACCGGTGCGTCTGGTCCGCCGCTTCCTTCGCTGACTTCTCCGCGTCGGCCAACGCATCACGCCGGTCCAGCAAGGCGCTGTACTGCGCCAGTCGGGTCTGGGTTTCGCGGATGGCGTTCAGCACCACCCCATCAAAATGCGCCAAGGCCGCCTGGGTCGAGGCTTCGGCCATGCGAATGCGGGCGCGGGTACCGTTGGTCGGGATGCTCCAGCTGATCTGCGGGCCGAAGCCCCAGCGGTTGGTCGACGGATCGCCAAGGTCTTCGAGAATACCGATGGTGCCCACTTGAGCGCCGATGCTGATATCCGGGTACAGCGCACCAGTGGCCACACCGATCTCGGCAGTGGCCGCCGCCAGTTGGCGCTCGGCCTGGCGCACGTCGGGGCGGCGCTTGAGCAGAGCCGCACCGTCGCCAACCGGCACCAACTGGTTCAGCTGTGGCAGCTCGGCGCAGTCAGCGGTGCCGGCAGGTAACTTATCCACAGGCTTGGCCAGCAGCGCTGCCAGGGTGTACAGGCCGGTCTCGCGCTCGGCCTTGAAGCGCGGCAGTTCGGCACGCAACGATTTGAACTGGGTCTGCGAGCGGGTGACTTGGGTTTCGTCGCCGCGGCCGGCGTCACGCAGGCGCTGGTTGAGCTTCACGCTCTGCTCCTGCAGGTCGAGCGACTCGCGGGCGATGTGGTATTCCTCGTTGGCCGAGCACACCTGGGTGTAGGCCTTGACCACGTCGGCCACCAAGGTAATGCGCGCAGTGTCGGCGGCGGCCTGCACCGCGTCGGCGTTGGCCTTGGCGGCCTCGGTGCCGCGCTTGAAGGTGCCCCACAGGTCGAACTGGTACGAGGCACTGATGATCGCCTCGCCGATGTTGGCCACCGGCACCTTTTCAGGCAGCAGGAAGGCCTGGCCGGACTCCTGCAGGCGCTGGGCGCCGGCCTTGATGCCGCCGTTGAAGCCGCCCTGGGACTCGGCCACTTCGACCTGTGCACGGGCCTTGGCGATGTTCGCCGCAGCGACGCGCAGCTCTGTGTTGGCGCTCAGCGCCTGGCGCACCAGTTCGTTGAGGCGCTGATCCTGATACAGCTGCCACCAGTCCTCGGGCACCGGAGCCGACACCACGCTGTCGGCATCCTCGCGCAGCGGGCCGTTGAGATCGCTGCGTTGCACCGCCGCGTCTTTCGGCACTTCGTAATCGGGGCCGACCATCATGCAGGCCCCCAGGGACAGGCAGAACCCCGCGAGGATCAGCTGTTTCATGGCCGCTGGCCCTCGAGGATCGACACCGTGGCAGTGCGCCCGGCGATCATGCGGAAGTCTTCCGGCACTTCATCGAAGGCGATGCGCACCGGGATGCGCTGGGCCAGGCGCACCCAGCTGAACGCCGGGTTGACGTTGGGCAGCAGGTTGGCACCGCTGCTGCGGTCACGGTCTTCGATGCCGGCTGCGAAGCTCTGCACGTGGCCGCGCAGACGGGTGTTGTCGCCCATCACGCGGATGTCCACGGCGTCGCCGATGTGGATGCCACCCAGCTTGGTTTCCTCGAAGTAGCCATCGACGTGGTACGAGGCGCTGTCGACCACCGACAGCACAGGGCGCCCCGCGCTGACGAACTCGTGGTCGCGCGGGGCGCGGTCGTTGAGATAACCATCCACCGGGCTGCGCACCACCGAGCGATCCAGGTTGAGCTGGGCGGTGTCGACCGCCACCTGGGCCTCGCTGACCGCCGAGCGGGCGCGGGCCTCGCGGGACTGGCTCTCTTCCAGCTGCTCGGCCGCCACCAGGTTACCGAGCTTGCGGTTACGCTGCGCTTCGCGGGACGCCTGGGCCAGGGTTTCCTGGCGCTCGCCGAGGGTCGCCTTGGCCTGGCGCAACGCCAGGGTGAAGCGGTCCTGGTCGATGGTGAACAGCACGTCGCCGCGCTTGACGGTCTGGTTGTCGCGCACCTCGACCTTCTGGATCAGGCCGGACACGTCCGGGGCAATCTGGATCACGTCGGCGCGGATGTGCCCGTCGCGGGTCCAGGGGGCGAACATGTAGTACACCACCATCTGCCACACGAGCACGGCGGCGAAGGTCACTACCAGCAAGGTCAGGACCACACGGCCCAGGGTCAGCAAAGGTTTTTTCATGGCAGCATCAGGCTTCGGCAAAAGTGGTCGACCGCACCCAGCAGCACGGCGTACAGGGCAACGTTGAACAGCGCCCGGTGCCAGACCAGGCGGTAGAAATGCAGGCGCACCAGCACCGCGTGCACCCCCAGGAACAGCAGGTAGGTGCCAAACATCATCACCAGCAGCGTGGGCAGGAACACCCCGCTGATATCCAGTTCACCGATCACAGGGGCGCTCCGTCCAGGCCGGGGGGCAGTTGCGGTTGTTCGGCAGGCTCGAGCATCACCTCGACACCTGGCAGCAGCGCCAGGCGCAAGCCTGCCAGGGCATGCAGCAAGTGCGTGCGGGCATCGCCGCGTTCGTACAGTTCATCCAGGTTCAGCGACAGGCGCGCCCGCTCCATGTTGCGCAGCAGTGCGGCTGGCGCGTGCAGACGCTCACCGGCCCGCAGGCAGGCGGCGTAGTGCGCACCGACCTCCTCGATCACCGTGCCCAGGCGTTCGCGGGCCTGCTGACCGGCCCGCGGCAGGTAGGCCAGCAGGTCGAGCAGGTTCAGCCCGACGCGCAGGTCGCGCAGTGCCACCCCGCTGTCCTGGCCGGTCTGCGACAGGCGGGGCAGGTGCTGCATCAAGCGGTCGAGCATCTGCACGCCGAGTTGGCGGTGCTCGGCCAGGGTCGCCGGCTCGGTCATTTCGACGATGTCGCGCCAGGCAAAGCGGGTCATGCGCTTGGCCGCCAGCTCCACGCCGAACGGGCGCATCACCAGGGTCCAGATGAAAGCGAACAGCAGGCCGGCCGGGCCCGCCAGGTTGGAGTTGAGGAAGGTCAGGAAGTCGGCGTCATAGGCACCCTGGATGCTGATGAAGGTCGAGGTGTTGACGATGGTCAGCAAGGTGCCGAGGTAGAAGCGCGGCTGCACGGTCAGGGTGCCAACGCAAATGAACGGGATCGCGAAGGCCAGCACCAGCATCGGGAAGTCGTGCAGGTTGGGCAGCACCAGGAACAGGTACAGGCTGGAGAAGATCACCGACATCAAGGTCCAGAAGAAGAACCGGTAGATCTGCGGCGCCGGGTCGTCCATGGCGGCGAAGAAGCTGCACGACACCGCGGCGAGGATCACCGCACTGGCGCCGTCGTTCCAGCCCAGGCCGATCCACAGCCCGCAGGCGACGACAATCGCCAGGACCGTGGAAGCCACCGAGTAGAGCATCAAGCCGCGGTCGAAGAACGCGGTCAGCCGGCCCAGCCGCCAGTGGCGGTAAACCGCGCGCCAGGGTTTGGGGTCGTCGCTGCGCAGGGCATGCTGCAGGGAGCAACAGTCCTGCCACAGGTCGGCCCATTCAGTCAGACGGTAAAGAGCGTTGGACAGCAGCAGGTCGGCACGCTGATCGAGCGCGGCGGCGCCGGGCTGCAAGCGGTCGAGCTGCTCGTGCAAAGCCGTCCAGCGGGAGACAGACGCGCTGTCGGCGGTGCCCTTGAGCCATTCGCGGGCGGCATCCAGCACTGGCTGGAGCTGCGCGTAATGGAGCGGGGCGCGGCCTTCGAGGGCGATCAGGGCGTCGTCGAGGGCATCAATCACCGGCAGCAGGTGGATCATACGCCCGCGCAGCTCGCGGGCGTTCTTCAGGGTGTGCGGGCCGGCACCTTCATGGCCGAGCTGGCCGATCATCAGCTCCAGCGAGTTGAACGTGGTGACCATCGCTGCACGCATGCCTCCGACCTTGTCGGCGCTGGCTTCACGGGCGAGGTAAGTGTCGCTGTAGCGGATCGCTTCGGTGAACCAGTTGCCGGTGGCACCCACCACTACCGGGGCCAGCCGGCGCGGCCAGAAAATCGCACCGACCACCGCCGCGCAGACGATCCCCAGGCAGATCTCCTGGGCCCGGGAGGACGCCACGTCGAACACCGCCAACGGGTTGTCGACCACCGCCAGGGCAATCATCGGCAAGGTGTAGCCGGCCAGCATCAGCACGTAATTGTTGGCCGTGCGCACGTTCAGCGAGAGGAACAGCAGGGTACCGGTCCACAGGGCGATGGCGATGCTCAGCAACAGCGGTGACTGCACCAGTGGTGGCACGAAGAAGATCGCCCCGGCAGCACCGAGCAGCGTCCCCACCGCTCGATACAGCGCCTTGGAGCTGGTTGGGCCGACGAACGGGCTGGAGACAATGTACACGGTGGCCATCGCCCAATACGGACGCGGCAACTGCAGCAACAGGGCGATGTACAGGGCGATCATCGACGCGGCGAAGGTGCGCACGCCGTAGAACCAGTCGCGGGCCGGTGGCACCGAGCTGAAGAAACCGTTCATGCCACCCCGCCCGCAATACCCAGGCCAGCGGCCTCGAAGGCACGCAGCACACGCAACGCGGCCAGCAGGTCCGCCTCGTCGATGCCCTGCAGCACGTCATGGCGCACGCGCACCAGTTCGGCTTCGATCGCTTCGGCCAGGCGACGGCCCTCGGCAGTCAGGCTCAGGCCCTTGGCGCGGCGGTCCAGCGGGTCCTCGCTGCGGCAGACCAGGCCAGCCTTGCACAGTTGGTCGAGCAGGCGCACCAGCGACGGGCTTTCCAGGCCGGCAGCCTGGGCCACGGCCACCTGATGCACGCCATCGCCCAAGCGCACGATCATCAGCAACGGTGCGGCGCAGGCCTCGGAGATACCGTAGCCGATCAGCGCGTTGTGGCAGATGCGCCGCCAGTGGCGAGCGGCAATGACCATGCCGCTGCTGACTTGCAGGCGCAGGGAGTCAATGGACATGTGAGGAACCAAGGATATTCATAGTTTGCTAACTATCAATATACGCCTGTGCCTCCCCCTGTCGTCAACCGTGTACGACGGAGGACCTCATGAATTCATGTTCATTCAGGGCTGAACCTGATCTTCCAGCTTCATGGTCAGTGCCAGCGTGCTGCCCATCTGCACAGCGCGGTCACGCCAATCCAGATAGCGCGCTTCATCGCGGCTGCTGAAATGTACCGCCAACTCTTCGGCCGCCTGCATGACTCCGGCTGCAGCCGCCAGTTCCAGCCAATACAACGCGGCCTTGACGTCGGCGTCCACATGCAGACCATGCAGCAAGCGGTAGCCCACCTCGAATCGGCAGCGCGCCTCGCCCCGTTCGGCGCCGCGCAGAAACCATTGATAGGCCTGGACCAGGTTTACCTGCCAGCCCAGCTCGGCATCGCAGACCTCTTCTTCATACAGGTCACCCAGCGCGGCAGCGGCATGCAGCATGCCGCGCTCGAACGCTTGGCGATAACATTCCTCGGCCTGGACATAGGAAGTTGCGACGCCCTTGCCAAAGTAATGCTGCTGCCCGAGGTTGAACCAGGCCGCCGCATTGCCCTGCAGCGCCGCCATGCGCAGCAGGTGCCCGGCCAGCGCGGTGTCGGCGCGCCAGTACTTGCCGTTGAGCCAGATCCAGCCCAGGTCGTTGAGTGCTGCGACATTGCCGGCCAGCGCCTGCTGGCGCAGGTCGAGGTATACCGCTTGCAGGTCGTGCGCTTCGTCCAGTCGGTTGACCAGCAACGCACGCTGGCTGGGCTGCCCTACCCCGGCAAACAGCCGCTGTCGCCTGCCGGCGGGTGTCGGTGGGCAAATGACCTGCTCAGGCAGAAGACGGGCGAGCAGCGAATGGATATTGCTGACAGCAGACATGTTCATCCTCATTGAACGACCCACAGGCCCGACCGCGGCTGTGATGAGGCGTGATTCTGCGCGACGTCACGTCAAAACCTGTCGCGAACGATTCGAGGCAAGGCAACCAATTGCGCATTCCTTGATCTGAACGAGTTATGGCTAATTGCCATGACCTGTTCGAGCCGCCATCCTGTTGCGGCAAGCCTAGACAAGGACGTTACCTTTTGCCGTTCGCCACCACCCGCGCCACCCTCAGCCGTCAATGGGCGCTGCTGCGCCAGTTACCCAGCCGTTCACCAGGTATCACCAGTGCCGAACTGGTGTGGCGCCTGCGCGATGTCGGCTTCAACGTCAGCAAACGTACGGTGGAACGGGACCTCAACGAGCTGTCGCTGATCTTTCCGCTGGACCGCAATGACAAGAGCATCCCGTTTGGCTGGCACTGGTCGGCGAACGTTGCTGGCGAGCTGCGGGGTAATTTCGATTTGCAGGGATTTTTGCGTGGTGATTCGCTTCAGCCTGGGCAAGGGGCAGGAATCGAGATGCAAGCCTGGGTCAGCGACCCATTGGCCAAGCAGTTGCGTGAAGCGCCATTGAGCGTGGACATGCAATTGACGGCACTGGACCAGGGGCACCGGCTGCGGGCGACGGTGGAAGATGGCGGGCCATTGCGCTGGTGGGTGCTGAGCCAGGGCGACGGCGTGGTGGTCGAAGAGCCGCAGGCACTGCGCGAAGAGATCGCCAGGACCTTGAGCAATGCGGCAGCACAGTACATGAATTAGTCGCTTGTGCCGGCCTCTTCCCGGGTAAACCCGCTCCTGCAGGTACTGCGCAGCATTCAAGCCTGCGCGAAGAGGCCGGCAGAGGAAAACTACCGCTGCATCCCCCACCGCCGAACGGTCAACCGCTCCAGCGTGTTGAACACCAACCCTTCGACCAGCAGACCGATCAGGATCACCACCGCCAACCCGGCAAACACCTTGTCGGTATACAGCTCGTTGCGGTTCTGGAAGATGTACCAGCCCAGCCCGCCTTTGCCGCTGCTGGCACCGAACACCAGTTCGGCGGCGATCAGGGTGCGCCAGGCGAACGCCCAGCCGATCTTCAGCCCCGAGAGGATCGACGGCAACGCGGCAGGTACCAGGATGTGCAGGACCAGGCGCAGCCCTTTCAGGCCGTAATTGCGCCCCGCCATGCGCAAGGTTTCCGATACCCCGAGAAAACCCGCATAGGTGTTCAGTGCCAGCGCCCACAGCACCGAATGCACCAGCACGAAGATCAGGCTGTTGTCACCCAGCCCGAACCACAGCAGCGCCAGCGGCAGCAGGGCAATCGCCGGCAATGGGTTGAACATCGAGGTCAGTGTCCCCAGCAGGTCGCGACCGAGCTGGGTCGACACTGCCAGGCTGGTCAGGCCGAAGGCCAGCACGATGCCCAGCAGGTAACCCTTGAGCAGGATCACCAGCGACACGCCGACCTTGGCCGGCAGTTCACCACTGAGCAGGCCGTCCCACAGTGCCGCAGCCGTCTGCAGGAAGGTCGGCAGCAGCAGGTCGTTGCCCTGGTAGCGGGCGATCGCTTCCCACAAGGCGGCGATCACTACCAGGATCACCGCCTTGCGCAGCCAGCCGTGCTGCCACAGGCGTTGGGCCAAGGGTAGATTGCGTTCCACAGGCACACTGAGCAAAGGCTCCAGCTGCACCTCGTATTCCTGGCGTACAGGTGTAGGGGTCATGGCTAAAGCTCCTTTCAGTAGGCGATGCGAATGTCGTTGAAGCCCAGGTCATCGGCCGGCTCAGGGGCTTCGGCCTCGTCGAACAGCAAGCGATGGATGCGCCGCGCGCTGGCCTGGAAGTCGGCAGCGCCGAGGCTGCCGAGGTCGTACTGGTGGCTATGCACCTCCGCTCGTACCCGGCCCGGATGGGGCGACAGCAGCAGGATGCGGTTGCCGACCACCAGCGCCTCCTCGATGGAATGGGTGACGAACAGCAAGGTGAAACGCACTTCCTCCCACAGCAGCAGCAGCTCTTCCTGCATCTTGCGCCGGGTCAGCGCATCCAGCGCGGCGAACGGCTCGTCCATCAGCAGGATCTTCGGCTGGGTCGCCAGCGCCCGGGCGATCGCCACGCGTGCCTTCATCCCGCCCGACAGCATGTGCGGGTAGACATCGGCAAAGGCGGCCAGGCCGACCTTGTCCAGGTAATGCAAGGCCCGCTCCTCGGCCTCGGCGCGCTTGAGCTGGCCGGACACCAGCAGCGGGAACATGACGTTCTCTTTCACCGTCTTCCAGGGCGGTAACTGGTCGAACTCCTGGAACACCACGATGCGGTCAGGCCCGGGGCCGTTGACCGGCTGGCCCTGCAGCAGGATCTGCCCTTCCTGGGGGGCGATGAAACCGGCCACGGCCTTGAGCAGGGTGGATTTGCCGCAGCCAGACGGGCCCAGCAGGACAAAGCGGTCAGCGCGATCGACTTCGAAGCTGACCTGGTGGGTGGCCCGCACCACGCGTTGCGCGGTGCGGTACTCGAGGCTCAGGTTGTCCACCTTGAGCAACGGCGGTGTAGCGACACGGCTCAGGTTGCTGGCCGTGTGGCCTGGCAATGGGGCGGTCATGGTCGGTCAGCTCCCTTGCAGCGGGCGTTCATCCTGGAAGAAGTAGTCCTTCCACGATGCCGGCTTGTGCTTGATGGCGCCAACCCGATACAGGAACTCGGCCAGCTTGTAGGTGTTCTTCGGCGTGACGGTGAACTCGTACTGCGGGTTGTCGATCAGCTTGATCAGCGCGTCGCGGTCGATCTTGGCCTTGGTCACGCGGATGTAGGTATCCGCTGCGGCGGCCTTGTCGTTCTGGGCGAAGTCCGCCGCCTCGGCCAGGGCGTCGACGAAGGCCTTGTAGGTCTTGGGGTTGTCGTTGCGGAATTTCTCGGTGGCGAACAGCAGGGTCGGCGAGTTGGGGCCGAGCAGGTCATAGCTGTTGAGCACCACATGCACGTTCTTGTTGGCCAGCGCCTGGTCCTGGAACGGCGGGTTGGAGAAGTGCCCGTTCAGTTCGGTACCGCCGGCCAGCAGCGCGGCGGTGGCATCCGGATGCGGCACGGCCAGGGTGTACTTGTCGAGGCGGTTGTATTCCTTGTCGCCCCACTGCTGGGCGGCGGCGTATTGCAGGAAGCGAGACTGCACCGAAACACCTACCGCAGGCACCGCAATGCGGTCCTTGTCAGAAATGTCGGCGATGGTCTTCACGTTCGGGTTGCTGCTCACCAGGTAGTACGGGAAGTTGCCCAATGAGGCCACGGCCTTGACGTTCTGCCGGTCCTTGGTACGGTCCCACACGGTCAGCAGCGGGCCGACCCCGGCACCGGCGATGTCCACCGAACCGGACAGCAGCGCGTCGTTGATCGCCGAACCGCCAGACAGCTGGGCCCAGTCGACCTCGATGTCGATGCCCTGCTGCTTGCCGTGCTTCTCGATCAGGTGCTGGTCACGCACCACGTTGAGCAGCAGGTAGACGATGCCGAACTGCTCGGCGATGCGGATCTTGCCTTCGGCTTGTGCCACGGCGGGGGCCGCCAGGCTGCCGACGACCAGGCTGGCGCCCAGGCCGATGCTTGCCGCCAGGCGGCTGATGGATTTGCGCATGATGAATTCCTCAGTCGTCAGAACGGGGCATCGCCCTGGATGGTGGTGCGGAACAGTTTGCGGCGCAGGTGCGCCGGGCAACCGGTGGCCAGGTGGATCAGTGAACGGTTGTCCCAGAACACCAGGTCATGGGGCTGCCACTGGTGGCGGTAGATGTTCTGTTCGAGCACGCTCAGCGCGTACAGCTGTTGCAGCACGTCGCGGCTTTCATCATCCGGCAGGCCGACGATGCGGGTGGTGAAGCCTTCGCTGACGAACAGCGCCTTGCGGCCGTTTTCCGGGTGGGTACGCACCACCGGGTGGATGACTTCCTTCACCTGCGCGAGCTGTTCGGCGGTCAGGGTCGGACGCCAGTTGCCTTCGAATTTGGTTTCGGCGTAACGGGCGGTATAGGAGTGAGCGGCACTGCGGCCCTCGACCACTTTGCGCAGGGCTTCGGGTACCGCGTCCCAGGCTTTGTGCATGTCGGCGAACAGGGTGTCGCCGCCTTCGCTGGGAAGCTCCTGGGCATGCAGCATGGAGCCGAGGCTCGGCAGCTCCTTGTACGACAGGTCCGAGTGCCAGAACTTGCCGGCATCGCCAAGGCCGATATTCTGGCCATTCTCGATGATGTTGGAGACGATCAGGATTTCCGGGTGGCCGGCAAGCAGAAACTGCTTGAGCACATGGATCTGCAATTCGCCAAAGCGGCGGCTGAAGGCGATCTGTTGTTCCGGGCTGATGCGCTGGTCACGGAACACCAGCACATGGTGGTCGAGGTGGGCGCGATGAATACGGGCGAAATCCTCGGCGGTAACCGGCTTGGCCAGGTCCAGGCCAATGAGCTCGGCGCCGACGGCACCGGAGAACGGGCGGATTTCGAAGGTTTGCGGCTGGGCGCTGTCGATGGTCGACAAGGCGTTCGAGGCGGCTGGCATGTGTCACTCCCACGCAGTGCGCGACTTCAAAGGCGCGCAACGATCAGAAACGCACGGGGATTACCCGTGTGGGTTCAAGTCGTGCGGCGCATCGATTGGTCGACGGGTACGCAGTGGGGTGACTATAAATGCATAAGAAAAATAATTTAAATACCGTTAGCGCATAACCATATGAAACGGTTCACGCACTGAAAAGGGGCGCCAGACGCCCCCTCAACGCCATTCGCTGTAGGGCTCCAGCGAGGTGACCGGCAAGGCCAGGTTGCCGCGCCACGGCTCGAACAGGTAGCGCACGTAGAGCATGGCATGGCTGGGCGCATAATCTTTGCTGTGCTGCCAGTCGAAACCTCCGCCCAGCGCCCAGCGATCGTTCAGGCGCCGCTCGAAGGCACCATGCAGGCGATAGCCCACGCCGGTGCTGCTGCTGGCATCGGTGGTCGCATCGATGTTCGACTCGATGATGTCGTAACGCGCCAGCAGCTTGCGGTTGAGGCTATCGTCCGGGTAGAGCCGGCTGCTGTCGCTGCTGGCGTGGGACCAGCTGGCCGAGCCTTCCAGCAGGAACGACCAGTCATAGTTGCGCCAGGCATAGCTGACCGGCACACCGATCGACTCGTAGCGTTGCGGGCTGTAGTAACCACCCTGACCGAGGCTGTAGCCGCCCAGGTCCTTGTCATAGCGCCAGTCCATCACGGTCAGGCCCACGCGCATGCGCTCGTCGGCCTTCTCCACGAGGCGGTAGTAATACCCTGCCATTGCACGGGTGCGCTGGTTGTCGGCAACGTTCTCGCCGACCAGCCAATGGTGGCCGAGGCTTGCCCAGACGCCGTAATCTCCCCCCTGGTCCCAGCTCAGGCCCAGCGTGGCACCGTTGGCCGTAACACCACCCCAACGCACGTTGGTAGCCGGGTCACGCGTGCCGGCGAACGACAGCAGCGAGTTGCTCATCGGCCGACGCGAGGCCGCCAGCGACCACCCCACCTGCCCCAGGTCGCCATTGACGATAGCGCCGCCCAGCCAGTTGTTGACCTCATAGCCTTGGGTCGTGCCCAGGTCGAAGCCCCAGCGGCTGTTCTGCCAGCCCATCGCCAGCACGCCACCATTGGCGGTCTGCGAACCCGGCTGGCAGGTCGGCAGCGGTGCACCGCTGCGGGTGACGCCGACGAACTGGCAGGTACCGAAGTCAGCGGTGTTGTTACCGTTTTCGTCGAGGTCGAACGAGCCGGCATCCATCCCGATACGCTCGACCCGCGCAAACGCCCTGCCGTCTTCCCAAGGGGTGTCGACATGCAGCAAGGTCGTTTGCGTGCTCAAGCGAGAGATACCGGGCGTGCCGTCGTTCTTGCGCCAGCCATAGTCATGCATGAGGGTGACATTGGTATTGCGCTGCTGGTACAGCTCATCGACGTCGCTGCGCAAGCTGCGCGCCAGCCAGTCATCGGTGTCCTTCGCCCGGCTGGCGAAGGTCATCGCGCGGTCGTCACGTGGCGAGGCCTGCGAGTGGCTGATCATCTGCGCATCGGCCATGGCTGCGGCATACAGATCCAACGCCCGCTGCGGGTCGTTGGCCGCCACCAGCCTGGCTGCATCGCGGCGCAGCAACGGGTCGGGCAGCGCCTGTCTGGCGGCGACATGCTCCAGGAGCCGAGCCGCTTCTTCCTTCTCGCCCAAGGCCACCAGCACTTCGGCATAACGGCGCTGGGCATCGCTCTGCTCGTCGGTGAACTGCAGCGGCTGCGCCGCCAGTGCTTGGCGAACGCGGGCCAGGTCGCCTTCGGCAATCCAGCTTTCCATCACCCCCAGGCGGGCCTCGGCGCGCTGCGGCTGAACCTGCAGCACGCGCTCGTAGTAACCCAGTGCCTTGCGATGATCGCCACGCTCTGCCGCCCAGTCGGCCATCAGCAGCAGGTCGTCCGGGTCGCCCTCGCCATGGGCCAGGCCGGCTTCCAGCACGGCGCTGGCTTCGTCGGTGCGGCCTTGGTTCTGCAGGCGTTGGGCCTGGGCCAGGGTCATGCGCCGGCGCACGCGCTTGTCGAGAGTGCGCATGTCGTCGGTCCAGGCGCCTTGCGGCACGGCGCGCAAGGTGTCGTGGACCTGTGCATCGCGGTCGCTGGATTCCAGGTACAGGCCATGGGCGTAACGCGTGGCGGGATCGGCGGGCTGGCGCTGCAACACGCGGTTGAATGCAGCATCGGCCTCAGCGTTACGGCCCTGTTGGCGCAGGCTGTTGGCCAGCTGGTAGGCCAGCCAGGGCTCATCAGGCGCCAGCTCGGCAGCCTGCCCCAGCACCTGGCTGGCGGTCGCCCAGTCCTGGCGCTGCACGGCGGCATCACCCTGCTCGCGCAGGCGGCCTAGCTCCAGGCTGCGGCGCAGGCTGGCGAACTGGGCCTGCTGGGCCTTCGGCAGGCTGTCCAGATAGGCTTCGGCCTTGTCGGTCGATTGTGCCTGGTAGATCCGCATCAGCCCGCGTACCGCGCTTTCATTGCCTGGCACCTTGCGCTGCACTTGCAGGTATTGCCGCTCGGCACTGGCCAGGTCGCCTTCCGCGAACGACACATCAGCCAAACCCAGCATGGCGAACTCGTCGTCAGGGCGCTGCTGGCGTGCCTGCTGGTAGAGCGAACGGGCAGTACGCAAATCCTGCTTTTCCAACGCGCTGTCAGCGCGCTGCAGCATACCCCAGTACTGGCTGGAGGCTTCGAGGTCTTTCCATTTACTCATCAGCCGGGTGTTCTGCTCGATGGTAACGGCCTGGTGGAACGCCACGTTGGCTTCCCCATAGCGGCGCTGACGCATCAGCGCAACACCGAGCGCACCGTGCAGGCTGGCATCATCGGCATAGCGGCGCAGGGCCAGGCGCAGCTGTGCTTCAGCCTGGACGTTGCGGTTCTGGTCGAGCAACGCCTTGCCACGCTGGCCGGCCTGCCAGGCCGGATCGGCCACCAGGGTGCGTTGCTGCCTGAGGGTGTCATTGGCCAGCGGCAACAGCGGCGATGCCGGATAACGCTGGACGAATGCCTGCCAGGCGGCAACGCTGCTGGCACTCACCGGTTGCTCGGACAGGTAGTCGAACTCGCGCTGGGCAGCGGCATCGCGCGCCGTCGGGTCGCGCGACAACTGGTCGAGCACGGCCAAGGCCTCGGTGTCACGGTCCTCGCTGAACAGCCAGGCCGCCAAGGTCTGGCGCAGCCCCGGATTGCCTGGGTATTGACGATCGAGTTGCTGCAACTGACGGATCGCTTCCGGACGCTGCCCGGCCAGGTTGCCACGCACGCGCCAGTAGTCCAGTGCCAGATCCAGCGTGGGCAGTTCGCCGCCGAACAACTGGTCATAAGCGACCAGGGCCTCATCGTAACGCCCGGTGACCGCCATCAGCCGCGCTTGCTGCAAGCGCTGCGCCTGCTCGGGCTGCTGTAGCGCCATCAGCCGTCGGGCTTGCCGGTCCTGAAGGCTCCCCGGTGCCATTTGAGCGATGCTTGCCCGCAATTGTTCGGCTTCTTCAGGTTTCTGCTCACGCAGCGCCAGGCTCAACGAGGCCAGCAAGGCATCAGGGTTGCGCGGGTCCAATAGCCGCAGCCTGGCCAGGGCATCGTGAACCAAGTCGTCACGGTGCAGCGCCTCACCAATACGTACCTGTTCCAAGAGCCATTGGCGCTGCTCATCGCGGTCTTTCGGCTGCGCGGCCACGGCACAGGACAAGGCGGTCAGCGTCAGCACGCCGATCATTCGGAACATGGAGCACTCCAGGCGGGCAGCAGACGACCTTGGTTGTCGAAGCGATAGCGGGCTTGGTCCCAGCCCTGGCCGAACAGGGCAAGGACCTGGTTGTAATACGCCTGTAGCTCGGCAGGCTGCTCGTGCAACCGCTGGCGCTGGGCTTCAAGCGCAGCGTGGCCATCCGCGACGCTGGCCAGCAACGGCAACAACGCTGCGGAAAAGCCTACCGGGCCATGCCCGCTCTGTTTGGCCGTGCGAGCGTCGACGCTCTCCGGTGGCAGGCCGCCCTGGGTAGTGGCGGCGACCATCGGTGCAAAGTGACGCAGCAATTCGTCACGCTGCGGTGCACCGTCGGCCAGCATGCCCAGCCACAGGTACACGCGGATGGCGTCATAGCTACCGGCGCTGCCGTGCTCAGGGTCTGGCTCGATGCCCGCCGCGGACGTCCACAGCAGCCAGTCCGGGGCAAAACCCTTGGGCGATGCCTGCAACCAGAGGCGACGAACGTTGCTGGCCATCTCGCCCCAGAGCGGGTCTACCAGAGCAAAGCGATCAAACAGTTGCGGCGGCAGGTAGCTGGGGTTCAGGCGCCAGCCGCGGTGGTCGTCGAAGCCATAGTCCGCTGGCAGCAGCATCACGCCCAGGCCCGGCACCTTGCGTACGGTCTGCGCGGCGATGCGCCAGAGCATCTGCGTGCCCAGCCGAGTGTACGTCGGCTCATTCCACAGCCGCCCCGCTTCGAGCAGGCTGTAGGCGATCCACAGGTCGGCATCGCTGGCATTGTTGCTGTCCAGCACCTGCCACTGCTGTTGCTTGCCGCGGCCCCAGAGCCAGGCCGGCAAATGCCGGGAAAGGTCGCCTTCGGCCAGGTTGTTGCCGGTCCAGCGCAGCAGGTTGTCGAAGGCCTGGCGGTCGTTGCCGACCAGGGCGAAGAACAGCGCATAGCTCTGCCCTTCGGAGGTAGTGACCAGGCGCTCGTCACTGCGGTCGAGCACGCGCCCATCCGCACTCATCAGGTCGGTCTTGAAGCGCTCCCAGGCCGGCCAGGGGCAAGCCGCCGAAGCGCTGGCGACAGCGGGCATGCACAACACCAGCAGCAAGGCCAACAGCTGACGCATGGTCAATCGGCCCCACCCAGGCGACGACGCCCGGCCCAACGCAGCGCTCGCCACAACAGGAAGGCGAACAGCAGCACGCTGATAACGGCAATCACCGCGATCAGGGTCGGGTAATCAGAGAGGTGGAACCACATCAACAACCACCAGGGCAGCTGGCCTACGTAGTAGTGCTCGCCGACGAACTGGCTGCTGACACCGCTGCTGCGCACCAGTGCGACGGAGCCTGCCACGGCATCGAGCTTGCCGGAGTCGGCCAGCACTTCGCGCAGCAAGGCGTAGGCGTCATCGGAGCTGGCCAGCAGGGCAACGACGCTGCGTTGCTCGTGGAACGGCGATTTCAGCCCGGTGATCGCGGCAATCGGCGCCTGCGCACTGACTTCGATGCGGCTGTTGGACACCACTGGGGTCGTGTCGAAGCGCCGCATGCCGGGTTGCTCCACCACCCGCCCCTGCACCATCCAGTCGCGCTGGGCATTGAGCAGCAAGCCCATGTTCGGCTGCTCACGCAGGTCTTCGGGCAGGCTGCCAATCAGCAGCAGGTCGGCATCGGCGTCCGCCGCCTGCTTCCAGTTGTCGCTCAAGCGCACATTCAAGGCCGGGTAGCCGACCTGCCCGCCGATGCTGCTGATCACGTCAAGCAAGGTGCCGACCTGCATCGCCGTGGGCTTGGCCGGTACCACGACCAGGGTCTCGGACAGGTCGGCCATGCGGCTGTATGGGAAGCCACTGCGGACGAAGGCACGCAGGTCAGGCATGGCCATGTAGTGGTAGTAGCCAGACAGGTCGATGGTCGAGTTTTCGTCGATCGCCGCACGCACGTCTACCGGCAGCGAGGTCTGGCAGTGGTCGCGCTGGGCACTGCCCAGGGTGCTGGCGAAACTGAAGTCGAACCGCAGGCGGTTGCGCGCACCGATCTTCAGGGCCGGTACCAGCGATTGCTCGGTCAGGGCGGTACTGTCGGTAGACAGCACGTTCAGGCGCATCTCCTCCAGGGTGCTGCTGCGGCGGTCGTTGCCCACCAGCGGCATGCTGGTGATGTACTGGTCGTTGACGCTGATGCTCAGGCGCGACTCATCGGTGACCGCTGGCGGCGTGTAGCGATACAGGGTCTGCAGCGGAATGCCCTGGTTGCGCCAGACGAACAGGTCTGGCGGCAGGTTCACGTCCAGGGTGATCGGGCGTGGCTGCAAACCGCTGACCTGCAACTGCTCCGGGTAGTCGAGCAGCTCGGAGAACCGCACCGGGCGGTCGGTACGCGTCCAGTTCGGCGCGTCGTAAGGCTTGCGTGGCTGCAGTGCGGTCATCTGTTCGACCTTGACCCGCGAGCCGCGGAACAGGTCGCTGCCGACGGCCAGCGCCGAAGCGGCCTTGACCAGGTCATCGTCATTGCGGCCCAGCACCAGCAGCAGCTTGCTCCAGCGGTCGCTCGGGTGATCGATCAGCTGCACCACCGGGCCATCGACCGCCGGGTACTTTTCCAGGTCGGCAAGGAACGCCGGGCGTCGGTCGTTGGTGGCAAAGACAATGACCGGCTGCGGTTTGTCGCCACTGGCCGGCAGGCTGTTGAACGACACCGGGAAGGTCGCCTTGCGCCAGCCGGCCTTGCTGCCAAAGTACGAGGCCAGGATGGCAGCGGCGCGCTGCTCGCCCAGGCTTGGGGTGTCGGCAAACACCACCGGCAACTCGACCTTGTTGGTATCGCGCGCATCGAAGAACGGCAGCGGGAAGTACGCCAGGTCATTTTCCAGCGCCAGCGCCTGCTCGTGCAGCTGCACCTGGCTCTTGCGGTTGACGTTCAGCCACAGGCCGCTGTGCGCCGGGTCTTCACAGATATCGGTGTAGTGCCCGACGAACTCCAGGCGCACCCGGTTGAAGTCGCTGATCAGTTTCGGGTCCAGCTGCAGTTGACGACGCACGCGCTGGCCGAGCTGGTCCTTCTCGATCGGCAACACCCCCATCAGCTCGTCGTTGAGGTAGACACGCAAATGCGACAGGTTCGGCAGCAGGGCTGGCGACGGGGTGTAGTCCAGTTGCAGCACCGCATGGGTGGCCAGGCGATCCCGGCGCAGGCCGAACTCGATGTTCTCGCTGTTGCGAACGCCCAACATCAGGCTGTCGGCCGGCCGGCCCAGTTGCTCGAAGGTCTGGGTAACGGGCCAGTTGGGCACCGATGGCTCGGCCGGTATGGCAAGGGGGGCTACAGCGGCGACAGCAGCGTTCTGCAACAGCGAGGCAAGCAGCGCCATCGCCAAGCCCCAGGTGCGTGCGGGATAACGAGTCATCATGCGTCTCGGTCAGCAAGGTTCGTGGAAGGAAGTGGTCGGGGTGTATGCGGCAGGTAGCTGGCCAGCCAGCGCAGCAGCTCATACAAGGGCAACAGCCACCCGCGCAGCCAGATGGGGGTGTGCTCGATCATGCGCAGGTAGCCAACGCCACCCAGCTTGAGCACGTCCATCAGGCTGCGCAGTGGGCGGTCGACTTCATGCTTGTCCTGATAACCCAGCCAGGCATCGGCCCGCGCGAAGGTGCAGTGCACCAGGTCGATGCGCTGTTGCAGGTTGAGGCCCTCGAAGGTCAGACCCACATGCCGGCCGACGATACGGGTAACCCGGGCGTTGAACGCAAACTCACGCTGCCCGCGGCTCAGCAGCAAGCGCACACGCGCCCCTGAGGCAGGCTTCACGCCGTCACCCAGTTGCAGGCCGATCCCCCCATCGGAATAGTCGACCAGCGTGCAGGGGAAAGCGTGGCCACTCTCCAGCTGCAGTGCGGCTGGCAGGTGCATCTGCACGCGGTGCGCACGGCGCACCTGGCGCACTTCGGCGGCCACTGCGCAGGCGGCGCCGAGGATCAGCAGGTTGTAGGTCACCCACAACGAACTGACGATCACCGTGCCGATTTCCGCAGCCGGGCCGGTGAACAGGCGCCAGACAGCAAAACCCAGGCCGGCCACATTGAGGCCGGCGAGGAACAGGTAGGGCTGGGCGATGCGCCAGTCGAACTGGCCCTCCTCCATCAGGCCACCTTTGGCGGTGACGTTGAACTTGCCCTTCTTCGGCGCAAACAACGCGACCGTGGTCGGACGGGCGATGTACCAGGCCAGCACGGTCTCGTAGACCTCGCCCCAGAACGTCTGCCGGTACTTGCCCTGCATGCGCGAGTTGGTGAGGCTGGCATGAATCATGTGTGGCAGCACGTACAGCAGGATCATCACGGCAGGCGCGTAGATGATGTAGGCGTGCAGCAGCAGGAACGCCAGCGGCGCGGTGAGGAAGATCAACCGCGGCAGGCCGGCAAGGAAGTGCAGCATGGCGTTGGCGTAGCAGATCCGCTGGAACAGGCTCAGACCGCGGCCCAACAGCGGGTTGTCGGTGCGGAAGATCTGCACCATGCCGCGCGCCCAGCGGATGCGCTGGCCAATGTGCGCCGACAGGCTCTCGGTTGCCAGGCCGGCAGCCTGGGGAATGCCCAGGTAGGCCGAGGTCCAGCCCTGGCGGTGCAGGCGCAACGCGGTATGGGCATCTTCGGTGACCGTTTCCACGGCAAAGCCACCAATGTCTTCTATCGCGGTGCGCCGCAGCACGGCACAGGAGCCGCAGAAGAAGGCGGCGTTCCACATGTCGTTGCCGTCCTGGATCAGCCCGTAGAACAGCTCGCCTTCGTTGGGGCGGCGGCGGAACGAGCCCAGGTTGCGCTCGAACGGGTCGGGCGAGAAGAAGTGGTGAGGCGTCTGCACCAGCGCCAGCTTCGGGTCCTTGAGGAACCAGCCGACGGTCATTTGCAGGAAGGAACGCACCGGCACGTGGTCGCAGTCGAAGATGGCAACCAGCTCGCCGTGGGTGACCCCCAGCGCATGGTTGAGGTTACCGGCCTTGGCGTGATGGTTGTTCGGCCGCACGATGTAGCCCACGCCGACCTCGTCGGCGAAGGCGCGGAACTCCGCACGCTTGCCATCGTCGAGGATGTAGATGTGCAGGCACTCGCGTGGCCAGTCCAGGCCCAGGGCAGCGAGGACGGTGGTTCGTACCACCGAAAGGTCCTCGTTGTAGGTAGGGATGAACAAATCGACCTTGGGCCAATGGGCCGGGTCTTCGGGCAGGTTCACCGGCTTACGTTCCAATGGCCAGCAGGTCTGGATGTAACCGAGGATCAACACGAACCAGGAGTAGGTTTCTGCTGCCAGCAAGATCACCCCGCAGACCAGGTCGAGCGTGTCGTTCCAGTTCAAGGTCGAGGTGTAGCGCCACCACAGGTAACGGCAAGAAATGATCGTCGACAGCACGATCAGCATCAAGGTCGGGAAGCGGCCCGGCATGTAGCGCACCAGCATGGCGATGCCCCACAGCAGGAAGATGAACACCAGCTGCGCCAGGTAACCGAACGGCTCGGTCACGCACAGCACGGCCAGCAACACGGCGAACGAGGTGAGCACGGTATAGAACAGCCGCCGGCCGAACACGCTCAGACCCTTCAGACGCTGTGCGGCACCTTGCTGCAAGTCGCTGTCGCGAAAACGCGCCGGCACCTGGCCCATGGCTTCGGCCACCCGCGCACGGCAGCTGCGCAGCACCTTGGATAGGCCGCGCAGGTAGCCGCTTGCCAACGACAAGGCACGCAGCGGCCGGGCAGGTTTGCGCGGCGGTGGCACCCGCCGCAGCAGTAGCCAGCCGCACTGGATCAGCAGCCGCAGCGGGTCGCCCAAGGTCGGCCGCTTGCCGACAAACTGCGGGAACAGGCGCTGACGCTCAGCCAGCAGTGCCTGCCAGGCAGGTGATTCGAGCCGTAGCAGCAGGAACGCCAGCCACACCCCGAGGGTGAACAACAGCGCAACACCCCGTTGTGCGCCGCGCGCGGTGAAATGGGCGTAGGCCGAGAGCGGGGTCACGTTCACGCTTCGCGCCTCGCCAGGCAACGCACCGCCAGGCTTTGCACATCCCGGGATGCCAGGCAATGCGGCGCATAGTGGCCGACCGGCGCCTTGCAGGCAAATGCCTCGACGAACGCTTCGTCACGGTGCACCAGTTGCATGGGCAGGCGCTTGCGGAACAGGTCACGCCACACCATCAGCACATCGCTCTGCAGGCTGCTGGCCGGGTCGAAACGGTTGACCAGCAGCATGTCATAACGCTCGACCTGCTGGCGCCCCAGCAGGATGTGGCTGGTCATTTCAGCCTCAGCCACCAGGACCCGCATGTCGGTGACGAAACCCTGCGTGGCCCTGGCCGCTACCGGGTGAGCAAGATCGAACAACAGCCAGTCGAAATGCTTGGCCAGTTCAGCTTGCCGCGCGCGCCACACTTCAGGCTGCTGATACCCCTTCAGCTCGCCGAGCCGGTGCGCATCCACTTCACCAAAAGGCATCACGCACAAGCCGTCGAGAACCTCATACAGAGGCTCGTCGTAGGGCCGCCCCTGCAGCTCGGCACAGGCCCAGCCGTCGCGCTGTTCGAGCGCCAGGTTGAAGTGCAGGCCGAGCAGGTTGTCCGGGCTCATGTCGACCAGCAACACGCGCTCACCCAGTTCACGCAAGGCATAACCCAGCGCCGCCAGCAGCGCGGTACGGCCCAAGCCACCCCGCAGCCCATGCAAGGCCAGGCTGATCATGACTGCACGGCCTTGGACTGCTCGGTCCGCGCCAAGGTAGCCTCCTGCAGGCGAGCCATGCAGCTTTCGCCCAGCAGCGGCCAGCGCTGCAACGCCTGCTGCACACCCACCATCATGGAAATGTCCTGATAGCTCAAGGCAGGCATGGCCAGATACCGACGCAACTGGGCGATATCGTCACTGCGGTCGGATGGGTCAGCGTTGCCAGCCTTCATGGGCTCTCCTTCGGAACAGGCTGCCAATCCGGCTGGCCTTGCAGGCGCATATAGGTTCGGCCCTGGTAGTCCAGCACCTGGGCACCAGAGGTTTCCGAGACACGCTCGGTGGTCGGCAGGTCGGTCAGCAGGCTCGGCAGGTCGAGCGTCTGCCCCGCGCCGAGGCCGGCATACACACGGGAGACCAGCTCGGACAGCGCCAGGAAGCTGGTGGGCGCGGTAACGCGCAGCGGCTCGCTGCGTGCCGGCTGGCCCATGCCGATGAACTTGAGGCCGACCGGCACATGGGTGATCGATGGCGTCGGGATCTCACGCATGCCCGACAGCTGCATGCGATCACCGTGCAAGGCCGCGCCGTGTTCGGGAACGATGGCCACCACCACGCGACGGCCGCTGCCTTCGAGCTCGTCGAGGAACTTGCCCAGGTCACCAAACAGGCGGTTGGCCCGTGTGGCGTAATCGGCCGGGCGCGTGCCGCCGTCGGCGGTCACCATGCGGTTGCCGTCATGCAGGCTGATGGTGTTGTAGAACAACGAGACATGGTCGGCACCGGAGCTCTTGCGCTTGCCCCACCAGCCGTGCAGCACGTCCAGGTCGCCGGCGATCGGCGAGCCGTCGAAGCTGACCAGTGCCCGCGGGAAGTCGCTGACGCCGAAGCTCGGCTGCGGCATGTGTTGGGTGGTGATGTCGCCGATGAAGTTGTCGAAGCGGCCACTGTGGTTGAGCAGCGTCTGGCTCTGGAAGCCAAGTTTGGCCAGGTTCTGGAACAGCAGGCACTGTTCCGGCGCCTGCTGGTAAAGGCCTGCATGGGACGACTGGCCGCAGCTGGCGCGCAGCATGCGGATCGCTGCCGGGCCGCTGTAGGAGGTCGCCGAGTTGAACTGGTCGAAGACCACGTCCAGGCGCGAGAACAAGGCATTGTCATGCATGCCCACGGCCGAAAGGTCGTCCCAGGCCAGGGAGCACACGTTGATCACCAGCAGGTCGAAGGTCTGCTCGTCCGGCTTCGCGACAGGGAATGCAGTCACCCGCTGCCGCTCACTGGCAAAGAAGCGCTCCAGCCAGGCATTCAGGGTCGCCGTGTCGGCCACGGCCGCAGCCGGTGCCGCAGCGCCCGTGCCAGCCGTGGCGGCTGCACCGCTGACGACAGGCTGGCCGCCACCGATGCTCACTGCCGGTAAGCCGCCGACCGCCAGCCATGCCAGGCCGGCCAGGCTCAAGGTGCTCAGGCGCAGCCAATGCCGCAGGAACAGGTAGCCCACCAGTAGCAGCACCAGGGCGCCCATCAAGTTCCAGTTGATGAACCTGGCCATGAGCTCCAGCAGGTAATCCCAGGAGAAATCGAGCACCCCCGGCTGCGCCAGCAAGCGCCGGAACGGTGGTAGCCAGGTGTCGTGATAGAACAGCGCGATGCCCACTGGTACGGCCACGACCTGGCGCCCGACGCGCAGCCAGCGCTTTGCCAACGGTATCAGCAGAAATGCCGCGAACAGCAGATTGGGCAGCGCCTGGAAGTCCAGCATGCCAACCGCGACCAACAGGAACTTGGCCAGGAAATAGAGGTTCCAGGCACCCAGACCGTGCCAACGGGCCGGCACCTGCGTGGAAAATGTAGCGCTGGTCATCGTTCAGAGTCCTGACGCACCACACGGCGGCGTACACCCACCGGCTTCAGGTAACGGGGTCGCAAGAGGCGGTTCAGCCAGCCCTGCACGGTGCCACGCACACTCACCACGAACAGGACCAGAATCAAGGTAGCCAGCACACTGAGGCCGGCTACCTGCAGCAATTGCACGAAGTTCATGCTGCCCCTCCATGGCCCAGGGCAATCCGCCGAGGCGCCAGGGCGGGCCGTTTCAGCGCCGCTGGCAGTGCCGCCGACTCGGCCAGTGGCGGCTGCGGGACGGTTTCATCGAGAAACGCGGGAGCGTCCAGACTGTCGAGGTTGACCAACAGGTCCTGGCTGATGAACAACTCCTTCCAGGACAACTGGAAGATATGGTCAAGCGCCTGCTCGACGCCCTCCGAACGGCAGGCGAACAGGAACAGGAACAACACCTCGCCGACCACGCAGGCGATGTCGCCATCGCGGCGGAACACCGTACGTGAGCAGGCCTGCAGCGGGCTCAGGCCCGGCGCAGGACGCAGCACCAGCAACTGGTGGACGATTTCACCGTTGCGGTGGCCATGCCACATCTGCTGCACCGCTTCGGCAAACACCCGGGGCGCCACCAGGCCGCAGACCGGCATTGGCCGCAAGCGAGCGAGCAAGGCATCGAAGTCGGCCGGCAGATGGCGGCGCCAGACATAACCCTGAATGCTGTCGACCATGGTCAGGAAACGCGACAGGCTGGCGCCGAACGGCACGATCTGGCTTGCACCACAGGCCAGCAACAGCTGTTCGTCCTGGTAACGCAGGGTTGGCGCCATTTCCCGCACGACCAGCTTCAGGGCGTTGCCGCGCAGCTGCCGCAAGGTGTGCAACTGACGGGCAAGGATATCAAGGCGCTGGCCCCCATCCATGGCGAAGATCACGGTGGCCGACACGGCACGACTGGCCTTGGCGCCAACCTCGCTGATGCTGTCGAACACCTGCCAGTGCTCCGACAAGGCAGGTGCCCCCTCGAGCACCTGGCTCTGGGCCAGGCAGAGCAGCTCATCACCGCCGGCATCGGTCAACGGCAGCGGCCGCCCGGCAATGGCAAAACCACCGGCGTGGCGTGAGAGTTCAAGGTCCTGGGTGCCAGCAACGCCGAGCCTGTTGCTCCAGAAGTGTTGCAGGTAACGCATGCTGCCCTGGCCGCGATACAGCTGGGCGAGCCCGTCGAGCGACTGGTTGAATGCGCGCAGGCGCTCGACCAGCGAGGCGCTCTGCCCTTCACTGATCACCACAATCAGCGCACCCGCCGCAAGCGCCGCCTGGCGCAGCGTCTGGCACCAGTGCTCGGCGTTGCCACCCTCCCAGGCCGCCGATGGCACGATGGCCAGCAGCACCCGGCCAGGCAAGTCGATACGCGGCAGGTCTTTGGCCAGGTGCAGGATGGCCCGAGTGTCAGCCTCGAACAGGGTCAATTCGGCAGGGCCGCAAGCCGCGTCCAACCCTTCGAGGGCGTCTTGCATCACGCGCGCGCCACCCAGCAACGCCGCCCGGCCTTGTTCAGGCATGGCTCCGATCACTTGGCGGCAGAGCGTAGCGGCGTTTTCTGTGGTGTCACAGGCCAACCAATACAGGCCGTGCTCATGAAACTGGCCATGCTCGGCGCCTAGTCCGGGGATAGCCAACAACGGGATGCTTTTCGTCAAGTCAATGGCTCTGAATTCGAAATCTTAGCTGATTCAGGGACGTAGGCCGCACGCAGGCAGCTGCGGCTTTTTGACGAAGAAAAGTGTCAAAAATACGACGCTTGCAGATTGGGCTTGGATTAAGGACGTCAATTCTACAGCACTAGGTGAAAATGGTGTCAAGATGATATTTGACAGCGGTTCGCCAGGTTTTGGAAAACGTGATCGATTGCGCCTTGCAACTGCTTAGCGTTCACGCAACGCCTCGGTCTGTGCCTTGATGATCGGCTTTAGCAGGTAGCTCATGATGGTTTTCTTGCCGGTCTTGATATCCACGGTGGCGACCATGCCCGGGATGATCAACAGCGGCTTGTCATCGCTACCCAGGTGACTCTTCTCGGTGCGCAGGCGGATCGGGTAATAGGTCGTCTTTTTGTCCTCGTCGGTGATGGTGTCGGCACCAATCTGCTCCAGCTTGGCTTCGAGGCCGCCATAGATGGTGTAATCGTAGGCAGTGAACTTGACCATGGCCTCCTGACCGGGGTGAAGGAAAGCGATGTCCTTGGGCAGGATCTTCGCTTCGATCACCAGGGAGTCATCCAGCGGGACGATTTCGATGATGTCGCTACCCGGCTGGATCACCCCGCCGATGGTATTGACCAGCAACTGCTTGACGATGCCGCGTACCGGCGAAGTGACCAGAGTACGGTGGACGCGGTCATCCAGCGCTTTGCTGGTGGCCGTGGCCTTGTTCAGTTCGGTCCGGGCCTCGTTGAGCTGAGTAAGGGCATCGCTGCGGAACTTGCCGCGGGTCTCCTCGATCTTGCTCTGCACCTCCTTTATTGCAGCTTCGGCACGCGGAATTGCTAGCGCAGTGGCATCCAGCTCGCCACGAAGCTCCACTTCGGAGCGGCGCAAGCGCAGGATTTCGACCTGGGAGACCGCCCCTTTGGCCACCAGCGGCTCGGACATGCCGATCTCCTGGCGCAGCAGCTGCAGGCTGTTGGCATACTGGTCTCGCTTGGAATTGAACTCGCGCAGCTCTTGCTGTTTCTGCACCAGTTGCTGCTGCAGGCCGCTGACTTCATCCTGCAACTGCTGGCGACGGCTCTGGTAGAGCGACTCTTCACTGGCGGCCTGGCTGGGTGCCGCCTGGCGCAGGTTCGCTTCTATCTCCAGCGGGACATCCTCGACCTCGGCACTCAGGCGTTCGACGCGCAGGGCCATGGCCACGCGGTCGGCCTCGGTTTCGCCCTTGTTCGAGGCGAAGCGGGTTTCGTCCAGGCGCAACAACGGCTCGCCGACTTCGACCACCTCCCCTTCCTTGGCGAATATTTCGGCGACGATACCGCCTTCAAGGTTCTGGACCTTTTGCACTTTGGACGAAGGAATGGCCTTGCCCTCGCCACGGGTGACTTCGTCGATGGGCGCGAAACTGGCCCAGATGATCATGAACAGGAAGAACGCGATCACGCCCCAGATGGTCAGGCGCACCACCCGTGGCGCGTCTTCGATCAGTGCCTTGTTGACCTCGGGCAACGGCTGCCCGTGCAGCGACTGCGAGCCTTTGAAGTAACGGCGCAGCTGCTCCTTGAACTCACCGATATCAAGCTTATGCAACACTGATCTGCCCCTTCTTCAGTGCATCCATGACTGCGGTTTTCGGGCCATCGGCGACAACCTGGCCACGGTCGATAACGATCAACCGGTCGACCAGCGACAACAGCGAAGCGCGGTGGGTGACCAGCAGCACGGTCTTGCTCTCGATCACCGCCTGCAGGCGTTGCTTGAGGCGTTCTTCGCCGGTGTTGTCCATGGCTGCGGTGGGCTCGTCGAGCAGCAGGATCTGAGGGTTCAGCAACAGGGCACGGCCCAGGGCCACGTTCTGCCGCTGGCCACCCGACAGGTTTTGCCCACGCTCGCCGACCTGCAGTTCGTAGCCGTCCGGGTGTAGCCGGGCGAACTCGTGCACGCCGGACAGCTCGGCGGCCTGGAGGATGATCTCGTCCTCGATGTAGCGTGCCCCGCTGACCAGGTTGTCGCGCAGGCTGCCGGCCAACAACTGGATGTCCTGAGGCACATAGCCGATGTTGTGGCGCAGCTCGCTGACGTCGATCTGGCGAATATCCACACCGTCGACCAGCAGCGAGCCATTGTCTGCTTCGTACAGGCCCACCAACAGCTTGGCCAGTGAACTCTTGCCCGAACCGCTGCGGCCGATGATGCCGATCTTCTCGCCTGGGCGAATGCTCAGGCTGATGTTCTTCAGGGCCTGGTTCTGCTGGTTGGGATAGGTGAAATCGACGCCGCGGAACTCGATGGCGCCCTGAAGCACCTGACGGCTCAGCGGGCGCTCCTCGAAATTGCGTTCCTGAGGCAGCTCCATCATCTGGTCAGTGGCGGTCATGGTCACCTTGGCCTGCTGGTAACGCGCCAGCAGGCCATTCAACTGGCCTAGCGGGCCGAGGGCGCGGCCGCTGAGCATGTAGCAGGCGACCAGCCCGCCCATGCTCAGGCTGCCGTCGATAATCAGGTAGACGCCGAGGCAGATCATCGCCACGCCTGCCAGTTGCTGGATCAGCAGGGTGATGTTCATGGCCAGGCCAGACAGCACTTTCACGCGCATCTCCAGGCGGCTGAGGGTGCCGAGGGTCTGCTCCCATTTGTATTGGCGTTCGCTCTCGGCGTTGTTGACCTTGACGGCGTCCAGCCCGGCCAGGGTTTCGATCAGGCTGGACTGGCGTTCGGAAGCCAGCGCCATGGTCCGCTCCATGGTCGCCATCAGCGGCTTCTGCAGGGCATAGCCGATGCCCAGGGCCAACGGGAAGGCCAGCACCGGGATCCACACCAGATGGCCGCCGATGATGCCGATGACGATGAGAATGATCAGGGTGAACGGCAGGTCGATCAGGCTGGTAAGCGTCAGGGACGCGAGGAAATCGCGCAGCCCCTGAAATTCATGAATGTTCTGCGCATAGCTGCCGACCCTCGCGGGTCGGTATTTCATGGCCATGCCGACGATGCGCTCGAACAACGTGGCCGAGATGATCAGGTCGGCCTTCTTGCCAGCCAGGTCCAGGCACAGGCTGCGCAGGCCCTTGAGGATCAGGTCGAAAATGTAGGCACCGGTTATGCCCACCGCCAGTACCCACAGGGTCGAAGTGGCCTGGTTGGGGACAACCCGGTCGTACACATTCATGACGAACAACGGCGCAGCCAGGGCGATCAGGTTGATCACCAGGCTTGCCGCAATGGCGTCTATGTACAGCCACTTGCTGCGCAGCAAGGTGTCGCGGAACCAGGATTTAGCGCGCGGGATCAGGTTGCCGTGGTTGACGTCGTACTTGTGCTGCGGCTGGGCGAAGAACACCCGGCCACTGTAATCGCTGATAAGGGCTTCGCGACTGACCAGCACTTCACCGCCGTCGCTCTCGCTGAGCAGCAAGCGTGCGGTTTCGGGGTTTTCCCAACCGAGCAGGACGGCGGCACGCCCCTCCTTGAGCAACAGCATGGCCGGCATGGCGATACTTGGGATCTGTTCCAGCTTGCGCTGCAACAAGCGCCCCTGCAGGCCGGCCCGGGCCGCGGCACGGGGCAACAGCTCAGGGCTCAGGCGCTGGGCGGGCAAAGGCAACCCGGTGGTCAGCATCACTCGGCTGGCGGGCTTTTGATGCAGCACACACAGGGTGAGCAGGCAGTCCAGCAAGGGATCATCGTGCTGGCTGCGCGGATCGTGGCTCAGCTGGATTCGTCTTACGTCGGATTCCACGTGGCGCTCTTCCTTGCGGTAGTTGGGATGGCCCCTTCAACAATTGCTCATTGCTCTTTTCAAGCAGACGACAGCAAAACCCTAAGGGTTCATTACTGCTGCACAGTGGAACTCCCTGTGCATATAGCCACCTCTCCAGCAGCGCTTATCAAAAGACTAACGATTGATCGCGCCAGCGCAAGTCGAAGTTCCTCGTCGCCCGATATCAGCGACGATCGACCTTACGCAAGGCCTTGTAGAACGCGGCCTGAGGCGCAAGGCTCACGTTTGAGCCATCGAAAACACCTTGCAACTAATACGAAAGTGAGAGTTGGCAAGCGGCTATTTAACGATATGACTTTAGATTGCCCGAGCTTCGTCGCAGGGCCGTTGCAGTCAACATTTCGTCAGTCTTCCAGCTCTCGAACTTTTAGCGAGCCAACGTTTTATGTTCATTGAATAAAAGCACTTTCTAATCATTCCACAAGCCCGTTAGCGGGGCATGGACAGTATTGGTCGAGTCACCTGGAGAGCCCCATGAGCACGGTAGTTGCCATCGTCAAGAGCATTGTTGGCCAAGTCATCGCGGTATCCCCAGAGGGCATCCGCCGCGTGCTCATCGAAGGAGACCGTCTGTATGCAGGCGAGCAGGTACTGACGGGCGCAGGGGGGGCCGTCACCCTTCAGTTACCCGATGGGCGCTATCTGGACCTGGGCCGCGACAGCCAGTGGAGCGCTGGCACGCCCGACAACAGTACCGACATGGCCCTGGCCACCGCCCAGGCGGCGCCGTCGGTGGAGCAACTGCAGCAGGCCATCCAGGCGGGCGCCGACCCTACTACCGCGCTGGAGGCAACGGCTGCGGGCGTCACGCCGTCTGGTAGCAGCAATGGCGCACTCGGTGGCGGGCACAGCTTCGTCATGCTCGAGGAGACCGCGGGACGGGTCGACACCACTGTCGGCTACCAGACCGGGCCGCTTGATTTCAGCGCGGGCCTGCGCTTCGAGCAGTTCGCTGGCCTGGACACGACCGTTGCCGCAGACACAAGTACGGCGGTGACCCTGAGCGCGACGCCGTCGATCGGCGAGGACGGTGGCACCATCGTCTA
Organism: Pseudomonas vlassakiae; assembly: GCF_014269035.2. Classification (GTDB taxonomy): domain Bacteria; phylum Pseudomonadota; class Gammaproteobacteria; order Pseudomonadales; family Pseudomonadaceae; genus Aquipseudomonas; species Aquipseudomonas vlassakiae. Next base: position 31,487 of record NZ_JABWRP020000032.1, read on the forward strand.
TGTCGCAACGGTTGGCCAAGCCCCGCTCAGCGCACTGGCCGTGACGTTGTCCAATGGTGCGGTGATCTTGATTGCCGCCGGGCAGACCAGTGGTTCGGTGAAGGTCGCAGTACCTGCCAACGACACGGTATACCTCGATGACCAGACGCTGTCGGTAACCATCACCGGTACCCGTGGTGGCGGCCTCCCCGTCAGCATCGACAGCACCCCGGCCAACACCCGTGTGGTAGACAGCATCGACACGACCACCGCCACCCTCAGCGCCAGCCCCACGGTTACCGAAGGCGGGGCGATCACCTACACCGTGACCCTGAGCAACCCGGCGCAGACCGCCGTCACAGTCAGCCTGTCCAATGGCCAGGTCATCAGCATTGGCGCGGGCCAGAGCAGTGGCAGCGTGTCGGTGCAGACGGCCAACGATGTGTACAAAGGCACGAGCACGCTCAGCGCCAGCATCACATCGGTGAGCGGGGGTAACTTCGAGCACCTGGAGGCCGACCCTGCTCCCGCCGTGACCGTGATCAGCGATTCGGCCGATATCAGCACGGTGACCCTCACGGCCAGCCCTTCGGCGAGCGAAAACGGCACCATCCTCTACACTGCCAGCCTCTCGGCGCCGGTTACCGTTACGCCAGTCGTGGTGACTCTGGCGACTGGCCAGACCATAACCGTGGCGGTGGGCCAGAGCATCGGTACGGTCAGCGTGCCGGTGGGCAACGATGTGTATCAGGGGCCGGGGCAAGTCAGTAACAGCATTACTGCAGTCAGCGGCGGCAACTTCGAAAACCTGGTCGCCAACACGACGCCGGTCAGCACCAGCATCAGCGAAGTGCAGGACACCACCACGGTGAGCCTGAGTGCGACCCCGAGCGTGGCCGAGGGCGGCCAGATCCTCTACACCGCGACCCTCAGCAACCCCGGCCAGACTGCCGTCACCGTGACCCTGAGCAACGGCCAGAGCATCGTCATCGCGGCCAACCAGATTTCCGGCAGCATCAACGTGGCCGCACCGGGCGATGATCGCTATGCCGACGGTGGGCTGGTCAGTGCGCGTATCACCAATGCCAACGGCGGCAACTTTGAGCAGTTGGCGATCGACAGCACACCAGCGCTGACCACGGTCACCGATACCCTCGATACCTCGACCGTGACACTCAGCGCGACGCCCTCGGTGGCCGAGGGCGGCACTATCCTCTATACCGCCACCGTGGATGCACCGGTAACCGGCGCACCGCTGCTCATCACCCTGGCCAATGGGCAGACCATTACCATTGCAGTTGGACAGAGCTTCGGCACGGCCACCGGGACGGCTAACAACGACGTTTACCAGGGGCACGTCCCGGTGACCAACAGCATTACCGGGGTCTCGGGTGGCAATTATGAAAACCTGGTGGCCAACCCGGCGCCGGTCATTACCCGTGTCACCGATGTGCCAGACAGCATCACCCTGACCCTGACGGCGACGCCTGCCGTCACCGAGGGCGGCACCATCGTCTATACCGCCACAGTGGATGCGCCCGTCACCGGCAGTCCGGTTGTGGTCAGCTTGGCGAACGGTCAAACCATCACCATTCCGGTCGGCCAGAGCTCCGGTACGGCCACCGGTGCCGTGACCAATGACGTCTACCAAGGCCATGCGGCAGTCACCAACAGCATCACCAGCGTCAGCGGCGGCAATTACGAGAATCTGGTTGCCGACCCGGCACCGGTTTCTACAACCGTCACCGACGTACAAGACACCACTACCGTTTCGCTGACGGCAACGCCAAGCGTGGCCGAAGGCGGGCAGATCGTTTACACCGCTACCTTGACCAACGCCGCAGAAACGGCGGTAACCGTCACGCTGAGCAATGGCCAGACCATCACCATCGGCGCCAATCAGACCTCCGGCAGCGTCGCCGTTGCCGCGCCAGCGGATGATCCATATATCGATGCCGGTCAGGTCAGCGCCCGCATCACCAATGCCTCGGGTGGCAATTTCGAAAACCTGGCGATCAACAGTACCCCGGCAGTTACAACGGTGAGTGACACCATCGACACCTCGACCGTGACCCTGACGGCCACGCCGTCTGTGACCGAGGGCGGCACTATCGTCTACACCGCCGCGGTTAATGCGCCAGTCACCGGAAGCCCGGTCGTAGTCAGCTTGGCTAACGGCCAAACCATCACCATTCCGGTTGGCCAAAGCTCCGGCACCGCCACCGGCGCCGTGAGCAACGACGTCTATCAAGGCCATGCGGCAGTCACCAACAGCATTACCAGCGTCAGCGGCGGCAACTACGAGAACCTGGTCGCCAACCAGGCACCGGTCAGTACCACTGTCACCGATGTACAAGACACCACCAC
>NZ_JABWRP020000033.1 GCF_014269035.2 Pseudomonas vlassakiae
TTGCTGTTGGGCGCCATGGTGTCCTACCTCACCCGTGGCGGTGGCAATGCGGGTGTGCTTGCCCAGGAAATGGCCGCCAGCAAGAAAGGCGCACGGATTGGGCAATGGATGCTCAAGCACGAAGAGGCTTTGAAGAAACGGCCTGACCTGCAAGTGCCGGAGCGACGCAAGGGCGCGGTGGGGGAACCCCAACCTGCGCAGCCTGACCGGCGGGCGGGGAAAGACAAGGAGCCATCCAAGGGCAAGCCCGCTAGCATGCCGTTGCATACGGTGGCGTGTTTCAAGGCGGATAACTTGCCGAGGGCGAAGCATGGAGAATTTGAACGGCAACTGAAAGGACAACAGGACGGACTCAATCGGCTGACAGTCGAAGAGTTCCTTAACAACCTCGCCAATCCAGCCAAACGAAATCCTCGCCTTGCAAAGCAAGCGAGAATGGAGCTCTACGCTGAGCTGCAAGAGAGGATTCAGAAAGACCTTTTGAAAACCATGAGTCCCATTGAAGCGAGAAAGCTCTCAGTGAAGCAAGCAAAGGAAACCATGTCATCCTTAGCTGCTCTTCACAACCCTGACCTTGTAGCCGGTGGTCGAGATGCCATTACCGACTTTGGTGACAGGCAGGTTAATTCCACTATAGGCCCACAATGGAGAAGCAAAGTTGATAGCATGAAAGCAGCCGCCGAAAAAGCGTCGAAATCTGGAGCCGCTTCAAGCCTGCTAAACGTAAAACTACACAAATGTTGATCATTGAGGATGATGCCATGGATGAAATTTTCTCAATCTTTATTGAGCAAGTCGGGAAGCCTGTATTCCGACAAGAAGTTCCCCCTTCAAGCATAGAGCGATATAAAGGAATACTACCCGATAAATTGTTGGAGTATTGGATAGAGCACGGCTGGGGGGGATACGGCGACGGCATATTCTGGATCGTCAACCCTCAAGAATATGAAGGAGTAATGGCCTCGATCATTGGAGGCACACCATTAGAAAATAGAGACCGATATCACATCATCGCTCGCGGCGCGTTCGGCGATCTGTTTTTATTTGGGGAGAACACAGGCTTTTCCGTAAAAATCCTGGCTCACCTCTCGCGATACAGAGGTAGCGAATATGAGTTGACGGCAGCTGACATGGACACCGAAGTCCAAAGCTTTTTCCTCAGCAAGGAGAAAGCATCCGTTGACTTCGATGACATGTTCGAATCTGCAAAGAGCAAACTAGGCGTACTAAAACACGATGAAATGTATGGTTTCGTTCCTGCCTTGGCATTCGGTGGGCCATGCGAGCTTTCCCACCTTGAGAAAGTCAAGACCCTGGAGCACTTGATACTGCTCTCCCAAATCTGCCCCCTCACACCCTACAGCTTTTCTGACTTCTAACCCCACCAATAGGCACAAAGAAATGAACGTACTCTTCTCCATCTTCCTCGAAACCTTCAGCGATCCCGTCGGCCACCAGCCCGTTCCCCCTGCCACGCTGGATCACTACCAGGGCAAACTCCCAAACCAACTCCTGACCTACTGGCAAGACCACGGCTGGTGCGGCTACGGCGGTGGTCTGTTGTGGATGGTCAACCCGCAGGAATACGAAGATGTCGTAGCTTCCTGGCTGGCCGGTACGCACTTCGAGACCCACGACACCTACCACCTCATTGCCCGCAGCGCGTTCGGCGAGCTGTACCTCTGGGGCGAAAAAACCGGCTCGGTGCTGACCATCACTGCCTACGCTTCCCGCTACATCGAGGGTGCCAACAGCTCGACCGAAGAAGAGCGAGACGCGAAGATCCAGGGGCTGCTCATGTGGGTAATGACTGAGGGGATCGACCTGGGCCTGTTCGACTCGGCCAGGGAAACCCTGGGGACGTTGGCACCAGACGAGATGTATGGCTTTGTTCCGGCGTTGATGCTGGGCGGCCCCGCAGATCTGGCCAATCTCCAGCGGCTCAAGGCCGACGTCCATCTGATTCTGCTGTCCCAGCTAAGCGAACTGGAACCTCATGAGCTTGAGGGTGAGGACGATGCGTGACAGCAAAGCTCATTGGCGCAGTGCATCGGGCATATCGACATCCCGCAGCACGCCGGCATCCTCGACGGCCAGCCTGACGCAACTGTCCGGATGGGCCTTCACCACCGAACGCGCCCCTTCATCGCCCGTCAGCCGCGCAAGCGCTGGCCAGAAATCACGCCCGAACAGCACCGGATGGCCCTGCTGTCCGGCATGACAAGGCAGGACTATCGTCGACCCACTGGCCTCGCGTGCAAGCAAACCCAGGGTCTCGAGTTGCACCCAGGGCATGTCTCCCAGCAGAATCGCCACCGCCTGCGCCTCGCAGTCGACCAGCGAGGCGGCACCGGCCGCCAGGCTATGGCCCATTCCCAGCGCAAAGTCCGCACTGCAGATGACTCGGCACGCCGCTGGCAACCCTAGCTCCTCGCCCCGCTCGCCGTCACGCAGCACCACCCGCACATCATCGAAAACCGTGCAGGCACGCTCGACGCTGTGCACCAGCAAGCTACGCCCATCCGCCATCAGCGCCCGCCGCTTGTCAGCCCCGAAGCGCACGCTGCTGCCGGCCGCCAACACCAGCGCCGCCACACTCACAACGCACCCCGCCCGATGCCATTGCGCAGGCGCAGGATATCGGCGAGCACCGCCAGGGCGATCTCGGCCGGGGTCTTGCTGCCCAGGTTGAGGCCGATCGGCGCGTGGATCCGTGCCAGCTCGTCGTAGCCCAGGCCACCGATGCGGTGCAAGCGTTCGCGACGCTTGTCGGAGGTGGCTTTCGAGCCCATCACGCCGATGTAGAACGCTTCGGTACGTACCGCTTCAAGCATGGCCAGGTCATCGATTTTCGGATCATGGGTCAATGCAACCACCGCCGTGTCGGCATGGCAACCGCCATTGGCGATGAACTCCGACGGCAGCTCACGGCGCACCTCGATGCCGTCCAGCACCACGCCTTCGAGCACCTCGTCACGAGGGTCGCAGAGGATGACTTCAAAGCCCATGCCTTTACCGAACTCGGCACAGAAATGCGCGACGCTGGAATACCCGGCCAGCAACAGGCGCTGGGCAGCGCCGACACGCAAACGCACGCGGTCGCTTTCACGCTCCACGCGCGGCCCCTGGCTGTGGTCGTCACGCAGCTGACGATCCCCTTGCGGCAAGCTCACCTCGCGCAGCAGCCGGCGCTGGCCGCGTAGCGCGCCTTCCAGCTCACGCAGGTGGGCCTGCACCTCACAGTCGGCCGGCAGGTTTTCCACCAGCACTTCAAGCACGCCGCCGCACGGCAGACGAATGCTCGAACGCGGATCGCTGCCATCGCCATAGCGCACGATGGCAATCGGTTCGGGAAACTCGCCCCGCCCCACACGTTCGAGGAAATCTTCCTCGACGCAGCCGCCCGACAGCGAACCCAGCCACTGGCCGCTGGCGTTGACCGCCAGCAGCGAGCCCGGCGCGCGCGGTGCCGAGCCATAGGTACCGAGCACCGTGCACAACCACACCCGCTGGCCATTGCACGACCACTGCAGCGCCTGGCTGATTACCTGGAGATCGAGATGCTGCACGGTTTATTCCGCCTTCAGCTCGGCGAGCTGCTGTACGGTCAGGTCGCCGGGCAAACCACCCCAGGCCTGGCGCAGGTAGTTGACCATGTCTGTCACCTGCTGGTCGTCGAGCTTGTCGGCGAAGCCCGGCATTGGCTGCATGCGCTCGAAACCGGTGAACTGCTGCTCACGGATGCCGTCGCGAATGGCCTTGACCAGATTGCGCGAGTCGCCCTGGCGCAGCACCGTGTTGCCGCGCATGGCCACCGCGATGTGCGGCTTGCCCTCGCCTTCGACGCCGTGGCAACCGGCGCAGACGTTGAGGTATTGCTGCTGGCCGCGCTTGGCACTATCGCTCATCTGCTCCAGGGCAACCGGCTTGATCGCCTTGGCGGGCGGCGGCTGGTCGCCGAGCAGGTAGGTAGCCATGGCCGCCAGGTCGGCATCTTCCAGGTGCTGGGTGCTGTGGTGCACCACCGGGAACATCTCGTTGAACATGCTGCCCTGGGCACTGATGCCGTGCTTGAGGAAGGTAGTCAGGTCCGGCTGGGTCCAGCCACGGTCAGCCAGGTCCTGGGCCAGCAAGCTCGGCGCCAGGTAGCCAGCAAGCAGGCCGCCGGTCAAGCGCTGGTCCTGTTGCAGGGCGCCGATGGCGTTGCGCGGGGTGTGGCATTCGCCGCAATGCCCCATGACCTCGACCATATACTGCCCGCGCTGCCAGGCCGGGCTCTTGCCTTCGGTCGGCTGCAGTTGCACGCTCTTGCCATAGAGCATGTTCCAGCCGCTCAGCCCGAGGCGCACGTTGAACGGGAAGCTCAACGCCGTCTGCGGTGCCGGGCGGTTGATCGGCGGCACGGTCATCAGGTAAGCGAGGATGGCATCGGAGTCCTCGCGCTTGATCAGGTGGTACGAGGTGTACGGCATCGCCGGGTAGAGGTTGGCGCCATCCTTGCGTTTGCCCTCGGTGACCGCGGCGAAGAATTCGTCGGCCGTGTAGTTGCCGATGCCGTACTGCTTGTCCGGGGTGATGTTGCTGCCATAGATAGTGCCGAACGGCGAATGGATCGGCAGGCCACCGGCGAACGGCGCGCCGCCTTCGGCCGTGTGGCAGGCCATGCAGTCGGCTGCCCGGGCCAGGTATTCACCCCGCTTGACCTGCGCCTGGTCGGCCGCCTGGGCCTGCGAAAAGACGGCAAGGCCGAGGGCCAGCGCAAAAGTGCTGCGAACAACGCCCATGCTCAACCCTCCTTGACCAGGCCGAGGTCGTTGAGCACCGTGCGGGTGGCGTCGTAGTAACGCACGTACCCGGTGCAGCGACAGATGTGGTGGCCGAGGCTGGCCTCGATGCGCTCTTCCACTTCGCTCTGCTTGAGCGGCTGGCGCTGGGCGGTTTCCACCAGCACCGTGGCGGCGTTGACGAAGCCCGGCGCGCAATAGCTGCACTGGAAGGCGAACAGGTCGACGAACTTCTGCTGGATCGGGTTCAGCGTCAGGTTGCCGGCCTCGTCCTGCTTGGCATGGCCTTCGATGGTGCGGACCTTCTTGCCCTCGAAGTAATGCGCGCCAGTGATGCAGGTGCGCACTTCTTCGCTGGTGCCGTCGGGGTTGTCGACGATCACCACGCAGGCATGGCAGATGCCCTGGCCGCAGCCCAGGCGGGACCCGGTGAGGTTCTGGTGCTCGTGCAGGTAGTCGATCATCGCCAGGTCATCAGGGACCTCGACCGGGCCGACCGGTTGACCGTTGAGGGTCAGTTGCAGTGGACGGTTAGCCATTGAGGGCCTCCTTGATACGGGCTGGGGTGATGGGAAGATCGCGCACGCGCTTGCCAATGGCATGCGCCACGGCGTTGCCGATGGCACCGACGACCGGGATCATCACCACTTCGGCGATGCCTTTGGACGGGTCGGTCGGTGACAGCGGCGGGAGGATTTCGCTGGTCTGCTTCCACACCGCCACATCGCGCGCGTGCGGCAGGCGGTAGCGGTTGAAGTTCCAGTCGCCCTCCCCGGGCCCACCTTCGTACAATGGCATTTCTTCGGTCAGCGCATGGCCGATGCCCATGGCGATACCGCCTTCGAGCTGGCCCTTGACCAGCTCCGGTACCAGCACCCGGCCGCACTCGACCCAGCTGTGGTGGTTGAGCACCTGCACCTCGTGAGTACCCTTGTTGACCTTGACCTCGACAATGGTCGCCACCGGGCTGTAGTAGGTGACCATGGCGTTGTTCAGCTGGGTATCCGGGTAGGCGGCGTTCTGCCGGTCGAGCAGGTGGTAGCCATGACTGCTCATCTGCGCTTTCTTGGCATTCACCGCGCCATCGCCGTACTTCACCGCCAGGGCATCGAGCGGCAAGCGCTCGCGGACGCCGTCGATGACGAAGTCGGCCTCGGCCCAGCTCCAGCGGTTGAAACCGTGCACGCTGACGCCCGTGACCAGGCCCATCTCGTGAGCCTTCTGCGCCAACTGGGCGAACGGGATCGGCGCCAGGCCGTTGCCGGTCAGCTCACCGTTGACCCACACTGCGTTCTCGCGGCGTACCACCAGCGGGTTGGCCTGGCCACCGTGCGGACCCTGGCTCCAGATGGCCATGGCTGCTGGCCACAGGCCGTGGTTGAACAGCACGCGGGCCGCTTCGCGGGTGGCGTGGCTGAAGTAGAACGCCGAGTTGGTCGCCGACGACGGCGAGGCCAGCTTGCCGACCCAGCGTGGGTTGCGCAGCGCGCTGTCCTGCTCAGGCTGGCTGATCAGGTACGGGTTGCCGCTGGTGGTCAGCTGCAGCTCCGGCCATTCGGTGACCGCGGTCTTGACCTCGTCGGCCGAACGGCCGAGGAAGTCGCTGACCACCAGGGCCTGGGAGGTGGACATGCCAGTGCCCAGTTCAGTGCCGATGTGGCGCAGGCTGATGCGGCCATCGGCGCTGAACTCGATGCTGGCCATCGGCGCTTCGGAGCCGGTGCCGAAGTCCTTCTGGCAGATAGCGAAGCCGACGCCGTACCAGTGGTCCGGGTCCTTGGCGTCCATTTGCTGTTTGCGCGCATCACGGTTGCGCCACCAGTCGTGCACGGCAGCCTTGTCGAGGATCTCGTACAGGCGCAAGGCACCGGCCGGGACCGCACCCTGGGTGTTCTTCATGCCCGACTTCAGCGCGTTGGTGCGGCGCAGGTCGATGGCATCGACGCCCAGGCGACCGGCGATTTCATCCACCATCATCTCGGTGGCAGCCATGCTCTGCAGGGTACCGTAGCCGCGCATGGAGCCAGCCTCGACACCGCGGGAGAAGTAGGCGGTCACCGACAGGTCGTTCTGCGGCATGTAGTAGATCGACTGCGCCGCGGTGGCGCCCACCGCAGCCACCGATGGGCTGTAGTTGATACGCCCGCCGCCGTCGCAGCTCATGTCGGCACGGAAGATCTTGAAGCGGTTGTCCTTCTTGTCCACCGCCAGCTGGTAGCGGATGTCGAAGGCATGGCGCTTGATGCCGCTCTGGAACTGCTCGTAGCGGTCGTTGGCCAGGCGGATCGGCACGCCCGCGCCATACAGGGCGGCCACGGCGGCGTAGAAGACAAAGATGTTGTTGTCTTTGGAGCCGTAACCCACGGTGTAGCCCGGGTGCATGTTCAGCGTATTCAGGGCGAAGCGCGACGGCTTGATCATGTGCACGCATTCCTGCGCCACTTCGAACGGGCACTGGGTGGCGACCACGAAGTGCAGCGTGCCGGTCGCCGGGTCGTACCAGCCGTTGCCGTTGTCCGGCTCCAGTGCGGCAGGCTCGATCGATGGCGTCTTGTAGCGCTCGTCGAACACCAGCCAGTCCTCAGGCGGGTTGTCCAGCTGTTCAGCCATGCGCTTGGCGTAGAACAGGCCCTGCTCGGTCAGGTCGCCGTGCTGGTTGGGCTGCTTGGACCACACCGGCTTGCGGTTGAGGATGGTCGGGAACAGCATGGAATTCTTCAGGCTGGAGAATTCATCGTCGTCGAACGGCGTGGCGCCGCCCACCCGCACGAAGCGGAAGCTGCCGTAGGGGTCGCGCTGATACAACGGGGCCTGAGCGCCGTACTGGATCGCCTTGTCGTTGAACTGCAGCTTGCGCTTGGCCTGACGGAAGCGCTCGAAATCGTGCCAGATCAGGATCGCCACCGGGTGGCCGATGAACATCGGCACCTGGCCGGGCGGCAACAGTGGGTCGGGCGAATGAGCCTCGGGCCAGGCGATGCCGTCCTTGGCCAGGTCGGCGGCGGTGACGATACGGTCCGGCTGCAGCTCGGCGCCGAGCAGGCTCAGGTCATGGCCGGCATAGATGCGATCGACCTGGGTCGCCTTGAGCAGCAGCGCGTGGCCTTGCCGGGTCGGCCAGCCGGGCATGTCCTTGGCGCGGATGTCGCGGGCAAAGACCTTGTTGCCGCAGACCTTGGACAGGGCGTCGTTGCGAAATCGCGCCTTGCCGTCATGGTTCATCCACTTTTGCGGCGAGGTGGTGACACGCTCCTCCATCAGGGCGGCGAACGCCTGGCTGCCGAGCGGCGCCATGGTCACGCCGACACCAGCGATCAGGCCGCCTTGCAAGAAGGCGCGCCGGGAAATATCACGGTTGGACATGCTTGATCCTCTGGGCAGAAGAATTTCTGCCCATGTCTTTTCGATTCTTGTGCGGGGGACTCGGAAGGGTAAGAACCTTGTCACGCAAGTCAGAAAAAACTGACTTCTGCGTCAACTTTACAACAAGAATATGGGCATAAGCAAAGTCAAGTCGACAATATGTCGCGGTGTGTCGAAGAGCGGCACCGTGCCGCGACAACAGCGTCGGCAGCAACGGTTAACCTTGGGTTAATCGACCCCAGCCAGCATGGCCCTCATTCCGAACTGCCAAGGCGAAGACATGCGCATCCTTTTGCTCTTCCTGACATTCCTTCTGGCCGGCCCGTTGCAGGCCAACCCGTTCGACGCCAAACCCGACTTCCTCCCGGTCGACCAGGCGTTCGTGCTGACTCATGACCGCCAGGCCGATGGCCAGATGCGCCTGTACTTCCAGATCAAGCAGGGTTACTACCTGTACCAGAAGCGCCTGAAATTCGACGGCTTGCCTGCCGAACAGCAGCCGCAACTGCCCCCCGCCCTGAATCACCATGACGAATTCTTTGGTGACAGCGCGGTATACCGCGACCAGCTCGAACTACTCATCCCGGCCAATGCCCAGGGCCAGTTGCGCCTGGGCTGGCAGGGCTGTGCCGATGCCGGTCTGTGCTACCCACCGCAGACCACCGCCATCGACCTGGGCGGCAGCGCGACGCCGGCCGCCGAACAAGCCAGCGACCAGGCACTGGCCAGCGGCCTGCAAAGCGCCAGCCTGGCCTGGAGCCTGCTGGCGTTCTTCGGCCTCGGCCTGCTGCTGGCGTTCACCCCCTGCTCGCTGCCGATGCTGCCGATCCTCGCCGGCCTGGTCATGGGCAATGGTGCCAGCGCCCGGCGTGGCTGGCTGCTGGCCGGGGTATATGTGCTGAGCATGGCGCTGGTGTATGCGGCGCTGGGTGTGGTCGCGGCGCTGCTGGGGGCCAGCCTGCAGGCATGGTTGCAGCAACCCTGGCTGCTGGGCAGCCTGGCCGGCCTGTTCATCGTCCTCGCCCTACCCATGTTCGGTGCCTTCGAGCTGCAACTGCCGGCCGCGCTGCGTGATCGCCTCGACCGCGCCGGCCAGGGCACCCGTGGTGGCAACCTGTACGGTGCGGCGCTGCTGGGCGCCCTCTCCGGTCTGCTGCTCGGCCCCTGCATGACCGCGCCGCTGGCCGGAGCGCTGCTGTTCATCGCGCAAAGCGGCGATGTGCTGCAAGGGGCGCTGGTGCTGTTCAGCCTCGGCCTGGGCATGGGCGTGCCGCTGCTGTTGCTGGTGACCCTGGGCAACCGCTACCTGCCGCGCCCGGGCGCATGGATGAACCGGGTCAAGGGTGTGTTCGGCTTCGTGTTCCTGGCCATGGCCCTGTACACCGTGCGCGGGCTGCTCGCCGCACCCGTGGTGCTGGCCCTGAGCGGTGCCTGGCTGATTGCCCTGGGCTGGGCCGCCTGGCCGGCCCTGCAGCGTTTGCCGGCGCTGCGCGCGGTACCGCTGCTGGGTGCCTTGTGGGGTGGCCTGCTGCTGGTCGGCGCGGCTGCAGGAGGCGACGATCTGTGGCAACCGTTGCGGCCATTCGCTGGCGGCCCCGCTCCCGCCACCGGGCAAACGGCCGATCAGCACTTCGTCACGGTCAGCAGCCCTGAAGCCCTGCAGCGTGAACTGGATGCCGCCAGGGCTCGAGGCCAGTGGGTCATGGTCGATTACTACGCCGACTGGTGCGTGTCGTGCAAGGTCATGGAGAAACAGGTATTCACCCGCCCCGATGTGCAAACCAGCCTGGCGGGCGTGCACCTGCTGCGCCTGGACGTGACCGCCGACTCTGCCGCCAGCCGCGCCCTGCTGCAGCGCTACCAGGTGCCCGGCCCGCCCAGCATCATCTGGCTCGGCCCGGAAGGCGAAGAGCGCCGCGCACGGCGCATCACCGGTGAGGTGGATGCCGCCGCGTTCCTGCAACACTGGACCCAGACCCGGAGCCAAGGCTGATGCTGACGGTAACCCTCGGGCCGCTGACCATGGCCCTGAACCACCTGCTGATGCTGGCCGCCCTCGGCGTGGCCTGCCTGGTCGGTTGGTGGGTCGCCCGGCGTGGCGGCGAAAGCCCGGAATCGGCGCTGTTCAACCTGTTCCTGGTCGGCCTGCTGTGCGCCCGCCTGGGTTTCGTGCTGGCGTACTGGCCGATGTACCGCGACGACCTGGTGCAAGTCATCGACATCCGTGACGGCGGCTTCCTGCTCGGGTCGGGCCTGGTCGGCATCGTCCTCGCGACGCTCTGGCAGGGTTGGCGCCAGCCTGGCCTGCGACGCCCGCTGGGCTGGGCACTGTTCAGCGGTGCGCTGTTCTGGGGCCTGAGCAGCCTGGGCAGCCACCTGTACAGCAAGGGCACCGCGCTGCCCGACCTGAGCCTGCGCAATGCCACTGGCCAGTCGGTGGCCCTGCACAGCTACCGGGGCAAGCCGCTGGTAGTCAATATCTGGGCCACCTGGTGCCCGCCATGCCGCCGGGAAATGCCAGTGCTGCAACAGGCCCAGGGCGAATACCCGCACGTGACCTTCATCTTCGTCAACCAGGGCGAGACGCCGGAAATCGTCACGACCTTCCTCGCCACCACCGGGCTGAGCCTGACCCATGTGCTGTTCGACGGCACTGGCGTGCTGGCTCAGCGGGTCGGTTCGATGGCCCTGCCCACCACCCTGTTCTACGACGCCGACGGCCGCCTGATCGGCAGCCACCTCGGCGAGCTGTCGCGGGCCAGCCTGCGTCATGCCCTGGAACCTTTCGAGCGGGCCAAGGCGCCCGCCCCTGCCGCACAAGGAAACTGACATGCGATTGACTGCCCTGCTGCCCCTGTCCCTGGCCCTGCTGGCCGCCCCGCTGGTGCAGGCCGAAGACCTGCCCAAGGCGATCCAGCAACTGCAAGCCAAAGGCGCCGAGATCAAGGGCAGCTTCGATGCGCCCAACGGCCTGCGCGGCTATGCCGCCGAGTACCAGAACAATGCCCTGGCCCTGTACCTGACCCCGGACGGCAAGCACGTGCTGGTCGGCAGCCTGTTCGACGAACAAGGCAAGGACCTCAGCGCCGAGCCGCTGCAGAAGCTGGTGTACGCGCCGATGAGCAAGGAGATCTGGGCGAAGATGGAGAAAACCGCCTGGATCGCCGACGGCAAGGACAGTGCGCCGCGCAAGGTGTACCTGTTCAGCGACCCCAACTGCCCGTACTGCAACATGTTCTGGGAGCAGGCACGGCCGTGGGTCGACTCGGGCAAGGTGCAGTTGCGCCATATCATGGTCGGCATCATCCGTGAGGACAGCCCAGGCAAGTCGGCCGCACTGCTGGCAGCCAAGGACCCGGCCAAGGCCCTGCATGAGCATGAGAAAGCGGGCAAGGCGAGCAGCCTGAAGCCGCTGGACAAGGTGCCGGATGCTGTGCAACAGAAGCTGGCGGCGAACATGGCACTGATGGAAGAGATGGGGCTGCAAGCGACCCCGGCGATTTTCTATCAGGATGACCAGGGCAACCTGCAGAGCCAGCAAGGGGCACCGCGGCCGGAGTTGCTTGGGAAGATTCTCGGCAAGCGGTAATGCACGGCTTGGGTTTTGCGGTGATGCGTAGATCGAGCGCCGCCCGCGCGGCGCATCGCGGATAAATCCGCTCCTACAGTTGTTGCAACGGGGCCATACCTGTGAGGCCATGGTTGTCATCCGGTTTGCACGGCTCAAGTCATGCGCCAGGGCTGGCAACCATGGCGCAACAGGTTTGAGGTGCGCCGCGCGGGCGGCGCTCGATTTCCGCCGCTCCGCAAATCTCAAGACGCTATAGCCCTTCAAGCTCAGCCATCAGGTCGCTAAGCCGATCAGCCTTCGCCTCATCCACCACGCTTCCCTGCAACCCACGCACATACTTAGCCAATTCTTCCACCGTGCTGCACTCGAACATCGCCCGCAGCGGCACATTCAGCTGCAACTGCTTCTGCACCCGCGAAGCAATTTGCGTGGCCAGCAGCGAATGCCCGCCCAGCTCGAAGAAGTTGTCATGTACCCCGACCCGCTCGGCCTTGAGCACATCGGCCCAGATACCGGCCAGCACCTCCTCCAGCTCATCCCGCGGCGCCAGGTAGTCCTGGCTGTGCTGCCCACCAATCTCGATGGCCGGCAACGCTTTGCGATCAAGCTTGCCGTTGGCGTTGTGCGGCAGGCTGGCGAACCAGCCCCAGTGCAGCGGCACCATGTACTCCGGTAGCTGCGCACGCAGGCGCTGCTTGACCAGCTCCAGCAGCGCGGCGTCGGCCAGTACACCCTGGTGCGCCACCAGATAGCCCACCAAGTGCTTGCCATTGGCCCCCTCCTGCACCCCCACCGCCGCATCGCGAAGCTCGGCCTGCTCGTGCAGACGCGCCTCGATCTCGCCCAGCTCGATACGGTAACCGCGGATCTTCACCTGGTGGTCGATGCGACCGACATACTCCAGCACCCCATCCGGGCGCTGCCGCGCCAGGTCACCGGTACGGTACAGGCGTTCGCCTGGCGCTCCGTGCGGGTGCGGGATGAACGCCAGTGCCGTGCGCACCGGGTCGCCGACATAGCCACGGCCGACACCGGTACCGGCCACGCACAACTCGCCCACCGCCCCCAGCGGTACCAGGGCCTGGTCCTCGCCATACAGGTACAGCCGGTTGTTGTCGGTCGGCGTGCCGATCGGCAGGTAGCTGCCGCGAGTCGAGGCCATGTCGACGCGGAAGAACGCCACGTCATCGGAGCACTCCGCCGGCCCGTAGGCATTCACCAAGCCGATCTGCGGGTAACGTTGCAGCCATTGCGCAGCCAGTTCCGGCGGCATCGCCTCGCCGGTTGGCAGCATCCAACGCAGGCCATCGAGCGCCTGATGATCATTGGCCAGCATGCCCTGGATCAGCGATGGCACGCTTTCCAGCACGGTGATGCCAGTGGCCTGCACATGCGCCAGCAAACCTTGTGGGTCATGGGCGATGGCGTTCGGCACGATCTCCACCCGGGCGCCGAACAACGGCGCGGCAAGGAACTGCCAGACCGAGATGTCGAAGCTCTGCGAGGCGGTCTGGGCGATCACGTCGTGCTCGCTCAAGGCCAGGTACGGCACCTTGCTCAGCTGGTTGTTGAGCATCCCGCGCTGCTCGACGATAACGCCCTTGGGCAGCCCGGTGGAACCAGAGGTGTAGATCACGTAGGCCAGGTTGCCCGGCCCGCTGTGAATACCTGGGTTGTGGCAAGGGATGCTGCTGCCCTGTACGTCTTCCCACACCAGCAACTGCGGCCGCGCCGCACTAGCCAGCTCATCCAGCAACTGGCGCGCCTGCCCGGCACAGGCCGCGCTGCACACCAGCACCGGGGTGCGGCTCAGTTCGACGATATGCTGCAGCCGCGCTGACGGCAGGCCCGGATCCAGCGGCAGGTAGCCGGCGCCAGCCTTGAAGCTGCCGACGATCATGCCCAGCAATGGCAAGCCGCGCTCGGCCAGCAAGGCTACCGGTTGGTCGATGGCCACGCCTGCGGCGACCAAGGCATGGCCCAGGCGGTTGGCCGCCAGGTTCAGCCCGGCATAGTCGTACGCTGCGTCAAGGCAACGGGCGACGGTTCGCTCAGGGTGGGCAGCCACCTGCGCTTCGAACAGTGCCACATAGCTCTGCTCCAGCGGGTAGGCGTGCTCGGTGCGGTTACAGTCGTCGAGCAGGAAGCGCTGTTCGTCCTCGCCCAGCAACGGCAACTCGCTCACCTCCCCTTCAAAGCCTTGCACCAGCGCCAGCAACAGGCGCTTGAACTCGGCCAGCAGACGCTCGACGGTCGGATAGTCGAAGTAGCGTTGGTCGAATGACAGGTGCAGGCCCAGATCGTCGCCCGGGTAGCACACCGCCGTCAGCGGGAAGTTGGTGTGGGTACGGCCCGAGTCGGAAGTGGCATTGAGGTGCTGGGCGTGGTCGAGCACTGTGCTTTCCACCGGTGCGTTCTCGAACACGAACAGGCTGTTGAACAGCGGCTGGCCCTTGGGCAGCTCGCTGCATTCCTGGATCGCCACCAGCGGCAGGTACTCGTATTCGCGCAGCTCCATGTTGCGTTCCAGCACGCCCTGCAGCCACTGGCGCACGCTGCGGCGCTGGCCCGGTTCGGGCAGTTGCACGCGCAGGGCGATACTGTTGATGAACAGGCCGACGGTGCGCTGCATCTGCGGCAGGCTCACCGGGCGCCCGGCCACGGTCACGCCAAAGGCAACGTCGCGGTCACCACTGTAGCGCGCCAGCACCAATGCCCAAGCCGCCTGGGCGAAGGTGTTGATGGTCAGCTGATGGGCCTGGGCCAGGTCGCGCAGGCGCACGCCGTCGCTCACCTCCAACCGGGTGTAGCAATCGCCTACGACCATACCGTCGCCAGCGTGATCGTTGCGCAACGGGCGGTCGCTGGGGAGCGCCGTGGCACGCTCGAAACCGGCCAGGTTGGCCTGCCACCAATTGCGCGCTTCATTCATGTCCTGGCGTTGCAGCCAGCCGATGTAGTCGCGGTAGCGCGGCGGTACCGGCAACTGCGCCTGACGGCCTTCGCCGAGCGCCTGGTAAATTTCGAAGAAATCGTTCATCAGCAACGAACGGCACCAGGCATCGATGAGGATGTGGTGGTTGCTCATCATGAACCAGTAGCGTTCGTCATCGACCCGCACCAGGCGCAGGTGGAACGGCGCCTCCTGCAACAGGGCAAAGCCGGCTTCCCGCTCTTCTTTGTGCAGGGCCTGCAGGCGCGCCTCCTGGGCGGCTTCATCGAGGCCGCGCCAGTCCTGATAATCCACCGGCGTGTTGCCCGGCTTGTGGATGATCTGCAGCATGGTCTCGCCGGCATTCCAGCTGAACGATGCGCGCAGGGCTTCGTGACGCGCCACCACGGCCTGCCAGGCCTGGGCGAAACGTTGCGGGTCGAGGGCGCTGTGGATGCGGTAGCGGTCCTGCATGTAATACAGGCCTGTGCCCGGCTCCAGCAGGGTATGCAAGAGCATGCCCTCCTGCATCGGCGTCAGCGGGTAGACGTCTTCGATCTGCGCCGCGGGCACCGGCAGCGCGTCGATCTGCTGCTGGCTCAGGTGCGCCAGCGGGAAGTCCGAGGGCGTGAAGCTGCCGTTGCCATCGGCCAGACAATGGCTGACCAGTGCCAGCAGCTCCTGGCGATAGGCTTCGGCCAACTGCGCGATGGTCCGCGAGTCGTAGCGTTCACGGCTGTAGCTCCAGCGCAGTTGCAAGGCACCGGCATAGACCTGGCCGTCGATGCTCAGCCAGTTCGGCAGCGGTGCATCCAGATCATGAGCCAGGCCTGCCGGTGCATCCAGAGGCTGGAACAAGGCGGCCTCATCGAACTGCTGGTCGAACTGGCCCAGGTAATTGAAGGTGATGCGCGCCTGGGGCAGCGCCGCCATGCTTTCGCGGCTGGCAGCATCGCCCAGGTAGCGCAGCACGCCGTAGCCCAGCCCCTTGTGCGGAACCTGGCGCAGTTGTTCCTTGATCCGCTTGATAGAGGTGGCACGCGCAGCATCGTCGTCGCCAGCCTGCGGGTTCAGGCGCAGCGGGTAGGCATTGGTGAACCAGCCGACGCTGCGCGTCAGGTCCATGTCCTCGAACAGGCCGTCGCGGCCGTGGCCTTCGAGCTGCACCAGCACTTCCTGGTCACCGCTCCAGCGGCACAGGGTGCGGGCCAGCGCGGTCAGCAGCAGGTCGTTGACCTGGGTGTGGTAGGCCGCCGGCGCCTGTTGCAGCAACTGCCGGGTCTGCTCGGTGTCCAGGGCGATGGCCAGCGTTTCGGCATGCCGATGCAGGTTGCCGCCTTGCGGGTGGTCGCACGGCAGCTCATGGCGTACGCTGCCGAGCTGGCCTTGCCACCAGCCCAGTTCGTCACGCAGCGAATCGCTGCCGGCGTAGCTGGCCAGGCGCGCCGCCCAGTCGGCCATGGCATGGGTCTTGGCAGCCAGCGGCTGACCGCGATACAGCGCCTGCAGGTCTTCAAGCAGCACGCGCCAGGACACGCCATCGACCACCAGGTGGTGGATCACCAGCAGCAGGCGCTGGGCGCCCTGCCCGTCACTGACCAGCACGGCGCGCAGCAGCGGGCCGCGTTCCAGGTCGAGGCTGCGTTGCACGTCGGTATAAAGCGCCTGACAGGCGTCGAAGTCGGCGACCGTGGCGGTCCACAACAATTGCTCGGCAGATACCGCGGCAAAGGCCGCCTGCCCCTGAACGAAGCGCAGGCGAAGGCTGTCGTGGTGCGTCACCAGCCCGGTCAAGGCCTGCTCAAGGGTGGCCCGCTCCAGCGGCTGGCGCGCTTCCAGCAGCACGGCCTGGTTCCAGTGTTGCGGCTGGGCGACGTCGCTGTCGAAGAACCAGTGCTGAATCGGCGTGAGGCCGCTGCGCCCCTCGCGCGCGCCCTGCTCGATGTCGCTCGGCGCCGCGCTGCGGCTGACCACGCCAGCCAGGGTCTGGATGGTCTGGTGCTGGAACAGGTCGCGCGGGGTGAACTGCAGGCCCAGCTGGCGCGCACGGCTGACCACCTGAATCGACAGGATCGAGTCGCCGCCCAGTTCGAAGAAGTTGTCCTGCACACCCACGCGGGACGTGTTGAGCACTTCGCGCCAGACTTGTGCCAGTTGCTCCTCCAGCTCATTGGCCGGTGCCTGGTAGTGCTGACGCGCCTGCTCCAGGTCCGGTGCCGGCAAGGCGCGGCGGTCGAGCTTGCCGTTACCCATCAGCGGCAGGCGCTCGAGCAGCACCAGGTGCGCAGGCACCATGTAGTCCGGCAGGTGCTGACGGGCATCAGCCTTGACTGCTTCACGCAGCCTGGACTGAGCCTCGCTGTCAGCGGTGGCCTGCTGGCAAACAAGGTAACCGACCAACTGCTTGCCCCCCGGCAGGTCGAGGGCCAGCACCACCGCCTCGTCGACATCGGCATGTTCCTGCAGGCGGCTTTCGATTTCGCCCAGCTCGATACGGAAGCCACGGATCTTCACCTGCTGGTCGGCACGGCCGACATACTCCACCAGGCCATCGGCACGCAGGCGCACCAGGTCGCCGGTGCGGTACAGGCGCCCACCGTCGCGGCTGAACGGGTCGGCGACAAAACGCTCGGCGCTCAGGCCCGGGCGGTCGTGGTAGCCCTGGGCCAGGCCGGCACCGCCGACGTACAGCTCGCCGATCCCCCCTTGCGGCAGCAGGGCCAGGTCCTCGTCGAGGATGCAGGCGGTGCGGGTGCCGATCACCCGGCCGATCGGCACGCTGCCAGCGTCGGCAGGCATGACCTGCGGCGCCAGGCAAGCCAGCGGCATGACCACGGTTTCGGTGGGCCCGTAGGCGTTGAAGAACTGCTGCGGTGCGAACGCCTGGCGGATGCGCTGCAAGTGCTCGCCGGTCAGCGCTTCGCCGCCGGTGATCACCAGCCGCACCGGCAGCTGTTCACCCTGCCCGGCCAGGTGCTGGGCCAGCTGGCTGCCATAGCTCGGGGTGAAGCCGAGCACGCTCACCCGCTGCTCGCGCACCAACTGGCAGATGTCCTCGGCGCCCCATTGGCCCTGGGCGCGCAGCACCACGCGGGCGCCGCACAGCAGCGGCACCAGCAGGCGCTCGCTGGCCGCGTCGAAATTGATCGAGTAGAAGTGCAGTTCGCAGTCATCGCTGCGCATGCCGAAGGCATCGATCACCGCCTGGCAGTGCATGGCGATTTCGCCATGGCTGACCACCACGCCCTTGGGCTTGCCGGTGGAGCCGGAGGTGTAGATCAAATAGGCCTGATGCTGCGGCAGGTTGAGGTTATTCAGAGGCGCATCGCTGTAGGCCGAGAGGCTCGCGGCATCGTCCTCCAGGCTCCAGCGTGCTACCCCGCCGGGCAATCCAGCGAGGTTTTCGAGCAGTGCCCGCTGGCTTAGCAGCAGGCCGATGCGGCTGTCCTCGATCATGTAGCGCAGGCGGTCGAGCGGATACTCCGGGTCGAGCGGCACGTAGGCGCCACCGGCCTTGAGAATGGCCAGCAGGCCGACCACCATCTCCAGCGAGCGCTCCAACGCCAGGCCCACCCGCACCTGCGGGCCGACCCCGCGATCACGCAGGGCACGGGCCAGGCGATTGGCCTGTTGGTCGAGCTCAGCGTAGGTCATGTGCTGGCCGGCGAAGGTCAATGCACCCGCATCTGGCGTACGCGCAGCCTGGGCGACGAACAAGCCGTGGATCGTCTGGTCGAGGGCGTAGCCCCGCTCGCCCTGCAACTGGCCGATCAGCACTTGCTGCTCGGCAGTGGCCAGCATCGGCAGCTCGCACAGGCGCTGCTGCGGGTTGTCGAGCAGGCCGACCAGCAGCTGCTGCCAGTGCTCGGCCATGCGTGCGATGCGCGGCTCGTCGAACAGGTCGCGGCTGTAGGTCAGGCAGCAGCCCAGGCGGCCGTCGAGGTCGGTGACCTCCAGGTACAGGTCGAACTTGGTGGCGCTGGCGTCGTTGACCAGGTAATCCACCTGCATGCCTGCGAGTGTGCGGCTCTGCTGGAAGGCCCAGCGCTGCACGTTGCACATCACCTGGAACAGCGGGTTGTAGGCGCTGCTGCGCGGCGGCTGCAGGGCTTCGACCAACTGGTCGAACGGCAGGTCCTGGTGCGACTGGCCTTCGATGGCGGCCTGGCGGACCTGCTCGAGCAAGGCGGCGGCGGTCATTTGCCCGTCCACCTCGCAACGTAGCACCTGGGTATTGAGGAAGGCGCCGATCAGGCCTTCGCTTTCCGGGCGGATACGGTTTGCCACCGGCGCGCCGATGCGCAGGTCACGCTGACCGCTATAGCGGTGCAGCAACGCGGCCAAGGTCGCGGTCATGGTCATGAACAGCGTCAGCCCACGCTGGTTGTTGAAGGCGTGCACGCGGGCGACCAATGCCGGGTCGAGTTCGAAGCGGTAGAGTTCACCGCGGTGGCTCTGCACGGCAGGGCGCGGGCGGTCGGTGGGCAGCGCCAGTACCGGGTGCTCATCGCCGAGGCGGTCTTTCCAGTAGGCAAGCTGGCGTGCGCCTTCGCCGCTTTCCAGCCATTGCCGCTGCCACACGCTGTAGTCCAGGTACTGCACCGGCAGCGGCGCCAGTGGCGACTCGCGCTCATCGACGAAGGCTTCATAGAGTTCGCCCAGTTCGCGGGCGAAAATGTCCATCGCCCAGCCTTCGGTGACGATGTGATGCAGGGTCAGCACGAAGTAGTGTTCACGGTCCTCGGTCTTGGCCAGGCAGGCGCGCAGCAGCGGCCCGCGCTCCAGGTCGAATGGCTGGTGGGCCTGGTCGTCAGCCAGTTGCTGCAGGCGCTGCTGACGGATGTCGGCCGGCAAGGCCGTGAAGTCCTGCCAGTCCAGTTGCAGGGCGCTGTCATCGGCCACGCACTGGTACGGCACACCGTCGATGCTGGGGAAGGTGGTGCGCAGGCTCTCGTGGCGCACGATCAGCGCCTGCAGGGCGCGTTCGAAGGCATCCACATGCAGCACGCCCCGTAAACGCGCCATGCCGCCAACGTTGTAGGCCGGGCTGTCCGGCTCCATCTGCCAGAGGAACCACATGCGCTGCTGCGAATAGGACAGCGGCACGGCCTGGCGGCGGTCGACCCGGGCGATTTCCCCTTGCTGGTTGCGTGCACCGGCAGCGCGGACCTGGGCGATTGCCTCGCAGAACGCAACCAGCTCGCTGGCCTCGAACAGCGTCTTGAGCGGCAGCTCGACATCACACACCTGACGGGTACGCGAGACGATCTGGGTGGCCAGCAGCGAGTGACCGCCGAGGGCGAAGAAATCGTCGTGCAGGCCGACCTGCGGCAGGTTCAGCACCTCGCGCCAGATGGCCGCCACCTCCTGCTGCAATGCGGTCTGCGGCTCGACATGGGCGCGCTGCTGCCAGACCGGTGCAGGCAGTGCCTTGCGGTCGACCTTGCCACTCGGGCCCAGCGGCAGGTGCTCCAGGCCGATCAACTGAGCCGGCACCATGTAGGCCGGCAATTGCCTCGCCAGTGCGGCCTGCAACACCTCGGCCGGTGCGTTGCCGCTGTAGTAACCCACCAGTTGCGCACCGACCGCGTCCTGCTGGATCAGCACCAGCGCCTGCTCGACACCCGCCTGCGCCAACAGGCACGCCTGTACTTCTTCAGGCTCGACGCGAAAGCCACGCACCTTGACCTGCTGATCGAGGCGACCGAGGTATTCCAGGGCCTCGCTTTGTACCTGCCAGCGGGCGCGGTCGCCGCTGCGGTACAGGCGCGCGCCGTTGCCGTCAGCCTGGGGCACGAAACGTTCGGCAGTCAGGCCTGGGCGGCCCAGGTAACCGCGGGCCAGGCCGGCACCGCCCAGATACAGCTCGCCCGGTACGCCAGGCGCAGCCAGTTCGAGTTCATCGTCCAGCACCCGGCAGAGCACGTTACCCAGCGGGCGGCCGATCGGCGAACGCTCGCCATCGGCTGCCTGGCAATGCCAGTGTGTGACGTTGATGGCGGTTTCGGTCGGGCCGTAGCGGTTGTGCAACTGCACCTGTGGCAACAGCTGCAGCACACGGTCACGCAGCTGCGCAGGCAGCGCTTCACCACCGGAGAACAGCCGGCGCAGGCTGCTGCAGCCAGCGGCCAGTGGCTCTTGCACGAACACCTGCAGCAGCGGCGGTACGAAGTGCAGCGTGGTCACGCCATGCTGCTGCACCAGCGTGGCGATGCGCTGCGGGTCGCGGTGCTCGCCAGGGCCGGCCAGGACCAGTTTGCAGCCGGTGATCAGCGGCCAGAAGCACTCCCACACCGAGACGTCGAAGCTGATCGGTGCCTTTTGCATCAGCACATCGCTGGCGTCCAGCGCATAGCAGGCTTGCATCCACTGCAGGCGCTCGGCCAGCGCCGCATGGGTGTTGCCCACGCCCTTCGGTTGGCCGGTAGAACCAGAGGTGTAGATCACATAGGCCAGGTTGTCGCCATGCAAGTGCAGGCCCGGTGCCTGGCTGGGCCAGCTGTCGAGGTGCAGTTGATCAACGGCGATGGCGCTGACGCCGTCGACCTGCGGCAGCGTACCCAGCAGGCTGCTGTGGCTGAGCAGCAGGCCAGCCTGGCAATCGCCGAGCATGTAGGCCAGGCGCTCGGCCGGGTAGTCGACGTCCAGCGGCACATAGGCGCCGCCCGCCTTGAGGATCGCCAGCAGGCCGACCAGCAGCTGCGGCGAACGCTCCAGCGCGATGGCCACGCACGTGTCGGGGCCGACGCCTTTGTCGCGCAGATAATGCGCCAGCCGGTTGGCCTGCTGATGCAGTTCGGCATAGCCGAGGCTGCCACCGTCCCAGACCAGGGCGGTACGTTCAGGGGTCAGGCGCGCCTGCTCGTTGAGCTGCTCGACCAGCAAGCGCTGCGCGGCGGGCACCGGCGCCTCGCCCCAGGCCAGCAGTTGTTCACGCCCCTGCTCGTCCAGCAGTTGCACATCGCCCAGCGGCAGTAGCGGTTGCGCGCAGACTTGCTCGAGCAGTGCCAGCAGGTGCTGGGCAAGACGCTTGATGGTGCTGGCATCGAACAGCTCGGCAGCGTAGTCGAAGGCCAGGCTCAGGCGGCCCTGGTGGTCTTCTTCGCTGTGCAGTTGCAGGTCGAACTTGGCTTCGCGGCTGTGCCACGGCAGTTCTTCGGCGAGCAAACCCGGCAGGCGGCGCAACGCTGAAAGGTCACGCTGCTGGTGGTTGAACATGACCTGGAACAGGCCCTGCTCGCGAGCGTCGGGCAGGGCTTCGAGCAATTGCTCGAACGGCAGGTCCTGGTTGGCCTGGGCGTCGAGGGTCGCGCCGCGCACCTGGGCCAGCAACTGGGCGAACGGCAGGCGGCCATCCAGCTGCACACGCAGCACCTGGGTGTTGACGAAGAAGCCGACCATACCCTGGGTTTCCTGGCGCGGGCGGTTGGCGTTGGGTACGCCGACGCGGATGTCGCCCTGGCCGGTATAGCGGTGCAGCAGCCCTTGCCAGGCGGCCAGCAGGACCATGAACAGGCTGGCCTGCTGTTCGCGGGCCAGGGCCTTGAGGGCGTCGGCCAGCTTGGCCGGCACTTTCACGCTCAGGCGGGCGGCGCGGTTGTGCTGCTGGCTGGAGCGCGGCTGGTCCGGGTACAGGTCGAGCACCGGCAAGGCGTCGCCCAATGCGGCTTTCCAGTACGCCAGCTGACGGGCGCTTTCGCCCTCGGCCAGCCACTGCCGCTGCCAGCTGCCGTAGTCGGCGTAACCCAATGTCAGCGCCGGCAGCTGGGCGTCCAGGCTTTGGCAGCGGGCGGCGTACAGTCTGGCGAATTCGTCGAGCAGGATATTCAGCGACCAGCCATCGGCGACGATGTGGTGCAAGGTCACCCACAGCTGGTGGTCTTCGTCAGCAAGGCGCACCAGGGTCACGCGCAGCAATGGGCCTTGGGTCAGGTCGAATGGCTGTTGCGCCTCTTGCTCGCGGCGTGACACCACTTGCTCGGGCGCCAGCCCTTCCAGGCCCAGGCGCTGAAGGGTGAACGGCTGCTCCGGCAGGACACGCTGCAAGGCCTGCCCGTCGGCTTCGCTGAACACTGTGCGCAGCGATTCGTGACGCGCGACCAGCGCCTGGAACGCGGCTTCAAGTGCGGCTTCGTCCAGCTCGCCGCGCAGGTGCAGGCCGGCAGGAATGTTGTAGGCCGCAGACTGCGGCTCAAGCTGCCAGTTCAGCCACAGGCGGTTCTGTGCCAGCGACTGCGGCAAGGCCTGGCCACGCGCCAGCGCCGTGATAGCGGTGGGCCCATCAGCGCCATCAGTTAGCAGGGTGGCCACCTCAGCGCAGTACCCGGCCAGCGTCGGCGCCTCGAACAGGGTGCGCAGGCTCAGCGGGATACCTAGCTCCTCGGCCAGCCGCGCAGTGACCTGGGTGGCGGCGATGGAGTTGCCGCCCAGCAGCAGGAAGTGATCGTCAGCGGCAATCGCCTCGACCTTGAGGGTTTCGCACCAGACACCGGCGATACGTGTCTGCAGGTCGTCGTCGCTTGCTGCGCCTGCCACCGGGGTGGCAGCCACCGGGAAACGCGCATAGCAATCCAGGCTGCCATCATCCATGCGCAGGCGGCAGGCCGAACGCTGCAGCTTGCCGCTGGAGGTCTTCGGCAATGCCCCCGGATTGAGCAGCAGGACCACGGCCGGCGCCTGGCGACAGGCATCGGCGATCACCTGGCGCAGGGTCTTGATCAGCGCCTCGGGTTTGACTGCCTTCTGCACGTTGCGGCTTATTTCCACCGCCACGCCGATGCCCTCCTCGCCCTGATCGTCGACCGCGAACACCGCTACCCGCCCCTTGCGCAGCCCTTCGACCTCGCGTTCCAGGGTCTTTTCCAGGTCTTGCGGGTAAAGGTTCTGGCCGCGAACGATCAGCATGTCCTTCAGACGCCCGGTGACGAACACTTCGCCATCGCGCATGAAGCCCAGGTCGCCGGTGCGCAACCAGGTCTGGCCGTCCATTTCGACGAAGGTGCGTGCAGTGGCTTCTGGGTTGCGCCAGTAACCCAGGGCGATGCTCGGGCCGCCGGCCCAGATTTCGCCCACCTGATTGTCGCCCAACACCTCCAGGCGCTGCGGCTCGACAATACGCACCGCATGGCCAGGCTGCGGGTAGCCGCAGCTCATCAGCACACTGCCCTGACCGGCTTCGGCACGGTTGCCAGCGAGGGCTTCGGCGTCCAGCTCCAGCGCACCGATGCCCTGGCCACGGCGGCTGCCACTGACGAACAAGGTGGCTTCGGCCAGGCCATAGCTGGCAAAGAAACTGCTCGGCTGGAAGCCGCAGGCGGCGAACGTGTCGGCAAAGCTGGCGAGGCTGTCCTGGCGAATAGGCTCGGAGCCGGAATAGGCCACGCGCCAGCGGCTCAGGTCGAGGCTTGCCACGGCCGCCTCGCTGACCCGTTCGCTGCACAGCCGGTAGGCGAAATCCGGCCCGCCGCTGATGGTGCCGCCATACTCGCTGATCGCCTGCAGCCAGCGCAGCGGCCGAGCGAGGAAGTAGCCCGGCGACATCAGCACGCACGGCACGCCACTGAAGATCGGCTGCAGCAGCCCGCCGATCAAGCCCATGTCGTGGTACAGCGGCAGCCAACTGACGATCACATCGTCCGGGTTGAGGTCGATGCCGAAGCCTGCGCGGATCAATTGCTCGTTGGCCACCAAATTGCCGTGGCTGACCTGTACGCCCTTGGGCAGGGCGGTGGAACCGGAGGTGTATTGCAGGAAGGCGATGTCGTCCGCCTTCAGTTGCGGCTCGCGCCAGCTCGCGGCCAAGGCCGGATCGAGCGCATCCACTGCCAGCAGTTCGGGGGCGTGGTCGCCGGTCAGGGCTTCGAGATCCTGCAGGCTGCCGTGCAGCGCACCGACGGTCAGCAGCAGGCGCGGTTCGGCGTCGTCGATGATCGACAGCAGGCGCTCCTGATGATGGCGGCGTGACGACTCCGGAGGATAGGCCGGCACGGCAATGACCCCGGCGTACAGGCAACCGAAGAACGCCGCCACGTAGTCCGGGCCACTGGGGAACAGCAGCACCGCCCGCTCGCCGACCCTGGCGCGGGCCTGCAGCGCCGCAGCGATGGTGCGCGCACGCGCATCCAGGTCGCGATAGCTGAGCACGGCCTGCTCGCCAGGGGCATCGGCCAGAAAGCGCAGGGCGATGCGGTCCGGCGTCTGCGCAGCGCGTTGCGCCAGGGCCTGGACCAGCGAGAGCGGGAGTTCGAAGGCGTCCGTCATGGGGGGTTCCTGCCAGTGTCTGGTTAAGTCGGGCTGGCTGCAGCGCACGAAGTTGGCGGGCAGCGGCCGGATGTACACAGGGGAACGGATGGGCGCGGCGGGAAATTAGCAGCGTCAGCGGGGGTGCAAGGTGAACGGCATCACGTCGCTCGCCTTAGAACTGAAACTAATAGAAACTCATTAACTTTCGTATTTGACAATCATTATCATTCTGAATAGTTTGTCGCACGTCGTAGGAAGCTTCCCCTCACGGGGTGCTCCCTTCCCCCTTCGAGACAAGGTGATTTCCATGGCGGAACAACTATCCACAAGTAAGTGCGATTCACCATTACTCCAGGCATTCGTCGACAACCGCAGCATCCTGGTCAAGATCGCGGCGCGCATCACCGGCTGCCGCTCGCGCGCCGAGGACGTGGTGCAGGATGCCTTCTTCCGGCTCAGCGCCGCTCCACAGATCACCTCGTCGTTCAAGGCGCAGCTCAGCTACCTGTTCCAGATCGTGCGCAACCTGGCCATCGACCACTACCGCAAGCAGGCGATGGAGCTGAAGTACTCCGGCAGCGAAGAGGAAGGCCTGAACGTGGTCATCCCGAACGCTTCGCCCGAAGCCACGCACATCAACCTGGCGGCGCTCGAGCACATCGCCGAGGCACTCAACGAACTGCCCCAGCGCACCCGCTATGCCTTCGAGATGTACCGCCTGCACGGCGTGCCGCAGAAGGACATTGCCAAGGAACTGGGGGTTTCACCGACCCTGGTCAACTTCATGATTCGCGATGCCCTGGTGCATTGCCGCAAGACAGCCAGCCG
>NZ_JABWRP020000034.1 GCF_014269035.2 Pseudomonas vlassakiae
CCAGAATCATCAGTGCCGCACGCTTGTGCGGGAAATCGAATTCCTTGTCGCAATGGAAACACTGATCGTGCAGGTAACCGATCATCTTGCCATTGTCGGCACGGGGCTCAGCCACCACCCGCTGGGTGCGCGGGTCGTCCAGGAACAGGTAGTGCACCAAGGCCGACAGCCAGCTGGCGACCTTGTGCGGGCCCCGGTGCGCCTCTTCGCCCACCAGCATGTGGATGCCACGGTCGTAATCGTCGGCTGGATAGAACGGCGCAATGCGATCCTCCTTGGCCCAGTACGCTTCGAAGTAGGCGAACGGCTGATCATCGAAGCAGCCGAGCAGGGTCAGGGTGTGCGGGTCGGCTTCGAGCTTGGCCAGGTATTCGCGGTGCTGCTCCCGTGAGCCCGCCTCCTGCCAGAATTGCTCGACCCGGGGGTTGTTCTGCCAGCGATGGAAACGCTCAAGGTCCTGGTCGACATCCAGGGTACGCAGCGACACCCAGGCCCCCAGGCGCGCATCGAAACGGCGGTACACCTCGCCGTGCGGCTTGGGTGCCCGGCGCGGGTGGCGCTTGCCATTGCTGAACTGCATCTGCTGCGGGTAGGCACCCTCGTTCGATGCACCCAGCCACGGCTGCGGCAACTGCCAGAACAGCGCACGCTCGCACAGGTAGACGCCGGCCACTTCGCCGCCCAGCAACAAACCGCTGGCTTGCGCCTCCGGCACGCGGGTAGCGAGATGCACGGCCAGGCGCTGGCGAGCCGGATCGCGCGACAGCAGCCAATAGCAGGCAGCCCATAACGCCTGCTGCGGGCGCTCCGGACACAGGCTCTGCACATGCACATGAAGCGGATCACCCGGCTCCAGACGCAGCTGGATCAATGGTCGCCCTTCAAGGGACAGGCTCAACCGGCAGTCATCCTCCTCGGCATCGAGGCTGCGCCAGCGTGGGAGGGACAGGGGCTGCGAAGCGGCATCGAACGGCATGGTCTTGGCTCACGAAATGACGAAAGAAAGGCTCACTTGTCAGGACGTGGCCATGACCGGGGAATTTAGTCGTTCGGCGCGGCGACGGTGATCCGGTAGGGCTGGAAGATGCGCGTCAGTTCGCCGCTGTCGCGCAAACGACGCAGCAATTCGGCGAACTTCTGCTCGGTGATCGGGGCACCGGGACGCAGCAACGCATAGTGGTGATAGACCTGGTCGATGCGCTGCGAGGCGACCAGCTGGTCGAGGCTGTCGGGGTTGCGGGCCAGGAAGTCGCTCAGGTAGGAGCGGGTCACCAGGGCAATGTCGGAGCGGCCGGCCTGGACCATCAGCAGGTTGCTGTCGTGGGAATAGGTCAGCGTTGCGTTGTAGGTCTTGCGCAGGTAGTTGGGGTCGGAATTGAAGTTGGCAAATGCATAGTGATAGCCGTTGAACAGCGCCAGACGCTTACCGCTCAAATTGTCGAAATAACGCTGATCGCGGCCGCTGGCCTTCCTGGCGACGAACACTTCGGCATCCTCCAGGCCCATGTCCACCGTCTGGTGAGGGATCTGCTGCCAGCCCCATTCGGGGTTCTCGAAGATCGCCATGTCTGTGCGACCTTGCTGGAAATCACCAAAGCGCCGCTGGATGGAGGTGGGCACCAGGACGAAGTGATAGTCCGGCTGCAAGCGGTTCAACGCCTCGACCAGCTGGGGCAGCAAACCGGTATCGGCGCCCTGCTCCGGGCGCACGGTATAAGGCGGGAAATGCGCAGCGCCGATCTTCACGTCGATCGCGTCGTCGGCCCACGCCGGCGCCGTCAGCCAAGCCGCAGCCAGCATCATCAGGGTGGAGATCAACTTCAGGCCGGACGCTGGAGTCAAAGCGGTCGCTCATCACGGTTCATACCTAGGATGCGCCTAAGCTAGGCGTTTTCCCGACAAGGCACAACTGCCGGTTATGCCAAAGTGAGGGCATTTTGCCAGGGGATGCCGTGTGGCCAGACATTGGCTACGCTGCTTTGGCATGTATGGCGAGGGAGCCTGGTATGGGCCACTGGTTGGTGATCGACCTGGAAGCCACCACCGATGACGGTGGCTGGCCGGTCACGGAGATGGAAATCATTGAAATCGGCGCCAGCCTGGTGACCCGCGAAGGCCGCGAAGTGGACCACTTCCAGCGCTTCGTGCGGCCCCGGCGTCGGCCGCAGCTGACACCGTTCTGCCGCGAGCTTACGCACATCAGCCAGGCCAGCGTCGACAGCGCCGCAGCATTCCCGGAGGTGTGGGAGCGTTTCGAACGCTGGCTGGGGCACCACCGCGAGCAGTTGCAGGCCTGGGTCAGCTGGGGCGACTACGACCGCCAGCAGCTGTTGCAGGAATGGCGCCAGCATGAGGTCGACAGCCTGCTGCGCGAACTGCCACACATCAACCTCAAGCAGCGCTTCGCCAAGGCTCGCCACCTGCAGCGCCCGGCCGGGCTCAATGGCGCGTTGCAGCTGGCGGGCATGCACTTTTGCGGGCAGCAGCACCGGGCCCTGGAAGACGCACGCAACACCGCACGCCTGCTGCCCTTGAGCCTGCCCGCGAACGGCACCTGAAAGCAGATGACGGGGCGAATGGGCTTGGGCATACTGGCCAGCCCTTTTTCACCCCATTGTTCAGGAGTCGCCCATGTTCCAGGTCAACGAGTACTTCAACGGCACCGTCAAGTCGATCGCCTTCGCAGGCGCTGAAGGCCCTGCCACTGTGGGCGTGATGGCCCCGGGCGAATACGAGTTCGGCACCGCCAAGCGCGAGATCATGCACGTGGTGTCCGGCGCCCTGACCGTGAAACTGCCGGGCAGCGACAACTGGGAAACCTTCAACGCTGGCGACAAGTTCAATGTACCGGCCGACAGCAAGTTCCAGCTGCAGGTGAAGGTGGATACCGCTTACCTGTGCGAGTACCGCGACTAAGCGTCAGCCTGTAGCGGCCTCTTCGCGGGTGAACCCGCGAAGAACGCAACACTATCGTTTCAGGAAAGCCGCCACCTTTTCAGCCGCTGCCTGCAAGTGCTGCTCATGGCTGAACCCCGAAGCCTTCAGCGGCTTCAGGTCATGATCCGCTGCCACCAGCCAGCTCACCTCGATCGCCGGTGACAGCGCATACCCCTCCACCGCTGGCCGATTGCCCAGCGCATCGCGCTCGCCCTGCACGATCAACGTGGGCGTCTTCAGTTCGGCCAGGTGCTCGACCCGCGGCTTCTCCGGCTTGCCCGCCGCGTAGAACGGGTAGCCAAGGCACACCAGTGCATCCGCCCCCAGTTCATCGGCCAGCAGGCTGGCCATGCGCCCGCCCATCGACTTGCCGCCGATGGCCAGCCTGCCCGTGACCAAAGGTCGCACCTGGCGGTACACCTCGCGCCAGCTTTCCAGCAGCACCTTCTGTGGATTGGGCGGCCGTTTGCCGCCGCCGTTGCGCCGCTCGGCCATGTAGGGGAACTCGAAGCGAACCACCCCGACGCCAAGCGCCGCCAGCTTTTGCGCAATTTCGTCCATGAAACCGCTGTCCATCGGCGCACCCGCGCCATGGGCCAGGATCAGGCTCGCAGAAACACTCTCCTCGCCCCCATTTCGCGGGGGATCGCAGCGCAAGCCTGGGACATTTCCGACTTGCGCCCATTGACCCCCGTCAATACCGGCACTTTGCCCATTACTCATGCTTGCCTCGCTGTAAAGCCTGCCAATAACCGTGGATGGGAACCCATACATGAACACAACCAGCAGTACCGCCTATAACTACAAGGTGGTCCGCCAATTCGCCATCATGACGGTGGTGTGGGGAATCGTCGGGATGGGGCTCGGCGTCTTCATCGCCGCGCAGCTCGCCTGGCCTTCCCTCAACTTCGACCTCCCCTGGACCAGCTTCGGCCGCCTGCGACCGCTGCATACCAATGCGGTGATCTTTGCCTTCGGCGGCTGCGCGCTGTTCGCCACCTCCTATTATTCGGTGCAACGCACCTGCCAGACCACCCTGTTCGCGCCAAAACTGGCGGCGTTCAGCTTCTGGGGCTGGCAGCTGGTGATCCTGCTGGCGGCCATCACCCTGCCGCTGGGCTACACCAGCTCCAAGGAATACGCCGAGCTGGAATGGCCGATCGACATCCTCATCACCGTCGTCTGGGTCAGCTACGCCATCGTGTTCTTCGGCACGCTGATGAAACGCACCACCAAGCACATCTACGTCGGCAACTGGTTCTTCGGCGCCTTCATCCTCACCGTGGCGCTGCTGCACATCGTCAACAACCTGGAACTGCCGGTCAGCCTGACCAAGTCGTACTCGGTCTACGCCGGCGCCACCGACGCCATGGTGCAATGGTGGTACGGCCACAACGCGGTAGGCTTCTTCCTCACCGCCGGCTTCCTCGGGATGATGTACTACTACGTGCCCAAGCAGGCCGAGCGCCCGGTGTATTCCTATCGCCTGTCGATCGTCCACTTCTGGGCACTGATCACCCTGTACATCTGGGCAGGCCCGCACCACCTGCACTACACCGCCCTGCCGGACTGGGCGCAGTCGCTGGGCATGGTGATGTCGCTGATCCTCCTGGCGCCGAGCTGGGGCGGCATGATCAACGGCATGATGACCCTCTCGGGCGCCTGGCACAAACTGCGCAGCGACCCGATCCTGCGCTTCCTGGTGGTGTCGCTGGCCTTCTACGGCATGTCCACTTTCGAAGGCCCGATGATGGCCATCAAGACGGTCAACGCCTTGTCCCACTACACCGACTGGACCATCGGCCACGTGCACGCCGGCGCCCTCGGCTGGGTGGCGATGATCTCGATCGGCGCGCTGTACCACACCATCCCGAAAGTGTTCGGCAAGCAGCAGATGCACAGCCTGGGCCTGATCAACGCGCACTTCTGGCTGGCGACCATCGGCACCGTGCTGTACATCGCCTCGATGTGGGTCAACGGCATCGCCCAGGGCCTGATGTGGCGCGCAGTCAACAGCGACGGCACGCTCACCTACTCGTTCGTGGAAACCCTGGTGGCCAGCCACCCAGGCTTCATCGTGCGCTTCGTCGGCGGCGCGATCTTCCTCAGCGGCATGTTCCTGATGGCCTGGAACACCTGGCGCACCGTGCGTTCGCCGGCGCTCGACGCCGCCCCTGCGAATGCCCAGCTGGCTTGAGGAGACCTGACTGATGAAACATGAAGTCATCGAGAAAAACGTAGGCCTCCTGGCCTTGCTGATGGTGTTTGCCGTGAGCATCGGCGGCCTGACCCAGATCGTCCCGCTGTTCTTCCAGGACGTCACCAACAAGCCGGTCGAAGGCATGAAGCCCTACACCGCGCTGCAACTGGAAGGCCGCGACATCTACATCCGCGAAGGCTGCGTTGGCTGCCACTCGCAGATGATCCGCCCGTTCCGCGCCGAAACCGAACGCTACGGCCACTACTCGGTCGCGGGCGAAAGCGTCTGGGACCACCCGTTCCTGTGGGGCTCCAAGCGCACCGGCCCGGACCTGGCCCGCGTTGGTGGCCGCTACTCCGATGACTGGCACCGCGCGCACCTGTACAACCCGCGCAACGTGGTACCGGAATCGAAGATGCCGTCCTACCCGTGGCTGGTCGCCGAAAAGGTCGACAACAGCCACACCGACACCAAGATGCGCACCCTGCGCACCCTGGGCGTGCCGTACACCGACGAGGACATTGCCGGCGCCCGTGACGCGGTCAAGGGCAAGACCGAGATGGACGCGCTGGTCGCCTACCTGCAGGTGCTTGGCACCGCCATCAAGAACAAGAGGTAAACCACCATGGAAATGGACATCGGCATGATCCGTGGTCTGGGCACCCTGGTGGTGATGATCGCCTTCATCGGCCTCTCACTCTGGGTGTTCAACCGACGCCGCGACCATGATTTCGCCGAAGCGCGCCTGCTGCCCTTCGTCGACGACCGCCTGCCCCCTGCCGGGCAGGAACCTGCTGCCATGACTGCGGCTGTGAGGAGCAAAGCGCAATGACCACCTTCTGGAGTACCTATATCAGCGTACTGACCATCGGCAGCCTGATCGGCCTGGCGTGGCTGTTGCTGTCGACCCGCAAGGGCCAGAGCAACAGCACCACCGACCAGACCATGGGGCATAGCTTCGACGGTATCGAGGAGTACGACAACCCGCTGCCCAAGTGGTGGTTCTGGCTGTTCGTCGGCACCCTGGTGTTCGGCGCCGGCTATCTGGTGCTGTACCCGGGCCTGGGCAACTGGAAAGGCATCCTGCCCGGCTACGAGAATGGCTGGACCGGTGCCAACGAGTGGCAGAAGGAGATGGAAAAGGCCGACGCCAAGTTCGGCCCGATCTTTGCCAGGTACGCAGCCATGCCCGTAGAGGAAGTCGCCAAGGACCCTCAAGCGCTGAAAATGGGCGGCCGCCTGTTCGCCTCCAACTGCTCGGTATGCCACGGCTCGGATGCCAAGGGCGCCTATGGCTTCCCCAACCTGACCGACAATGACTGGCGCTGGGGCGGCGAGCCGGAGACCATCAAGGCTTCGATCATGAATGGCCGCCATGGCGTGATGCCGGCGTGGGCCGAGGTGATCGGCGAGCAGGGTGTGGCGGATGTCGCCGCCTTCGTGCTGACCAACCTCGATGGCCGCAGCCTGCCGGAAGGGGTCAAGGCCGACCCGGTCAAGGGCCAGGAAATCTTCGCCGGCAACTGCGTGGCCTGCCACGGGCCTGAAGGCAAAGGCACCCCAGCCATGGGCGCGCCGAACCTGACCCATCCGCAGGCGTTCATCTATGGGTCGAGCTTTGCCCAGTTGCAGCAGACCATTCGCTATGGGCGCCAGGGGCAGATGCCGGCCCAGGCGGAGATCCAGGGCAATGACAAGGTGCACTTGCTGGCTGCCTATGTGTACAGCCTGTCGCAGAACGATGCCGCCGAAAAGCTGACCGCCCAGTAAAACCCTCGGGGCCGCCTTGCGGCCCCTCTCCCCGCTCTACCCCCGCCCTTGCACCCCCTCCGAACAGAACTAAGCTTGTTGCCACAGCGGCTTCGCTCCCAAAGGTCCGAAGCAGACGCGGCGCACAGCCTGGTGCCGCCCGCAGAAAAAGCTTGACCAATCGATCAGAAAAAGGTGAAAAACGGTACACATTACAAATATTTATTTGTGTACAATCGTCCTGACCCTAGCGCCGCGGGACACCGGCGAGAGGGCCCGGACACGGGTCGGCGCACGGATCCTTGCGTTGTCATAACCCACGCGGTTATCGATACTGGCGCCGATTTTTCGACCAACAAGAACACCAAAACCGTGGAACCTTAGCATGAGCACAGCAATCAGTCCGACTGCTTATAACTATAAGGTCGTCCGCCAGTTCGCCATCATGACGGTGGTCTGGGGGATCCTTGGCATGGGCCTGGGCGTCTTCATCGCCTCGCAGCTGGTGTGGCCACAACTGAACCTGGACCTGCCCTGGACCAGCTTCGGCCGCCTGCGCCCGCTGCACACCAACCTGGTCATCTTCGCCTTCGGTGGCTGTGCGCTGTTCGGCACCAGTTACTACGTGGTGCAGCGCACCTGCCAGACCCGGCTGATCTCCGACAGCATGGCCGCCTTCACCTTCTGGGGTTGGCAGGCGGTGATCGTCGGCGCGCTGATCACCCTGCCGATGGGCTTCACCACCACCAAGGAATACGCCGAGCTCGAATGGCCGCTGGCGATCCTCCTGGCCATTGTCTGGGTCACCTACGGGCTGGTGTTCTTCGGCACCATCGTCAAGCGCAAGACCAAGCACATCTATGTCGGCAACTGGTTCTACGGCGCCTTCATCGTGGTCACCGCGATGCTGCACATCGTCAACCATATCTCGCTGCCGGTGAGCCTGTTCAAGTCGTACTCGGCCTATGCCGGTGCCACCGACGCGATGATCCAGTGGTGGTACGGCCACAACGCGGTGGGCTTCTTCCTCACCACCGGCTTCCTCGGGATGATGTACTACTTCGTGCCCAAGCAGGCTGAACGGCCGATCTACTCCTATCGCCTGTCGATCGTCCACTTCTGGGCACTGATCACCCTGTACATCTGGGCGGGCCCGCACCACCTGCACTACACCGCGCTGCCGGACTGGGCGCAATCGCTGGGCATGGTGATGTCGATCATCCTCCTGGCGCCGAGCTGGGGCGGCATGATCAACGGCATGATGACCCTGTCGGGCGCCTGGCACAAACTGCGCACCGATCCGATCCTGCGTTTTCTGGTGGTGTCGCTGGCCTTCTACGGCATGTCCACTTTCGAAGGCCCGATGATGGCCATCAAGACCGTCAACTCGCTGTCGCACTACACCGACTGGACCATCGGCCACGTGCATGCCGGCGCGCTCGGCTGGGTGGCGATGATCTCGATCGGCGCGGTCTACCACATGATCCCGAAACTCTACGGTCGCGAGCAGATGCACAGCGTCGGCCTGATCAACGCGCACTTCTGGCTGGCGACCATCGGTACCGTGCTGTACATCGCCTCGATGTGGGTCAACGGCATCACCCAAGGCCTGATGTGGCGCGCCATCAACGATGACGGCACGCTCACCTACTCGTTCGTCGAAGCCCTGCAGGCCAGCCACCCTGGCTATATCGTCCGCGCCCTGGGCGGTGCGTTCTTCGCCACCGGCATGCTGCTGATGGCCTACAACGTGTTCCGTACCGTGCGTGCCGCCAACCCGGTACAGGCCGAGGAAGCCGCCAAGATCGTCGTCGTGGGAGCGCACTGATGAAGCATGAAGCCGTCGAGAAGAACATAGGCCTGCTGGCCTTCTTCATGGTCATCGCCGTGAGCGTCGGTGGCCTGACCCAGATCGTCCCGCTGTTTTTCCAGGACGTCACCAACAAGCCGGTCGAAGGCATGAAGCCGCGCACCGCGCTGGAAGTCGAAGGCCGCGACATCTACATCCGTGAAGGCTGCGTTGGCTGCCACTCGCAGATGATCCGCCCGTTCCGCGCCGAAACCGAACGCTACGGCCATTACTCGGTCGCTGGCGAAAGCGTCTGGGACCACCCGTTCCTGTGGGGCTCCAAGCGCACCGGCCCGGACCTGGCCCGCGTCGGTGGCCGCTACTCCGATGACTGGCACCGCGCGCACCTGTACAACCCGCGCAACGTGGTGCCGGAATCGAAGATGCCGGCCTACCCGTGGCTGGTCGAGAACAAGCTCGATGGCAAGGACACCGCGAAGAAGCTGGAAGTATTGCGTACCTTGGGCACGCCATACAGCGACGCCGACATCGCCGGCGCCCGCGACGCGGTCAAGGGCAAGACCGAAATGGACGCACTGGTCGCGTACCTGCAGGGTCTTGGCACCATCATCAAAAGCAAACGGTGACGCTGATGGATATCGGGATGATTCGCGGCCTGGGCACCGTCGTGGTGATGGTGGCCTTCGTGGGCCTGGCTCTGTGGGTGTTCAACCCACGGCGCAAGAAGGACTTCGACGAAGCGACCCAGCTGCCCTTCGCGGATGATCCCGAGGCCAGCAAGCACGTCGAGCAAGCAAAAGCTTCTGGGAGCAAACAACAATGACAACCTTCTGGAGTCTGTACGTTACCGTCCTGACCCTGGGCACCATCTTCTCGCTGACCTGGCTGCTGCTGTCGACCCGCAAGGGCCAGCGCGAAGAGGTCACCGACGAAACCGTCGGGCATGCCTTCGATGGCATCGAGGAGTACGACAACCCGCTGCCGAAATGGTGGTTCTGGCTGTTCGTCGGCACCATCGTCTTCGCCCTCGGCTACCTGGTGCTGTACCCGGGCCTGGGCAACTGGAAAGGCATCCTGCCGGGCTATTCGTACCTGGACAACGACAAGCAGACCGAATTTTCCAACGGCCAGCCGGGGTGGACCGGCGTGCACGAGTGGGAAAAGGAAATGGCCAAGGCCAACGCACGCTTCGGGCCGATTTTCGCCAAGTTCGCGGCGATGCCGATCGAAGAGGTGGCCAAGGACCCGCAAGCGCTGAAGATGGGCGCACGCCTGTTCGCCTCGAACTGCTCGGTGTGCCACGGCTCCGATGCCAAGGGCGCCTATGGCTTCCCCAACCTGACCGACAACGACTGGCGCTGGGGCGGCGAGCCGGAAACCATCAAGACCACCATCATGGGCGGCCGCCACGGTGTGATGCCAGCCTGGGGTGAAGTGCTGGGCGAACAGGGCGTTGCCGATGTCGCCGCATTCGTTACCAGCAAGCTCGATGGCCGCAGCCTGCCGGAAGGCGCCAAGGCCGATGCCGACAACGGCCAGAAGCTGTTCGCTGCCAATTGCGTGGCCTGTCACGGGCCTGAAGGCAAAGGCACCCCGGCCATGGGCGCGCCGAACCTGACCCACCCGCAGGCGTTCATCTACGGTTCGAGCTTTGCCCAGCTGCAGCAGACCATTCGCTACGGCCGCCAGGGGCAGATGCCGGCGCAGGAGCAGCTGCAGGGTAATGACAAGGTGCACCTGCTGGCGGCTTATGTGTACAGCCTGTCGCACCAGGCTGAACCGGCCCAGCAGGCTGAGTGAGGCAGGCCAGGCCTTTCGCGGATGAATCCGCTCCTACACACACGCGCTGCCTGTAGGAGCGGATTCATCCGCGAAGAGACCGGCAAATGCACTGCAGGATGACCTGGATCAATTGACACCTGCCTTATCACGATTCATACCACGAACCCAACGCGACTAAAGGTCGCAGCGCGATCCCATACCGCCACCAGCGGCGTATCATTGATCGCATAGCGCTAGCAGCATGCGCGAGACTGCGGCCGGCACGCACTGGCCGCGGCGTTTCTCCACTGCCGTGGGACTTGATGATGAGCAAGCAAATTCCGGTACATGACGTCACCCCGCCTGCCAACAAAGGGAAGGATTCCGTCGACCTCTACGCCTCACGCGAAAAAATCTATACCCGCGCCTTCACCGGCATCTTCCGCAGGCTGCGGATGGTCGGCGGGGCCGTGCTGTTCCTGCTCTATTTCGGCACCGTGTGGCTGAACTGGGGTGGCCACCAGGCCGTGTGGTGGAACCTGCCGGAACGCAAGTTCTACATCTTCGGCGCCACCATCTGGCCCCAGGACTTCATCCTGCTGTCGGGCATTCTCATCGTCGCCGCCTTCGGCCTGTTCTTCATCACTGTATTCGCCGGCCGCGTGTGGTGCGGCTACACCTGCCCGCAAAGCGTGTGGACATGGATCTTCATGTGGTGCGAAAAAGTCACCGAGGGTGACCGCAACCAGCGCATGAAGCTCGATCGCTCGCCCATGAGCGGCAACAAGTTCCTGCGCAAGTTCGCCAAGCACAGCCTGTGGCTGCTGATCGGCTTCGTCACCGGCATGACCTTCGTCGGCTACTTCTCGCCGATCCGCGAACTGCTCACCGAATTCTTCACCGGCGAAGCCGATGGCTGGGCCTACTTCTGGGTCGGCTTCTTCACCCTGGCCACCTACGGCAACGCCGGCTGGCTGCGCGAGCAGGTGTGCGTGTACATGTGCCCCTATGCGCGCTTCCAGAGCGTGATGTTCGACAAGGACACCCTGATCGTCTCCTACGACCCGCGCCGTGGCGAAACCCGCGGCCCGCGCAAGAAAGACAGCGACTACAAGGCCAAGGGCCTGGGCGACTGCATCGACTGCACCCTGTGCGTGCAGGTCTGCCCCACCGGCATCGACATCCGCGACGGCCTGCAGATCGAATGCATCGGCTGCGCGGCGTGCATCGATGCCTGCGACAGCATCATGGACAAGATGAACTACCCCAAAGGCCTGATCAGCTACACCACCGAGCACAACCTTTCGGGCCAGAAGACCCACATGCTGCGCCCTCGCCTGGTCGGCTATGCGGTGGTGCTGCTGGTGATGATCATCGCCCTGGGCACGGCCTTCGCCACCCGTTCGCTGGTCGGTTTCGACGTCAGCAAGGACCGCGTGCTGTACCGCGAGAACGCCCAGGGCCGGATCGAGAACGTATACAGTCTCAAGGTCATGAACAAGGACCAGCGCGACCACGTCTACGTGCTGGACGCCACCGGCCTGCCTGACCTGCGCCTGGAAGGCCAGCGCGAAATCCGCGTGGCCGCCGGCGATATCGTCAGCCTGCCGGTACAGCTGTCGATTGCGCCTGAGAAGCTGCCATCCACCACCAACGAAATCACCTTCACCCTCCACAGCGCCGACGACAGCGCTGCCAAGGTTGAAGCCAAGAGCCGCTTCATCGGCCCACAGATCCGCTGACCGAGAGAACACTGACAATGCCTGCCGCCACCGCCGCCAGCCCTTGGTACAAGCACCTCTGGCCCTGGATCATCATCGGCATTCTGACCACCTCGGTGTGCCTGAGCCTGACCATGGTCAGCATCGCCGTGCACAACCCGGACAACCTGGTCAACGACAACTACTACGAAGCGGGCAAAGGCATCAACCGCTCGCTGGACCGCGAGCTGCTGGCCCAGACCCTCAACCTCAAGGCCAGCGTGCACCTGGATGAGCTGACCGGCGAGGTAGAGGTGCGCCTGAGCGGCAACAGCGACCCGCAAAGCCTGGAGCTCAACCTGATTTCGCCGACCCAGCCGGACAAGGACCGCAAGGTGCTGCTCGGCAAGGTTGCGAGCGGGCGTTACGTGGGGCAGTTGGAAGACAAGGTCGACGGGCGACGTTTCGTCGAACTGCTCGGT
The DNA here is from genome assembly GCF_014269035.2 of Pseudomonas vlassakiae. GTDB lineage: Bacteria > Pseudomonadota > Gammaproteobacteria > Pseudomonadales > Pseudomonadaceae > Aquipseudomonas > Aquipseudomonas vlassakiae. The sequence goes on from NZ_JABWRP020000034.1 coordinate 12,640, forward strand.
AGCCAGGACGAGCACGTGTGGCGGCTGTTCGAGGAGGAAAAGGTCGCGCATGGCGTGACCTTGCAGCTGGGCGATGAAGCGCTCCAGGGCGCCGAACACCAACAGTAGCCACATCATCATTCGCTGAAGGGGCAGGCAAGCCCGCCCCCTCAGCGATTGTCATCTGCCCCACCAGCCGTGCCTGCCTTATGACCCAGCCCACCCCTTGCTACCACTGCGCCCTGCCCGTCCCCGCCGGCAGCCGCTTCACTGCCGTGGTTCTCGGCGAGCCCCGGCAATTCTGCTGTCCCGGCTGCCAGGCGGTGGCCGAATCCATCGTCGCCGGTGGCCTTGAGCACTACTACCAGCACCGCAGCGACAGCAGTGCCAACCCCGAGGCGCTGCCGAAACAACTGCAAGACGAACTGGCGCTGTACGACCGCAGTGATGTCCAGCAGAACTTCGTCCGCCATGCCGGTGACCTGGCCGAGGCGACCTTGCTGGTCGAAGGCATCAGCTGCGCCGCCTGCGGCTGGCTGATCGAAAAACACCTGCGCAATCTGCCGGGCGTCGCCGAAGCCCGCCTGAACCTGTCCAACCATCGCCTGCTGCTCAACTGGGACGACCACCAGCTGCCGCTGTCGCGGCTGCTCGCCGAACTGCGCCAGATCGGCTACGCCGCCCATCCGTACCAGCCCGACCAGGCCGCCGAACAGCTTGCCAGGGACAACCGCAGCGCCCTGCGCCGGCTGGGCGTGGCTGGCCTGCTGTGGTTCCAGGCGATGATGGCGACCATGGCCACCTGGCCGGAGTTCAACATCGACCTGTCGCCGGAGATGCACACCATCCTGCGCTGGATCGCGCTGTTCCTGACCATCCCCATCGTCTTCTACAGCTGCGCGCCGTTCTTCAAGGGCGCCGCGCGCGACCTGCGCACTCGCCACCTGACCATGGACGTCTCGGTGTCGCTGGCCATCGGCCTGGCCTTCGGTGCTGGCATCTGGACGGCCATCACCGGCAGCGGCGAGTTGTATTTCGATACCGTCGGCATGTTCGCCCTGTTCCTGCTCACTGGCCGCTACCTCGAACGCCGCGCCCGCGAACGCACGGCCGCAGCCACCGCACAGCTGGTCAACCTGCTACCGGCCTCGTGCCTGCGCCTGGACAGCTGCGGGCAGGCCGAACGCATCCTGCTTGGCGAACTGCAGCGTGGCGACACGGTACAGGTGCTGCCCGGTGCGGTGGTACCCGCTGATGGACGAATCGTCGAGGGGCGCTCCAGTGTCGACGAATCGCTGCTGACCGGCGAATACCTGCCGCAGCCACGACGGGCCGGAGACCGCGTCACCGGCGGCACGCTGAACGTCGAGAGCACGCTGAACGTGGAAGTCGAAGCCCTCGGCCAGGACTCGCGCCTGTCGGCCATTGTTCGCCTGCTGGAACGTGCGCAGACGGAAAAGCCACGGCTGGCGGAAATTGCCGACCGCGCCTCGCAGTACTTCCTTCTGTTCTCGCTCCTGGCCGCCGTGGCCATTGGCCTGTGGTGGTGGTACCTGGACCCGGCGCGGGCCTTCTGGATCGTCCTGGCCATGCTGGTGGCGACCTGCCCGTGCGCGCTCTCGCTGGCCACCCCGACTGCGCTGACTGCCGCCACCGGCACGCTGCACAAGCTCGGCCTGCTGGTGACCCGTGGCCATGTACTGGAGGGCCTGAACCAGATCGACACGGTTATTTTCGACAAGACTGGCACCCTGACCGAGGGCCGCCTGACCCTGCGCAGCATCCGCCCATTGGCAACGCTGCCGGCCGACCGTTGCCTGGCCCTTGCCGCCGCCCTCGAAAACCGCTCCGAGCACCCGATTGCGCGCGCCTTCGGCCGCAGCGCCGCCGCCGCCGATGATGTGCAGACAGTCGCCGGGCTCGGCCTTGAAGGCCGGGTCGACGGCCAACCGTTGCGCATTGGCCAGGCCACGTTCGTCTGCGCCCTGAGCGGTGCCGAGATCCCCACCGTGCCAGAACCGCGTGGCCAATGGTTGCTACTGGGCGACCGCCAAGGGCCACTCGCCTGGTTCGGCCTCGATGATCGCCTGCGCGAGGATGCCCCCGCCCTGCTCGCTGCCTGCCAGGCAAAAGGCTGGCGTACCCTGCTGCTGTCCGGTGACAGCTCGCCGATGGTTGCCGAGGTGGCCGCCCAATTGGGCATCGACCAGGCCATCGGTTGCCTGCGCCCGGATGACAAGCTCGATCGGCTCAAGGCACTGCAGGCCTCCGGGCGCAAGGTGCTGATGCTCGGCGACGGGGTCAACGACGTACCCGTGCTGGCGGCTGCCGACATCAGCATCGCCATGGGCAGCGCCACCGACCTGGCCAAGACCTGCGCCGATGCGGTGCTGCTGTCCAACCGCCTGCAGGCACTGGTGCAGGCCTTCGACCTGGCCCGCCGTACCCGCCGCAACATCCTCGAGAACCTGCTCTGGGCGACCCTGTATAATGGCCTCATGTTGCCGTTCGCCGCGCTTGGCTGGATCACCCCGGTCTGGGCGGCCATCGGCATGTCGGTCAGTTCGCTGATCGTGGTGCTCAATGCCCTGCGCCTGACCCGCCTGCCGGCAGTGGCAGGCCTGGCGGCGAACGACACAGCCGCTTACGGAAGGAAGTCGCCATGCCCGCCCTCTATGTGATGATCCCTGCCGCCCTGCTATTGGTGGGCGTGGCCGTCTATATCTTCTTCTGGGCGGTGGACAGCGGCCAGTACGACGACCTCGAAAGCCCGGCCCACAGCATCCTGTTCGATGACCAGGACCCGCGCCACCAGGCCGCCGTCAATCCCGAAGAAGGCGCAGCGCCAGACGACAAGGCAGCGCCACCCCGTGCCTGACCTGGTTCCCCTGCTCGGCTCGGCACTGGTCCTGGGCCTGCTCGGCGGCGGCCACTGCCTGGGCATGTGCGGCGGCCTGATGGGCGCGCTGACCCTGGCCATCCCTGCCGAGCAACGGGGCCGGCGCCTGCGCCTGCTGGTGGCCTACAACCTGGGCCGCATCCTCAGCTATGCCTGCGCCGGCCTGCTGCTCGGCCTGGCAGGCTGGGCACTGGCCAGCAGCCCGGCGGCCATGGCCTTGCGCGTGGTGGCCGCGCTGCTGCTGATCGTCATGGGGCTTTACCTGGCCGGCTGGTGGAGCGGGCTGACCCGCATCGAAGCACTGGGCCGTGGGCTGTGGCGGCACATCCAGCCAGCCGCTTCGCGCCTGATGCCGGTCTCCAGCGTGCCCCGTGCACTGCTGTTGGGGGCACTGTGGGGCTGGTTGCCGTGCGGCCTGGTCTACAGCACCTTGCTGTGGGCGGCCAGCCAGGGCAACGCCGGCTACAGTGCGGCATTGATGCTGGCATTCGGCGTGGGAACCTGGCCGGTATTGCTGGCCACGGGGCTGGCGGCGGAGCGGGTAAACGCCTTGTTGAGACGGCGCAGCGTGCGCATGGCCGGCGGGGTGCTGGTGATCCTGTTTGGCATGTGGACCTTGCCCGGCCCGCACCAGCACTGGCTCATGGGCCACTGACGGGGGCCGCTTTGCCGCCCCTGCATGCCTTGATACAAATCAACACAGTTTCCTACAGACGGCCATAGACTCCGGACACTGCTGCATCATCCGGGGACTCCCACATGCTCGCCGACCTACGCTGGGATGCCGACCTGATCCGCCGCTACGATCTCGCCGGCCCACGCTACACCTCCTACCCGACCGCCGTGCAACTGCATAGCGAGGTAGGTTCGTTTGACCTGCTCCACGCCCTGCGCGAGAGCCGCCGGGCCGTGCGCCCGCTGTCGCTGTACGTGCACGTGCCGTTCTGCGCCAACATCTGCTACTACTGCGCCTGCAACAAGGTCATCACCAAGGACCGCGGCCGCGCTGCGCCCTACCTGCAACGCCTGGAGCAGGAGATCCAGCTGATCGCCTGCCACCTGGCCCCTAAACAGCGTGTCGAGCAGTTGCATTTCGGCGGCGGCACGCCGACCTTCCTCAGCCACGTCGAACTGCGCCAGTTGATGGCCACCCTGCGCCAGCACTTCAACCTGCTGGATGACGATTCCGGCGACTACGGTATCGAGATCGACCCACGCGAAGCCGACTGGTCGACCATGGGCTTGCTCCGCGAACTGGGTTTCAACCGTGTCAGCCTCGGCGTGCAGGACCTCGACCCGGCCGTTCAGCGTGCGGTCAACCGCCTGCAGAGCCTGGAGCAGACCCGCACCCTGATCGAGGCTGCGCGCACCCTGCAGTTTCGCTCGGTCAACCTCGACTTGATCTACGGCCTGCCCAAGCAGACCGTGGAGGGCTTTGCCCGCACGGTCGACGAGGTGATCCGCCTGCAACCCGACCGTCTGTCGGTGTTCAACTACGCCCACCTGCCCGAGCGCTTCATGCCGCAGCGGCGCATCGACAGCAACGACCTGCCGGCACCGCCAGTCAAACTCGAGATGCTGCGCAACACCATCGAACAGCTGACGGCCGCCGGCTATCGCTACATCGGCATGGATCACTTCGCCCTGCCTGACGACGAACTGGCGATTGCCCAGGAAGAAGGCACCCTGCAGCGCAACTTCCAGGGTTACACCACCCACGGTCATTGTGACCTGATCGGCCTGGGCGTATCGGCGATCAGCCAGATCGGCGACCTTTACTGCCAGAACAGCAGCGACCTCAATACCTACCAGGACACCCTGTCCAATGCCCAGTTGGCGACCCAGCGCGGGTTGGTCTGCAACCACGACGACCGCCTGCGGCGGGCCGTGATCCAGCAGCTGATCTGCCATTTCGAACTGGACTTCGCACCGATCGAGGAAGCCTTCACCATCGATTTTCGCGGCTATTTCGACGACCTCTGGCCAGAACTGCAGGCTCTACAGCGCGATGGCCTGATCAGCCTGGACGACAAGGGCATCCGTATCCTTCCGGCCGGGCGCCTGCTGGCGCGCTCGGTGTGCATGGTGTTCGATGCCTACCTGGCGATGCACAACCGCCAGCGCTTCTCACGGGTAATCTGATCACGGAGTCAATCGACCACATGGACAAGCCCCCCAGGGCAGGCACACTATGGGCTGACAAGGACTCCCGGCAGTTATCCGCCGGGGTTTCGCCAGTTCGCTTCAAAGTAGCGCAGGCTGGCCTACACCCTCGGTCGTGGGTTACCCTTACGACTTATGTGTGTTTTCCCACAAGGATCGATTCAAATGTCCGAGCCAGTCAAACTGCGCGCCCACAACCAGGCCCATTGCAAGGACTGCAGCCTGGCCCCCCTGTGCCTGCCTCTTTCGCTCAACCTCGAAGACATGGATGCACTGGATGAAATCGTCAAACGCGGACGCCCGCTGAAGAAAGGCGAGTTCCTGTTCCGCCAGGGTGACAATTTCGGCTCGGTTTATGCCGTTCGCTCCGGCGCCCTCAAGACCTTCAGCCTGAGCGACGGCGGTGAAGAACAGATCACCGGTTTCCACCTGCCCAGCGAACTGGTCGGCCTGTCCGGCATGGACACCGAGGCCTACCCGGTGTCGGCCCAGGCCCAGGAAACCACCTCGGTCTGCGAAATCCCCTTCGAGCGCCTCGATGAGCTCTCCGTTCAACTGCCGCAACTGCGTCGCCAGCTGATGCGGGTGATGAGCCGCGAAATTCGCGACGACCAGCAGATGATGTTGTTGTTATCGAAGAAGACCGCCGACGAACGCATCGCCACGTTCCTGGTCAACCTGTCCGCACGCTTCCGTGCCCGCGGTTACTCGGCCAACCAGTTCCGCCTGAGCATGTCGCGCAACGAAATCGGCAACTACCTGGGCCTGGCAGTGGAAACCGTGTCGCGGGTATTCACCCGCTTCCAGCAGAACGGCCTGATTCGCGCCGAAGGCAAGGAAGTGCACATCCTCGACCCGATCCAGCTGTGCGCGCTGGCCGGCGGTGCAATCGAGGCCTGAGGCCGGCGTTTAGCGGGTATACTTGGGCATTCGTTTTCCCAGGATACCCGCAACAATGCACAGCGACGCCTTCGACCTCAAAGCCCTGATCCGCCCGGTAGTGGACTTCCCCAAGCCCGGCGTGATCTTTCGCGACATCACCCCGCTGTTCCAGTCGCCGCGCGGGCTGCGTTACGTGGCCGACCAGTTCATCGAGCGTTATGTCGAGGCTGAGTTCAGCCACATCGGCGCCATGGACGCGCGCGGCTTCCTGATCGGCTCGATCATTGCCCACCAACTGAACAAGCCGCTGATCCTGTTCCGCAAACAGGGCAAGCTGCCGGCTGACGTATTGAGCGAGGGCTATCAGACCGAGTACGGCGAAGCCTTCCTGGAAGTGCATGCCGACAGCCTGTGCGAAGGCGATTCGGTATTGATCTTCGATGACTTGATTGCCACCGGCGGCACCCTGCTGGCGGCCGCCAACCTGGTGCGTCGTACCGGGGCGCAGGTGTTCGAAGCGGCGGCGATCATCGACCTGCCGGAGCTGGATGGTTCGCGCCGGCTGCAGGCGGCCGGGGTGCCGACCTTCTGCCTGACCGAGTTTTCCCTGAGCGAGTACTGATTGCTGCCGGGGCGCTTTGCGCCCCCGGCGATTTACAACGAGATCGGCTTGCGCCCGGCAAAAGCATGAGCCAGGGTGCCGCCATCGACCAGCTCCAGTTCCCCGCCCAGCGGCACACCGTGGGCGATCCGCGACGCCACCAGCCCTTTCTCGTTCAGCAGCTGGGCGATGTAATGCGCGGTCGCCTCACCTTCCACGGTCGGGTTGGTCGCCAGGATCACCTCGGTAAAGCTGCCCTGCTCCTCGATCCGCGCCATCAGCTGCGGTACACCGATCGCTTCAGGCCCCAGGCCATCGAGTGGTGAGAGGTGCCCCTTGAGCACGAAGTAACGCCCGCGGTAGCCGGTCTGCTCCACCGCATATACATCCATCGGCCCCTCCACCACGCACAGCTGCGTGTCGTCACGGCGCGGGTCACTGCACTGCGGGCACAGCTCCTGCTCGGTCAGGGTGCGGCACTGGCGGCAATGCCCTACCCCTTCCATGGCCTGGCTCAACGCCTGGGCCAGGCGCAGGCCGCCGCTGCGGTCACGCTCGAGCAGCTGCAGGGCCATGCGCTGGGCGGTTTTCTGGCCGACGCCCGGGAGGGTGCGCAGGGCGTCGATCAGTTGGCGGATCAGGGGGCTGAAGCTCATGGGTAAGGCCTGATAAATCAATAAGAGCCGGTTTATACCCACCAAGGGCATTGCCGTCAAATCGCTGGAGTTCAACGCAAAAAAAAGCCGCCGCTGGCACCCAGTGGCGGCTTTGCGCTTGCAGAAGCCTTAGAACGGCATCTTGAAGCCCGGCGGCAATTGCATGCCGGCAGTCATGCTGCCCATCTTGTCCTGGCTGTTTTGCTCGATCTTGCGCACGGCGTCGTTCAGCGCAGCGGCGATCAGGTCTTCCAGCACTTCCTTGTCGTCCTCGTCGGTCGACATCAGGCTCTGGTCGATGCTGACACGCTTGACGTCGTGACGGCCAGTCATCACCACGCTCACCAGGCCACCACCGGACTGGCCGGTGACTTCGGCGTTGGCCAGCTCTTCCTGCATCTTCTGCATCTTTTCCTGCATCTGCTGGGCCTGCTTCATCAGGCCGGCCATGCCACCTTTCATCATGGGGTATACCTCGATTGGGTCATGTGATGCGGCCCGGCGAGGGGCCGGCCGCATGGTTATCGATTACTGGCCCTGGCTGACCAGGGCTTCTACAGGCTCAATAGTATCCTGTCGCACCGTGGCACCGAACTGCTTGATCATCTGCTGGATCAACGGATCCTGCTCAATCGACAGCACGGCGTCCTGCTGGCGCTCGGCACGCTTGCGCGAGGCCGCCTGGGCCGGGGTTTCCTGCTCGGGACGGATCAGTTCGATCCGCAGGTTCAAGGTGCGCCCCAGGTGCTGGTTGAGCGCCTCGTTCAACCGTCGTTGCTGGGTGGCATTGAACAGCGCACCCTGGCCAGGGTCCAGGTGCAGCAGCCAGTCATCACCGTCGACAGCCATGAGCGTACAGTTTGCAGCGATGTTGCCTGTCATCCCGGACACAGGCAACTGTGGGAACAATTCCAGCCATTGCAGGGCCAGGCCGGTCGCCGGCCGGGCAGCTGGCAGCGGCTCGGGTGCGACTGCCGGGGTATCTTCCTGGACGTGTTCCGCCAGCTCGTCCAGGTAGCTGAAGCCTACCGGGTCACTTTCGCCACCGTAATAGTCCTCATCCATCGGCGGCTCGTCGTCACGCTCCATACCCGCCGAAGCGTAGGCGGATGGGTCGAACGGTGGCTCATCATACGAGGGCTGGGCGTTTTGCGCGGCAACTACCGGGGCTGGGGCCGGTGCGGCAACGGGCGCGGGCTGCGCAGCGGGCTCTTCCCAGGGTAGATCGATGACCGGCTCCACCGCCGGCGGCTCAGGCGCTACAACCTCAGGCTCAGGCTCAGGCTCAGGTTCAGGTTCAGGAGCCGGCTCCACGACCGGCGCGACCTCGGCCTGCGGGGCCGACGCCACGGGCGCAGGTTGCGCCGGCGCTACGGCAGGCGCCGCGACAGCAACGGCTGGCGCTGCCACCGTGGTTGCCGGATCAGCTGTGGCCTGGCTGATCCCCACCGGCTTTAGCACCGGCTTCGGCGCGTCGTCGCTATCTGCCGGGCGAAACGCCAGCATGCGCAGCAGGACCATTTCGAAACCGCCCCGCGGGTCCGGCGCCAACGGCAGGTCGCGGCGGCCGATCAGGCCCATCTGATAGTAGAACTGCACATCTTCGGCCGGCAACGCCGAGGCCAGTGCCAGCACCCGCTCACGATCGCCCTGGCCGTTATCCACCGCCTCGGGCAGCGCCTGGGCGATGGCAACGCGGTGCAGCACATTGAGCATTTCGGCCAGTACGCCGCCCCAGTCCGGCCCCTGCTCGGCAAGGTTGCGTACGGCTTCGAGCAGCGCCCGCGCATCACCTTCGAGCAGCGCCTGCAGCACACCATAGACCTGGCCGTGATCGAGGCTGCCGAGCATGGCACGCACATCGGCCGCCAGCACCTTGCCTTCACCAAAGGCAATGGCCTGGTCAGTCAGGCTCATGGCATCACGCATCGAGCCGTCGGCAGCACGGCCGAGCAACCACAGGGCATCTGGCTCGAACGGCACGTTCTCGGCCTGCAGCACATGGCTCAGGTGCTCGACCACCCGCTCCGGGCTCATGTTTTTCAACGAGAACTGCAGGCAGCGCGACAGAATGGTCGCAGGCAACTTCTGCGGGTCGGTGGTGGCAAGGATGAACTTGACGTAGGGCGGCGGCTCTTCCAGCGTCTTGAGCAAGGCGTTGAACGAGTGGGTGGAGAGCATGTGCACTTCGTCGATCAGGTAGACCTTGAAGCGACCACGGCTTGGCGCGTACTGCACGTTATCGAGCAGTTCGCGGGTATCTTCGACCTTGGTGCGGCTCGCGGCGTCGATCTCGATCAGGTCGACGAAGCGGCCCTCGTCGATCTCCCGGCATACCGAACACGTGCCGCAGGGCGTGGACGTGATACCGGTCTCGCAGTTGAGGCATTTGGCTATGATTCGTGCAATGGTGGTCTTGCCCACACCCCGCGTGCCGGTGAACAGATAGGCGTGGTGCAGACGCTGGTTGTCCAAGGCATTGATCAAGGCCTTGAGCACATGGGCCTGGCCGACCATTTCGCGGAACGAGCGCGGACGCCATTTACGTGCAAGAACCTGATAACTCATCGAAAAACCATCGCAGCCTGATCGAGCGGAAGATCGCTAATGCTAGCGGAGCGGGGGCAAAATTGCACCCTGCGCGGCTCGTCTAAGCTAAGCACCTGGCGCACTGTTCAAGGAGGATATGCATTGCGACGACTGCTGGCTCTGCTCTTGCTCTGGACCACGCACAGCCTGGCGGACCTGCCGGTGCTGCGTTTTTCCGTGGCCGAGAGCTGGAGTATGCCGTTGGTGCGGATCGAAGGCGACCAGCCGGTGGAGGGCCTGGTATTCGACCTTATCCAGGCATTGGCCCAGGAAGTCGGCGTGCGCCCGGAGTACCACGTGCTGGCCCGCTTGCGCATGCAACAGGCGATGGACGCTGGCGACATCGATGTGCGCTGCTATGTGAGCAGCCAGTGGTTCAATGATCGGCCGGGCAATTTCGTCTGGAGCATTCCCCTGATTCATCAACGCGATGTGCTGGTCGGGCGCCCGGGCGATGCCGCCCCTGCCCGCCCCGAACAACTGCCGCCCCAGGCGATCGGCACGGTGCTGGGCTATGCCTACGGCACGCTGGAGCCATTGTTTGCTCAAGGGCGCCTGCAGCGGGAGGACAGCCGCAGCCAGCAATTGGCGCTGCAGAAGCTACAGGTTGGCCGGTATCAGCATGCGGTGAGCAATGAGCTGTCGGTGGCATGGTTCAACCAGGGCTTACCGGCCGGGCAGCGGCTGCAGGTGCAGGCGGTGCTTGAGGAGCAGGCACTGGGGTGCATGGTGAGGAATGACCCGGCGATACCGACCCAGGGGGTTTTACGGGCCTTGGTGCGGATGAGGCAGTCGGGGGAAATTGAGCGGATTGTGCAGCGGTATGGGGCGACAGGGTATTCGGGGGAGGTTTTGGGGGTTCGGCCTTGAGTTTAGTCCGGGCCGGAGGGTGGAGGGTGCCCGCCTGAATAGAGCATCTGGGCCTCTAGGTGCCTGCCACAACAGTTTCAGCGCCTGTGAGATCGAGCGCCGCCCGCGCGGCGCATCGCGGATAAATCCGCTCTTACATCTGTTTCAGGCCAGTCCTTCCTGTGAAATCACCACTGTTCGCCTTGTTTGTCCTCTTCGATATCGAAGGAATCGCTGCTGTTGCTCCACCAAACTCCTGCCATGCCCCAAGGTGCGCGCGCCAATGGCACAGGAATAACTGGCCCGAAACAGATGTAGGAGCAACTGTCTTGCTCAATTTCTAAAAGCTGGCGCGATCCCTGTTGTGGCAGGCACTTGGCGGCCCTGACGCGAAAGCCCGCCA
>NZ_JABWRP020000035.1 GCF_014269035.2 Pseudomonas vlassakiae
GCATCTGCGCTTGTGAGATCGAGCGCCGCCCGCGCGGCGCATCGCGACGCAAGGCCGCTCCCACATCTGTTTCGGGCCAATCATTCCTGTGGCATTGGCGCGCGCCCCTTGTTTGTTCCATTCGATTTCGATGGGTGATCATTTGCTCTTCTGCTACCGCCAGCCATGCGCCAAGGGTGCGCGCGCCAAAGGAGCAGGAGTAACTAGCCCGAAACAGATGTGGGAGCGGCCTTGCGTCGCGATGCGCCGCGCGGGCGGCGCTCGATCTCACAGGCGCTGCACCTGTCATGGCGAACACCTGCAAGCCACTACACAACCCACCCACCAAAACTCACGCCCCCTTCGGCAATTTCATATGCCGCGCATACCAAGGCCTGCGCGGCGTACGCCGCAGCAGCTCATCAACATCCCGCTCGCCACTGAAGGCAATGCGCAACGCCAGCTTCATCGCCTCCACCTCCATCTCCCCCGCCCCGCCGCCGGCATCGGAAATCCCCCCGCAGCCATGGGTCATCGGCCCAAGCCAAGGGTCGCCAACCTGCACCCAGCGCCCCGGAGCAAACCACGACACACCGTTGACTTCGCGACGCTGCACCTCACCCGGGTGGGCGCGCTCGTGGGCTCGGTACCAGTCCTCGATGCGGTCGTCGATCCAGCCATGAAAGCGCCAGAACACCGGGTTGACGTGGGACGAGAACGGATCACCGAGAAAGTCGTTTTCCTCGCGGAACCAGCGCGCCGCGTAGTCCGTCTGGTTGCGATCGCCCATCACCGGCGCGCCGTTGGAGGGGTCGCGAGTGACGGTCGCCCAGCGCATGTGCAGCCAGTCGTGGATGTTCAGCTCCACTTCCGAGCCGAACTGCCCCAAGGTCAGGCGGCTGAGGTAGTCCGGGTCCTGGTATTGCGACTCCCAGACCTGGAAGTTGCTGAAGAACGTTTCCGCCGCCTTGATGCCATGCAGCCATTGGCTCAGTTCTTCATCATCGGCCGCGACCCAGGCCGGCGGCACCGAGTTGCCATCATGGTTCTCCTGGTAGCGGATGAAGCCCAGCCGGTCGTATTCCAGTTGCGGTGACGGCAGCGGCAGTTGCGTCCAGTTCGGCAGGTCAGGCTGCAGGCCGCGGGCGTGCCCCAGCATGTGCCGGTGCATGAAGAAGAAGTCCTCGCCGGAGCCATTGAGGTGCTTGCGCCGCCCACGTGCGCCGCGCTCGGCGTCACGCGGGCCGGGTTGCCAGCCGGCACCACGCAGGGCATCACGCTTGTCATCGTCCAGGCGGTGCCACTTGTCCCGGGTGGCATGCCACACCTGGTGGAACAGGCGGTGCTCGGGCGAGTTCAGCCAGGCCATCAGCGCGGGCGCCAGCGGCGCGACCTGGCGGGCCTCGGGGAAGGCGCGCTTGCTGGCGACGAAGTGATTGTCCGGTTCGGTCATCAACAATGGCCGGTCGAGGCGACGGATGCGCCCGGTCAGGGTGCCGGCACCCGCGTTGCCCCAGGACGCCCAGACTTCGTCGAGGGTCGCCTCCAGTTCATGGCTCGGCGCTGATGCCCCGGCCGGCACCAGGCGCCAGCGGACCTTGCCAGCATCGGCGGCGACCAGCTCGCCAAGCACTCGGTAGCGCGGCTGATCATTGCCACGCAAGCGCTCAGCCACGTCGATGCAGCCGCGCAGCGAGCGGCCGGTCGGGCCGACATCGAGCAGCATCTGCAGGCCCTGCAGCGGCAGGCCGTCCAGGCCGGCCTCGGCACCACTGAAGCGCACATCCCAGATACCGCGCAGTTTGTCGGCAATACGCACGCCAGCACCTGCGGCGGCCGCTACCGTGGCTTCACCGGGGGTCTCGACCTCGTCTTTCTTGAGTTGTTCATCGTGGTCGCGCGGCTGGCGTGCATACCACGCTGCCGAACCCGCTGCCCCGGCCACCGCCAGCCCCACCATGAACCCACGCCTGGAAAACCTCATCGCCACATCCGTATCCGTGTCAGCCACGCCTATCGAGCTAGAACGAGACGCCGCCCGGCAAATTTACCGGCGGCGCGCCGCTAAATTTCCCCCTGCCGCTCTCGTCCCTCCGTGACAGGCAAGCCCCGTGATCGCGGCTGCCGCAACCGCATCGACCCTGCAACCAACGGGATGGCAATGAACACGACACGCTTGCGCAAGGCCCCCTACCTCGCTGCCCTGGCGCTGATCCTCGCGCTCGCGGGCGCCGCGGCCTGGTACTTCTTCATCTACCTGCCGGCCGGTTACCCGCGTGAGGTGGTGAAACATGCCGAAGAACTTCAGGAGCGCATCCTCTCCTTCGACAGCCATATCACCGTGCCGCTGAACTTCGGCACCGAAGGCAAGGAAGCCGACAAGGATGGCAGCGGCCAGTTCGACCTGGTCAAGGCCGGCCGCGGCCGGCTCTCGGGCGCGGCGCTGACGATCTTCGGCTGGCCGGAAATCTGGAACGGCCCGAACGCCCCCCATCGCCCGACCGCCGCCTTCGTCGACGAAGCACGCCAGCAGCAGGAGATGCGCTACAAGATCCTCACCGGCATGGTCCGCGACTACCCCAACCAGGTTGCCATCGCCTACACCCCGGCCGACTTCCGCCGCCTGCATGGCGAAGGCAAGTTCGCGATCTTCCTCAGCATGCTCAATGCCTACCCGCTGGGCCACGACCTCGATGCCCTGGACACCTGGGCCGCACGCGGCATGCGCATGTTCGGCTTCAGCTACGTGGGCAACAACGCCTGGGCCGACTCCTCGCGTCCGCTGCCGTTCCTCAACGACACCCCGGATGCCCTTGGTGGCCTGTCGCCGCTGGGCGAGCAGGCGGTGGGCCGGCTCAACGACCTGGGGGTGATCATCGACGTGTCACAGATGTCCACCCTGGCCCTGGAAGACGTCGCCCGCCTGAGCCGCGCGCCGATGGTCGCCTCCCACTCGGCACCGCGGGCGCTGGTGGACATCCCGCGCAACCTCAGCGACCACGAGCTGCAAACGATCAAGCACAGCGGCGGCGTGGTGCAGGTAGTAGGCTTCCCGGCCTACCTCAAGCCGCTGAGCCAGGCCACCCTGGACAAGCTCAATGCCCTGCGCAAGCGCTTCGACCTGCAGCCGCTCAATGGCCTGGCCAATGCCTTGATGCCCGGTGACGCGATCATCTCGATCTGGCCCGAGAAAAAGTTCGGCGAGTACGCCAGCGCGCTGTACACCATCCTCGACGAAGAGCCCCGCGCCACGGTCAAGGACCTGGTCGACGCCATCGATTACACCGTGCGCAAGATCGGCATCGACCATGTCGGCATCGCTTCCGACTTCAACGACGGTGGCGGCGTCACCGGCTGGATGAACGTCGGCGAGTCACGCAATGTCACCGCCGAGCTGATCCAGCGCGGTTACTCCGACGCTGACATCGCCAAGCTGTGGGGTGGCAACTTCCTGCGGGTGTGGGAAGAGGTGCAACGCCTCGCCAAGCCTGGTGGCAACCGCCAAGCGGAGCGTGGCTGATGAACGACCGTCGCAGCTTTCTCAAGCAGGCCGGCCTGCTCGCCGCCGCCCTGCCCCTGACCGGCAGTTTTGCCCAGACCGCCATGGCGGCCGCGCCTGTGGCAACAACCGGCCTGAACAAATGGCAGGCCTTGCGCCAGCAGTTCGACCTCGACCCGGCCTACCTGCACTTCTGCAATTTCCTGCTCGCCTCCCACCCCCGAGTGGTCAGCGAGGCCATTGCCCGCTTCCGCGCGCGGCTGGACCAGAACCCGGGCGAAATGGTCGACTGGGACCGCGAGGAGCTCTGGGGCTATGAAGATGAAGTGCGCAACTGGGCCGGCCGCTACTTCGGCGTGCAGCCAGGCCAGGTGGCCCTGACCGGCAGCACCACCGAAGGCTTGTCGATGATCTACGGCGGCCTGCAGGTGGCGGCAGGCAAGGAGATCCTGGTCAGCGCCCATGAGCACTACTCCACCAATACCCGCCTCGCCTACCGCGAGCGGCTGACGGGCACCCAGGTGCGCCGCGTGACGCTGTTCAAGGAGCCGCAACTGGCCTCGGTGGACGAAATGCTCGGCAACCTCCGCCAGGCCATCCGCCCGGAAACCCGCGTGCTTGGCATGACCTGGGTGCAGTCCGGCAGCGGCGTCAAGCTGCCGATCCGCGAAGTCGGTGAACTGGTCAAAACGCTTAACCAAAGCCGTGACGAGCAGGACCAGATCATCTATGTGGTCGACGGCGTGCACGGCTTCGGCATCGAGGACGTGAACTTCGCCGACTTCCACTGCGACTACTTCATCGCCGGCACCCACAAATGGCTGTTCGGCCCACGCGGCACCGGCGTGATCATCGCTCGCGAAGCCAAGCCCCAGCCCTACCTGGTGCCGAGCCTGCCGACCTTCACCAAGGGCGATAACTTCGGCACCTTGATGACCCCCGGTGGCTACCACGCCTTCGACCATCGCCTGGCCTTGGGCAAAGCGTTCGAACTGCACCTGCAACTGGGCAAGGCCGATGTCCAGGCCCGCGTGCACCAGCTCAACGGCTACCTCAAGCAGCGCCTCGCCGAGCACCCCAAGGTGCAGCTGGTGACGCCGCGCAGCAGCCAGCTTTCTGCCGGTTTCACCTTCTTCCGCGTCGAGGGCCGCGACTGCGATGCCGTCGCCCGTCACCTGATGGCCAACAAGGTGATCAGCGACGCCGTCGACCGTGACGTCGGCCCGGTAGTGCGCCTGGCCCCGAGCCTGCTCAACGACGAGGCCGAGATCGACCGGGTGATGACCATTCTCGCCCCGCAACTCGCCTGACCTTTTGCCTTTCAAGAGAACCGCCATGCACACCTTCCCCCCCCTGGCCCTGGTGGCCGCCCTGCTCGCCAGCGCCCCGGCCCTGGCCGCCGATGCCCACGCACCCGGCCAGACGTTCAAGGACTGCAAGGATTGCCCGCCCATGGTGGTGCTGCCCGCTGGCAGCTTCACCATGGGCGTGCCTGACGATGAAGTCGGCCGCCAGCCGGACGAAGGCCCGATGCACACCGTGACCTTCGCCAAACCCTTCGCCATCAGCCAGTTCCAGGTGCAAGCCAAACAGCTGCAGGCCTGGCAGCGCGACGCCAAGGTCACCCTCCCCGACGGCGACGACCGCCCCGGCCGGCGCTGCACCAACGGCAAGCCCAGCTACCCGCAGGGCCCCGACCAACCGGCGGTGTGCATCAGCTACGACGAGGTCAAGGCCTACGTCGCCTGGCTGTCGAAGAAGACCGGCAAGCACTACCGCATGCTCAGCGAAGCCGAGCGCGAATACGCCGCCCGCGCAGGCTCCAGCGGCCCGTTCCCGTTCCCCTTCGATGAAGGCAAGGACTACAGCATCGCCCAGCACGCCAACACCTACGGCGCCGCCGACGGCTACAACTACACCTCGCCCGCCGGCAGCTTCCCGGCCAACGCGTTCGGCCTGTACGACATGCACGGCAACGTCTACGAATGGGTCGCCGACTGCCGGCACGACAACTATGTCGGTGCCCCGGCCGATGGCAGCGCCTGGATGGAGGCGAGCTGCGAGTACCACCACATTCGCGGCAACGACTACAGCGAAGCGCCGGTGTTCTCCCGCTCCGGCAACCGCAACTACCGCGAACCTTATGTGCGCGGCGACTGGCTGGGCTTCCGGGTAGCGCGCGAGCTCTGAGCCCCACTTGCCGTAGCTGCCCAGGCCCAGGGTCTGGGCCTCCTAAATAAGAACGCTTCCCGAACGTCTTCATCACAGGGCAAAGGCCCGCACGGCGCCTGCCTTGCATAGCGCCCCAAAGCGCATCCGCGCATCCACCAGGAACCCACCATGAACCGATCGACCCCTGGCGCACTTCGCGAACTCCTCGGCTTGCTCAAACCCTACCGGCTGATTGTCGCCTTTGCCGTCGGGCTGGGCATCGTCGGCGGCTTCTGCATCACCCTGCTGCTGGCCAACATCAATAACCTGCTGCATGCGCCGGGTGCCCTGAGCTGGGGTGTGGTGCTGGCGTTCGCCGGCATCTGCCTGGTGGCACTGGCCTCCTCCATCGCCTCGGACATCGGCACCAACTATGTGGGCCAGCACGTCATCGCCGGTTTGCGCCGCGACCTGGGCGAGAAGGTGCTCAGCGCCCCCATCGAACAGATCGAACTCTACCGCAGCCACCGCCTGATCCCGGTGCTGACCCATGACGTCGATACCATCAGCGACTTCGCTTTCGCCTTCGCGCCACTGGCCATCTCGTTGTCGGTGACCCTGGGCTGCCTGGGTTACCTGGCGCAGCTGTCCTGGCCGATGTTCCTGATCGCCGCCCTTGCCGTGCTGCTCGGTACTGCGGTGCAGTACATTGCACGGGTGCGCGGCATTCGCGGTTTCAATGCAGCGCGCGAAGCCGAGGACGAACTGCAGAAGCACTACGACGGTGTTGCCTCCGGCGCCAAGGAACTGCGCATCAGCCGGCCGCGCCGCCAGCGCATGTTCAACGACCGCATCAGCCGCACGGCGAACTACATCCGCGACACCCACGTGCACTCGATCAACATTTTCGTCATCGCCAAGAGCCTGGGCTCGATGCTGTTCTTCGTGGTCATCGGCCTGGTGCTGGCCCTGCAACAGGCCCAGCTGGTCAGCGACCCCAAGGTCACCAGTGGCTTCGTGCTGGTACTGCTGTACATGAAGGGGCCGCTGGAACACCTGGTCTCGACCCTGCCGATCGTCAGCCGCGCGCAGATCGCCTTCCGCCGCATTGCCGAACTGTCGCAGCAGTTTTCCTCACCCGAGCCTCACCTGCTGCTTGCGGCCGCCGAAGTGCCCGATCAACAGATCCGCAGCCTCGAACTGCGCAACGTCGGTTTTGCCTTTGCGCCAGTAGCCGGCGCGGCACCGTTCGCCCTGGGGCCGATCAACCTGCGCATCGAACAGGGCGACATCCTGTTCATCGTCGGCGAGAACGGTTGCGGCAAGACCACCTTGATCAAGCTGCTGCTGGGGCTGTATGCACCGCAGCAAGGCGAGATCCTGCTCGATGGCCAAGCCGTCACCGCAGCCAACCGCGACGACTACCGTCAGCTGTTTACCACCGTGTTCGCCGACTATTACCTGTTCGATGACCTGCTGCAGGACGCCCAGGCCCTGCCCGAGGATGCCGGCAAGTACCTGCAACGGCTGGAGATCGCGCACAAGGTACAGATCCGCGACGGCGCCTTCACCACCACCGACCTTTCCACCGGCCAGCGCAAGCGCCTGGCGCTGGTCAATGCCTGGCTGGAGAAACGCCCGGTACTGGTGTTCGACGAATGGGCGGCCGACCAGGATCCGACCTTCCGGCGCATTTTCTACACCGAACTGCTGCCGGAACTGAAGCGCCTGGGCAAGACCATCATCGTCATCAGCCACGACGACCGCTACTTCGACGTCGCCGATCACCTGCTGCGTCTGCGCGACGGGAAGCGCGTTGAAACAGCCGTTACAGAATTTTCGGTCTGACTTTTCCGGTTCTTGCGGGTCGGAACGTTACATAAATGCGAATAAAACTCATATGTAATCTGCCAATACTGAGTACCAGCATGACCACCAACACGTTTTCACCACTTGCCAGGGCAATCCGCAGAACGTCACTGGCCTTGCTTTCCCCGTCGCTGCTGGCCTGTACACTGGCTGCCGCGATGAACGCCAATGCCGAGCCTGTGCAACTGGATATCCCATCACAAGGGCTGGTCGGGGCGCTCAACGCGCTGGCCAGGCAGGCCGACCTGCAACTGCTGTACAGCCCGGACACCGTGCGTAACACCACCGCACCGGCGATACGCGGCAACATGGAGCCGGAGCAGGCGCTGCGCCTGCTGCTGCGTGACAGCGGCCTGACCTACCAGCTCAACGGCCATACTGTGATTCTCAATGGCGCATCCGGGGCGTCGGCAGTGGAACTGGGGCCACTGAACATCGATGCCAACACACTGAATGCCACGAGTGAGGGGACCAACTCGTATGCCGCACGCGCCGTGACCATTGGCAAAGGCGTCCATACCCTGAAGGAAACGCCGCAGTCGGTCACCGTCATGACCCGCAAGATGCTCGACGACCAGAACCTCAACACCCTCGAGCAGGTGCTGGACAAGACGCCCGGTATTACCACCTACGACTCGCCCATGGGCGGCAAGTACTTCTACTCCCGCGGCTTCAACCTCGACGGCCAGTACCAGTACGATGGCGTGCCCCTGGACGTGGGCGGCAACTATGTGCAGGCCAACAGCTTTTCCAGCGACATGGCGTTCTATGACCGCGTCGAGATCCTCAAGGGTGCGGCCGGCATGATGAAGGGCTCCGGCTCCTCTGCCGGCGGCGTCAATTTCGTGCGCAAGCGTGGCCAGGACAAGGCCCACACCAGCGTGACCCTCTCCGCCGGCAGCTGGGACAACTACCGCAGCCAGGTGGACGTGGGCGGCCCGCTGAACGAGTCAGGCACCGTACGCGGCCGCGCCGTGGCGGCGCTGCAGGACAAGCAGTACTTCTACGACAACGCCGATCGCCAGGACCGCGTCGCCTATGGTGCCATCGACTGGGATGTGACGCCCGACACCACCCTGGGCTTCGGCCTGGCCTACGAGGATGTCGACGCCTCGCCTTGCTACCACGGCCTGCCCCGTTACGCCGATGGCAGCGACCTGAAGCTGTCCCGCTCGACCTGCCTGGGTGCCAGCTGGAACGACCTGCAAAGCGAGCGCATCACCGGTTTCGCCGACCTCAAGCACCGCTTCAACGATGACTGGTCGCTGAACTTCGCGTCGGTCTATACCCACAACAACCAGAACATCGAGTACGGCTACTCCGAAGGCTCGGTGCCGGTCGGTGCCACCACCGGTGCGATGGGACGCTATTCCGGCCGTTTCGACTACGACCAGACCGACTACGGCTTCGATAGCTACATCGATGGCAAGTTCGAGGCGTTCGGCCTCGAGCACGAGCTGATCGTCGGGGCCAACGCCAGCCGCCAGAACAACCATGACTACTTCGCCCTGCTGGCCTTGAGCGGCACGCAGAACCCTTTCGACCCGTCGGATAACTTCCCGCATCCATCGAAGGCCGACTACCAGACCGGCACCCTGCGCGGCGGCCCGTTTCCGACCGACTCCACCACCACCCAGTGGGGCACCTATGCCAACCTGCGCCTGAAGCTGGCCGAACCACTCACCCTGGTGCTGGGTACCCGCGTCAGCTGGTACCGCAACGACCGCGATTCCTATACCCAGCGCTGGGATACCTGGGAGCATATCCGCAGCAAGGAAAACGGCGAAGTCACTCCCTTTGGCGCCGTGCTCTACGACCTGAACGACCAGTGGACCGCCTACGCCAGCTACGCGCAGATCTTCCAGCCGCAAGGCAACCTGACCACTGCCGACGGTCAATCGCTGCAACCCAAGACTGGCGGCAGTTATGAACTGGGTATCAAGGGCGAACTGCTCGACGGCAACGTGAATACCTCGTTCAACCTGTTCCGTACCATCGAAGACCACCGTGCCGAAACCGATTATGAAAATGTCTGTGCAGGTTCCAGTGACGGTTATTGCTACACGGACAGTGGCAAAGTCCGTGCCCAGGGCTTCGAGGCCGAGATCAGCGGCTCGCCGATCGACCGCCTGCAACTGCTGGCCGGCTACACCTACACCCAGACCAAGTACCTGAAGACCATCAACGATACCGACCCGACCGAGCTAACGTTCACCTCCAGCTTCATTCCGCGGCACATGCTCAAAGTCTGGGGTGATTACCAGCTCGATGGCGCACTGGCTCGCTGGACGGTCGGTGCAGGTGTGTCCAGCCAGAGCGACAACTTCCGCCGCCAAGGCGACATCCGTATCGAGCAGCCGGGCTACACCCTGTGGAGTGGCCGTGTGCAGTATCGCCTGGACGAGCATTGGACCGTGGCGGTCAACGGCAACAACCTGTTCGACAAGAAGTACTACTCCACCATCGGTGCCACCGGTTGGGGTAACTACTACGGCGAGCCACGCAACTTCATGCTGACGCTCAAGGGCGACTTCTGAGGTGGGTTGCCTGAACACCAAAGGGGCCGCTTAGCGGCCCCTTTTGCTTGCCCCTCACTCAGTTGCCGAAGCACCGGGTCAACGCCACACACAACTGCTCATGCACCCGCAGCACATCCGGCACTACCGAGGCCATGCGCAGCAGGTCATGGGTCAGCCCCGGTAGCTCCATCACCTCGACAGCCACCCCCGCCGCGCGCAAGCGCTCGACGTAAGCCCGGCCTTCGTCCAGCAACGGATCGAGCCCGGCCAGGGCAACGATGGCCGGCGCCACACCGCTCAGATCCTCGGCCAGCAACGGTGAGAAACGCCAGTCCTGGCGGTCCTGCGGGGTGCGCGCATAATGGTTGTAGAACCATTCCAGCGTATCGCTTTCCAGCAGGTAGCCTTCGCCGAACAGCGTACGCGAGACACTCTGCCGGCTGGCATCGGTAACCGGGTAGCACAGCAGCTGGGCACAAGGCGTCAGCGTCGCTCGCTCCCCCAGCTGCGCCGCTTCGATGGCCAGCACCGTGGCCAGCGTCGCACCGGCGCTGTCGCCGCCGAACGCAACGCGTGCGCTGTCCAGCCCCAACGGCCCGGCCTGCCTGGCCAGCCAGGCCAAGGTATCCTGTCCGTCCTCCAGGGCGACCGGGAAGCGGTGTTCAGGCGCGAGTCGATAACCCACTGCCAGCACCGCGCAGCCGGCCCTCGCGCACAGTTCGCGGCAGACACCGTCATGGCTGTCGAGGCTGCCGACGACAAAACCGCCGCCATGGAAATACACCAGAACCGGCAGCTGAGCCATTGCCCGTGGCGGCCGATACAGGCGCAGCGGTATGGCCGCACCATCCCGGGCCGGGGCGTGCAGCGTCTGGATGGCCAAGCCCTCAGGCGCGGCCCAGCGCAGTTGCTCGGTGGACTGCTCAAAGACCCGGCGGGCTTCTTCAGGTTTCATCTGATGAAACGGTGCGTTGCCCGCGTTGGCTTCAGCCAGGTCGAGAAAAGCTTCAAGTTCAGGATGCAGCATGGTGTTCCTCGAAGAGCGGGAGGCCTGCGGCGGCCTCCCCCGATTGGATGAGGGAAGGGTCAGCCCAGACGTTCCAGGCAGTGCTCGATCAACAGTTCCAGCTCGGTGCAGTAGCTGTCCATCAGCGCCTGCACGGTCTCGGGGCGGTAGCGGCGAGTGCTGTAGATGCAGCGCAGCGCCAGGCAGCCGTCGTAGACCTGGCCGATCACCTCCAGCCAGTTGCCCAGGCGAGCGACGGGGCTGTAGCAGTCCCCCGTCCCTTCGGCAGCCGGCACCAGCAGTGCCTTGTCGTCGAAGCTCTGGTCGAACTGCCCCAGATAGTTGAAGGTGATCCGTGCCTGCGGCAGACGCGCCAGGCGCTCACCCAGCGCAGGCTCGCCGAGGTAGCGCAGCACGCCATAACCGATGCCCTTGTCGGGCACTGCCTGCAGTTGCCCCTGGATGGCCAGGATCGAACTGCCGATGTCCGCCTCAGGCTGCAGCCGCACCGGGAACATGCTGGTGAACCAACCCAGCGTGCGCGAGAGGTCGAGTGCCTCGAAGAGGTCTTCGCGGCCATGACCTTCCAGTTGCACCAGCACCGATTCCTGCTCGGTCCAACGACACAGCACACGGCCCAGGGCAGTCAGCAACAAGTCGTTGATCTGCGTGCCATAGGCGGCAGGCGCCTCCTTCAACAGACGGCTGGTCGAGCGGCTGTCGAGCACTACCCTGGCCACGGCCTGCTCACAGACCTGGTTGCGCCCCCGCGGGTTGTCGCACGGCAAGTCCTGCCCCGGGCGGTCCAGTTGCGCCAGCCACCAGTCGCTTTGCTCGGCAGCGATACGCCCGGCATCCGCTGCCAGTCGCTCGACCCAGGCGCGGTAGCTGCTGCTGCGCATCGGCAGCGTGGGCAGCTGGCCCTGGCAACAGGCCTCGTAGGCGCTGCGCAGGTCCTCCAGCAGCACACGCCAGGACACCGCATCCACCACCAGGTGGTGGATGACCAGCAACAGGCGTGCCTCACCATTGGCCATGGTCACGTGCATCGCACGCCACATGGGGCCGTCGGCCAGGTCCAGGCTGCGTTGCGCCTGGTTGGCCAACCGCTCCAGCGCCTCGGCGTCGGCAGCCTCGCGGCGCCACAGCTGCGGCGCATCAGCGCCTTCGCCCAGGTAGTGCTGCAGCCAACGGCCGCTCTCGCGACTGAAGCGCAGGCGCAACGAATCGTGATGCCGCTGGATCAGGGCCAGCGCCCGTTCCAGCGCATCCAGGTCCAGCGCACCGCGCGCCTTGAGCATCAGCGCCTGGTTGAAGTGCTGCGGCTCGCGCATGTCTTCGGCGAACAGCCACTCCTGGATCGGCAGCAAGCGGAACGCACCCTCGACCGCCACCTGGCTGCCGTCCGCCACCGGGCCGGAAACCGTCTCGGCAGGCCGCTCGCAAATGCCGGCGATGGTCTGGTAACGCAACAGGTCGCGCAGCTTCAGGTCAAGGTCCAAGTCAGGGTGGTTCTTCACCCGCGACACCACCTGCAAGCTGAGAATCGAATCGCCGCCCAGCTCGAAGAAGTTGTCTTCGATGCCGACCTGCCCGACCTGCAGCACCTGCGCCCAGATCTCGGCCAGCAACTGCTCTTGGGCGTTGCGCGGCGCCACATAGGCCTCCTGCTGGAAGCTCGGTTCCGGCAGCGCCTTGCGATCCAGCTTGCCATTGGGCGTGACCGGGAACGCGGGCAGCACCATCACCTGCAGCGGCACCATCCAGTCTGGCAGGCTGGCGCGCAGAGCCATTTTCAGGCTGTCGCCCGACAGTGACTGATCACCAACCACGTAGCCCACCAACTGCTTGCCGGAGGCACTGTCACGCGCCACCACCAAGGCGTCCTCGACACCCGACTGGCGACGCAGCGCCGCTTCGACTTCGCCCAGTTCGATACGGAAGCCACGGATCTTCACCTGCTGGTCGATACGCCCCAGGTAATCGAGGATGCCATCCTGGCGCAGGCGCACCAGGTCGCCGGTGCGGTACAACCGCGCGCCGGGGCTGCCGAACGGATCGGGCACGAAGCGCTCGGCGCTCTGCCCGGGCCGGTTCTGATAGCCGCGGGCAACCCCTTCACCACCAATGTACAGTTCGCCGGCAAAGCCCACCGGCAACGGGTTGAGCTGCTCGTCCAGCACATGCAGGCTGCGCTCCCCTACGGCACGCCCGATGGGCGCGTAGTCGGCGCCGCAACGGTCATTGCCCGCCGCTTTCCACAGCAACGGCGTGACCACGGTCTCGGTGGGGCCATAGCCATTGGTGAAGTAACGCGGGCGCAGCGCCGCCCGGACCTGCTCGAAGCTGCGTTCCGGTACCGCATCACCACCAAAGCAGTAAATGCGCACGGGCGGCGCCGGCATGCCACTGCCTTCGACGAATTCCGCCATCTGCTTGAGGTAGGCCGGCGGGAAGCAGGCGATGTCGATTCGCTGTTCGTGCAGCGCACGGCAGGTCTGCTCCGGCGTCCACAGGCTGCCATCGCGAATCACCAGCGTGCCACCGACCATCAAGGTGGTCAGCCAGCGTTCATGGGCCCCATCGAAGGCGAACGACATGAAGTGCAGTTCGCGCACTCCAGGCTCCATCTCGTACAGCTCGGCAATGGCCTGGCAATGCATGCTCAACGGCCCTTGCGGCACCGCCACGCCTTTCGGCCGACCGGTAGAGCCCGAGGTATAGATCAGGTAGGCCAGGTTGCCAGGCCGGGCCTGCAACACGGGTGCGGTTTCCGGCCAGCTGTACGGGTCGCCGCTGTCCAGCAGTACGCGTCGCAGGGCAGCCGGTGCGGGCACGCGCGCCTGCAGCGCATCCTCGGTAATCAGCAAGGCCATACCCGAGTCCTCGACCATGTAGGCCAGGCGTTCGGCCGGGTAGTCAATATCCAGCGGCAGGTAGGCGGCGCCCGTTTTCATCACCGCCAGCAAGGCCACCAGGGTTTGCACCGAACGTTCCAGGGCAACACCGACGACCACTTCAGGCCCCGCGCCCGATGCTTGCAGACGGTTGGCCAAGCGATTGGCCGAGCGCTCCAGCTCCAGGTAGGCAAGTTGCTGGCCCCCGCATTGCACTGCAAGCGCGTGGGGGCGCAGTTCGGCATGGCGGCCGATCAACTCCACCAGCGGCTGCGCCTGCCAGCCATTCCCGGGTGCCGCACTCCAGTCCTGCAGTGCTGTGCGTTGTGCTTGCGGCAGGCGCTGCAGGTTGCCCAGTGACACCTGCGGGTTGGCGAGCATTTCTTCCAGCAGATGCTCCATCATGTCGCGAATGCCCTGCACCACTGGCTCGCTGAAACAGCCGCGCAGGTACAGGTATTCGATGGACAGCTGCTCGCCCAGGTGCACCGCCAGGTCCATGGGGAAGTTGGTCACGTCGTGGTTGGACGACTCGCCGAAGCTCAGCCCGCTGGCAGCGCTATCACCCAGGCGCTGGTCGATCGGGTAGTTCTCGAAAACGATGATGCTGTCGAATAACGGCTGCCCCCCCTGCCCCGACCAGCGTTGGACGTCGGCCAACGGGGCATGGGCGTGCTCGCGCAGTTCCAGGTTGTCGTGCTGCAAGGCCTGCAACCAGTCGAGCAGGGACTGTTCGGCGTCCATCCGGCCAATGACCGGCAGGGTGTTGATGAACAGCCCCAGCATGCGCTCGGCCCCTGGCAGGCCCTCCGGCCGCCCGGCGACGGTCGCGCCGAAGCATGGCGCCGCCTGGCCGGTGTAACGCTGCAGCAACAGCAGCCAGGCGCCCTGGACCAAGGTATTGGCAGTGATGCGCAACTCGCGGCAGCGCTGCTGCAGGCGAGCCGTGCGCTCGGCGTCCCAACGGGTGTACAGCGCGTGGTGGCCCTGTTCGTCACTGACATGCCGCGGGTGCACGGCCTGGCTCAGTGAGGTTGGTTCGTCCAGGCGTTGCAGGCGGCCTTTCCAGAAACGCTCGAGAGCGTCCTGGTCCTGGCGCTGCAGCCAGGCGATGAAATCGCGGTACCGGCCCACCTCACCCGTGCTGTGGCCTTGGTGGTACTGCTCCATCACCTCGCCGAACAACTGCGAGCTGGACCAGCCATCCATGAGAATGTGGTGGCTGGTCCAGGCCAGGTGGTAGCGTTGCTCGGCCACGCGGATCAGCAGCAGCCGCTGCAGTGGCGCACGGGTCAGGTCGAAGCCGCGAGCGCACTCCGCTTCGGCGCGCTCGGCAAGGCGCTGCTCATCCACCGCCTCACCGCGCCAGTCGAGCAACTCGACGTCCAGGCGGGCCTGGCGGTGTACCACCTGCACCGGGCGCGGCAGCCCTTGCCAGTGGAAGCTGGTACGCAGGATGTCGTGGCGGGCCATGACCCGTTGCCAGGCCGCCGCGAAGCGCTGCGGATCGAGGCCGTCGACCGGCAGGCAGACCTGGTTGACGTACAACGCCGAGCCGCCGTCGGACAGGGTATGGAACAGCATGCCTTCCTGCATCGGTGACAGCGCATACACGTCCTCGATGTCATCCACAGCCACCGGTAACGAATCGAGCTGGGCCTGGTCAAGGCCGGCCAGCGGGAAGTCTGTCGGGGTTACACCGTGGTTGCCGGGTTGCCGGCAATGCTCCACCAGGGCCCGCAGAGCACTTTCGAAGGCGTTCGCCAGCGCCTGAACCCGGCTTGCCTCGAAGGTGCAGGTACTGAATGTCCAGTTCAGGCTCAACACGCCCTGGTGAACCTGGCCATCCAGGTTCAGCCAGTTGCCCAGCGGTGCATCGTCGTCGATCCCGCTGCCGGCCGATTCATCGGCCAGACGCCACAGCGCATCCTCTGCCGAGCCGGCATCGAACTGCCCCAGGTAGTTGAAGGTGATGCGTGGCTGCGGCAGGGCAGCCAGCGCGTCCCGGGCTGCCTGTGGACCCAGGTGGCGCAACAGGCCGTAGCCGAGGCCTTTGTTCGGCACGCTGCGCAGTTGTTCCTTGATGAGCTTGATCGACGTGCCGATATCGGCAGCAGGTTGCAGGCGCACCGGATACAGGCTGGTGAACCAGCCCAGGGTGCGCGAAAGGTCGGTAGTGTCGAACAGCGCTTCACGCCCATGCCCCTCCAGCTGCACCAGTGCCGACGCCTCGCCGCTCCAGGCGCACAGCGCCTGGGCCAAGGCGGTCAGCAGCAGGTCGTTGACCTGAGTGCGGTAAGCCGCCGGTACGTCCTGCAGCAAGGCACGGGTCAATGCCGGGTCGAAGCGGCTGGTCAGGGTGTGGGCATGGCGTCTGGCCTGGCTGCCATCGCGGTGATCGGCAAGGATGCCTTCGCCGCCACCGGCAAGCTGCGCCTGCCAATAATCCAGTTCGGCGGCCATGGCCGGGGACTGCGCATGGGCTGCCAATTGCTCGCCCCAGGTCTGGTAGGAGCTGGTCTTGGCTGGCAACTGCAACGCCTGCCCCGCCTGCAGCTGGCGATAAGCTGACTGCAGGTCCTCCAGCAGGATGCGCCAGGAAACACCATCGATGACCAAGTGGTGGATGACCAGCAGCAGGCGCTGGCTACCGTCGGCCAGGCTCGCCAGCAGCGCGCGGCACAGTGGCCCATGCTCCAGCGACAGGCTGCGCTGGGCCTCGGCAGCTGTCTGTTCGAGGTTTTCGACCTGAACGCACTGCAATTGGACGGCCTGGTCGACCGCAGCGTGGTATTGGACCCAGCCCGCGGCTTCCTGGCGATAGCGCAGGCGCAAGGCATCGTGGTGCAACGTCACATGCGCCAGCGCGGCGCCCAGCAGCTCGCCATCCAAGGCTTCGACAGGCGCCAACAGCAAGGCCTGGTTCCAGTGATGACGGGCTGGAATGGCGGTTTCGAAGAACAGTTGCTGGATCGGCAGCAACGGCGCCTCGCCTGTCACCGGCGCTTGCTCGACCTGGCTGGCTTCGCTGTGTCCGGCAACGGCGGCCAGACGCTGCAAGGTCTGCTGTTCGAAAACGTCCTTGGGCGTGAAGCACAGGCCTTGCTGGCGGGCACGGCTGACCAGCTGAATCGAGACGATGGAGTCGCCGCCCAGTTCGAAGAAGTTGTCGTTCAGACCCACCTGCTCGACCTTCAACACGGCCTGCCAGATCGCGGCCAGGCGTTGTTCCAGCTCGCTCTGCGGCGCCACGTACTCGTGCCGCGACTGGCCCAGCTCCGGCTTCGGCAGGGCCTTGCGGTCGAGCTTGCCATTGGGCGACAGCGGCATGCGCTCGAGCAGCACCCACTGGCTCGGCACCATGTAGTCCGGTAGTACAGCGGCCAGATGTGCCTTGATCCCGTCCAGGCTGTCGGCCTGTTCTGCCACCACATAGGCCACCAGCTGCTTGCCGCTTGGGCCGTCCGCTGCCACCACCACGGCTTCGCGCACCGCCTCCAGTTCCTGCAGGCGGGCTTCGATCTCGCCCAGCTCGATACGCAGGCCGCGGATCTTCACTTGATGGTCGATGCGCCCGGCATATTCGATCACCCCGTCCTCGCGCTGGCGCGCCAGGTCGCCGGTGCGGTACAGT
>NZ_JABWRP020000036.1 GCF_014269035.2 Pseudomonas vlassakiae
CTCAACGTCAACCAATTGAATGATGCAGCGAAGATGGCGTTGGTGGACATTACGGTTGCGGCGGGAACGCTGGAACTTGATGCGCGGAAAACACTGAATGGCATGAAGATCAGTGCGGGCCAAGCATCGCAATTGGTCCGCGACAGCTTTAGCGGGATACGGGGAACGGGAAAAGGCTGGGAGTTGCTGCTTTCGCTGGGAGGGCTTTATTTGACGAGCGACAGCCTTGGCAAGAACCTGAAGAAAGCAGAAGAAGAGATTGGTTCGAAGTCCCCTGAAGCCTTAGTGGCATTTTATGGCTCCAGCATTGGCATCGCTGGCAACAGCATAGAATTAATAGGGCTACTTATGCCCCACAAAACGAGCTCACCTAACAGCATCACTGTTGGCCGCACCATTGCCAGATTCGGGGCCACGATCAGCGCTGCCGCAGGCATCTTCGAATCTATTTATTTGATGATGGCTGCAAAACGCAAATACGATGATGGAGATGGTAAAGCTGCTCTTGGATACGGGTTCGCTGCAGCCTTGGCCATTGGCGGAGTTGCCAGTGCAATTCGAGCTGTATTCAGCCCGCTGTTAATTGGAGCGCTAGGCACCACAATAATTATAAGCACTATCACATACATGATTATCAAATGGGCTGAGAAGAAGGAGTCAACGCGACTGGAACAATGGGCTAACCGTTGCTACTTCGGAATCGCCAACGAATTACCTCGCATTCATTGGAGTTCACCAACCCATGCTGACATCGCGCTTGCCGAGTTAAATGCAGCCACCTTGGAACTGGACGGCGGGCTAGTGTTCAAAGCTGAACGAGCAGATAATGCAATCAGTTCAAAAATAGGCGGACTTGTTAACCTGGAAATAAAACGCAGCCTGAAATTTCAATTCACACTTCCACACTATTCCGAAGCAACCTCCGGATATCATTGGATACTCGTAATTCATCGATATGGCGATGGCATGGCGCCCGACTACGTCGGCGGAGAGGTAATCGTAGATGACCGCTTCTCGCCACCATTCCAGAAAACCAGAACCGCTAGATTTTCCTCGATGACAACTTCTAAAGTCTCCACAACGCCTGATTACCTAGCAGACTCTTTGTCAATCAAAAAGAGCCGTCGCAAAATCATTCAAAACGGAGACGAATACCACTCTGTGCATTTCAACGGGACCATTGAACTGACTTCAGACATTGGAAACCATAACATCACGGCGGCTACACTACTCATAGCTTATTGGCCAGACCGAAACATAGCGAATGCGTATGCCGAAATTGCAGTTCAGGGGGAGGCATAATGAGCGAACCCCATCGTGCCGTTGGCTGGAAATATGACCTACCTGCCACTCACGCTCCTAGCGTCGTGAAACCAGGCATAGCCAATTTGAATCCACCGCCGAATCATGTCGACGAGATTGCCATTGAAATACCCAGACCGCCTATGAAGCTCAGGGGCTTCTCCCTGATAACAGGAGCCATAACATTAATAGCAACGACATGCATAACAGCAGCGGCAATATACTATAATTTTTTTGTAGCAACCCGAGTCGACTTGGAATTCATAGCGCTTTTTTTAGCTGCCAACATAACGACAATCATGCTTTTAGTTCCTCATATCCGCATGGATATCGAACAACCTCGCGATGAGCCGATCCGCTTTAACAGGAAACGCCGAAAGGTCTATTTCTACCAATATAGAACTGATTTATTTCATCCATTCAGCATCAAGCGCTGGGGCATAAAACCCGTTGTTTACAACTGGGATGACCTTACCGCCGAAGCCTACCGCCTGTATGCACCCATGGGGTATGGCGGGTTAATGGAGAAAGTCATGATATCAATTTGCATGCCTGGTACAAACGAAGTAATAGATCGCGTGCTCTTCGCTGACAGTATAGAAGTGGGTGAGCAATATTGGGCAATCGTGAGGCTATTCATGCAGCAGGGGCCCGAAGCACTTCCCGATTTCGTCCACTCACCTTGGGACTGGAACGAGGGCATTCATTCCAACCCTTTCGATCAACGTGCCCCCAAAGTCCAATGGCCCGCCGAAATGGATTTGGAGTCCCGCACCGCCCCCACCTCCCCCAAAAAACAACGGTAAAAGCTGGGGTCCCCCGTCGGCCATTCCCGCACCCGTCCAATCCACGGCAAAACTGCCGTGGATGCCGGCGCCCCATATGGATAGGGCAGCTATGCGGCCCATGCCACGACATGTCAGTTCCCACAGTCTTCTCGCAAGCTTCGGCATCCAAAAAATCCCTGAGAAAGCATCAAGGCGAAGGACTTGCAGCAACCTCAATAGTCACTATCGACAACGCCAATTTCTACCCATCGCCATCAATCAATAACCTAGCCCCATCGATTCCCACCGCCCGAATCCTGGAGCTTCCCCGATGAACACCACGGCCCGCCTGCTGCTCGCTACCCTCACCGCCACCGCGATCGCCGTGCTCACCGGTTGCGCCAGCCACCCGGAACTGCGCCCTTACACCGCCGAGGAAACCCGCCAGCTGCAACTGGAATCCATCCAGCGCCAGGGCCTGTCGCTGGACGAGTACGAACTGCGCAAGCGCGTCATCGAGCGCTCCGCCAGCTCGCAAGCGATCACCGAAGTTGCCGAAGTTCAGCCTGGAATCAAAGGCTGAGTTGAAAGGCCGGCTCAGCGCTCTATCATGGCCTTGCCCGGACTGATCGCCTTCAGTCCCTGACACCGAGGCTGGCCAATGATCGATCACCTGGACCACCTGGTCCTCACCACCACCAATGTCGAAGCCTGCACCGATTTCTACACGCGCGTCTTGGGCATGCAGCTGGAAACCTTCGGCAATGACCGGCTGGCGCTGCGCTACGGCAAGCAGAAAATCAATATCCATGTACGCGGTCATGAGTTCGAGCCCAAGGCGCATCTGCCGGTACCTGGCGCGCTTGACCTGTGCTTCATCAGCAAGGTCGCCCTGGACCAGGTGATCGCTCACCTGCAGCAGGTGCAATGGCCCATCATCGAAGGCCCCGTTGCACGCACTGGCGCAACCGGCCCGATCCGCTCGGTGTACGTCCGTGACCCTGACCTGAATCTGATCGAGATCGCCGAACCGCTCGGGGTTTGAGCTGCCCTTGACCAATGGTCGAGAAATGGCCACCGCCGGTAGCCTCCTGGCGACCAACGCAGGTATCCTCGACCGCTCAAGAGCAAGCCTTCCAGGACGGTGACCATGACCAGGCCCCTTCTCTTGCTGACTGTTGCCCTTCTCTCGAGCCCGCCACTGCACGCTCAACAGATTCAGCGCCAATTGGGCGACTTCGACTTCAAGCTCGGCACCACGCCCTCACGCAGCATGGCCCAAGGGCTGATTTCGCCGAGTGCGGTGGGCGCCTTCCACGGCGGCCTCGACCTCAGCCACCCTAGCGGCTGGTACCTCGGCCAGTACGCGCCGAGCATGGGCGTGACCCCCGACTCCACCCTGCGCCTGGACAGCTACACCGGCTATAAACACCACTTCGACAGTACCCTGGGCTATGAAGTGGGCCTGATCCACTACAGCCAGCCGAGCATCGCCGGCCCTGACAGCTATGCCCTGTACGGCGGTATTTCGGTATTGGGGAGCCGTTTCGGCGGCGCCTGGCGAGACAACCCGGGCAACCGCACCGGCACGCTGTTCGCCGACTTCGGCCAGTTGCCGTTGTTCGATGTCGACCTGAGCGTCAAGCTCGCCCACCACCGCCTGGGCACGCCCTTTACGATCGGCGACGGCAGCCATGTCAACGGCTTTTCCGATTGGTCGCTGGAGCTGTCGCGGCCCTGGCTAGGCATCGACCTGAACCTTATCTACAGCAACTCCGACCTCAGCGGCAGCGGCTGCGACGCCTATGCCGGCATCAACACCTACTGCGAAAGCATGGTCACCCTGAAAGCCCAGCGCAGCTTCTTCTGATGTGGCCTCAGCATGCTCCCGGACGTATCAAGCCGCTGGCATCAACGTCGCAATCAACGCCCGCACCGTCCCCGGCAACGCCTCCAGCTCACGCACCAGGATGCTGCGCTCACGCACCGCCCAGGGTTCATCCAGGCTGATGGTCACCAGCTCCATGGTCTGGCTGTGCCGCAGCGCTGCCGACTCGGGGATGATGCCGATGCCTACCCCTGCCTCCACCAGCCGGCAGATCGCCTCGAAGCTCGACAGCTGGATACGCAGCGACAGGTTCAACCCCATGCGCTCCACATGGTCCCGCAGGAAGCTCAGCAAGGTGCTGCCGTCGTGCAGGCCGATGTGCTGGAAGTCCAGGGTCTGCTTAAGCGTCACCCGCTTGCGACCTGCCAGCTCATGACCCGCCGGGACGATCAGCACCAGGCGGTCGGTGCTGAAGTGCATCACCTGCAAGCCGCTGGCCTCCACCGGCCCGGCGATGATGCCCATGTCACTGCTGCCATCGAGCACACCGCGCACGATGTCCCGCGACAGGCGCTCCTGCAGGTCGACCGTCACGCCAGGGCGCTTGGCCAAGAAGCCGGCCAGCACTTCGGGCAAGAACTCGGTGACCGCAGTGGTGTTGGCGAAGATGCGGATATGCCCGGCAAGGTCGGTGCCGAACTGGGTGAACTCGGCTTTCAGGTAGTCGACCTGGCGCATGATCAGGCGCGCATGCATCAGCAGCTTGTGCCCCGCCGGGGTCAACTCGACACCGCGACTGTCGCGGTACAGCAGGCGTGTATCAAGCTGCGCCTCCA
This sequence comes from Pseudomonas vlassakiae, assembly GCF_014269035.2. Lineage (GTDB taxonomy): Bacteria > Pseudomonadota > Gammaproteobacteria > Pseudomonadales > Pseudomonadaceae > Aquipseudomonas > Aquipseudomonas vlassakiae. The sequence continues at coordinate 4,734 of NZ_JABWRP020000036.1, forward strand.
GCGCCTTGATCCGCGCACTGGCAGCGGCCGGCGAAAGAAACGCCCGGCGTGCGCCCTGGGTCAGGCTCGGCGATTCGCCGATATGGATGAAGAGCCGCAGGTCTGCCAGGTCGAAATGCATGGGGAGCTCCGGTCGAGGCGAAGGCGTTCAGCATACATGAACGCTGCCTTACACAAATGCAAATTCACAGAATGCCGGGCGCCTCGCATGATCGGCCCATAACAACAAATGCAGAGGCCCCTGGTTATGACTGCTTCCCACCCGCCCATCGACTACAGTGCCTGGATCGGCCGCACGGAAGAGGCCGTCGATGAGCTCAGCCGCAACCTGATCAAGCGCATCGCTGCCACCTTCGGCGAAACCGCCCCCGCCGTCGGCCAACCGCTGCCACCGCTGTGGATGTGGTGCTTCTTCCAGGAGCCAGTGGCCGAATCGCAACTGGGCGCGGACGGCCACCCGGCACGCGGCGGCTTCCTGCCTCCGGCCGACAACCGTAACCGCATGTGGGCAGGGGGCCGGGTCGAGTTCATCGCCCCGCTCAAGGTGGGCGCCGAAGCCCATCGCCTGTCGACCATCCTGCACATCGAGGAGAAGCACGGCCGTACCGGCGCGCTGCTGTTCGTCACCGTGCGCCACGACTACTCGCAACACGGCCAGCTGTGCGTGCGCGAAGAGCAGGACATCGTCTACCGCGAGCCCAACCCGCCCAAGCTCGACAGCGCTCCGGCCGACGCGCCGGCCGACTGGAGCGAAACAGTCACGCCGACGCCGACGCTGCTGTTCCGTTACTCCGCCGTGACCTTCAACGGCCACCGCATCCACTACGACTTCCCCTACGTCACTGAAACCGAAGGCTACGCCGGCCTGGTCGTGCACGGCCCGATGATCGCCACCTTGAACCTGCGTGCGTTCATCCGCGCCAACCCTGGCAAGCACGTGCGCCATTTTGCCTACCGCGGCGTGCGCCCGCTGACGGTACCGACCCCCTTCGAAGTGGCCGGGCGCATCAGCGCACCGGGCCAGGCCCAGCTGTGGGCCGGCAATGCGGCGGGCGTGGCGCAGAGCGCCGACGTGCTTTTCGACTGATACCAGACAGGGCCCCCCCCATGCATACGTACGACAGCGATGACCTCAACGCCATCCGCGAAGGCGTGCGCGCCTTGTGCGCCGAGTTCGACGCCAGCTACTGGCGCAAGATCGATGAAGAAAAAGGCTTCCCGGAAGCCTTCGTCAAGGCCATGACCGAGGCCGGCTGGCTGTCGGCGATGATCCCCGAAGCGTACGGCGGCTCGGGCCTGGGCCTGGCCGAGGCGTCGGTGATCCTCGAAGAGGTGAACGCGTGCGGTGGCAACTCCGGCACCGTGCACGGGCAGATGTACAACATGTTCACCCTGCTGCGCCACGGCAGCGAAGAACAGAAACGCCACTACCTGCCCAAGCTCGCCAGCGGCGAACTGCGCCTGCAGTCGATGGGCGTGACCGAACCCACCACCGGTACCGACACCACCAAGATCAAGACCACTGCCGTGCGCCAGGGCGACAAGTACGTGATCAATGGCCAGAAAGTATGGATATCGCGCATCCAGCACTCGGACCTGATGATCCTGCTGGCGCGCACCACGCCCTTGCCCCAGGTGCAGAAAAAGGCCGAGGGCATGTCGATCTTCCTCGTCGACCTGCGCGAAGCCATCGGTAACGGCCTGACCGTGCAACCGATCGCCAACATGGTCAACCACGAGACCAACGAGCTGTTCTTCGACAACCTCGAACTGCCGGCCAGCAGCCTGATCGGCGAGGAAGGCAAGGGTTTCCGCTACATCCTCGACGGCCTCAATGCCGAGCGCACCCTTATCGCCGCCGAGTGCATCGGCGATGGCCGCTGGTTCATCGAGAAGGCCAGCGCCTACGCCCGTGACCGCGTGGTGTTCGGCCGCCCGATCGGGCAGAACCAGGGCGTGCAATTCCCTATCGCCGAAGCCCATATCGAGATCGAGGCCGCCGACCTGATGCGCTGGCGCGCCTGCGCCGAGTACGACAGCGGGCAGAACGCCGGAGCCAGCGCCAACATGGCCAAGTACCTGGCGGCCAAAGCCTCGTGGGAGGCAGCCAATGCCTGCCTGCAGACCCACGGCGGCTTCGGCTTTGCCTGCGAATACGACGTCGAGCGCAAGTTCCGTGAAACCCGCCTGTACCAGGTGGCGCCAATTTCCACCAACCTGATCCTGTCCTACGTGGCCGAGCACCTGCTCGAGCTGCCACGCAGCTTCTGAGGGCACGCGCATGCAAGCTACCCAAGCCCTGGCGGGCTTCCTCGCCGACCTGCAGTACGCGCACATCCCCGGCCATGTGCTGGAGCGCACTGAAGAGCTGTTTCTCGACTGGCTCGGCTCGGCCCTGGCCAGCCAGGGTGCGCACCCGATCCCGCTGTTCGAGCGTTACGCCGAGCGCATGGGCCCCACCCAAGGCAGCGCCCGCGTGCTGACCAGCGGGCGCAGTTCATCGCCTTACTTCGCAGCCCTGGTCAACGGCGCCGCCTCGCACCTGGTGGAGCAGGACGACCTGCACAACAGCTCGGTGCTGCACCCGGCCACGGTGGTGTTCTCCGCCGTGCTGGCGGCGGCCCAGGACCTCGGCAAATCCGGCCAGGAGCTGCTGCTGGCCAGCGTCGCCGGCTATGAGGCGGGCATCCGTATCGGTGAGTTCCTCGGCCGTTCGCACTACCGCATCTTCCACACCACGGCCACCGTCGGCACCCTGGCCGCCGCCGTGGGCGTGGGCAAGCTGCTAGGCTTCGACAAGGAGCAGTTCATCAACCTGCTCGGCAGCGCCGGCACCCAGGCGGCCGGGTTGTGGGAGTTCCTCCGCGATGCGGCCGACTCCAAGCAGCTGCACACCGCCAAGGCCGCCGCCGATGGCCTGCTCGCAGCCTACCTGACCGCCGATGGCCTGACCGGCGCGTGCAATATTCTCGAAGGTGACCAGGGCCTGGCTGCCGGGATGTCCAGTGATGCCGACCCGGCGCGCCTGAACGACCGCCTGGGCACGCGCTGGGCGCTGGCGGAAACCTCGTTCAAGTTCCACGCCTCGTGCCGCCATACCCACCCCGCCGCCGATGCTCTGCTGCAGCTGATGCAACGCGAGGGCTTGACCCACGAGCAGATCGCCACGGTGGTCACCCGCGTGCACCAGGGCGCCATCGATGTGCTCGGCCGGGTCGTCACACCCACTACCGTGCACCAGGCCAAGTTTTCCATGGGCACCGTGCTCGGCCTGATCGCCGTGTACGGCAGCGCACAGCTCATCGAATTCCGCGACCTGGCGCTGAGCGACCCACAGGTCGCCAGTTTCCGCGACAAAGTGCAGATGCAGCTGGACCCTGAAGTGGATGCCGCCTATCCGGCCCGCTGGCTGGGCCGGGTCGAGGTCACCTGCACCGATGGCCGCCGCTTCAGCGCCAGCATCGACGAGCCCAAGGGCGACCCCGGCAACACCCTTTCGCGCCCTGAGCTGGAAGCCAAGTTCCAGCGCCTGCTGGCCTATTCCGGTGCCCGCAGCCCCGCCCAGGGCCAGGCACTGATCGAGCAGGTCTGGCAGCTGCGCGATGCGCGTTCGCTGACCGCTCTGCACTGATGACGAACAGGTGACTCCATGACCCAAACTGCACCTCGCCCGCTGGACGGCATCACCGTCGTCAGCCTGGAACATGCCATCGCCGCGCCCTTCTGCACCCGCCAGCTGGCCGACCTGGGCGCCCGCGTGATCAAGGTCGAACGCCCTGGCAGCGGCGACTTCGCCCGTGGCTACGACCAACGCGTCGACGGCCTGGCCTCGCACTTCGTGTGGACCAACCGCTCCAAGGAAAGCCTCACCCTCGACCTCAAGCAGCAAGCCGCCGACGGCATCCTCGACGCCCTGCTGGCCAAGGCCGATGTACTCGTGCAAAACCTCGCACCCGGCGCCGCCGCCCGCATGGGCCTGTCGTTCGACACCTTGCACCCGCGCTTCCCACGGCTGATCGTCTGCGACATTTCTGGCTACGGCGCAGGCGGCCCGTATGAAAACAAGAAGGCTTACGACCTGCTGATCCAGAGCGAGGGCGGTTTTTTGTCGGTGACGGGGGGCCCCGGCGATGGGGAACTGGCCAAGGCCGGCTGCTCGATCGCCGACATCGCCGCCGGCATGTATGCCTACACCGGGGTGCTGTCGGCGCTGCTGCTGCGTGACAAGACCGGCCTTGGCAGTCGTATCGACGTATCGATGCTGGAGAGCCTGGTGGAGTGGATGGGCTACCCGATGTACTACGCCTACAACGGCGCGCCTCCCCCCCCGCGTGCGGGCGCATCGCACTCGACCATCTACCCCTACGGGCCGTTCCCCACCGGCGGTGGCGGCACGATCATGCTCGGCCTGCAGAACGAACGGGAATGGGCGCTGTTCTGCGAAAAAGTCCTGCTCGACCCGGCGCTGGCCAGCGATGAGCGCTTCAACGCCAACTTCAAGCGCTCGGAAAACCGCGAGGTGCTGCGCCAGCTCATCGTCGAGCGCTTTGCCGCGCTGTCGCTCGACGAGGTAGTAGCGCGCCTGGAACACGCGCAGATTGCCAATGCCCGGGTCAACGACATGCACGGCGTGTGGCAGCACCCGCAACTGCAGGCCCGCGACCGCTGGCGTGAAGTGGACAGCCCGGCTGGCAAGCTGCCGTCGCTGCTGCCACCGGGGCGCAATGCCGCCTTCACCCCACGCATGGACGCCGTGCCGGCGCTGGGCCAGCACACCGCAGGCATTCTCGCCGAGCTGGGCCTGAGCGCCGAACAGCGTGCCAGCCTGGCCGCAGGAGGCGTGGTATGAACGCGGTACGCTCCGCCCTGTTCGTGCCCGGCAGCCGGCCTGAACGTTTCGCCAAGGCGCTGGCGGCGGGTGCCGATGTGGTGATCGTCGACTTCGAGGATGCCGTCGAGGAACCGCTGAAACAGCAGGCCCGCGACCACCTGGCGGCGTTCCTGCAGGTCACGCCGCAGGCCTCGGTATGGGTGCGGGTAAATGCACCGCAGCATCAGCAGCACGCCAGCGACCTGGCCTTCTGCGCGCAGCAGCGCGGGGTCGTCGGGCTGCTGTTGCCCAAGGTGGAAAACCCGGCTCAAGTCGCGCTGGCCTGGCGCGGCGGCAAGCCGGTGTGGCCAATCATCGAGAGCGCCAAGGGCCTGCTGGCACTGGCACAGATTGCCGCAGCCGAAGGCGTCGAGCGCTTGTCGTTCGGCAGCCTCGACCTGGCCCTGGACCTGGGGTTGAACACCGAGAGCGAGGCGGCCCGGCAGTTTCTCGACCAGGCACGCATGGCGGTGCAGTTGCATTCGCGGGGGGCCGACCTGCTGCCGCCGCTGGATGGGGTATTCCCGGCCATCGCCGATACGCAGGGGCTGCAGCGGGCCATGCGGCATGCCTATGACATGGGCTATGGCGGCGCCTTGTGCATTCATCCGCAGCAGGTGCCGGTGATTCATGCGGCGCTGGCGCCGAGTGCCGAAGAGCTGGCGTGGGCGCGGCGGGTGCTGGCGGCGAGCAAGGCGGCCAATGGCGCCGGGGCATTCCAGCTGGAAGGGCAGATGGTCGATGCGCCGGTGGTGTTGCGGGCGCAGCGGTTACTCAGCCAATAAAGAGGCCGGTACAGGTGACGGTGTTAAGCAAACCCGAACGCTGCCTTACACAAATGCTGATTCTCCACACGCAAGCCGTTGGTCCATCTTTACCCTCACTCCTCCTACAACAATAAATCAGAGGTGACACCGATGTTGAAGCTGACCCAGGCGCTGTTCTGCGCCGCCGCAGTGTCCATGGCCGGCCTGGCCCAGGCCGCCGACCCCATCGTCATCAAGTTCGCCCACGTGGTGGCCGACAGTACACCCAAGGGTCAGGGCGCGCTGATGTTCCAGAAAAGGGTCGCCGCCGACCCGCAGCTCAAGGACAAGGTCAAGGTCGAGGTCTACCCCAACTCGTCGCTGTTCGGCGATGGCAAGGAAATGGAAGCCCTGCTGCTTGGCGACGTGCAGATGCTGGCACCGTCGCTGGCCAAGTTCGAGCACTACAACAAGCAGGTGCAGATCTTCGACCTGCCGTTCCTGTTCAATGACCTGGCCGCCGTCGACCGCTTCCAGCAAGGCCCGCACGGCAAGGCGCTGCTGACCTCGATGGAAGACAAGGGCATCCGTGGCCTGGCCTATTGGCACAACGGCCTGAAACAACTGTCGGCGAACAAGAAGGTGATCCTGCCCAAGGATGCCCGGGGCCTGAAATTTCGCGTGCAGGCCTCCAGTGTGCTTGAAGAGCAGTTCAAGGCGATCCGCGCCAACCCGCGCAAGATGAGCTTCGCCGAGGTCTACCAGGGCCTGCAGACCGGCACCGTCAATGGCACCGAGAACACCTGGTCGAACTACGAGAGCCAGAAAGTCAACGAAGTGCAGCCCTTCTTCACCGAGACCAACCACGGCCTGATCGACTACATGGTGATCACCAACGCCAAATTCTGGAACAGCCTGCCTGAGGATGTGCGCGGCGAGCTGCAAGCGATCATGGACGAGGTCACCGTCGAGGTGAACAAGCAGGCCGAAGCGCTCAACCAGACGTCACGGCAGAAGATCATCGATGCCAAGACCAGCGAGATCGACCCGCTCACCGCCGAGCAACGCCAGCAATGGCGTGAGGCCATGCGCCCGGTCTGGGAGAAGTTCTCCGAGCAGATCGGCGCCGAGCTGATCAAGGCCGCCGACGACGCCAACAAGGCCTCCTGACCCTGCTTGCGCCCTGCCCCGGCCGCCTGCTGCGCAGGTGGCCCGTCCTGTCTCTGTCTGGAGAACCCCTATGCAATCGCTCAGGCGTGTCTGGGAGCACTTCGAGGAAGGCATGATCGCTTTCCTCCTGGCGGCCATGACCTTGGTGACCTTCCTCTACGTGGCGCTGAACAACCTCTACACGATGTTCTACTCCCTCAGTGATCACTGGGCCTTCGCCAGCGACCTGCTGCTCGGCATCGGCGACCACCTGATGGCCTATGCCCAGGACATGACCTGGAGCATCGCCCTGACCAAGGCCCTGTTCGGCTGGCTGATCTTCTTCGGTATCGCCTACGGCGTGCGCACCGCCGGCCACCTGGGGGTCGACGTGCTGGTACGGCGCACCGCCAAGCCGGTGCAACGGGTGCTGGCGATGGTCGCCTGCGCCTGCTGCCTGGCCTACGCCGGGTTGTTCCTGGTGGCCAGCGTCAAGTGGGTGAGCGCAGTGCTGGTGGCCGGCATCGGCGCCGAAGACCTCGACCGCTATGGCATCAAGGTCGGTCATATCGCGCTGATCGTGCCGTTGGGCTTCGCCCTGGTGATTGTCCGCTACCTGGAAATCCTCTACCGCCTGTTCACCCATCGCCAGTACGGCCTGGGCCTGGCCGACGAGGCTGCCGAAGCCAGCAAGCTGGCCAACCCCGGTGAGGAGCACCACTGATGACGGTTATCTGCCTGTTCCTGCTGCTGTTCGTGCTCATGTTCCTCGGCGTGCCGATCGCCATCGCCCTGGGCCTGTCGGGGGCGCTGTCGATCCTGATGTTCAGCCAGGACTCGCTCAGCTCGCTGGCGATCAAGCTCTTCGAGACCTCCGACAGCTACACCTTCCTGGCCATCCCGTTCTTCCTGCTGTCGGGTGCGTTCATGACCACCGGTGGCGTGGCCCAACGCCTGATCGACTTTGCCAACGCCTGCGTCGGGCATATCCGCGGCGGCCTGGCGATTGCCGCGGTGCTGGCGTGCATGCTGTTCGCTGCGCTGTCAGGGTCGTCGCCAGCCACCGTGGCCGCCGTCGGCTCGATTGCCGTGGCCGGCATGGTGCGCTCCGGCTACCCGCGCGAGTTCGGTGCCGGCATCATCTGCAACGCCGGCACCCTGGGCATCCTGATCCCACCGTCGATCGTCATGGTGGTGTACTCGGCGGCCACCGAGACTTCGGTGGGCAAGCTGTTCATGGCCGGCGTGGTGCCAGGCATCCTGCTCGGCGTATTCCTGATGATCACCATCTACATCGTCGCCCGCATCAAAAAACTGCCGGCACAACCGCGAGCCAGCTTCGCCGAATGGCTGAGTACCGCCCGGCGCGCATTCTGGGGCCTGTTGCTGCTGGTGATCATCCTCGGCGGCATCTACAGCGGCATGTTCACCCCCACCGAAGCGGCGGCCGTGGCGGCGGTGTACTCGGCGTTCATCGCGCTGTTCGTCTACAAGGACATGCGCCTGCGTGACTGCCCGAAGGTGCTGCTGGAGTCGGGCCGGCTGACCATCATGCTGCTGTTCATCATCGCCAACGCCATGCTTTTCGCCCATGTGCTGACCACCGAGCAGATCCCCCAGCAGATCACCCAGTGGGTGATGTCCGAGGGGCTGACGCCGATCGGCTTCCTGATCATGGTCAACATCGTGCTGCTGGTGGCCGGCAGCTTCATGGAGCCATCGGCGATCATCCTGATCCTGGCGCCGATCTTTTTCCCGATCGCGATGAAACTGGGCATCGACCCGATTCACCTGGGTATCGTGATGGTGGTGAACATGGAGATCGGCCTGGTGCACCCGCCGGTGGGGCTGAACCTGTTCGTCACCTCGGCCGTGACCGGGCTGACCCTGGGGCAGACGATCCGCGCAGCGCTGCCGTGGCTGTCGATTTTGCTGCTGTTCCTGGTGCTGGTGACCTATGTGCCGTTCATCTCGCTGGCGCTGCCAGAGTGGTTGGGCATGCCGTAGCCATCGATTTGCAATGATGCTCCTGTGGGAGCGGGTTTACCTGCGAACACCGGCATGGCCGGTGCCATGCACCGCGGTGTCTTCTTCGCGGGTGAACCCGCACACACAGGGATTGTGCAAGCGTTGGAGCCTGAGTCAGATCCCGCCGCCGGCCAGCAGCTGCGACATCACCCCGGCCAGGTCCTTGACCATCACGTCCGCCGTCTGCTTGTGCACGATGACAATCTCGTAGCTGTCCACCTCCGGCAACCCTTGTGCCTGCCCCAGCACCCGGTGCTCCCCGGTTGCCGCTCGCGGTGGCAGCAGGCTGATGCCCATGCCGTCGGCCACCGCCGCCTGGATGCCGCTGAGGCTGGAACTGGTGAAGCTGATGCGCCAGCGCCGGCCCATGCCTTCGATGGCACTGATCATGTCCTCGCGGTACAGCCCGCGTGGCGGGAAGGTCACCAATGGAACCGGGTCGAGCTCGAACGCCGGCATGCGCGCACTGTCGATCCACTGCAGGCGCTCAGGCCAGCAGGCCACGCCCTCGCGGCTGTTGCGCCGCTGCTTGAGCAGCACCAGGTCGAGCTCGCCATTGTCGTAGGCCTGGCTGAGGTCGCGACACAGGCCGCTGGTGACTTCCAGCTTGACCTGCGGGTGCAGGCGGCTGAATGCCGACAGCGCGTTGGTGGTGCGCCCGCCGACAAAATCCTCGGGTACACCCAGACGCACGGTGACCCCGACCATTGCCCCAGCCAGGGCTTCGAGCATCTGGTCGTTCAGCGCCAGCATGTGCCGGGCATAACCGAGCAAGGTCTGCCCGGCGTCGGTCGGCAACACGTCACGGTTGCCGCGCACCAACAGGCGGTGGCCAACCATGTCTTCGAGGCGGCGCACTTTTTGGCTGATGGTCGACTGGGTCGAGTGCAGGCGTGCAGCGGCAGTGGTGAAGCTGCCGCAATCGGCCACTACGACAATCGCGCGCAACAGATCGAGGTCGAACAGGGCTCTATTCGATTTAACGCTGATGGACATCTTGGTATTCAACGGCTGAATGACAAGACTGACTTCTACCACGCTACTTCTGGCCCGGCAACGCGCTAGTCGCCCAGCGCCACACCTTCTCGCCGTGGATCGGCACCACCGGCCCAACCTTGGCCGCTGCGCTGGATGATCTGCAGGCCACTGGTCATGGTCATCGGCGTGACCTCATGGCCCCACGCAGCCAACTGGCGGATCAACGCCGGGCTGAACAGCCCGGCTTCCACTTCAGTGCCGGCATTGCGGCTGCCGAAGTTAGGCAGGCCGGCCGCCTGTTGCGGATCGAGATGCCAGTCCAGCAGGCCAATCAGCGCCTTGTTCACGTAGCCGATGATCTGCGAACCGCCAGGCGAACCGAGGCTCGCCACCAGTTCGCCGGAGGCACGCGAGAACACCATCGTTGGCGCCATCGCCGACAGCGGGCGCTTGCCGGGCTGCACCCGGTTGGCCACCGGCTTGCCATTCTCCGCAGGCAGGAACGAAAAGTCGGTCAGGTGGTTGTTCAGCAGGAAGCCACCGACCATCAGGTGCGAACCGAAGGCGGACTCCACCGACGTGGTCATGGCCAGGGCCTGCCCGCGGTCATCGACGGCAGACAGGTGCGAGGTGGAAATCCGCAGCGGCGAACGGTCGGGCGCCAGGGCCAGGTTGGCACCCTGCGGGGTGCCCGGGCGGGCGTGCTTCATGCTGTATTCGCCGACCTGCCGGGCGCGCTCGGCGAGGTAGGCCGGGTCGAGCAATGACTTGACCGGCACCGGCACATAATCGCTGTCGGCCAGGTACCGGGCACGGTCGGCGTAGGCCAGGCGCTCGGCTTCAGCCATCAGGTGCACGGCCTGCGGCGTGGGTTCGAGCCCTGCTACGGACGGCACCTGGCGTGGCGGCTGCAGGGCCAGGTCGCGTTGCGCCGAGGCCTGCTGCAGGGCGTCGAGGATGCCCAGGGTCTGCAACACGGTCACCCCGCCGGACGACGGCGGCGGCATGCCGCAGATGGTCCAGGCCTTGTATGGGCCACAGACCGGCTCGCGCTCCTTGGCCTGGTAACGCTGCAAATCCTCGAGTGACAACTGCCCGGCATTGGCGTGGTGACGCACTTGCGCCACCATGGCTTCGGCAATCTCCCCCCGGTAGAACGCCTCCACGCCCTGCTCTGCAATGCGTTCGAAGGTCTGCGCGAGTGCAGGGTTACGCAGGATCGTGCCGACCGCCAGCGGCTCGCCCCGGTCATCCAGGAAGTAGCGTGCCATGGCCGGCGAGCGGGCAATGAAGGGGTCGCCGGCCACCAGCGTATGCAGGCGTTCGGAAACCGCGAAACCATTGCGCGCCAGGGCGATGGCCGGCGCGAACAAGTCCTTCCACGGCAGTTTGCCGTGCTGGTCATGGGCCAGTTTCAGCGCCCGCAGCACGCCCGGCACGCCCACCGAGCGCCCGCCGATCTGCGCGGCACGAAACGGCATGGGCGAGCCATCCGCTTGCAGGAACAACCTTTCCGTCACCCCTGCCGGTGCAGCTTCGCGGCCGTCGAAGGCCTGCACGCGCTGGCCATCCCAATAGAGGATGAACGCGCCGCCACCAATGCCGCTGGACTGCGGCTCGACCAAGGTCAGCACCATCTGCATGGCGATCGCCGCATCGATGGCGCTGCCACCGGCCCGCAGCATTGCCCGCCCGGCTTCGCTGGCCAGCGGGTTGGCGGCCGCGACCATGTGCCGGCTGGCGTGCACCGGCTGCAGGCCACTGCGGTAGCCGGATGCCAGTTCAGGGGGGGTGGGCAGTGGCTGGTCGGCCCAGGTAGCGGTACTGGCGGTGACCAGGCACAGGGTGGTGATCAGAATGTTGAGGAGTGAGGGGTGGCGGGGCATTGGGTTGCGTCCTTTCGGGTGTTCGCCGAAAGGTATTCGGCGCCTGTTAGATCGAGCGCCGCCCGCGCGGCGCATCGCGGATAAATCCGCTCCTACATCTGTTTCGGGCCAATCTCTCCTGTGCCGCCAACAGGGACCGCCTTGGTGCATGACTGGAGGCATGTGGTGCAGCATTAGTGCCCGAGTTGCATCGCGATGGCAACAAGACGGTCACTGTTGGCTTTCACCGAGATGCATCGCCATGCCATCAAGGCGGTCCCTGTTGGCGGCACTGGAGAGATTGGCCCGAAACAGATGTAGGAGCGGATTTATCCGCGATGCGCCGCGCGGGCGGCGCG
>NZ_JABWRP020000037.1 GCF_014269035.2 Pseudomonas vlassakiae
GAACCTGGCGATCAACAGTACGGCGGCAGTCACCACCGTCAGTGACACCATCGACACCTCGACCGTCACGCTAACCGCGACGCCATCTGTGGCCGAAGGCGGCACTATCGTCTACACCGCAACCGTCACCGCCCCAGTTACAGGCTCGGCTGTCGTGGTGGCCTTGGCCAGCGGCCAGACCATCACCATCCCGGTCGGCCAAAGCTCCGGTACCGCCACCGGCGCCGTCACCAACGACGTCTACCAAGGCCACGCAGCGGTCACCAATAGCATCACCAGCGTCAGCGGCGGCAACTACGAAAACCTGGTGGCGAACAAGGCGACGGTCAGCACGACGGTCACCGATGTGCGGGACACCACCACCGTCACCCTGACCGCTACGCCCTCCGTGGCCGAGGGGGGCACCATCGTCTACACCGCCACAGTGGATGCGCCCGTCACCGGCAGCCCGGTCCTGGTCAGCCTGGCCAACGGCCAGACCATCACCATTCCGGTCGGCCAGAGCTCCGGCACCGCCACGGGCGCCGTGACCAACGACGTTTACCAAGGCCACGCGCCGGTCGCCAACAACATCACCAGCGTCAGCGGCGGCAATTACGAAAATCTGGTCGCCAACCAGGCGCCAGTCAGCACCACCGTTACCGATGTGCAGGACGCCACGACGGTGTCGCTGACGGCAACGCCTAGCGTGGCCGAGGGTGGCCAGATCGTTTACACCGCAACCCTGACCAGCCCGGCGCAAACAGCGGTCACCGTGACCCTGAGCAACGGCCAGACCATCACCATCGGCGCCAGCCAGTCTTCCGGCAGCATCACCGTGGCGGCGCCAGCCGACGACGTCTACATCGGCGCGTCCACGGTCAGCACCACGATCACCAACGCCACCGGCGGCAACTTCGAAAGCCTGGTAGTGAACCCGGCGCCAGCGGTTACCGCCGTGACCGACACGTTGAACACCACCACCCTTGGCATCACCGGCTCAGCCACCGTGGCCGAGGGCAACAACGCAACCTACACGCTGACCCTGAGCAATGCACCGCAGACCGACGTGGTAGTCAAGCTGAGCTACAGCGGCACCGCCAGCAACGGCGTCGACTACACCGGTGTGGCCACGGTGACGATAAAAGCCAACAGCAACCAGGCCACGTTCACCATCCCAACCTTGAAGGACAACATCGCCGAGGGCACCGAGCAGTTCACCATCAAGATCGACTCGGCCACCGGCGGCAACTTCGAGGGGCTTGCGATCAGCCCTGCCGCAGGCAGCATCACTACCCAACTCTACGAGCCAGCCCCGGTGCTGGACCTCGATGCCAACGACTCCAGCGGCAAGACGGGCGCCGACTTCCAGACCACCTTCACCGAAAACGGCAGCGGCAACTCGATCAGTGACCTGGATATTTCCATCACCGACTTCGACAGCTCGCAGATGGCCGGTGCCACCGTGACGCTGACCAATGCCCAGGCCGGCGATGCCTTGAACCTGGGCAGCAGCGTCAACGGCATCACCGCCACCTCCAGCGTGGTCGCCGGCAAGGTAGTCCTGACCTTGACAGGCAACGCCTCGCTGGCCGACTACCTGCAGGCGATCAAGAACATCACCTTCGTCAACACCAGCGAGGACCCGAGCACCACGCCGCGGATCATCACAGTCACGGTCACCGACGGGGTCAATGTATCCAACACCGCGACCGCCACGGTCAACGTGGTGGCGGTCAACGATGCCCCGGTGTCCACCGGAGGTATCGTCACCGGCGTGGAGGACACTGCGCTGGTGCTGAACTGGAGCAATTTCAACGTCACCGACGCCGACACCCCGACCGCAAGCCTGGGCGTCACCTTCACCCAGCTGCCGACACTCGGCACCCTGCAGTACAACAACGGCACCGCCTGGGTGAACGTGACGGTCAACCAGACCGTGAGCCAGGCCGACATCGCTGCCGGCAAGCTCAAGTTCGTACCGTTGGCCAACCAGTCCGGTGCCGATGGCTATGGCGGCTCTGGCGTGGGAAACAACCAGGCTGACTATGCACAGATCAGGTTCAAACCCACCGACGGTATCACCCCGGGCAGCGAGACCACGCTGAAAGTCGATATCACCCCGGTCGCTGACACGCCGACCCTGAGTATCGGTAGCAACAACGTCAACTCGCTGGGCCTGACCAAGGAAACCTGGACCACCCTGACCGGCCTGGGTACCAACGGCAATGGCATTACCGGCGATGCGCTGAAAACGGTCTTCACCAACTCCGGCACCGCCACCAAGTCCGAGACCACCACCAATGTGCAGTCCGACGCCAGCGTTGCAGCACAAAGCGGTTCGAAGACCTCCGGCCTGGTCTACCTGGAAGCCGGCAAGACCTACACCTTCAGCGGGACTGCCGACGACAGCCTGTTGGTGAACATCGGCGGCAAGAACGTGGTAACGGCTACCTGGGGTACTGGAGGCACCGTGGCGGGCACCTATACACCAGCCACAAGCGGCTACTACACCCTGGAGGTCTACCACGCAAACCAGTCGGGCCCGGGCAGTTACGACATCAATATCAAGGTTGGCAGCGGCGCGGTGGGTGACTTCAACAGTACCAGCATCGCCATGTACCCGAACGTCACCGCCCTGGCCAACGCCGGCGTTACGGTATCCGACCTACACGGCAGCAGCGGCCAGGGCTACTACGATGGCTACAGGCTCAACGAAGGGCCGGAAAACGGCAGCGTCAAGCTGGTGGGCATCAGTAGCAGCCTGACTGACACCGACGGTTCCGAGGCCCTGAGCGTCAAGCTGGCGGGCATTCCGGCCGGTTCGGTGATCAGCGACAGCGCCGGGCATAGCGCTACCGTGGGGGCCACGGCGGTCGACGTCAGCGGCTGGACCCTGAACAGCCTGACGATCAAGCCACCGGCCTACTACAGCGGCCAGTTCGATGTGAAGGTCACCTCGACCTCCACCGAGTCGGTCGGCGGTAGCTTTGCCACCACCGAGGGCACCCTCAAGGTCACGGTGTACCCGGACAACTACACCACCTCCCAGCTGACCATCGCCAACGACAGTACAGCCGGCACCTACGGCGACGACATCATCATCGCCGACACCGCTGGCTTGCACATGACCGCCGGTACCAACTACAACCTCGCCTTCGTCGTCGACACCTCGGGCAGCATGGGCAGTACCGGTATCGAGGCGACCAAGGCGTCCCTGGCCACTACGTTCCAGACCCTGCTGGCGGATGCCAAGGCCACCGGGGTCGGCACGGTGAACGTGCTGCTGGTGGACTTCGCCACGCAGGTCAAGAGCACCGTTGCAGTCACCCTCAACGATGCCGGCCTCAAGACCCTGCTCAACGCCCTGAGCGGCATGAGCGCGGACGGCGGCACCAACTACGAGGATGCGTTCAAGACGACGGCCAACTGGTTCCAGAGCCTGAAGAATGCCGGCGTCACCGGCACCAACCAGACCTACTTCCTCACCGACGGCCAGCCGACCTACTACCAGACCGGCGAGCAGACCAACCCGGCACTGGCCAACAGCTCGGTCAAGCTCGACACACTGCTCGGCAACATCAGCTACAAGATGGGCGACACCCTGACCAACTATCAGCTGGACACCAATAACCGGGTGTCGATCGACGCCACCGGCAAGCTCACCGCTGAAACCCGCAGCTTCGACCTGCTAAGCCTGAGCTACAAGTGGAGCGCCGTAACCACCGGCCTGATCCACGCCGAAGGCAACGGAGGCTATGAGCTGTCGAAGCTAGCGGGCACCGGCAGCACCACGACCAGCGATACCCTGAGCAACGCCACCTCCAGCTTCGCACTGCTCGCGGCGCTATCGTCGGTCGAGGCGGTCGGCGTGGGTACGGGCATCAGCAGCACCGACCTGAAACCATTCGACAGCGACGGCGTACCCCAGGTCAACGTCGACCCGAGCAAGATCTCCGATGCGATCCTCGGCCACACCGACCAGACCATCGCCGGCGCCGACACCATCAGTGGTGGCGACGGACACGACATCATCTTCGGCGACCTGGTGAGTTTCGACTCGATCCCCGGCAGCGGCATCGAGGCAGTCCAGGCCTTCGTCGCGACGAAGCTAGGCGTGGACACGAGCTTGGTGGATGCCAAGGTGATGCATCAATACATCAGCGAGCATTACACCGACTTCGACCTGTCGCGCACCAACGACGGTGCCGACACCCTGATGGGGGGCGGTGGCAACGACATCCTCTTTGGTCAGGGCGGCAACGATTACCTCGATGGCGGCAAAGGCAACGACATCTTGCTCGGCGGCACCGGCAACGACACCTTGCTTGGCGGTGAAGGCAACGATCTGCTGTTCGGCGGGGCCGGCAACGACATGCTCATCGGTGGCAAGGGCAATGACATTCTCAGCGGTGGCGCCGGTGCAGATACCTTCGTGTGGAAAGCCGGCGACATCGGCCAGGACGTGATCAAGGACTTCAAGCTGAGCGAAGGCGACCGCCTCGACCTGACCGACCTGCTGCAGGGGGAACGTGGCACGACCATCGACAACTACCTGAAAATCACCACCGTGGGCGGCGAATCGACCCTGCAGATCAGTACGGAGGGCAAGCTCAATGCAGCCGGCGGGCTGGCCAATGCTGACGTGTCGATCAAGCTGGAGGGGGTGAACTGGTCGAACACCAGCATCAACTCACTGATCAGCGGCGCAGACCCAACCATCAAGATCGATAACAACAACAGCTGACTGGCAGGCGCAGCAGGGCAAAGTTGCCTATGCTGCGCCAGAGCCAAGCCTAAGGATTCAACATGATGAGGATGGACGCCATGTTCTATGTGCAACGCGACGGCGAGGGGCAGTTGGCGCGGGTCGAAGCCGCACCCTACGCCGAGTACACGGAAGTGCTGCCCGCCGACCATGCGGAGATTCAGGAATGGTTTGCCGACGATGTCGTCGAGAATAGCCTCAAGCAACTCAAGCAAAGCGACCTGGACATGATTCGCGTGCTCGAAGACCTGATCGAGGTGCTGACCACCAAGGGCGTGATCAGCATCACCGATCTGCCTGCCGGAGCTCAGGCCAAGTTGCTCAACCGCTCGACGGCGCGCAAGGCACTGGGCAGCTTGAACAACCTGATCGAAGAAGAAGAGGAAGGCGGCTTGATCTGAGATCAGCGCCAGGGCGCAGGCTCCCCAGACAGCTGGCCCTGAATGCCCTCAATGCCCATGTCCAGCAGTACCTGGCGCTCGCCTTCCGTCTCGACCCGCTCGGCGATCAGTGGCAAGTCGATGCTGTGCGCCGCACGCTGGATCGCTTCGATGAATAGCCGCTTGTGTTGTTCCTGGTCGATGTTGCGAATGTAGCTGCCATCGATCTTCAGATACGCCAGGCCCAGATGCGCCAGGTTGCCGATCATGCTGAAGCGGCCACCAAAGCGCTGCAGCGCCAGGCCGAAACCGAGCCCGCGCAGGCGCCGGGTCAACTGCTCCAGCGCAACCTGCTCCGGCAGTTGCTCCTCGCCGATTTCGAAGATCAACTGAGCACCCAGTGCCGTGTTCTGGCCCAGCAGCTCATAGACGCGTTGCAGGGCCTTCTGGTCGGCCAGGGTTGCGGCAGACAGGTTCAGGGCCAATACCTGACCGTGGCTGCGCAGATGGGCAAGGACCTTTTCCACTACCAGCAGGTCCAGCCGCGTCATCCAGCCAAAGCGCTCCAGCCAAGGCAGGAAGCGGCCAGCGGGCAAGGCTTCGCCCTGCTCGTCGAGTAGCCGCGAAACGACTTTGTAATGGAGCACCCGCTCTGGAGCTTTGGTCTGGACTACCGGCTGGAAGAACAACTCGAAGCGGCTTTTGACGAACGCCTCGTCCAGACGCTTGTGCCAATCGTGCTGGGTGTCACCCACAACAGCGGCGGCGCCTTGCTCCAGGCATACCCAACCCGGCAGCGGCTGATGCTCGGCACGTGCCAAGGCCTCGTCGGCCAGCTTGAGCAGCGCCTGCGGCGCATCACCCGGGCTGAACGGTGCCAGGCCAATGCAGGCGACTGGGGAGATATCGCTGGCTCCGGTTTCGTGCAAGCTTTGCAGCGCCGCCTCAAGGGCCTGGGCAAGCCGCACCGCGTCTTCGTGGACCATACCTGGCGCCAAGACGGCGAATTCACCACCGCGGCTGCGGGAGATCAAGTCGTTGGTCTCCGGGAAGGTGGCACAGGTGCGCCTCAGCTGCTCACCCACCGCTTGCAGCAGCTGGTCCGTACGCTGTCCGCCAAGACGTGCGTTGAGCCCAGCCAGCCCCTGTACACGCAGCAACAGCAGGTAGCCGGCACGGGCCTCCTCCATGTTGCTGACTCTGGCGTTGAGCTGCATCTCGAAGTAACGCCGGTTCGACAACCCGGTCAGGCTGTCCTGATAAGACTCGGCGCGCAGCCGCTCACTGCGCTCAGCCTGCTCGCTGAACAGCGCCTTGAGCTTTTCGACCATCTGGTTCAGTGCCTGCACTACCCTGCGCAGCTCCGGCGTGCGCGGCTCCGGGAGGGTATGAAACTCACGCCGGGCAATGGCGTGTGACTGTTCAACCATCGCGTCCAGCGGGCGCAGCTGCCGGCGCAGCAACAAAGCACCAAGCGCCGCGCTCGCGGCACCGCACAGCAGTAGCCAGCCCAGGCTGCCCAGAGCACTCTGCCAAAGCTTGCCAATGGCAAACATGGGGTGGCTGATCACCTCGACCCGCGCGGCCTGTTGCCAGCCCCGGCTGACGATTGCATCGCCACCTGCCGGCTCCAGTCCGATCAGGTGGATGAACCAGGCAGGCACGCCACCTGGGTCCGGCTCGGCGCGACGCTCCACCAGCACGGCGTTGGAGGCCAGGTCGATGACCTTGATGCTGGCATAGTAGCCGCTGTCGAAGATCGAGCTGACCATCAGCTCCACCATGGCCGGGTCATCGATCTCAGCGGTCAGTGACAATGCCAATGCGGTGGCTGCGTCCTGGGCATGCGAGCGCAGCTGGTTGACGTACTGGCTGCGCGAGCTTTCCAGGCTGACCATGAAGCTGCCGCTGAAGGCAACAACCAGGAACAGACAAATGGCCAACAGCAGTTGTTTGAACAGTGACATCTGCGCTCCTTCAATAGACCGGTTCGGCCGGGAACCCTTCGGCCTGCATTTTCTTCAACAAGTCCTGCCAGCGTGACAGGCGCTTGGTGTCGCCGACCTTCTTGTTGCCTGCGGCGCCGGTTAGCCACAAGCCTTCGCCATTGAAGGCGTACACCGGCAGCAGGTCGGTGCGTTGGCTGGCCGGTTTGATTGCGTCCATCAGGCTGTCGAGCACCAGCGGCTGAGCCTGTGGGGTTGAATAATAGGTCAGTACCATGTGCGCACGGTTCTGGCGAAGGGCTTTGACATAGGTGATGCGCAGCTTCTCGGCAGGGATGCCCATGCGGCGCAGGCTGAAGTACTTGGCAATTGCGTAGTCTTCGCAGTCGCCGGCGCCCTTGATCAGGGCCTGGATTGGCGTGGCCCAGTAGTCCACTTCATGCCACAGGTCGATGTCTTCGACATAGCGCAGCTGCTGATTGAAGAACAGGTTGACCACCTGCAAGCGCTGCAGCTCGGTGCCTTGGTTCTGCGTCACCATGAGGTTCTGCCAGGCATCGATGCGGGCCTTGCCTGGCCCTAGCGGGCCATAGAGGGCCTGGGACTTGCGGCTGATCTCGGTGAAGTCCCAATCCGCCTGCAGCCCGCCCAGCAACAGGCTGCCAAGCAGTAGCGCAAGGCAGACGCGGCGCACAGGGGTTTTGAGCATGCAGGATATCGCCAATGCGAAGCCCTGTTCAGATCAGTCCAGAGCAGCGATGGTGCGGCCTGGCCACACAAAAGACAATGGCACCGCGAAATCATGTAGCCGATGGTCGGCAAGATAGAACTTTATAGTTAATGCTAAGGAAGTGTCGCTTCCTTTGCCGGGATATCTCATCCACCATAACTGTGAACCCAGGCCGCTCGCTTCTTCGCCAGCGCAGGTTTGACAAGCCCCCCTACCTGTCACTAGGGTCATTGGATCCAACTTTTTTGTCGTCGAGGCATACTTCGCTTGGCCGAGAAAATCAAACTCAAGAACGTGCTGGCCAGCGAACAGCTGGCAGCACACCTGGCCCGTAGCGTTATTGAAGAACGCCTGCGCAGTGCCATTCTCGATGGCCGCCTGCCACCTGGCACCGCCGTGCGCCAACAGGAAGTTGCCGACTTGTACGGTGTCAGCCGCATGCCGGTGCGTGAAGCGCTGCGCCAGTTGGAAGCGCAATCGTTGCTGAAGGTGGAAATGCACAAGGGTGCAGTGGTAGCCCCCCTGATTGGCGAAGACGCAGTCGACACCTATGCATTGCGCGTGCTCCTGGAGAGCGAAGCGCTTCGCCAATCCATTCCGCTGCTGGATGCCGATGACATCGCCAGTGCGCGTGGTTACATCCAGCAACTGGAGAACGAAACCAGCCATGCGGAAATCGGCCGTCTCAATCGGCTCTTCCACATGGCGCTCTATGGCAAGGCATCCAACCAGAAACTGCTGCGTCTGATCGAGAACGAGCTGAACGAGGAAGAACGCTTCTTGCGCTTTCACCTGTCATCCATGGGGCTGGGCAAGCTGACCCAGGACGACCATAACGCCCTGGTGGATGCTGCCGCTGACAAATTGGTCGACGAGGCGGTAAGGGTGCTGGAGCAGCATCTGAACAATGGATCGCGGGTGATCAGAAACTACCTGGACAAACAACTCGCCCGCTAGCGCACACGTCAGGGTACTGTAGCCCGGAAAAGAAAAAGCCCCTGTCTGCAATGCAGACAGGGGCTTTTGTTTGAATCTTGACGATGACCTACTCTCACATGGGGAAACCCCACACTACCATCGGCGATGCATCGTTTCACTGCTGAGTTCGGGATGGGATCAGGTGGTTCCAATGCTCTATGGTCGTCAAGAAATTCTGTGTGCCGGTCCGTCCCGAGGACGTACCCGCGAATCTCTGTAGTTCCTACTT
>NZ_JABWRP020000038.1 GCF_014269035.2 Pseudomonas vlassakiae
CAATCGCATGGTCGCCGAGCTGGGCGCCGTCGGGCTGCCGCAGATCCGGGTCAGCCATTGGCAGCTCGATGAGGCAGGGCTGTTGCAGCGTATTGAGGACGGCCTTGGCGCGGCGAGCCAGCCGCTGCGCGTGTTGATCATCCCGCCGAGCCTGGAGGCGACCCCGCCCCCGGACCTGCTCGAACGTCACCGGCAGCCGTTGTGCCAATGGCATGGCCAAGGCACGGTGATGGCGTCGGTGTGTATCGGCGTGTTCTTCATCGCCGCCAGTGGCCTGCTCGATGGGCGGGCAGCCAGTTCTCACTGGAATTACGCACAAACCCTTGCCGAGCGTTACCCCAAGGTCCGTGTGGAGGCCAATCTGCCGCTGCTGGATGACGGCGACATCATCACCTCCGCTGGCCTGATGGCATGGACCGAACTGGGGTTGCGCCTGCTGGAGCGCTATCTCGGCGCGTCGGTGGCCTGGGAGACGGCGCGCTACCTGTCCGTCGAGCCGGTCAGCAGGCCATTGCCGGGGTCGCTGTTCAGCCCGCGCCTGGATCATGGCGACGAGGCGGTGCTGAAAGTTCAGCACTGGTTGCAGGCCGCGGGTGCGCAAGACGCCGACCTTGCCGGCATGGCCACTTGTGCCGGGCTAGAGGTGCGCACATTCCTCCGGCGCTTTCGTGCGGCCACCGGCCTGAAGCCTACCGAGTACTGCCAGCAAGTAAGGGTGGGGCGCGCCTGCCGAATGCTGGAGTTGACCCGGCGCACGGTCGAGCAGATTGCCTGGGGGGTCGGTTATCAGGACCCGGGGGCGTTTCGCAAGGTGTTCCAGCGCATTACCGGGCTGACGCCCAGCGAATATCGGCAGCGCCTGGCCTTGCCTGGCTCAGGGTAGATGCGGCCCCGGCCCCTCATCAGCCAGATGATCCTGGCGATTGCGCAGCGGGCATTCCTTCAGCGACATGCAACCGCAGCCGATGCAGCCGTCGAGCTGGTCGCGCAGCCTGACCATTTCATCGATCCGGTGGTTCAGATCCTCACGCCAGCGTGCCGATAGGCGCCGCCAGTCTTCGGCGGTCGGGGTGTGGTCGTTGGGCAGCGTGGCCAGCGCCGAGGCAATCTCGGCCAGCGCAATGCCCAGGCGCTGGGCCATCTTGATCACCGCGACCCGGCGCAGCATTGCCCTTGGGTAGCGCCTTTGGTTGCCTGCATTACGGGTGCTCTGGATCAGGCCCTTGGTTTCGTAGAAATGCAATGCAGTCACTGCCACGCCGCTGCGCGCGGCCAACTGGCCAACGCTGAGCAGTTTTTCCGCGGCAGTGGGAGATGGCTTGGGCATGGGAAAAAACGCTTGACCTTGAGTTAACTGGAGGTTTTACCCTGCTGGCGATTCCGAATCAAGCGCTCGCAGCAAGGAGACACGCGATGACTGCCACCCCGCATTCCCTGTGGTTCACCCAGATGATCGAATATGAAGTGCCCGCTTCCCGCCAGGTGGCACTGGCGGAGGCATTGGTTGCGCGCAGCGAGGAGTTGGCTGCGCGATGCCAAGGTTTGCAAAGCGTCAGCATCCAGGCCAGTGACGATGGCAGCCGGGTCTTGCAATACCTGCAATGGCAATCACGCCAGGCCTGGAAGGTGGCGGCGGAGTGTTTTGCCGAGGAGCCCTTTTTCGAACTGCTTAGCCGCCATCAGGCGCGTGGTGTCAACTTTTCCGCGTATCAGGCGATGCGCAGCCTGATACGCGAGGCTGATGGCGGGCTGCATTGCCAGGTTGGCGACCTTCAGGCGTACCAGGGGGCGTAGTGCGGGTAGCGGTCCAGGCGTGCGCCGATCACCATCTCGCTGACCCATGCGGCCAGGATCGAGCTATAGGCCTTCTGGCTTTGCTCACTCGATAGGGCGTGATCGGCACCGTCGACGATGCGATGGGTCAGCGAATGAGCGCTGACGAATGCCGAGCGGTAGCTCATCAGCGTGGCGTGGGGCACGTAGTCATCCTGCTCCGATTCGACCAGCAGCACATCACCGGAAAACTCGGCACAGGCCGCCAGCGCACGGTTGTCGGAAGGGCCGAGCAGGCGCATGCGGTAATCGTTCAGGCGCTGGCGATCGAGCGCCTGTTTGGGCATGTTCCATTCGTCATCCCAGTACATCGCTGGCACGCGCAACGCCAGCCATTTCACCGGCCGCTGCAAGGTCAGCAAGGTGGCCAGGTAGCCACCGTAGCTGCTGCCAATGATGGCGATGGCACTGCTGTCCACCGCCGGGTGACTGACCAGCCGATCGTAGGCAGCCAGCAGGTCCTGGAGATTCTGCTCGCGGGTGACGGTCAGGCGCTGGCTTTCGGTTTTCGCGTGGCCGCGCAGGTCGAAGGTCATGCACACGCAGCCCAGGCCCGTGATGTGCCGAGCGCGTGCCAGGTCGCGCTGCTGGCTGCCGCCCCAGCCGTGGACGAAGAGAATGCCGGGCATCTTGCTGCCGGGGCTGACCAGCGTGCCGACGATGCTGTCATCCTCGACCTGCAGTTGCACGGTTTCACTCTGAATGCTCATGCCGGCGAATCCGCGCGTATTTGCTGAGTTGTCCGAGTTCACTGTCGTTTCCTTGATAGAAGAGGGTGGCGTCAGCGGGCAAGTCGGGCGTGCCGAACACTTCATGGGTGGAGGCGCATACCCGCTGCAGTGCCGGGTCGTCGGCAAATGCCTGCAGTGCCAGGAGCTCTGCGCTGCTGGCTCCCCCCAGACGCCAGGATTGTTCGAGCACGCCACTGCGCAGATGGCCGTCGGCCGCAGTGCCGCGGGCGATGTCGTAGTTGCGCCGCGATGCGATGAAACCTGGGAAGTGCTGCTCGGCGGCTTGTTCGTAGGTCATGGCCTGGTTGATCGCAAGGCGCAGGTGATCTTCCAGGGCCAGCTGCAGCAGGGCAGGGTAGTCACCCCGCACCACGACCAGTTCGGAGCCGCCGTAGACCTCGGTACCTTGGTGGTCACGCGTCAGTTGCTGGGTGCCGTGATAGCTGCAGGTCAGGCCGCCGACGCGGACCTGGCCAACGCTGAAGGTCTCGACATTGGCCAGATCTTCTTCCAGCACCAGGCCCCAGAGGGCCAGGTCCCGTTCATCGACGTTGGTCAGCAGCGGTTCCAGTTGATCCGCATCGGTGATGACGTGCTGGCCCCGGCCCGCACTGGCCAGCACCGGCTTGATGCGCACCGGGCCATCAAGCAGCAGCAACTGGGCGGCGCGCCGGGCATCGGCCTTGCTGAAAACGGTGTAGCCGCGGAGCAGTGCGTCGCTTGCCTGACGAGCGAAGGCATCGGTCCAGCCCGGCGGGAATTGGGCATTGGCCGGTAACGGGTGGGAAATGGCCTTGGTAGCCATGTAAGGGTGGCTGACCAGTCCGCCGAACAGGTCCTGCTCGCTGCGAATGCCCATGGCGGCATAACGTTCGGGGCCGACCAGGGTTTCGGTAGGCAAGTAATAGTAGTGCGTGTCTTTGTTGGCCGGTACATCGGGCAGCACGGCATGACAACCCAGCAACCGGGCCAACCGGTCAGCCAGGTTCAGGTGCACGGCATGTTCGTGTTCCGGGGTGTGCTCGCGGGTGTCTAGCAATACCACGGCAGTCTTCGGGTGACGGGCACTGGGCATGGGCACCTGCCTGTGTGCAATGAATGTACAGGTTGTGAAGCCCCTGTCAGCGGTAAGTTCAGCTGGAAGTGACTGATGGTCCCGGCCTGGTTGCAGGAGGCGTCTGGTTTGCAGGTGGCTGGATGGGCATAGCCTGCCGTGAGTCGGCCGCGGCGATTGCGGCACCGTGGCAGCTGTTCCATTATTCTCAACCTGGAATAACCCCGATGTGACCGCAGGAGTGCGCATGAACCTTCAGACCACGATTGAGCAAAGTGTGCCGGAGCGCCTGGCGCGCGTGCGCGCAGTGATGGCCCGGGAGGGGATCGATGCCCTGCTGGTGCCGTCGGCCGACCCGCACCTTTCCGAGTATTTGCCCGGCTACTGGCAGGGGCGTCGGTGGCTGTCGGGTTTTGATGGTTCGGTAGGCACGCTGGTGGTTACCGCCGACTTTGCCGGTGTGTGGGCTGACAGCCGTTACTGGGAACAAGCCGAGAAAGAGCTGGCCGGTAGCGGCATCGTCTTGATGAAGCTTCTGCCGGGCAAGCCGGGTGCGCTGGAATGGCTGGGTGACAATGTTCGGCTCAAAGGCACTGTAGCCGTAGATGGTGCAGTCATGGCGCTGGCTTCGGCCCGCCAGCTCGAAGAGCGGCTCAAGGCCCGCGAGGCGCACCTGGCAACCGATCGGGACTTGCTCGCCGAGGTGTGGGAAGGCCGCCCGGCGCTGCCTGCCAACCCGATCTATCAGCACCTGCCGCCCTACGCCACGGTCAGCCGGGCCGAGAAGCTTCGCCAGCTGCGGGCAACGCTGCAGGAAAAGGGCGCTGATTGGCACTTCATCGCGACGCTGGACGACATCGCCTGGCTGTTCAACCTGCGCGGCAGTGATGTGTCCTACAACCCGGTCTTCGTGTCCTTTGCACTGATCGGCAAGGACCAGGCGATGCTGTTCGTCGGCGCCGGAAAGCTCGATGAGCACTTGCGCCATGTACTTGAGGTCGACGGCATCGAGGTGCGCGATTACAGCAAGGTTGCGCAGGCGTTGGCTGAACTGGCCCCGCATAGCCGGCTGCTGGTCGACCCGGCTCGCGTGACCTGTGGCTTGCTGAAGCATCTGGATGCCCAGGTTCAGCTGATCGAAGGGCTGAACCCGACCACCCTGAGCAAATCACGCAAAGGTGAAGAGGAGCTGGTGCACATCCGCCAGGTCATGGAGCAGGATGGCGCGGCCTTGTGCGAATTCTTCGCCTGGTTTGAGGCGCATCAGGGCCAGGAGGCCATTACCGAACTGACGGTCGATGAGCAGTTGAGCGCTGCGCGTGCTCGCCGACCAGGTTTCGTCTCGCTGAGCTTTTCGACCATTGCGGCGTTCAACGGCAATGGCGCGATGCCGCATTACCGCGCTACCGAGGAATCCCACGCGGCCATCGAAGGTGATGGCCTGCTGCTGATCGATTCCGGAGGGCAGTATCTGGGCGGCACCACCGACATCACCCGGATGGTTCCGGTGGGCACGCCGAGCGTGGAGCAGAAGCAGGATTGCACGCGCGTTCTCAAAGGCATGATCGCCTTGTCGCGTGCCAGCTTCCCGCGGGGCATCCTGTCACCTTTGCTCGATGCCATTGCACGGGCGCCGATCTGGGCAGACCAGGTGGACTATGGTCACGGTACCGGGCATGGCGTTGGCTACTTCATGAACGTGCACGAAGGTCCCCAGGTGATCGCCTACCAGGCGGCAACCTCGCCTCAGACGGCAATGCAGGTGGGCATGATCAGCTCGATCGAGCCGGGGACCTACCGGCCGGGTGCCTGGGGTGTGCGCATCGAGAACCTGGTGGCGAACCGCGAGGCGGGCAAGAGCGCGTTCGGTGAGTTCCTATGCTTCGAGACGCTGACGCTGTGCCCTATCGACACGCGCTGCTTGCTTCCCGAAATGCTGACCAATGAAGAGCGGGATTGGTTGAACCAGTATCACGCCACGGTACACGAGCGCTTGGCTCCCTTGCTGCAAGGTGCTGCGCTGGATTGGCTGAAGGCGCGCACGGCGCCGCTTTGACGGATGCTGGCAATCGGTAAATAAAAGAAGGGCAGCTCGCAGGCTGCCCTTCTTTTATTTACAGATGACGATCATGCTGCGGCTGGTGTAGCCGGCCGGGTTGATGCCGAACAGGTAGTCCCCGGGCTCCTCGTCGGTGTCTCCGGAGCGGGCGATCACCTTGTAACCGCGCGTGCTGCAGGAAGTGGCCGCTTTGCTGTAGCACTTGTCCCACGACGAAGACAGGCCAGAGCAATTGATATGCAGGCCTTTCTTCCCCTTTTTGACCTCAGTCTTGGCCGTTGCGGCGCATCCGGCCATGGCCAAGACGGCCAGGATGAGCAAAATACGTTTCATTCCTGTCCTTAAATGCTTGGGCCGATCAGCTGTCTGGCCCAGTCGTTATCGCTTCGGTCTTCCTGAATCTTCCTCGGCTTCCGTGTCTGCTCAAGTAGATAGCGTAAAGATTATGATTTTGTGACAGCTTAATCAGCGAGGCGAGCGGGGACAATCATTAATCTTGTCTTAAATGAAAATGCTTCTCAAATCAGTCCGCTGCAACTGCAGGGCTTGCCTCACGGCGCATGGACAATGTCGCGCCTGCGGAGGCTGCGATGATCGCAAGAATGGCCAGCCACTGGGTAGTGCTGAGTACCTCGCCGAGGAATAGCAGGCCTGACAGCGCGCCAATCGCCGGTTCGATACTCATCAGCGTACCGAAGGTCCGGGCTGGCATACGGGTCAGGGCGACCATTTCCAGGCTGTAGGGCAGGGCGGTCGAAAGCACGGCGACCCCCAGTGCCAGAGGGATAACGGCAGGGGTGAGCAGCGCACTACCGGCATGTACGATGCCGACAGGCGCGACAAACAGCGCCGCGACCACCACGCCGAGGGCCGCACTCTGGATGCCATGCTCGGCCCCGGCACGTTGGCCAAACAGAATATACAGTGCCCAGCACACGCCCGCGCCCAGTGCATAGGCCGCACCCTGCAGGTCCAACGGCTGACCACCGTGCCCGACCGGCAGCAGCAACAACAGGCCCGCGACGGCCAGGGCAATCCACACGAAGTCCAGCGCACGGCGCGAGGCAAACAGCGCTACTGCCAGGGGGCCGGTGAACTCCAGGGCGACAGCGATGCCCAGCGGTGTGGTCTGCAGGGACATATAGAAGAGGAAGTTCATGCCGCCCAGTGACATGCCGTAGATGACCACGTTGCGCAGGGTGCTGGCGGTCAGGCGTACCCGCCATGGCCGCAGGATCAGCAGCATGATGATGCTGGCGAAGATCAGGCGCAGGGTGGTGGTGCCTTGAGCGCCAATGATAGGGAACATGCTTTTGGCCAATGAGGCACCGGATTGGATCGAGGCCATGGCAATCAGCAGCAGGCCGATCGGGAAGAGGGTGGCGGCCAGGCTGCGGGGCTGGGTGTTCATTTCTGCGCGGCTATCCTTGGGAGGTATGCGGGGTGTGCAATATAGTGCGCAATTGCTTGGGTGGGGTGCAAGGCGCATCGCGGATAAATCCGCTCCTGCAGTCATGCCCAGGGCAGGCAACACTGGCGTGACAGGTTCGGCACCTTGCAACAAATTGCAGGAGCGGATTTATTCGCGAAGCGCCGCGCGGGCGGCGCTCGGTCTCTCGGGCGATGTATGCGTTGTGGCGAGCACCTGCTGGCCCTGACGCGGTGTTTCCTCCTATATTTCAATTTCTTGAAATTAAAGGTTGACGGGGTTTCGAATCCCCTTATAATGCGCCCCACTTCCAGCGACATCGGAACGACAAACTCTTTGGAATTCAACGAGTTAGGTGGTTAG
>NZ_JABWRP020000039.1 GCF_014269035.2 Pseudomonas vlassakiae
CATGCCGCTGTCCTCGAACATGTAGGCCAGGCGGTCCTGCGGGTATTCCGGATCGAGCGGCACATAGGCGCCACCGGCCTTGAGGATCGCCAACAGGCCGACGACCATTTCCACCGAGCGCTCGGCGGCGATGCCGACCAGCACGTCCGGGCCGACGCCCAGGCCGCGCAGATGTTCAGCCAGGCGATTGGTCTCGGCATTGAGTTCGGCATAGCTCAAGGTACGCTCGGCAAAGGTCAGGGCCGGCGCCTGCGGTTGACGGGCGGCTTGCTGTTCGAACCGCTGATGCACGTACGGCGTGCCCGGGTAGTCGCGTGCCGTGGCGTTCCACTGCTCGATCACCTGCTGGCGGTCATAGGCCTCCAGCAGCGGCAGTTCACCCAACGGGCTATCCGGCTGCGCCATGAACTGCAGCAGCAACTGGGTGAGTTGCCCGGCGATGCGGCGAATGGTCGTTTCGGCGAAGTCCTGGGTCAGGTAGTTGAAGGCCAGCTCCAGTTCCACACCCACCTGGGCAATCAGCGTCAGCGCATAACCGCTCTGCTCGCTGTAGCCCAGGTTGCTGAAGCCAAGCCCGCCCGGGGCCGCCTGCAGGGCCTCGGACACCGGGTAGTTCTCGAACACCAGCAGGGTGTCGAACAGCGCCTCGCCATTGCGCCCGGCCAGGCGTTGCACGTCTGCCAGCGGCGTATGTTCGTGGTCGCGCAAGGCCAGGTTCTGCGCCTGCACCGCCTGGGCCCACTGGGCGACGCTGAGCGCGCCGTCCGGTGTGGCGATCACCGGCAAGCTGTTGATGAACAGGCCCAGTTGCTGCTCGATCCCCGGCAGTTCCACCGGGCGCCCGGAAACGGTGGCGCCGAACGCCACGCTGCGCTGGCCGGTGTAACGCTGCAACAGCAGCAGCCAGGCCGATTGCACCAGGGTATTGAGGGTGACCTGCTGCTGTCGGGCGAACGCTTGCAGGCGCTGGGTCTGTTCGACATTCAGCCGGGCGCTGTGCAGCGCCTGGCCAGGCTCGGCGGAGCCCGCCCGGGCGCAGGCCAGGGCCAGTCGGGTCGGTTCCTCCAGGGGCGCCAGCTGGGCCTGCCAGAAGCGCTCGCTGGCCGCTTGGTCCTGGCCCTGCAACCATGCAAGGTAGTCCCGATAGCGGCCTTCCGGCGCAGCGACGGTCTGGCCCGCATAGGCCTGCAGCACCTCGCCAAGCAGGCGTGAGTTGCTCCAGCCATCCATCAGGATATGGTGACTGGTGTAGATCAGGTGATGGCTGTCAGCGCCAGTGCGCACCAGGCAAAGCCGCAGCAGCGGCGGACAGGCCAGATCGAATCCGCGGTGCAGTTCGTCGCTGGCACGCGCATCGAGCTGGCTGGCAGAAGCGGCGCCGCTCTGCTCCACGGTGATCTGCAGGCGGGCCTGGCGATGGATCACCTGGCGCGGCGCCTCCAGCCCGGCGTCCCACAGGAAGCCTGCGCGCAACAGCTCGTGACGGTCGACTGCCTGCTGCCAGGCACTGGCGAAGCGCTCGACGTCAAGGCCACGGATATCCAGGCGCATCTGGTTGACGTAGGTGCGGCCGCTGGCTTCGTACAAACTGTGGAACAGCATGCCCTGCTGCATGGGCGACAACGGGTAGATGTCGGCAATGGCCCGGGCCGGCAGCGCCAGCGCATCGAGCTGTGCCTGGTCGAGCCCGGCCAAGGGCACGTCACTCGGCGTCAGCCCGGCGTGGGCCTCGACCAGGCAGTGCGCGATCAGCGCCTCCAGCGCCTGCTGGTAGGCCTCGGCCAGGTGGGCGATGGTTGCCTCGGCATAGACCTCGCCACTGAAGGTCCAGTTCAGGTTCAGCTCGCCCCCGAACACCTGACCATCGACGCTCAGCCAGTTGCCCAGCGGCGCCTGCGGGTCTTGCCCGGCGCCGCGCCCTTCGCTGGCCGGCACCCACAGTGCACCCTCAGCGAAGTCGCCATCGAATTGCCCCAGGTAGTTGAAGGTGATGCGCGGCTGCGGCAAGGCAGCTAGCGCTGCGCGTGCCTCGGGGCTGCCCAGGTGGCGCAGCAGGCCGTGGCCCAAGCCCTTGTCCGGGGTGGCACGCAGCTGTTCCTTGATGCCCTTGATCGACGTGGCAAGGTCGTCAGCCGGGGCCAGTCGCACCGGGAACATGCTGGTGAACCAGCCCAGCGTGCGCGACAGGTCGATGTCGCTGAACAGATCCTCGCGACCGTGCCCTTCCAGTTGCACCAGCGCTGACGATTCGCCGCTCCAGGCGCAGATGACCTGGGCCAGGGCGGTCAGCAGCAGGTCGTTGACTTGAGTGCGGTATGCCGCAGGTGCTTCCTGCAGCAGTTGCCGGGTACGGGTGGCATCCAGCCGGGTGCTGATGCTGCGGGCATGCCGGTTGTCCATCGCCCCGTCGG
Organism: Pseudomonas vlassakiae; assembly: GCF_014269035.2. Classification (GTDB taxonomy): domain Bacteria; phylum Pseudomonadota; class Gammaproteobacteria; order Pseudomonadales; family Pseudomonadaceae; genus Aquipseudomonas; species Aquipseudomonas vlassakiae. The sequence continues at coordinate 2,412 of NZ_JABWRP020000039.1, forward strand.
GATTGTCTCGCGGCAACGCCTGCGGCGCGCCGTCCAGCAACTGTTGCCAGTAGCCGAGCTGCTCGGCCATGGCCGCGGAGCGGGCATGTTCGCTCAGGCGCTCGCCCCAGGCCATGTACGAGCTGGTCTTGGCTGGCAACTGCAGCGCCTGCCCCGCCTGCAGCTGGCGATAAGCTGCCTGCAGGTCCTCCAGCAAGATGCGCCAGGAAACACCATCGATGACCAAGTGGTGAATCGCCAGCAACAGCCGTTGTGTACCCTCCGGCAGGGTAATCAGTGCCAGGCGCAGCATGGGACCTGTGCCCAGGTCGAGGCTGCGCTGTACGTGCGTGCAGTACGCCGGCAGATCATCGAGGCTGGGCAACTGATGCCGCCAGATCAGCCCTTCGGCGCCTGCCTGGTGCTGATGGGCCTGCACCCACTCGCCGTTGACCTGCTGGTAGCGCAAGCGCAGGGCATCATGCTGCTGCAGTAGCGCGGCCAGGGCCTGGGTCAGCCGTTCACTGTCCAGCGGCTCGGCCGGGGCCAGCAGCAACGACTGGTTCCAGTGCTGACGGTTGGGGATGTCGCTGGCGAAGAACGTCCGCTGAATGGGCAGCAGCGGCGCCTCACCGGTCACGGGTCCCTGGTCGATCTGCAGGGTCTCGCTCAGTTGCGCCACGGTGGCCAGGCGGCGAATGCTCTGGTGCTGGAAAAGGTCACGCGGGGCGAAGCGGATACCGGCCTGGCGCGCCCGGCTGACGATCTGGATGGAGATGATCGAGTCCCCGCCCAGTTCGAAGAAGTTATCGTCCACGCCGACCTGCGGCAGACGCAGCACGTCCTGCCAGATCAGCGCCAGGCGTTGCTCCAGGGCGTTACGCGGTGCCTGGTATTCGCTACGCGCTTGTGCCGGGTCGGGCTTGGGCAGGGCTTTGCGGTCGAGCTTGCCGTTGGGCGACAGCGGCATCTGTTCGAGCAAAACCCACTGCGCTGGCACCATGTAGTCCGGCAGCACATCCAGCAATTGCGCCTTGACGCCTTGCAGGTAGCCACCCTGGATCTCGGCTTCAGTGCGTGCCAGGGAGGTCGGCTCTGGCACTACATAGGCCACCAGCTGCTTGCCGCTTGGGCCGTCCGCCGCCACCACCACGGCCTCACGTACCGCATCCTGTTCCTGCAGGCGCGCTTCGATCTCGCCCAGTTCGATGCGCAGGCCGCGGATCTTCACTTGGTGGTCGATGCGCCCGGCATATTCGATCACCCCGTCCTCGCGCTGGCGCGCCAGGTCGCCGGTGCGGTACAGC
>NZ_JABWRP020000004.1 GCF_014269035.2 Pseudomonas vlassakiae
TGGCAAGCAGCCTGGATTTTGAACGACACACGAGCTTACCTCCAGTACTCTATCCAAACAAAAAACAGCACAATCAGTGCAATCAGAAAAATTTGTACAGACCACAAGCGCACTAACAACTTCTGCAGGTCGGCGGGAGCCTTAGCAAGGTCATCGCCATCTAATAGACCCTTTCGAACGCAAAAATATTTCATAGATAGCATTGCAGAAATTGACCCTAGCCGCATGACTTTCCCGGGCAACCCTGCATGAGAGTATATTTCTCTATTTACAGCCACCATTCGACTATTTGACAAGGCTGATTCGATACGATCCAGATATCGATGTGCAACGTATATCCATACACCAAACATAAAATACGGCGAAATAATCGCGAATACCCCAAGCACTGCCAGGTGCAAGTTACTCATCGCACTGCCTCGTACAAAATCTCCCCTACTCTTTCTCCCAACATCTCGCCAAACTCACCCCCAGCAATACCTCCAGCCGCTCCCCCCAATACCGCGCATGCGAAAGTTGCCGTTCCAGCGGTGGGAACGCCTAAGGAAACACAAGCTATTGGCCCCAATACGCCCCCGACTTTCCCACCAATTCCTCCTAGCCCCAAACCCGCGACTAGCGAACTCCTTTCGACATACTTAGCCTTTTTACATTCATCCTCCCGCCCAAGCACGCAAGCGTTACGAATTGCCAGCTCGGTTGACGCCACTTCAAGCGCCATCCCCAGATATCCACCTTTTTTTACCCAATTAGCCGCCTTAGCCACGCCAGATATTTTTTCTGCGTACCCTTTAATCTCACCACCGTGAAGAAATCTTTTGGTGGATATATCCAGTGCATGCTTGATTTTACCCCGATTGCGCAATCCAGCCCCATACGCAGCCATACTGTCTAGCTGCGCCTCCAACGTCAGAAATAACGCTGTACGTTTCGAGTAGAATACATCACGAGCTTTCAACGTACCCTGATGCAAATAATTTCGGTGGAGTCGTTCTATCTCCTCTAACGTTTTCTTGATCGCTTCAAGATGCTTACTCCAAGCGTCACTAGCGGTACCAGCGCCGATGGACCCACGAGCCAGCAAGCTCTGCAGCAGCTCAAAATTCTCCAGAAGGAACCCGTCAAGCCCACCGCCGTTCAATTCGATATCAAGGTGTATACCCAACGCCTTACCCATGAGAAATGCCTCATGAGCAGTACAGGACGGTGTGCTTGGGTCACCCACGATTATCAGTTCGCCAGGGAAAACAACAGTGTTGACGATATGCGCATTCAAAACATCAAACTTGGCCCGCTGGTTCCCGTTCATGGGTGTATCGGCCCTCAGCGACTCATAGGACTGCGCTTTGGGATTAATGTAGCTACGAGCCTCGGACATGGTCGCACCTCACGCATACTTCTTGTTACTGATGCGATCCCAGCCACCGGTTACATTGCCACCGGCGCTGCCATCGAGGCGCTTCTGCCGCGTGTAGGTGGTCTTGATGCGGCCATAGTTCAGTTGCACCACCTCCATGGGCACCCCGGTGCTGGCGCTCTGGGCGTAGTCGGCGATGATCACTTCTTCGAGGACCACTTCGAAGTACTTGAGCTTGTCGCCACCCGCACGGCACAGCACCAACTTCACTTCCTTCAGGTGCTGGCCGGCACAGCTGGCTTCCAGCAGCTTGCAGCTGGCGCTGTCCAGGTACTTGGTGAAGGAGAAATTGGTGAGTGTGGTACGGCCTGATGATGCGCCGCCCGCAGAGCTTGCGGTGGCAGAGGTGCTCTGGTTGGCGCCGAACTTGTAGCCAGCAATCTCGATCCAGTTGGTGAACTGCTCGTCCAGTGCTTCGCCAGCAATTTCGGTGATTTGAATATAAGCATCGAAAGCCATGCTTACCTCTCCTTGGCAATATTTGGGCTGAAAGACGACAGAGCTCTCGCATTGTCGTCTTGCGGTTGCGCCTGAAAAGCAGACGGCGGATCAGCACCGTCACCTCGAGGCCCGGTTGACACTAGTTCCCTGTGCCAAGCCAGGCAATAGCACGCACGCCCATAAGCAAACTTTGGGAAATTGCCTACAAGATCGGGTAAAAACTCTGATTTATGAGGTAAGAATATGTTGCTTACCGATGCTTGAAACGATGGCCTTGCAGGTTGCCCAGCATCCGCCGCACGATCACACCATGAACCCTTCCTACCGGCACCATGTACAAACGGCCGAAGGTGTTGAAACACTTTACCGATGTGGTCACTTTCAACTGCGGGAGGCTGCACTCCCCTGTCGACACATCCATACACACCATCACCGCCAAGTGCGTATCGCGCGACGTCAGCACCAGTTGCTGGTCGCTGATGGCCTCGACGGTGAAGAAGTCCAGGTGCTCGCCAACGGCTGGCACATGCGCTGGATCGCGGCGACTGAAGCCGTGGATATCGGCGACATTGAAACGGCGTGAGATGAAGTCGCGGATGCGGAAGGCCCTGGCGAGCCAGCCGGGGACGTCCGAGGTCATGGCGCAGTAGGCTTGCAGGGCGGTCATCGGGGCAGTGAGCTGTACGCTGTCACTGTGCAGGAAATTCAGGTCGGCCTGGGCGGCGACCAGTTGGGCGGACATGAGCAACTCCCTTTGTCATGTGTCGCCGACAGCATAGCAACATGACTCGCTGCAGGAGCGACCTCGTGTCGCGAAAGGGCCGCGAAGCGGCCCCAGTAATAGATGCGTTCATGCAGATATCCCGGGGCCGCTTTGCGGTCCTTTCGCGACGCAAGGCCGCTCCCACAAGAAGCGACCGTGCTGGTTTCAAGCCCTGAACTGACCCAGGCTGGCGCGCAATTGGGCCGCCAGATCATCCAGCACCTTGCTGCTGGCCGTGGTCTGCATCACCACCTCAGCCGAGCGTTCGGCCTGGGCATGGATGTTCTCCACCCTGCCCCTCACCGCCTGGGCGCCATGAGCCTGTTGCTCGGCAGCGCGGGTAGCCAGCCCGATAGCCGCGTGCACCTGCTCCACTGCAGCCTGCACCGACTGCTGGCGACGCTCGTTATCCCGCAGCACCAACAGCCCTTCGTTGGCCTTGATCCCGGCCTGACTGATGGTGGCCACCGCTTCCTTGGCACCTTTCTGCAGGGCGGCAATGTGCGCCTGGATGTCGCCGGTAGAGCTTTGGGTCTTGCTCGCCAGCGCTCGCACCTCATCGGCCACCACGGCAAAGCCGCGACCTGTCTCGCCAGCGCGTGCCGCCTCGATTGCTGCGTTGAGGGCCAGCAAGTTGGTCTGCTCGGCAATACCATGGATGACGGTCAGCACCACTTCGATCTGCTCGCTCTGTTTGGCAAGACGCTCGATCACCTGCGAACCCGTTTCGACCTGACCGGCCAGGTTCTCGATCAGGCTCGCCAGTTGCGTCGAGGAACGGCTGTTCTCATCGGTTGCCTGGCGAATGTCCACGACCTGCTGCAACGCCGCCTGCATGGCATGGCTCTCGGCCTGGGCCTCGTCAGCCATGCTCGAAAGATCGCGCAGGCTGGCGGCCACTTCGTCACGCTGCAATGCCGCTGCGGCATCGGCACCGGCGTTGCGTTGGGCCATGGTGCCGATCTCGACCCCAGTGCGCTGAGCCACCTCACCGGCTTCGCGGACGATAGGCTGCAGCTTGTCGACAAAGCGGTTGACCGCCGACGCCATGTCACCGATCTCGTCGCGGCTGTCGAGGGTCACGCGCTTGGTCAGGTCGCCTTCACCCGCAGCCAGATCGTTGAGGGCAGCGATCAGCAGGCGCAGCTTGCTGAGCACACGGCGCCCCAGCACCACGGCGACCACCAGCAGCACACCCAGTCCGACCACCACCAGGCCCAGGCCAATCCGCCAGCGCAGCTCGGCAGCCGCATCGCGCACGGTCTGTGCGGTGTTGGCCTGCATTGCGGTGGCGCTGGCCTGCGCGGTTTGCAGGCGCTCGCGCAGGGCCTTGCCACTGTCGGCGGCCGCCGCACCCAGGCTATCGCCAACCAGTTGCTCACCGCTGGCGATCAGGGCACTGAAACGCTGGTCGAGAGCTTTGAGCTCCTGATCAACACCGGCCGTGGAAACCCCCATCAGCACTTTGCCGATCTCGGCACCATTGGGGTTGATCGACGCTTCGACGAAATACACCGATGGATCGCGACGCGCAGCATCGAGCACCTTATCCAGCGCTCGCTCGCCCTGGCCCTTCTCGATCAAGGCCTGGTTGATCGGGTTCTGCCGGTTCAAGTAACGGGTCAGGTGCTGGCCCTGGGCATCGTCATAAATCACGAACAGCACGTTGGGGTTGCGCTGGGCGCGGCGGGCGAAGTCGGAGAGCATCGGCACATCGTTGTCCCAGATCGCCCGCGGGGCGACCGATGCCAGCAGCTCGGCCATGTCGTTGGCCGAATCCTTGAGGTTTTTCTCCAGGGTGGCCCGCAACTGCTGCTGTTCGTCCTGCAGCCGCGTGGAAAGGCCCGCGCTCAAGCGCTGACGGGTGCTGCTGGAGAGGCTCTCGAGGCCCCCGCGCACGTCTTGCCCGGCCTGCTCCAGCTCGCTGGCGAGCTGGCGGCTGTCCTTGCCCAGGCGCTCCCCCAGGTCGGCCTCCAAAGCCGTCACGGTGCTGCGGGTCAGCGCAACGGCCACCAGCACTTGCACCAAAAGGGCGATACCAAGGGCAACAAACACAGGCCGCAAGAGGCGGCTTCGTAACAGTGAAAGGATGGCAGACACGGTGTAACCCTCGTGTTTTCTGGCGCCACTATTTTGATGGCATCTACAGAAACTTCTTACAGCAAGGGTTGTGCCGTACACAGCAGGGATAAGCGCCAAGGTCTAGCAATGCCGCCAGCGCGCGCCACAAATGAAAACGCCGCGCCCCCTTTCAGGAGCGCGGCGTCAGATCAGCCTGGAGGGCAGATCAGGCGAACGGATGACGCAGGACGATGGTCTCGTTGCGGTCCGGGCCGGTCGAAATGATATCAATCGGCGCGCCGACCAGCTCTTCGATGCGCTTGATGTAGTCACGCGCAGCTTGCGGCAGCTCTTCCAGGGTTTTCACGCCCAGGGTCGATTCGCTCCAGCCTGGCATCTCTTCGTACACCGGCTCCAGGCCGATGTAGCTGTCGGCATCGGACGGGGCGTCAATGACGGCACCGTTCTCGTTCTTGTAGCCAACGCAGATGTTGATGGTTTCCAGGCCGTCCAGCACGTCCAGCTTGGTCAGGCAGATGCCCGAGATGCTGTTGACGTCGATGGCGCGACGCAGGATGACGGCATCGAACCAGCCGCAACGGCGGGCACGGCCGGTGGTCGAACCGAACTCGTGGCCGCGCTTGGCCAGGGTGGCGCCGGTCTCGTCGAACAGTTCGGTCGGGAACGGACCGGAACCCACGCGAGTGGTGTAGGCCTTGGTGATGCCCAGGATGTAGTCGAGGTACATCGGACCCACGCCGGAACCGGTGGAGATGCCGCCAGCAGTGGTGTTGGAGCTGGTGACGTACGGGTAGGTACCGTGGTCGATGTCCAGCAGCGAACCCTGGGCGCCTTCGAACATGATGTCCTTGCCGGCGCGACGCAGGTTGTGCAGCTCGGCGGTAACGTCGAGCATCATCGGCTTGAGCTGTTCGGCGTAGGCCATGCACTCGTCCAGGGTCTGCTGGAAGTCGATGGCCGGCTCTTTGTAGTAGTTCACCAGCTGGAAGTTGTGGTAGTCCAGCAGCTCGCCCAGCTTGGCGGCGAAACGCTCACGGTGGAACAGGTCGCCAACGCGCAGGCCGCGGCGTGCGACCTTGTCTTCGTAGGCTGGGCCGATGCCGCGGCCGGTGGTGCCGATCTTGGCTTCGCCACGGGCTTTTTCACGGGCCTGGTCCAGGGCCACGTGGTACGACAGGATCAGCGGCGCAGCCGGGGAGATGCGCAGGCGCTCGCGCACCGGTACGCCCTTCTCTTCCAGCTTGGTGATTTCACGCATCAAGGCGTCCGGTGCAACGACCACGCCGTTGCCGATCAGGCACTGTACGCCTTCACGCAGGATGCCCGAGGGAATCAGGTGCAGGACGGTTTTCTCACCGTTGATCACCAGGGTGTGGCCCGCGTTGTGACCACCTTGGTAGCGCACTACGGCGGCAGCATGTTCGGTCAGCAGATCGACGATCTTGCCTTTGCCCTCATCACCCCACTGGGTGCCCAGGACGACGACATTCTTACCCATTACATTGGTCCTCATTCACGCAAACTTGGTTGCCGGCCTACTGCCGACGCAGAAACTCACTGGGCCAGCGGCAGAACCTGCCAGCGCCCGTCTTGCTGAATCAATTGCCGATCACAATCCGCCTCGAGAGCAGCACTCAACGGCTGGCCAGGCAAAGCCTGGACCACACGCTGGCCCTCGTTGCGCAACTGGCAGACCTGCTGCCAGAGGGCCGCGTCGCCACTGTCCGGCATCCAGATGCCGCCAGTTGGCAATACGACCTCCGCTCGCCCCAGTGTGACCAGGGTCTTCAAATCCGTGGAGAAACCAGTGGCCGGGCGTGCCCGGCCAAAGTCGGCGCCGATATCGTCATAGCGGCCGCCCTGGGCGATGGACTGACCTTCGCCCGGAACAAACACGGCGAACACCACGCCCGTGTGATAGTGATAACCGCGCAGCTCGCCGAGGTCGAAGTACAGCGGCAGCTCCGGGAAGCGCGACGCCAGGCGATCGGCGATCGCCAGCAGGTCGTCGAGCGCCGCCAATACGCTGGCCGGGGCACGGCCCAGGCGCACTCGCGCTTCGGCCAGCACTTCCCGGCCACCGCACAGCTCGACCAGGGCGCGCAGCATGTTGCCCAGGTCCTTCGGCAAATCGGCAGTCAGCGCCTGTACTTCATCAACCGATTTGCGCTGCAGGGCATCGAACAACTGCTGTTCGACCGCGCCCGACAGGCCGGCGGCACGGGCCAGGCCGCGATAGATCCCGACGTGGCCGAGGTCCATGTGCACGTCGGCAACGTCGGTCAGCTGCAGCGTGGCGAGCATCAGGCTGATCACTTCGACATCGCTGGTCGGGCTGGCGTCGCCGTACAGCTCGGCACCCAGCTGAATCGGGCTGCGCGAGGTGGACAGGGCACGTGGCTGGGCGTGCAGCACGCTGCCGGCATAGCACAGGCGGCTCGGGCCTTCGCGGCGCAGGGTATGGGCGTCGATGCGCGCGACCTGCGGGGTGAAGTCGGCGCGGAAGCCCATCAGGCGACCGGACTGCGGGTCGACCACCTTGAAGGTGCGCTGATCCAGGTCCTGGCCGGCGCCGGTGAGCAGCGACTCCAGGTACTCGATATGCGGGGTGACGACCAGTTCGTAGCCCCAACTCTGGAACAGGTCCAACACCTGGCGGCGCGCGATCTCGATACGCGCAGCCTCAGGTGGCAGTACTTCCTCGATGCCATCTGGCAGCAGCCAGCGGTCTACCGTTGCCATTACGCCATTTCCCCTCTGGTCCGGGCGGCTTGCCAGCTGGCGAGCCGTCAGTAAAGCCGGTATCGCGCACAGCAGCGGGCAGCACTGATCCCAGCGCAACCACCGTACCCGACACCCTCAAATTGCCTTGCGACCTGACCAAACCGTCAACTGGCGCTTTGCCAATCAACCTTGCAGACGCAAAAAAGCCGGGAAATTTCCCGGCTGCCTCATCATACACCCCTTTTCATACAGGATGCACCCCGCCTGGTGTTTTAGCTGCCAGGCGGGGCGCCGCTGCATGGAAATCAGGGCCTGAGCGTCACGGCTTGCTCTTGTCCAGGAAGCGGAAGAACTCGTTCTTCGAATCCAGTACCAGCACGTCGCTCTTGCTCGAGAAGCTGTCGCGGTACGCCTGCAGGCTACGGTAGAACGCATAGAAATCGGCGTCCTGGGTGTAGGCCTTGGCGTAGATGGCGGCCGCCTGGGCGTCGCCGTCACCGCGAGTCTCTTCCGCCTCGCGGTAGGCTTCGGCCAGCAGAACACGGCGCTGACGGTCGGCATCGGCGCGAATACCTTCGGCCAGCTCGTTACCTTTGGCGCGGTGCTCGCGGGCCTCACGCTCACGCTCGGTACTCATGCGGTCGAACACGCTGCGGTTGACTTCCTTCGGCAGGTCAATGGCCTTGACGCGCACGTCGATGACCTCGATACCCAACTCCTTGCTGGCCATGCGGTTCAGCGATGCGGTGATGTCAGCCATCAACGCGTCACGTTCACCGGAAACCACCTCGTGCAGGGTACGTTTACCGAACTGGTCACGCAGGCCGCTTTCCAGACGACGCGACAGACGCTCGTCGGCAATCTGCTTCATGCCGGAAGTGGCGGTGTAGAAGCGCTCGGCATCCTTGACGCGCCACTTGGCGTAGGCGTCGACCATCACCGCTTTCTTCTCCAGGGTCAGGAACCGCTGGGTCGGGGCGTCGAGGGTCATCAGGCGGGCGTCGAACTTGCGTACCTGGTTCACGTACGGAATCTTCACATGCAGGCCCGGCTGGACATCCGCCTGGACCACCTTACCGAAGCGCAGCAGCACTGCACGCTCGGTCTGGGACACGATGTAGAAGCTGTTCCAGGCCACAATGGCCAGAACCACGGCGGCAATCAGGGCGATCAGCGATCGGTTGCTCATCAGCGGCTCTCCCTAGTACGCAGTGGCGGCTGTTGCTGTTGCAGGTCCTGCGCCGCACGCGCGGCCGCATCGTTGACCGACGGGCTGACGCTGGCGCCGGGCACGGCCGTGTTGCGGCTGCCTTCGACCATCTTGTCCAGCGGCAGGTAGAGCAGGTTGTTCTGCCCATCCTTGGCCGTGACCAGGACCTTGCTCGAATTGCTGTAGACCTCTTGCATGGTCTCCAGGTACAGACGCTGACGGGTCACCTCAGGTGCCTTGCGGTACTCGCTGACCAGTTTGCTGAAGCGGTCAGCCTCACCCTTGGCGCGGGCGATGACTTCGTCGCGGTAACCGTTGGCATCCTCGATGATGCGCTGGGCCTGACCGCGGGCTTCCGGCACCACGCCGTTGGCGTAGGACTCGGCCTGGTTACGGGCACGCTGCTCATCTTCGCGGGCACGGATCACGTCGTCGAAGGCTTCCTGCACTTCACGCGGGGCTGCCGCGCTCTGTACGTTGACCTGGGTGACGGTGATACCCGTGCGGTAGTTGTCGAGGAAACGCTGCAGGCGCTCGCGGATATCCACGGCCATCTGCTCACGGCCCTCGGTCAGCACCTGGTCCATCGAGGTGGAACCCACCACGTGGCGCAGGGCGCTGTCGGTCGCATGCTGCAGGCTGACCTCAGGCTGGTCGACGTTGAGCACGAAGTCCTGCAGGTTGCTGATCTTGTACTGGACGGTCAGCGGCACCTCGACGATGTTCTCGTCTTCGGTGAGCATCTGACCCTGCTTGGTGTAGGCACGCTCGCGCGTGACGTTTTCCATGTACTTGCGATCAATTGGCGGGAAGTAGATGTTCAGGCCGGGACCGACCGTCTCATAATACTTGCCGAAGCGCAGCACCACGGCCTGCTCCTGCTCATCGACCACGTACACGGCGCTGTACAGCCAGATTGCAGCAAGCACCGCCAGGCCGATGCCCAGCAGGCCGAAGCCGCCCCCCTTGCCGACATTGCGGTCACCGCCGCCACGTTTCTTGCCACTGCCGAACATGCCGTTCAGGCTGTCCTGCAGCTTGCGGAAGGCCTCGTCCAGATCCGGTGGACCCTTCTTGTCGCCACCACCGCCGCCACCGCGACGGCCGCCCCAGGGATCCTGATTGTTCGAGTTGCCACCCGGCTCGTTCCAAGCCATAGCGCTCTCCATCTGATAAAGCAAAGACGCGCCCACGGCGCGCCGTCCAATGCTACAGAATGCCTGCCACTGCTGCCCGGTGACCTCACCGGGCATTTATTGCAAAGTGTGTTGCTCGACAAACACTTGCGGCTCCATGCCTTCGCGACTGACCAGGCGATTCAACTCGACCCTGGGCAGGCGAACACTCAGCAGGCTGCGCCCTTCTTCGTCATGCTCCTCACTCTGCACGGCACCCAGGGCAAAGAATTGCGCGCGCAAGCGGGCAAAACGCTGCTCCAGACACAGGGTACCGACAAACAGATCATCCCCCAGCAACTCGGCAATCGCCTGGCCGACCAGCTCCAGGCCACGTCCATCTCGTGCCGACACCCAGACCCGCTGCGGCTTGCCATCGGCATCGCGCTGAATCTGTGGCTCGACATCTTCGAGCAGGTCGAGTTTGTTATAGACCTCAAGGATCGGCAAGCTTTCGGCACCAATCTCGCCCAACACGGCCAGCACTTGCTCGATCTGCTCCATGCGCTCTGGCTCATGGGCGTCGATCACATGCAGCAGCAGGTCCGAGTTGCTCGACTCTTCGAGCGTAGCCCGAAATGCCTCGACCAGCTTGTGCGGCAGGTGGCGAATGAAACCCACGGTATCGGCCAGCACGATCGGCCCCAGGTCGGCCAATTCGAGCCGGCGCAGGGTCGGGTCGAGCGTGGCGAACAACTGGTCCGCCGCGTAGACCTCGGATTCAGTCAGGGCATTGAACAGCGTGGACTTGCCGGCGTTGGTATAGCCGACCAGCGACACCGATGGGATATCCGCACGCTTGCGGCCACGACGGGCCTGCTCACGCTGGCTGCGCACCTTTTCCAGGCGCCCCTTGATCTGGCGGATACGTACCCGCAACAGACGGCGGTCGGTTTCCAGCTGGGTTTCACCCGGGCCGCGCAAGCCAATCCCCCCCTTTTGCCGCTCGAGGTGGGTCCAGCCGCGCACCAGCCGCGTGCTCATGTGGTCGAGCTGGGCCAGTTCGACCTGCAGCTTGCCTTCATGGGTACGCGCCCGCTGGGCGAAGATATCGAGGATCAGCCCGGTTCGGTCAAGCACACGACACTCGAAGACTCGCTCGAGGTTGCGCTCCTGGCTGGGCGTGAGGGTGTGATTGAAAATCACCAGGTCTACCTGTTCGGCTTTGACCAGGTCGCGCAACTCCTCGACCTTGCCGCTGCCAATCAGGTATTTGGCCGTAGGCTGATGCCTGGCTACCGTGGCCAACGAGACGATGTCGGCTCCGGCCGACAGTGCCAGTTCCTGAAACTCCTGCGGGTCTTCGCGCGCCTCAGGGTTCTGACCTTCCAAGTGAACGAGCAACGCTCGCTCACCACCACCGTGGCGCTCAAAGAACAATGCAGGCTCCTATCAGGCGTTGCCTGGCTCGCTGTCGCCGTGTTCGGAATCGGACGGGCTTGGCAGGCGAACCGGACGGGCAGGCACCACGGTCGAGATGGCGTGCTTGTAGACCATCTGGCTGACGGTGTTCTTCAGCAGCACCACGAACTGGTCGAAGGATTCGATCGAGCCCTGCAGCTTGATCCCGTTGACCAGATAGATCGATACCGGGACCTTTTCTTTTCTCAGTTGGTTCAAGTAAGGGTCTTGTAGCGAATGCCCTTTTGACATATGCCGCACTCCTGTAAGGATAAATAGAAAAATCAGAAAAATTGATAAGTCAGGCCGCCCCTTCGCAAGAATAGACGGCAATCAGCAGGGACTCAGCTCAATATGGAGACCGCCCCAAGGTATTTCAAGGTGCGGGACAGATTGTCGCAGGCCAGGCTGTCAAGCCAGTGCACGCCAGGCCAGCCACGCAACCAGGTGAACTGCCGCTTGGCCAGCTGGCGAGTGGCAATGATACCGCGTTCACGCATCTCATTCTCAGTCAGCTTGCCGTCGAGGTAGTCCCAGACCTGCCGATAACCCACTGCCCGTATAGACGGCAGTCCGGCGTGCAAGTCACTTCTGGCTCGCAACGATCGGACCTCATCGACGAAGCCCTGTTCCAGCATCTGCGAAAATCGTAGCGCAATTCGCTCGTGCAAAATGTGACGATCCGCAGGCGCAATCGCCAAACTCGCGACAGTATAGGGCAAATGCCCGCCAGCGCCTGCGTCTGCGGCGCTACTTTCCGCGAATTGACGGTGGCGATGGGCTGTCATGCTCTCGCCACTCACCCGGTAGACCTCGAGCGCCCGGATCAGCCGCTGTGGGTCGTTGGGGTGAATACGCGCCGCCGATTCGGGGTCGACCTCGGCCAACTGCCGGTGCAACTCGGCCAGGCCCAGCGCAGTGGCCTGGGCCTCGAGTTCTGCGCGCACCGCAGCATCGGCCGCCGGCATGTCTGCCAGCCCGTCGATCAGCGCCTTGTAATACAGCATGGTGCCACCGACCAGCAGCGGAATCTTGCCCCGCGCAGTGATATCGGCCATCGCTTCCAGGGCGTCAGCGCGAAACTGCGCGGCCGAGTAGCTTTCAGCAGGGTCGCGGATATCGATAAGCCGGTGCGGGTAAGCCGCCAGAATCGCTTTGGAAGGCTTGGCCGAACCAATGTCCAGGCCGCGATAGACCAGCGCCGAATCGACACTGATCAGCTCGCAAGGCAGGACCTTGGTCAGCTCGATGGCGAGGTCGGTCTTGCCAGCCGCCGTCGGGCCCATGAGGAATATCGCAGGGGGTTTGCCGCTCATGTCATCGACCGCGCAGGAATAGTTTGTCCAGGTCGTCCAGGCCCATCTGGGTCCAGGTCGGACGGCCGTGGTTGCACTGGCCGCTGCGCTCGGTATTTTCCATGTCGCGCAGCAGGGCGTTCATCTCGGGAATGGCCAGGCGCCGGTTGGCGCGCACGGCGCCATGGCAGGCCATGGTGCCAAGCAGTTCGTTGAGGTGCGCCTGGATGCGGTCGCTGGTGCCGTACTCCATCAGGTCGGCGAGCACATCCTGAACCAGGCGATTGGCCTCGGCCTGCTTGAGCAGTGCCGGGATCTGGCGGATCGCCAGCGTCTCGGGCCCCAGGCGCTGCAGCTCGAAACCCAGGCGCTGGAACCACTGGCTGTGCTCCTCGGCACAATCGGTCTCGCGCTGGCTCAATGCCAGGGTTTCCGGCACCAGCAGCGGCTGGCCGCTCAGGCCTTCGCTGGCCATCGCCACCTTGAGGCGCTCGTACATGATGCGCTCGTGGGCCGCGTGCATGTCCACCAGCACCAGGCCGACGGCATTCTCGGCGAGGATGTAGATGCCTTTGAGCTGCGCCAGGGCATAGCCCAGCGGCGGAATGTCCCCTTGGCTTTCCGGCAGCGTCGAAGCAGCTGGCGCATTATCGTTCAGTGGCTTGTAGAACTCGCGGTAGACCGCCTGCGCCTCGGCGACCGGCAGCGGCTGCGCCGGGCGCGGGGTGTACTGGTACTGGTAACCGGCGCCACTGCCGCCATTGGCAATGGAACGCTGCGGCTGTTCGAGCACCGGCGAGGCCAGGCGCATTTCACCCTGCGGGCCGAACTCGCCGACTTGCAGCCCGGTCGGGCGAACCACTTCAGGCACGGCAGCAGGCGCGGCCAGCTGATCTTCAGGGCGCACGTCAGCCAGGGCACGGTGCAGCGTGCCATAGAGGAAGTCATGCACCGAGCGGCCTTCCCGGAAGCGCACTTCGTGCTTGGTCGGGTGCACGTTAACGTCGACGCCGTTCGGCTCAAGCTCAAGGAACAGCACGAACGTCGGGTGCCGGCCGTTGAACAGGACATCGCGATAGGCCTGGCGCACGGCATGGGCGACCAGTTTGTCGCGCACCGCACGGCCATTGACGAAGAAGTACTGCAAGTCGGCCTGGCTGCGCGAGAACGTCGGCAGGCCGACCCAGCCCCACAGTCTCAGGCCATTGCGCTCGACATCGATGGGCAGCGCCTGCTCCATGAAACCCGGGCCGCAAATCGCGCCCACCCGCCTTGCACGGGCAGCTTCGTCATGAGCCTCATGCAGGCTGAGGATGCTCTTGCCGTTGTGGCGCAGATGGAAGCCGACATCGAAGCGGGCCAGGGCCAGGCGGCGGATGACTTCCTGCAGGTGATCGAACTCGGTCTTTTCGGCCTTGAGGAACTTGCGCCGGGCCGGGGTATTGAAGAACAGGTCGCGTACTTCCACCGAAGTGCCGACCGGATGTGCGGCGGGTTGCACGCGCGGGGTCATGTCGCGGCCTTCGGTCTCGACCTGCCAGGCCTCACTTGCGCTGGCGGTGCGCGACGTGAGGGTCAGGCGCGCCACCGAGCTGATCGATGCCAGCGCCTCCCCCCGGAAGCCCAGGCTCAATACGCCTTCAAGGTCTTCCAGTTCACGAATCTTGCTGGTGGCGTGACGGGCCAGGGCCAGCGGCAGGTCCTCAGCGGAAATGCCGCTGCCATCGTCGCGCACCCGGAGCAGTTTCACACCGCCCTGCTCGACCTCCACGTCGATGCGCCGGGCACCGGAGTCCAGGCTGTTTTCCAGCAGTTCCTTGGCCACCGATGCCGGCCGCTCGACCACTTCGCCCGCAGCGATCTGGTTAGCCAGCCGCGGGCTGAGCAGCTGGATGCGCGAACCACCACTCATTGCGAAGCCAGCGTGGTAGCGGGAATATCGAGGTGCTGGCCGACCTTCAACTCATCGGTCTTCAGGCTGTTGGCGCTGCGCAGGCTGGTCACGCTGACCTGATAGCGCACGGCGAGCATCGCCAGGGTTTCGCCGGGGCGGACGGTGTGCTCACGTGGCCCCTGGGCAATCTTGCCGCTATCGCGCAGCCAGGCGATATAGGTGCCTGGCGGCGGGTTCTGCTGGAAGTACTGGCGCACGCCGGTATGGATCGAGCGCGCCAAGGCCTGCTGATGGCTGGCGGTGGCCAGCTTGGCCGCCTCGTTGTTGTTCGAGATGAACCCGGTTTCAACGAGGATCGACGGGATGTCCGGCGACTTCAACACCATGAAGCCTGCCTGTTCCACCCGTTGCTTGTGCAGCGAGGTGACACGCCCCATGTTGCCGAGCACCTTTTGCCCGACGTTCAGGCTGGAGCTCAACGTGGCCGTCATCGACAGGTCAAGCAGCACGCCCGCAAGCATACGGTCCTTGTCGTCGAGGCTGACGTTGCCGGCCCCCCCGATCAGGTCGGAACGGTTTTCCGTGTCGGCCAGCCAGCGCGCGGTCTCGGACGTTGCACCACGGTCGGACAGGGCGAACACCGAGGCGCCAAAGGCGGCGCGCGACGGCGCGGCGTCAGCGTGGATCGAGATGAACAGGTCGGCACCCTTCTTGCGGGCGATCTCGGTACGTTTGCGCAGCGGGATGAAGTAATCACCGGTGCGCGTCAGCTCGGCGCGGTAGCCCTTTTCGGTGTTGATCTGGCGCTGCAGTTCCTTGGCGATCTGCAGCACGATGTCTTTTTCGTGCTGGCCACGCGAGCCGGATGCACCCGGGTCTTCGCCGCCATGCCCGGCATCGATGGCGACCACGATGTCACGCTTGCCACTCGGCACCGGCGGTAGCTTGATTGCCGGCTGAGCCGGGCTCACCGGTACTGCAGGCGTGGTTGCCGGGGTCTGTACCGGCGTGGGCGGCGGGGTCGGTGCAGTGGCGGCTATGGCGTCGGCTTCCTGGTCGTACAGGTCGACCACCAAGCGGTTGCCGTACTGGGCATTGGGCGCCAGGGTAAAGCTCTTGGGCGTGACCGACTTTTTCAGGTCGACCACCACACGCAGGTCGGTAGGGGTACGTTGGGCCGAGCGCACGCTGCTGATCGGGGTGTTTGCGGTCGACACGTTCAGCGGCGCGGCCAACGTCGCGCCATTGATGTCGATCACCAGACGGTCGGGTGCGCTGAGGGTGAAGACGCTATGCTGCACGGGGCCGGACAGATCGAAGACCAACCGCGTGTTGTCCGGCGCGCGCCACAGGCGCACGCTCTTGACTTGAGTGACGGCCAGAGCGTCAACGGTCACCGCTGTCAGCAGCAATCCAACGACAGCGACCAGTGCGCGTATGCGCATACCTACCCCACTTACTGTTTATAGTGTTCGGCCAGTGCGGTGCACCAGGCCTCGCCGCGAGCCCCCTGCGGCGTAAGGTCAAGCGAGCGGCCGCTCGCTTGGGGGCTTATGGTAATGGTCAGGTCGGGCTTTGGCAAAACGCCCGCACCCTTTTGTGGCCATTCGAACAGGCACAGTGGGTCACCTTCGAAATAGTCACGAATCCCCATGAACTCCAGCTCTTCCGGATCGACCAGGCGATACAGGTCGAAGTGGAAGGCGCGCACCTCACCGATTTCGTAGGGTTCTACCACGGTGAACGTAGGACTTTTCACTGCACCAGTATGGCCCAGCCCACGAATCAGGCCACGCGAGAGGGTGGTCTTGCCCGCCCCCAGGTCACCTTCCAGAAAAATCACGCCGCGACCGCCGGTCACCTCGGCCAGTTTTGCGCCGAACGCGACCGTGGCCGCTTCATCGGCCAGCAACAGGGTTAAGCCAGACACGCAGAATGCTCCTCCAACAACTCACGAATGACCGGCGCCAGATCACTGGCTGCCAGGCCTCTACCTCTGACGCCCAGGCGCTCCCCTGCACAGGCGTGCAGCCATACGCCCAGGCCGGCCGCGCTCCAGGCGTCCAGCCCTTGGGCCAGCAACGCCGCCAGCACGCCGGTGAGCACGTCCCCCAGCCCGGCACCGGCCATCGCCGGATGCCCCCGCTCGCACAGCGCCAGCTGGCCGGTCGGGTCCGCCACCAGGGTGCCGGCGCCCTTGAGCACGCAGACACTGGCATAGCGCCGCGCCAGCTTGCGCGCCGCACCTGGGCGATCAGCCTGCACTGCCTCGGTGGATATGCCTAGCAGCCGCGCCGCCTCGCCCGGGTGCGGGGTAAGGATGCTGCCGCTGGGCAGCGCCAGTGGCGTGCGTGCCAGCAGGTTCAGCGCGTCGGCATCCCACACCTGCGGCCGCTCAGCATTGGCCACCGCAGACAACAGGCTGCGGCCCCAGGCGGCCTGGCCCAGGCCGGGGCCCACCACCAGCACCGAAGCACGCTCCAGCACACCGATCAACTGATTGGCCGACTCGACCCCCAGGCACATGCTCTCCGGCATGCGCGCCAGCCCGGCCACGACGTGCTCCGGGCGTGTCGCCACACTGACCAGCCCGGCACCGCAGCGCAGCGCGGCCTCGGCACTGAGCAGCACGGCACCGCCGGTGCCCAGGTCGCCACCGACGACCAGCACATGGCCGAAGTCGCCTTTATGGGCATGCGCATGACGCGCCGGCAGGTGTGCGACGGTCACGCTGCTGAGCAGTTGCGGGGCGTTGCTGGGGTGTTTGGTCTGCGGCATGGGGTCAAAGGCTCCAATGTCTGGCAGAATTATACGCACCTGAGCCCGTATTGCCTGCCTATCCATGTCCGCCTGTACTCCTGACCTCGCCCAACTGGCCCAATCCATCAAGATCTGGGGCCAGGAGCTGGGTTTTGCCCACGTTGGTATCGCCGGGGTCGACCTTGGCGAACACGAACAGCACCTGCAACGCTGGCTCGACGCCGGCTACCAGGGTGAAATGGAGTACCTCGGCGCCCATGGCAGCAAGCGCGCACACCCTGACCAGCTGATTCCAGGCACGGTACGCGTGGTCTCGCTGCGCATGGACTACCTGCCGGCTGACACGCAAATGGCACAACGCCTGGCCCAACCGGAAAAGGCCTACGTGTCGCGCTACGCCCTGGGCCGCGACTACCACAAGCTGGTGCGCAAGCGCGTGCAGTTTCTGGCAGACCGCATCCAGGAAGCGATCGGCCCGTTCGGTTACCGCGCCTTCGTCGACAGCGCCCCGGTGCTGGAAAAGGCCCTGGCCGAGCAGGCCGGGCTGGGCTGGATCGGCAAGAACACGTTGCTGCTCAACCGCAAGGCCGGCAGCTACTTCTTCCTTGCCGAACTGTTCGTCGACCTGCCGCTGCCGGTGGACGAAGCGCATGCCAGTGAACACTGCGGGCGCTGCCAGGCATGCCTGGACGTCTGCCCGACCCAGGCTTTCGTCGGGCCCTACGTGCTGGATGCGCGGCGCTGCATCTCCTACCTGACCATCGAGCTGCGCGGGCCCATTCCGGTAGAGCTGCGCTCGATGATGGGCAATCGGGTGTTTGGCTGCGATGACTGCCAGATCGTCTGCCCGTGGAATCGCTTTGCCAATTACAGCCAGGAGCAAGACTTCCAGCCGCGGCATGGGTTGGAGAATGCCGAGCTGGCCGAAATGTTCCTCTGGGACGAGCGCACCTTCCTGCGCAAGACCGAAGGCGGGCCGTTGCGGCGTGCGGGGTATGAGCGGTTCTTGCGCAACCTGGCGGTAGGGCTGGGCAATGCGCCTTCGACGATCCCGGTGATCGAGGCGCTCAAAGCCCGCCGGGAGGACCAATCGGAGCTGGTGCGCGAGCATGTGGAGTGGGCCCTGGCACGGCATGGCGTTGAAGGGGGTGAGGGCCGCTAGGCGTATGCCTTGATGGTGATGGCGCTCGATCTCACAGGCCCAGCACCCCCTCAAGGCAAGCGTACCTACTGCTGGTCGTTGTAATGAAACTTGGGCATTTCCCAATGGAAACGAATCGCCAGCAAACGCACCAGGAAGCCGCCGAACAAGGTCAGCAGCATCGCCTGCTCCGCCGGTAGCTTGAAGTAAACGCAGCCCAGGTAGAACCACGCCGCCGCGAACGACACGCTGGCGTACAGCTCGCGACGGAACACCAACGGGATGTCGTTACAGAAGATATCCCGCAGGATCCCACCAAACACCCCGGTGATCACCCCGCTGATCGATGCCACCAGCATGCCCTGCCCCATCTCCAGCGCAGTCATGCAGCCAATCAGGGTGAAGGCCACCAGGCCCAGGGCATCCAGCACCAGGAACAGCGAACGCAAACGGCGCATCATCGGCGCAATGAAAATCGTCAGCAGTGCGGCAAAGCTGGTCAGCACCAGGTATTCCGGGTGCTTCACCCAGGTCAGCGGGTAATGCCCCAGCAGCACGTCGCGCACCGAGCCGCCGCCCAGGGCAGTCACGCAGGCGATCAGCACGACGCCAAACCAGTCCATGCCGCGACGGCCGGCGGACAGGGCACCGGTCATGGCTTCGGCGGTGATGGCGATCAGGTAGAGCATCAACAACATGGCGCGGGTCCGTACGGAAAAGGCGCGCAGTCTAACCAGTTGCCCGAGGCACCAAAAGAGGGCGCAAGCACAATATCTGCGCCCTTTCGGCTCATACCTTGATGAAATGCTCGCGGTAGTGACGCAGTTCGGCGATCGACTCGCGGATATCGTCCAGCGCCAGGTGGGTGCTGCCCTTCTTGAAACTGTCACGCACATCCGGCGCCCAGCGCGCGGCCAGCTCCTTCAGGGTGGAAACATCGAGGTTGCGATAGTGGAAGTAGTTTTCCAGGCCGCGCATGTGCCGATAGAGGAAGCGGCGATCCTGGCAGATGCTGTTGCCGCAGATTGGCGACTTGCCTTTGGGCACCCATTGTTCGAGGAAAGCGATGGTCTGCGCTTCGGCTTCGGCCATGCTGATCTTGCTGTCACGCACGCGCTGGGTCAGGCCCGAGGCACCGTGGGTGCGGGTGTTCCACTCGTCCATGCGCGCCAGTACTTCGTCACTGTGGTGGATGGCGATCACCGGGCCTTCGGCCAGGGTGTTCAGCTCGCTGTCGGTGACGATGGTGGCCATCTCGATGATGACGTCGTGGTCCGGGTCCAGGCCGGTCATTTCCAGATCGATCCAGATCAGGTTCTGTGGGTTCTGCATGAAGGGCTCCTCGTATAGGCCGTCATATTAGCCTAGCGACGCCGGCCTGCGCATGCGCGGCGCAAAGGTAACCAGAATGGTCTGCGAGCGGGCGTGCTAAACTGCCTGCCGTTTTCAACTTGCCCCACCTTGGAAGGTCCATGGCCAAACGCCAGCTCAATCGTCGCCAGAACTGGCGTATCGAAAAAATCCAGAACGAACGCGCCGCTCGCGCCGCCAAACGCGAGCAGCACGTGCTGCAAGAGCTGGAGGGCGGGGACCTGGGGCCGGAACAACTGGGCCTGGTGATCGCTCACTTCGGTGTGCAGGTCGAGGTAGAAGCCCAGGACGGCGAAGCCGCCGGCCAGGTATTTCGCTGCCACCTGCGGGCCAACCTGCCGGCACTGGTCACTGGCGACCGCGTAGTCTGGCGCGCTGGCAACCAGGGCATCGGCGTGATCGTCGCGCAGATGCCGCGCAGCACCGAACTGTGCCGGCCGAACAACCACGGCCAGCTCAAGCCGGTCGCGGCCAACGTCGACCTGATCGTGATCGTCTTCGCCCCGGCGCCGGAGCCACACCCGAACCTGATCGACCGTTACCTGGTGGCTGCCGAGCACGCCGGCATCCGCCCGCTGCTGCTGCTGAACAAGGCCGACCTGATCGACGACCAGAACGGCCCTGGCCTGCATGCGCTGCTAGAGGTCTACCGCGAACTGGGCTATCCGCTGCTTGAGGTCTCCGCACACCACGGCGACGGCATGCAACGCCTGCAGCAGATGCTCGACGGGCACATCAGTGTGTTCGTCGGCCAGTCGGGCGTGGGCAAGTCGTCGCTGGTCAATAGCCTGCTGCCAGATGCCGGCACCCGCGTAGGCGAGCTGTCCGAATGGTCTGGCCAGGGTCAGCACACCACCACCACGGCTCGGCTGTATCACTTCCCTAACGGCGGCGACCTGATCGACTCGCCGGGCATCCGCGAATTCGGCCTCGGCCATGTCAGCCGCGACGACGTGGAAGATGGCTTCATCGAGTTTCGCGACCTGTTCGGTACCTGTCGCTTCCGCGACTGCAAGCATGATCGCGAACCAGGGTGCGCACTGCTCAAGGCACTCGAAGAAGGCCGTATCAAGCCGCAGCGGATGAACAGCTACCGCTCGATCATCGCCAGCCTGCCAGAAGACAGCTTCTGATTTGCAAAGACAAACCTGAGGGCACTTTGTGCCCCCAATGCTACTGGTCCTTTTGCTCATCCATCTTCAAGGTTCCATCCTCGAAGATATTCAGCTTCTGGCGCAGCTCACGCGGCTGCATCGGCGCCTGGGCAGCAGCATCACCTGTCGCCGGGGCTGCCGGGGCTGCTGCCCCGGGCGCCGCACCTGCAGGCGCAGCTGGTTGCGCTGGCGCCTCGGGCGCGCCCTGCTCACCCTCGATGTTGCGCTGCGCCTTCTTGGTCAGGACGATGATGTCGATACGGCGGTTGACCGGGTTGAACGGGTTCTTGCGGTCGAACAGCGACGACGAGGCATACCCCACCACCCGTGCCACCTGGCCGTCCGGGTAGCCACCGGCAACCAGGGCTCGACGCGCGGCGTTGGCGCGGTTGGCCGACAGCTCCCAGTTACCGAAATCGCCGGTGCCGGAGTACGGCTTGGCATCGGTGTGGCCGCTGATACTGATCTTGTTCGGCACCGCCTTGATGGTGTCGGCCATGGCCAGCAGGATGTCCTCGAAATACGGCTGCAGGCGCGCACTGCCGATGTCGAACATCGGCCGGTTCTCAGCGTCCATGATCTGGATGCGCAGGCCGTCCTGGGTGATCTCGAACAGGATCTGGTCCTTGAACTTCTGCAGCTGCGGGTTCTCCTCAACCTTGTTCTGCAGTTCCTGCAACAGCAGTTCGAGGCGTTCGCGCTCGACCTGTTCGGCCATGGTCTCGACCTGGTCCTTGTCCAGCTGGATGCTGGTATCAGGCGTAGGTTCGGACTTCATCTCCGGGTTGATGGTCTTTTCCGGCGCCATCTGCGGCGAGCCGCCCAGGTCGATGACGTAAGGCGTGCCACTTTCGGAAAAACCGATCGGGTCCTTGAAGTAGCCGGCAATGGCGATCTTTTGTTCAGGCGTAGCCGTGGATAACAGCCACAGCACCAGGAAGAACGCCATCATCGCCGTGGCAAAGTCGGCGAAGGCGATCTTCCAGGCACCGCCATGGTGCCCGCCACCGAAGCGCTTGACGCGCTTGATGATTATCGGCTGATTGTTCTCCATGACTCAGCGACCGCGAACCGCTTGTTCCAGCTCGGCGAAGCTTGGGCGATGCTTCGGATACAGCACCTTGCGCCCGAACTCGACGGCCAGCGAAGGCGGCATGCCGGAAGCCGAGGCCACCAGCGAGGCCTTGATCGACTCATAGAGATTGAGCTCTTCCTTGGCATCGTGCTCAAGGCACTTGGCCAGCGGGCCGAAGAAACCATAGGCGGCGAGAATACCGAAGAAGGTACCGACCAGCGCCGCACCCACGTGCAGGCCGATCGACTTCTGGTCACCATCACCCAGCGATGCCATGGTCACCACGATACCCAATACCGCCGCGACGATACCGAAGCCGGGCATGCCATCGGCGATGCCGCTGACGGCGTGAGACGGGTGCTCGAGCTCTTCCTTCATGCTCAGCAGCTCCATGTCGAACAGGCCTTCGAGCTCATGGGGCGCCATGTTGCCGGTGGACATGATGCGCAGGTAGTCGCAGATGAACGCGGTCATGCGCTCATCACCCAGCACTGCGGGGTACTTGGCGAAGATCGGGCTGGCGGCGGCGTCTTCGATATCGCTCTCGATCGCCATCATGCCTTCGCGGCGGCTCTTGTTGAGGATTTCGTACACCAGGCCCAGCACTTCCAGGTAGAACGTATGGGTGAAGCGAGAGCCGAACATCTTCATCGACTTCTTGATTACATGCATGGTCATGTAACCCGGGTTCGCCTGCATGAAGGCGCCAAAGGCTGCACCGCCAATGATCAGCACTTCGAACGGCTGGATCAGCGCCGCGATCTTGCCGTGGGAGAGTACATATCCGCCGAGCACGCTCGCGAATACGACGATGATGCCGATAATTTTAGCCATAGGATCAAAGCACTTGCTGTCGTGGTCAGGGAGAGGGACGGGAGCTTTAAAACTCTTCTTCTACTTATCGGCAGAACTGCGCCAGACTATAGCCACTCAAAGCGAAAAGCCAGTTCGGACTGATGCCAAAATGCCAATGGAATCCAAGGTGCCCACTCAGAATCCGCGTACCCTAGAGGCCTGGGTCAAGCTGCTTGATGGTGTTCGCGTGCCGGTACCCAAGCAGAGTTACGACCGGGTAATGGCCGCGATCAACGACAGTCGCCGCTCGTTGCGCGACATCGCCGAACTGATGCAGGACAGTCCCGCCCTGGTGCTGTCGGTGATGCGCGAGGCCAACCACCCCGCCAACGCCAGCCAGGCCGAACCGGCTGAAAGCCTGGAAATTGCCCTGAACCGCCTGGGCCTGGCACGTAGCAGGGAACTGCTGATGCGCCTGCCCGCCGTACCGGAAGACGACATCCCGCCGGTGCTGCGCCAATTCCTGTTGATCAGCCAGCATGCCGCACAACAGGCCAGCGGCCTCTTCGCCAGCCGCCTGGCGCGCCTGTGGCAGGAAATCCACTGGGGCAGCCTGCTGTTCCTCGCCCCTCTGTGGCCACTGGCCCTGGCCTACCCCAAGCTGCTTGACGCCTGGGAGCTGCGGGTCATCCACAAGGGCGAAACCGCGGCCGACGTGGAGCAGGAACTGTTCGGCGTGCGCATCTTCGCCCTGTGCCAGGCGATGGCCGAACACTGGCGCCTGCCCAAATGGGTGACCCAAGGCTATCGCCTGCTGCTCGAAGAACGTGACCAACTGGCCTCGGTACTGAGCATTGCCCGTGAAGAAGACCTGCTCAACCAGCAGCATCGCCTGGACGAGGCACCCGGATTGCGCCGCTGGTTCAACGAACCGGCCAACACCGTACTGCTGGCCAACAACCTGGCGCTGGCAGCCCAGGTCGGCTGGGACAACCCGCATTTGTTGCGCTGGCAACTGCTGACCGCGCTCTACCTGCAAACCTCCCTGGAAGACGTGCAGCAGCAGGTGCACCAACAAGCCGCCGCCAGCGCCCGGCGTCACGCCAGGCACGCACTGTTCCACCCCGCCGAAGCGCTGATCTGGCCTTGGCAGCAGCGTCGCCCGCACCCGGACATGCTCACGCCGCCACCACCCTCCAGCGACGACCTTGGCCGCTGGCGCAAGCTGTGCCAGGCGTTGTTGGCGCAACCCAGCCCGTTCACCAACGCCGTGCACCTGGCCACCCAGGCGCGCGAAGCCATGCTCGCCTGCGGCATGCAGCGCATCATGCTGCTGACGCTGGACCGTGCCAGCGACCACCTGCGCGTGCAGCAGACCGCCGGCCTGCCCCAGGAGGCCGCCGCCATGGACTTGCCCTTGGCGCAGAACAGACTGTTGCAAAAGCTCATGAGCAAAGCCGGCCAATTGCGCCTGACGCCCGACAATCACGCCCAGTTCTCGGCACTGCTACCGGCACCGTTGCAGGCACTGTTCCGAAGTGAGCACCTGCTGCTGCGGTCGCTGGCAGTCAGCGACCAAGTGCTGATGCTGGCCGTGGCCGACCAGGGCGGCAAGCCACTGACCGATGTCAGCGTGCAAGCCTTCGGCAAGACTTCGCAATGTATCGAGCGTGCGTTGGCGGTGTTTGCCAACCGCGGCGCCTGAGCCTTGCGCTACAATCGCCCCTCTTTCCACACTGGAGACCGTGGATGACTGACTTTTCCGGCCTGCCTTTGGTGATCGAAGCCGCAGACTTGCTGCCGCGCCTGGATTCACCCCAGTTGATCCTGGTCGACCTGAGCAGCGCCAACCGCTATGTCAGCGGCCACATCCCTGGCGCCCGCTTCGTCGAAGGCAAGCGCACCCAGCTCGGCCAGCCGCCGGCGCCCGGCCTGTTGCCGGCCCTGGGCGATCTGGAAAAGCTGTTCAGTGAACTGGGCCACCGTGACGATGCCGTCTACGTGGTATACGACGACGAAGGTGGCGGCTGGGCCGGGCGCTTCATCTGGCTGCTCGATGTGATCGGCCATTCGCGCTACCACTACCTCAATGGCGGCATCCAGGCCTGGCCGGCTGACAAGCTCTCCACCGACGTGCCAACGCCGGGCACTGCCTCCGTGCATCTGCAACTGCATAGCGAACCGACTGCCACGCGTGAGTACCTGCAAAGCCGCCTGGGCGAAAAAGACCTTGTGATCTGGGATGCCCGTGGCCCGCAGGAATTCAACGGCGAAAAAGTCCTGGCTGCCAAGGCCGGGCACATTCCCGGTGCCGTCAATTTCGAATGGACGGCCGGCATGGACCTCAACGACCATCTGCGCATCCGCAAGGACATCGCTGAAGTCCTGCAACAGTTGGGCATCACGCCGGACAAGGAAGTCATCACCCACTGCCAGACCCACCGCCGCTCCGGTTTCACCTACCTGGTGGCCAAGTCCCTCGGCTACCCACGCATCAAGGCCTATGCCGGTTCGTGGAGCGAATGGGGCAACCACCCGGACACGCCTGTCGAAGTTCAAGGACCATCAACCCAATGAAATCCCGTCTGTTCATCCTCAGCCAGTACCTGCTGCCGCACCATCTGCTGTCGCGCCTGGCTGGCTGTGTCGCCGAGTGCCGTGCGCGCTGGTTCAAGAACGCCTTCACCGCCTGGTTCGCCAAGCGTTACCAGGTGAACATGAGTGAAGCACTGGTCGAAGACCTCACCGCCTACGAGCACTTCAACGCTTTCTTCACTCGCGCCCTGAAACCCGGTGCACGCCCGCTCGACGAAACCCCGGGCGCCATCCTCTGCCCGGCCGATGGCGCGGTCAGCCAACTGGGCCCGATCGAACACGGGCGTATCTTCCAGGCCAAGGGCCACAGCTTCAGCGCGCTCGAGTTGCTCGGCGGCGACCCGGCCCTGGCCGCGCCGTTCATGGGCGGCGAGTTCGCCACCATCTACCTGTCGCCGAAGGACTACCACCGCGTGCACATGCCGCTGGCCGGCACCCTTCGCGAAATGGTCTACGTGCCAGGCCGCCTGTTCTCGGTCAACCAGACCACGGCCGAAAACGTTCCTGAGTTGTTCGCCCGCAACGAGCGTGTCGTGTGCCTGTTCGATACCGAGCGCGGCCCGATGGCGGTGGTGCTGGTGGGTGCCATGATCGTCGCTTCGATCGAAACCGTGTGGGCTGGCCTGGTCACCCCGCCGAAGCGCGAACTCAAGACCTTCCGTTACGACGAAGGCAGCCGTGCGCCGATCCACCTGGAAAAGGGTGCAGAGTTGGGCCGCTTCAAGCTGGGCTCGACCGCGATCGTGCTGTTCGGGCCCGAGCAGGTGAAATGGGCACAGACCCTGGGCGCAGGTTCCGCTGTGCGCATGGGTGAGCTGCTGGCGAGTCCTGCCCAGGCTTGACCCTGACAAAACAGGCCCTGCATGCGCATGCAGGGCCTTTTTTTATGCGAATCAGCCGCGACCGTCGCGGTCGCGCAGGCCCAGCAGGTACAGCACGCCATCCAGCCCCAGGGTGGAAATCGCCTGCTTGGCAGACTGGCGCACCAGCGGCTTGGCGCGGAAGGCTACGCCCAGGCCGGCCAGCGACAGCATCGGCAGGTCGTTGGCGCCATCACCCACGGCGATGGTCTGTTCCAGCTGCAGGCCTTCTTCACTGGCCAGCTGTTGCAGCAGGTCAGCCTTGCGCTGGGCATCGACGATCGGCTCCACGGCCACGCCGGTCACCTTGCCATCGACCACTTCCAGTTCGTTGGCGAACACGTAATCGATGCCCAGGCGCGCCTGCACCTGTTTGGCGAAGTACGAGAAGCCACCAGACAGGATCGCCGTCTTGTAACCCAGGCGCTTGAGCTCGGCGAACAGGTTCTCGGCACCTTCGGTGAGGCGCAGGGAAGCACCGATCTCGTCGAGTACGCCGACATCCAGGCCCTTGAGCAGCGCCATCCGTTCCTTGAAGCTGGCGCGGAAATCCAGCTCGCCGCGCATGGCCCGCTCGGTGATCGCGGCAACCTGCTCGCCCACACCAGCGGCCTTGGCCAGTTCGTCGATGACTTCCGCCTCGATCAGCGTCGAGTCCATGTCGAATACCGCCAGGCGGCGATTGCGGCGGAACAGGTCGTCCTTCTGGAACGCGATGTCGACGTTCAGTTCTTCGGACAATGCGAAGAAGTCAGCCCGCAATGCCTGGGCGTCGCTCGGCACGCCACGCACGGAAATTTCCAGCGCCGCCTTGCTCTTCTCGCTCGAAGCATTCAAGGCAACCCGCGCCGACAGGCGCTCGATACGCTCGATGGTCAGGCCATACTGGCTGATGACTGCACTGACGCGTTGCAACTGCTCGGGGGTGATCTTGCGGCTGAGCAGAGTCACGATATGACGTGCTTCGCCCTGGGCATCGGCCCAATGCTGGTAGTCGGCCTCGGAGATCGGCGTGTAACGCGCTTGCAGGTTCAGCTCGTGGGCTTTGGACTGCACGCTCTGCAGCAGGCTGGTAGCCACTTCGTTATCCGGGATATCGACCAGGATGCCGAACGACAGCGTGCCGTGCATGACCGCCAGGCCGATGTCGAGGATGTTCACACCGCCCTGGAGCAGGACGCCGGTAATGGCGGCGGTAAGACCCGGGCGGTCCTCACCGGTGATGTTGATCAGAACGATTTCGCGCACAACCTGGCTCCGACTTCGATGAAAAATGCGCATTCTACCGATTTTCCATGACCATCGGGCGCCAACTCTACTTTGCCGACAAAACACTGCTCGCTATACTGCCCAACACTTTTATGCCATTAAGAGCCGCGCTCTGTGAACCGGCCCACGCCCGTCAAAACCGACAACTTCTTCATAATGATCTTCCGAGCCCTGCGCCAACGTCGCGTGCCCCTGGCATTGCGTATCGCCACCACCAACATTTTCCTGGTGGCGCTGGCGCTGGTGATCTATGCCTGCGTGATGGGCCTGCAGTTCAAGCAGGCCATGCACGAGCAGGCCGACGCCCTCGGCCAGAGCCTGACCACCCAGACCGCCACCTCGGCAACCGAGCTGCTGGTGTCCAATGACATCCTCAGCCTCAATGTGTTGCTGGGCAACCTGGTGAAGAACCCGCTGGTGGCCCATGCGGCCATCTACAGCGTGGATAACCGCATCCTCGCCGAGGCTGGCCAGCGCCCGCGCAACAGCCTGCTGGGTGAAGCCGAAGGCCTGTACCAGACCAAGATCACGTTCCAGGACGTGACCGCCGGTCAGCTGCGCATCAGCCTGGACATGAGCCAGTTCCAGCAGCCGATGCTGATCAGCCTGCAGAGCATGGGCATCCTCGCCGCCATCCTGCTGGCGTTGGCGCTGAGCCTGAGCCTGCGCCAGGGCCGCCATATCACCCTGCCGCTGCTGCAACTGCGGGTGTGGCTGCGTGACCCGCACCCTTACACCCCGGCCATCGATCGCCAGGACGAGATCGGCGACATCGCTCGCCAGCTTCATGCACGCCTGGCACCACCACCTCCGCCCGAGCCGGAGCCGGAGGAAGAAGAAGACGAGTTCGACGACCTGCATCACGAGCCCCCGGTCAAGCCCGCACAGCGAGCCAAGGCCGTGGTCCAGGCGGACGAGGATGACGACGCGGCCTTCGCCGGCCTGCTGGACGACGAGGAGCAAGCTGCTGCCAAACCTGTCATGGTCGAATCCGATGAACCGCAAAACACCGCCGTACTGGCCGTTCAACTGGGTTCCCAAGAGCAACTGCGTCGCCTGCCGCGCACACGCCTGACCGAGCTGCTGGAACGCTATCGCGGCTGCCTGGAGCAGGCCGCCTCGCTGTATGAAGGCGACATCCACACACTCAACGACGGCAGCACCCTGGTCCTGTTCCACAGCCGCGACTGCGGTGAGGACTACCTGACCAACGCCATCTGTTGTGGCGAATTGCTGCGCGCGCTGGGCCACGCCCTGCAGATCGAAGTGGCCGACAGCGGCATCACCCTGCAATTGCAGCTGGGCTTGGCCCTGGGCGATGACCTGCAAGGGCTGGAGCAGGTCGACCTGCTGATGGCCGAAAAGGCTCAGGACGCGCTGGCGCTGTCGCAGCACAGCCGCAACCTGCTGCTGGTGGAGCGGCAGATCAGTGATGACGAGCTGATCCGCAAGCGCGCCCGCATCCGGCCGATTGCCAGCCCTGAAGGGGCATGCTGTGTGGAGCGCCTGATGGAGCCTTACCCGTCGATGCTGGAGCGCCAGTTGGCGCGGATGCACGAACGCCGGGCCTGATAGCGGGGGCGCGTACAAAACCTTCAGCCACAAAAAAGCCCGCGAACATGCGGGCTTTTTTGTGATTGGCGGTTCGATCAGAAGCGATAGACTTCCATATCGGTACGAATCGGCGAAGCCATCGGGATCTTGGACTTCTCCGGCTCTTTCTTGACCTGTACCGGCGCCGCCTGTTTCTTCGGTGCTTCTTCAACAACCGCAGGCTGATTGGCCAGCGGCTTGACCGCTGTGCTCAACTGCTCGGCAAGCTTCTGCAGCAACTGCCCCTGGGCTTGAACCTGGGACGACTCGCTGCCCTCATGGTGCTGCTCGAGGTGAACGATACGGTTGTCACGCACACGGCCACGACGATCGAGCAGGCGCCATTGCGCATCGAGAACCGCAGGCTGGTTCTTGCCCGAGTCCAGGCGAGTGATCGACAGCAGCACCTGCACGTCCGGAGTGAAGCCGGCGCTGGCCGGGGCCAGTACCACGCGCTGGCTGTCGAGACGCCACGCCAGCTGACGTACCAGCAACTGATCGATGTCCGCTGACAGGCTACCCGCCCAACGACCGTCGGTCGCCGAACTCAGGCTGCCATCGGCCTGGCGCTGCAAGAAGGTTTCACGCTGCAGGTAATCGGCTATCGACACCGGGCCGAGTACTACGGCCATGCCCGCACTCTGTGAAGGCTGGCCAGGATCACCGCTGTCGAGTTGGTACAGGGCAACTGGCTGATGCATGCTGCACCCGCCCAGTCCCAGCAAACCCGTCATCAACAGCGCAAATGGAAGGCGCAGGAGTTTCATTCAACCCATCCAGGCGGTCGCCACCAGGCAAACCGCAGTGATACTGATAGAGATTCAATCGGGCACACGGCCACGCCGGCACCGCAGGGGCACTATCATCCGCGAAATATCGGCGAGACTCCAGCATTTCTGCCTGGAACGGCGCTGAAATTGCCGTTCCAGACATTTCGTCGGATTATGCCGGCCCTTCCACCTGCAGGCTGTCGACCCGCTGGAAGCCCCGGGGCAGCTTGCTGCCGCGTCGGCCACGTTCGCCCTTGTAGTGCTCCAGGTCGTCTGGTTTAAGAGACAGGGTACGCTTGCCGGCCTGCAATACAAGGGTCGAGCCCTCGCCAATCACCGCCAGGTCGGTGACAAATTCTTCACGACTGGCGACCCGATCACCGGGCACACCGATGATCTTGTTACCCTTGCCTTTGCCCAGTTGTGGCAGGTCGGACACCTTGAACACCAACAGGCGACCTTCGGTGGTGACCGCTGCCAGCCAGTCCTGTTCACGGTCGGCCACCGGGCGTGGCGTCATGACCTTGGCGCCGTTGGGCAAGCTGAGCAAGCCTTTGCCAGCCTTGTTCTTGGCCTGCAGGTCCTCACCCTTGACCACGAAGCCGTAACCGGCATCCGAGGCCACCACATACAGCGCCTCATCGTCTGGCAGCAGCACGCATTCGAACGTTGCCCCGGGCGGGGGCGCCAGGCGGCCGGTCAGCGGTTCGCCCTGGCCTCGCGCCGATGGCAGGGTATGCGCGGCCACCGAATAACTGCGCCCGGTGGAGTCGATCAGCACGGCAAACTGGTTGGAACGGCCCGCAGCAGCAGCCTTGAAGCCGTCGCCGGCCTTGTAGGACAGGCCGGTAGCGTCGATGTCGTGGCCCTTGGCGCAACGCACCCAGCCCTTTTCCGACAACACCACGGTGACCGGCTCGGTCGGCATCAGTTCGTTTTCCGACAGGGCCTTGGCTTCGGCGCGCTCGACGATGGGCGAGCGGCGGTCGTCGCCATAGGTTTCGGCATCCTTGATCAGTTCGCTGCGCACCAGCTTGCGCAGCTTGGCGTCGCTGCCCAGCAGGGCCAGCAGCTTGGCCTGCTCCTTGAGCAGTTCGTCCTGCTCGCCACGAATCTTCATCTCTTCCAGGCGCGCCAGCTGACGCAGGCGGGTCTCGAGGATGTAGTCGGCCTGGATCTCGGTCAGCTGGAAGCGCTCGATCAGGGCCTGCCTGGGGTGCTCTTCGGTGCGGATGATGTGGATCACTTCATCCAGGTTGAGGAACGCGGTGAGCAAGCCTTCCAACAGGTGCAGGCGCTTCTCGACCTTGTCCAGGCGGTGCTGCAGACGGCGGCGAACGGTGTTGGTGCGGAATTCCAGCCACTCCAGCAGCAGCGCCCGCAGGTTCTTCAACTGCGGGCGACCGTCGAGGCCGATGATATTGACGTTGACCCGATAGCTGCTTTCCAGGTCGGTGGTGGCGAACAGGTGCTGCATCAGTTCGTCGGCATCGACGCGGTTGGAGCGCGGGATGATGACGATACGGCACGGGTTCTCGTGGTCCGACTCGTCGCGCAGGTCAGCGACCATCGGCAGCTTCTTGGCCTGCATCTGCGCGGCAATCTGCTCAAGCACCTTGGCCCCGGAGACCTGGTGCGGCAGCGCGGTGACAACGATGTCGCCATCCTCGACACGGTACACGGCGCGCATGCGGATCGAGCCACGACCGCTCTCATAGATCTTCTGGATTTCCGCACGCGGCGTAATGATCTCGGCTTCGGTCGGGTAGTCCGGCCCCTGGATGTGTTCGCACAGCTGCTCGATGGTGGCCTTGGGCTCATCGAGCAGGCGCACACAGGCGCTGGCCACTTCACGCAGGTTGTGTGGCGGCACGTCGGTAGCCATGCCCACGGCGATACCGGTGGTACCGTTGAGCAGGATGTTCGGCAGGCGCGCCGGCAGTACCGCAGGCTCCTCCAGCGTGCCGTCGAAGTTCGGCACCCAGTCGACGGTGCCTTGGCCCACTTCGCTGAGCAGCACTTCCGAATAGCGCGACAGGCGTGCCTCGGTGTAACGCATGGCGGCGAACGACTTCGGGTCGTCCGGCGCCCCCCAGTTGCCTTGACCATCGACCAGGGTGTAGCGGTAGCTGAACGGCTGTGCCATCAGCACCATGGCTTCGTAGCAGGCCGAATCGCCGTGGGGGTGGAACTTGCCGAGCACGTCGCCGACGGTACGGGCAGACTTCTTGTGCTTGGCGTCGGCATTGAGCCCCAACTCGCTCATGGCATAGACGATGCGTCGCTGCACCGGCTTCAGGCCGTCGCCGATGTGTGGCAAGGCCCGGTCCATGATCACGTACATGGAATAGTTGAGGTAGGCCTGTTCGGTGAAGTCAGCCAGCGAGCGGCGTTCGACGCCGTCCAGGCTGAGTTCCAGTGAGTCGCTCATGCGGGCCTCGTCATTTCAGGTTCTGGCGCAACAGCATGGTGCCGCCGCGCTGGGTAAATTCAAGTTGTTTCAGGGCGCTCATGCCCAGTAGCACGGTGTGCCCGTCCAGGCCCGGCACCACCAGGGCGCGCACGTTCTGCAGGCGGATATCACCCAACTGCAGGGTAGCCAGCCGGGTGCGATAGCCTTCGGTACGGCCGTTGGCAGTGCTCAGCATCACCGGGCTGCCGCGCTGCAGGTCCAGGTCGTTGGCCAGAGACTCCGGGATCGCCACGTCGGTGGCGCCGGTGTCGAGCATGAAGTGCACCACCTGGCCATTGATCGCACCGTCCAGTACGAAGTGACCCTGACCATTGCTCAGCAGCCGCACTTCGATGAAACCGTCGCCATGGGACGACTGTACCTGGGTGTTCGGGTTGCGCTCATGGTCTTCCCATTGCCCGAAGAATCGCGTGGCAAGGAACAGCCCCGCCGCCCAGGCGACGATCATCAGGACCTTGCCGGCACGCTTGCCCGGTGGTGCGGTCATGGGTTGGCGCTCCAGCCGCCCTGCGGCGCTTCGAAGCGCCAGACGATCGGCCGGCTTTCGCCATCGGCACGGTCACCGTTGTTGTTGTCCAGGCCGATCCAGGCGCCCTTGGCATCGATCACCAGCGCTTCAGCCAGGCCATACGGCTGATCGTAGCGGCGCTCAGGTACCAGCGCCTCGGCGGCGAATGACCAGCACTGCTCGACCTTGCCGCTCGTAGCGTCGCGCCGGCACACACGGTAAGCGTTGCGTTCGAGGGTAAACAACTTGCCCTCGAACCAGGCCAGGTCGGCGAAATCGCGTGACAGCGCCCGGGGGTTGGGCATTTGTGGCGGCTGCATCTCGACCCCGGCTTCGCTCAGCAACACGCAGCTGCGCCCGCACGTCCATACCGACTGCTGGCGCTCGATGGCCACCAGGCCGCGCCGCTCGCGCTCGGCCGCCAGCCACAGGCGGTCACCTTGCGGGTTGATCGCCAGGCCTTCGAACAGGGCATTGAAGTTGAGCAGCATGCCGCTGGCCCGAGCCTGGCGGACCATCGCCGGGTCGATCTTCAGCCACTCCGGCTCACCCTCGGCAGGCAACTGCAGCACCGCCGCGTGGGCCTCGCTGACCAGGAAGAGGTTGCCCGCCTGGTCACAGGTGATGCCTTCGTAATCCAGTTCGCCACCGCGCACATAGGACGCCGCCCAGTTACGCGACTTCAGCCCCCACGGCAGGCCGCTCTCGGGTACCGACGGTGGTGTGAAGATCAGCGGCTGCGCGCGCCACACGGCACTCTGCTGGTCGAAGCGGTAAACACGGTCGTCATCCCGATCGGAAACACCCCACAGCCCGCCCCGACATTCGACAAGGCCGGACAGGTTGCCGCCGCGCATACCCTCGATCGGGTGCTCGGAGGCCAGCTTCAGTTCCGGCCAGTTGCCCGCCAGGCTCGGCAGGGCAACCAGCGTCAGGCAGGCCGCGACCAGCAGACGAATCAAACCAGAACCTCAGCCAGGTTGCCTTTGGTCTCCAGCCAGTTCTTGCGGTCACCGGCGCGCTTCTTGGCCAGCAGCATGTCCATGATCTCGGTGGTGCCCTGCACGTCATCCAGGGTCAGCTGGACCAGGCGCCGGGTGTTCGGGTCCATGGTGGTTTCCCGCAGCTGCGGCGGGTTCATTTCACCCAGCCCCTTGAATCGGGTGACCTGCGGCTTGCCGCGCTTCTTCTCGGCTACCAGGCGGTCGAGAATGCCGTCACGCTCGGCTTCGTCGAGGGCGTAGTAGATTTCCTTGCCCAGGTCGATGCGGTACAGCGGCGGCATGGCCACGTAGACGTGGCCGGCCTCGACCAGCGGACGGAAGTGCTGGACGAACAGTGCGCAGAGCAAGGTGGCGATGTGCAAGCCGTCGGAGTCGGCGTCGGCGAGGATGCAGATCTTGCCGTAGCGCAGCTGCGACAGGTCGGTCGCGCCCGGGTCGACACCGATGGCCACGGCGATGTTGTGCACTTCCTGGCTGGCCAGGACTTCGCCGCCATCCACTTCCCAGGTGTTGAGGATCTTGCCACGCAGCGGCAGGATGGCTTGGTATTCCTTGTCACGCGCCTGCTTGGCCGAACCACCGGCGGAGTCACCCTCGACCAGGAACAGTTCGGCACGCATCGGGTCCTGCCCGGCGCAATCGGCCAGCTTGCCTGGCAAGGCCGGGCCCTGGGTGATGCGCTTGCGCTCGACCTTCTTGCTGGCCTTGAGGCGACGGCCGGCGTTGCTGATGGCCAGTTCCGCCAGCTGCATGCCCAGCTCCGGGTGGGCGTTGAGCCACAGGCTGAAGGCGTCCTTGACCACGCCCGAAACGAACGCTGCGGCCTCTCGGGACGACAGGCGCTCCTTGGTCTGGCCGGAGAACTGCGGTTCCTGCATCTTCATCGAGAGGACGAAGGTGATGCGTTCCCAGACGTCTTCCGGCGCCAGCTTGACGCCACGCGGCAACAGGTTGCGGAACTCGCAGAACTCGCGCATGGCATCGAGCAGGCCCTGGCGCAGGCCATTGACGTGGGTACCACCCTGGGCGGTGGGGATCAGGTTGACGTAGCTTTCCTGAACGCTGTCTCCGCCTTCGGGCAGCCACAACAGAGCCCAGTCGACGGCCTCCTTGTTACCCGCCAGGCTGCCGCAGAACGGCTCGTCGGGCAGGCGCTGGAACTCGCTGACCGAATCGACCAGGTACGAACGCAGGCCATCTTCATAGTGCCACTCGACCTTCTCGCCGCTGGCTTTGTCCTCGAAGCTGACCAGCAGGCCCGGGCACAGTACGGCCTTGGCCTTGAGCACGTGCTTGAGGCGGCTGATGGAGAACTTCGCCGAATCGAAGTACTTCGGGTCCGGGCTGAAATACACGCTGGTGCCGGTGTTGCGCTTGCCAACCGTGCCCACCACCTCCAGCTCGCTGGCCTTGAAGCCATCGGCAAAGGTCATCTGGTACTCGTTGCCGTCGCGCTTGACGCGCACGCGCACCTGGGTCGACAAGGCGTTGACCACCGAAATCCCCACGCCATGCAGGCCGCCGGAGAACTGGTAGTTCTTGTTGGAGAACTTGCCGCCGGCGTGCAGCTTGGTGAGGATCAGCTCGACGCCCGACACCCCTTCTTCAGGGTGGATGTCCACCGGCATGCCACGGCCATCGTCGCTGACTTCCAGCGAATGATCGGCGTGGAGGATGACCTGCACCGAGCGGGCATGGCCGGCCAGGGCTTCGTCGACACTGTTGTCGATGACTTCCTGGGCCAGGTGATTGGGCCGGCTGGTGTCGGTGTACATGCCCGGGCGTTTACGCACCGGGTCGAGGCCGGAGAGGACTTCGATGGCGTCTGCGTTATAGGCGCTAGCGCTGGGATTGGCCATGGATTCTCGTCGTCAGTCTGGTGAATGCAAAAGATCAAAATACAGAAAAATCGAGCGCCGCATACTGCTGCCGGGCAATACCGGCGAATGCCAGCAGGCCTGGCAGCTGCTCGGCAAAGCCCTGGAAGCTGTGATCGCCTCCGGCCTGGATGCGCAGGGCGCACGCCCGGTAATAATGCTCGGCGTGGCGGTAGTCCAGGGTTTCATCGGCGGTCTGCAGCCACACTTGATAGCGACCTGGGTCGGCCGGCGCCGGCACTTCCAGTTCCGCCAGCGCCTGCACATGATCCAGCGTCAGCTCCCAGGTCTCGCCCGTGTAGTGGTTGCGCTGGGCCCCCAGATAACCATCGAAACGCTTGTGCGGGGTGACGGCCGGGTTGACCAGCAGGGCCTTCAGCCCATGGCGCTCGGCCAGATGAGTGGCATAGTAGCCGCCGAGCGAACTGCCGACCAGCAGCGGCGCACCCAGCTCGGCGATTGCGGCTTCGAGCTGGGCAATCGCCTGCCGTGGATGGTGGTGCAACTCCGGGATGCGCAGCTGCTGCGACAGGCCCAGTTGCTGCATGACGGCCGCGAGCTGGCGTGCCTTGGTGGACAGCGCCGAGCTGTTGAAGCCATGGATATAGAGGATGGAACCCGACATGCTGACCCCGGAATCTGTGGCTTTGCACCCGATCGAGTGGGCGCAGGGACGCGCAGTGTAGCGCGTTCACCGGGCTTTGGCGCAGTGTCACGGGTTTCGTAACAGTTTCGCAGTTTTTTTAGGCAAGCATTTTACCCCTAACACCAAACGAATCACCTCTTGCGGGAGTGCATCTAAAACTTTGGGCCTCCAGCGCACCCTGATATTAATGACAGTTGCTCAACATAAATGCCATGGTCAAAATTCAGCTCCAGACAACACTTGGAGAGCTAGATGAGATCGCCGCCACCAGAAAAACTGCTTGCCTGCAGCTCAGCGCATTCAACTCATTTTAGATTTGACGCCAAGCTCAGAGCTTTCCGAAGCCACTGTCCATACGGTCATCTCCCAACTGTGGAAAATAGCGCTACACTGCTAGGCTTCCACGGAGAATTTTTTTTGCTGGGAAATGCATGTATATATTTACTTGGCAATGGCTATCGTGCATACAGCCCTTCACTCAAACGGTTTTTAGGTAGCGACAGTTGTTCGCCATTCGGCAGAGGTGGGCTGAACAGTTACACGGCATTTTCAGGCAACCCGGTCAATTTCAAGGACCCTGACGGGCATGGCCCGATTACGCTGAAGCAAACTAAAAGCCTCCTAGATCCTAAAGCACTTTCACTTGCACCACTACAGCAAGAATTTGCATCCAGAAAGCAGCTTGTCAACCATCGTGTCTTACAAACCCAACTCGCAGAAAGACCCGGCCGGGATCTCGCCACGCTGCTTTCAAAAGCGGATGTGGGGCAAGCAAATTTCAACATTGTAGGTAGCGCAAACGATTTACAGCATGTTGGTAAACGCCCGCATAAATTCATATTTACAAATCAAGCAGAGCTAATCATTGGAGAAGCCAGTAGAGAGGTAGATTTTTCCCACCCTCACCTTACCTACTTCGCAAGGGGAGAAAAACAAGTAATTTCGGCAGGCATGATAACTCGACAAGAGAATGGCTACGTACTTAGTGATTACACTGGCCATTACCACCGTAGCGCTGAAGGTGTTGACACACTAGCTGCTCCGTTGGCGTTCCTTCATGATATTGGTGTAGAAGCGATACGCCACACCTAATGCCCATGTAAATTGTGCTAACTCCCATCAATAGCCCGGACTGTCGAAATCCAGCGTCACCTCGTAGTCAGCGGCCCGCTCCACTCCAGTTTCCACCTGCCCATCGGCATGCAAGCGCAGCCAGCGATACCCCGGCTGCTCTTCGCTGACCTTGAAGTCCTCGCTGCCCGCCTCAAACTGGATGCAGGTCGACGGCGTGGCCAGCAGGCGCAAGCCATCGCGCTGTTCATCCCACTCCTGGTGAATGTGCCCCCAAAGCAACACTTTCACCTGTGGATAACCCTGCAGGCGCCGCAGCAGCTGATCGGCATTGCGCAGACCGATCGGGGCGATCCAGGCACAGCCGATATCCACCGGCTGATGGTGACAGCACACCAGGCAATGACGCTCGCCGGCCGAGGCCAAGGCTTCATCGAGGATCGACAACTGGTCCTGCTCGAGCAGCCCATGGGTAGCGCCCTGCACCGCCGTGTTCAGCATGACCACGCGCCAGCTTGCTATATCCGTCACCGATTGCATCAACTCTGGCGCAACCTGTGCCATGACCTGTGCTTCATCATGGTTGCCCGGCAACCAGCGGGTCGGCACGGCAAAGCCGCCGGTCAGTGCGCGGAAAGCTTGGTACGACGCGACACTGCCATCCTGAGAAAGGTCGCCGGTACACAGCAGCAAGTCGATACGCGGCTGCTCGCGCCCCACCTGGGCCACCACGTGCTGAAGGCTGTCGCGGGTATTGAGGCCCAGCAAGGTGCCCGCCGGGCTGGCGAACAGGTGGGCGTCGGTCAGTTGCACCACATGCACGGGCGCAGGGCTAGGGTCTGGGTGCGGCAAGGGCCGTCTCCTCGAACGGATTCTGCACGAATTATGGCGCTGGAACGGTTGCGAGCAAACACTCGAAACCGACCCAGGTCACATTTCAGCGCACACTTGCCAGTTCGTGGCCACAAGCCAGGCAATGGCTGAGCCATTCGCCGAGGAACAGATTGAGCTGCGCCTTCTCGTCCGGCTGGTGCATGGCCTCGTTGGGGTACGGATAAATGCTGCGCAGGCGGCGGGTGTGCTCGGCGCTGATCACTTCGGCCATGCGCGCATCGTGATACACCTGCACTTCCAGGTGCGGCACCGGCAGCCAGGGCAGGCTGTGCTCCTGGCGCACACGCAAGGTGGTGGTATAGGGGCAGGCCAGCAGCACATCGAGCACCAGCACGCCGAGCATCTGGTCGCCCTGGGTCATGCCGATGCGCCGCGAACTCTGGGTGGTGCGCATATCGGGCAGCAGGCGCATGAGCCGGGCATAGTTGGCCTCGCAGGCTGCTTGCAGCCCGGCCAGATCGACCCGATAACGCTCACGCAACAGGTTCACTTCCACATACCTCGAACTTCATCTTTGTTCAGCGCCAGCCACTGCAGGCTGATGATGGTCGCCGCGTTGCAGATTTGACCATCGCGCACTGCCTGCATTGCATCGTCGAACGACCATACGCGCACGCGGATGTCTTCGGCCTCTTCTTCCAGGCCATGCAGGCCACCCGCGCCTTCACTGGTGCAGCGGCCGAGGTAAAGGTGCACATACTCATCACTGCCACCGGGCGAAGGGAAGTAACGGGTAATCGGCCACAGGGCGCCTATCGCCAGCCCGGCTTCTTCCTGGGCTTCGCGATGCGCGACGTCTTCCAGTTCTTCTTCGCGGTCGATCAGCCCGGCGACCATCTCGATCAGCCAGGGGTTGTCGACCTTGCCCAGGGCACCGACACGGAACTGCTCGATCAGCACCACCTCATCGCGCAATGGGTCGTAAGGCAGCACACAGACCGCATCGTGACGCACGAACAGCTCACGGCTGATCTCTCGGCTCATGCCGCCTGCGAACAATTCATGGCGCAGGTGCACCTTGTCGAGCTTGTAGAAGCCCTTGAAGCAGTTGGCCCGCTTGACGATCTCGACCGCCCTGGGCACCGAATTCAACGTGTCTGACATGGAAATCCTCATCACCTCATTTACCGCATCGCGCCATCCTACTCTGCACGGTTGCCCGTTTCACCCCTTTCCGGCAACCGTTCGCACACTCGGGACAGGCCGCCTTCACTCTGTTAGCTTAGTGGCGAACTGAAGGCCGCGCAGACGGTCAAAGGCCGACTTTTCCCTGTTCTGCAAGGATCACCATGACACTCGTCAAACTGACTTCCGTGGCCGTGCTGGCACTCGCTCTGGGTGCCTGCCAGAGCCTGTTTGCACCCAATTACCGGACCCCGCTCGAGGTCAAGCGTGATGCCTGGGAGCACGTCAAGCCAGGCTGCAGCGCAAGCGACTGCCCGCTGGTGAACATCGACACCGTCCACTTTCCGGCCCAGCCCAAGCTCGATGCCATCGTCGAAAAACGCCTGCTGCAGCTGACCGAAGACAATCAGCATGGCACCGCGCCAAGCACCCTGCAGGCCTACGAGCAGCAGTACCTGGCCAGTGCCGACAAACGCAACAGCAGCTACCTGCAAGCCAAGGTACGCGAGCAGCATGACGGGCTGGTGATCATCGAGCTGTCCAGCTACCTCGACAGCGGCGGTGCCCACGGCATGCCGGGGCGCGGCTTCATCAACTACTCACGCAAACTGGACAAGGTGCTGACCCTGCAGGACATGCTGGTGCCAGGCCAGGAGGAAACCTTCTGGAAGACCGTGGAGGAGTCGCACCGGGCCTGGTTGATCAGCGTGGGCATGGACAAGGACGCAGAGTTCGTCAAGACCTGGCCCTTCAAGCGGTCGCCGCACATCGCCCTGACGTACGGCGCGCTGGTGGTGAAGTACGAAGTCTACGCCATTGCGCCCTACTCCATGGGCCACGTGGAACTGAAGATCCCCTACCCACGCCTCAACGGCGTGCTCAAGCCTGAGCTGTTTCCCGGCCGCGGCTGAAGCTCAGCAGGCCATGCAGCCCACCTGCCAGCAGCAGTGCTGGCAGGGTAGCCCCCAGCTCCGGCGCCTTGGCGGCGATCAGGTGATAGGCCGCCACACCCACCACCCAGGCCAGCAGCGCCTGCCAGTGCAAGCCACCGATCTGGGTCGGCAAGCGACGACGACGGATCACGTAGTGGTCCATCAGCACCACGCCGAACAGCGGTGCAAACACCGACCCGATCAACAGCAGGAAGTTCTCGTACTGGGCCAGTGGCGCCAGCAAGGCGATCAGGGTGCAGAGCACGCCGATGGCCAAGGCAAGGTGCTCGACCTTCAGGGGCAACAGCACGCCAGTGGAAACGGCAGCCGAATGAATATCGGCAAAGGCCTTTTCCGACTCGTCCAGCAGGATCAGCAGCAGTGGGATGCCCATGCCGGCACCCGCAAGGGCCAGCAGCAGCGCATTGACCTCGCCGCTGGCGGCAAAGGCCAGGGTGTAGGCCACGCCCAGGCTCATCAGCCAGGTGTTGCCGATGAAGTAGCCGGCAACGGTGCCGCCGAACACAGGCTTGCCGTTACGGGCGAAACGCGAGTAGTCGGCGATCAGCGGCAACCAAGACAACGGCATGGCGATGGCGATGTCGAAGCCCACCGCCAGCGACATCGAACCATCACCAGCGCGGTTCCACAGCGCCGCCAGGTCGGCCTTGGCGAACAGGTTCCAGGTCAGCCACAGGCACGCGCCCAGCAGCAGCCAGATACCCCAGGCACGCAGCACCTTGCGCACGAACGCCAACGGGCCGCTGACCGCCAGCAGGGTGGCCAGGCCACCGAAGCACAGCGTCCACAGCATCGGGCTGTTCCAGGCGCTGGCCTCGCCGAACGCCCGCGCGCCCAGCAGGCTGGCGGCGTCGCGCATGACGATGAGTTCGAATGCGCCCCAGCCCACCAGTTGCAGCAGGTTGAGCAGGGCTGGCAGGCGCGCGCCATGGCTACCCAGGCTCAGCTTCAGGGTGCCCATGGCTGACAGGCCGGTGTCACTGCCGATGACCCCGGCCGCGCCGAGCAACAGCACACCGACACCGGTGCCAAGGGCAATGGCCAGGACCGCGCCAGCCAGGCCAAGGCCAGGGGCGAGCATGGCGCCTACCTGCAGGACCATCAGGCCGATGCCGAGGGAGAACCACAGCGAGAACAGGTCGCGGGCGCCGAAGATGCGCTGGTGGATGGGGACCGGGTGGTCGGGGGAAAACTGGCTGGGTGATGTCATTATTGGCGCTCGCCGGCAATGTTGTTGGTGTTCTTGGCGAGGACTTCGTCCTCGAATCGCGACACAAGGCCGCTCCCACAAGAACAGCGCAGGCATCCAGCCTTGCGCGGTCCCTGCGGGAGCGGCCTTGTGTCGCGAAAGGGCCGCAAAGCGGCCCCAGCGTTCTTACACTTTGTGGTACAGCTGGCTGCCTTCCTGGCGGAACCGTTCGGCCTGCTCACGCATGCCTTGCTCGACCGTTACATCCACGGTTTCGATCTTGGCCGCGTATTCACGCACTTCCTGGGTGATCTTCATCGAGCAGAACTTCGGCCCGCACATCGAGCAGAAGTGCGCGACCTTGGCCGATTCCTTCGGCAGGGTTTCGTCGTGGAAGGCTCGCGCGGTGTCCGGGTCCAGGCCCAGGTTGAACTGGT
The DNA here is from genome assembly GCF_014269035.2 of Pseudomonas vlassakiae. GTDB lineage: Bacteria > Pseudomonadota > Gammaproteobacteria > Pseudomonadales > Pseudomonadaceae > Aquipseudomonas > Aquipseudomonas vlassakiae. The sequence goes on from NZ_JABWRP020000004.1 coordinate 41,963, forward strand.
CTTCCCAGCGGAATTCGAAACGCGCCTTGGACAAGGCATTGTCACGAATCTGCGCGCCTGGATGGCCCTTGGCAAGGTCGGCAGCATGGGCGGCGATCTTGTAGGTGATGATGCCGGTCTTGACGTCATCCTTGTTCGGCAGGCCCAGGTGCTCTTTTGGCGTGACGTAGCAGAGCATGGCGCAACCGAACCAGCCGATCATTGCCGCACCAATGCCGGAGGTGATGTGGTCGTAACCCGGGGCGATGTCGGTAGTCAGCGGGCCGAGGGTGTAGAACGGTGCCTCGTCGCAGCACTCCAGCTGCTTGTCCATGTTCTCCTTGATCAGTTGCATCGGCACGTGGCCAGGGCCTTCGATCATGCACTGCACATCGTGCTTCCAGGCGATCTTGGTCAGCTCGCCGAGGGTTTCCAGCTCACCGAACTGGGCGGCGTCGTTGGCGTCGGCGATCGAGCCAGGGCGCAGTCCGTCGCCTAGCGAGAAGCTGACGTCGTAGGCCTTCATGATTTCGCAAATCTCATCGAAGTGCGTGTACAGGAAGTTCTCTTTGTGATGCGCCAGGCACCACTTGGCCATGATCGAGCCGCCGCGGCTGACGATCCCGGTGACCCGCTTGGCAGTCAGCGGCACATAGCGCAGCAGCACACCGGCGTGGATGGTGAAATAGTCCACGCCCTGCTCGGCCTGTTCGATCAGGGTGTCGCGGAACAGCTCCCAGGTCAGGTCCTCGGCGACGCCGTTGACCTTTTCCAGGGCCTGGTAGATCGGCACGGTACCGATCGGCACCGGCGAGTTGCGGATGATCCACTCGCGGGTTTCGTGGATGTGCTTGCCGGTGGACAGGTCCATGACAGTGTCCGAGCCCCAGCGGATACCCCAGGTCAGCTTGGCCACTTCTTCTTCGATCGAGGAGCCCAGGGCACTGTTGCCGATGTTGCCGTTGATCTTCACCAGGAAGTTGCGGCCAATGATCATTGGCTCCAGTTCCGGGTGGTTGATGTTGGCCGGGATGATCGCGCGGCCACGGGCGATTTCCTGGCGGACGAATTCCGGGGTGATTTCTTTCGGGATGTTGGCACCGAAGCTGTGGCCGGCATGCTGCTCGTTGAGCAGGCCGGCGGCGCGGGCCTCTTGCAGCTTCATGTTCTCGCGGATGGCCACGTATTCCATCTCGGCGGTGATGATGCCCTTGCGCGCGTAATGCATCTGCGAAACGTTGGCGCCAGCCTTGGCCCGGCGCGGGTTGCGCACATGGGCGAAGCGCAGCTTGGCAAGTTCCGCATCGTTCAGGCGCTGCTGGCCAAAGTCGGAGCTCAGGCCGTCGAGGCGCTCGGTGTCACCGCGTGCATCGATCCAGGCCGAACGCACATCGGCCAGGCCCTTGCGCACGTCGATGATGACGTTGGGGTCGGTGTACGGGCCGGAGGTGTCGTAGACCAGAACTGGCGCATTGCTTTCGCCACCGAAGTCGGTGGGCGTGTCGTCCAGGCTGATTTCGCGCATGGGCACGCGGATGTCCGGGCGCGAGCCTTCGACGTAGACCTTGCGCGAACGCGGGAACGGTTGCACGGACTGCTGATCGACTTGTGCCGATTCGCTGAGGTTGATCGTTTTTTCTTGTTTAGTCATCACAGGCTCTCCAGACGGCTTCCTAGCAGGGGAATGTCGGGGTGAACCTGAAAGACGTGGACGCACCCTGGAACGGGTGCAGTGCCGGATGGGGGGTGCCTGAAGCTGCGTGCAGCTGCGACATTCCCGGACCTGGCACAAGAGGCTCCCCGGGAAGGCGAGCAATCTTGTTCCCTACGCAGGCGCTAACCTGATCAGGTTCAACGGGATCCGCACCTCTGCGATCTCAGCCTTTGCTTCAAGGCACCCCGACAAGAACATGCGCAGTCTAGACTGGAGTGGTCGGCAAAGCCAAGCGGGTAAAACGCAGGGGAGATGAAAGGCGCAACCTATGATTGTTGGCGGATGCGCATGGCACTACACTGGCCCGTCGCTCGATACTCAACAGTTCAGTAATTAAATTTCGTACAAGGATTGCCTCTATGCTGCGCAAACTTTCACTGGCGATAGCCGTGTCTTGTGCGTCCAACGGAGTGGTCTGGGCAGCGGACATGCCCACGACGGTAAGGACCGATCTGGTCAGCGTTTACCAGGAAGCGGTAGATAACAACGCCGATCTTGCTGCCGCCCGTGCCGATTATGGCGCCCAGAAAGAAGTGGTACCGCAGGCGCGTGCCGGCCTGCTGCCAAACCTCTCGGCCGGCGCCGAGATGATGAATGCCCGCACCAAGATCGACCACCCATCAGCCACCACCAACCGCAGTGGCAACACCTGGAGCGCGACCCTCGCGCAACCGATCTTCCGCGCGGATCGCTGGTTCCAGCTGCAGGCTGCCGAAGCGGTCAACGAGCAGGCAGCGCTGCAACTGTCGGCTACCGAGCAGAACCTGATCCTGCAGACTGCGCAGGACTATTTCTCCGTGCTGCGCGCCCAGGACAACCTGGCGGCGACCAAAGCTGAAGAAGCCGCCTTCAAGCGCCAGTTGGACCAGTCCAACGAACGGTTCGACGTCGGCCTGTCCGACAAGACCGACGTGCTGCAATCCCAGGCCAGCTACGATACCGCCCGGGCTAACCGGATCATCGCCGAACGCCAGGTGCAGGATGCTTTCGAGGCCCTGGTCACTCTGACCAACCGCGAATACACCTCGATCCAGGGTGTGGTGCACACGCTACCGGTGAAGGTGCCGACCCCCAACGACGCCAAGGCCTGGGTGGAAACCGCCGGCCGCCAGAACCTCAACCTGCTGGCCACCAACCACGCGGTTGCCGCCGCCGAAGAAACCCTGCGCCAGCGCAAAGCCGGCCATGCGCCGACCCTCGATGCGGTGGCCAAGTACGAAAAAGGCGACAACGACAGCCTGGGCTTCACCAACCCGTCGCCGTTCGGCCAGCGTTACAGCGGGGACGTCGAGCAGACCAGCATCGGCTTGCAGCTGAACATTCCGATCTACAGCGGCGGCCTTACCAGTTCGCAGGTACGCGAGGCCTACCAGCGCCTCAGCCAGAGCGAACAGCAACGGGAAAGCCTGCGCCGCCAGGTGGTGGAGAACACGCGTAACCTGCACCGCGCGGTGAACACCGATGTGGAGCAGGTACAGGCGCGCAAGCAGTCGATCATTTCCAACCAGAGCGCCCTGGAAGCCACCGAAATCGGCTACCAAGTCGGCACCCGCAACATCGTCGACGTGCTCGATGCCCAGCGCCAGCTGTACACCTCGGTACGCGACTACAACAACAGCCGCTACGACTACATCCTCGACAACCTGAGCCTGAAACAGGCGGCTGGGACCTTGAGCCCGCAGGACCTGCAGGACCTCAAGCAGTACCTGAAACCGGACTACAACCCGGACAAGGACTTCCTGCCACCGGACCTGGCGGCTGCGGCAGCCAAGAACTTCGAGCGCAGGCCTTGAGACCATTGTTGGCTTTTTCGCGGGCGCGCCCGCGAAGAGGCCAACACAAAAATCAGCCGAGAAGCCTGCCCAGGCCATCCAGCAAGCGCTGCAAAGCGCCCTGGTTGGCCTGCATCACTGCCCTGCCCGCCGCGCCCATGCGCTGCGCATCCTGCGGCAGTTCGATCAACCGCCGCACCGCCTCGGCCAGCCCGTCGGCATCATCGACCTGCTGCAACGCCCCCGCCTCGCGCAACATCGCGCTGATTTCAAGGAAGTTGAACACATGCGGCCCCATGAGCACCGGCAAGGCCAGTGCTGCGGGCTCCAGCGGGTTATGGCCGCCAGTGGCCACCAGGCTGCCGCCGACGAAGGCGATGTCGGCCAGGGCATAGAGGAACAGCAACTCGCCCATGGTGTCGCCAAGCAGCACCTGCGTGCGGGCATCCACTGGCGTGCCGGCAGAACGACGCACCGTGGCGAACTGCCCGGCGCACAAGGCATGCACGGCATCGAACCGCTCAGGATGACGCGGCACCAGGATCAGCAGCGCGTCACCATGTACCTGCAGCAGCTGCCGGTGCGCCTGCAGGATCAAGGCATCCTCACCCTCGTGAGTACTGGCAGCGATCCACACCGGACGCTGGTCGGCGCCCCACTGTTCGCGAAGTGCCTTGGCACGGGGCTGCAAGTGATCATCGAGCTTCAGGTCGAACTTGATCGAGCCGGTCACCTTCACGCACTCGGGACGCGCGCCCAACTCACGGAAGCGTTGCGCCTCGGTTTCGGTCTGCACGGCGATCAGGCTCATCTCGCCCAGCATTGGCCGGGTCAGCTTGGCAAAGCGCCCATAGCCACGGGCCGAGCGCTCGGACAGCCGGGCATTGGCCAAGGCCACCGGAATGCCGCGCCTGGCGCATTGGTGGATATGGTTGGGCCACAGTTCGGTTTCCATGATGATGCCTAGCCGCGGGCGCACATGGTCAAGAAAGCGTCCGGCCGCCCATGGCAGGTCATAAGGCAGGTAGCAATGCTGGATGCGCGGCTCATCGGCGAACATCGCGCGAATGCGCTCGGAACCGGTCGGGGTCATGCAGGTGAGCGTGATCGGCAGGTCCGGGTAGGCCTTGAGCAGCGCACGCACCATCGGCGCGGCGGCAATGCTTTCGCCGACCGACACCGCATGCACCCAGATCCCTCCCTGGCGCATGGCCGGCAGGCTACAGGCAAAGCGCTCGCCGATGCGCTGGCCGTAGGCCGGTGCCTTGCGAGCACGCAGGTACAGGCGCAGCGCAACCAGCGGCAGGCCCAGATGAAGCAGCAAGGTATAGAGTGTTCTGTTCATGGCCGCGGAGTTTACCCGATCGCACGCAAGTGCACTGCAAAGCGCTCGGCCAGCCATTGCGCAGCCGGGCCCAGCGGTGCATCGCGGCGCCAGGCCAGTTCGGCCACCAGTGCAGGCGGGCGCCATTCGCTGTCGAGCTCGACCATGTGCGCCTGGTAGGTCGGGTATTGCACCACGTGCCGCGGCAGCCAGGCCCAGCCCAGGCCACGCATCAGCAGCTCAGCCATGGCGTAGAAGCTGTCGGCGCGCCAGACCTGCGGGCTGATCGCTTCGCCGCCGGGGTAGCCACTTTGCTGCGGGGTGATCAGCAATTGCCGGTGACGGGCCAGTTGCTGGCGGGTGACCTGGCCTTCGCGAGCAAGCGGATGACCTGCCGCGCACACGGTGACCATTTCCACGCTGCCCAAGGCGCGACGCTCCAGTGATGGCGGGATGCTCTCGTGGTGGAAGAACAGCCCCAGGTCGGCACGGCGCTCGGCCAGCTTGCGCGCCACGTCACCCTGGGCGCCACTGGCCAGCTGCACTTCCAGATAAGGGTAACGGCTAGCCAGCTCGTCAAGGCTGTCGATCACCGGCTGATACGGCATCGCCTCGTCCTGGGCAACCCGCAACAGGGCTTCCTGGCCTCGCATCAACGCCAGGGCACGACCATCCAGGCGTTCGCACTGGCGCAAGAGTTCGCGCGCATCTTCCAGCAACGCCGTGCCGTTTTCAGTCAGTTTCGGCTGGCGCCCGCTGCTGCGCTCGAACAACGTCACACCGAGGTCGGTTTCCAGCAGCGCGATGGCATTGCTGATGGCCGATTGGGCCTTGCGCTGTTCGCGGGCCACCGCGGAAAACGAACGCAATTCGGCGACACGCAGAAAGGTCCGCAATTGCTCGAGGTTCCATTGCTCAGCCATCTACCTATCTCTAAAACGGATGGGTAATGACTTTACCGCATCTGGGTAACCTCTAGAATGCCCAGCCAGTAACCGGAGGATCCTGCCATGAACGCCTATACCTATCTCGCCATCGCCATTTGCGCCGAAGTCATCGCCACCGCCTCCATGAAGGCCGTGAAGGGGCTGAGCACGCCGTTGCCGTTGCTATTGATGGTGGTTGGCTACGGGATCGCGTTCTGGATGCTGACCTTGGTGGTGCGCAGCATTCCAGTGGGCATCGCCTACGCGATCTGGTCGGGCCTTGGCATCGTGCTGATCAGCGTGGCGGCGCTGGTGGTCTATGGGCAGAAGCTGGATGTACCGGCCATGTTGGGCATGGCGATGATCGTGGGTGGCGTGGTTGTGATTCAGCTGTTTTCCAAAACTGCCGGGCACTGAGGCAGCCTGTATACTTGCCAGCTGTCCCAGTCTTCGAGGTACCGCCATGCCAACCGCCATTTCCACTGACGTACTGATCGTCGGCGCCGGGGTCGCAGGCCTCTGGCTCAATGCCCGCCTGCGTCGCCTGGGTTACTCGACAGTGCTGGTGGAGCGCGCCAGCCTCGGCGGCGAGCAGACCATCAAGTCCCAGGGCATCATCCATGGTGGTACCAAATACGCCCTGCATGGCGCCCTGACCGGTGCCTCGGAAGCCATCGCCGACATGCCGCGGCGCTGGCGCGAAGCGATCAACGGCAGCGGCGAACTGGACCTGACCGGCACCCGCCTGCTTTCCGACGCGCATTACCTGTGGTCGCCTGGCACCCTGGCCGGCAACCTGACCAGCTTCTTTGCCAGCAAGGCGGTGCGTGGCCGGGTCGATCAGGTAAAAGGCGAGCAATTGCCGCCGGCCCTGCAGGATCGTGGCTTCAAGGGCAAGGTCTACCGCCTGGCAGAGCTGGTGATCGACGTGCCGAGCCTGCTGGCGAACCTGGCCGAACTGGCCGGCGACAGCCTGCTCGCGGGCGAACGGATCGAACCGCTGCGCGAGGGCGAACAGCTGGCTGGCCTGCGCATCGACGGCCGCGAAATCCGCGCCCAGCGCATCGTCCTCAGCGCTGGCGCTGGCACCGAACAGCTGCTGCATGCGCTGGGCCTGGAGCAACCCGCCATGCAGACCCGTCCGTTGCACATGGTCCTGGCCAAAGGGCCAAACCTCAAGCCGCTGTATGCACACTGCCTGGGCGGTGGGCCGAAACCGCGTGTAACCGTCACCACCCACCCGGCCGCCGACGGCCAGTGGGTCTGGTACCTGGGCGGCGATCTCGCCGAAGCCGACGGCGTGGCTCGCGAGCCTGCCGCACAGATTGCCGCAGCGCAGAAGGAAATCGCCAGCCTGCTGCCATGGGTCGATCAAAGCCAGGTGCGCTGGGCGACCCTGCGCGTCGATCGCGCCGAGCCGGCACAGTCCGGCCTGGTCCGCCCCGACAACGCCTTCCTTGCCGAACAGCAACGCCTGCTGGTGGGCTGGCCGACCAAACTGGCACTGGCACCAGACTTCAGTGACCGGGTACTGGCCAGCCTCGATCGCGATGGCGTGCGCCCGGCAGCGCAGGCCGACCTTTCCGGCCTGCCGCGCCCGGCGCTGGGTGTACCGGCCTGGGAGCAACTGCTGCCATGACCTTGCCTACCTTGCATGGCTTGCACCGCCCACTGGGCAGCACCGGCTTCACGGTTTCGCCACTGGGCCTGGGCACGGTCAAGCTGGGCCGCGACCAGGGCGTCAAATACCCCAATGGCTTCACCATCCCCGGCGATGACGAAGCGCGAATGCTGCTGGCCCAGGCTCGCGAGCTGGGTATCAACCTGATCGACACCGCCCCGGCCTATGGCCGCAGTGAAGAGCGCCTGGGGCCGTTGCTACGCGGCCAGCGCGATGAATGGGTGATTGTCAGCAAGGTGGGAGAGGAGTTCGAGGAGGGTCAGTCCAGCTTCGACTTCAGCGCCGCCCACACCCGCCGCTCGGTGGAGCGCAGCTTGCGCCGGCTGGAAACTGACCGCATCGAACTGGTGCTGGTGCACTCCGATGGCAATGATCTGGAAATCCTCGAGCAGCAAGAGGTCTACCAGACCCTGGCCGCGCTCAAGCAGGAAGGCAAGATTCTCGGCTATGGCCTCTCCGGCAAGACGGTCGCCGGTGGCTTGAAGGCACTGGAGCAAGGCGATTGCGCCATGGTCACCTACAACCTCAACGAGCAGGCAGAACGCCCGGTGCTGGACTACGCTGCCGAACACGGCAAAGCCATTCTGGTAAAGAAGGCGCTGGCCAGCGGGCACATCTGCCTTGCACCGGGGATCGATCCGGTGCAAGCCAGCTTCGAGCTACTGTTCGCCCACCCGGGCGTGAGCAGTGCTATCGTCGGCACCATCAATCCGTTGCACCTGGCCCACAACGTGGCCACCGTCGCCCGCATCCTGGGCCAGCATTGAGTTTTCACTCTCCCAAGCTGGGCCTGGTGAATGACCCGACGCAAGGAGGAGCCTCGTGGCGCGTACGCTGATCCGCAAGAACCCGAGCAACTTCAAGACACTGCCACTGCATGTCGAAGCCACCCCCGAAGGCCTGGTCTACCAGAGCATCGGCATGCCCCTGAACTTCGCCCAGACCCAGCAACGGCGGCGCGCCATCCAGCTTGCCGACAAGCAGCGCTTCGTGGTCGAACTGGCCAACCTGGGCGTTTCGGTACGCCTGACCCTGCACTGGCAGCACCGTGACTACTGGGTGCTGGTGAGGCAGCGCCGGCAGGACCGCGGGGATGTGGTCCTGAAACTGATTTCCGGCTATGTCCCCGCTCAGGAACTCAACCTGCCGCTGCACACCGCCGTGCAGGAGGTCGCTGAAGAATGCCTGCTGGAAACCCCGGAAGGCTGGCTGAGCGGGCGTTTCAACGACACTTGGCTGCCCGCCCCCTACGCCGCCGCACTGCATTACCGTGAAGCCTTGCCGTTCGTGCTGATGCCGGAATCAGGGGCTGCCCGCCCGGTGCACTGCGGCAACCTGATGTTGCTGGAACGGCCGCGGGCCTACGTGCACCTGCCAACGGCTTCACTGCAACTGATCTACGACATGCGCCTGCAGGTGCCAAGGGAGGCCAAGACACTTAGCCTGTTCCATGTCGACGAGCGCCTGGAAGGCGACCAACTGGTGGCACGGCTCAACCGCAAGCGACCGGATCTGTACCTGATGCCGGTACAGGACGGTCAACCGTTGGCGGAGCTTTACACACTCAAGAAGGATGAGCTTGTGCCGGCGAGTACCCGCGGGCTGTACCTGGCCGAGAGCTTTGCCCGGCAGGACGGCTGGGTGGTGGCCGATGAGCGGATTCGCTGGAAGGACTGGGTGAAGCAGCAGGGGCTGGTCGAGCGCAAGGTGGCGCCGGCTTCGCCTTTGCAGCGCTTTGGCAATAAGGCACGAGCGCTGCTGGAGCGGGCCCGCACTTCACTTCACAAGTGATGTGCCAGGGCTTGCCCGCTCCCACAGGGGCCGCCAAAACGACCCAGGGCCCGATCAGTTCTTGCGGATCTTCTCGACGATGGCTGTGGTCGAGCTGTTTTCGACCAGCCCCAGCACCTTCACGGTGCCGCCATAACCTTTGACGATATCGGCACCTACCACCTGGTCAATGCCATAGTCACCGCCCTTAACCAGCACATCCGGCTTGACCTGACTCAGCAGGTTTTCCGGCGTGCCTTCAGGGAAGCTGATCACCCAGTCCACCGCCCCCAGGCCGGCCAGCACAGCCATGCGCCGGTCAACGCTGTTGATCGGACGGCCCGGCCCCTTCAGGCGGCTGACCGACGCATCGTCGTTGACCGCGACGATCAGGCGGTCACCCTGGGCACGCGCCTGCTCCAGGTAGGTGACATGCCCGGCGTGCAGAATGTCGAAGCAGCCGTTGGTGAAGACGATCTTCTCTTTGTGCGCCCGCGCATCGTCGATGGCCAGCAGCAGTTGCTCCAGGCCCAACACGCCTCGCTCAGAGCCTTCCTCACGCTGGATCGCCCGGCGCAGTTCCGGGGCACTGATCGCGGCGGTACCCAGCTTGCCGACCACGATGCCAGCAGCCAGGTTGGCCAGGGCCACCGCGTGGGGCAGGTCTTCACCTGCGGCAATGGCAGCCGCCAGGGTCGAGATGACGGTATCGCCGGCACCGGTCACATCGAACACTTCACGCGCGCGGGCAGGCAGGTGCAGCGCCGGCTGGCCGGTGCGCAGCAGGGTCATGCCATGCTCGCCACGGGTCACCAGCAGCGCACCAAGGTCCAGGTCCTGAAGCAACTGCAGGCCTTTGGCGACCAGCTCGGCCTCATCGGCGCAGCGGCCGACAATGGTCTCGAATTCGCTGAGGTTCGGGGTGATCAGGCTGGCGCCCCGGTAGATGGAAAAATCCTTGCCCTTGGGGTCGGCCAGCACGGGAATGCCCTTGGCACGAGCGGCCTGGATCAGGCTCTGGTGGTTCTTCAGCGCACCCTTGCCGTAGTCGGACAGGACCAGGACCTTGACGCCTTCGAGCAACGTGTCGACTTCCGCGCCAAGCGACAGTGGGTCGGTGGCGAACGGCTCTTCGAAATCGATGCGTAGCAGTTGCTGGTGACGGCTCATGACCCGCAGCTTGACGATGGTCGGCTGATGCGCGATGCGCTGGAATACCGAACGCACGCCAGCGGCCTGCAGGCTGTTGGCCAGGCTGTCGGCGGCCTCATCCTGGCCGGTGACACCGATCAGTGAGGCAGGTGCGCCGAGGGCGGCGATGTTCAAGGCAACGTTGGCCGCGCCGCCGGGGCGATCCTCGATCTGATCGACCTTGACCACCGGCACTGGCGCTTCAGGCGAGATACGCGAAGTACCGCCATGCCAGTAGCGGTCGAGCATGACATCGCCGACCACCAGTACCGGGGCTTGATCGAAACGCGGCATGGACAACTTCATGGGCAACCCATATGGAAATAATGAACAGGGGCAGGATATTAGCACAGGGTTGTCGACGGCTTTACGGCCAGATGCACCCTGGAAAATCCCCGTGACAATCGGGGCCGATACGGCCCCGATCAAGGTGGGTCAGGTGATATCGGCCTTGGCCGGCTCATCCAGGCCCATGGCATGCAGGCGGGCATAATGGCCATTGGCCGCGAGCAATTCGGTATGGGTACCGCGCTCGACCAGGCGGCCCTGATCCATCACCAGGATCTGATCGGCCTTCTCGATGGTCGACAGGCGGTGGGCGATCACCAGCGTGGTTCGGCCTTGCATGACGTGGTCCAGGGCGGCCTGGATATGCCGCTCGGACTCGGTATCCAGCGCCGACGTGGCTTCGTCGAGGATCAGCAGCGGGGCGTTCTTCAACAGCGCCCGGGCAATCGCCAGGCGCTGACGCTGACCACCGGAGAGCAGCACGCCGTTTTCACCGACTTCGGTATCGAAGCCTTTTGGCAGTCGGTCGACGAATTCCTTGGCATAGGCATCTGCAGCAGCCGCTTCGATATCGGCACGCGGGGCACCAGCCAGGTCGCCGTAGGCGATGTTGTTGGCCACGGTGTCGTTGAACAGGGTGACGTGCTGGGTCACCTGGGCCACATGGCGACGCAGGTTGCGCAGGCGATAGTTCTCGATCTCCACGCCATCGAGCAGGATCTGCCCTTGGTCATGATGATAGAAACGCGGTATCAGCGCCGCCAGGGTCGACTTGCCGCTACCTGAACGCCCAACCAGCGCGATCATCTGCCCAGGCTCGGCGACGAAGCTGATGTCGCTCAACACTTCGCGCTCGGTGCCAGGATAGGTGAAGCTCAGGTTACGCACTTCAAGCCGGCCCTCCACTCGCTCCTTCTCGACGGTGCCAGTGTCGATCTCCGGCTGCTCGTCCAGCTGCTCGAAGATGCTCTCTGCACCCGCCAGGCCCTTCTGGATGGTCGAACTGACTTCCGACAGTTGGCGAATGGGCTTGGGCAACAGCCCCGCCGCCGTGATGTAGGCCACCAGGTCACCGGCGGTGGACTCACCGCGCAGGAACAGCACCAGGAACATCAATGCTGCCATGGCGCTGTAGATCACCAACTGCAGCAGCGGCGTGTACAACGAGCCGGTCTTGGTCATGTGCAGCTGCTTGTCGGTGTTGCTCTGGCTGGCATTGCCGAAGCGCTGCTGCTCGTAGGCTTCGCCGCCGAAGCTGCGTACCACGCGGTAACCCTGGATGGTTTCGGACGCGACATGCGTCACGTCGCCCATGGCAGACTGGATTTTCTTGCTCTGCTTGCGGAATTTCTTGCTGGCAACGCTGACCATCACCGCGATCACCGGCAGGATGGCGACCATCACCAGGGTCAAATGCCAGTTCATCCACAGCAGGTAGCCAAACAGGAATACCACCGTCAGGCCTTCACGGATCACCACCTTGATCGCATCGGTGGCAGCACCGGTGACCATGGTCACGTTGAAGGTGATCCGCGAAATCAGGTGGCCCGAGTTGTGGTTGTCGAAGTAGCGATTGGGCAGCACCAGCAGCTTGTTGAACAGTTCGACGCGCAGGTCGTGCACCAGGCACAGGGAAACCTTGGCCAGAAAATAGTTACCCAGGAACGAGCCCAGGCCCTGCCACGCAGCGATCAGGATGATCAGCAGCGGAACCGCCTGCAGCAGCTGCAGGTCGCGCAGGTAGGGGACATTGGGGAACAGTACCGCTTCCGGGTTGCTCAGCCCGTCGACGAAATACTTGAGAATCCCGGCCAGCATGGGCTGGGTCGAAGCAAAGATCACAAAACCGACAATGCTCAGCAGGAAAATGCCGACATAGGGTTTCACGTAGCTCAGCAGCCGGAAGTAGATCTTCAGGCTGGAGCTGTGCTCCGCCGGTAGCGGTGTTTCGGCCATCATCGAGCTCGCTGTTCAGGTTGAACCAGAAATTTTACCACAGGCGTCATTTTCGGCACGTACCCATGGCAATAGCATGACCAGGCCAACTGGCAGCCAGCTGACGAACCATTCCGCACGGGGCGTCGTGGTGAGGCTGGCGGCGTCGAATTGCATGGCCATGGTCGAGTAGATCCAGACGCCGAGCAGAATTTTGCCAAAGAGCGTGCCGCGCGCCCGAACGATCTCGCCGAGGGTGAACAGCCACACGGCAATCCACAGCAGCATCCCGGGCAACCCGAGTTCAACCGCAACATGGGTGAACATGTTATGGGTGTGATCGAACTGCAAACCCGCGGCTTCTACCTTGTAATAAGCACCCAGCCCCAACCCACCCCATGGGTGCTCACTGATCATGTGCAGCGCAGAGCTGAAAATTTCGGGACGGAAGGACGAGCCACGCAAGGCGATGAGGTCGTAGACGACGTAGAAAGCCAGCCCGGTGCTGACCACTGCGAGCAGCGCCATGAGCTGGCTGTGCCTGTCACGGAACCACAGGGGTGCCAGGATCACAGGGATGATCAGTGCCAGTACCGCGCCGCGGCTCTGGCTCAAGGCGACAAATGCGGCCAGGCAGGCCAGTGCCAATATCCACCCCAGGCGCAAGGCAGGCTGTCGTGGAAGATCGTACAGCAGCAGCAAAGCCGCGATGCCGACAACATAGGCGCCAAGGATCGGGTGCGAAATCTCGCCGATGCCTTCCAGGCGAGCAACCAGCGGCATGGCCTGGACACCGTAGAACCTGACAATCGAGATCAGCGCGGCAATCGCCAGCAATGCGGCCCCTATTCGTAACAACTGACGAATACGGTGCGTCCCCAACTGCCCTATGATCGGGAACGCCAGCAAGAACAGCAGAATGTAAAGCAGCCGCTTGCCTTCGCGCCAAAACTGTTCATTATTTGACCAGGCCATGCTCAGCGCGCCCCAGGCCAACAACAGCGCCAACGCCCCCCACAGCGCGGGCTGATGCCGCCAGGCATCCACCAGAATACGTCTCGCCGACCATGCCACTACCAACGTGGGCAGCCACATGAACACAATCATGCCTTGCTGATACAGCTTGTTGCTGGGAGCCAAGGCAATGGCCGCCAGGAACCAGATCAACCCAAATGCCAACCAGGCCTTGGCCCAGTTCTTCTGATACAACATCCATACTCCCCGGTAACGCAAATGACACCAGACATGGTGCAACAGCTTTATTTTCGGCATTATTGCCAGTCATTTTCGCTTGCCAGACGACAAGGCCTTATACATGCAGTGCTCCCGCCTCTCCCAGGTCGACTTCGATCAGCTGACACTTGGAGCCCAGGTGCTAGAGGCAGATAGCCATGGCGCCAAAGTTTACCTGCTCAGGGATGGAAATTTCCTAAAGGTTTTTCGTAGGAAGCGTCTGATTTCATCTGCGTTGCTTCGACCGTACTCGCAGCGCTTTGTCGACAATGCCGCTCGCCTGCAACAACTCGGGATCCCCACGCTCGAAGTGATCAGCCAGCACAAGCTCGATGTGCCAGGCAGAACAGCAGTGCTGTATCGCCCTCTGCCAGGGCGCACACTGCTGCAACTATCGCGTGATGCCGAGTTCAGCTGGGCCACCTACCTGCCCCGGCTGATCGAACTGATCCGCCAACTGCACCGCAATGGCGTGTACTTCCGCTCGCTGCACCTGGGTAATGTAGTCGTAACGCCTGATCAACATCTCGGCCTGATCGATGTGGCAGACATGCGCTTCCTGCGCCCGCCACTCTCTGCACGGATGATCAGGCGCAATGTGCAACACATGGTGCGTTACATCGAGCGGGAAAACCTGGGTGAGCAATTCCCGCTCGCCGACTTCGAGGCGGCTCTGCTGGCGCGCTGATTTCAACCACGCAGCAGCTTCTGCGCCCCGTCACAGAACGCCTGCCATGCCGCCTCGGGCGCCAGTGCCTCGCGCTGACGAGCGGCCATGGCCTGAGCGCTGGGGGCATCGCAGCGTTCGATTGCCTGGGACCAAGCTTCAACGTCGCCAACCGGCAGATACAAGCCCGCTTCCCGCAACTGCTCACGAAACACTGGCAAGTCGCTGCAAATCACCGGTAGATCCGCCATTACGGCTTCTTGCACCACAAGGCCCAAGCCCTCGGCACGCGACGGCACCAGCAGCCAGTCAAACGCCCGGTAGAGTTGCTGCAAATTATCGTGGTGGCCGCACAACAACACCCGCCCGGTCAGCCCCAGCGCATCAATTTGCGCCGTCAAACTCGCGCGCAGAGGACCATCACCGACAATCGCCAAGCGCATGCCTGGGCGATTGGCGGCCCCCTTGGCGAATGCCTCGATCAGCATCGTGAAGCCTTTACTCTCGACCAGCCGTCCCACGGCTCCGAGCACCTGACCGGTCGCTTGGGGTAATGCCAGCGCCTGGCGGGCCTGCTCACGACTGAGTAGTGGCCTGGCGAAGGCCTGCGGGTCGAATGCCATGCGTAGCGCCTGCACAGGACGACCAATGTCCTGCTCAAGCGAGCGCGCCAAAGTCTGCGAGACCGCTGCGATGCTCAGACGCTCTGGCGGCAGCTGGTTCAACAAACGCACATCGCTGGCATTGAGCCGGGTACTGCCATGGAACAGCACTTTGACCCGTATTCCCGGAACCTGCTGCAACACCGGCAGCACCAGGCGTGCTACCCCTACACCATCGAGCAGGATGACGTCAGCACGGGCTTGTTGCAGCGCCCTGCGCAGACGCAGGCGCTGCCAGGGCAGCAATAGACGCCAGAGGCTTTTTCCCTTCAGCACACGCTGCGGTATGTGCCACACGCGGGTGGGGCCACGACCGTGACACAGCTCGCCCCCAAGTAACAACCAGTTACTGATGGAGGCATCGGCCCCTGCGTGCGACAGCACCTGCTGGTGGACCTTGTGGATGGACATGTACGGCGAACCGCCTGCCCACATCATATTGACGATATTCATGGGGATAGCGCCCCTCGCCCGTCCAGGCCAGGTGGGACTGCAACCTCAATTTCAAGAATCGGATTTCCCATGCCGACAAGGGCACCCATTACCCGCGTCAATGCCGGTCTTACCCGACATGACGCCGGAAAAGCGCCCTTCACCAGCATAGGCCGGAAATGCCGGACAGCAGTGCTGCCCCTTGGATGACCCTGGCAACACAGCTTAGTGCCCGGCATCAACATGAAACCTTCAGCCAACGCTGTCATCGCAGAGGCAGATGGTCAGAAGCCGAATTTCAGGCGCAAGCGCTGCCATGCAGACAGCGGCGGCTGAGGCCTGAGCGCCGGGCGCATATGCTCGACGATACTGCGCCCCACTGCCGCGAAACTGAAACGCGACACTGCCAACTCGCGACCATTTTCGGCAATCTGCTGTGCTAGCGCAGGGTTTTCGCGCAAAGTGCGTAACTTTGCCTGCAAGGTCGGTATGTTGTCGTAGAACACGACATTGACCATGTCCTGCAGCCCTAACGCGCGATTCTCTGCTTCGCCCTGGTCGTAGGCCAGCAGCACACAGCCGCAAGCCATGGCTTCGAAGTTCTTGATCATGTACTCGCCCATGCCCACGTCGGCGCTGACGAAGTACTGGATACGGTTGAGCGTGTTGCAATAATCCTCGCCCGACTTGGTGCGGGTCACGACCAGGTTTTCTACCTGCCCCAGCTCGTCCAGCAGCGCCTTGCGACCGCTGTACGCGACACTGTTGGTGCTGCCGACGAATGCCAGTTCGATATCGCGCTCACGGCCCTGGTCGGCCAGCAGTTGTTCATCGTAGCCTTTGGGCACGAACACCGCGTCGAAGCCCTCCTGACGCAGACGCTCGCTGACGCTGTAGCCCGAGCTGATCACGCGCGCCCACGGCATCTTGCGGTAATGTGCGCTGAACTTGCCGGTGTACTTGCATGGGATGTAGTTCTGGTAGGCGTCGTGCTCGAGAATGACCAGGTTTGGCACCGTGCGGATGAAGGCCGACTGGCGGATCTCTTGCTTGAAGCGCAGGAAGAAGACGATACGGTCATAGCGCTCGACCTGCACCTCACGCTTGAAGTAACGGCGCAGGTTGCGCTGGTCTTCGCTGGTCAGCCAGCGCAGATCGCATTCACAGTTGGCCGCGACGCCGTCGTACAGGCGATCGAGGATCGCGCGCTGTTCCTTCTGTACCAGAAATAGGACTTTCATTGCTTTCCTTGGGCGCTCTGCGCCATCGCGGTCAGGTTTACAGCTCACGCCGCCAGAACAATTCATGCCGGCGCACGGCCTTGCGGAAGAACTCGTTCTCCCCGTAAGGCGACGGCCGGCGCCCGGCCAGCCAGCGCTGCAACAAGCGGCGCAAGCGACGCTTGAACGGCGCAGGCGGCTGCAGGTCGTGCATCATGCCCAAGGCCATGGCCTTGTCGCGTTGGGTAGCGACATCCAGTAGCAAGGCACATGGCGCCCAGGCCTGCTCGGCACTCAGTTGCGGCGGCAAGGCCACGCCATCGCCACTGTCGCCCATGGGCCAGCGGTCGTTGTCATGCAGATGGTTGGCGTAACACAGCAGCGTCTGCGGCTGCCAAACGAGGCCCTGCAGGGCCTCCATGACGGCCGCCTGGGCGCAGATATGGTCGGGGTGGGGGTCAAGTTGCGGATGGGGCATGACCAGCACTTCAGGCCTGGCCATCTCCAGCAGGGCCCGCAGGTCGGCCAGCAGGTTCTGCCAGGTTGGCGCACCATCGCGGTCGGCCGGCAGCGGGAACGGGTTGAACCGGCGGAACGGGCGGATATCGGCCATGTCCGCTTCGCGGGACGCAGCAGGCTGATCAGGCGCAGCTTGCATGGCGGGCAGTTGCAGGCAGAAATACCCCAACTGCACGCAACGGGACTCGGGTACACCGGCCCAGCGCGGTACGGCGATGCTGTCCCAGGCGCGCAGGCGCCCCTTCAAGCGGGCAGCCTCCGACTTGCCCAGGCCCATCTGCTGATAGTGCTCGGCTTCGATCTCCCCTGCAGTCAGGGTCACCACCCAGGTTTCGTCCGCCTGGCTGTACAAGCCATAAGCCGCCAGCTCGGCATCGTCGGCATGCGGCGCGATGACCATCACGCGGCGGCGCTGCAGTTCGACGCCGGGGGTTATCCACAGGCGCGGCTCCCCCTGCAACTGGCAAAAGCGCCCGCGCAGACGCAGCGTGCCCGCCTGCAGTGGGGCCGCCAGCCCGGTAAGGTTGAGGAAACGCACCCCATCGACACCACGCTCGAAGGTTTGCCGATCCATGCATTCGCTGCCGTACAACTCGACCCGGGGATCGAGGAAGCGCCCCAGCCATCCACTTTTCACCCGCACTTCAAGCACCAGGGTTTCATCACCCTGCAAGGTCGCGTCCATCTTGAGCAACCCGTCGCGCAGCACGACCGGCGCTTCCTGGCTCAGCTCGCCGAAGCGGTAGGCGTAATCTTCGCCAGGCGCATAGAACAGGTGGTCGGCGAACCAGGCTTCGTGCGCGACCCAGAGCAAAGGCAGCAGCAACAGCGGCAGCCACCACCAGGTGACGACCCCCAGCACCAGCAGCACAACCAGACTGGCCAGCAAACCCAGGCGTTTGTTGCGCCGATGGCGCCTGAGCAATTGCTGCTTGCGGCTCACGACTGGAATACCTGCACAGGGTTGCACCACCGATCTTTGTACTCCCGGTCGGCTCGGCCGAACGAGAAGCGCAGGGGCTTGTTGCGCGCCTTGGCATCTTCCCAGGCCGCCTGGGTATTGAGGAAGCTCAGCACGCTACCGGGGCTGAAAGCCTTGGTCTCGGGATCGACACCACCGTTGATGTATTCGACGCTGATCCACTCAGGCGCTTCAACGCGATACACCAGCTGGATGGCAATGGGTTTGTCGTCGAGCATCAGCACCGAGCCGATCAGCAGCTCGCGCAGGCGCTCCAGCACTTCGGCCATGCGCTCGGCACCGGTGGCCGGGAAGCCCCAGCGGCGCAGGAACAGGTCGCAGTACATGACTGCGATCTGCTGCGCGCTGAAGTCGCTGATCGGTCGCACCACCCCACCCGCTTCTTCCAGCAGGCGCAATTCGCGGCGCTGGTTGTAGCGGAACTTCTTCGACAGGTCTTCATGGGGGCGGGCCATGGCCAGCTGCTCTTTCTGCACCTTGAGGCCGCTGAAGCGGCCCTGGTTCAGTTCGGACAGGTAGCGTGCGCCATGGCGCAACGGCGCGCCGGCATCAGCCGCTGCCGGGAGGATGATTTCGGCATTGCCAAGGTCGAACAGGGCCTTCTTGCCGGCACGCTTGAGCACGTCCTTGGACAACGCCAGGTGCCGCCCCCAGGTCGGGATGGCAGCCTTCAATTCACCTGCCTGGTACCAGCCCAGGTAACGCACCGGAATCTGTGCCAGATCCGCCAACTGCTCGACCACCAATGGGTGCGTCGCAACGCTGCCGCCGAATCGCGCCCACGCCTCGGCGTAGGCAGGTGCATCGATGGCCTGCCAACCGCGCTCGCGGAAGGCCTGGATATGATTGAGCATCACGCCTTCCCCGCCAGCGCACGAACCTGTGGCAATTGCCAGAACGCCTCGCGCACAGCGTGGTCGGAAAACCGCTCGTGCAGGCGCCGCAACATGTGCGCGGCGCAGGCTTCACGCTGCTGTTCATCCAGCGCGGCCATGTGCTTGAGGCCCTGCGCCAGTTGCCCGGCGTCGGCCAGCGGGAACAGCACACCAACACCTTCCACGACTTCGCGCGCGCCGCCGCAGGCCGTTGCCAATACTGGCACGCCAGCGACCATGGCCTCGAGCAGAACCATGCCGAACGGCTCATGGTCGGAGCTCAGCGCAAACACGTCGAAGGCCTGGAAATAGCGACGGGCATCCGGCACCTGGCCAAGGAAGTCCACCTGCGCGGCAATCCCCAGTTCGGCGGCCTGTGCCTTGAGCTTGGCCTCCAGGCGGCCCTTGCCAAGAATAGCCAGGCGAGCACCGGCCGGCAGGCCCGGCAGCGCCTCGGCAAAGCCACGCAGCAAGGTCGCCTGATCCTTGTCCGGGTGCAGGCGACCGACATTGCCGACCACCCAGGCCTGGGCATCCAGGCCCAATGCCTCGCGGGCCTCGGCACGGGATACCAGGGTGGCCTGCAGGGCGTCGATATCGATACGGTTGTACAACGTCTGGATACGTTCGGCCGGCCACTGCGGCAAGCAACGGCGCATGTCGTCACGCACCGCATCCGACACACCCAGCAAGCTCAGGCGCTTGCTGAACAGGTTGGCGAACAGGCGCCGGCCCTTGCGCTCATAATCGCCGAACGCGTGGTGCACGCCGATCACCGGCAAGCCGGTCGCCAGCAGCGCGACATAGATCGGCTTGAAACGGTGGGCGATGCAGAAGCTGAAATTGCGTTCGGCCGCGATACGCCGCAGGGCGCGTATTGCACCGAGCTTCAGGCCACGCACGGCCTTGGAACTGAATTCGAGGAACAGCACCTCGTCCGACGCGCAGCCAGCCGCAACCTGCGGGTCGGCGGCGCCGGTGAGGAACACGGTGGTGACCTTGTAGCCGCTGCCCTGGAACAGGCTGGCGTACTGACGGGCACAATCGAGGAACGGCCCGTCATAGCCATGGCAGAACTGCAGGATCCGCGTTTCAGAGCGGCTGGTCATAGGCGGCCGCGCCGTCCTTGACGACCAGGATGTCTTCCATGATCAGGTACTGCAGGTCCGAGCCGAAGAACATGTTAAGGGCGTCGGTCGGCGAGCAGATCATCGGCTCGCCACGGCGGTTCAGCGAGGTGTTCAGCGACACGCCGTTGCCGGTCAGGTCTTCCAGCGCCTTCATCATGTCGTAGTAGCGCGGGTTGTATTCGCGCTTGAGCACCTGGGCACGCGAGGTGCCGTCCTCGTGCACCACTTCCGGTACACGGGTCTTCCACTCTTCAGCCACTTCGAAGGTGAAGGTCATGAACGGCGCCGGGTGGTCGACCTTGATCATTTGCGGGGCGACGGTGTCGAGCATCGACGGGCAGAAAGGTCTCCAGCGTTCGCGGAACTTGATCTGCTCGTTGATGCGGTCGGCCACGCCCGGCACGCTCGGGCAACCGATGATCGAACGGCCACCCAGGGCACGCGGACCGAACTCCATGCGGCCCTGGAACCAGGCCACCGGATTGCCATCGACCATGATCTTGGCGATACGCTGCGGCATGTCGTCGAGTTTGCGCCATTTCGGCGCGTTCGGGTGACGGGCGCAGGCAGCGATCACGTCTTCGTTGGAGTAGGAAGGGCCGAGGTAGACGTGCTCCATCTTCTCGACCGGCACGCCACGGGCGTGAGAAACGTAGGCAGCAGCACCGACAGCGGTACCCGCGTCACCGGAAGCCGGCTGGACGAACAGCTCCTTGACGTCGGAACGGGCAATGATCTTCTGGTTGAGCTTGACGTTCAGCGCGCAGCCGCCGGCGAACGCCAGCTTGCCGGTTTCACGCAGGGTGTCACCCAGGTAGTGGTCGATCATCTGCAAGGCGATCTTTTCGAACAGCGCCTGCATGCTGGCCGCGTAGTGGATGTACGGCTCGTCGGCGATATCGCCTTCACGCTTGGGCCCCAGCCATTCGATCAGCTTCGGCGAGAAGTAGAAGCCCTTGCCCTTCTCTTTATAGCGGCGCAGGCCGATGACGTTGGCGTACTCGGTATTGATCACCAGTTCGCCGTTCTCGAAGCTGGCCAGGCGGGAGAAATCGTACTTGCTGGCGTCGCCGTACGGCGCCATGCCCATGACCTTGAATTCACCGTCGAGCATCTCGAAGCCAAGGAATTCGGTGATCGCGCCGTACAGGCCACCCAGCGAGTCCGGATCGAAGAATTCCTTGATCTTGTGGATCTTGCCGTTTTCGCCATAACCGAAGAAGGTGGTGGCGTACTCACCCTTGCCATCGATGCCGAGGATCGCGGTCTTTTCCTTGAAGCCCGAGCAATGGTAGGCACTGGAAGCGTGAGCCAGGTGGTGTTCGACCGGTTCGATCTTGACCTTTTTCGGGTCGAAGCCCAGCTGCTCCAGGCACCAGACGATCTTCTTGCGGTAGCGCTTGTAGCGGCGGTTGCCCATCAGGATGGCGTCGAGGGCGCGGTCCGGGGCGTACCAGTAGCGCTTGGCGTAGTGCCAGCGGGCCTTGCCGAACAGGCTGATCGGGGCGAACGGAATGGCCACCACGTCAACATCGGACGGTTTGATGCCGGCTTGTTCCAGGCAGAATTTCGCCGACTCGTAGGGCATGCGGTTCTTCGCATGCTTGTCACGCACGAAGCGCTCTTCTTCGGCGGCGGCAATCAGCTTGCCGTCAATGTACAAGGCCGCGGAAGGGTCATGGCTAAGGGCGCCGGACAGGCCAAGAATCGTCAATGCCAAGGGATTAGCCTCTTCATTCGGTAGAGATGCGCCAGCGGCCTCGTAGGCGGCTGGCGGCTAAAAGGCGAGATTATAACGCAGCGCCGTTTATTCGGCGATCAGCCAGTCCATGCGGAAACTGCCAGCAGTCTGCGCCAGCTCCCTGGCCAGCCAAGGCAGCAGTTCACGCAGTTCTTCTTCCAGCCCCCACGGCGGGTTGGCAATGGCCAGGCCCGAGCCGTTAAGGCCCTGCGGACTGTCCTGATGATGCACATACAGCTCGACCCGCAGCAGCTTCGGCGCGCCGGTGCTGGTCAGGTCCTGGTAGAAGCGGGTCAGCGAGCGCTGGTCCTTGATCGGGTACCAGATGGCCGCAACGGTCTGGCGCATGCGGCCGATCGCCTCTTTCATCGAGTTGGTGCAGCGCTTGAGCTCGTCAGCCTGCTCGAACGGCGGGTCGATCAGCATGATCGCGCGCTTTTCCTGCACCGGCAGCAGTGCCCGTGGCACATACCAGCCTTCGCCCAGGTGCACGACCACACGCGGGTCCTTCTTCATGTTCTCTTTGAGCAGCGGCCCGTCTTCCGGGTGCTTCTCGTTGAGCAGTGCACGGTCCTGCTCGCGCATCAGGCGACGCGCCAGCTCGGGCGAACCTGGGTAGTAGCGCAGTTCACCATTGGCATTCAGCCGCTTGATGATGCGCAGGTAGTCCGCCGCCATGGCCGGCAGGTCATCACGGTTCCACAGGCGGGCGACGCCCTCCAGGTATTCACCGGTGCGGGTGGCCTGATCGCCTTGCAGGTCGTACAGACCAAGACCGGCGTGGGTGTCAATGTAGGCGAACGGCTGCTCCTTGCGCGACATCAGGGCGATGAGGCGGGTCAGCACGATATGTTTGAGGACGTCGGCATGGTTGCCGGCGTGGAAGGCGTGACGATAGTTCATGGCAACTCCTGCGGGGCTGGCAAGTTTACCTTGTCAGACTGCCGCCGTCAGGTGCGACAGCCGATCGGCACCCTGCACACCCCTGACCGCCAGAGCCATGCGGCCTGAGGAATACCTTCCCGATTTTTCCAGGCCTGCCACGGATCGACAATCGCGGCTCCACCCAACCGAGTAAAGCGCATGAAAGCTTCCATTGAACTCGATAGCACTGCGACACCCACCCTGAAAGGCAAGCTCGGCGTCATGAATGCGCCGTACACCGCCGTTGTCGAACTGACCCGGCCCGATGGCAGTATCGTCACCCTGGTCGTACCCAGCTCCGACACCGATGCCTGGGCCGTCAGCCTGGACGGATACGCTGCCGGAAACTACGACGCCGCGATTCGCCCACGAAATGGCATGGCGTTCGAAGGCACTCGCCTGGCGTTCTCGCTGTAACCTGCCCTGGCTGAAAACGCGAACGGCCCGAACAACATGGTTGTTCGGGCCGTTCGCGTTTGCAGGACGATGACTGACGACTCGCTATCGGCACTCAGCCCCCGCCAAACCAGCGGAGATTTGCCTTACTTGTCAGCGTGGTACGCCGCATCAGCGGTTTCGAAGCGCTGCACCATCGCCTGCGACGGGCTGCCCAGCTTGCTCACCAGAACGATGGCGATGCTGGCAAACAGGAAGCCTGGGATGATTTCGTACAGGCCGAGCGTGTCGAAGTTCTTCCACAGGATCACGGTCAGCGCACCCACCACGATACCCGCCAGCGCGCCGTTACGGGTCATGCCTTTCCACAGGACAGAGATCAGCACTACCGGGCCGAAGGCGGCACCGAAGCCGGCCCAGGCGTAAGCCACCAGGCCCAGCACGCGGTTTTCCGGGTTGGCCGCCATGGCAATGGCGATCAGGGCCACGGCCAGCACCATCAGGCGGCCGACCCACACCAGCTCACCCTGCGAAGCGTTCTTGCGCAGGAAGGCCTTGTAGAAGTCTTCGGTGAGGGCGCTGGAGCAGACCAGCAGCTGGCAGCTCAGGGTGCTCATCACCGCCGCCAGGATGGCCGACAGCAGCACACCGGCGATCCACGGGTTGAACAGGATCTTGGCCAGCTCGATGAATACGCGCTCATGGTTCTCGGTGACCGGGCCCGCCAGTTCAGGGTGCGCCGAGAAGTAGGCGATGCCGAAGAAGCCCACGGCGCAGGTACCCGCCAGGCACAGGATCATCCAGGTCATGGAGATGCGACGGGCGTTGGCGATCGACTTCACCGAGTCGGCGGCCATGAAGCGCGCCAGGATGTGCGGCTGGCCGAAGTAGCCCAGGCCCCAGCCCATCAGCGAGATGATGCCAACGAAGGTGGCGCCTTTGAGCATGTCGAAGTTGGCCGGGTTCTGCGCTTCGATGGCCAGGAAGGTGGTATCGAAGCCTCCCGTGGAGATCAACACGATCACGGGCGTGAGGATCAGCGCGAAGATCATCAGCGAGGCCTGCACGGTGTCGGTCCAGCTCACCGCCAGGAAGCCACCGACGAAGGTGTAGGCGATGGTCGCCGCGGCACCGGCCCACAGGGCAGTCTCGTACGGCATGCCGAAGGTGCTTTCGAACAGACGAGCACCGGCAACGATGCCGGAGGCGCAATAGATGGTGAAGAACACCAGGATCACAATCGCCGAGATGATCCGCAGCAAGCCACTTTGGTCTTCGAAGCGGCTGGAGAAGTAGTCCGGCAGGGTCAGCGCATCGCCATTGTGCTCGGTCTGCACACGCAGGCGGCCAGCGACGAACAGCCAGTTCAGGTAGGCGCCTACGGTCAGGCCGATGGCAATCCAGGCCTCGGAAAGGCCGGAGAAGTAGATGGCGCCCGGCAGCCCCATGAGCAGCCAGCCGCTCATGTCGGAAGCACCGGCAGAGAGCGCAGTGACCACACTTCCCAGGCTGCGACCGCCGAGGATGTAGTCGGAAAGGTTGTTGGTGGAGCGATAGGCCGCGAAACCGATCAGCACCATTGCCGCGATGTAGATCACGAAGGTGATCGTTAGTGGATTGCCCATGCATGTGCCCTGGCGTTTGTTTTTATCTCATGCGCAACCTTCTTGACGACGGTTGCACCCAGGCGGCGAATGCTATGCAACAACGCAAATGCGGTGCAACCATTTTTCATTTGCAAGTTGCACCCACTCGTGCACTTTCGGAAAAATCCTGTTTCTTGCTTCTTTTTGGAGCAAAAAGGGGCTTTGTCATAAGAAAATGCACTGTGATGGGTTCTTTTTGGCCTGTAGGAAATCTCGCCAGACGAGTTGCACCTTTTCCTCGAAAAAATGGGGTTGCACCTGGTTGCACCCAAAATCGCCTACGGCTAATCTTGGCGCAGCTTAAGCCACACCCGTGGCAATAACGAGGATAAGAAATTGGCGACGACCACCCTTGGGGTCAAACTTGATGACCCGACCCGTGAGCGACTCAAAGCAGCTGCGCAGTCCATCGACCGCACGCCGCACTGGTTGATCAAGCAAGCGATCTTCAATTACCTGGAGAAGCTCGAGGGTGGCGCCACCCTGACCGAACTCAACGGTCACGCCAACAACCTGGCCGATGACGCTGGCGAAGTCCAGCCAGAGCACAGCCACCAGTGCTTCCTCGAATTTGCCGAGAGCATTCTGCCGCAGTCGGTGCTGCGCTCGGCGATCACCGCCGCCTACCGCCGCCCCGAGCAGGAAGTCGTGCCGATGCTGCTGGAACAGGCGCGCCTGAGCGCCCCGCTGGCCGAAGCCACCAACAAGCTCGCTGCAGGTATCGCCGAAAAGCTGCGAAACCAGAAGAGTGCTGGCGGCCGTGCCGGCATCGTTCAGGGCCTGCTGCAAGAGTTTTCCCTGTCTTCCCAGGAAGGCGTCGCCCTGATGTGCCTGGCCGAAGCCCTGCTGCGCATCCCTGACAAAGGCACCCGCGACGCCCTGATCCGCGACAAGATCAGCAACGGCAACTGGCAGCCGCACCTCGGCAACAGCCCGTCGCTGTTCGTCAACGCAGCCACCTGGGGCCTGCTGCTGACCGGCAAGCTGGTCTCCACCCATAATGAAGCCGGCCTTACCTCCTCGCTCACCCGCATTATCGGCAAGAGCGGCGAGCCGATGATCCGCAAGGGTGTCGACATGGCCATGCGCCTGATGGGCGAGCAGTTCGTCACTGGCGAAACCATCGCAGAGGCCCTGGCCAACGCCAGCCGCTTCGAAGCCAAAGGCTTCCGTTATTCCTACGACATGCTCGGCGAAGCCGCACTGACCGAGCACGATGCACAGAAGTACCTGGCTTCCTACGAGCAGGCGATTCACTCGATCGGCAAGGCCTCCCATGGCCGCGGCATCTATGAGGGCCCAGGCATCTCGATCAAGCTGTCGGCGCTCCACCCACGCTACAGCCGCGCCCAGTACGAGCGCGTGATGGAAGAACTGTACCCGCGCCTGCTGTCGCTGACCCTGCTGGCCAAGCAATATGACATCGGCCTGAACATCGACGCCGAAGAGGCCGACCGCCTCGAGCTGTCCCTCGACCTGCTCGAGCGCCTGTGCTTCGAGCCGGCCTTGGCGGGATGGAACGGTATCGGCTTCGTCATCCAGGCCTACCAGAAGCGCTGCCCGTACGTGATCGACTATGTCATCGACCTGGCCAAGCGCAGCCGCCACCGCCTGATGATCCGCCTGGTGAAAGGCGCCTACTGGGACAGCGAGATCAAGCGTGCCCAGGTCGAAGGCCTGGAAGGCTACCCGGTCTACACCCGCAAGGTTTACACCGACGTGTCCTACGTCGCCTGCGCCCGCAAGCTGCTGGCCGTACCGGAAGCCATCTACCCGCAGTTCGCCACCCACAACGCGCACACGCTGTCGGCCATCTACCACATCGCTGGCCAGAACTATTACCCGGGTCAGTACGAATTCCAGTGCCTGCACGGCATGGGCGAGCCGCTCTACGAACAGGTCGTAGGCAAGGTCGCCGACGGCAAGCTGAACCGTCCGTGCCGCGTGTACGCGCCAGTCGGCACCCATGAAACCCTGCTGGCCTACCTGGTCCGCCGTCTGCTGGAAAACGGCGCCAACACCTCGTTCGTCAACCGCATCGCCGACCACTCGATTTCCATCCAGGAACTGGTCGCCGACCCGGTCGCCAGCATCGAACGCATGGGCACCCAGGAAGGCAGCATCGGCCTGCCACACCCACGCATCCCGCTGCCGCGTGAGCTGTATGGCAGCGAGCGCGCCAATTCGGCCGGCATCGACATGGCCAACGAACACCGCCTGGCGTCGCTGTCCTGCGCCATGCTGGCCACTGCCAACAATGATTGGAAAGCCACGCCGATGCTGGCCTGCACCGCCAGCGAAGCCGCTGCCGTGCCGGTCCTGAACCCGGCAGACCACCGTGACGTGGTCGGTCACGTGCAGGAAGCCACCGTTGCCGATGTCGACAATGCCATTCAGTGCGCGCTGAACGCTGCCCCTATCTGGCAAGCCACCCCGCCTGCCGAGCGTGCCGCGATCCTTGAGCGCACCGCCGACCTGATGGAAGCAGAGATCCAGCCGTTGATGGGCCTGCTCATCCGCGAGGCTGGCAAGACCTTTGCCAACGCCATCGCTGAAGTGCGCGAAGCCGTGGACTTCCTGCGCTACTACGCCGTACAGGCACGCAACGACTTCAGCAATGACGCCCACCGCCCGCTGGGCCCGGTGGTGTGCATCAGCCCGTGGAACTTCCCGCTGGCGATCTTCACCGGCCAGGTTGCCGCTGCCCTGGCGGCCGGCAACCCGGTACTGGCCAAACCTGCCGAACAGACCCCACTGATCGCCGCCCAGGCCGTGCGCCTGCTGCTGGAGGCCGGTATTCCGGAAGGGGTGCTGCAACTGCTGCCAGGCCGCGGCGAAACCGTCGGTGCCGGCCTGGTCGGTGACGAGCGCGTCAAAGGCGTGATGTTCACCGGCTCCACCGAAGTCGCCCGCCTGCTCCAGCGCAATGTCGCTGGCCGCCTGGACAACCAGGGCCGGCCGATCCCGCTGATCGCCGAAACCGGCGGCCAGAACGCCATGATCGTCGACTCCTCGGCACTGACCGAGCAGGTGGTGATCGACGTGGTGTCCTCGGCCTTCGACAGCGCCGGCCAGCGTTGCTCGGCACTGCGCGTACTGTGCCTGCAGGAAGACTCCGCCGACCGCGTGATCGAGATGCTCAAGGGCGCCATGGCCGAAAGCCGCCTGGGCTGCCCGGACCGCCTGGCCGTGGACATCGGCCCGGTGATCGACGCCGAAGCCAAGGCCGGTATCGAGAAGCATATCCAGGGCATGCGCGAGAAAGGCCGCGCGGTCTATCAAGTCGCAATCGCCGACGTGGCCGAGATCAAGCGTGGCACCTTCGTCATGCCAACCCTGATCGAACTGGACAGTTTCGACGAACTGAAACGTGAAATCTTTGGCCCGGTGCTGCACGTTGTGCGCTACAACCGCCGCAATCTGGACCAGCTGATCGAGCAGATCAACGCGTCCGGCTACGGCCTGACCCTCGGCGTGCACACCCGCATCGACGAGACCATCGCCAAGGTGGTGGAGACTGCCAACGCCGGCAACATGTACGTCAACCGCAACATCGTTGGCGCCGTGGTGGGTGTGCAGCCGTTCGGTGGTGAAGGCCTGTCCGGCACCGGCCCGAAAGCCGGCGGCCCGCTGTACCTGTACCGTCTGCTGTCGACCCGCCCGGCCGACGCCATTGGCCGCCACTTCCAGCTGCAGGATGGCGAAGTCCAGCCGGACCGTACCCTGCACGACCAGCTGATCAAGCCGCTGCACGCGCTCAAGGCCTGGGCCGAGAGCAACCAGCACGCCGACCTGGCCGCCCTGTGCAGCCAGTTCGCCGGCCAGTCGCAGAGCGGCATCGCCCGCTTGCTGCCAGGCCCGACCGGTGAGCGCAACACCTATACCATCCTGCCGCGCGAGCACGTGCTGTGCCTGGCGGACAACGAGGCCGACCTGCTGGCACAGTTCGCTGCCGTGCTGGCAGTGGGCAGCTCGGCGGTGTGGGCTGACAGCGAGCCAGGCAAGACCCTGCGCGGCCGCCTGCCGCGGGAGCTGCAGGCCAAGGTCAAGCTGGTGGCGGACTGGAGCAAGGATGAAGTGGCGTTCGACGCCGTGATCCACCATGGCGACTCGGACCAGCTGCGCGGCGTATGCCAGCAGGTGGCCAAGCGCGCTGGCGCGATCGTCGGTGTGCACGGGCTGTCCAGCGGCGACCACCAGATTGCGCTGGAGCGCCTGGTGATCGAGCGGGCGGTGAGTGTGAATACGGCGGCTGCGGGCGGTAATGCCAGCCTGATGACCATTGGCTGACGCCAGGGGTTGTTGATGAAAAAGGAGAGCTTCGGCTCTCCTTTTTTATGGGTACAGGCCTTGCGCGAGTGTCAGGGCTGGCGGGTGCATGCCGGCAGATTTGCAGCGCCCATCAGATCGAGCGCCGCCCGCGCGGCGCATCGCGGATAAATCCGCTCCTACGTCTGTTTCGGGCCAGTCCGGCCTGCGAGGTCACCGCTGTCCGCCTTGTTTGTCCCATTCAATACCGAAGAGCGCGCAAGGGTGCAGGATTAACTGGCCCGGACGTCTGTTTCGGGCCAGGCCGGCCTGCGAGGTCACCGCTGTCCGCCTTGTTTGTCCCATTCAATACCGAAGAGCGCGCAAGGGTGCAGGATTAACTGGCCCGAACGTCTGTTTAGGGCCAGTCCGGCCTGCGAGGTCTCCGCTGTCCGCCTGTTTGTCCCATTCAGTACCGAAGAGCGCGTAAGGGTGCAGGATTAACTGGCCCGAAACAGACGTAGGAGCGGATTTATCCGCGATGCGCCGCGCGGGCGGCGCTCGATCTCACAGGCGCTGTAAAAATCAAGGCAGGCACCTGTATGCCCCCACCTTTTCTATAGCCATATCACCCAAACCTATTAACCTCCCCCCATCCCGCCCAACCCCCTAGACTCGCTGCATCCCGCCTCAGGACCGCCCCCATGCCCGAGACCCTGCTCAGCCCCCGCAACCTCGCCTTCGAACTCTACGAAGTCCTCGACGCCGAAGCCCTGACCCAGCGCCCGCGCTTCGCCGAGCACAGCCGCGAAACCTTCGACGCGGCCCTGACCACCGCGCGCACCATCGCCGAAAAGTACTTCGCCCCGCACAACCGCAAAGCCGACGAAAACGAGCCGCGCTACGTGGACGGCCGCGCCGAACTGATCCCTGAGGTGAAGCCCGCCGTCGACGCCTTTCTGGAAGCCGGCTTCCTCAACGCCAACCGCGATTTCGAAGTCGGCGGCATGCAACTGCCCAGCCTGGTCTCACAGGCCTGTTTCGCCCACTTCCAGGCGGCCAACGCCGGCACCACGGCCTACCCTTTCCTGACCATGGGCGCGGCCAACCTGATCGAGAGCTTCGGCACCGAAGCGCAGAAGCGCCTGTACCTGCAGCCGATGATCGAAGGCCGTTATTTCGGCACCATGGCGTTGACCGAGCCCCACGCGGGGTCGTCGCTGGCCGATATCCGCACCCGCACCGAACCCGCTGGCGATGGCACCTACCGGCTCAAGGGCAACAAGATCTTCATCTCCGGTGGCGACCACGAACTGTCGGAGAACATCGTGCACATGGTGCTGGCCAAGCTGCCGGACGCACCGCCCGGCGTGAAGGGCATTTCGCTGTTCATCGTGCCAAAGTACCTGGTCAATGAAGACGGCAGCCGCGGCCCGCGCAATGACGTGCTGCTGGCCGGTCTGTTCCATAAGATGGGCTGGCGCGGCACCACCTCCACCGCACTGAATTTCGGCGACAACGGTCATTGCGTCGGCTACCTGGTCGGCCAGCCCCACCAAGGCCTTGCGTGCATGTTCCAGATGATGAACGAGGCACGCATCGGCGTTGGCATGGGCGCGGTGATGCTCGGGTACGCCGGCTACCTCTACTCCCTGGAGTACGCCCGCCAGCGGCCACAGGGCCGGTTGCCGGACAACAAGGACCCGCACAGCCCGGCAGTGACTATCATCGAACACACCGACGTGAAGCGCATGCTGCTGGCACAGAAGGCTTATGTGGAAGGCGCCTTCGACCTGGGCTTGTATGCCGCGCGCCTGTTCGACGACACCCACAGCGCCAGCGACGAAGGCGCACGCAAACAGGCCCAGCAACTGCTCGACCTGCTGACCCCGATCGTCAAGTCCTGGCCGTCGACCTTCTGCCTCAAGGCCAATGAACTGGCGATCCAGATTCTCGGTGGCCACGGCTACACCCGCGAATACCCGGTGGAGCAGTACTACCGCGACAACCGCCTGAACCCGATCCATGAAGGCACCGAGGGCATCCAGTCGCTCGACCTGCTGGGCCGCAAGCTGGCGCAGAACAACGGTGCCGGCCTCAAGCAGCTGATCCGCCTGATCGCCGCCAGCGCCGAGCGCGCCAGCCATCACCCGCGCCTGGACACCCTGCGTCAGCCGCTGGAACAGTTGGTCAATCGCCTGCAATCCGTGACCCTGGCGCTGCTCGGCGACATGGCCGAGGGCAACGTTGCAGGCGCCCTGGCCAACTCCGCCCTGTACCTCAAGGTCTTCGGCCACTGCGTGATCGGCTGGCGCTGGCTGGAACAGGCGATCTACGCCGAGCTCGGCCTGCTGAAAGGCAATGCCGCTGACCGCGACTTCTACCTCGGCAAGCTGCATGCCGCGCGTTATTTCCTGACTTGGGAAATTCCCGCCTGCCATAATGACCTGGCATTGCTCGAGGCACGCGACGACACTTGCCTCACCATGCAAGACGGGTGGTTCTAGGGGGAGCCACTGTGAAAACGGAGGCTTCCAGATGTTCGATTCCAGCGCCCTGCTGCGCCAGCGCTTTGCCGCGCTGCGCAGTACGGCCGATGTGTATTCCCTGCGCCATGTGAAACAGTCGCACCAGGCGCTTTCGGTTCGCCGCAATGTCGCCGAGCCACCGGCCTTCAGCCACGACGAGGGCGCCATGCTCACCGTACGGCTCAATGGCGTGGAGGCCTATGCGGCTACTGCCGACCTGTCCCAGGCCGGCCTGCAACGAGCGCTGGACCAGGCCGAGGCCCTGGCGCGGCAGATCGCCCCGTACAACCTGCTCGACCTGCGCCAGCAGCCGGTGACAAGCGCTCGCCACGATCACATTTCACCCAATTTCGACCAGCCGGTACCCAGCCTTGCCGACTGCCTTGGCCTGCTTGCCGCCGAATCGGCCAGCGTGCCCAAGGACAGCCGCCTGGTGGACTGGCAGGCCAGCCTGGGCCTGAGCCTGGTCGAGCAGACCTACCTGAACTCGGCTGGCGCCGAACTGCGCCATGCCCAGCGCTTCCTGTTCCCGGGGCTGAGCGTTACCGCCAGCGACGGCCAGGACAGCCAGAGCCGCAGCCTGGGCCGCGACAACTTCGGCCAGCAAGGGGGTTTCGAAATCGTCGAGCGCTGTGGCCTGGTCGGCGCGGCCCGCCAGGTCGCCGATGAGGCCTTGCAGCTGCTGCTGGCACCCAACACCCCTGGCGGCGCGCGCGACCTGCTGCTGATGCCCGACCAGATGATGCTGCAGATCCACGAGTCCATCGGCCATCCGCTGGAGATGGACCGCATCCTCGGTGACGAGCGCAACTACGCCGGCACCAGCTTCGTCAAAGCCAGCGACTTCGGTCACCTGCAATACGGCTCCAGCCTGCTCAACGTCACCTTCGACCCGACCATCGGCGAAGAGCTGGCCAGCTACAGCTTCGATGATGACGGGACCGCCGCCAGCAAGCAGTTCCTGATCCGCGATGGCCTGCTGCTGCGCCCGTTGGGGGGCGCCCTGTCGCAGTTCCGCTCAGGCCTGGATGGGGTTGCCAACAGCCGCGCCTGCAGCTGGAACCGTGCCCCCATCGACCGCATGGCAAACCTCAACATCGAACCGGGCGACCAAACCCTCGAACAACTGATCCAGGGCATCGAGCACGGCATCCTGATGCGCACCAACCGCTCCTGGTCGATCGACGATGCGCGCAACAAGTTCCAGTTCGGCTGCGAATGGGGCCAGCTGATCGAGGATGGCGAGCTCAAGGGCATCGTCAAGAACCCTAACTACCGCGGCATCTCCGCACAGTTCTGGCGCAACCTCGCGGCTGTCGGCGACCGCAGCACCTTCCAGGTCCTCGGTACGCCCAACTGTGGCAAGGGCGAACCCAACCAGGTGGTACGGGTCGGGCATGCCTCACCCGCCTGCGTGTTCCGCCAGATCGATGTATTCGGAGGAGACGCCTGATGAAACCGGTTTTCGAAGCCCTGCTCGCGGATGTGCGCCACGCCCTGCAAGCCGACGAGCAATTTACCCTCGGCTACAGTGCCGAACAGTCGCAGTTCGTGCGTTTCAACCATGCCAAGGTGCGCCAGGCCGGCGAAGTGAGCCAGGCCAGCGCGCAACTGCGCTTGATCCGCGATGGCCGCCAGGCGGAACAGCAAGTGACCCTGAGTGGCGACCCGCAGCTTGACCGGCAACGCCTGATCGCGGCGCTGGAGCAGTTGCGCCAGACACTACCGATGCTGACGCTCGACCCATACCTGAGCCTCGACGAAAGCGCGTGGCACAGCGACAGCCAGCAGCAACAGCCGTTGCCCGAACTGAACGAAGTGCTGGCCCTGCTCGAACATGAGGCCGGTGACCTGGACCTGGTCGGCATCTACGCCGCCGGCCCGATCTTCCGCGGCTTCGCCAGCTCGTTCGGGGCCATTGGCTGGCATCAGGCCAACAGCTTCAACTTCGACTGGAGCCTGTTCCACGAAAACGGCGAGGCGGTGAAGGCCAACTATGCCGGCCAGTTGTGGAACGCCGACGACTTTACCGCCCGCCTTCGCCTCGCTCGGCAACAGCTGGGCTTCCTCGGCCGCCCGGCAATTACCCTCAAGCCCGGCCGCTACCGCGCTTTCCTGGCACCTGCGGCCATGGACGAAATCGCCGGCATGCTCTGCTGGGGCGGTTTCTCCGCGCAGGCCCTGGCCACCGGTAACAGCGCCCTGCAGCGCTTGTACAACGGCGATGCACAACTGCACCCGCTGGTGAATTTCAGCGAGCAGGTCAGCGGCTCACTGAGCCCGGCATTCAGCGACGAGGGCTCACCGCGCCTGGATGTACCGTTGATCCAGCAGGGTCAGGCGATGCAGCGGCTGGTCAGCGCCCGCAGCGCAGCGGAGTTCGAGTTGCGGGCCAATGGAGCCGACAGCTACGAGTCGCCGTGCGCCCTGAGCTTGGCGCCCGGTGGCTTGCCCCGCGAGCAGATTCTGGAGCGGCTCGGTACCGGGCTGTACATCAGCAACCTGTGGTACCTGAACTACTCTGACCTGCCGGCGGCACGCATGACCGGGCTGACCCGCTTCGCTACTTTCTGGGTGGAGAACGGTGAGATCCAGGGGCCGGTGAGCACCATGCGCTTCGATGACAGCCTGTACAGTCTGCTGGGGAGCCAATTGGAGGACCTGACGCAGGAGCGCGAGATGATCCTGTCGACCAGCACCTACGGGCAGCGCAGTACCGGGTCGAGTCATCTGCCGGGGGCGCTGGTCAAAGGGCTGACCCTGACATTGTAATTGGCCTTGCCGGCCCTATCGCGGCTCATACAGGGATCGCATACTCCCTGTAGGAGCGGCTTTGGCCGCGACAGGGCCGGCACTGACGGAAGAGCAAGCCATGCCCGAACGTACCCCGCTGGACCCGACCACCGCCCGCTGGCTGCCCTGGGTGGTGGCCATCGCCTTCTTCATGCAATCCCTGGACGGCACCATCCTCAATACCGCCCTGCCGGCCATGGCCCGCTCGCTGGCTGAAGACCCCCTGCGCATGCAGGGCGTGATCATCGCCTACATGCTCACCGTGGCCCTGCTGATCCCCGCCTCCGGCTGGATCGCCGACCGCTTCGGCACCAAGCGCATCTTCTTCAGCGCCATCATGCTGTTCAGCTTCGGCTCGCTATTGTGCGCCACGGCCAACAGCCTCGGCTTCCTGATCTTCGCCCGCATCGTGCAGGGCCTGGGCGGCGCGCTGATGCTCCCCGTCGGGCGCCTGGTGGTGCTGCGCGCCTACCCGCGAACCGAGCTGGTGCGGATCATGAGCTTCATCACCATCCCCGGCCTGCTCGGCCCGCTGCTGGGCCCGACCCTGGGCGGCTGGCTGGTGGAAATCCTCAGCTGGCACTGGATCTTCCTGCTCAACCTGCCAGTCGGTGCGCTGGGCTGCTATGCCGTGTGGAAGTTCATACCCGACCTGCGCGGGGCCGAGCGCACCCGCTTCGACGGCCCCGGCTTCATCCTGTTCGGCGCGGCGATGGTGCTGATCACCATCGCAATGGAAGGCCTGGGCGAGCTGCACCTGCCACACCTGCGGGTGATGTTGCTGCTGTTCGCTGGCATGGCCTGCCTGGCGGCCTATTGGCTGCGCGCCGGGCGCGACCCGGAACCGCTGTTCTCACCCAGCCTGTTCCGCGTGCGCACGTTCGCCATCGGCATCCTCGGCAATCTGTTCGCGCGCCTGGGCAGCGGTGCCCTGCCGTTTCTGGTGCCGTTGCTGCTGCAGGTGGCGCTGGGCTATTCGCCGGCCCAGGCTGGCATGAGCATGATTCCGCTGGCCGCCTCGGCGATGCTCGCCAAGTCGGTCGCCCGCTCGCTGATAGAGCGGCTGGGCTATCGCATCGTGCTGACCGGCAACACGTTGCTGCTGGGCATCCTGCTGGCCAGCCTGGGCCTGGTCGACGAGCAGACGCCGTATGCGCTGCTGCTGGTGCAGTTGGCCCTGCTTGGCGCCGTCAATTCGATGCAGTTCACGGCCATGAACACAGTGACCCTGATCGACCTCGACGACGCCAGCGCCAGCAGCGGCAACAGCCTGCTGTCGGTGGTCGCGCAGTTGTCGCTGAGTCTCGGTGTGGCCTGCGCCGGTGCCCTGCTCGGCGGTTTCACCGCAGCGGGCAGCGCCGACGGTGTGGAAACCACGCTCGGCGCGTTCCAGCTGACCTTCGTCACCATCGGCGTGATGGCCATGCTGGCGGCTGCCATCTTCCTGCAACTGTCGCCGACGGACGGAAGGCGTGCCCGTCGTCCGGAACAACACATGGAGTCGTAGGGCGAATGGCCACGAGGCTGGTAAACTGTTCGGCATTTTTCGCTTCGCACCGCAGGCCCGCCTCGTGACCACCGAATCCACCGCCTTTGCCACCTTGCCGCTGTCCACCGCCATGCTGGCCAACCTGGACGCCCTCGGCTATGCCTCGATGACGCCGATCCAGGCCCAGAGCCTGCCTGTCATCCTGCGCGGCCAGGACCTGATCGCCCAGGCCAAGACCGGCAGCGGCAAGACCGCCGCCTTCGGCATCGGCCTGCTCAACCCGATCAACCCGCGCTACTTCGGCTGCCAGGCACTGGTGCTGTGCCCGACCCGCGAGCTGGCCGACCAGGTCGCCAAAGAGCTGCGCCGCCTGGCCCGCGCCGAGGACAACATCAAGATCCTCACCCTTTGCGGTGGCGTGTCGCTGGGCCCTCAGATCGCCTCGCTGGAGCACGGTGCGCACATCATCGTCGGCACCCCGGGGCGCATCCAGCAGCATCTGGACAAGGGCACTTTGGTGCTCGACGGCCTGAACACGCTGGTGCTGGATGAAGCCGACCGCATGCTCGACATGGGCTTCTTCGACGCCATCGCCAGCATCATCGGCAAGACCCCGGCGCGTCGGCAGACCCTGCTGTTCTCGGCCACTTACCCGGCGGGCATCGAGCAACTGGCCGCCGACTTCATGCGCAAGCCGCAGCAGGTCAAGGTCGAAAGCCTGCACGCCGACAATCAGATCGAACAGCGTTTCATCGAGATCGACCCGCAGCAACGCCTGGAAGCCGTCACTCGCGTGCTTGGCCACTACCGCCCGCAATCGTGCGTGGCGTTCTGCTTCACCAAGCAGCAGTGCGAGGACGTGGTAGCCCACCTGACCGCCAAGGGTATCGTCGCCCAGGCCCTGCACGGTGACCTGGAGCAGCGTGACCGCGACCAGGTGCTGACTCTGTTCGCCAACCGCAGCAGCTCGGTACTGGTGGCTACCGACGTGGCTGCCCGCGGCCTGGATATCGACGGCCTGGACATGGTCATCAACGTCGAACTGGCGCGCGATGCCGAGATCCATGTGCACCGCGTCGGCCGTACCGGCCGTGCCGGTGAGAAAGGTCTGGCAGTCAGCCTGGTGGCGCCAGCCGAGGCCCATCGTGCCCAGGCCATCGAAGCCCTGCAGAAGCGCCCGCTGCGCTGGGATCAGCTGGACAGCCTGAAGCACAAGGGCGAACCTTTGGTGCCGTTGATGAGCACGTTGTGCATTGCTGCCGGGCGCAAGGACAAGCTGCGCCCGGGCGACATCCTGGGTGCACTGACCGGCGATGCCGGAATCCCGGGCAAGCAGGTGGGCAAGATCGCCATTTTCGACTTCCAGGCCTTCGTGGCGGTGGAACGGCCGCTGGCCAAGCAGGCCATGCAGCGCTTGAACAGCGGCAAGATCAAGGGCCGGGCCCTGAAAGTCCGTATCGTCTGACCTATTTTGGGGGCCGCTTCGCGCCCCTTTCGCGACACAAGGCCGCTCCCACAGTGTATTGCGCAAATTTCAGATCATGTGCGATCTCTTGTGGGAGCGGCCTTGTGTCGCGAAAGGGCTGCAAAGCAGCCCCAGCAATTCCGAAGAGGTAACACCGTGCACTCCACCGACGTGATCATCCTCGGCGCTGGCGCCGCCGGCCTGATGTGCGCCCAGCTCAGCGCCCGCCGCGGGCGCCGGGTGTTGCTGCTCGACCACGCCAACAAGCCCGGCAAGAAGATCCTGATGTCGGGCGGCGGGCGCTGCAATTTCACCAACCTGTACACCGAGCCGGCCAACTTCCTCTCGCAGAACGCGCACTTCTGCAAGTCGGCCCTGGCCCGCTACACCCAGTGGGACTTCATCGAACTGGTGAGCAAGCATGGCGTGCCGTACCACGAGAAGAAGCTCGGCCAGCTGTTCTGCGACAACAAGGCCAGCGACATCCTCGACATGCTGTTGGCCGAATGCGACGACGCGGGTGCCGAAATCCGCATGCACACCAGCATCGAACACATCGAGAAGACCGAAACCGGCTACCTGCTGCAGACCAGCGGTGGGCAGTTCGCCTGCCAGTCGCTGGTGATCGCCACTGGTGGCCTGTCGATCCCGACCCTGGGCGCCACCGGCTTCGGTTACCAGGTGGCCCGCCAGTTCGGCCACACCCTGCTGCCGACCCGCGCCGGGCTGGTGCCGTTCACCATCACCGAGCCCCAACTCAAGGCACTGTGCACCGAATTGTCGGGCACTTCGCTGGACTGCACTGCCAGTTGCAACGGCACCAGCTTCCGCGAAAACCTGCTGTTCACCCATCGCGGCCTCAGCGGCCCGGCGATCCTGCAGATCTCGTCGTTCTGGGAAGCCGGCGACACCGTGGAAATCAACCTGCTGCCCGATCGCGATGCGCTGGCCTGGCTGCAGCAGATGCAGGCCGAACGTGCCAACGCCGAACTGAAGACCGTGCTGGGCGAGGTGTTCACCCGCAAGCTGGCCAACCTGCTGGCCGAGCAATGGTTCGAGTCCCGCCCCATGAAGCAGTACACCCCCGGGGAACTGGCGCAGATCGCCGAAAAACTGGCGAACTGGCAAGTGGTGCCGGCCGGCACCGAAGGCTACCGCACGGCGGAAGTGACCCTCGGCGGGGTCGACACCCGCGAAGTGTCATCCAAGACCATGGAATCGCTGAAGAGCCCCGGCCTGTATTTCATCGGCGAGGTGCTCGACGTTACCGGCCATCTGGGCGGTTTCAATTTCCAGTGGGCGTGGGCGTCCGCCAACGCCGCTGCGCAGTTCGTGTAGAGTAGAATCCATTCAGCAGCACGGAACGCTTCTTGCTGGCCGTGCTGCAATGCATTCATTCGATCACTGCCTAGCAGGCCATCATGTCATCGAGTTCGTTCAGTCAGTCACTGCGTCGCCTGTGGGGCCAAGACAAGTTCAGCTACAGCATCCGGGTCACCATCGCCCTCACCGGCAGCCTGGCCCTGTGCTGGTACCAGAACGAGATGGCTCTGCTGATTCCACTGTTCCTCGGCATCATCGCCAGCGCCCTGGCCGAGACCGACGACAGTTGGCAAGGCCGCCTCAGCGCCCTGGCCGTGACCCTTCCCTGCTTTGCCATCGCAGCGCTGGCAGTCGAGTTGCTGTTCCCCTACCCGTGGATCTTCGTCGCCGCGCTGGCGCTGGCAGCGTTCGGCCTGACCATGCTCGGCGCGTTGGGCGAGCGCTATGGCGCGATCGCTTCGGCGACGCTGATCACCTCGGTGTACACCATGATCGGCGTGGACCAGCGTGGCGGCCAGGTCAGCGACTTCTGGCACGAGCCGATGCTGCTGGTAGCAGGCGCCGCCTGGTACGGCCTGCTTTCGGTGCTGTGGCAGGCGCTGTTTTCCAACCAGCCGGTGCAGCAGAGCCTGGCCAAGCTGTTCTTCGAGCTCGGCAGCTACCTGAAGCTCAAGGCCAGCCTGTTCGAGCCGATCCGTAACCTCGATGTCGAGGCCCAGCGCCTGGAACTGGCCCGTCAGAATGGCAAGGTGGTCGCGGCGCTCAACGCGGCCAAGGAAATCATCCTGCACCGGGTCGGCAACAGCCAGCCGAACTCCAAGGTCAGCCGCTACCTCAAGCTGTACTTCCTGGCCCAGGACATCCATGAACGGGTCAGCGCTTCGCACTACCCTTACAACGCCCTGACCGAAGCGTTCTTCCACAGTGATGTGATGTTCCGCTGTCAGCGCCTGCTGCGTAAACAGGGGGCCTCCTGCCAGGAACTGGCGCGCTCGATCCGCCTGCGCCAGCCCTTCGTATTGGCCAGCGGATTCGCCGAAGCCCTGGAAGACCTCAATGCCTCGCTCGAACACCTGCGTATCCAGAGCAACCCGGCCTGGCGCGGCCTGCTGCGTTCGCTGCGCGCCCTGGCTGCCAACCTGGCGACCCTCGACCGCTTGCTCAGCGCAGCCAGCAACCCCGACAGCCTGGCCGATGCCAGTGACAGCAGCCTGCTCGACCGCTCACCACGCAACCTGAAGGACGTGTGGACACGCTTGCGCACCCAGCTGACACCGACCTCACTGCTGTTCCGTCATGCCCTGCGCCTGCCGCTGGCACTGTCGATCGGTTACGGCATGGTGCACGTGATCCACCCGACCCAGGGCTACTGGATCATCCTCACCACCCTGTTCGTCTGTCAGCCCAACTATGGCGCCACCCGGCGCAAGCTGGTGCAACGGATCTTCGGCACCGCGATCGGCCTGACTGTCGGCTGGGCGCTGTTCGACCTGTTCCCCAACCCGGTCATCCAGTCGCTGTTCGCAGTGGCTGCCGGGGTGGTGTTCTTCGTCAACCGTACCACCCGCTACACCTTGGCCACCGCAGCGATCACGCTGATGGTGCTGTTCTGCTTCAACCAGATCGGCGATGGCTACGGCCTGTTCCTGCCACGCCTGTTCGATACCTTGGTCGGCAGCCTGATTGCCATCCTTGCGGTGTTCCTGTTCCTGCCCGACTGGCAGGGCCGCCGCCTGAACAAGGCGCTGGCCAACACCCTGGCCTGCGCCAGCGTGTACCTGCGCCAGATCATGCAGCAGTACGCCCATGGCAAGCGCGACGATCTCGCCTACCGCCTGGCCCGCCGCAACGCCCACAACGCCGATGCGGCGCTGTCGACCACCTTGGCCAACATGCTCATGGAACCGGGGCATTTCCGTAAGGAGGCCGATGTCGGCTTCCGCTTCCTGGTGCTGTCGCACACCTTGCTCAGCTACCTGTCAGGGTTGGGCGCGCACCGTGACACGGCCTTGCCGGCAGAGGTGCAGGAGCAGTTGATCGATGGTGCCGCGCAGACTCTGGCCAACAGCCTGGACGAGATAGCCAATGGCCTGGCTGCCCGGCTGCCGGTCGCGATACACAGTGATGCCGAAGAATCGCTGGCCGCCGCCCTGGAGCAAATGCCGGAAGAACTGGATGAGCACCAGCGGTTGGTGCAGACCCAGCTGGCGTTGATCTGCCGGCAGCTGGCGCCGTTGCGGACCTTGGCCGCCCATCTCATCAAAGAGGCACAGGCGGCTTGAGCGGCGTAGCGTCAGAAGCCATGCTGGCGTAGCAGCCGCGCATAGCTGCCATCGGCCTTCATGCCTGCGATGGCCTGCTCGAAGCGTTCGACGATCTGCTGGTGGTCGGGGTGTTTCAGGCTCACCAGGATATGCAGGGTATTCTCCGCCAGCGGCGGCTCTACCAAGGTCACCCCATCGCGCACGTCCTGCGGCTCGCGCTGCAGGTTGTAGCGCGCCACGTATTCGTCTTCCACGGCCAGGTTCACTCTGCCGGCTGCCAGCATGCGCACCGCGGTGGAGAAGTTGCGCACCGCCACCTTGTGCAAGCGGGTATCGCCATCGAAAGCGGGTGAATAGGCGTAGTCGCGCACCACCGCGATGCTGTAGGGGTAAAGGTCGCCCTGGCTTTTATAACGGAACGTGTCGCCCTTGCGCTTGAGCAGACGAATGCGGTTGTTCAGGTAGCCCTTGGAAAACTGCCCGATCTGCTGGCGCGCGTCGTTGTACCAAGCGTTGATCAGCACGTCGTAGCGCCCCTCGCCAACGCCCATCAGCGCTCGCGCCCAAGGTACTTCCTCATAGCTGCTGGAGTACCCCGCGCGGGCCAGCGCGGTGGTGACCAGGCTGGTCGCCAGGCCGCCGCCTGGCATGGCGCTGTCGGTGAACGGCGGCCAGGTGTCAGCTACCAGACGCAGTCTGTCCTGGCCGAATACAGGTGCTGTCAGGAACAGGCCCAGCAAACCCAACGTGCGAAGCAGAGGCCGCATGCAGAAGTCCTTTTGCAGTGGAAGGCACTCACTGAGGAAGGCGACGCGCAGATGAGAATACACAAAGGCTACTCTTTGGGCAGCGGCCAATGATGTCATTTAGCCTCTATTTTGGCCGAGGCGGGGAAATTTGCGATGATCGGCCATCCATTTCGAGGAGTTACCACAATGTCCATCCACTGGCTTTGCAAGCACCACTCCGACCTCGACACGCATGAGCTCTATGCCATCCTGCAACTGCGTACCGCCGTGTTCGTGGTCGAGCAACGCTGCGCCTACCAGGAAGTCGATGGTCAGGACCTGACGGGTGACACCCTGCACCTCATGGGCTGGCAGGATGACAAGCTGGTGGCCTACCTGCGCCTGCTCGACCCACAGTCGCAGGGCGGCGATGTGGTCATCGGCAGGGTGGTGACCTCGCCGGAGGCGCGCGCGTTGAAACTTGGCCATCCGCTGCTGATGAAAGGGCTGGAAGCAGCCGGGCATTGCTGGCACGGGACACCGGTGTATCTGTCGGCGCAGGCACACCTGCAACGGTTCTATGCCCGGCACGGTTTTGCCGTGGTGGGCGAGCAGTACCTCGAGGATGACATCCCGCATATCGGCATGCGCAAGGTCATGGATACCCCAGTACTGCCTTGATCTGCCGCAGGTGCCGGATGATCCACTGCTTGTCGATCGCGCCCCAGTCATGAATGCGGTAATGCCCGGCATGGTTGCGTGCGCCTTCCTGCTGCTCGAACTCGCAGACGATGTCCAGGTCGGCGAGTGCGGCGATGGTGTCCTGTGCCGTGCGCCGCGGCATGCCGGTGGCCTCCATCAGCGCCGGCACGCTGGTGGCGGTCTGGCTATCGATCAGCCAGGCCACGTACAGGCGGCGGTAGAAACTGCTCTTGGTCTTGCTCACATCCATGCTGCGTGATCCTTACAGGTTGCCTGGCAACTCCCGGTAGGTCAGGTAGACGCGCAGGTCGAATTCCAGTTGGTGGTATGCCGGCTCCATATGCTGGCAGAGCTGGTAGAACGCCTTGTTGTGATCGCGCTCGCGCAAGTGCGCCAGTTCGTGCACCACGATCATGCGCAGGAACTCGGGCGCTGCCTCCTTGAACAGCGAGGCAATGCGGATTTCCTTCTTTGCCTTCAGCTTACCGCCCTGCACCCGCGAAACCGCGGTATTGAGCCCCAGGGCCCGATGGGTCAGGTCCAGGCGGTTGTCGAACAGCACCTTGTCCAGGTTTGGCGCACTGCGCAGGTACTGCTGGCGCAAGTCCTGGGCATAGCCGTACAGCGCCTTGTCGCTCTGCACGTCATGGCGGCCCGGGTAGCGGCGCTGCAAGTACTCGCCCAGGCGGTCGCTGTCGATCATCTGCCGCACCTGCTCCTGCAGGTGCGGTGGGTAGGCTTGCAAATAGCGTAATACGGTCATGGCATGGCATTCGTCGTAACGAATGCCGATTCTAGCCAATCACGGCAGCAGCCAGGGAAAAATCACCGGAAAGCCAGTGGCATCGGCCGCTGTCATGGGGTGCGCGACCAGAAAACCCTGGACGTAGGCGCAGCCGTTTGCCTTCAGCCACGCAGCTTGGGCCTGCGTTTCGACCCCTTCTGCGATCACGGTGATGCCGTAGTCTGCACACAGGACGATGACACTTCGCACCAATGCGGCATCCGGCGCCGAATCTGGCAGACGCGCCACCAGATGGCGGTCCAGCTTCAAGGTGTCGATGGGCAGGTCGCGCAACATGCGCAACGAACAGTCGCCCGCGCCGAAATCGTCCAGCGCCACGCGAACGCCCAGTTCGCGCAGGCGGTGAATCTGCTTGATCGCCGCGTCGATGTTGTACATCAACGAGGTCTCGGCAACCTCGACCTCCAGTTGCGACGGGTCGAGCTGATAATCCTGTATCACCCGCTGCAGTTCATCGACCAGGCTGGGCATGGAGAATTGAGCGCGACTCAGGCTGATACCCAACACCAGTTCCGGGTCGAAACGCTGGCACCAGGCCTGGCGCTGAGCAGCCCCCTGGCGGTAGATCCAGCTGGCCAGGCGGTTGATCAGCCGAGCCTCTTCCAGCAAGGGTATGAACAGCCCGGGCGGCACATCGCCAACACTGGGGTGTTGCCAGCGCAGCAGCGCCTCGAAGCCCCGAAGCTTGCCATCGGCAAAGGCCACCTGCGGCTGATACACGAGGCTGAAATCCTGTACCTCGATGGCATTGCGCACGCTGTCTTCAAGCATCAACCGCGAGCGGGCCCGACCATTGAGTTCCTGATCATAGAAGCGGTATTGCTGGCGACCGGCCCGCTTGGCTGCATACATCGCGGTGTCGGCCGCGCGCAGCAGGCCTTCGACATTACCCCCGCAGTCAGGGAAGGTGGCGATGCCAATGCTGACGCCCAAGCAGATGTCGATGCCGTCCACCTGCTGCTGGATCGACACCCGCTCGAGCAGTTTTTCGGCATAGCGCCCGGCCTGCTCCGGGTACGGCAGGCCGTCGAACAATGCGGTGAACTCGTCGCCGCCCAAGCGTGCCAGCAGCGCCTCGCTGCCCAGGCATTCCTTGATCTGCTCGGCCACCCAGAGCAGCACCCGGTCACCCGCTTCGTGGCCCAGCGAATCGTTGATCCGCTTGAAGCCATCGAGGTCCATGTACATCAGGGCCTGGGCCTTGTTCGAGCGCTCGCCGCGCAGCAACGCGCCTTCGGCGGCCTGGTAGAAACCGCGACGGTTGAGCAGCCCGGTCAGCGGGTCGGTCACCGCCTGGTATTCGAGTTGCTGATGCAGGTTACGCTCCACCGACATGTCCAGCACCGTGACCACCATGGCCTGCTGCTCCGCCGGTAACGGCGCGCAGGACAGCGCAACGGGGACCAGCTGGCCACCGGGGGTGCGCAGAT
Source organism: Pseudomonas vlassakiae (assembly GCF_014269035.2). Taxonomy (GTDB): domain Bacteria; phylum Pseudomonadota; class Gammaproteobacteria; order Pseudomonadales; family Pseudomonadaceae; genus Aquipseudomonas; species Aquipseudomonas vlassakiae. The sequence goes on from NZ_JABWRP020000004.1 coordinate 86,745, forward strand.
GGGCATCATGCACCCGCACGATTTGCCGTGCGAGGTAGGCGTTGCGGAACTCGGACTCGCTCCACAAGGTGGCATTGGCCAATTGCAGCAGATCGAGCAGCTGGGCACCCTGCAAGTGTTCCATCGAGCTATGCAGCAAGCGCGAGATCGCCGGGTTGGCAAAGCTGATGACACCCTCGGCGTCGACCACCAGGATGCCTTCGGCGGCATTTTCCAGGATCGAGGCGTTGAACGCCCGGGCAGCCTCCAGCTCGCGGGTCAGCTGCTGCAGTATGCGCCGGCTGCGCTGCTGGTCCAGCTGCGCCTGCACCTTCGGCTTGAGAATCTGTGGATCGAACGGTTTGAACAGGTAATCCACCGCACCACTGGCATAGCCCTTGAGCACGGCGGCATCGGACTGCTCGTTGGCGGTGAGGAAGATAATCGGGGTCAGCCGGGTTCGCTGGCTGCCGCGCATCAGGCGGGCGACCTCGAAGCCGTCCATTTCCGGCATCTGCACATCGAGCAGAACCAGATCGACTTCATGTTCCAGCAACGTCCCCAGGGCTTCCATCCCCGAGCTTGCAGTCAGCACTTGCCAATCGTTGCGCGCCAGCAAGGCGCGCATACTGATCAGGTTTTCCGGGTAATCGTCTACCACCAGGAGAACCGATTTGCCATCCAGTGGTTCAGGGTAAGCGCCATCCATGCTGCTTCTCTTGTTTGACAGACTTCGACTTGCTATTGGATCCAGCTGATACTCTAGACCTGCAGTTGCGACAAGCAATGCAATCAGATCGCTATCAATTGATTAGTTTCACGGTAGCCGACTAACGGTCGCCGTGCAGCATTTTCGACACATGAAAAACCCGCATCGCTGCGGGTTTTTCATTGACGCTGGTGGATCAGTTGACCTTGGCAGCCAACTCACCCTTCAGGTAGCGCTGGAACATGCCTTCCAGCGAGATCGGCTTGATCTTCGAGGCGTTGCCGGCAGTGCCGAACGCTTCGTAACGGGCGATGCACACGTCGCGCATGGCTTTCACGGTTTCACCGAAGAACTTGCGTGGGTCAAACTCGCTCGGGTTCTGTGCCATCAGGCGGCGCATGGCACCGGTGGACGCCAGGCGCAGGTCGGTGTCGATGTTGACCTTGCGCACGCCGTGCTTGATACCTTCGACGATCTCTTCGACCGGTACGCCGTAGGTTTCCTTGATGTCGCCGCCATACTGGTTGATGATCGCCAGCCACTCTTGCGGGACCGAGGAGGAACCGTGCATCACCAGGTGGGTGTTAGGGATGCGCTTGTGGATTTCCTTGATGCGGTCGATTGCCAGTACGTCACCGGTCGGTGGCTTGGTGAACTTGTAGGCACCGTGGCTGGTGCCGATGGCGATGGCCAGGGCGTCGACCTGGGTCTTCTTGACGAAGTCGGCGGCCTCTTCCGGATCGGTCAGCATCTGGCTGTGGTCCAGCACACCCTCGGCGCCGATGCCGTCTTCTTCACCGGCCATGCCGGTTTCCAGGGAACCCAGGCAGCCCAGCTCGCCTTCTACCGAAACGCCACAGGCGTGGGCCATGGCCACGGTCTGCTGGGTGACGCGGACGTTGTACTCGTAGTCGGTCGGGGTCTTGCCGTCTTCACCCAGCGAGCCGTCCATCATTACCGAGCTGAAACCCAGCTGGATGGAACGTTGGCACACGTCAGGGCTGGTGCCGTGGTCCTGGTGCATGCACACCGGGATGTGCGGGAATTCTTCGATGGCGGCCAGGATCAGGTGGCGCAGGAACGGGGCACCGGCATATTTGCGGGCACCGGCCGAAGCCTGGACGATCACCGGGGAGTCGGTCTTGTCGGCCGCTTCCATGATGGCGCGCATCTGCTCGAGGTTGTTGACGTTGAAAGCCGGAACGCCGTAACCGAACTCGGCGGCGTGGTCCAGCATCTGGCGCATGCTAATGAGTGCCATTGTGTATCTCTCTCCCGACAAGCGTCGTTTGTTTCGTGCAAGCCTGCCGCAGGGGCGGTTGCTGTTCAAGTAGTGTGGGCCGCCTGTGCGGCCCGGCCAGTCACGGTGCCTTGCAGCCCCGCCCAATCAGATCGTTGGTTGCCACCCAGTACACCAGGCCTTCGTCGCCCTTGGTGTGGAAGGCCAGCACGCCATCGCTGTACAGCGCGCCAGAGGCGCCCGGCTCGGCCTTGAGCCGATAGACCTGGTCACCGCCGCCGAGGCGCACGTCAACCTGGTCCCGCTGTGCATCAGCGAAGCGCCACAGCACTTCGGCCTGAGTGTCACAGACCCAGCGGGTCCAGTTGTCCGCCGGGGCGGAAGGTGCAGGCTGTATCAGCGAGCATCCTGCCAGTGTCGCCAGAGCCATCGAGGCCAGTAGCGCTTTCATTACATATCCTCTAGAGGACCACATAGCGGTCACTTGGTTGCCTGCTCCGACGAAACGCACGGCATCAGGGGCAACCCGGCGCCTGGCGCTGGTGTTCTTCGTCGTACTTTTCCAGGCCGTCCGGGCCAACGCGCTTGCTGATGACCGGCACGGTCTCGGCCTGCCACGCGGACTGGTAGCAACCGCCCTTGGGCGGCTGCGCCGGGTCGGCCTCCGAAGACGGGCTGCTGGAGCAGGCGCCCAGCAGGCCGGCCAGAATCATCACAGGCAATTGCTTGACCATCAGGTCGCTCCCTTTGCCAGGCGCCGCCATGGTCAGGCTTTTGCCCGCTCTTCCAGGATCGCCACGGCTGGCAGCACCTTGCCCTCGACGAATTCGAGGAAGGCACCGCCACCGGTAGAAATGTAGGAGATATCCTTGCTGACGCCATATTTGTCGATGGCTGCCAGGGTATCGCCACCACCGGCAATGGAGAACGCTGCACTTTCAGCGATGGCCTTGGCCAGCACCTTGGTGCCGTTGCCGAACTGGTCGAACTCGAACACGCCGACCGGGCCGTTCCACAGGATGGTCTTCGACGACTTCAGCAGCTCGGCGAAATGGGCAGCGGTCTGCGGGCCGATGTCGAGGATCATGTCGTCGGCGGCAACGTCGGCGATGGCCTTGACGGTGGCTTCGGCGTCCTCGGCGAACGCCTTGGCAACCACGACGTCGACCGGCAGTGGCACGCTGACCTTGGCGGCGATGGCCTTGGCGGTTTCGATCAGGTCAGGCTCGTACAGCGACTTGCCCACCGGGTGACCGGCAGCAGCCAGGAACGTGTTGGCGATGCCGCCACCGACGATCAGCTGGTCGCAAACGCTGCTCAGGCTGTTCAGCACATCCAGCTTGGTCGACACCTTGGAGCCGGCAACGATGGCCGCCATTGGCTTGGCCGGGGCTTTCAGGGCCTTGCCCAGCGCGTCCAGCTCTGCAGCCAGCAGCGGGCCAGCGGCAGCCACCTTGGCGAACTTGGCAACGCCATGGGTGGAGCCTTCGGCCCGGTGAGCGGTGCCGAAAGCGTCCATTACGAACACGTCGCACAGGGCGGCATATTGCTGGGCCAGCTCGTCGGCGTTCTTCTTCTCGCCCTTGTTGAAACGTACGTTCTCGAACAGCACCAGGTCACCGGCGCTGACTTGAACACCGTTCAGGTAATCGGCAACCAGCGGCACTTCACGGCCCAAGGCCTTGCTCAGGTAGTCGGCGACCGGCTTGAGGCTGTTCTCGGCAGAGAACTCGCCTTCGGTCGGGCGGCCCAAGTGCGAGCAGACCATTACCGCCGCACCCTTTTCCAGGGCCAGCTTGATGGTCGGCAGCGCTGCAAGGATACGCGCATCGCTGGTTACCACACCGTCCTTCACAGGTACGTTGAGGTCTTCGCGGATCAGTACGCGTTTACCTTGCAGGTCGAGGTCGGTCATCTTCAACACGGTCATGAATGCAGTCCTTCAGGGCTGTTTGCTGCGGGTTGGGTGGACGACGTGCAGATAGTGTTCGGCAACGTCGAGCATACGGTTGGCAAAACCCCATTCATTGTCGAACCAAGCCAGCAAGTTCACCAGGCGCGGGCCTGAAACGCGGGTCTGGCTGGCATCGACGATCGCCGAATGCGGGTCATGGTTGAAATCACAGCTGGCGTGAGGCAACTCGGTATAGGCCAGCAAGCCTTTCAGCGGGCCGCTCTGCGCGGCCTCGCGCAACACCCGGTTGACCTCGGCCGCACTGGTATCGCGGGCGGTCTGCAGGGTGATGTCCAGGCACGAGACGTTGACGGTCGGCACGCGTACCGCTTTGGCCTGGATTCGCCCGGCAAGTTCCGGAAGCAAGCGCTCGATGCCGCGCGCCAGCCCCGTGGACACCGGAATCACCGACTGGAAGGCCGAGCGCGTGCGGCGCAGGTCCTCGTGGTGATAGGCATCGATCACCGGCTGATCGTTCATCGCCGAGTGGATGGTGGTGATCTGCACGTACTCGATGCCGAATGCCTGGTCCAGCACGCGCAACAGCGGGACGCCGCAATTGGTGGTGCAAGAGGCGTTGGACACCAGGCGTTCGTGGCCCGTCAGGCAACCCTGGTTGATGCCATAGACCACGGTAGCATCGACATCGGCCTCGCTGGCCATCGGCTGCGAGAACAATACGCGCGGTGCGCCAGCGTCGAGGAAACGCTGGCCATCGGCGCGGGTGTGATAGACACCGGAGCACTCCAGCACCAGGTCGATACCCAGGGCGGCCCAGTCGATGCCTTCAGGGGTGGCGCTGCGCATGACCTTCACGCAGTCGCCATTGATATGCAGACAGTCGCCGTCGACCTTCACCTCGCCGGGGAATCGCCCGTGGGTGGAGTCGAAGCGTGTCAGGTATTCGATGCTGGCCTGATCGGCCAGGTCGTTCAGCGCAACGATCTCGAAACCGGCCTTTGCCCCCCGCTCGAACAGTGCGCGCAGGACACAGCGGCCAATGCGGCCGTAACCGTTGAGTGCAACTTTGTAGGGACGCGGGTGGGGCATTCGTTGGCTCGCTAACGCATGATGGCTATTGGGGCCGCCATGCGGCCCATTCGCGACACAAGGCCGCTCCCACAAAGACCGCGATGCAAGCGGACCCTGTGGGAGCGGCCTTGCGCCGCGAACGAGGGCCTACGGCCCTCGCCTTGCCTGTATCAGTCTTCCAGCAGCTCTTCGGCGGTACCCAGGATGTTTTCCAGGGTGAAGCCGAATTCTTCGAACAGTGCAGCGGCCGGCGCCGACTCACCGTAAGTGGTCATGCCGATGACACGACCTTCCAGGCCGACGTACTTGTACCAGAAGTCCGCGTGGGCGGCTTCGATGGCGATGCGTGCAGCGACTTCGACCGGCAATACCGATTGCTTGTAGGCCGCGTCCTGGGCATCGAACACGCTGGTGCACGGCATGGAAACCACGCGCACCTTGCGGCCCTGCTCGGTCAGCTTGGCGTGCGCCTGAACGGCCAGGCCCACTTCCGAACCGGTGGCGATCAGGATCAGCTCAGGCTCGCCAGCGCAATCCTTGAGCACATAGCCGCCGCGGCTGATGTTGGCGATCTGCTGGGCGTCGCGATCCTGGTGCTGCAGGTTCTGACGCGAGAAGATCAGTGCCGATGGGCCGTCCTTGCGCTCCAGGGCGTTTTTCCACGACACGGCCGATTCGACCGCGTCGGCTGGGCGCCAGGTGTCCAGGTTCGGCGTGCTGCGCAGGCTGGTCAGCTGCTCGATCGGCTGGTGAGTCGGGCCGTCTTCGCCCAGGCCGATGGAGTCGTGGGTATAGACGTGGATGACGCGTTGCTTCATCAGGGCCGACATGCGCACGGCATTGCGGGCGTATTCCATGAACATCAGGAAGGTCGCGCCGTAAGGCACCAGGCCACCGTGCAGGGCGACGCCGTTCATGATGGCGGTCATGCCGAACTCACGCACGCCGTAGAACACGTAGTTGCCGCTGGCATCGTTGGCTTCGACGCCCTTGCAGCCCTTCCACAGGGTCAGGTTGGAGCCGGCCAGGTCAGCCGAACCGCCGAGGAACTCAGGCAGCAACGGGCCGAAGGCGTTCAGCGCGTTCTGGCTGGCCTTGCGGCTGGCAATGGTTTCGCCCTTGGCGGCCACTTCGTTGATGTACGCCTGGGCCTTCTCGCTGAAGTCGGCCGGCAGCTCGCCGCTGGCACGGCGCTTGAACTCGGCAGCCAGCTCCGGGTAGGCCTTGGCGTAGGCGTCGAAACGCTGGTTCCAGTCGGCTTCGGCCTTGGCACCGGCAGCCTTGGCATCCCATTCGGCGTAGATGTCCGCCGGGATTTCGAAAGGACCGTGGTTCCAGTTCAGTTCCTTGCGGGCCAGGGCGATTTCGTCGTTGCCCAGCGGCGCGCCGTGGCAGTCTTCCTTGCCCTGCTTGTTCGGCGAACCAAAACCGATGATGGTCTTGCAGCAGATCAGGGTCGGACGGTCGCTCTTGCGGGCGGTCTCGATGGCCATCTTGATTTCATCGGCATCATGACCGTTGACGTTACGGATCACCTGCCAGTTGTAGGCTTCGAAACGCGCCGGGGTATTGTCGGTGAACCAGCCGTGCACTTCGCCGTCGATGGAGATGCCGTTGTCGTCGTAGAAGGCGATCAGCTTGTTCAGGCCCAGGGTGCCGGCCAGCGAGGCGACTTCGTGGGAGATACCTTCCATCATGCAGCCGTCGCCAAGGAACACATAGGTGTGGTGGTCGACGATGGTGTGGCCGTCACGGTTGAACTGGGCGGCCAGCACTTTCTCGGCCAGGGCGAAGCCCACGGCGTTGGCAATGCCTTGGCCGAGCGGCCCGGTGGTGGTCTCGACGCCAGGGGTGTAGCCGTATTCCGGGTGGCCAGGGGTGCGGCTGTGCAGCTGGCGGAAGGCCTTGAGGTCGTCGATCGACAGGTCGTAGCCAGTCAGGTGCAGCAGCGAGTAGATGAGCATCGAGCCGTGGCCGTTGGACAGCACGAAGCGGTCTCGGTCGGCGAAGTCCGGGTTGCTCGGGTTGTGCTTCATGTAGTCGCGCCAAAGCACTTCGGCGATATCCGCCATGCCCATGGGGGCACCTGGGTGGCCGCTGTTGGCCTTTTGCACGGCATCCATGCTGAGGGCACGAATGGCGTTGGCACGTTCACGACGGCTGGGCATCGCTGATCTCCTGGGGCTTGAATAGGTGGTGTCACGAAAAAGGCGGCCATTTTCGCCCACTGCGGGGGCTGGGGGCAATGACGGATGGTCGCAGTTGGGGGATTTTCCTGTGATTGGCCTGCATAACGGCGAAAAAACCGCCAGGTGTACCCGCCCATCAGCCAATATCAAAACTTTTTGATATTGGCCTTGCGGGGGCAGCCCTGCCTGTCTAGACTGCCGTCCCATGAACCTCCGTGCGCAACCGATCCCTCAGCAAAGCGACACACTGGCCGCCCTGTGCAAGGCCAGTGGCGATGCGCTGCGCCTGAACGTGTTGCGCGCCCTGGCCAGTGATTCGTTCGGCGTGCTGGAACTGGCACAGATCTTCGACATCGGCCAGTCGGGCATGAGCCATCACCTCAAGGTACTGGCCCAGGCCGAGCTGGTGGCCACACGGCGCGAAGGCAATGCGATCTTCTACCGTCGTGCCCTGCCCGACGGCCAGCGCTTCGGCGGGCGCCTGCACATGGCCCTGCTCGATGAAGTCGACGACCTGACCTTGCCGGAAGACGTCCAGGCCCGTATCGCCCAGGTGCAGCAACGCCGCGCCGCCACCAGCCAGGACTTCTTCTTGCGCGTGGAAGAAAAATTCCGCGCCCAGCAAGACCTCATCGCCGGCTTGCCGCAATACCGCGAGAGCCTGCTGGCGCTGCTCGACAAACTGAACTTCGCGCCGACCGCCAGCGCGCTGGAAGTCGGCCCCGGCGATGGCGGTTTCCTGCCAGACCTGGCACGGCGTTTCGCCCAGGTCACCGCCCTGGACAACAGCCCGACCATGCTCGAGCTGGCGCGCCAGGTCTGCGAACGCGAACGCCTGGGTAATGTAAACCTGCAGTTGGCCGATGCACTGGGTGCAACGGATGTGGAAGCCGACTGCGTTGTGCTGAACATGGTCCTGCACCATTTCAGCGACCCGGCCCTGGCCCTGCGCCAGCTGGCCAAACGGGTGAAGGCAGGCGGCAGCCTGCTGGTCACCGAACTGTGCAGCCATGACCAGGGTTGGGCGCGGGAAGCCTGCGGCGACCTCTGGCTCGGCTTCGAACAGGACGACCTGGCCCGTTGGGCCACAGCAGCCGGGCTGGTCCCCGGGGACAGCCTCTATGTGGGCTTGCGTAACGGTTTCCAGATCCAGGTCCGCCATTTTCAGCGGACGGCTGGCGACACTCACCATCGGTAAATTTTAGGAACCCGTCGAGATGAGCGAATACTCCCTTTTCACCTCCGAGTCCGTGTCCGAAGGGCATCCGGACAAGATCGCCGACCAGATTTCGGACGCGGTCCTTGATGCCATCATCGCCCAGGACAAGTACGCCCGCGTTGCCTGCGAAACCCTGGTCAAGACCGGTGTCGCCATCATCGCCGGCGAAGTCACCACTTCCGCCTGGGTCGACCTGGAAGAGCTGGTGCGCAAGGTCATCATCGATATCGGCTACAACAGCTCCGACGTCGGCTTCGACGGCGCCACCTGCGCGGTGATGAACATCATCGGCAAGCAGTCGGTGGACATCGCCCAGGGCGTCGACCGCTCCAAGCCGGAAGACCAGGGTGCAGGCGACCAGGGCCTGATGTTCGGCTATGCCAGCAACGAAACCGACGTGCTGATGCCAGCACCGATCTGCTTCTCGCACCGCCTGGTCGAGCGCCAGGCCGAAGCACGCAAGTCCGGCCTGCTGCCGTGGCTGCGCCCGGACGCCAAGTCCCAGGTCACCTGCCGCTACGAAAACGGCAAGGTGGTCGGTATCGACGCCGTGGTCCTGTCGACCCAGCACAACCCTGAGGTCTCGCAGAAAGACCTGCAGGAAGCCGTGATGGAGCTGATCGTCAAGCACACCCTGCCGGCCGAACTGCTGCACAAGGGCACCCAGTTCCACATCAACCCGACCGGCAACTTCATCATCGGTGGCCCGGTGGGCGACTGCGGCCTGACCGGCCGCAAGATCATCGTCGACTCCTACGGCGGCATGGCCCGTCACGGTGGTGGCGCGTTCTCCGGCAAGGACCCGTCCAAGGTCGACCGCTCCGCCGCCTACGCCGGCCGCTACGTGGCCAAGAACATCGTTGCCGCCGGCCTGGCCGAACGTTGCGAGATCCAGGTGTCCTACGCCATCGGCGTGGCCCAGCCGACCTCCATCTCGATCAACACCTTCGGCACCGGCAAGGTGTCCGACGACAAGATCATCCAGATCGTACGCGAGTGCTTCGACCTGCGCCCGTACGCCATCACCAAGATGCTCGACCTGCTGCACCCGATGTACCAGGAAACCGCTGCCTACGGCCACTTCGGCCGCGAGCCGCAGCAGAAGACTGTCGGCGACGACACCTTCACCACCTTCACCTGGGAACGCACCGACCGCGCCCAGGCGCTGCGTGACGCTGCCGGCCTGTAATTTTCCTGCAGCGGTAACCGAAAGCCCCTGCCGAGTGATCGGCAGGGGCTTTTTTGTGACATATCGGCTGACAACTGCGCGGCGCAACACGCGCGCACGTTGCCTAGGCTGAGGTTTCCCCTCCGCCAGGCAAGGATGCTGGCCATGCCGTTGCTGTTCCTGTTTCTGCTCGCTCTTTCGTTCAACGCGCAAGCCGCTGGCTGCCCGAGCTGGTCTGCCGAGCGGGCACGCGCCGAAGTCACCCGCCTGCGCGAGGCGGTCAGCCGATGGGATGACCACTACCATCGTCTGGGCGAATCCCTGGTGGCCGATGAGGTTTATGACCAGAGCCGGCAACGCCTGCTGCACCTGCAGGGGTGTTTCGCCCTGGACAGCGAGCTGGACTCATTGGCCAGCGCACGCGGGCCAATTGCCCACCCGGTCCGCCACACCGGTGTCGACAAGCTCTCGGGTGAACAGGCCGTGAGCCAATGGATGGCCGGCAAGACAGGCGTCTGGCTGCAGCCGAAGGTCGATGGCGTCGCCGTGACCCTGGTCTATCGCCAAGGCAGGCTGGTGCAGTTGCTCAGCCGTGGTGATGGCAACCAGGGACATGACTGGAGCCGGCATATCGAAGTTCTGCAAGGTATCAACCGGCAGTTGCCCGACCCCGTTGACCTGATTCTGCAAGGGGAGCTGTACCTGCGCCTGGTTGATCATGTGCAAGCCCAGCGAGGTAGCGTCAATGCGCGTGCCATCGTCGCGGGCCTGCTGGCGCGCAAGCAACTCGCTCGTGAGCAAGGCGCGGGCATTGCGCTGTTTGTCTGGGACTGGCCGCAAGGGCCAAGCGATCAGGGCGAGCGTGTGGCTCAGCTGGCTGCACTGGGGTTTCCCGACAGCCAGCGCTACAGCGTGGCCATCAGCAGCGCTGGCGAGGCGGCACACTGGCGCGAGCATTGGTATCGCTCTGCCCTGCCCTTCGCCACGGATGGGGTGATCCTGCGCCAGAACATACGGCCATCCGCCGAACGCTGGCAGAGCAATGCGCCTTACTGGATCGCAGCCTGGAAGCATCCCTTTGCCCAGGCGTTGACCGAAGTGCGGGACGTGCGCTTTCGCATAGGCCGCACGGGGCGAATCACGCCGGTCCTGAAGTTGCAGCCAGTACGGCTCGACGACCGCCTGGTCACCCAGGTGAGCCTGGGCTCCCTGGCTCGCTGGCAGGCACTCGACATTCGCCCGGGAGACCAGGTAGCCATCAGCCTGGCAGGGCTTACCATCCCGCGCTTCGAGCAGGTAGTGCTGCGCGCCACCGAGCGCGATGCGGTCGCGGCACCTGCGCCAGATCAATACAACGCTTTGACATGCTGGCAGGCTAGCGAAGGCTGTGAAGAACAGTTCATTGCTCGGCTCACCTGGCTCAGCGGCAAACAGGGCCTGGCCATGCCAGGCACCGGGCCCGGCACATGGCGACGACTGGTACGAGGCGGGCAGATAGCAACGCTGGCAGACTGGCTGGCGCTGGACGCCGAGCGACTGGCCCAGCTACCTGGCATCAGCGATACCCGCGCCAAGCGCCTGCAACAAAGTTTCGAGGCTGGCCGCAGCAGGCCTTTCGCCCAGTGGATCAGCGGTCTTGGCGTGCCAGTACCGCGCAATCTGCCCATCGAGGGGGACTGGGCAACCCTCACCCAGCGTTCAGCCACGCAATGGCAAGCCTTGCCCGGTATTGGCGCATCACGCGCCAGCCAGCTACACGCATTTTTCGCGGCCGAGCAGGTGCAGGCCCTGGCGCAGCAGCTGAGCGAAAGCGGCATCCAGGGGTTCCCTGCGGCTGCCACCGGTGTGAAGCAATGAGTTTTAACAAAAAACCGTTGTAGGAAATTGTCTGGATTGCTCCAGAAATATCCACCAAGGGTTCCTATATAGGCAAAACCAAGGCAGGATTTGCTCCATCTTTTGCTGCCCCGCCCCCTCAAGGAGGCTTTGATGAACATGATTTCCACCCTGGCATTGCTGACCACGCTTGGCCTGGCTGCTGGCGCTGCCCAAGCCGCCCAGCCCGACGAGGGCCTGACCGGTTGTGCCGCCAAGCGCAGTGCCATCGAGAACCAGCTGCAAATCGCACGCGACCACGGTAACAGCGATCAGGTAGCTGGGCTCGAGGAAGCATTGCGCGGCGTTGACCATTGCACCGACGCCGGCCTGCGCAAAGAGCGCGAGCAGAAAGTGCTCGATGCCCGTCACGAGGTGGCGCAGCGCGAGAAGGACCTGAAGAAGGCCGAGAAAAAAGGCGACGCGGAAAAGATCAACAAACGCAAGGACAAGCTTGCCGAGTCCCGTAAAGAGCTGCAGGAAGCGGTGGACGACCTGGATCGCTGATCTTGCCTGATCGCCCGTTGACACAGGCGATCAATGGTTGCGGAACTCGCTATGACACGCCTTGCACGCCGCCTCGACCTTGTCCATCGGCGCCTTCAGTTGCGCCGCGTCCAACGGCTGGGTCCGGGTCACTTCAACCAACTCACCGGTCACGCCCTCCAGCTGCCGGGCAAGGTCATGGAAGCGCGCCTGGCGCTCCCACACCTCCGGTCGCGCGCTGCTGTCACCCTCGTCCCGCGCTTGCGGAAAATGCTGCCACGGCGCACGGGCCAGGCCATCGAGCTTCAACGCACCCGCTGCGAACTTGACCCCGTCGAAGGGCAAGCGGCCGCGCAACATGCCGCCCATGTCTTCGCTGGTCTTGAGCATTTCCTTGAAGATTGCCTTGCGCTTGCCCAGCGGCGAATTGGGGTCAACCCGATCACAGGCCGTCAGGGCAAGGGCAGCGAGCAGTACAACGGTCAATCGCTTGAACATCACGGTCACTTGAGCCTACGCAAAGGGGCGGTCAGTATCGCTGCCTGCCAGGCAAAGACCAATAGCCACATAAAACACAAGGGCGAATCTTCATGTTCGCCAGCCACAGGTAACCACTGATGAAATCTGCCCTGCGCCATCTGGCCTGGACACTCCCGGCACTTGCCCTGCTGGCCGGCTGCAACGGCGGCGAAAACGCCAAGCCCGAGCCTCACGCCATCGCCACCTATGCCCCGGCCACCTGGAAAGACCTGCCTGCGGTCAGCGATGAAGACTTGCTGGCCGGCTTCTACGCCTGGCGCAGCGGCTGCGAGAAGCTCAAACGCGACCCGGTGTGGGCCGCCACCTGCGAAGCGGCCGGCAGCGCCACGGCGAGCGCCACCCAGGTACGCACGTTCCTTGAGCAGAACCTGCAGGTATACGGCCTGCGTTCGGCCGACAACAACGCCAACGGCCTGATCACCGGCTACTACGAACCGGTCTACCCCGGCAGCCTGAAGCGCACCGAAGCAGCGCACGTGGCGGTTTATGGCGTCCCCGATGACATGATCGTGGTCGACCTGGCCAGCGTGTATCCCGAACTCAAGGGCAAGCGCCTGCGCGGCCGCCTGGACGGTCACGTGCTCAAGCCCTACGACACCGCCGAAGTGATCAACCGCGATGGCGTCAAGGCGCCCGTGCTGGCCTGGCTGACTGATCCGATGGACCTGCAGTTCCTGCAGATCCAGGGTTCAGGCCGGGTCCAGCTGGAGGATGGCCGCCAGCTGCGGCTGGGCTACGCCGACCAGAACGGCCACCCCTACCGGCCGATCGGCCGCTGGCTGGTGGAGCAAGGCCAGTTGAAAAAAGAAGACGTGACCATGGGCAGCATCCACGCCTGGGCCATGGCCAACCCGCAGCGCGTGCCGGAGCTGCTGGCCAGCAACCCCAGTTATGTGTTCTTCAGTGCTCGCCCGGACAGCAACGAAGGGCCGCGCGGCTCGCTGAACGTGCCGCTGACCGCTGGATATAGCGTGGCCATCGACCGCAAGGTGATTCCGCTGGGCAGCTTGCTGTGGCTTTCCACCACGCGCCCCGACGGCACACCCGTCGTGCGCCCGGTAGGCGCCCAGGACACCGGCGGTGCCATCGCCGGCGAAGTGCGGGCCGACCTGTTCTGGGGTACCGGGCCAGAGGCCGGCGAGCTGGCGGGGAACATGAAGCAGCAGGGGCAGATCTGGATGCTGTGGCCCAAGGGCAAGCCGTTGCCTGAGGTACCTAAAGTGCTTTGATTGGCGGGGATGCTTCGCGGGCAAGCCCGCGAAGCAGGCGACCCGGTTTCAGATGGAAACCACGAAGAACGACACGATCAACGCCAACCCGGCAAACCACACCAGCGACCGCAGCGCTGCCCAGTCTGCCAGGTAGCAGATGATGTACAGCAGCCGGCTGGTGATATACATCACGGCCAGCACATCCTGGGTCACCTGCTCGGCATTGCCGACGATATCCGCCACCAGCACCGCTGCGGCAAACGCCGGGAACGCCTCGAAACTGTTCTGTTGAGCCGCATGCGCACGCCTTGGCAGACCCGACAGGGTATCGAGGAATGCACGCGGATCATGGTTGTCACGCAAGCCGAAACGGCCACTGCTCACTTTCGCAATCAATGCGCACAATGGCGGCAGGCACAGGGCGATGAGGATGCACCACAGGGCAACGGTCATGCACAGGACTCCTTGTTCGAGGTTCGGGTCAGAGCTTCATCACCAGCATGCCTGCCAGGACCAGCCCGCAAGCTAGGAGTCTCGGCCCGCCAAAAGGTTCTTTGAGGTAGCGCATGCCCATCAGCACCACCAGGATCACACTCAGCTCGCGCAGGGCCGCCGCCTCGGCCACGGAGCCCAGGTGCATGGCCCACAGCACCAGCGCGTAACTGAACAGTACGCAAAAGCCCACTGCCAACCCCAAGCGCCATTGGGTGCGCCAGAACAGCACGAATGGCGCCCGCCGCGCCACCCCGGCCAGGAACGGGAATGGCCAGGCGCTGAGCAGCGTCAACCACACCAGGTAGTCCCACGGTTTGCCCCACAAACGCACCGCCTGGCCGTCGAACCAGGTGTAGCAACCGATGCACAGGCCGATCAGCGCCACCACCGGCAACATCGACCAGGGCAACCGGTCACCCCCTCCGCCCTGCCACAACAGGCAAGCCATGCCACACGGGATCAGCAGGATGCCGATGATCTGTTGCTGGCTGAGCGGCTCACCGGCAAACGCCAGGGTCAGCCCCAGCACCACCAGCGGCGACAGGCCGCGCATCAAAGGATAGACCAGGCCCAGGTCACCTACCCGATAGGCCTGGATCAGCAGGAAGCGGTACAGCTGCTCGGCCAGCGCCGAAGCCAGCAGCCAAGGCCAGATCCCGGCGGGCGGAAACTCGGTGAAGGCCACGGCACACACGGCGAACAGCAACGCCACGGCATCCATGCTGGCGATCACCAACAGGCGCTCGGCGCTGAATTTGATCAGGGTGTTCCAGGTCGCGTGCAACAGGGCGGCGACCAAAACCAGGGAAGTTGCCAGCACGCGGGAGAGTCCTTGCCTTGGGTTCAAATGAGTCCGCAGCACTATACCTCGGGGCAAAGTGTGATCACGGAAAAAGCCTACATGCTCGGTAGAGGTTTCAGCCCCCTCAGCAAGCCATTTCTCGTCGCATCATTCAATACACTCATAGCGGGCCGCCCCGCATGTAGCTGGCCGCTAGTACTGCACTTGAATGCAGCCTTCTTCAAGAATACACACTCACTTACGAAACACGATTGACGTTTCAACGCTCGCAGGCTTAGGATCACCGTAACGCATGGGGCAACCCGTGCCTACCTTCCGAGGCCCGCAATGCGCAAGCAAGCGGGCTTTCGTGTTTCTGGGGCAAGGACACCCGGAACTCATGACTCATTTTGTGGCCTACCTCGACGAATTCGGCCACGTCGGGCAATACGTTTCGCGCACTCACAGCCACTTCAAGACCAGCCCCGTGTTCGGCCTGGGTGGGATTCTTCTGCCTGCTGAAGAAGTGCGAGAGTTCGCCATCTTCTTCTATCAGTTGAAATGCCAGTTACTTGCCTGGGACATAACCCATGAAAATCCCAGGAACCTTCCTGCCTATCAATGGGAAAAGAAAGGCTCCAAACTCTTCACGACACGTAACGTCACGCAATATCGATCATTGAGACAGGCTACGTTTCGTCTGCTCAACCATATCCGAAAGATTGGTGGGTATGTCATCTATGCAGGAGAGCACAAGACCGGACCGGCCAAACAGCACGATGCGACGGATACGTTCAAGCGCCAGCTGCTGCACGCAGTAAGAACAATAGACCGTTACTGCACACCGTCCGCCTCGACCTTCATGCTCCTTCTGGACGAGCAGCGCGCCGGCAATGAATGGCGTGAACGAAATGTGGAAGCCTGCACCCTGGCGATGTTCGAAGATGCCACCGAGAAATGTCGAAGCCTGATAGAGCCTCCCCTGCAGGGCGAAAGCCACCTCTTCCAGACACTGCAATGCGCAGACTGGATCTGCGGCCTGGTGGGGCGTTTGATGGCGATATCTGTTTCGCCTGAGGAGTACCCGGACTGGGAGCCTTTCGACAGATATTTCTCAGCCCGAATCGCTGAGGTCGCCCTGCCGGGCTCAGGCTTGCAGTGCAACCCCGTCATGTCGCCGGTCGGCAAGCGCCCGATGGCTGGAACAGAAGCCTGAAGCCACATGCAGGAAACCTCACAACGGATACGCGGTCTACCTGCACAGTCAAAAAGTGTGTCCCGACCCCCTCGCCAGATCATCCAAGAACTGCCCGAGCCATTCGGGTAACGACTTGGAAGCCACTGTCACAGGATTCGGGATGCTTGAACTAGTTGCCGCGTTTATCTGCCTCACCACCCTCCTCACCTACGTGAATTACCGCTTCATCGGCCTGCCACCCGCCATCGGCGTGATGGTCACGGCGTTGCTGTTCTCCCTGATGCTGCAGGGCCTGAGCCTGATCGGCTTCCCTGGCCTGGAAGAACGCGTCGAAGGCCTGATGAACCAGATCGATTTCAACGACCTGCTGATGCACTGGATGCTGGCCTTCCTGCTGTTCGCCGGCGCACTGCACGTCAACCTCAGCGACCTGCGCAGCTACCGCTGGCCGATTGGCCTGCTGGCCACCCTGGGCGTGCTGATCGCCACCGTGGTGATCGGCTACCTGTCGCACTGGGTATTCGCCCTGTTCGGCTGGCAGGTGCCGCTGATCTACTGCCTGTTGTTCGGCGCGCTGATCTCCCCGACCGACCCGATCGCCGTGCTGGGCGCGCTGCGCACCGCCAACGCCTCCAAGCCATTGAAGACCACCATCGTTGGCGAATCGTTGTTCAACGACGGTACCGCCGTCGTGGTGTTCACCGTTTTGCTGGGCATCATTCAGCTGGGTGAAACGCCGAGCATCACCGACACCGCCCTGTTGTTCGCCCGCGAAGCCATCGGCGGGGTGCTGTTCGGCGGTGTGATCGGCTATGCCACCTACCGCATGATCAAGAGCGTCGAGCAGTATCAGGTCGAGGTCATGCTGACCCTGGCACTGGTGATCGGTGGCTCGGCCATGTGCTACGAGCTGCATGTTTCAGCACCGATCGCCATGGTGGTGGCGGGGCTGATCATCGGCAACCTGGGCCGCAACCTGGCGATGAACGACATGACCCGCCGCTACATGGACGGGTTCTGGGAACTGATCGACGACATGCTCAATGCCCTGCTGTTCGCCTTGATTGGCCTGGAGCTGTTGCTGCTGCCGTTCAACTGGCTGCACCTGGCGGCGGGTGGTGCGCTGGCGCTGGCAGTGCTGCTCTCGCGGCTACTGACCGTGGCCCCAGCGATCGTGCTGTTGCGGCGCTGGCGGCCGGTGCCCCAAGGCACCATCCGTGTGCTGACCTGGGGCGGCCTGCGGGGAGGCGTGTCGGTTGCACTGGCGCTGTCGTTGCCAGTGGGCGACGAACGCGACCTGCTGCTATCGATCACCTACATCGTGGTGTTGTCGTCGATCCTGGTGCAGGGTTTGAGCATCGGGCGCGTGGTGCGCAAGGTCAGCGTACAGCCTTGAAAACGCTGGGGCCGCCCCTGCGGCCCCGGACCGTCATTCGACTGCGGAGTCGGGGAACTGGTCCTGGATATACTTGATTTCGGTCCGCCCATGGGCCGCCGGCAGGCCATCCTCACCCAGGTTGACGAAGACCATCTTGTCGACCGTCAGAATGCTCTTGCGGGTAATCTTGTTGCGCACTTCACACTTGAGGGTGATCGAGGTGCGGCCAAACTCGGTGGCGGTGATGCCCAACTCGATGATGTCGCCCTGGCGCGAGGCGCTGACGAAGTTGATCTCCGACATGTACTTGGTCACCACACGTTGGTTGCCGAGCTGGACGATCGCGTAGATTGCCGCTTCTTCGTCGATCCAGCGCAGCAGGCTGCCGCCGAACAGCGTGCCGTTGGGGTTGAGGTCTTCGGGTTTAACCCATTTGCGGGTGTGAAAGTTCATCTGTACTCCTGACCGGCTTGGCTAACGTGAAGTAATGATGGCAGAGCGGCCGCCACCGCTCCATTGAACATCGACTATCGTCGCGATAAATCGACAGAAAGCCTTGGGTGTGTCACACAGCCACGGCTATAATCGCTGCCGATTCTCATGGCTGCCCACAGTGGCGGCCATCCCGCCACCCATCCGAGGGGCGCTGCAGCAGGCTCGGCCTGTCAGGCTCGGTTGGGGCGTTGTCCGCTGAAGCGGACGCTCAACGCACAACGGCGCCCATTCGCACACTACGAATGGAGGCTCTCATGAGCGCTGTAAACACGCCTGCTGGTTTTTCCGACTTCAAGGTCGCCGACATTTCCCTGGCCGACTGGGGCCGCAAGGAAGTCATCATCGCCGAGTCGGAAATGCCCGCACTGATGGGCCTGCGCCGCAAGTATCAAGCCGAGCAACCGCTCAAGGGCGCGAAGATCATCGGCTGCATCCACATGACCATCCAGACCGCCGTGCTGATCGAAACCCTGGTCGCACTGGGCGCCGAAGTCCGCTGGTCGTCGTGCAACATCTTCTCCACCCAGGACCAGGCCGCTGCCGCCATCGCCGCCGCCGGCATTCCTGTATTCGCCTGGAAAGGTGAAACCGAGCAGGAATACGAGTGGTGCATCGAGCAGACCATCCTGAAGGATGGCCAGCCTTGGGACGCCAACATGGTGCTGGACGACGGTGGTGACCTGACCGAAATCCTGCACAAGAAATACCCGGCCATGCTGGAAAAGATCCACGGCGTGACCGAAGAAACCACCACCGGCGTGCACCGCCTGCTGGACATGCTGGCCAAAGGCGAGCTGAAAGTCCCGGCGATCAACGTCAACGACTCGGTCACCAAGAGCAAGAACGACAACAAGTACGGCTGCCGTCACAGCCTGAACGATGCCATCAAGCGCGGCACCGACCACCTGCTGTCGGGCAAGCAAGCCCTGGTCATCGGCTACGGTGACGTGGGCAAGGGCTCGGCCCAGTCGCTGCGTCAGGAAGGCATGATCGTCAAGGTCACCGAAGTTGACCCGATCTGCGCCATGCAGGCCTGCATGGACGGCTTCGAAGTCGTTTCGCCATTCAAGGACGGTATCAACACCGGTACCGAAGCCGGCATCAACGCCGACCTGCTGGGCCGCATCGACCTGATCGTCACCACCACCGGCAACGTCAACGTCTGCGACGCCAACATGCTCAAGGCCCTGAAGAAGCGTGCCGTGGTCTGCAACATCGGCCACTTCGACAACGAGATCGACACCGCCTTCATGCGCAAGAACTGGGCATGGGAAGAGGTCAAGCCGCAGGTTCACAAGATTCACCGCACCGGCGCGGGCACTTTTGACCCGCAGAACGACGACTACCTGATCCTGCTGGCCGAAGGCCGCCTGGTGAACCTGGGTAACGCCACTGGCCACCCGAGCCGCATCATGGACGGTTCGTTCGCCAACCAGGTGCTGGCACAGATCTTCCTGTTCGAGCAGAAGTTCGCCGAACTGCCAGCTGCGAAGAAGGCCGAGCGCCTGACCGTGGAAGTGCTGCCGAAGAAACTCGACGAAGAAGTGGCCCTGGAAATGGTCCGCGGCTTCGGTGGCGTGGTCACCCAGCTGACCCCGCAACAGGCCGAGTACATCGGTGTGACCGTCGAAGGCCCGTTCAAGCCGGACGCCTACCGCTACTAAGCGGCAGGCTTGAAGCGACACGCTTCAACGCCGAAACCTGAACGATGCCCAAGCCAGATCGGCCATCACCGATCTGGCTTTTACTTGCAGCTTGCTGCTTGAGGCTTGCTGCTCGAGGAACGCCAGATGTCCCAAGATCGCCGTTACAGTTTCGAGTTCTTCCCAACCAAGACCGACGCCGGTCACGAAAAGCTGATGGGCGTGGCCCGCCAGCTGGCCGCGTACAATCCGGACTTCTTCTCTTGCACCTACGGTGCCGGTGGCTCGACCCGCGACCGCACACTGAACACCGTGCTGCAGCTGGAAAGCGAAGTGAAGGTCCCTGCCGCACCGCACCTGTCCTGCGTGGGTGACACCAAGGACGAGCTGCGCGCCCTGCTGGCCGAATACAAGGCCGCCGGCATCAAGCGCATCGTCGCCCTGCGTGGCGACCTGCCGTCGGGCATGGGCATGGCCAGTGGCGAGCTGCGTTATGCCAGCGACCTGGTCGAGTTCATCCGCGAGGAAACCGGCGACCACTTCCACCTGGAAGTCGCCGCCTATCCGGAAATGCACCCACAGGCGCGCAACTTCGAGGCCGACCTGGGCAACTTCGTGCACAAGGTCAAGGCCGGTGCCGATAGCGCCATCACCCAGTACTTCTTCAACGCCGACAGCTATTTCTATTTCGTCGAGCGGGCGCAGAAGATGGGCGTGGACATCCCGGTGGTGCCCGGCATCATGCCGATCACCAACTACAGCAAACTGGCGCGCTTCTCCGATGCGTGCGGCGCCGAGATCCCGCGCTGGATTCGCAAGCAGCTGGAAGCCTACGGCGACGATACGGCGAGCATCCAGGCCTTTGGCGAAGAAGTCATCACCCGCATGTGCGAACAACTGCTGCAAGGCGGCGCACCGGGCCTGCACTTCTATACCCTCAACCAGGCCGAGGCGAGCCTGGCGATCTGGAACAATCTGAAACTGCCACGCTGAAACTTTTTGGCATCATCAGATTCTCAAACAATTAAGGCTTTAGTCGTAGACTAGGGCCTTATTCACTTTGTGGCTCTGATAGGTGTCGTCTGCAATGCAACATTTCCTGCCATCTCGCCCTCAGCTCGTCTACTTGGCGTTCGGCCCGGCCACCTATCATCAGGAAGCCTGTTTCAGCATCGTCAGCGCCCTCGCGCAGCTGGGCGGCGATGCCAACCTGGCCATCGACATCCAGGTCTATACCGACACTGCCGAGCCTTACGGCAAGCTGCCGGTCACCGTTCATCTGCTTGACGAGGCTACCCGCAAGGCCTGGAACCAGCCACACGGCTATCATTTTCGCAGCAAGCATGTGCTGTTGCGCCAAGTATTGCAGCAGCATCCTCAGGCCGTGCTGATCGACACCGATACCTTCTTCCGCAAGTCGCCGCTGCAGCTGTTCCAGCGGGTCAAGCCCGGCACGCTGCTGTGCAACGCCATTGGCGCGCGCTACGGTGCGAACCAGCAGTGCCTGCTGTACCAGAACCTGCTTGGCATTCTGGAATCACGCGGCCTGGCCGACTGCCAGATGCCGTTGGTCAACTCCGGCGTGATCGGGCTGTGCGCCGAGGACAGCGACGTGCTGGACCGCTCGATTGCCATGATGGACGAGTTCTACCCATTGGCCCGCACCGCCTATACCCTGGAAGAGTTCTGCCTGGCGGTAGCCGCTTACCGCAAGATGGAACTGGCCGAATGCATCGACGTCATCCATCACTACTGGAGCCGCAAGGCCCAGTTCCGCGCCAAGATCCAGGCCTGGCTGGGTAAACACGGCCATAACCCACTGGGGCCGGCGGCGCTTGCCGATGTGGCACTGGTCAACGACCAACTGCCCCGCCCTCCAACCTTGCAGCGCCTGGGTTACAAGGCCTTGAGCCTGACCATGCCCAGCCGCGAGCGCCAGTTCGTGCGCGAACTGCTGTATGGCTGCTACCCCTACCCCAACGAGTTCGATCGCGCTTGTGCAACGGCCTGGTGGGACAAGGCGCTGGAGAACCTCAACGAACGCCATGGGCGCATCGAGCCCGAGCAATTGCGCCAGTGCCTGCGCCACCCGAGCCTGCGCCTGTCACTGGGCGGCCGGCGCAAGGATATCGAGGCGCACCTGCTGCGCTCTTCCGATCGCTGAGGCCTGAAACGGGGGCCATGATCTGCACTGGCATTACCCTTGGTGAGCACGTAATCCCGCGCCAGGCACCCTTGTCGCCCATTTGCGGTGCACCCTGCTGCTTACGACGCTGGCAGTCTTGTCGGCACCGTTGAGCAGCAGGAAAGCAGCACGCGGCGTCAGCTCTGTTATACTCGGGCCTTCCCGCCCGGCTCACGCCCGGACGCTCGGCCTCGCAACAGGCATCCCGATCGGCATCGACGCCCCTTGGCGTCCACCCTCCGCTTCCCGGATGCGCAGTGAAAGCCCAGCTGGACCGGACGCGATCGCATCCCTTGGATGCCCGTCGCGCCAGGCAGAACATCCCAACGGGCCCAGCCCACACGAGAACAGGATTGCCCATGTCCTTTGCTTCCCTCGGTCTCTCCGAGGCTCTTGTCCGCGCTATCGAGGCAGCGGGCTACACCCAGCCGACCCCGGTGCAACAGCGGGCCATTCCCGCCGTGTTGCAAGGCCGCGACCTGATGGTTGCCGCACAGACTGGTACTGGTAAAACCGGCGGCTTCGCCTTGCCGATCCTTGAGCGCCTGTTCCCGGCCGGCCACCCCGACAAATCCCAGCGTCATGGCCCGCGCCAGCCGCGCGTCCTGGTCCTGACCCCAACCCGCGAGCTCGCCGCCCAGGTACACGACAGCTTCAAGGTGTATGCCCGCGACCTGCCACTGGTCAGCGCCTGCATCTTCGGCGGCGTCGGCATGAACCCGCAGATCCAGGCCATCGCCAAGGGTGTCGACGTGCTCGTCGCCTGCCCGGGGCGCCTGCTCGACCTGGCCGGCCAAGGCAAGGTCGACCTGGCCCACGTGGAAATCCTGGTCCTCGACGAAGCCGACCGCATGCTCGACATGGGCTTCATCCATGACGTGAAGAAGGTGCTTGCCCGCCTGCCGGCCAAGCGCCAGAACCTGCTGTTCTCGGCGACCTTCTCCAAGGACATCACCGACCTCGCCGACAAGCTCCTGCACAACCCGGAGCGTATCGAGGTCACCCCGCCAAACACCACCGTCGAGCGTATCGAGCAGCGCGTCTACCGGCTGCCCGCCAGTCACAAACGCGCCCTGCTGGCGCATTTGATCACGCTGGGCGCCTGGGAGCAGGTTCTGGTATTCACCCGCACCAAGCACGGCGCCAACCGCCTGGCCGAGTACCTGGAAAAGCACGGCCTGACCGCTGCCGCTATCCATGGCAACAAGAGCCAGAACGCCCGGACCAAGGCCCTGGCCGACTTCAAGGCCAACAGCGTACGCGTGCTGGTGGCCACCGACATCGCCGCCCGAGGCCTGGACATCGACCAGCTGCCCCACGTGGTCAACTTCGAGCTGCCGAACGTCGAGGAAGACTACGTGCACCGCATCGGCCGTACCGGCCGTGCCGGGCGCTCGGGCGAGGCCATCTCGATGGTTGCGCCGGATGAAGAAAAACTGCTCAAGAGCATCGAGCGGGTCACCAAGCAGAAGATCCCGGATGGCGACCTGATGGGCTTCGACGCCAGCCAGGTAGAAGCTGAAAAGCCTGAAGTGCGCGAACGCCAGCAGAACAGCGGCCGCGGCGGCCGCAACCAGCAGGCCCGCGGCGAAGGCGGCAAAGACGCCAACGGCGGCCGCAAGGACAAGGGCAAGGACAAAGGCAAGGCCAGGCAGCAGGCTGCGGACAAGCCGGCCGACAAGGAAAAGTCAGGCGACAAGCAACAGCAGCAACGCAAGCCGCGTGACAAGAAGCCGCGCCAGCAACAGCAGACCAGCACCAGCCCTATCCCGAAACCTGCTGCCGACCGTGATCCAGAGGAGTTCCTGGACGACGATATCGACAACTTCGGCAACCGCGCCGACTACGTCAGCCCTTACCAGAACGCCAAAGGCCAAGGCCGCAACCGCCGGCCGGGTGGTGCAGGTCAAGGCCAGGGCCAAAGCCAGGGCGCAAGCCAGCGCAGCAACAACGGTGGTGGCCAAGGCCGCAATACTGGCGGCCAGCAGCGCAGCGGCAGCGGCGACAAGCGCCCACGCAACAGCAACGGTGGTGGTGGTGCACGTCGTGACAACAATGGCGGTGGCCGCAACCGTCCGGCCGGGCGCAACGATGCATCGCGCCAGGAGCCGGCAGTACGCAGCCCCCGCGAACAGCACCAGCCCGTGATCATCCGCAAGGAATCCAAGCTCGACCGTTACCCGACGCCAGAGCAGCTGGATGACCTGCCGAGCCGCCCGCGTGGTGAGCGACCTGCGCTGCTCACCCGCAAAGGCTGAGTTCATGCATCAGGCATAAAAAAACGCCGCCCAATGGGCGGCGTTTTTATTGCCTGTCCAGCAATATCACTTCTGCTGAACACCTTCGAACACGAAGTACAGCTCAACTTTCTCGGACAGCGGGCCGAGGTCCATGGACTTCGGCGCGAAATCCTTGCGGTTGATATCGAGCTTGCCCTCGAAGCCGGCACGGTAGCCGCCCCATGGGTCCTTGCCTTCACCAATGAAGGTGGCCTTGATCACCACCGGCTTGGTCACGCCGGTCAGGGTCAGATCACCGGCGACATCGGCAGTCAGTTGGCCTTCGGCGTTCTTGCCGGTCGGGGTCACCTTGGTCGACTTGAAGGTGGCGGTGGGGTACTTGGCTACGTCAAGGAAGTCCTTGCTCTTGATGTGCTTGTCCCGTTCGGCGTGGTTGGTATCCACGCTCACAGTCTTGAGGGTGACGTCGATCTTGCTGGCTTCAGGCTTGGCCGGGTCCCAGCTGAAGTTACCATCCCAGTCCTTGAAGGTACCGGTGATGAAGCTGTAGCCCAGGTGGCTGATCTTGAAATCAACGAACGCGTGCTGGCCTTCCTTGTCGATCTTGTACTCGGCAGCCATGGCCTGGCCGGCGGAGAACAGAGCAGTACCGAGCGCCAGAGCGGCAAAAGTCTTTTTCAACATCCTTACTTCCTTCCTATGCAATTGAGGTTGAGAGTCAAGCTTTGCGGCCCAGCATGCGGGTCAGGGTCGCGTCACGGTCGATGTAATGGTGTTTCAGGGCCGCCAGGGCATGCAGCACGGCGAAGATCACCAAGCCCCATGCCAACCACAGGTGAATCACGCCGGCGACGTCCGCTTGGTCGGGCAGGTTGCTGATCAGCGCTGGTACGTCAAACAGGCCGAACACCGGAATGCCGACGCCGTCGGCAGTGGAAATCAGGTAACCGGCGATCATTACCGCAAACAGCCCCAGGTACAGCGCCAGGTGCCCCAGCTTGGCCGCCACGCGGGTGAATGCCCCGTGGTTGGCCGGTGCCGGCGGTGGCGGGCTGATGAAACGCCAGACCACACGCAACAGCATCACCGCCAGCAATACCAGGCCGATGCTCTTGTGCAGGTCAGGGCCGGCCTTGCGCCAAGGGTCGTAGTAGCCGAGATCGACCATCCACAGGCCCAGGCCGAACAGGCCAAAGACTGCCAGTGCAACGCCCCAGTGCAGGACGATGCTGACCACGCCATAGCGAGAAGGTGAATTGCGCAGTTGCATGATGACGTCGTTCCCCGTGAAAGCTGTGCACAGACTAGCGCGTAACGTATCGAATAAAAGCTTAAAAAACTGCTTTGGATTATCGAGAAATACGATGAATAGTGTGTAAGTTACCTATTAAGGAAACATTAACAATAGTTGGAGAGTTTGAGCTTGCCAGCACCGGCCCCTTCGCGGGCATGCCCGCTCCCTGTAAGAGCGGGTTTACCCGCGAGGGGCCGATACAGGATTCAGTTGGCCTTGGCCTGAGTATTGTCCACCGGCTTCTTCACCGGCTCGGATTTGACCGTGGCTTTTTTCGGCTCGACCGCCTTTTTCGCCTGTTTGGCCGCAGGCTTGTGTGCCGGTGCATGCTTGGCCGGTACCGGCTTGGCTGGCGCAGCCTTCGTCGCGGCGGGCTTGGCTGGCTCTTCCTTGGCGATTTCAGCAGGGGCAGGCGCTACGGGGGCTGCTGCAGGCGCCGGTGCTGGCGCGCCTGCCTCAACTTTGGGCTCAACCTTGGCAACCGGCGCAGCCTTGGCCTCAGGCTTGTCGGAACCACCGAACAGGCGCGAGAAGAAACCGCCGCCAGTGTCCTTCTTCGCCACAGCGGCACCGGCTGTCGCCGCTGCCGCGACGGTCGCAGCCTTGGCCGGGTCGAACGACTTGCCGGCGAGCAAGTCCTGTACCTGGCTGGCAGCGCGCTGGCCGCTGCGCAGGGCGCCTTCGAGGGTGCCTGGGTAGAGCGCATCGGTGTGCTCACCGGCAAAGGTGATGCGCTGCACCGGGCGCTCCCACAGGCGCCAGTACTTGCTGATCTGCCCTGGGCCGTATGCCAGGTAGGCGCCACCGGTGCCGGCATCGATGCTGTAACGCTTGACCTCATAACCGGTGAACGCACCGCGAGCCTGTGGATAGAACGCATGCAGGCGGATCAGCACCTGGTCGACCATCTGTTTGTCGCCGAAGGCCTGCAGCAGCCGCGCATTGTCGCCCGACAGGTTGATCACCACGTTGGCACCGCCCTTGAGCGCCGGCTCGATCCACAGCATGCCGAGACCGGCGTTACTGAAGATCTCGCCCGACATGCGCGCGCGGCTTTCCCATACAGGTTGCTTGAACTTGAGCATCAGCTGGTCACGCCAGCCGTAGTTGGTGCCCTTGAGCGCCGCCATGTGCTGGCTGTCCAGGCCTGGGGTGATCTGAATCTTGGCCAGCGCCCGCAGAGGGACCGCCATCACCAGGTAATCGGCCTTGTAGTCGGTGCTGCCGACCTTGACGCTGACGCCGTCCTTGTCCTGCACGATCGCCGTGACCGGCGAGCTGGTCTTGATGGTCTTCAGTTGCTTGACGAATGCCTGGGCCAGCACCGGGCTGCCACCAGGCAGGCGCGCGGCACGCAGATCGCGATCACTGACGCCACGGTAGACGCGGTTCTGCTGAGCGAAGTAAAGCAGCGACAGGCGCGATGGCTCGTCGTAGCGGGTACGGATCTGCTGGTTGATCAACTGGCGTGCGGTGGCCGGCAATTGCAGCTTGTCGAGCCAGGTGGCGACGTTGATCTGGTCAAGGGCGAACAGGGTGCTGTTCGCCTGCGGGTTGAGCGGGTCATCGATCGAACGGGCCAGGTCGTCGAGGGTCTTTTCGTAGCGCTTGAGCGCCTCGGCGGTAGCCGGCTGCTTGGTGGCCAGGTCGGCGGCGCTGAAGTACTCGCCGTCGATCAGGTAGCCGGGGGTACGTACGAACTCCGGAGCGGGCAGTGTTTCAAGCTTGAAACGGTCAAGGTACTGGTTCAGCACCGGCTGGGCCTTGGCGTTACCGATCCATTCGCTGGTGGCCAGGCCCGAACGGCCACCCATGCCTGACTTGGCCTCCAGCAGGGTGACCTGCCAACCCTTGTTCTGCAGTTCATAGGCCGCAGTCAGGCCAGCCAGGCCGCCACCCACGACGATTGCCGAAGGTGTCTTGTCCTTTGCCAGCGCGGCGCCGCTGGACACACCGATCAATACCAACGCGCACAGGCGCACCCAAGCAGCAGCCATGTCGGCGAACTCCGAGTTGAAATAGCAGGGATGGGAAGAGGCGGGAATGCCCCGAGAGTCGATGCGCTAAGAATACGTCAGGTATCCGGACCCTGCCAGCACGGCGACATCAAGTGCCTCTGGCAACTGGCAATTTTGTCAGTAGCCAGGCATCTGGCCATTAGGCGAAGCTGGCGAAGGTGGCTGAAAAAAACCGACAAAAGGAGCTGCGCCATGACCTATGAGGAGCATTTCGCACAGGTAGAAAGGCAATTTTTGTGGCACAACCAGACGGTACACACTCCCTCCGGCCTGAAAATCCGCTCCAACGGTACGTCATGGACCGGCCTGCATGAAGCCTTCAAAGGCGATGAAGGCACCGAGCTGGTGATTGGCGAGCACAGTGACGTGGAAATCAACTTCAACCAGGAAGTCGAATGCCTGCGGCTGGAGTATTACGTCGTCAGCGACCAGCACTTCGACGGTGTGCAGATGCTGCTGGATACCGATGGCTACGACATGGACCTGATCGCCCCGATCCCGCGCAATTTCTATTGGCTCACCCTCGCCGGCAGCGGTTATACCGATTCCAGGCCGGGACCGATTGCCACGCAGCCCTATCACCAGGTCATCGAGGGGCCCTTCCGTCGCCTGACCATATCCACTTCACAGGCTGGCACCGTCCATATTCGCAAGCTGGAATGGACCCGCACCTGCCGTCATTGACCACAAGCGGTTGTCCTGCCCCCTGGCTTTGCTTAGGCTTACGCGGTCAAAGCAGGCAGCAAGCCAGGAGAAGTGCCCATGGGCCTTAACGATCAGTGGATGCAACGCGACCTCAAGGTCCTATGGCACCCCTGCACCCAGATGAAAGACCACGAGCAGCTGCCACTGATCCCGATCCGGCGTGGTGAAGGCGTATGGCTCGAGGACTTCGACGGCAAACGCTACCTGGATGCCGTGAGCAGCTGGTGGGTCAACGTGTTCGGCCATGCCAACCCGCGCATCAACCAGCGCATCAAGGATCAGGTGGACGAGCTGGAACACGTCATCCTCGCCGGCTTCAGCCACCAGCCGGTGATCGAGCTGTCCGAACGCCTGGTCGCCATGACCCCCGCCGGGCTCGACCGGGTGTTCTACGCCGACAACGGCTCGTCGTGCATCGAAGTGGCGTTGAAGATGAGCTTCCATTACTGGCAGAACATCGGCAAACCGGCGAAAAAGCGCTTCGTGACCCTGACCAACAGCTACCACGGCGAGACCATTGCCGCGATGTCGGTCGGCGACGTGCCCCTGTTCACCGAAACCTACAAGGCACTGCTGCTCGACACCCTCAAGGTGCCAAGCCCGGACTGCTACCTGCGCCCCGAGGGCATGGGCTGGGAAGAACACTCGCGCACCATGTTCGCCGCCATGGAACAGACCCTGGCCGAACACCACGAAACCCTCTCGGCAGTGATCATCGAACCGCTGATCCAGGGTGCCGGCGGCATGCGCATGTATCACCCGATATACCTCAAGCTGCTGCGCGAAGCCTGCGACCGCTATGACGTGCACCTTATCCACGACGAGATCGCCGTCGGCTTCGGCCGCACCGGCACGATGTTCGCCTGCGAACAGGCCGGCATCCGCCCGGACTTCCTGTGCCTGTCCAAGGCCCTGACCGGTGGCTACCTGCCGCTGGCCGCCTGCCTGACCACCGACAAGGTGTACCAGGCCTTCTACGACGATTACCCGACCCTGCGCGCGTTCCTCCACTCGCACAGCTACACCGGCAACCCGCTGGCCTGCGCCGCCGCCCTGGCGACGCTGGACATCTTCGAGCAGGACAATGTGATCGAGGCCAACAAGCCCCTGGCCGCGCGCATGGCCAGCGCCACCGCGCACCTGGCCGAGCATGCCCATGTCGCCGAGGTTCGCCAGACCGGCATGGCCCTGGCCATCGAGATGGTCCAGGACAAGGCCACCAAGGCTGCCTACCCATGGCAGGAGCGTCGTGGCCTGAAGGTGTTCGAGCACGCCCTGACCCGCGGCGCGCTGCTGCGCCCGTTGGGCAGCGTGGTGTACTTCCTGCCGCCGTATGTGATTACTCCGGAGCAGATCGACTTCCTCGCCGAAGTGGCCAGCGAAGGCATCGACATCGCCACCCGCGATAGCGTCAGCGTCGCCGTACCAGCCAACTTCCACCCCGACTTCCGCGACCCCGGCTAGTAGCAGCCCTTGCACTATCCCTTGTGGGAGCGGCCTTGTGTCGCGAAAGGGCCGCAACGCGGCCCCGGCAATTTCCGCTGCGAAGCTGAAAATCTGGGGCTGCTTCGCAGCCCTTTCGCGACACAAGGCCGCTCCCACAAGGGGTGATGTCCCTCAAACATTCCGAGCCGAACCATGAGACTGTCCCGCTTCTTCATCGATGCCCCCCTGAGCCTTGGCGAACACGACCTGCCCGAAGCCCAGGCCCACTACATTGGCCGCGTCCTGCGCATGGCCCCTGGCGATGCCGTGCAGCTGTTCGATGGCAGCGGCCAGGAATACCTCGGCCAGTTGCTCGAAGTCGGCAAGAAGACGGTACGCGTCAGCCTCGACCAGGCCATCACCGGCCAGTCCGACTCGCCGCTGCAGGTTCACCTCGGCCAGGGCCTGTCCCGAGGCGAGCGCATGGACTGGGCGATCCAGAAGGCCACCGAGCTGGGTGCCAACGTCATTACCCCGATCGTCAGCGAGCGCTGCGAAGTGCGCCTGAAGGACGAGCGCGCCGACAAGCGCCTGGCCCACTGGCGCCAGGTGGCGATCAGTGCCTGCGAACAATGCGGCCGTTCGACGCTGCCGGTCATCCATCCGCCCGTGACCCTGGCCGAATGGCTCAAGGGCACCGAGGCCGAGCTCAAGCTGGTCCTGCACCCGGTCGCCGAGCCGCTGACCAGCCATGACAAGCCGGCAACGCTGGCCTTCCTGATCGGCCCGGAAGGTGGCCTGAGTGATACGGAAGTCGAACAGGCCAAGGCTGCTGGCTTCCATGCCGCACGCCTCGGGCCGCGGGTACTGCGGACCGAGACCGCACCGGTGGTGGCGCTGTCGGTCGCGCAGCAGCTGTGGGGTGACTTTTCGTAAACAAAAAGCTAACGCACGTACAGCGACACCGCCACGAAGTGCATGAGGCTGCCGACAATCACGAACAGGTGCCAGATGCCATGCGCATGGCGCAAGCGACTGTCGAGGGCGAAGAAAATGATGCCGACGGTATAGAACACGCCGCCGGCAGCCAGCCAGGTGAAGCCGGCAGTGCCGAGGTTGTTCAGCAGCGGCTTGACTGCCACCAGCACGATCCAGCCCATCAGCGCATAGATGATGATCGACAGGATGCGCGCTTCCGAGCGCGGCTTGATCTCTTGCAACATGCCGATCACCGCCAGCCCCCAGACCACGCCGAACAGGCTCCAGCCCCAGGGCCCGCGCAGGCTGACCAGGCAGAACGGGGTGTAGCTGCCGGCGATCAGCAGGTAGATCGACAGGTGATCGAGCTTGCGCATGATCACCTTCGCCCGCCCGCGCGTGCTGTGGTACAGGGTGGAAATGCTGTAGAGCAACAGCAACGTGCTGCCATAGATGGAGAAACTGACGATCTTCCACGGGTCGCCCTGCAGGCCAGCAGCGACGATCAGCCAGATGGCACCGATACAGGCCAGGACGGCACCGACCAGGTGGGTCCAGGCATTGAAGCGTTCACCGTAGTACATGCAAACACAGACCTCCTGAATCGGGCTGGGTTCATGACAGGGTCCGTTCCTGCCTCATCCTAGCCAAAAGCAGGCTGCAGTTCAGCGTCACGCACCAGCCTTTCCAGCCCGACCAGGTCCGGCACACGCGCCACTTGCTCGCCTACCTGCACCGCGGCCAGCTCCAGGCTGCCCAGCGGCACATCCACATAGTTGAGCTGGCTATCGAGCTTGCACGAGCGCGGAATGTCCTGCAGCAGCACTGCCAGGTAGCGCAAGCCGGTGTCCCCGAGCGCATTCAGCACCACGATCCGCGCCCGCTCGCCACAGGGCGTCTCACCGCCGCAGGCGGCCTCGAAACCGATCAACGGCAGATGCTGCTGTCGCCAGTCGATCCACCCCAGGTGCCAAGCCGGGTCACCCGGTTCGCACACCAGGTTGCGTTGGCCGATCAGTTCGACCACAGCGACGTTGGGCAATACCAGCGTACGGTCGCCCAGCGGCAGCAGCAGGCCTGTGAGGCTGCTGCGTTGCCCTGCAATCAGTTCAAGCATGGGTCTGGCTCCAGTGGGCGATGCTCTGCAGCAGTACCGACTCCTGATAGGGTTTGCCCAGGTAGTCGTTGACGCCGATGGCCATGGCCCGGTCGCGGTGCTTCTGCCCGGTGCGCGAGGTGATCATGATGATCGGCAAGTCTTTCAGACGCTCGTCGCGGCGAATGCGGGTGGCCACTTCGAAACCATCCATGCGCGGCATCTCGATGTCCAGCAACAGTACGTCGGGGCGGTGCTCTTCCAGCAGGGCCATGGCATCGACACCATCCTTGGCCGTCATCACGCTCATGCCATGGCGCTCCAGCAGGCGACTGGTGACCTTGCGCACGGTGACCGAGTCGTCCACCACCATCACCAGCGTGGCCCGCCGGGGTGCCGGGCCGAACAAGGTGCGCTGCACCCCGCTACCCCCCGGCAGACGCGCCAGCCGCCGCTGCTGGCCACGCAGCTGGCCCAGCAGGTCGAGGATCAGTACCACGCGGCCATCACCGAGCAAGGTCGCCCCCGACAAACCCGCCACGGCGGCGAACTGCGGGCCAAGGCTCTTGACCACGATCTCACGGCTCGGCGACAGGCTGTCTACCTGAATGGCGAACGACTGCTCCTGGGAATGCAGCAGCAACACCGGCAGCGGCACGCTCTGCCCCAGCAGCACCGGGCGCGGCAGCCCCTGCAGCAGCTCGCCGAGGTAACGCAACTCGTACTCGTGGCCGCCATACACATAACGCGGGGCGTCCAGCTGATAACAGGCGGCCAGTTCGGCCGGTGGTACACGCACGATGCCTTCGATGGTGTTGAGCGGTATGGCGTACTGCTCCTCGCCCAGGTGCACCATCAAGGCCCGGTTGATCGACACGGTGAACGGCAAGCGGATCAGGAACCGTGCGCCCTTGCCCTGGGCCGACTCGATGGTCATCGAGCCGCCCAGTTGCTTGACCTCTTCGTGGACCACGTCCATGCCCAGGCCGCGCCCGGAAATCTGGGTGATCTTCTCCGCCGTGGAAAAGCCCGGGCGCAGGATGAACTGCAGGATCTCGTGATCGCTCAGGTGCGCCTGCGGGTCCAGCAGGCCACGCTTGATTGCCTTGCGCCGGACCGCCTCCAGCGGCACGCCGGCGCCGTCGTCGGTCATCTCGATGACGATGTCAGCGCCTTCATGCAGCAAGTTCAGGTGAATGGTGCCCTGCTCTGGCTTGCCCGCGGCCAGGCGTATCTCGCGCGACTCAAGGCCGTGATCGACTGCATTGCGCAGCATGTGCTCCAGTGGCGCGACCATCCGTTCCAGCACACTGCGGTCCAGTTCACCCTCGGCATTGCCGACCACCAGCTCGACCTGCTTGCCCAGCTCGCTGGCCACCTGGCGCACGACCCGCTGCAAGCGCGGCACCAGGCGTTCGAACGGGACCATCAGGGTCGCGGTCAGGCCTTCCTGCAACTGGCTGTTCACCCGGGCCTGTTGTTGCAGCAGGCTGTAGGCCTCCTGGGCACGCTGGGCAAGGGTTTCCTTGAGGTCGAGCAGGTCGGAGGCCGACTCGAACAGGGCCCGCGACAGCTGCTGCAGTTGCGAATGGCGGTCCATCTCCAGCGGGTCGAAATCTTCGTAGGCGTCTCCCTCGAACGCCTGGCGGCTGCTGATCCGCCCCTGGGTCTCGATGTCCAGGCGCAGCAGCTGGTCGCGCATGCGCTCCAGGGTGGTTTCCATCTCGTTGAGGGCGAACTGGGCATCGTTGACTTGCTGTTCGATACGGCCGCGAATGACCGAATGCTCGCCGGCCAGGTTGCCCAGGTCGTCGAGCAGCTCGGCGTCGACCTTGACCATGTCGCCCGGCGCCCGCTCCGGTGTCGCCACCGGCGTTTCGGCGGGTGCGGTGTCCGCCGGGGCCTGGCTGGCCGCGCTGTCGGTCAGTGCGGCACTGCTGAAGTTACGGATGTAGTCGATCAGCGCGGTAGCGGTGTGCAGCGGCTGGCCCAGGCGCACGGCGTCGAGCATATGCGCCAGGCGGTCATGGCAGTTCTGCAACAGTGCGAACAGCGCCGAGCTCGGCGGCAGGCGCCCGGCGGCGAGCAGCTCGTAAAGGAATTCCAGCTCATGGGCCAGGTCGCCGATGGCGCTGATCTCGACCATGCGCGCGCCCCCTTTGAGGGTGTGCAGGTCACGCAGCAGGTTCTCCACTTCGACGCTGTTGCGCGGGTCGGCCTGCCAGCGCGCCAGGGCGGCGGCGGCGCTTTCGACGATGTCCGAGCTTTCTTCGAGGAAGACCTCGAGCAGCTCCTTGTCGCCTGGGCTGTCAGCATCCTCTTCGTGCTCCAGCGCGCCAGCAAGCGGCGTCACTGCATCAGCGCTTACCAAGCCGGTGGCATCGGCCGCCAGCGCCCCCTCCAACACGTCGCGCAGGGCGTCGATACAGTCAGGCCGTGGGCTGAGCGCCTGCCCGGCGGCCACTTCGTCGAGCATGTCCAGCAGGGCTTCATGGGCTTGCCGGGCAACGGCGAAAAAGCGCGGGCTGGCGCCCAGGCTACCCTCCTCCACCGCGCCGTAGAGATCGAGCAGAGCCTCGCAGATGGCATCCATCTGCCACAGGTCGGCAAGGTGCGCGGCGTGGCCAAGGCTGGTCAGCTCATCGAGCAAGGTCTCCAGCGGTTCGCGCTGCCCGGGCTGCTGTTGCCAACGCGACAGCAGCGACTCGGCGTCCAGCAGCATGTCCATGGCCTGGGCCAGGAAACTGGCGATCAGCTGTGGGTCGCGCTTGCCACTGCGTGTGTGTTGAGGCTCGGCATGCAGGCTGGCCAGGCGCAGGTCCACTGCCTCGCCGACCTGCTCGATCAGCTGCGCCGCCCCCGGGATGGTCGCCAAAGGTGTACTGCCGAGCTGCGCCAGGCCCTGCAGGAACAGGCCATGGGCGGTGTGCAGCCACTGCATCTCCGCTGCCTGCAACGGCAACTGGTGCCCCCGGTACTCACGTACCAGGCGGTCGAAGGCAGTGGCCAGCTCGGCGATCGGCATGACCCCGGCCATGGCAGCGCTGCCCTTGAGCGTGTGCAAGGCGCGCTGCAGGCTGTCGCTGACTTCGCTGCCCTGGCCGTCGGCGCCCTGCAGAAAGCCTTCCAGGCTGGCCAGGTGGCCTTGCGCCTCGTTGCGGAAGATATCCAGTAGTTGCGGGTCGAGGCCATCGATGTCGGCGCTGGCCGGGGTATCGTTCTCGGCCAGGGCGTGCAGGTGGCTCGCCAACTGTTCGATTTCGCTCAATTGCGGCAACTGGCCAGCCGCAAAGTCGGCCAGCAGGTCTGGCAGATGGACGAACACCTGCTGCAGCGCCACTGCGCCTTCCGGGGTCAGGGCGATGCGCCCCTCCAGCACCCGGTTGAGCAGGTGTTCACCGCCCCAGGCCAGCTCCGCTACCGCCTCGGCATGCACCATGCGTCCGCTGCCCTTGAGCGTATGCAGGTCACGGCGCACCTCGATCAACGCGTCGCGCAGGCTGTTGTCGGCGCGCCAGCGCAACCAGTGTCGCTCGATCTCCGGTAGCAGTTCGCCAGCCTCTTCGAGGAACACTTCGCGCAATTCGTCGTCGATGCCATCGCTGCCATCCTGCGCCTCGGGCGGGCCCGCATGGGTGCACTGCACGCCCAGCGCCGTCAGGCTGGCGCGGGCCATGTCGAGAAACGGCTGAGCGTCGGCCAGCGGGTCGGCGACCCGCCATTGCAGGTAGCACTCGGCGGCGCTGAGGGCCTCGGCCAGGTGGGTCAGCTCGTCCGCAGGCGGTTCCTCCTCCAGGTGCTGCAGCCAGCCCTGCACATAGCCCGCACAGCCGGCAAACACTTCGGCGGCGGCCGGCAGCATGAGCATCGCCAACGCGCCACGCACTTGCTGCAACAGCCCCGGCAGAGGCTGCAGGCGCTGACGGGGCCAGCCAGATTCCAGGCAATCGCCGATCAGGTCCTTGGCCTGCTGCAACACCGACAGTGACTCGTTCAGCACCAGCTGGCGAATCTCGGCCAGGTCCGAGCCGGGCAGGCCGCCCTGCCCGCCCTCCTCCAGCGGCAGGACCATGCCGTTGAGCGTGGCCTCCACATACAGCAGCGCACCGGCCACATCCATCAATACTGCGTCGTCCACCACGCGCTCACCCTGGGCCAGGGCCTGCAGCGCCAGCACCTGGTCGATGATGACCCGGCGTGGCTGCTGGAAGCCCAGCACCGCCAGGGTGTCGGCCACATGGCGCAACGGTGCGAGCAGTGCGTCCAGGTCCTCGCTGTGCTGGCGGTCGCCGCGCACGAACTGGTCCAGGCGCTCCTTGATCCGCATCAGGTCGTCGCACAGGGCGCTGATCACCGAGCGCAGGGCGTCACGCCCCGGCCCGGCCTGCATCTGCTCCCGCCAGTTGCCCAAGGACAAGTCGAGGTTGGCCAGGTCATCGGAGCCGGCGAAGCGCTGCGCGGCACCGCTGATCAGGCTGGCCTGGGCCAACGGCTCGACGCCGCGGCAGGCACGCAGCTGATTGAGCAGCGGCAGCATCACCAGCGGCAGGTCATGGCGCGCTCCGCGCAACCGCTCCAGGTAAGACGGCAACTGCTCCAGGCCGCGGAACAGTGGCCCCAGGCAGTCGCCGCGGGGGCTTAACTGCCCCTCGGCCAAAGCCTTGGCCAGCAATTCCAGCTCTTCGGCCAGGCGGGCGGCACCGCGCAGCTCGAGCATGCGCAGGCAGCCGTGCACCTGATGCAGGTTATCCACAACGAAGGCCAGCATCGACAGGTCGTCGGTCTCGCCGGCAAAGCGTTCCAGGGCCTGACGGGCCTGGCTCAGGCAATCGAGGATGGCGGCCCGGGTCCAGGCCAGGGCCACGGTATCGTGGCGTTCAGGGCTTACGACGGCAGAAGCCATGGGTGGTCCTCAGCTTCGCTCGGCGGGCGCCGGCAGGGTGAAACCGGAGACCGAGCGGCGCATTTCGCTGGCCATCCGCGCCAAGTGGCGGATGCTGTCGGCGGTGGCGCTGGAGCCGGCGGACGTCTGCGCGGTGATCTGCTGGATCACCGCCATGGTGTGGGAAATCTGCCCTGCGGAAGAGGTCTGCAGCTGTGCTGCATCAGAGATGCTGTGGATAAGCTCGGCGAGGTTCTGCGATACGCCCTCGATTTCGGCCAGTGCCACGCCGGCATCCTGGGCCAGCCGCGCACCGCGCACCACCTCGGCGGTGGTCTGTTCCATGGAGATGACGGCCTCGTTGGTGTCCGCCTGGATGGTCCGCACCAGCGCTTCGATCTGCCGGGTTGCCGAGGACGAGCGCTCGGCCAGGCGCTGCACCTCGTCGGCGACCACGGCAAAGCCGCGACCGGCCTCGCCTGCCAGCGAGGCCTGAATCGCGGCATTGAGGGCAAGGATGTTGGTCTGGTCGGCGATGTCGTCGATCAGGCTGACGATGTCGCCGATTTCCTGGGAGGATTCGCCCAGGCGCTTGATCCGTTTGGCGGTGTCCTGGATCTGCTCGCGGATGTTGTCCATGCCATTGATGGTGTTATGCACCACCTCGTTGCCCTTGTTGGCGATCGCCACCGAGCGCTCGGCGACCTTGGCCGATTCATAGGCGTGGGCGGAAACCCGGTCGATCGACTCGACCATATCGCCGACAGCCTCTGACGCCTCGCTGATCTGCTCGGCCTGGTGCTCCGAGGCCTTGGCCAGTTGGCGCGCGGTATTCTGCGTGTCCTGCACGGCAGCCGCGACTTGCTCGGCGCTGTGGTTGATGGTGGCCACCAAATCGCGCAGCTGGTCGACCGAGTAGTTGATCGAGTCGGCGATGGCGCCGGTGAAGTCTTCGGTCACCGACACGGTGACGGTCAGGTCGCCATCGGCCAGCTCTTCGATTTCATCGAGCAGGCGCATGATCGCCTGCTGGTTGCGTTCGTTCTTTTCCGCGGTTTCCTGCAACTGGCGGTGGGTGGTGCGGACCATCACCAAGCCGATCAGGATGATCGACGCCAGCGCCAGCAGGCCCAGTGCATAACCGCCGACGGTATCCAGGGTGCGGCCGCTGGCCAGGTTCTCGAAGCCGTTGGCCAGGTGCGAGGCCTCATCGAGCAAGGTTTGCGACAGGCTGAAGATGTTGCCCGCCGCTTCGCGCACGCGGAACAGCTCGGGCGAGGTTTCGAGGATTTCATCGACAGACCCTGCCACGAACTGGAACAGCTCGGCGATTTCCGCCAGGCGCGCGCGGGCATCGGCGTCCTCGACGCGGGTCACCTGGATCGCCGGGTTGCCGCCGAGCATGCCCTCGAGCACCTGGCCGAAGCGGCTGGCATCGCGGCCGAAGGTATCGGCGGCCTGCGCCGCGGTGTCGTCGCCAGCCAACACGGTATTGACCGACCCAAGGATACGCTCTGCCAGCAGCAGCTGGCGCTGGGCTACCACTACCTGATTGGCCGGGGCACCACTTTGCAGCAGGATCTCGACCACCTTTTCATACTCGACCTGCAATTGCGGTACGGTTTCGGCGAGGGTCGCCGCCACCTGATGCAACGACAGCACGGTCTGTTCGCTGGCCAGAATGGTGTCGGTGTTCTTGCGCAGGTTTTCCCAGTCCTGGCGCACCGCTTCCATTTCATCGCGCACTGCAGGCGGCGCCGCTGGCAGGCCGGTGGACTTGTCACCTTCGCGCAGGTAGCTCCAGCGCCGCTCGAAGTCGTTGCGCGCATCCGACAGCAGCTTGAATGCCAGGGCCTTGCCCGCCGCAGCCTCGGTGGCGTTCTTGGCGATACGCTGGGACAACACCCGCAGTTCGCCGGCGTGGCCGATGTATTGCTTGTCGTGATTGGCCTGGGTGTTGAGGTAGGCGAAGTTGGCGAACAACAGAATGATCGACAGAATCAGGATCACGAACAGCACGGTGATCTGCACGATGCTGCGCGTGCGAGGGGTCATGCTGGCGGGGGCGACGGGTGTGGCCGGCTTGTTCACGTTCGAAAGTCCTATAGCGCCACGTCAAGAAAGCCCGGCGCCTGGGCCAGGGCGAAGGGGCTGAAGATCGCCCAGTTGCGTTCACGCGCAAAGTGCCCCTGCACGAAGCGGGCAGCAGCCCGCAGCAATGGCTGCGGGGGCGACAGGTCCAGGCTGCTCAGGGCGAAATGCTGCAGCCCCAGCACCTCATCGACCAGCAAGCCGACGAACAGGTCGTCATGGTCCAGCACCAGCACCCGTCGCTGCTTGCCTGGCGCAGCGGGGCCCAGGCCGAAGAAACTGCTCAGGTCCATGACCGGCAACAACCGGCCGCGCAGGTTGGCCACCCCGCACACCCACGGCTGCACGCCTGGTACGCGGCTGCTGCGTGGCTCGCGCAGCACCTCGGCGACCTCGCCCATGGGGGCGACGAACCACTGCCCGGCGACGCGAAAACCGATGCCGCTCCATTGCTGCAGGCGCGTGTCCTGCGGCGGCTGGTCGGCCACCAGCAGGCGGCAGCGCCGGTCGATGTCCAGCAACAGCTCGAAGGCGGTCAGCGACGCGCCCTGTGGGCGGGTGGTCAAGCGCCCAGTACTTCTTTGAGCTTGGCGATCAGCGCGTCCTCTTCCACCGGCTTGGTCAGGAAGTCGCGGGCGCCCTGGCGCGTGGCCCAGATACGGTCGGTTTCCTGGTCCTTGGTGGTCACCACCACCACGGGGATGGCGCGGGTTTCAGGGTCCTTGCTCAACTGGCGGGTGGCCTGGAAACCGTTCATGCCGGGCATGACGATGTCCATCAGCACCGCATCGGGCTTTTCCTGACGGGCCAGGGCCACGCCGTCGGCACCGTTGCTGGCCTTGAGCACCTGGTGACCATGCTTTTCCAGCCATCCGGTCAATTTGTACATCTCTGTCGGCGAGTCGTCGACAATCAGAACTCGGGCCATGCTGTTCCCCATCAGGACATTGAAAGCCGCACCAGCGCGGCGTGATCAGGGTGCGGGTTGTTCGGGCGCGGCGAAACCGGGCACATGGGCCCTGATTGCGTCGAGCAGTTCTTCCTTGCTGAATGGTTTGGTCAGGAACTGGTCGGAACCGACCACCCGGCCGCGGGCCTTGTCGAACAGGCCATCGCGAGACGACAGAAGAATCACCGGGATGTCCCTGAAGGCACTGTTGTGCTTGATCACCGCACAGGTCTGATAACCGTCCAGACGGGGCATCAGCACATCGACGAAGATGATCTGTGGCTGGTGGTCAATGATCTTGGCCAGGGCATCGAAGCCGTCACTGGCGGTGACCACCTCGCAGCCCGCTTCGCCGAGCAACATCTGCGCGGTGCGGCGGATCGTGCGGGAGTCGTCGATCACCATCACCTTCAGGGGCTGTTCCATAAATTGCGCTACCATCGCTGCACAGTGTGGGCTGCGAGCCACTGATGGCTTGCAGCTTGAAGCTGAGGGCATTTTTAGCACACTCCGGGGGGCCATTCCATCTACCGCCCCCTTGACCCGCGGCGTCCACGGCGCCACCCTGAGCCACTTTTCTTTCGATTGACCGCGGCCACCCGCCGCCAAGAGGAACCACCCCATGAGCGTTCGCCTCGGCATTGTCATGGACCCGATCGCGTCCATCTCCTACAAGAAGGACAGCTCGCTGGCCATGTTGCTGGCCGCCCAGGCCCGCGGCTGGGAGCTGTTCTACATGGAGCAGCGCGACCTTTATCTGGGTGCCGGCCAGGCCCGTGCGCAGATGCGCCCGCTGAAGGTCTTCGCCGACCCCGCCCGCTGGTTCGAGCTGGGCGAGGAGCAGGACAGCGCCCTGGCCGAGCTGGACGTGATCCTGATGCGCAAGGATCCGCCCTTCGACATGGAATTCGTCTACAGCACCTACCTGCTGGAGCAAGCGGAGCGCGAAGGTGTGCTGGTGGTCAACCGCCCGCAGAGCCTGCGCGACTGCAACGAAAAACTGTTCGCCACCCAATTCCCGCAGTGCATGGCGCCAACCTTGGTCAGCCGCCGCGTCGACATCCTGCGCGAGTTCGCCAACAGCCGCGGTGACGTGATCCTCAAGCCGCTGGACGGCATGGGCGGTGCGTCGGTGTTCCGCCACCGCAAGGACGACCCCAACCTCTCGGTCATCCTGGAAACACTGACCCAGCATGGCACCCAGCAGATCATGGCCCAGGAGTACCTGCCGCAGATCGTCGACGGCGACAAGCGCATCCTGATGATCGACGGCGAACCGGTCGACTACTGCCTGGCGCGTATCCCGGCCAGCGGCGAAACCCGTGGCAACCTGGCCGCCGGTGGTCGCGGTGAAGCCCGCCCACTTACGGAGCGCGACCGCTGGATCGCCGCCCAGGTCGGGCCGACCCTGCGTGAAAAGGGCCTGCTGTTCGTTGGCCTGGACGTGATCGGCGATTCCCTCACCGAAATCAACGTCACCAGCCCCACCTGCATCCGCGAGATCGACGCCGCCTACAACACCGATATCGGTGGCAAGCTGATGGATGCCATTGATCGCCAGCTCAAGGCGCGCTGACC
This sequence comes from Pseudomonas vlassakiae, assembly GCF_014269035.2. Classification (GTDB taxonomy): domain Bacteria; phylum Pseudomonadota; class Gammaproteobacteria; order Pseudomonadales; family Pseudomonadaceae; genus Aquipseudomonas; species Aquipseudomonas vlassakiae. The sequence goes on from NZ_JABWRP020000004.1 coordinate 127,778, forward strand.
GCCGACGCGGAGCAAATGCGCGGAGTGGGGTATGATGCCGGTCCTTTTCGACTGAGCTGCTGCCCCGCCTAGCGGTTGCTGGATACCTGATGACGCTGCCTGCCGACATCCCTTCCGACCTGCTGCCACCGCGCGTTCGCCCGGTGGACCGGCTTGGCTTTACCCTGTTCCTGGCTGCCCTGGTGCACCTGGCGCTGATCCTTGGTGTGGGCTTCACCGTGGTCAAACCGGCCGAAATCCGCCAGACCATGGACATCACCCTGGCCACCTTCAAGAGCGAGAAGGCGCCGAACAAGGCTGACTACCAGGCCCAGGCCAACCAGCAGGGCAGCGGCACGCTGGAAAAGAAAGCGGTGCCGACCACCACCGAAGTGGCGCCGTTTCAGGACAGCAAGATCAACAAGGTCACCCCGCCGCCTGCGGCCAAGCCGGAGGTAGCGCCACCACCCGTGCCGGAGAAATCCGCGGTGGCGACCAAGGCGCCGAAAGCGCAGAAGGTCGAGCCCAAGCCCAAGGAAAGCAAGCCACAGCCCAAGCCGCCAGCGGCCACCCCGGACTTCGACAGTTCGCAATTGTCGAGCCAGATAGCCAGCCTTGAGGCGGAGCTTTCCAACGAACAGCAGATGTACGCCAAACGTCCGAAGATTCACCGCCTCAATGCGGCGTCGACCATGCGCGACAAGGGCGCCTGGTACAAGGAAGAGTGGCGCAAGAAGGTCGAGCGGGTGGGCAACCTGAATTACCCCGACGAGGCACGTCGGCAACAGATCTACGGCAACTTGCGAATGATGGTGTCGATCAACCGCGATGGCTCGCTGTATGAGGTGCTGGTGCTCGAGTCATCCGGGCAGCCGGTGCTGGACCAGGCGGCCCAGCGCATCGTGCGCCTGGCAGCGCCCTTTGCGCCGTTCACCGGCGACCTGGCCGAGTTCGACCGGCTGGAAATCATCCGCACCTGGCGCTTTGCCCGCGGCGACCGCCTGTCGAGCAACTGATCCGAAATTGCCGGGGCCGCTTTGCGGCCCTTTCGCGACACAAGGCCGCTCCCACAGGAACCGCGCGATCCCTGTGGGAGCGGCCTTGTGTCGCGAAAGGGCTGCGCAGCAGCCCCAATACAGCCAAGCCGAGCACCTTGTCAGGCTCGCCACCTGGCGCCACACTATCCCCCATGAAAACCCTCACCCCGAGCTACCTCAAGCATCAGTTCCTGATCGCCATGCCGCACATGGCCGATCCGAACTTCGCCCAGACCCTCACGTACATCGTCGAGCACAACGCCAATGGCGCCATGGGCCTGGTGGTCAACCGACCACAGGAGCTGAACCTGGCCGACATTCTCGAGCAGTTGCGCCCCAACGAGGTACCTCCGGCCAGCACCTTGCACGTGCCCATCTACCAAGGTGGCCCGGTGCAGACGGACCGCGGCTTCGTCCTGCACAGCAGCGAATGCAGCTACCAGGCCACCGTCGAACTGCAGGGCCTGTCGCTGTCCACTTCGCAGGACGTGCTGTTCGCCATCGCCGAAGGCGTAGGGCCACAGCAAAGCCTGATCACCCTGGGTTATGCCGGCTGGGAAGCGGGCCAGCTGGAAGCGGAACTGGCCGACAACGCCTGGCTCAACTGCCCGTTCGACCCGGACATCCTCTTCGCCATGGCCAGCGAACAACGCCTCGGCGCCGCCGCCCGCAGCCTGGGGATCAACCTCAGCTTGCTGACCAGCCAGGCGGGGCACGCCTGATGGCCGAATTACGCCTGCTGCTGGGCTTCGACTACGGCAGCAAACAGATCGGCGTCGCCGTCGGCCAGGTGATCACCGGCCAGGCCCGCGAGCTGTGCACCTTGAAGGCGCAGAATGGCGTGCCGGACTGGGCCCAGGTGGAAAAGCTCATCAGCGAGTGGAAGCCCGATGCCATCGTCGTCGGCCTGCCGCTGAACATGGACGGCACACCCAGCGAAATGAGCGAGCGCGCGGAAAAGTTCGCCCGCCGCCTCCATGGCCGCTTCAACGTGCCGGTGCACACCCACGACGAACGCCTGACCACCTTCGAGGCCAAAGGCGAGCGCCTGGCCCGTGGCGGCCAGCGCGGCAGCTACCGTGACAACCCGGTCGACGCCATCGCCGCAGCCTTGCTGCTGCAAGGCTGGCTGGAGGCCAACACCTGATTTTTCCCGCGTTTACGTCGAGGCAATGACAACGTCCCCGGCGCCCCCAGGAGATACGCAATGAGCCTACCCAATCCCGCCGACCTGATCCGGCAGATGGCTGTCGACCTTCGCGCCCATCTGGCCCGCCGAAACATCACCGAACCGCGCTTTATCGGCATCCGCACGGGCGGCGTCTGGGTTGCCCAGGCCCTGCAGGAAGCGATGGCCGACCAGAGCCCGCTCGGCACCCTGGACGTGTCGTTCTATCGCGATGACTTCAGCCAGAACGGCCTGCACCCGCAGGTGCGCCCCTCGGAGCTGCCATTCGAAGTCGAAGGCCAGCACCTGGTGCTGATCGATGACGTGCTGATGAGTGGCCGCACCGTCCGCGCCGCGCTCAACGAATTGTTCGATTACGGCCGCCCGGCCAGTGTCACCCTGGTCTGCCTGCTCGACCTGGATGCCGGCGAACTGCCCATTCGCCCCAACGTGCTCGGCGCCACCCTGTCGCTGGCCGCCCATGAACGGGTAAAATTGACCGGACCCGCACCGCTCGCCCTCGAGCGCCAGGACCTCGCCACCGCTTCTGCCCTTTAAGAGTCCCCTCGCGATGACGCCAATCGACGCCAAGCGCCCGCTGCAGCTCAATGATCAGGGCCAGCTGCGCCACTTCCTCTCGCTCGACGGTTTGCCCCGCGAACTGCTGACCGAGATCCTCGACACCGCCGACTCGTTCCTCGAAGTCGGCGCCCGGGCCGTGAAGAAGGTCCCGTTGCTGCGCGGCAAGACCGTGTGCAACGTGTTCTTCGAAAACTCCACCCGTACCCGCACCACCTTCGAACTGGCCGCCCAGCGCCTGTCGGCCGACGTGATCAGCCTGAACGTGTCGACCTCCTCGACCAGCAAAGGCGAGACCCTGTTCGACACCCTGCGCAACCTCGAAGCCATGGCTGCCGACATGTTCGTCGTGCGTCACTCCGACTCCGGCGCGGCGCATTTCATCGCCGAGCACGTGTGCCCGGACGTCGCCGTGATCAACGGCGGTGACGGTCGCCACGCGCACCCGACCCAGGGCATGCTCGACATGCTGACCATCCGCCGTCACAAGGGCAGCTTCGAGAACCTCTCGGTGGCGATCGTCGGTGACATCCTGCACTCGCGCGTGGCACGTTCCGACATGCTCGCGCTGAAGGCGCTGGGCTGCCCGGACATCCGCGTGATCGGCCCGAAAACCCTGATCCCGGTCGGTATCGAGCAGTACGGCGTGAAGGTCTACACCGACCTTGCCGAAGGCCTCAAGGACGTCGACGTGGTGATCATGCTGCGCCTGCAGCGCGAGCGCATGGCCGGTGGCCTGTTGCCCAGTGAAGGCGAGTTCTACCGCCTGTTCGGCCTCACCACCGCACGCCTGGCCGGCGCCAAGCCCGACGCCATCGTCATGCACCCGGGCCCGATCAACCGCGGCGTGGAGATCGAATCGGCGGTGGCCGACGGCAAACACTCGGTGATTCTCAACCAGGTCACCTACGGCATCGCCGTGCGCATGGCCGTGCTGTCCATGGCCATGAGCGGGCAGAACGCGCAACGTCAATTCGACCAGGAGAACGCTCAGTGACCATCAGCATTCTTGGCGCCCGGGTCATCGACCCTGTCAGCGGCCTGGACCAGGTCACCGACCTGCACCTGGATGGCGGCCGCATCGCCGCAATCGGCGCCGCCCCGGCCGGCTTCAGCGCCAGCCGAACCATCGAAGCGGGTGGCCTGATCGCCGCGCCCGGCCTGGTCGACCTCGGCGTCTCGCTGCGCGAGCCGGGCTACAGCCGCAAGGGCTCGATCGCCAGTGAAACCCGCGCCGCCGTGGCCGGTGGCGTCACCAGCCTGTGCTGCCCACCGCAGACCAAGCCGGTGCTGGATACTTCGGCTGTGGCCGAACTGATCCTCGACCGCGCCCGCGAAGCGGCCAACAGCAAGGTCTACCCGATCGGCGCCCTGACCAAGGGCCTGGAGGGCGAGCAACTGGCCGAACTGGTTGCCCTGCGCGACACCGGTTGCGTGGCCTTCGGCAACGGCCTGAAGGAAATCCCCAACAACCGTACCCTGGCCCGTGCCCTGGAGTACGCCGCCACTTTCGACCTGACCGTGGTGTTCCACTCCCAGGACCGCGACCTGGCCCAGGGTGGCCTGGCCCACGAAGGCGCCATGGCCAGCTTCCTCGGCCTGCCTGGCATCCCTGAGACCGCCGAGACCGTCGCCTTGGCGCGCAACCTGCTGCTGGTGGAACAGACCGGCGTGCGTGCGCACTTCACCCAGATCACCAGCGCCCGTGGCGCACGGCTGATCGAACAGGCCCAGCAGTTGGGCCTGCCGGTGACCGCCGACGTGGCGCTGTACCAGCTGATCCTTACCGACGAGTCGCTGCGTGAGTTCTCCAGCCTGTACCACGTGCAGCCCCCCCTGCGCACCGCCGCCGACCGCGACGGCCTGCGCGCGGCGGTGAAATCGGGGGTGATCCAGGCGATCTCCAGCCACCACCAGCCCCACGAGCGCGATGCCAAGCTGGCGCCGTTCGGCGCCACCGAGCCGGGTATCAGCAGCGTCGAACTGCTGCTGCCGCTGGCCATGACCCTGGTCGAGGACGGCCTGCTCGACCTGCCGACCCTGCTCGCCCGCTTGAGCAGCGGCCCGGCCAAGGCCATGCGCCTGCCGGCCGGTGAGCTGAAAGTCGGCGGCGCCGCCGATCTGGTGCTGTTCGACGCCAAGGCGTCGACGATTGCCGGTGAGCAATGGCTGTCGCGTGGCGAGAACTGCCCGTTCATCGGCCACTGCCTGCCGGCGGCCGTGCGTTATACCTTGGTCGATGGGCATGTCTGCCACGAGGCCTGAGTAGCCCCTGTGGGAGCGGCCTTGCCGGGGCGCCGGACCGGTCGGAAAGGGCTGCGTAGCGGCCCCAGGATCTCTGCATCATGCATAGATTGCCGGGGCCGCTTTGCGGCCCTTTCGCGACACAAGGCCGCTCCCACATTGATCGCGCTCAAGCTTCAGCCTGCGGCGACCATTCATCCCCCGCGGTTGAAATCCTTCCCCCCACCCCCATATGAGTCTGCATCAGGCAATTTTGCCCCGCTGCGTGGAGACTCTCCCCTTGACCACCATCGTTTCTGTCCGCCGTAACGGCAAAGTCGTCATGGGCGGCGACGGCCAGGTATCCCTCGGCAACACCGTGATGAAAGGCAACGCCAAGAAAGTCCGTCGCCTGTACAACGGTCAAGTGATCGCCGGTTTCGCCGGTGCCACCGCCGACGCCTTCACCTTGTTCGAGCGCTTCGAAGCCCAGTTGCAGAAACACTCCGGCCATCTGGTGCGTGCCGCCGTCGAGCTGGCCAAGGAATGGCGTACCGACCGTTCCCTCAGCCGCCTGGAAGCCATGCTGGCAGTGGCCAACAAGGATGCATCGCTGATCATCACCGGCAACGGTGACGTGGTCGAGCCGGAAGACGGCCTGATCGCCATGGGCTCCGGTGGCGGTTACGCCCAGGCTGCAGCCCGCGCCCTGCTGAACAAGACCGACCTGTCGGCCCGGGAGATCACCGAGACTGCCCTGAACATCGCCGGTGACATCTGCGTGTTCACCAACCACAACCTGACCATCGAGGAGCAGGACCTGGCCGAGTAATCAGCTGTTCTGGCGTCCCGCTCATGGCGGGACTTTTCCACGCTGACCTACTCCGCTCGAGGACCATTTTCATCATGTCCATGACCCCCCGCGAGATCGTCCACGAACTCAACCGTCACATCATCGGCCAGGACGACGCCAAGCGCGCTGTCGCCATTGCCCTGCGCAACCGCTGGCGGCGGATGCAGCTGCCGGTCGAGCTGCGCGCCGAAGTGACCCCGAAGAACATCCTGATGATCGGCCCTACCGGCGTCGGCAAGACCGAAATCGCCCGCCGCCTGGCCAAGCTGGCCAACGCACCGTTCCTCAAGGTCGAGGCCACCAAGTTCACTGAAGTGGGCTATGTCGGCCGCGATGTCGAGTCGATCATCCGTGACCTGGCCGATGCCGCGCTGAAGATGCTGCGCGAGCAAGAGATCGTCCGCGTGCGCCACCGTGCCGAGGACGCCGCCGAAGACCGCATCCTCGACGCCCTGCTGCCGCAGGCGCGGGTCAGCAGCTTCAGCGAGGAAGCCGCGCAGACCAGCACCGATTCCAACACTCGCCAGCTGTTCCGCAAGCGCCTGCGCGAAGGCCAGCTGGACGACAAGGAAATCGAGATCGAAGTGGCCGAGAACATGGGCGTGGAAATCGCCGCGCCACCCGGCATGGAAGAGATGACCAACCAGCTGCAGAGCCTGTTCGCCAACATGGGCAAAGGCAAACGCAAGACCCGCAAGCTGAAGGTCAAGGACGCCCTGAAGATGGTGCGCGACGAAGAAGCCAGCCGCCTGGTCAACGAGGAAGAGCTCAAGGGCAAGGCCCTGGAAGCGGTCGAGCAGCACGGCATCGTGTTCATCGACGAAATCGACAAGGTGGCCAAGCGTGGCAACGTCGGCGGTGCCGATGTCTCCCGTGAGGGCGTGCAGCGCGACCTGCTGCCACTGATCGAAGGCTGCACCGTCAACACCAAGCTGGGCATGGTCAAGACCGACCACATCCTGTTCATCGCTTCCGGTGCGTTCCACCTGAGCAAGCCGAGCGACCTGGTACCGGAGCTGCAGGGCCGCCTGCCGATCCGTGTCGAGCTTAAGGCGCTGACGCCGGAAGACTTCGAGCGCATCCTGAAAGAGCCACACGCGTCGCTGACCGAGCAATACAGTGCGTTGCTCAAGACCGAAGGCCTGAACATCGAGTTCGCCGCCGACGGCATCAAGCGCCTGGCCGAGATTGCCTACCAGGTGAACGAGAAGACCGAGAACATCGGTGCCCGCCGCCTGCACACCCTGCTCGAGCGTCTGCTCGAAGAGGTGTCGTTCAGTGCCGGCGACCTGGCCAGCAGCCACGACGAAGCGCCGATTGTCATCGATGCTGCATACGTGAACGGCCACCTCGGTGAGCTGGCGCAGAACGAAGACCTGTCGCGCTACATCCTGTAAGCCCGCACGGGGTCGCGAAGCGGCCCCTTGCACAATGGCCTGAATCACTCGAAGCTTGCACCATCAGCTCCCGAGAGATTCAGACCATGGCCCGCCTGCCCACCGCCATCAACCTGCACAAAGCCTCCAAGACCCTCAGCCTCACCTACGCCCCTGGCGAGGTCTACCAGCTGCCTGCCGAATTCCTGCGGGTGCACTCCCCCTCCGCCGAAGTCCAGGGCCACGGCAACCCCATCCTGCAGTTCGGCAAGATCAACGTCGGCCTCATCGGCCTGGAACCGGCCGGCCAATATGCACTGAAATTGACCTTCGACGACGGCCACGACAGCGGCCTGTTCACCTGGGAATACCTCGAACAGCTGTGCCTGCGCCAGGAACAGCTGTGGGCCGACTACCTCGAAGAGCTGCACAAGGCCGGCAAGTCCCGCGACCCGGCGGAATCGGTGGTCAAACTCATGCTCTAGCGCAAGCCTTCCAGGCTTTAGAGCGCATTTTCTAATCTCATCTGTTTGAATGCCTTACAGACAACTCTTGAACGGGTTGTCTTGCGCATTACATGAAAGTCGGGTAACCAATGGAGCTGGCAAGTTCCCTGCATCGCCTTGAAGGCAGTCAGGTACCTGGCCGGTATGTAGAGGTCGCGAGCGAAAGCAGGCTGTCTTCACACGCAGAATCCCCCGCAGCTCATCGCCGAATGCATCCGGCCCGCAGCACCGCTGTTCCTTATCACTGGTCACCCGAGTAGCAGTACCGGGCTGTCCGCTGTGCAGTGCGCCACAGCAATCCGGTACTCGTCTCAGGACAACGGAGCGTCGTAGATGAGTAACAAGAACAACGATGAGTTGCAGCGGCAGGCCTCGGAAAACACCCTGGGGCTGAACCCGGTCATCGGCATCCGCCGCAAGGACCTGCTGAGCTCTGCACGTACCGTGCTGCGTCAGGCCGTGCGCCAGCCGCTGCACAGTGCCAAGCATGTGGCGCATTTCGGCCTGGAGCTGAAGAACGTGCTGCTGGGCAAGTCCAGCCTCGCCCCGGCAGGTGACGACCGTCGCTTCCAGGACCCGGCCTGGAGCAAGAACCCGCTTTATCGCCGCTACCTGCAAACCTACCTGGCCTGGCGCAAGGAGCTGCAGGAGTGGATCGGCAACAGTGACCTGTCGCCCCAGGACATCGCCCGCGGCCAGTTCGTCATCAACCTGCTGACCGAGGCCATGGCGCCGACCAATACCCTGTCCAACCCGGCGGCCATCAAACGCTTCTTCGAAACCGGCGGCAAGAGCCTGCTGGATGGGTTGTCCAACCTGGCCAAGGACGTGGTCAACAACGGTGGCATGCCCAGCCAGGTCAACATGGACGCGTTCGAGGTCGGCAAAAACCTGGGCACCAGCGAAGGCGCCGTGGTCTACCGCAACGATGTGCTGGAGCTGATCCAGTACAGCCCCATCACCGAACAGGTGCATGCCCGCCCGCTGCTGGTGGTCCCGCCACAGATCAACAAGTTCTACGTCTTCGACCTGAGCCCGGAAAAGAGCCTGGCGCGCTTCTGCCTGCGCTCGCAGCAGCAGACCTTCATCATCAGCTGGCGCAACCCGACCAAGGCCCAGCGCGAGTGGGGCCTGTCGACTTACATCGATGCGCTGAAGGAAGCCGTCGATGCCGTACTGGCAATTACCGGCAGCAAGGACCTGAACATGCTCGGGGCCTGCTCCGGCGGCATCACCTGTACCGCCCTGGTCGGCCACTACGCCGCGCTGGGTGAACAGAAGGTCAATGCCCTGACGCTGCTGGTCAGTGTGCTCGATACCACGCTGGACACCGAAGTCGCCCTGTTCGTCAACGAGCAGACGCTCGAGGCGGCCAAGCGCCACTCCTACCAGTCCGGGGTGCTCGAAGGCAGCGACATGGCCAAGGTGTTCGCCTGGATGCGCCCCAACGACCTGATCTGGAACTACTGGGTCAACAACTACCTGCTCGGCAACGAGCCCCCAGTGTTCGACATCCTGTTCTGGAACAACGACACCACGCGCTTGCCGGCCGCCTTCCATGGCGACCTGATCGAGATGTTCAAGAACAACCCGCTGACCCGGCCCAATGCCCTTGAAGTGTGCGGCACCCCCATCGACCTGAAGAACGTGCAGTGCGACATCTTCAGCGTCGCCGGCACCTCCGACCACATCACGCCGTGGCAATCATGCTACCGCTCGGCGCACCTGTTCGGCGGCAAGATCGAGTTCGTGCTGTCCAACAGCGGGCATATCCAGAGCATCCTCAACCCGCCAGGCAATCCCAAGGCCCGCTTCATGACCGGCGCCGACCGCCCGGGTGACCCGGTGGCCTGGCAGGAAAACGCCGAAAAGCACGCCGATTCCTGGTGGCTGTACTGGCAGGCCTGGCTGGGCGAGCGCGCTGGCGACCTGAAAAAGGCCCCGACGCGCCTGGGCAACCGTGCCTATGCTGCCGGCGAGGCGGCACCAGGCACCTACGTACACGAGCGTTGAGTCGCAATGCCGTGGCCGCCTGGAGCGTGCCACGGTACATTTTCAAGCCATAGAGCCACGCGCATGCCGCTACCCTACATCTTCCGCACCGTCGAGCTGGACGACCAATCCATCCGTACTGCGGTGCGCCCGGGCAAGCCGCACCTGACGCCGCTGCTGATCTTCAACGGCATCGGCGCCAACCTGGAGCTGGTGTTCCCGTTCATCGAGGCACTCGACCCAGACCTGGAAGTCATTGCCTTCGACGTGCCCGGCGTGGGGGGCTCATCCACTCCTCGCCACCCGTACCGCTTTCCCGGCCTGGCCAAGCTGACCGCACGCATGCTTGATTACCTGGACTACGGCCAGGTGAATGTCATCGGCGTGTCCTGGGGAGGCGCGCTGGCCCAGCAATTCGCCCACGACTACCCCGAGCGCTGCAAGAAGCTGGTACTGGCAGCCACCGCCGCCGGTGCGGTAATGGTGCCGGGCAAGCCCAAGGTGCTGTGGATGATGGCCAGCCCCAGGCGCTACGTGCAGCCATCGCATGTCATCCGCATCGCGCCGCTGATCTACGGTGGCGGTTTTCGCCGTGATCCCGACCTGGCCATGCACCATGCGGCCAAGGTGCGCTCGGGCGGCAAGCTGGGGTACTACTGGCAACTGTTCGCCGGCCTTGGCTGGACCAGCATTCACTGGCTGCACAAGATCCAGCAACCGACCCTGGTGCTGGCGGGCGATGACGACCCATTGATCCCGCTGATCAACATGCGCCTGCTGGCCTGGCGAATTCCCAATGCCCAGCTACACATTATCGACGACGGTCATCTGTTCCTGATCACCCGGGCCGAGGCTGTCGCACCCATCATCATGAAGTTTCTCCAGCAAGAGCGTCAGCGCGCGGTCATGCACCCCAGTCCGGCCTCTGGTGGCTGAATTGTTGCTTGCTGTTGCACGAGCACGACTGATGAGTACGACCGTGGCCTGACAAGGGAGTTGTTGCCATGAAAGAAAAACCGGCCAAAGGAACGTCAACGCTTCCCGCCACCAGCATGAACGTACAGAACGCCATCCTCGGCTTGCGGGGTCGCGACCTGGTTTCCACCTTGCGCAGTGTTGGCCGTCATGGCCTGCGCAACCCGTTGCATACCGCCCGCCACCTGCTGGCCCTGGGCGGGCAACTGGGCCGGGTGATGCTCGGCGACACGCCCTATCAGCCGAGCGCGCGTGATGCACGCTTCAACGATCCGACCTGGAGCCAGAACCCGTTCTACCGACGCGGTCTGCAGGCCTATCTGGCGTGGCAGAAACAGACCCGCCTGTGGATCGAGGAAAGCCACCTGGACGCCGATGACCGGGCCCGTGCGCACTTTCTGTTCAACCTGATCAACGATGCGCTGGCACCGAGCAACTCGCTGCTCAACCCGTTGGCGGTCAAGGAACTGTTCAACACCGGTGGGCAGAGCCTGGTGCGCGGTGTCGCCCACTTGCTCGACGACCTTCGCCACAACGATGGGCTGCCCCGTCAGGTCGATGAGCGCGCCTTCGAAGTGGGCGGCAACCTGGCGACCACGCCCGGCGCCGTGGTGTTTCGCAACGACCAGCTGGAGCTGATCCAGTACAGGCCGATGAGTGAAAAGCAGCATGCCCGGCCCGTGCTGGTGGTGCCGCCACAAATCAACAAGTACTACATCTTCGACCTGCAGCCGACCAACAGCTTCGTCCAGTACATGCTCAAGAACGGACTGCAGGTGTTCATGGTCAGCTGGCGCAACCCTGACCCTCGCCACCGCGAGTGGGGCCTGTCGAGTTATGTACAGGCGCTGGAAGAGGCGCTGAACGCCTGCCGCAGCATCAGCGGCAGCCGCGACCTGAACTTGATGGGCGCCTGCGCCGGCGGTTTGACCATGGCGGCGCTGCAGGGCCACCTGCAGGCCAAGCACCAGCTGCGCCGGGTACGCAGTGCCACCTACCTGGTCAGCCTGCTCGACAGCAAGTTCGACAGCCCGGCCAGCCTGTTCGCCGACGAACAGACCATCGAGGCGGCCAAGCGTCGCTCGTACCAGCGCGGTGTGCTGGATGGCGGCGAGGTGGCGCGGATCTTCGCCTGGATGCGGCCCAACGACCTGATCTGGAACTACTGGGTCAACAACTACCTGCTCGGCAAGACGCCGCCGGCCTTCGACATCCTCTACTGGAACGCCGACAGCACGCGCCTGCCGGCCGCGCTGCACGGTGACCTGCTGGACTTCTTCAAGGTCAACCCGCTGACCCACGCCGCTGGCCTGGAGGTGTGCGGCACCCCCATCGACCTGAAGCAGGTCGACCTTGACAGCTTCACCGTGGCGGGTAGCAACGATCACATCACGCCATGGGACGCAGTGTACCGCTCGGCCTTGCTGCTCGGTGGCGACCGGCAGTTCGTGCTGGCCAACAGCGGGCACATCCAGAGCATCATCAACCCACCCGGCAACCCCAAGGCGTACTACCTGGAAAACCCCAGGCTATCGAGCGACCCACGCGCCTGGTTCCACGACGCGCAGCGCCGCGACGGCAGCTGGTGGCCGTTGTGGCTGGAGTGGATCACACCGCGCTCCGGCCCGCTCAAGGCGCCACGCACGGAACTGGGCAACGCCACGTATCCACCGCTGGGCCCTGCGCCAGGCACCTATGTCCTGACCCGATGAGCACGCTGACTGGATGAAGACCCGAGACCGTATCCTCGAATGCGCCCTGCAGCTGTTCAACGCGCAGGGCGAACCCAATGTCTCGACCCTGGAGATCGCCAACGAGCTGGGCATCAGCCCGGGCAACCTGTATTACCACTTCCACGGTAAGGAGCCATTGATTCACGGGCTGTTCGACCGCTTCGAGGAAGCCTTGATGCCGCTGCTCGACCCACCGCTGGAGGTGCGTCTGGAGGCCGAGGATTATTGGTTGTTCCTGCACCTGATCGTCGAGCGCATGGCCCAGTACCGGTTCCTGTTCCAGGACCTGTCCAACCTGACCGGGCGCCTGCCGAAGCTGGCAAGGGGCATGCGCAGCCTGATCAACGCACTCAAACGCACCTTGGCGGCACTGCTGGCCAGCCTGAAGGGTCAGGGGCAAGTGGTCAGTGAGACGCAGGCATTGGGCCAACTGGTGGAGCAGATCACCCTGACCTTGATGTTCTCGCTCGACTACCAGCGGGTACTGGGGCGCGAGGGGGATTCGGGGATCGTGGTGTACCAGGTGATGATGCTGGTGGCGCCGCATCTGCAGGTGCAGGCACGAACGGCAGCGGAGGAGCTGGCGGTGCGGTATCTGGAGGGGTAAACCGGTAGGAGATGTACTGCTGCACCGACGTCTTCGCGGGTAAACCCGCTCCTACAAGGGACAGCGCTGATGCTGGATCCGGCGCTGTGCCTGTGGGAGCGGGTTTACCCGCGAAGGGCGTTACGCCGCTCTCAGAGCAGAGAACCGGTGCTGGCCGGAGCCGAAGCCGGGTTGCTGGCCGGGGCCGCAGTTGGCGCCGGCGCTGCGGTAGCAGCCGGAGCGGCGCTGGCCGCTGGTGCTGCTGGCTTGGCGGCTGCCGGTTTGGCCGGTGCTTTCTTCACCGCCGGTTTCTTCGCTGCGGCAGGCTTGGCTGCAACGGGCTTGGCAGTCGGTTTTGCCGCTGGCTTGGCCGCTGCGGCCTTGGCTGCGGGTTTGGCCGCTGCCGGTTTAGCCGCAGTCTTGGGAGCCGGCTTGGCAGCCGCCGTTTTTGCTGCGGACTTGGCCAAGGGTTTGGCCGCTGCCTTGCTCGCTGCCGGTTTGGCGGCTGCAGAGCGCGAGGAGACCGGGGTGACCGAAGCACCGGTCAGTTTCTCGATCTGCTTGGTCAGGCTGTCGACCTGCTGGTGCAGGGCCTTGATCTCGTTGCGGCTCGGTACGCCGAGACGGGAGATGGCACTGTTCAGACGCTTGTCGAAGGCCTCTTCGAGTTCGCTCCACTTGCCCAGCGCCCGATCCTTCACACCCGATACGCGTGAGGTGGTCGAGGACTTGGCTGTTTCAGCGACGTCTTCAGCGGTCTTCTTCGCTTGCTTTTCAGCCTTCTCGCCATCCTTCACCAGCGAGTCGAACAGCTTCGGGCCGTCCTGGTCGATCTTCGAATAGATCCCCAGCCCTGCCAGCCAGATCTTGCGGGAGTACTTCTCGACCCCGCCGATCCAGGAGCTGCCTTCTTTGTCGGAATTCTTCTTGCCAGCCATCCTGCTCTCCTTATGGTTTGTGCGCGACGCGCTCGAGCAGCTCATGCAGCTGTTCAAGCTTGATGGACAACGCCTCAACGTCATGTTTAGACGGAATGCCAAGGCGATTCAAGGCGCGACCTACCCGTGCGTCGAAAGCTTTTTCAATCTTGTCCAACTGAATTTCGACCTTGCCACGTACACGGCTGACTTCTTCAGTGGCTTCATCGAGCTGGTGGTTGGCAGCTTCGAGCTCTTTGTCGATGCGCTTCTTGCCACGTTTCTCGACGCCTTCACCGGCCTTGACCAGTTCCTTGAAGTAATCAGAGCCTTCCTGGCCGACCCGGGCATAGGCGCCGATACCGGCCAGCCAGATCTTGCGGGCGTAGCCACGCACTTCGCCCAACGTGCCCAGGGCTTCGTCTTTTTTCTTCACAATCACTTTGGCCATGCTGTCTACCTCATGCTCATGAGTGGAGGAAAAACCGCCCATGGAGGTTGGGCTCATGCACACGGTAGGCAGAAAAATTAGAAACCTCACCCTAAGCTCGAGGCGCTGCATTCATGTACCCCATCCGCAGGCGGGCAACCCGCTAGGGTCTTGGGCTCCATTCCACCGGAGCCCCGTCCATGCACGCATCCAGCACATCATCGACAACCACCTTCAAGCAAGCGGTAGCGGCGTGCTTCCGCCAGCGCCCGGGCCTGCGCGCGGTCCTGGCGGACGAAGCCTTCAAGGCCTTGATCGACCGTTACCCGATGATTCCGGGTAATTATCCACAGCTGTCTTCACTCGACGGATTCACGCTGATGCGCGCGTCATCCGCAGCAGGCGATGCCCGCCCAGGCTCGCTGCTGGACGAGCTGCTGCAGCACTACCTGAACGGCACGCCCCTGCAGCTGACGGCGAGCGATGCGCTGTCACTCGCTCCGCCAGCAATATTCCATCCACAGCCGCAAGGCAGCGGCACTAGCCAGCAACCGCGTATCGACCTGGACATGGTGAAACTGGAGGCTGACCTTGAGCCTGTGCTGGTCAAACTGCCAGACGCCTTTGCGCAAGCCCAGATCAGCTTCTGGAACGGTGTCGACGAAGGTTCCGATACCCCGCGCATGCAGTGGCTGGCCAACCTCATCAAGGCGGCCCAGCTGAACAATATCCCGCGCCAGGGGCTGGACGCCGATGACCAGGCTTTGCTGTACGCCATGCTCGAAGGGGCTGGCCAGAACGTCGCGGTGAACGTCGTGCAGGTGACCTTGAGCGTCGACGGCAAGGATTGGTCACGCCTGTTGCCCGATCTGCTGCTGGGCCCAGGCGAGGAGTCGGACCAGCGGGTACTCTGGTGCAAACCCTCCGGGGTGATTCGCCGCTACGTCGACCGGGCAGCCTTCGCCGCCGCCCTGCAAGACGAACTGGCGGAGCGCTACCGCTTCGACAGCCTGTCCTGGGCGCAGCGGCCGCTAAGCGGGGACCCCGTGCAGTTCCAGGTCCTGCAGCAGCTCAATGGCCTGCTGGACGATCTCAGGCGCTTGCGTGTGACTGGCCTGGCCTCCATCGATGCCCTGGAAAAGGCGTACGCCGCAGCCTGCGACCCTTCAGGCAGTTTTCTCGACCAACCCTTGCAGGTAGCGGGCCTGCCCGCCATCGCACTGCCCGGCTGGCTGGCCAGTGCCGATGCGCAGCAGCGCTTCGCCTACCAGGGCGCCTTGCTTGACCTGGCCGCCAGCCAGGGGCAATCCCGTGGCCGCACTTCGCTCGGTGATATCGACGACATACAACGCTATGCCCATCGCCGCCTGCGCGAGCAGCTGCGGCTTGACCACCCGGGTGAAACACCCTGTGACCCCGACCAGGTCTTCATCAGCATCGACCAGGTGCTCGGCAGCTCAATGGCCGCGCAGCCGCAAGCCCAATACCTGCGTACCGAAAGCCTCACCACGCTGGCCATTTCCCGCCTCGGGCCCGACGAGGTGATGACACGCATCAGCGAAGGCCAAGGCCAGACCTACACCGGCTGGTTGACGATCCGCCATGTCGAGGACCTGATTCGTACCCTCGACATCGGCGGCAACTATCCCACCTACCTGCGCAGCCTGGTCGATGCCCAGCCGCGAAAGCACGAGCGTATCGCCCAGTACGCCAGGGAATGGCGCCAGCACTTGCGCTTCGACACCCTCAAGGCGCGTCTCGACCAGCAGTTGAGCGAAGCCCAGAGCACGGCGCTGCTGGGCTTTTGCAAGGGCGCCGGTGACGAGCAGCCTGCCATCGCCCCGCTGGCGCTGCGTCGGGAACCGGGGGCGACAACCCGCGACCTGGTGCATGGCATGTTCCTGATCCAGCTGCCTGACAGCTGGGTGCTTTACCGCCCTCTCCACGACGGTGATTCCCTGCTGGCGTTCACCAGCCGTGAGCGAATGCTGGAGCACATACGCAGCAATGCCGAGCTGCACAAGAGCGTCATCGATGCGCTGGACGACGATGCGCGGCCGATCTACGAAAAGGGTGGCCTGCGCATACCGCACTTGCATGTCGGCCTGGATGACCTGGCGGCCTCGCTGAATATCGGCTCGGTCGTGACCGAACTGGCCCTGGAAAACACCAGGCAGCCGGTCGAATTGGCATTTGACCCCTGGTCCAGCGGACTGGATGGCCACCTGCTGGACGCCAGGGTGCAAACCATGCTGCATTTCGCCGCCCGCAGGAGCGTATCCAATGCCCAGATCAAGGGCGAGCTGGTCAGGCAGGTCGCCTGGGCCATCTTCAATGGCGCCACCCTCCTGTGGCGCGGCCCCCTGGCCGGTATCACCTGGCTGATGGTGGCACTCTCGGCCTCCGCGGACGACCTGCGGACCCTTGCCGAAGGCGGCGACGATGCGCGAATCATGGCCGCCACCGACCTGCTGACCAACCTCGCGATGCTGGTCGCGCAGCGTGGCGCCGAGAGCGTGCCCCAGCGTGGGCGCGCGCCGCTGCTGCACTTCGCCGAGCCGGCCGAACGCGGCGTGAACCTGGTAGAAGCAGCGAACCCCGTGCAAGAACGGAGCTGGCAAGAGGCCGTGATCGAACGGCAGTCGGTCCTGCTCAGGGGCAGTCGCTATGGCGATGTCCAGCGCCTGGACAAGTTGTCCCCCGGGGAGCTCCAGGCTCTGGTCAGGCTCCAGGCCAGGCAGTCGCTGAAGGGGCAGCTACCGCTGGAAACAGGGCGACTGCGCGGCCTCTACCGGGTTGACGGGCGGCTCTATGTGAAGCTCGCCGATGCCGCCTTCGAGGTGCAGGAAAGCTGGAACGGCGTGCGCATCATCGGCCCTGACCTGAGCAAAGGCGAATGGGTCGCCCAGGGCGGCGCGGACGACGGCTACCACATTGTCGGCCGCGAACGCGCCATGGGGCCCTGGGTAAGCCGCTGGAACGGCGAATGGTCGATCAGCCTGAGCCTGCCGGGAGGGGCGCCGGTAAAGACGCCCGACAAGACCGAGCACCTCAGGCTGGTCAACCAGCTGTTGGGGAATCAGGCGCCGCTCAAGGAAGTCGATGCAATGCTCGACAGCAACCTGGCAACCCTGGTCCCGCTGGACGAACATGAAAAGGCCTACTCGCAAGAGCTTACGAAACAGCGCAGCCAGCAGAACCGAGAAATGCTCGTCGAAACGCCACGCATGGCCAAGATGCGCGGGGAGCGCGACAGGCTCAGGGCAGCTCATGCCAGTACCGTACGGGCCGTCAGCAAGCTCTACGAACAACGGGCTTCCCTGCTGCAGTCCAACATCGAGCTGCTGAACTTCCTGAAGGCGCCAGCCATGCGGCGTTTTGGCAGCATCGACTACCAGGCCGAGGTCGGGCCCTGGTACCAGACACTGATCCAGAACGATACCCAGTTGTACACCCGCCTGCTGTCGCAAGTCAGTTACGATGGCATCGACCTGCAGGCCATGGCGATCGCGCGGCTACCGACCACGCCCACCCAACGCGAAGCCTATGGCGTTTATCGCCAGACCCGTGAAAACGCCCTGGCCGTTCATAAACGCCTGCTTACCGTCAGCCAACGGCTGGACGAGATGATCACCGAGGTCCTCGATGACCCTCGGATCGTGTATCCGGATAAACACAGTCACCTCAGGGAGGTGATCGATACGCGCCCCTACTCCACCCTGGTCGTGCATGCCCAGATCATCTCCGACCTACAGGCGCTGGCCCTTGACCGCATGCAACTGAATGCGGGCAATGTCGACAGGATGTACCAGGAGCAGTTGAACCTGCGCAACAGAGACATGCATCAGGCCATGGTCAGCCATGATGGCCTGTTGCGTGCGGACCCGTCCGTGCAAGACCAGATCGCCGTCCTGGAGAGCAGCCTGCAACAGTACGAAACAGGACTGGGCACGGCGAAATACCTGCTGACGCTGGAGGATCCCGCCTGGAACAGGCAATACCTGCAGGCCTACCTCAGGGAGATGTCGACGCTCAGGCGCATGGCCGAACGCGCACTGGACCACGCCAATGCCCGCCTGGATGCCGAGCAACATCCCGACTGGCCGGTGGCCAGGCCCGCGCCACCGGCCAGGCCGCAGAACATGCGTCGCACACGGCTGCGGGTGATCCGCACGGCCCGGCACAAGACCCTGCTGGTCGATGAGGCACTACGCGACGGCAAAGCCATACAGTACGACCCCGTCGCGCTGCAGCCGGTTGCCGAATACGAAGCACAAGGCAGCACGTGGGTCGAGGTGCAGCCGCAGCCGCGCGCCAGCCAGAAGGCGCTGCGCAGCCTGGGCACCCGCCTGGTGGCCGAAACGGATAACGAAATTGCCCGAGCCAGGCTATTCGACGACGAACCGAACAGCCTGTCGGATGTACTCGACCATCACATCGAAAGGCTGACGGCCGTGACCAGCCAGCTCGAACGCGAATCCAGCCCGACCCTGCTCGACAACCTCAATGACGCCATCGAGCGCGTGCAAAAGGAAAAATACGCTCGGCTAAAGGCCATCTATCTCGCCACTCGCCACCCCGACAGCAAGGCGCTGCGCTTCCTGCTGGAGAACGGGCTGGTCGAGATCAGGCGGACTGCCATCCGCCGCCGCCTGGGCGAAAGGGACTTCCTCGATGTCTATACCCTGTACCGCAAGGAAGCGAACAGCAACGCCATCTTCTGGGAGGCTCACTTCCATTACACGCGCCACAACGCTGCAGCAAGGGACTTCGCCAAGGGGCATCTGAAGTTCGCGACGGCGAAGATGCGCGACGCCCAGCTGGAGGATGCCCTCAACCCGCATGAGCGGCTGAAGGTCTACCGCGGCGACCTGACGTACGAGCAGGTCAGGGACCTGATTCCGTTCCCTGCCGACTGACGCGGTATCCCCAGTGCTGCCCGCGCGGCCCTGGCCATGTGTGTCAGGCCAGGGCCTTGTCCAGCGCGCGCTCGATCTCGGCCTTGATGGTGCCGCTCATCATCGACAGCATCATGCCCAGCTTCAGCTCCACGCGAATGCTGTCTTCACCGATGTGCACGCTGCCGTTGGCGCCGCTGCGGGCGACGTCGACCCGGTCACCCTGCCAGGTGGCCTTGAGGTCGTATTCACGGCTGAGCCTGTCGACCAGCGCTTCGGCCTTGGCGCGGGCGGCATCGCGGCCGAGGGAGTGTTTGCGTTCGACGCTGATCTGGGTCATGCGGATGTTCCTGGCAATGTAGACATAATCTGCATTATGCCCGCGCCTGCCACCCGGCACACCCCGCCAAGACAAATCCGCCCGTTCGCCCTAGAATGGGCGGTAATTTTTTCCGGTGAAGCGATATGAACGACCAGCGCAAAGGCGAACACGCCGAACCCACCACCCATTTCGGCTACCAGGACGTCCCCGAAAGCCAGAAGGCGAAGAAAGTCGCCGAAGTGTTCCACTCGGTGGCCGCCAAGTACGACCTGATGAACGACGTGCTCTCCGGCGGCATGCACCGCCTGTGGAAGCGCTTTACCATCGAGTTGTCCGGCGTGCGCGCCGGCAACCGCGTGCTGGACATCGCCGGCGGTACCGGCGACCTGGCCGCCAAGTTCTCGCGCCTGGTCGGCCCGACCGGCCAGGTGGTGCTCGCCGATATCAACGAATCGATGCTCAAGGTCGGCCGTGACCGCCTGCTCGACCGTGGTATGGCCGGCAACATCGAGTTCGTCCAGGCCGATGCCGAGAAGCTGCCGTTCCCCGACAACCACTTCGACTGCGTGACCATCGCCTTCGGCCTGCGCAACGTCACCCACAAGGACCAGGCCATCCGTTCGATGCTGCGCGTGCTCAAGCCGGGCGGGCGCCTGCTGGTGCTGGAGTTCTCCAAGCCGACCAACAAGCTGATGTCCAAGGCTTACGACGCCTATTCGTTCGCCTTCATGCCGCTGGCCGGCAAGCTGATCACCAATGACTCCGAAAGCTACCGTTACCTCGCCGAGTCGATCCGCATGCACCCCGACCAGGAAACCCTCAAGAGCATGATGGTGGAGGCCGGTTTCGACCGCGTCACCTACCACAACATGACCAGCGGCATCGTTGCCGTGCACCGGGGAATCAAGCCCTGATGCTGCTGGCCGGGCTGCTTGCCAGTGTCGAACATGGCCTGAACCGTGTCCTGCGCATGGACAGCACGGCCTTGCCGCGGCTGGCCGCGCTCGGAGGCAAGGTCATCGAGATCGACTGCCGCCAGCCGGCCCTGCAGGTGTTCATCCTGCCTGATGAAGAAGGCCTGATGCTCGCCGCCCATTGGGAGGGCGAGGTCGACTGCAGCCTGCGCGCCCCGGTCGGTAGCCTGGTGCAACTGGCCGTGGCCAAGGACAAGACCGCCGTGCTGCACAGCCCGCAGGTCGAACTGCATGGCGACAGTGCCGTGCTGCTCGACCTGTTCGGCATGCTGCAGGACCTGGAGCTGGACTGGGAACACGAGCTGCAGCGCTGGCTCGGCCCGGTGGCCACGGCGATGCTGGCCGGGCACATCCGCCTGCGCGCACGCTGGACCCGCCAGGGCCTGGCACGTTTCAGCCAGAACCTGTCCGAATACCTGGCCGAAGAGTCCCGTACCCTGGTCGGCAAGCGCGAAGCTGAAGCCGCCTTCAGCGAACTCGATGCCCTTAAGCTCGACACAGAACGCCTGGAGGCACGCCTCAAGCGCCTCTCCCGATCCCTTGATACCAGCGAAAACGCATGAAGCTGCTCGCCGTCCGCCGTCTCTTTCGCATCCAGCGCGTGGTGATCCGCTACCGTCTCGATGACCTGCTGTTCGAACAACCCCTGCTGCCCTGGTGGCTGGCCAGCCTGCGCCTGCTGATGCCTTGGCGCTGGCTGCCGCGCAAGCCCTCTGCGCTCAGCCGCGGTGCGCGCTTGCGTCTGGCGCTGCAGGACCTGGGGCCGATCTTCATCAAGTTCGGCCAGTTGCTGTCCACCCGCCGCGACTTGCTGCCCACCGACATCGCCGACGAGTTGATGCTGTTGCAGGACCGCGTGCCGCCGTTCGACCCGAAAAAAGCCGTGGCGCTGATCGAAGAGCAGCTCGGCGCCAAGGTCGGCGAAGTGTTCAGCCGTTTCGACGTCGAGCCACTGGCCTCGGCCTCGGTCGCCCAGGTGCATGCCGCCCGCCTCAAGAGTGGCGAAGAGGTGGTGGTCAAGGTGGTGCGCCCTGGCCTGAAGCCGGTCATCGCCCAGGACATGGCCTGGCTGTTCCAGATCGCCAAGGCCGCCGAGCGCGCCTCGGCCGACGCCCGCCGCCTGCACCCGGTGGAAATCGTCGGCGACTACGAAAAGACCATCTACGACGAACTCGACCTGCTGCGCGAAGCGGCCAATGCCAGCCAGCTGCGGCGCAACTTCGAAGGTTCCGAGCTGATGTACGTGCCCCAGGTGTACTGGGACCTGTGCCGCCCCAAGGTGCTGGTGATGGAGCGCATCTACGGCGTGCCGGTGACCGACATGGCCACCCTGGCCGACCAGCGCACCGACATGAAGATGCTGGCCGAACGTGGCGTGGAAGTGTTCTTCACCCAGGTGTTCCGCGACAGCTTCTTCCATGCCGACATGCACCCCGGCAACATCTTCGTCAGCACAGTCAAACCATGGAGCCCGCAGTACATTGCCATTGACTGCGGCATCGTCGGCAGCCTCACCGCCGAAGACCAGGACTACCTCGCGCGCAACCTGATCGCTTTCTTCAAGCGCGACTATCGCCGCGTTGCCGAACTGCACATCGACTCGGGCTGGGTACCAGCGCATACCAAGGTCAATGAGTTCGAAGCGGCTATTCGCACCGTGTGCGAGCCGATCTTCGAAAAACCGTTAAAGGATATTTCCTTTGGCCAGGTGCTGATGCGTCTGTTCCAGACCGCCCGGCGCTTCAACATGGAAGTCCAGCCGCAGCTGGTGCTGCTGCAGAAGACCCTGCTCAATATCGAAGGCCTGGGCCGGCAGCTGTACCCCGACCTGGACCTGTGGAGCACCGCCAAGCCATTCCTGGAACGCTGGATGCGCGAACGCATGAGCCCCAAGGCGGTGCTCGGCAACATTCATGGCCAGGTCGAGCAGCTGCCGCACCTGGCTGGCATGGCCCGCGACCTGCTCGAACGCCTGTCGCAGCCGCACCTGGAAGACCCGCAGCTGCCGGAGCGTCGCCGCCAGGACCGCTGGGCGCTGCGCCTGCTCGGTGCCGGCCTGCTTGGCGGCGGTGCGGTACTGGCCACCGGCGCGGCCGAGGCCGCCAGCCTGGCCGCACCTGGCGCCTGGCCGGCCTGGCTGATGCTGGCTGCCGGGCTTTACCTGATTGTGCGCCAATAGCCAGCCGCGCTGCTGGCTGGCACACTAGCGCAAAGGGCCCGGCACAGGAGCGGGCCCGCTTTGGAGTCGACGATGAAAGACTGGCTGGACGAGATCAAGTGGAACAGCGATGGCCTGGTACCGGCGATCGCCCAGGACCACAAGACCGGACGCGTGCTGATGATGGCCTGGATGAACCGCGAATCGCTGGCGCTGACCGCCGCCGAACAACGCGCCATCTACTGGTCGCGTTCCCGTGGCAAGCTGTGGCGCAAGGGCGAGGAGTCCGGCCATGTGCAGAAGTTGCATGAAATGCGCCTGGACTGCGATGCCGACGTGATCATCCTGATGGTCGAGCAACTGGGCCATATTGCCTGCCATACCGGCCGTGAAAGCTGCTTCTACCGCGTCTACCAGGATGGCCAGTGGAAAACCGTCGACCCGGTTCTGAAAGATCCGGATGCCATCTACAGCGCAGGACACTGACATGAGCGACACCCTCAATCGCCTGGCCGAAGTGCTCGAAGAGCGCAAACAAGCGGCTCCTGACAGCTCTTACGTGGCCAGCCTGTACCATAAGGGCCTGAACAAGATCCTCGAAAAGCTCGGCGAAGAGTCCGTCGAGACCATCATCGCAGCCAAAGACGCTGCCGTGAGCAAGGATTACAGTGATGTCATCTATGAAACCGCAGACTTGTGGTTCCATAGCCTGGTCATGCTCAGTGCGCTGGGCCAGCATCCGCAAGCCGTGCTAGATGAACTGGAGCGCCGTTTCGGGCTTTCCGGGCACGATGAAAAGGCCGCGCGTCAGCCTTCGGCCTGAGCCAATAGAATTCTAGGAGAGCACCATGGGTATTTTTGACTGGAAACACTGGATCGTCCTGCTGGTGGTCGTCGTGCTGGTCTTCGGCACCAAGAAGCTGAAGAACTTCGGCAGCGACCTGGGCGAGTCGATCAAGGGCTTCCGCAAGGCCATGAGCGATGAAGAGAACAGGCCGGCCGAGCAGACCCCGCCGCCCGCCCAGCCGGTGCCGCCAGTGCAGGCGCCTCACCAGCAGAACAGCGCGCAGCCGCAGCCAGGCCACACCATCGAGGGCCAGGCCCAGCCGGTCCAAGAGCCGCAGCGGAAAGACTGACCCATGTTCGGCATCAGCTTCAGCGAGCTGCTGCTCGTCGGCCTGGTCGCCCTGCTGGTGCTCGGCCCCGAGCGCCTGCCTGGCGCCGCGCGTACTGCGGGGCTATGGATCGGGCGGCTGAAACGCAGCTTCAATGCGATCAAGATGGAGGTCGAGCGCGAAATCGGCGCCGACGACATCCGCCGCCAGCTGCACAACGAGCACATCCTGCAGATGGAAGAGGAAGCCAAGCGCATCCTCAACCCACTGACGCCACCTGCGCAGCCGCCGGTAACCACGGCCAGCGTGCAGCCACCTGCCGGGCTCGAAGCCAGGCCGGTCGAGCCACCTGCCGCCCCGGTCACACCTTCTGAACCGCCTCAACCGCCGCGAGCCCCATGAGCGAGAACCCGGAACATGACCAGCCAATGCCGCTGGTTTCGCACCTGACCGAACTGCGCACCCGCCTGCTGCGCTGTGTGGCAGTCATCTTCCTGATCTTTGCCGGGCTGTTCTCCTTCGCCCAGCAGATCTACACCCTGGTCTCGGCGCCGCTGCGCGACCATTTGCCGGCCAATGCGACGATGATCGCCACCGACGTGGCCTCACCGTTCCTCACGCCGTTCAAGCTGACCATGATCGTCTCGCTGTTCCTGGCGATCCCGTTCATTCTCCAGCAGATCTGGGGCTTCATCGCCCCAGGCCTGTACCGCCATGAAAAGCGCATTGCCATTCCGTTGCTGGTGTCTAGCATCCTGCTGTTCTACGCCGGCATGGCTTTCGCCTATTTCCTGGTGTTTCCGCTGATGTTCAGCTTCTTCGCCAAAGCCACACCGGAAGGCGTGGCGATGATGACCGACATCGCCGCCTACCTCGACTTCGTCATGACCTTGTTCTTCGCCTTCGGTGTCGCCTTCGAGATCCCGGTGGCCGTAGTGCTGCTGGTGTGGATCGGCGTGGTCGACGTGAAGTACCTGAAGAAGGTCCGCCCGTACGTGATCATCGGCTGCTTCGTGGTCGGCATGATCCTCACGCCGCCAGACATCTTCTCGCAGACACTGCTCGCGGTGCCGATGTGGCTGCTGTTCGAGATTGGCGTGCTGTGTGGCAGCCTGATCCGCAAACGCAGCCATGCCGACGACGAAGCCAACAACGCCCCTGACGACCAGCCGCCAGCGACCCAGCCGTGAACCTGTTACTTCTTGAAGAGGCCGATTTCGTCTCGGCCGAACGTGTCGTTCTCGCTGATCGGCGCTTTACCCACATGCAGGAAATCCACGGTGTCGCGGTGGGCGACACGCTGCGCGTGGGCCGCATCAACGGGCTGATGGGCAAGGCCACCGTGCTGCGCCTGGAGAAGCATGAAGCCGAGCTGGAGGTCGCCTTCGACCAACAGCCGCCGGCCAAACTGCCGCTGACCCTGGTGCTCGCAGTGCCGCGCCCGAAAATGCTGCGCCGGCTGTTCCAGACCGTGGCCACCCTGGGTGTGCCGCGGCTGATCCTGGTCAACAGTTACAAGGTTGAGAAAAGCTTCTGGCAAACGCCCTTCCTCAACCCTGAAACCATCCGCGAGAACCTGATTCTCGGCCTTGAGCAAGCCCGCGACACGGTGCTGCCCGAAGTGATCATCGAAAAGCGCTTCAAACCGTTCGTCGAAGACCGCCTGCCTGCCATCGCCGAAGGTACCCTCGGCCTGGTTGGCCACCCTGGCCCCTACCCGGCCTGCCCACGCGCGGTTGAAGGCCCGGTAACCCTGGCCATCGGCCCCGAAGGCGGCTGGATTCCTTACGAAATTGACCTGTTCGGCAAGGCTGGCCTGGCACCTGTGCAGCTGGGTGAGCGCATTCTTCGTGTGGAAACCGCGGTAACCGCCTTGCTCTCACGGATTTTCTGACAGACGGGTCAGCTTTTACCTATCAAGTTTCCCCAGCGCAAGCCGATGGCGTTGGCAACACTACAATAATCTGTGCTGCCACGTTGCCGGGGAGTCGAACATGTACCAATGGTTTTCCCAATCGCTCGGGAATGTAAGCGTCAATCGCAAATTGGGGCTGGGCTTTGGCCTGGTGCTGGTGTTGACCCTGGCCATCACCTTTACGGGTTGGCAGGGTTTGAACAGTGTCACCGAGCGTGGTGACAAACTGGGCAACATTTCGGTGATCCACCAGTACACCCAGGAGCTGCGCATCGCCCGCCAGCACTACCAGCGTGACCGCAGCGATGCGGCCATCGGCGAGCTGGAAAAGGCCCTGGGCAATCTCGAACGGCAGATCACCTTCATGCTCGGGCAGATCGAACAGCCCACCGACCGCCAGCGCCTGCAACAGCAGCAGGCCGCCGTAAACCAGTACCAGCAAGCCTTCAACGACCTCAAACAGGCCGGCCAGCGCCGCGAGGCCGCCCGCGGCGTGCTGGGTGACAGCGCCGACAAGGCCGTCGAACTGATCAACCGGGTGCAACAGCGCCTGCTGCAGAACGGCGACATCAGCCAGTACCAACAGGTCGTGGAAGTCAGTGCACTGGTGCAACAGGCGCGCTTCCAGGTACGTGGCTACACCTACAGCGGCAATGCTGACTTCCAGCAGACCGCGCTCAAGGCCATCGACGAGGCGCTGAGCGTGCTCAAGGCACTGCCGGCCAAGCTGCCGGCCGAACATGCCGCCAGCCTCGACGACTCGGCCAGCGCGCTGGCCGCTTACCGCGATGCGGTCACCCAGTTCGGCAATGCCCAGGACGCCAGTGAACAGGCGTTGCAGCGCATGGCTGAACAGGGCTCGCTGCTGCTGCAGACCAGCGAGGCCATGACCGTTTCGCAAACCGAAGTGCGTGATGCCGGCACTGCCCAGGCCAAAGTCATGCTCGGCGGTGCCACGGCCTTGGCTCTGGTACTGGGCCTGCTCGCGGCATGGGCCATTACCCGGCAGATCATCGTCCCCTTGCGCCAGACCCTGGCTGCCGCAGAGCGCGTGGCCAACGGCGACCTGCGCCAGGACCTGCATTCGACTCGCCGCGACGAACTCGGCCAGTTGCAAGCCAGCATGCAACGCATGACCCAGGGCCTGCGCGAACTGATCGGCGGCATCGGCGATGGCGTGACGCAGATCGCCAGCGCCGCCGAAGAGCTGTCGGCGGTCACCGAGCAGACCAGCGCCGGGGTCAATAATCAGAAGGTCGAGACCGACCAGGTAGCGACTGCGATGAACGAGATGGCTGCCACCGTCCACGAAGTGGCACGCAACGCCGAGCAAGCTTCGGAAGCGGCGGCCATGGCCGACCAGCAGGCACGCGAAGGCGATCGCGTGGTCAGCGAGGCGGTCGCGCAGATCGAGCGCCTGGCCAGCGAAGTGGTCAACTCCAGCGAAGCGATGAACCAGCTCAAGGCCGAAAGCGACAAGATCGGCAGCGTGCTTGATGTGATCAAGTCGGTGGCCCAACAGACCAACCTGCTGGCGCTCAACGCCGCCATCGAAGCGGCGCGTGCGGGTGAAGCCGGGCGCGGCTTTGCAGTGGTCGCCGACGAGGTGCGCAGCCTTGCCCAACGCACCCAGCAATCCACCGAGGAAATCGAAGAGCTGATCGCCGGCTTGCAAAACGGCACGCAGCGCGTGGCCAGTGTAATGGACGCCAGCCGTCAATTGACCGACAGCAGCGTCGAACTGACCCGCCGCGCCGGCAGTTCGCTGGAAACCATCACCCACACGGTGTCGTCGATACAGGCCATGAACCAGCAGATCGCCACCGCCGCCGAGCAGCAGAGCGCCACCGCCGAAGAGATCAACCGCAGCGTGATGAATGTTCGCGATATCTCCGACCAGACCTCCGCAGCGAGTGAGGAGACCGCCAGCTCAAGCGTCGAACTGGCGCGCCTGGGCACCCATCTGCAAGGGTTGGTCGGACGATTCAGGCTCTGACGCCTCTGCACTTGCGCTGAATTTTCCTACAGAACTTTCAGGTCAAGTCCTACAAGCCCTCCGCCGATTGGCAGGGATGAGATGCCAGCACTACGCCAGCATCCCATCCCCACCAACTGGACGGAGACTTGCCATGTTCGGCTACCTCAATCACAGGCTCGGCAACATCAGTGTCGGCGCCAAGCTCGCCCTGGGCTTCGCCGTGGTCCTCGCGCTGACCATGGTCACCACGGTCAGCGGCTGGCGCGCACTGGACGGCGCCATCACCCGCTCGGAACAGCTCAGCGAAATCGGCAAGATCAATGATCTGGTCAAGGACCTGCGCGCCGAGCGCATCACCTACCGGGTGCTGGCGGACGACGCCAGCAAGGCGCAGATCGCCGGTATCCTGCAGCAGCTCGACGCCATGCTCACCACCCTGCAGCAGCGCAGCAGCGTCGATGAATCACGCCAGATGCTGACCCAGAAGCTGCAGCTGCTGCAGCGCCTGCGCGATACCTTCTCCACACTGCAACGCAGTGTCGACGAGCGCCGTTCAGTCCGCGCAGCGATGCAGGCCCAGGAGCAGAAGCTCAATGACGTGATCGACGAGCTGCAGACCCAGGCCCTGCTGAAGATGCCTGCCGATAGTCAGGGCGGCGTGCTGGGGCTGATGGATAACCTGAGCCGTCAGGTCGACACAGCCAATCAACAAAGCCTGGTGCCGGCCTACACCTTCTCGCCCCTCGAGGACTTCGCCAAGGTCGGCGATGTCGCCCTGAACGCCGCCGATACCAGCCTCGGCCAACTGCTCAAAGGCCTTGCGCCACTGGGGCTGCCACGCACGCTGACGGAACAGCCTGGCATCGAACTGGACAAGTACCGCAGCAGCCTCGAGCAGTACCGTCAAACGGCGTTGCAGGTCGAGCAGTTGCAGAATGAAATGGAACAGATGGGCACCGAGCTCAGGGCCGTCAGCCTGGAGCTGAGCGACAGGAAGGTGGAGCAACGCGACAGCGAGGCCGTGGCTGCCCGCTCCTTGCTCACCAGTGTGGCGCTGCTGGCCCTGATCGTCGGCGTCATCGCCGGGTGGTTGATTACCCAGCAGATCACCCAACCGCTGCGCCAGACGCTGGCGTTGGCCGCGCGCATCGCCAAGGGCGACCTGAGCCAGCTCGAACCGGTGCAGCGCCGTGACGAAATGGGACAACTACAGACCCGCATGAGCGAGATGATCGCCAGCCTGCGCGAACTCATCGGTGGCATCGACCAGGGTATCGGACAGCTCTCCCAGGCGGCATCACAGCTGGCAGCGAGCAGTGAGGACACCAAGCTGCGCATCAACCAGCAGCGCGAGGAAACCGACCAGGTCGCCACCGCCATGAACCAGATGAGCGCCACGGTGCAGGAGGTGGCGCAGAACGCCGAACAGGCTTCACTGGCGGCCACCAATGCCGACCAGCAAGCGCAACTGGGTGACCAGGTGGTAGGCGAAGCCATTGGCCGTATCGAACAACTGGCGGGGCAGATGGACCATTGCCTGGCCGCCATGCAGCACCTGGCCGGCGAGAGCCAGCGCATCGGCAGCATTCTCGATGTGATCAAGTCGGTGTCCGAACAGACCAACCTGCTGGCTTTGAATGCAGCCATCGAAGCGGCACGGGCCGGTGAAGCCGGACGCGGCTTTGCCGTGGTGGCCGATGAAGTGCGCGGCCTGGCCCAGCGAACCTCGACCGCGACCGAAGAGATTGGCCAGTTGATCGACAGCCTGCACAACGGCACCGACGAAGTGAACCGGCTACTGGACAGCAGCAAGAGTCTTACCGAACAAAGCGTCGAGCTGAGCCGCAGGGCCGGACAAGCCTTGGCGCAGATCACCGACACGGTATCGAGCATCCAGGGGATGAACCAGCAGATCGCCACGGCCAGCGAGGAGCAGAGCGTGGTGGCCGAGCAGATCAACCGCAGCGTGATCAGCGTGAGGGATGTGTCGGACCAGACCAGTACGGCCAGTGAACAGACCGCGGCTTCGAGTGGGGAGCTGGAGCACTTGGGGCGGCAATTGCGAGGGATGGTGGGGCGGTTCAACCTGTAGGACCGGGCGGTCCGGCGCCCCGATGAACCGCTCCCACAGGGATCTGCGCTGCTTCCCGTAGGAGCGGATTCATCCGCGATGAATCCACCGCGGTTACAGCACCTGGCGCAGGAAGGCCTGAGCCCGTGGGTCTTTCGGCGCAGCAAAGAACTCAGCCGGCGCCGAATCTTCCAGCAGCTTGCCATGATCGAAGAACAGCACGCGGTCCGCCACTTCCCGGGCAAAGCCCATTTCGTGGGTGACGCAGACCATGGTCATGCCTTCCTGGGCCAGGGTCTTCATCACGTCCAGCACCTCGCCGACCATTTCCGGGTCCAGCGCCGAGGTCGGTTCGTCGAACAGCATCACCTTCGGGTCCATCGCCAGGGCACGGGCGATCGCCACCCGCTGCTGCTGGCCGCCGGAAAGGCGCGACGGATACTCGTTGGCCTTCTGCGCAATGCCGACTTTCTCCAGCAAC
This sequence comes from Pseudomonas vlassakiae, assembly GCF_014269035.2. Taxonomy (GTDB): domain Bacteria; phylum Pseudomonadota; class Gammaproteobacteria; order Pseudomonadales; family Pseudomonadaceae; genus Aquipseudomonas; species Aquipseudomonas vlassakiae. The sequence goes on from NZ_JABWRP020000004.1 coordinate 158,044, forward strand.
GCCCGGGCCTTGGCCTCACGCTCGGCCTTGTTGCGCTTGCGCACCACCTTCTGCGCCAGGCACAGGTTTTCCAGCACGGTCATGTGCGGGAACAGGTTGAAGTGCTGGAACACCATGCCGACTTCGCGGCGGTAGGCGTTGATGTCGGTCTTCGGGTCGGCCAGTTGCAGGCCGTCGATGGCCACGCGGCCTTCGTCGAAATGCTCCAGGCCATTGAGGCAGCGCAGGAAGGTCGACTTGCCCGAACCCGACGGGCCGAGCACCACCACCACTTCGCCCTTGGCGACCTGGGTGGTGACGTTATCCACAGCCCGCACCACATGGCCACGGGTGTCGAAGACTTTCAGCAGGTCACGGACTTCAATCACTTTGCGCAAGCCTCCGCTCGAGCCGGCTGGCGATGTGCGACAGCGGCAGGTTGATCAGCAGGTACAGGCCGGCCACGCAGAACCAGATCTCGAAGGTCGAGAACGACGTGGTAATGGCCTCGCGGCCGCTCTTGGTCAGCTCGGTGATGGCGATCACCGACACCAGCGAGGTGTCCTTGACCAGGCTGATGAACTGCCCGGCCAGCGGTGGCAGCACACGCTTGAATGCCTGTGGCAGGATCACGTGGCGCATCGACTGGCCGGCGTTCAGGCCCAGCGAGCGAGCCGCTTCGTTCTGGCCCTTGGCAATGGACTGCACGCCGGCGCGGACGATCTCCGCGACATAGGCGCCGGTGAACAGCGCCAGCGCGGCCACCCCGGCAAACTCCCGGGACAGGTTGAGCACGGTGCCGATGAAGAAGTAGAAGATGAAAATCTGCACCAGCAACGGCGTGCCGCGCACCAGTTCGACGTACACCGTCGACAGGTCGCGCAGGGTCGGGTTGTTCGACAACCGGCACAGGCCGGCGAACAGGCCGATCACCAGGCCCAGCGCACCGGACACCACCGAAATCCACAGCGTGGTCCACAAGCCCCAGGCCAGCGGGCCAGCGGCCCAGTGACGGGTCACCCCGATCGGGTCGCCTTCGGCGACGTCATCGCCGCGGCTCAGTTGCAGGCTGTCCTTGGCCACCTCGAGCACTTGCTCGGCGCCGCTTTCGTCCTTCAGCGTGACGCGGGCATTGTCGCCGGAAATGACGATTTCCTGCACGGTGCCGTAACCGGCTGCGCGTTGCGTTTCTTCAGCCTTGTAGGCGAAATACTGCGGTACGCGGTTCCAGCGCCACTCGTAGGAAATCATCGAAGTGGCCATGTACAGGCTGAACGCCAGGCCCACCAGGACCAGGGCGGTCAAGCCATGCCAGGGCCACTGGGCTTTCTTGTGTTTGATCACGTGGGGTACTTCCGTAAATGCGAACGCGCAGGGTTTGCCTGCGCGTCGGGGTCATAAAGCCGGGCTTGTGGCCTGGGCCTTATTCCATTTCCTTCAGCCAATCCTTGTTCTTGAACCACTTGTCGTGAATACGATCGTAGGTCCCGTCATGCTTGATCTGGTGCAGGAAGTTGTTGATGAAGTTGATGCTGTCGTAGTCGCCTTTCTTCAGGCCGAAGGCCAGCGGCTCATAGGTGAAGGGCTCTTCGAGGAACAGCAGCTTGCCGGCACCGGCCTTCTCCACCGCTACCACGTTGTACGGCGCATCGTAGACGAAGGCGTCAGCCTTGCCGTTGACCACGTCCATCACCGCTTCCTGCTCGTTGTCGTAGCCGTGGTACTTGGCTTTGCCGATCAGCTTCTTGGACACCATCTCGCCGGTGGTGCCGAGCTTGGAGGTCAGGCGGTACTTCTCGTTGTTCAGGTCCTTGTACGACTTGATCTCGCCCGCCAGCTCCTTGCGGATCAGCAGGGTCTGGCCAACCACGATGAAGGGTTCGCTGAAGTTCAGGCGCAGGTTGCGTTCCTGGGTCAGGGTCATGCCGCTGCCGATCATGTCGAACTTGTCGGTCAGCAGGGCCGGGATGATGCCGTCATATGCGGTGGAAACAGCCTCGAACTTCACGCCCATGGATTTGGCCATGGCCTTGAGGATATCGACTTCGAAGCCGATGATCTCGCCGCGCTTGTTGGTCATCTGGAACGGCATGTAGGTGGGGTCCATGCCCACCCGCAGGGTGCCGCGCTTGACCGCGTCGTCAATGGCGCCGGCCTGGGCCGCCGTTACGGCGACCAGGGCGGTGACACCGACCAGCAGTCGCGAAAGATATTTCTTGATCATCACCAAGTCCCCTAGCAAGTAAAGAAGCGAATCTTATTGTCTTGGCATGGCCGTGCTGGCCGATGCGGATTATCGGAAACGGATGCTAACGCATGGCGGCGCTTGGACCTAGAGCCGGGGGGGACTTTGTTGGCCAAAAAAAAGCATCGCGGATAAATCCGCTCCTACAGGCGTAACCCTCGTAGGAGCGGATTTATCCGCGATTGCGATCTATCAGGCGCCGACGAGTGCCGGCTGGCCTTCATTCTCCGGATGCAGCGGCAGCAGCGGCGAATGCGGGTCGTTCTTGATCGAGGCACGCCACACATCGATCCACGCCGCGTTGTGCTCTGCCCAGACCTGCTCGTGCAGGCGGCTCAAGGCCACCGGATCGCTGAGCAAGGCCAGGCGGGTGTTGAGGTCCAGCCCTTTCGGCCCGACCTCGATCGCCTTGGCCACGCGCTCGGCACGCAGCGCCTCGATCGGCGCGGCCTGACCGTGGCGGGCGGTGGCCATGGCGCAGGCCAGGGCGTTCTGCCGAGGGTCGACCACCGCACGCACGAAGCCGTCATGCAGGGCATGCCAGCGGTTCTCGTGGGTGTACTGGTCGGTAGCCAGCAGTTCTTGCGGCGTCGCGTACTCCTCGGGAATCAGGAACAGCTTCTCGTCCTTGGCCGCCAGGCCCAGGCGCGTGCGGCTGGAGATGACCGATACCGGGATCGACAGCACCAGCGAGCCAACGATCGGCGCCAGCCACCACAGGAAGCTCGGGTTCAGCCAGGCCACCAGCCCGGCCCAGGCGAAGCCCAGCAGGGTCTGCGGACCATGGCGTCGCAGCGCTTCGCTCCAGGGGGTGGAGTCGTCGTCACGCTGCGGCGAGTTCCAGGTTGCCGCCCAGCCGAGGAACGCCGCCAGCACGAAGCGGGTATGGAAGATCATCCGTACCGGCGCCAGCAGCATGGAGAACAGCATCTCCATCAGCATCGACAGGGTGACCTTGATGCGCCCACCGTACTCGACGGCACCCTTGGCCCAGATCAGGATGACGCTGAGCAGCTTGGGCAGGAACAGCAGCACGATAGTGGTGGAGAACAGCGCCACGGCCTTCTCCGGGTGCCACTGCGGCCACAGCGGGTAGAGCTGGTACGGTTCGATGAAGTACTGCGGCTCCATCAGGGTGTTGGTCGCCAGCAATGCCGTCGACAACACCAGGAACAGGAACCACAGCGGCGCCGACAGGTAAGACATCACCCCGGTGAGGAACACCGCACGGTGCACCGGGTGCATGCCCTTGACCAGGAACAGGCGGAAGTTCATCAGGTTACCGTGGCACCAGCGGCGGTCGCGCTTGAGCTCGTCGAGCAGGTTCGGCGGCAGTTCTTCGTAGCTGCCCGGCAGGTCATAGGCAATCCACACGCCCCAGCCGGCGCGGCGCATCAGCGCGGCTTCGACGAAGTCGTGGGAAAGGATGGCGCCGGCGAACGCACCTTTGCCCGGCAACGGAGCCAGGGCACAGTGCTCGATGAACGGCTTCATGCGGATGATCGCGTTATGGCCCCAGTAGTGCGATTCGCCCAGCTGCCAGAAGTGCAGGCCGGCGGTGAACAGCGGGCCGTATACGCGGGTGGCGAACTGCTGCATGCGCGCATACAGGGTATCCATGCCCGAGGCTTTCGGCCCGGTCTGGATGATGCCGGCGTCCGGGTTGGCCTCCATCAGGCGCACCAGGCTGCTCAGGCACTCGCCACTCATCACGCTGTCGGCGTCGAGCACGACCATGTACTTGTACTCGCCACCCCAGCGACGGCAGAAGTCGTCGAGGTTGCCGCTCTTGCGCTTCACACGGCGACGGCGGCGGCGGTAGAAGATACGGCCGAAGCCCTTGGTTTCGCGGCACACGTCCAGCCAGGCCTGTTGCTCGGCCACGGCGATGTCGGTGTCGTTGGTGTCGCTGAGCACGAAGAAGTCGAAACGGTCGAGGTTGCCGCTGGCCGCCACCGACTCGAAGGTCGCCCGCAGGCCCGCGAACACACGCGGCACGTCTTCGTTGCAGATCGGCATCACCAGCGCGGTACGCGCCTCGGGGGCAATCGGCTCATTGCCGGCACTGCTGCCGGAAATCTTGTATTTGTCACGCCCTGTGAGCAGCTCGAGGAAGCCCATCAGCGCGGTCCAGAAGCCTGCCGACACCCAGCAGAAGAGGATGCCGAACAGCACCAGGATGGACGTCTGCAAGGCATACGGCCAAACCTGCACCACGGTGTCCCACAGCGGCTGGTTGACGACTTCGTTCAGGTCGACGAACGACCAGCCCTGGTACGGCAGGATGCCCTTCATGTACCAGCCAGCGACGATGGTCTGGCCAATCATGAGGGCAAGCAGGATGTAACGACGGATCGAGCCGACCGTGCGCCAGCGCGCAGCGGGCAGCTCGCGCTTGGGCGGCTGCGGCGCGTTGGCACGGCCCGTCATGCGCCGCCACACGCGGATCAGCACATTGGTGCGCCATGGCTCGGGCACGACCTTGGTGCGCTTGATCGGCGGCGCGATCTTCAGGCACAGGCGGCCGCTGCCGTCGACACCGAGCATCTCGGCATCTTCCAGCTCGGCGGCGCTGCCCACGGTCAGGCGCGGGCCGACCGAGGCCTGCACGGCCTCGGTGGCGTTGGCGGCCGGGTTGGCCGCCAGGCGTTGGTGCAGCTCACTGAACGAAGTGCAGCTGGCGAGTTCCGCGCGCTGCTCATCGCTCAGTGGGAGGTGGGCCAGGTATTCGCCAAGCGATTCTGGCCTTGCGCTTGAGTTACTCATCGGCAGGCAACTGATAGCTCCAGGTCTCGGTCAGCACTTTTTCAGTGGTGGCCGGGGTCCCGTTGGTGGGTGCCGCATCGGCGGCGGGTTGTTCGGCCTTGGCTGGTTCCGCCTTGGCGGTTTTCTCATGCTTGGCGTGCTTGGTTGCTGCCTTTTCCTGCTTGGTTTCAGCAGCAGGCTTGGCCGGCTCGACCGGCACGTCACGCACCAGCGCAGCGCGCATTTCGGTGGACTTGTTGGCTTCCTTGACCTTCAGCCGCAGGGTCAGGCGCCAGCCCTTGGTCTCCGGGTTATAGCGCAGATTGTTCTCGACCACCTCGGCATTGTCGCCAACGCTGATCTGGCTGCGCACCGGGGTGTCTTCCGGCAGGGCGGCAAGGGCCGGGCCGGCGAAGTCGACCAGGAAGGCGACGCTGCCGTCTGGCTGGCGGATCAGGTTGGACTGCTTGACGTCACCGGTGGAGCGCAGGGTCTGCTTGACCCAGCCCAGGTCAGGGGCCTGGAACTGCTGCTCGTCGATGGTCCAGTGCAGGCGGTAGGCGTATTCGAACGGCTTGCCGGGTTCAGGCAGCTTCTCCGGGCTCCAGAAGGCAACGATGTTGTCGTTGGTCTCGTCGGCGGTCGGGATCTCGACCAGGTCGACGGTGCCCTTGCCCCAGTCACCTTTCGGCTCGATCCAGGCACTTGGACGCTTCTGGTAGTTGTCGTCGAGGTCTTCGAAGTCGCTGAAGGCGCGCTGGCGCTGCATCAGGCCGAAACCACGCGGGTTCTCGACGCTGAAGTTGCTCACGGCCAGGTGTTTCGGGTTGTTCAGCGGGCGCCACAGCCATTCGCCATTGCCGGCATGGATCGACAGGCCTTCGGAGTCATGCAGGGCCGGGCGATAGTTCAGCACCTTGGAGGGCTGGTTGGGGCCGAACAGGAACATGCTGGTCAGCGGGGCGATACCCAGGCGGCTGACCTGGTCACGCAGGAACACCCGCGACTGCACGTCGACCACGGTATCGCTGCCCGGGCGCAGGATCAGCTTGTAGGCGCCGGTGGAGCGTGGCGAATCCAGCAGCGCGTAGATCACCAGGTGCTTGTCGGCCGGCTTTGGCTTCTCGACCCAGAACTCGGTGAAGCGCGGGAACTCCTCGCCCGACGGCAGCGCGGTGTCGATGGCCAGGCCACGGGCCGACAGGCCGTACACATGGCCCTTGCCGACCACGCGGAAGTAGCTGGCCCCCAGCAGGGTCATGATCTCGTCCTGCTTGTCGGCCTTGTTGATCGGGTAAAGCACGCGGAAACCGGCGTAACCGAGGTTCTTGACGGTTTCCGGGTCATGCGGCACGTCACCGAACTCGAAGCGGCTCGAGTCGTACTTGATTTCCTCGACCTTGGTGGCAGTGATCTCGTTGATCTTCACCGGTGTGTCGAAGTGCATGCCCTGGTGGTAGAAGGACAGCTTGAACGGGGTCTTGTCCTTGGCCCACTCGGCCTTTTCCTGGAGGAAGTGGATCTTCTGGTAGTCCGCGAACTTCATGTCGCGGAACACCGCAGGCAGATTGCTCTTCGGTGCTTCGTATTTCTGGCCGGCCAGATCCTTTGCCTTGGCTGCAACATCGTCAAGATTGAATGCCCACAGCTGGCCCGCGCTCATCAGGCCGACCAGTGCCACACTGGCCATCAGGGCCTTGCGCAGCCCGGTGCCGGGGATTCTTGATGCTTTTTGGGGACTAACAATCACGAGCAACCCTCGCCGAAAACAGATCATGAAACCAACGGCCAGCGACAAATGCCGGGTTGGCGAGCACTGTTCGGACCCCATGAGGGCCTAATGATTCCCCAAACGGGTCCAGACAATGCTCGAGTCAGAGTGAAACGAACCTGCGAACGCAGGCTCACGCAGCGCGCGATTATCCAGCAGGATGCGTTACAACGCATCAGTGTGGACTAACTATTTATCGTACAAAACCCCTTGTTTTCCTATAAACAAAGGGTTTTTCGACCTCATATTTGTAACAAGAATGTCACAGGGCCATCATTGACCAGGTGCACCTGCATGTCTGCACCGAAACGCCCGCTTGCCACATCGGCATGCTGGCCGCGTGCCTTGCTCAAAAGATAGTCGAACAATTCCGCCCCGAGCGCCGGTGGTGCGGCGGTCGAGAAGCTCGGCCGCATGCCGCTGCGGGTATCAGCCGCCAGGGTGAACTGGGACACCAGCAGCAGGCCGCCACCGACATCCTTGAGCGACAGGTTCATCTTGCCCTGCTCGTCACTGAACACGCGATAGTTCAGCAGCTTGTGCAACAGTTTGTCGGCGTGTTCACGGGTATCTTCAGGCTCCACCGCCACCAACACCAGCAAGCCCTGGTCAATGGCACCGACAATCTCCCCGCCCACTTCCACGCGTGCGCCACGCACGCGTTGCAGCAAGCCCTTCATGCTTCTTCCAGCGGCAGGTCGAGCAGACGGCGCGCCATCTGGTCGGCCGCACGCACCAGGGCATCGGTGATACCTGGCTCGGAGGCGGCATGCCCGGCGTCGCGGATCACCTTCAACTCGCTGTTCGGCCAGGCCTGGTGCAGCGCCCAGGCGTTGTCCAGCGGGCAGATCACGTCGTAGCGGCCATGCACGATCACCGCCGGCAGATGGGCAATCTTCGGCATGTCGCGAATCAGCTGGTCAGGCTCCAGGAACGCATTGTTCATGAAATAGTGGCATTCGATGCGGGCAATCGACAGCGCGCGCTGTGGCTCGGAGAAGCGGTCGACCACCAGCGGATTCGGGCGCAGCGTGGCGGTCCGGCCCTCCCAGGTGGACCAGGCCTTGGCCGCGTGCATCTGGGCGATCTGGTCGTTGCCGGTCAGGCGCTTGTGGAAGGCCTTGACCAGGTCACCCCGCTCCTCCGCGGGGATCGGTGCGATGTAGTCCTGCCAATAGTCGGGGAACATGCGGCTGGCGCCTTCCTGGTAGAACCACTCGATTTCCTGCGGACGGCACAGGAAGATGCCGCGCAGGATCAGACCGTGAACGCGCTCGGGATGGGTCTGGGCGTAGGCCAGCGCCAGGGTCGAGCCCCACGAGCCGCCGAACAGTACCCATTTTTCGATGCCCAGGTGCTTGCGGATGCGCTCAAGGTCCTCGACCAGGTGCCAGGTGGTGTTGTTCTCCAGGCTCGCGTGCGGCGTGGAGCGGCCACAGCCGCGCTGGTCGAAGGTGATGATGCGGTACAGGTTGGGGTCGAAGTAGCAACGGCTCTGGGCATCACAGCCCGCGCCTGGGCCACCGTGGATGAATACCACAGGCAGACCTTCCGGCGAGCCGCTTTCATCGACATACAGCACATGCGGCGCTTCCACGGCCAGATCATGCCGGGCGTAAGGTTTGATCTGCGGGTACAGGGTCTGCATTGCGCACTCCGTGTGAGGTTTGGGTCGGCCGAGGGCCATCATAAACCTGAATTGCGCTTTGAGCATGTGTCTGCGGCGAGATCATGTTATGCACGGGCTGCGCGCAGCCCTCAATAGCATCGAAGCCTTCGACAAATGCGAGGCTCACCATGATCGAATCCGCGCGACACCCCCTCCCCGACCCTGCCCACCCGCAAAACCTGATCGCCAGCAAGCTGCCCGCCTGGGTCGCCAGCCTTCCTGCCGCAGAGCGACGGCTGATGCGCGATGCAGCAGGCCGGCGCGACCCCCTGTTCGAGCAGGCCTGCCAGGCCGAACCTGAACTTGCCCGGCAACTGGTGCAGGCGTACGGCACCCAAAGGCAGGTAGAAGACCTGCTGCGCGCACGGATGGCGAACTTGCCAGCGCTCGAGCCGTTTGCTGTCAGGCTGTTGACCGAGGCCATTGCCCAACGCTTCGGCCAGAACCTGGATGTCAGGGCCACCTACCTGCTGAACGTCAGCAAGGCTGCCGAATACAAGGAGGGCCTCAATGGCGATGCGCTGGTCAGCAGCGACCGCGCCGTGAAACTGGCCACGCAATCCCTGTTGCATTGGGCACTGCAGAATTTCGAAGCATCCGAGGCAGAGCCTGGCGGGCTGCAAGCAGGTGGCAACAAATCGCTGGTCCTCGACAGCAACAACGTCAGCATCATCTCCTCCCCAAAGCAGTTGCCCATTGTTGCCGAGGACTTCGCGGCAATGGTGCGCGAACTGGACATCGGCGGTCAGTATCTGAAGCTGATCGATTCACTTCTCGCCTCGACGCCCACTGCGGGCAATCAGGCGGCCCAGGAGGTTTTCAGCCGCAGCGAACTGTCCACGTTCCGCTTGCATGTCCAGCGTGCCTATCTGCAAGGCGCAATCGACAAGGCCAGCCATGCCGCTCTGCTCCAGTTGGCCGCCGACGGCAAGGCAACCTACCAGGGACGACCGATACTGTGCTCGCGCATCAGCCTGCTGCGCGCCACGCTGACCGGGGCCGCGGTAATGGGTGTCGCCGCCCCCGGATTCGCCGGTGGCGGCAGGTTTGCGCCACCCACCTTCCCCTATGGCGGCTGGCTGGTGATCTACCTGCCCGGGATGCCCGAGCCACTGACATTGCATGCCAGCCGGGCGGATGCCGAAGCATTCCTGCTTGATCAGATGCCTGCCCTTCGCCGCCCTGAACAGCTACAGCTTGTCCCCGAGCGCGAAAAGTCCTCTTTTCTCGCCAGGCTCAGGGACACGCTTGAGCCCTACACCTGGAACCCGGCGAAAGGCCTCAAGGAGCGCATGGCTGACCCGAATGCCCGGATTACCCTCCACGTACAGCCCTTTACCCAGCCTTTTGTCGACGAACTGGTCGCCCAGCGCCTTCAGCGCCTGAGGGACGACGCGCTATTCCATGCCGTGCCGACAGCAAGCAAAGACCAGGAGAGCCTCGACAGGACCCGGGCCTACTTCGAGTCCGTGGTATTGGGCAGCCTGAACATTGGCGCCTTTTTCATCCCGGGGCTCGCGCCTTTGATGCTGGGCCTGACGGCGCTGCAGCTTGGCCATGAAGTCTACGAAGGGCTGGCAAGCTGGAGCAATGGCGAGCGCGAGCAGGCCTTTGCCTACCTGATGGATGTGGTTGAAAACGCCGCCCTCATCGCCGCATTGGGCGCTGCAGGCGCGGCGGACGCCCAGCCTGCGGTGGAGCGGATTGCCGTGGAATCACCTTCATTCATCGAGGAGCTCGACACCGTCGAGCTCGACGACGGCAGCCAGCGCCTCTGGCGGCCTGACGTGAAGGCCTTCGCCCATGACATTGTCTTGCCTTCAACCAGCAGGCCGGATGCAGCGGGCCTGCATCATCACCAAGGCAAGACCTGGCTGGCCATCGCAGACAGGACATATTCCGTCAGGTATCAGGCTGACGCCAACGAATACCGCTTGCAGCCTGCGCACGCTGGCGAGGGTTATCAACCAGCGGCACGGCACAACGGTGCCGGGGCCTGGTTGCTTCCAGGGGAAGATCCCGCGCGTTGGCCAGCGATGAAACTGTTTCGCCGCTGCGGCCCGCTCGGCAGCCGCTTCGACGAGCAGACTGCCGCGCACATCCTCGGCGTTTGCGGCATCGAAGAGAACGTGCTGCGCCGGGCTGTCAGCGACAACCTGCGAGTCCCGGCCCTGCTGGAGGACACCATGGTCCGGTTCGAACTGGATCGCTCGCTCGAACAATGGCCAGGCGACAGGCATGCCGAATTCCAGGCCCGCTACGCGCGCATGCCTGCCAGCGCCGGGGCCCCGGCCCATCTCATCTCGCAACGCTACCCCGGTCTTCCCACGCGGGTCATCGACGAGGTGTTGCGCAACGCCACCGACCAGGAATGGCAGGCACTGTCACAGGCAACGGTGCCTGTTCGCATGGCCGAGGAGATTCGCGTCTACCAGCAGCAGATCCGCCTGAGCCGTGCCTATGAAGGGCTCTATCTGCAAGCGCCGCGCAACTGGGACAGCGATCGACTGGCATTGCATAGCCTGGAGCAATTACCGGGCTGGCAAGCAAGCCCTGGGGTGACGCTGGCGCGATCGTTGAGTCCGTACCCTGTCGACACTGTCGGCGGCGCGCCCGACGCGCTGGGCAAAACCGTCTTCAGCCTGCAGGACGGTTACCGGGTCAGCCACGACGATGCCAGCGCACCGGACAGCCCGCTCCTGCCCACGATCTTTGCCGCGCTATTCGAGGCACTAAGCCCGACCCAACGCGGGGCGCTGGCTGTGGAAAGCGCAGCTGACCTGCGTGGGCTCATCCAGCGCACGCCTCCGTTGCCGCGTGCAACCGCGCGAAAATTGCTCGGCATGCAGCCCGTACGGCCCGGCTATCGCTCGCCCATGCGCCTGGCCGATGGCCGCCTGGGCTACCCGTTGGGTGGCAGCCGCGTACGCACGGGCAGTGTGTCACGGCACAACCTGCTGGCCCGCATCCGCCAGCTTGGCCAGGCGGCCCCGCAGCCGCGCCCTGCCGAACAGATTCTGACAGCCCTGGAAAACCGCCAGCTGTCCCGTGCGCAGATCGACGAATTGCTACAGGACCTGAGCGGCCAACACAGGCAATTGCAAAGGCAACTGACCGACTGGCGCGACCTGGCAACATTGCTCAATCGGCAAACGCCCGACGAGCTCCAGCGCCTGATGGACGCCATTTCCCAGCACTGGTATGACCGCGCGTTCCTGCCCCCCAACGAAACCCCGCCGCCGCTGCGCCTGGAGCGCCTGTCGCTGCTGGACTTCCCGCTGAACCTGCCCGAACGCTTCACCGCCAGCGTCACTGACCTGCACCTGGTCGATAGCGAACCGCAGGCATTCGCTGGCTGGAACCAGCACGCTACGCAACTGACCAGCCTGCTGCGCCAGTTCGGCCGCTTGCGCACCTTGCAGGTCAGCCGCAGTTATCAGGCCAACGCGCAGCCCTCGCCGTTCCAGTTCAGCCTGCCGCTGATCGCGCAACATCTGCCCCACCTCGAGTCGCTGGGCCTGGTCAATCAGAACCTGTCACTGTCCTCCACCGACATCGACAGCCTGGCAGGCCTCGAACAGCTGCGCCGGCTGGACCTGAGTGGCAACCGCCTGTCCGAGCAATACACACCCAGCTTTGACGAACTGACCCTGGATTTCCTTGGGCTCGACCACATGGCGCTGGATCATTGGCCAGAAGGCCTCAGTCGCAACAGCCTGGCGCAGATCCGACACCTGTCACTGCGTGACAACCACATCACACTGTTACCGGACTTCCTGCTGGAGGGCCGCATCAGCCTGGCCGAGCATGCGCATATCGACCTCCAGGGCAATGCCATTCTCGACCAGCACCTGCTGCGCATCCTGCTCAGTGAGCAGGCACGTGCCGCGCGCTTCCAACTGGACCAACCTGAAGAGCTTCGACAGTACCTGGCAGAACAACTGCATTTGCGCAGGCAACTGCATGAGTTCGTCGACAACTATGTCAACGCCTCCAGCTCCACCTCCACGCCAAGCCAGGCCGTATTGACCTCACGCACGCGCATCGCCACGGCGTTGAACGAGTTCTGGCACTATCAGGAAACGGGCAACACGCATGCCCCCCTGCGCCTGACCGGGGCGCTCGAACACATGCCTACCCGCTTGCCAAGGTTCTTCAGCGAGCGAGTGCGCAACCTGACGCTGGAAACCATCAGCGGCACCACCACGCAGCTCGATAGCATGCTCGCGCAGTTCCCCAATGCTACCCGCCTGACCATCGAAGGCTACACGAACGCGCAGGCCAGCCTGCCGTCTGCCCTGCTGCGCCTGCCTCGCCTGACCGACCTGGCGTTGCGCAACATCGGGTTGCAGATCGACGAGCAGCTGCTCGCCGGCCTGGCCAGGTCGCCCGGCCTGCAGTCGCTGGACCTGAGCGGCAACCGGCTGGCGGACATTGCCCGCGCCCCGGGCGAACTGCGGTCGCTGCGCCGCCTTGACCTGAACGACACGGGCCTGAACCAGTGGCCTGTCTGGGTCAATGACGTGCTGTCGCTGGACATGCTCGACGTCAGCGACAACCAGCTGAGCGAACTGCCGGAGTTTGTCCTTTCCAACCTCGAAAGCAGTTTTCCGATCACCTCGATCCAGCTGTTCAACAACCCGATCAGCGATCAGACCTACCAGCGCGCCCGGGCGTCGTCCGATAGCCAGCACAGTTTCACCTTCGCCATGGACGTGCCGGAGCACTTGACCGACTCCTCGGATGACGGTCTGCCGTTCGGCCACTTCCACATTCCATGGCTGGACCCCGCAGGGGACCTCCCCAACCTGAATAAATGGCTGCTGGGCTCGGCTGCGGAAAACGAAGCCATGCGCAGCTGCTGGGAACAACTTGAAGCTGAGGGCGACGCGGCAGACCTGCTGGCGCTGGTAGGGCGCCTGCAACAATCGGGGCCCTACACCAATGTGTCGACGCGCGCGGCCTTCAGCCAACGGGTGCGCCAGGTACTGGTGAAAGCAGCGGTGGATAGCATCGACCGAGCAGTGCTCAATCTTCAGGCCAGCGAAGCACTGCTACAGGCGTCGGGTGATCTGACCTGCCACGACGGTGCGCTGCTGGTGTTTCAGGACATCGAACTGTTCATCGCCAACCAGCGCCTGGAGGTCGCTGAGGAGGACAGCGAAAGCAACCGGTACCTGGAGTTGAGACGTCTGTTCCGCTTGCATGCCCTGGACGAAGTGGCCAAGAGCGAGGCCGGCGCCCGCGATGTGGCGGAAGTCCAGTTGACCTACCGAAGGGAGCTGAACGCCACGCTGCAACTTGGCCTGCCTGAGGATACCCTGCGCTACGCCGTCAACCCCTCATTGGACGAACTCATCTACGCCGAGCAAGAGGTGCAACGCGGGGAACTGGGTGAAGCTTTCCTGGACTTTGCAGCGGGCAACGAACGCTGGGTGGCGCAGCTTCGCCTCACCCATGCGACGCGCTTTGCGCAGATCGAACAAGATTACCAAGCCCAGGTGCTCGCATTGCCGGAGCAGTTTCCAGACGCCCCCCTCGACCAGCTTGGTCCGCAATTCGAGGCGCTGGAACGCAGTAGGCGAACTCGCGAACGACGCCTGGTTCGCGAGCTCACTTCCTTCGCCAACCCCGAGCGCAAACCGCGCTCATCCAGCCAGTAACGCGACAGCTGGCGGTTAACGCCCGTAACGTTGGCGGCCCCAGGCCAGCATGGCTTCGAGCAGCTGACTCAGCACACGCTGAGTCGGCTGGGCGAGGTCTTCGCGGTAGGCGAACGGTTCGGCTTCTTCCATGTAAGTACTTTGGGCCAGCTCCAGTTGCACCGCATGGATATGGTTGGCCGGGTCACCATAGTGACGGGTGATATGCCCGCCCTTGAAGCGACCGTTGAGCACATGGCTATAGGTGCCCGTCTCGGCGCATACGCCCTGCAACCGCTCGGCCAGTTGCGGGTCGCAACTGGCACCATTGAAGGTCCCCAGGTTGAAGTCCGGCAGCTTGCCATCGAACAGGTGCGGGATCAGCGAACGGATCGAGTGGGCATCCCACAACAACGCATAGCCATAAGCTTCACGCAGGCGGGCCAGCTCGCTCTGGAGGGTGTTGTGATAAGGGCGCCAGATCGACTCAAGATACGTCTTGCGTTCCTCGGCGGTCGGCTCCAGCCCGTCCTTGAACAGCGGCTCGCCATCAAACAGCGTGGCCGGATACAGGCCGGTGGTGGCACCGGCGTACAGCGGCTTGTCGTCGTCCGGGCGGTTCAGGTCGATGACGAAGCGCGAATACTCCGCCGCCACCACGCTGGCGCCCAGCTCACGAGCGAAATCGTACAGGCGCGGAATGTGCCAGTCAGTGTCGGGCAGGCTACGGGCCTGCTCGACCAGGCCACGGTCCACGGCCGGGGTCAGCTTGAGGCCGGCATGGGGCATGCTGATCAGCAGCGGCAGGCGGCCCTGGTGAAAACTCAATACCTTGTCCATCGTGCCTCGCTCAGTTCAGTATTTCGTGGCCCTTGCGCACCACGCGCTTGGGCAGGTCGCCGCCGAGCCAGTAGGCCAGGTCGGCGGGGCGGGCGATCTGCCAGGCGACGAAGTCGGCGACCTTGCCGATCTCCAGCGAACCGTGGCTGTCACCCAGGCCGAGTGCCGTGGCGGCGTGCAGCGTGACGCCGGCCAGGGCTTCTTCCGGAGTCATGCGGAACAGCGTGCAACCCATGTTCAGCATCAGGCGCAGCGACAACCCCGGCGAGGTACCTGGGTTGAGGTCACTGGCCAGGGCAATCTTCACGCCGTGACGACGCAGGGCATCCATCGGTGGCAGCTGGGTTTCGCGCAGGAAGTAGAAAGCGCCCGGCAGCAGCACGGCGACGGTGCCGGCCTTGGCCATGGCGATGGCGTCTTCCTCGGTCATGAACTCCAAGTGATCGGCCGATAGCGCCTGGTAGCGCGCCGCCAGGCTGGAGCCGTGCAGCGAAGACAACTGCTCGGCATGCAGCTTCACCGGCAAGCCCAGTTCGCGCGCCTTGATGAACACCTTTTCGACTTGCGCCGGGGAGAACGCCAGGTGTTCGCAGAACGCATCCACCGCGTCCACCAGGCCTTCGGCGGCCAAAGCCGGCAGCATCTCGTCACAGATATGCGCGATGTAGTCATCCGCCCTGCCTGCATATTCCGGAGGCAAGGCGTGGGCAGCCAGGCAGGTGGTGCGCACTGCCAGCGGCAGCTCGTCGGCCAGGCGCCGGGCCACGCGCAGCATCTTGCGCTCGTTGGCCAGGTCCAGACCGTAGCCGGATTTGACCTCAATGGTCGTGACACCATCGCGCATCAACGCCTGAACCCGCTGGCGAGCGCTGGCGAACAGCTCGTCCTCGCTGGCCGCACGGGTGGCACGCACGGTGCTGGCGATACCACCGCCCTTGGCGGCGATTTCGGCATAGCTCATGCCTTGCAGGCGCTGTTCGAACTCACCGCTGCGGTTGCCGCCGAACACCGCATGAGTGTGGCAGTCGATCAGCCCTGGGGTGACCCAGGCGCCGCCCAGGTCCACCGTGCGGTCAAGCGCGAATGGCTGCAGCTCGGCGCGGGGGCCGATCCATTCGATCAGCCCGGCGCTGGTGACAATGGCCGCGTCCTCGATGATCGAGTAACGGCCATCGGACAGGGTTGCCGCGTGGCAGTGCTGCCAGAGGGTTCTCATATGCGATCTCCTTGACTAGCGGTGCAGCTCGACCGGCACGTGCTTGCCTGCGCGCGGCTTGCACCACAGCAGGTAGGACGCCACCAGGAACACCACCCAGACCACCCCGACCAGCAAGGCCGCCTGGGTATCGGGGAAGTAACCGAGCACACCGAAAATGAACACCATGAAGGCAATGGCCATGGCCGGACCGTAAGGCCAGAACGGTACCGGAAACTTCAGCTGGGCCGTCTCTTCAGCGCTCATGCTGCGGCGCATGGCCACCTGGGTGACCAGGATCATCAGCCACACCCACACGGTCGCGAAGGTGGCGATGGAGGCAATCAGCAGGAACACGTTTTCCGGGATCAGGTAGTTGAGCAGCACACCGACCAGCAGCGCTGCGCCCATCACGACCACGGTCATCCATGGCACGCCGTGCTTCGACAACTGGCCGAAGCTGCGCGGCGCATGGCCTTGCTGGGCCAGGCCGTACATCATGCGGCCGGCGCCGAAGATATCGCTGTTGATGGCCGAGATCGCCGCCGAGATCACCACGATGTTCAGCACGGCAGCGGCCGAGCCAATACCGAGGTGGCTGAAGATCTGCACGAACGGGCTGCCTTCGCTGCCGATCTGCGGCCACGGGTACAGGCACATCAGCACGAACAGGGTCAGCACATAGAACAGCAGGATGCGCAGGGGCACGGCATTGATCGCTTTGGGGATGACGCGCTGCGGGTCCTTGGCTTCACCGGCGGTGACGCCGATGATTTCGATGCCACCGAAGGCGAACATCACCACGGCGAACGAGGCGATCAGGCCGCCGATGCCATTGGGCATGAAGCCGCCATGTTCGAACAGGTTGCTGATGCCGGCAGCGTGTTCGCCGCTCACCTGGCTGAAACCGAAGGCCATGATGCCGAGGCCGGCCAGGATCATCGCCACGATGGCGCCGACCTTGAGCAGCGACAGCCAGAACTCCATTTCGCCGAATACCTTGACGTTGCACAGGTTGAGGCCGCCGATCACGAAGACGATGCCCAGCACCCAGATCCAGCGGGCCACTTCCGGGAACCAGAAGCCCATGTAGATGCCGAAGGCGGTGATGTCGGCGATGGCCACGATGACCATTTCGAAGGCGTAGGTCCAACCGAGGATGAAGCCGGCCATGGGGCCGAGGTAGGTGGTGGCGTAGTGGCCGAAAGAACCGGCCACCGGGTTGTGCACGGCCATTTCGCCGAGGGCGCGCATGACCATGTATACCGCAGCGCCGCCAATCAGGTAGGCCAGCAGCACAGCCGGGCCGGCCATCTGGATCGCCGAGGCGGAGCCGTAGAACAGGCCGGTACCGATGGCGGAGCCAAGGGCCATGAAACGGATGTGGCGGGCCGTTAGCCCGCGCTTGAGACCTTGAGCTTGTTGCATGTCACGTCCTTAAATTGTTTTTGTGGTCGTGAGATCGAAGGGGGCTGCCTTGCAGCCTGCGCGGGCGTGCCCGCGAAAGGGCCGCAAGGCGGCCCCGGGGGGCATCACAGGCTAGGCAGCACACCCGCAGGCAGCAGCCCGGTCAGGCAGCCCTTGGCCAGCAGCTCGACAGCTGCCTCGATGTCCGGTGCAAAGAAGCGGTCACGGTCATAGTGCGGCACTTCCCGGCGCAGCGCCTGACGCGCCTGCTCAAGCTTCGCCGAAGTCTTCAGGCCTTTGCGCAGGTCCAGCCCCTGACACGCACCCAGCCATTCGATGGCCAGCACGCCACGGGTGTTCTCGGCCATTTCCCACAGGCGCTTGCCAGCGGCCGGGGCCATCGACACGTGGTCTTCCTGGTTGGCCGAGGTCGGCAGGCTATCGACACTGTGCGGGTGCGACAAGGCTTTGTTCTCGCTGGCCAGGGCGGCAGCGGTGACCTGAGCGATCATGAAGCCGGAGTTGACCCCGCCATTTTCCACCAGGAACGGCGGCAGCTGGGACATGTGCTTGTCCATCATCAGCGAGATGCGGCGCTCGCTCAGCGAACCGATTTCGGCGATCGCCAGGGCGATGTTGTCGGCGGCCATGGCGACCGGCTCAGCGTGGAAGTTGCCACCGGAAATCACGTCGCCTTCGGCGGCGAACACCAACGGGTTGTCCGACACGGCGTTGGCTTCGATGCCCAGCACCTCGGCAGCCTGGCGGATCTGGGTCAGGCAGGCGCCCATGACCTGTGGCTGGCAGCGCAGCGAGTACGGGTCCTGGACCTTGTCACAGTTCTTGTGCGACAGCGACACTTCGCTGGAGTCGCCGAGCAGGTCACGGAAGCAGGCAGCGGTGTCGATCTGCCCACGCTGGCCGCGCACTTCGTGGATACGCGCATCGAACGGCGAACGCGAACCCAGCGCTGCTTCGACGCTCAGCCCACCGCAGGCGATGGCGGCGGCATACAGGTCTTCAGCCTGGAACAGGCCGCGCAGGGCATACGCGGTGGACGCCTGGGTGCCGTTGAGCAAGGCCAGGCCTTCTTTGGCGGCGAGGGTCAGCGGCTCGAGGCCGGCAACAGCCAGGGCTTCGGTAGCCGACAGCCACTGGCCCTGGTGACGGGCCTTGCCTTCGCCCAGCAGCACCAGCGACATGTGCGCCAGCGGTGCCAGGTCGCCAGAAGCGCCAACCGAGCCTTTGAGCGGGATGTGCGGGTAGACTTCGGCGTTGACCAGGGCGATCAGCGCATCGATGACCTTGCGGCGGATACCGGAGAATCCACGGCTCAGGCTGTTGATCTTGAGGACCATGATCAGCCGCACCAGGGCGTCATCCAGCGGCGCGCCAATACCGGCGGCGTGGGACAGCACCAGCGAGCGCTGCAGGTTTTCCAGGTCGTGGCTGGCGATGCGGGTCGAAGCCAGCAGGCCAAAACCGGTGTTGATGCCGTAGGCGGTACGGTCTTCGGCAATGATCTGCTCGACACAGGCGACGCTGGCGTCGATGGCCGGCGCGGCACTGGCGTCCAGCTGCAGGCGCACCGGCGCGGCGTGGATGGCACGCAGCTGGGCCAGGGTCAGGGTACCGGGCTTGAGGGTCAGTACGGTCACTTCGCTACTCCAATTCTGTCAGGGGCCCGCAGGCCCCTCTTCTTGTTCAGTATCACTCAAAGCGCAGCGATCAGCCCGTGATCATCGGCAGGTCGAGGCCCTGCTCCTTGGCGCAGTCGATGGCGATGTCGTAACCGGCATCGGCGTGGCGCATCACGCCGGTCCCCGGGTCGTTGGTCAGCACCCGAGCGATACGCTCGGCGGCTTCATCGGTGCCATCGCAGACGATGACCATGCCCGAGTGCTGGGAGAAGCCCATGCCTACGCCACCGCCGTGGTGCAGCGATACCCAGGTGGCGCCGCCTGCGGTGTTGAGCAGGGCGTTGAGCAGCGGCCAGTCGGAGACGGCATCGGAGCCATCGCGCATGGCTTCGGTTTCGCGGTTGGGGCTGGACACCGAGCCGGAGTCCAGGTGGTCACGGCCGATGACCACGGGTGCCGACAGCTCGCCGCTGCGGACCATTTCGTTGAAGGCCAGGCCCAGCTTGGCGCGCAGGCCCAGGCCAACCCAGCAGATACGTGCCGGCAGGCCCTGGAAGCTGATGCGCTCGCGAGCCATGTCCAGCCAGCGGTGCAGGTGGGCGTCGTCCGGGATCAGTTCCTTGACCTTGGCGTCGGTCTTGTAGATGTCTTCAGCGTCGCCGGACAGCGCCGCCCAGCGGAACGGGCCGATGCCACGGCAGAACAGCGGACGGATGTAGGCCGGGACGAAGCCTGGGAAATCGAAGGCGTTGGCTACGCCCTCTTCCTTGGCCATCTGGCGGATGTTGTTGCCGTAGTCGAAGGTCGGGATGCCTTGCTTCTGGAAGTCGAGCATGGCCTGTACGTGCACGGCCATCGACTGTTTGGCAGCCTTGACCACAGCAGCCGGCTCGGTCTGCGCGCGGTCGCGGTACTGCTCCCAGGTCCAGCCGGCAGGCAGGTAGCCGTTCAGTGGATCGTGGGCGCTGGTCTGGTCGGTGACCATGTCCGGGCGCACGCCACGCTTGACCAGCTCTGGCAGGATTTCGGCGGCGTTGCCGTGCAGGGCGATGGAGATCGCCTTGCCTTCGGCGGTGTACCTGGCGATGCGGGCCAGGGCGTCGTCGAGGTCAGTTGCCTGCTCGTCGACATAGCGGGTTTCCAGGCGGAAGTCGATGCGGCTCTGCTGGCACTCGATGTTCAGCGAGCAGGCACCGGCCAGGGTTGCGGCCAATGGCTGGGCACCGCCCATGCCGCCGAGGCCGGCGGTCAGCACCCACTTGCCTTTCAGGCTGCCGCCGTAGTGCTGGCGACCGGCTTCGACGAAGGTTTCGTAGGTGCCCTGGACGATGCCCTGGCTGCCGATGTAGATCCAGCTGCCGGCGGTCATCTGGCCGTACATGGCCAGGCCCTTGGCGTCCAGTTCGTTGAAGTGCTCCCAGTTGGCCCAGTGCGGTACCAGGTTGGAGTTGGCGATCAGTACACGCGGCGCGTTGCTGTGGGTCTTGAACACGCCGACCGGCTTGCCCGACTGCACCAGCAGGGTTTCGTCGTCTTCCAGGCGGGTCAGGGTCTCGACGATCTTGTCGTAGCACTCCCAGTTGCGTGCGGCGCGGCCGATGCCGCCATACACCACCAGCTCTTTCGGGTTTTCCGCGACCTGAGGGTCGAGGTTATTCATCAGCATGCGCAGTGGCGCTTCGGTCAGCCAGCTCTTGGCGGTCAGCTTGTTGCCACGGGGGGCACGGATTTCAACGTCACGGTATTTGTTGTTGTCGGTCACGGGAAGGTCCTCGGCGGTTGTCCGCGGGCAGGTGTGTCGTGGTCAATATACAAACACATCTTTACTTGTATGTACAAGCATGGACAAGCAAAATTGTCGGACGATTCCGCTAAACGGCCGAAAAAGCCAGGGCCGCTGCGCAGCCCTTTCGCGACACAAGGCCGCTCCCACAGGTACAGCGCCAGCCTGAGCCATCGCGCTGTACTTGTGGGAGCGGCCTTGTGTCGCGAAAGGGTCGCGAAGCGGCCCCAGCTATTTCAATTTCGAATAAGCTCGATCAGGCAAAACCGCCCCTGCACATCCAGCCCCAGCAACCCGTCATTGCCATCCAGCCGCAAGCAGTCGTACAGCCCCAACTGGTGCGTCTCCCCTGCCATCGCCACTTCAACCTGGTTGCTCGCAGCAAACAGCAACACCGTCGACGCCGAGCTGTACAAGCGGCTGGTGCCGTCGAACCACTGCAAGCGCGCCCGATAGCGCTGCGGTGCATAGATCAGGTTGAAGTCGCGGATCGGCCCACCGAGCAGTTTGCAGCTGACCTGGCTCTCGCCGCTGAAAGCGAACGCATCGAACGGCAACAATGGCCGGGTGGCCTGATCGTCGACCAGCAAACGCATGCCATCTCCCTGCAGCACGGTGATGATCCGCTGGTAGCCGGCAAACACGGAAAACCCACCCGACTCCTCGATATCGGCAATCGACAGGCGCCAACCGAAGCCATCGAGCCCCTCGCCGTTATCGCGGGTAATCTCTTCGGTGAAACCACCACCGTTCTTCCACGGCATGCGCGGGTAATCCTGCGCACGCAGCAACTGCAACTGGGTCATTTACTGAAACGTCCTTCAAGGCGGTGACGGGAACCGGGGTGGATCAGCCGCGCGGCAGTCACGGGCTGACGACCCGACCAAGTGCGACGACGGATCAGCAGGCACGGTTCGCCGCGCTCGATCTGCAGAAGGCGGCACTCTTCGGGCTCGGCGAGAATCGCCTCGACCACGTGCTCGCCCTCGGTCAGCGGCGCCACCTGGGACAGGTAGGCGTACGGCGTCTGCCGGGTGAAATCCTGCTTGAGGTATTCCGGGGCGATGGCGGCGTTGACGTAGCGGTCCTCGATCTGCACCGGCACGCCATTCTCGTAATGCACGATCAACGAGTGGAACACCCGCTGCCCTTCACGCATGTCCAGGGCCAGGGCGCGCTCGGAACCAGCGGCCTCTTCGGCCAGCTTGATCACCTGGCAGCTATGCTGGTGGCCACGGCCGGCGATCTCGTCGGCGATGTTGTTGACTTCGAACAGCGCCGAGCGGGTCTTGGGCTCGGCGACGAAGGTGCCTACGCCCTGCATCCGCACCAGCAGGCCTTCAGCGGTGAGTTCACGCAGGGCGCGGTTGATGGTCATGCGGCTGAAGCCCAGCTCGCTGACCAATTCGCTCTCTGAAGGTACCCGGTGATGCGGCGGCCAGCTGCCGTTTTCGATCTGCTGGATGATCATCTGCTTGACCCGGGCATACAGCGGCGCCGGGCCCTCGCCCATCTGGGCAACCAGCGCGGAGACAGGAGGTGTCGGCACGGCGTTGAGTCCTTAGGCAATGGAATGAGCGGTAGCTTGCCGCAGTTTACCCGGCAGGCAAACGCCTGTATATGTATATACAAGTTAAACAATAACAGGATTTTTGCCGATGTCCGCCTATTTTGCCGAACGCGCCCTGCTACCGACGGGTTGGGCCAGTAACGTCCGCTTCGAAGTATCCAGTGACGGCTTGCTCAGCCGCATCGAAGCCGACGCCTCGGCCGAAGGCGCCGAGCGCCTGGCCGGGCCGTTGCTGCCCGGCATGCCCAACCTGCACTCGCATGCGTTCCAGCGCGCCATGGCGGGGCTGGCGGAAGTCGCGGGCAACCCCAACGACAGCTTCTGGACCTGGCGCGAGCTGATGTATCGCCTGGTCGGCAAGATCACCCCGGAGCAGCTGCAGGTCATCGCCCGCCAGCTGTACATCGAGATGCTCAAGGCCGGCTACACCTCGGTGGCCGAGTTCCACTACGTGCACCATGACCAGGCAGGCAAAGCCTACGCCGACCCGGCCGAGCTGTCCCGACGCATCAGTGCAGCTGCGTCCAGCAGCGGCATCGGCCTGACTTTGCTACCCGTGCTTTACAGCCATGCCGGTTTTGGCGGCCAGGCGCCGAACGAAGGGCAGCGGCGCTTCATCAACTCCACCGAACAGTACCTGCAGCTGCAGGCGCAACTGGCGCCAATTTTGGCAGCGCAACCTGCGCAGCAGCTGGGCCTGTGCTTCCACTCGCTGCGCGCGGTCACGCCCGGCCAGATCGCCGAGGTACTGGCTGCCGGCAACCCGCAGTGCCCGATTCATATCCACATCGCCGAACAGCAGAAGGAAGTCGACGACTGCCTGGCCTGGAGCGGGTTGCGGCCGCTGCAATGGCTGTATGAACACGTTGATGTGGACCGCCGCTGGTGCCTGGTGCACGCCACCCACGCCGAGGCCGACGAAGTCACGGCCATGGCACGCAGTGGCGCGGTGGCCGGGCTGTGCCTGACCACCGAAGCCAACCTGGGCGATGGCATTTTCCCGGCCGTGGAGTTCCTCGCCCAGGGCGGGCGCATGGGCATCGGTTCGGACAGCCATGTGTCGCTGAGCGTGGTCGAAGAGCTGCGTTGGCTGGAATACGGCCAACGTCTGCGGGATCAGCGGCGCAACCGGCTATACCGTGGCGACCAGCCGATGGTCGGGCGCACGCTGTATGACGCAGCACTGGTCGGCGGCGCGCAGGCGCTGGGGCAGCCGATTGGCGAACTGGCGGTCGGCAAGCGCGCCGACTGGCTGGTGCTGGATGGGCAAGACCCGTACATCGCCATGGCCGAGGGTGACGGGATTCTCAACCGCTGGCTGTTCGCGGGCGGCGACCGTCAGGTACGCGATGTGATGGTCAATGGTCAGTGGGTGGTGCGTCAGGGGCAACATGCCCATGAAGAGCAGAGCCGGCAGGCGTTTGCCGCAGTACTGCGAACGCTACTGGGTTGAATGCAGAGGGGGCCGCAACAGCGGCCCCCTTCATCTCAATGCATCTGCACGATCTGCTTGTCCGGGGTACGCCAGATCAAGCGGCTGGTGTCATAGCCCTGCTGGCGGGCCTTGGACATCAGGCTCTCACGCTCCCACACCGGCAGGGTCGGCGTGCGCGACAGGATCCACAGGTACTTGCGGTCCGGGCTGCCGACGATCGCGGTACGGTAGCGGTCGTCCACGTACAGGATCCAGTACTCGCCCTTGGCCACGCCTGGGACCAGGCGGGTGAACCAGTTGTCGAACTCCACCCACAGCCTGTCGGTATGCCCCGGCTCCTGGATGTAGGCGTGCCCCTCGGCGCGCAGCCACTCATCGCCCATCGTGCGGCAGCGGTTGAGCACACCGTAGGAGCCATCGGGCTTGAGGTTGTAATGCGCTTCGGACTGCGCACAATCGGCCTGGTACTTCATCGGCAGGCGCGCCAGTTCATACCATTTGCCCTGATAGCGCTTGAGGTCGACATCACCCGCCGTCTTCGGCGCCAGCGGATCGTTGGCGGAAGTGGCACAACCACCCAGCAGCATCACCAGGCACAGCCCCAGCAGAACGTGCAAACGCCTCATTTGAGGCCCTGCCCGGAGTAGATCAGTACCTTGTCGGCCGCGTATTGCACGCTGATGAAGCTCTTCTCGTCCCCCCAGGTACAGCTGCTCATGCCCAGTGCGCCAGAGCACTCGGTGGGCGTGCCGAGCAGTTGCTCGACCTCGGCCTTGTTCATACCGGCCTTGAGCTTGGAATAGTTTTCCTGATTGATCTTGCTGCACGCGGTCAGGACGACGCACAAGGACAACAGGGCGAGGGAACGCAACGACATGAAGGGACACTCCTGGGAAATAGACACAGGCGAGTGGCCTGCAGTGACCTTCGACGGGAAAATCCCTCCCTGGTTCCCTGCTAACACCGCTTTCGTCGTACACCGTTGGTCGGCTGGCCCTGCGCAAACGATTAATGTTTCAGCCCACCGCGACGACACAGCGAGCACGCTGTGGCGCATTGCCACAGTCCCCTCCTACGCCTTGCCTTGTGCAGACCAGAAAAATGACCAAGAACCTCAAGTTCAGCCACAAGATCCTGCTGGCCGCCGCCCTCGTGGTGGCCGTTGCCTTCACCTGTTTCGTGCTGTTCAACGACTACCGACAACGCCAGTCCCTGCGCAGCGACACGCAGACCACGCTGCAGGACCTGGGCAGCCTCACCGCCGGCAACATCCGCAACTGGCTCGACAGCCGGATCCAGCTGCTCGACTCGCTGGCCCAGCAAGTTGCGGTCGATGGGCCAGGCAAAGCCAGCCTGGACCGCAGCCTGGCCTTGCCGGTCTACGGCAAGAACTTCCAGCTCACCTATTTCGGCGGCCAGGACGGCAGCATGCAGTCGGTGCCGGTGGGCAACCGCGCCGCCGACTACGACCCGCGGGTGCGGGGCTGGTACAAGGCGGCCCTTGCCAGCGGCCAGACCATCGTCACCGAGCCGTACATCTCGGCCTCGGCCGGCAAGCTGGTGATCACCCTGGCCACCCCGGTGCAGCAAGCCGGCAGGCTGATCGGCGTCAGCGGCGCCGACACCGACCTGCAGACCATCAGCAACCTGATCAACGCCCTGAACTTCGACGGCCAGGGCCATGCTTTCATCGTCAATGGCGAAGGCAAGATCCTCATCCACCCGCAAGCCGACCTGGCCCTGAAAACCCTGGCCGATGTCTACCCGCAGGACACGCCGCGAATCGGCAGCGGCCTCAAGGAAGTCGAAGTCGACGGCCACAAGCAGTTCATCAGCTTCACCCATGTCGATGGCGTGCCGTCGGCAGACTGGTACGTGGCCCTGGTGCTCGACCAGGAGGCAGCGTTCGCCATGCTGGGTGAGCTGCGCACCTCGGCCATCATTGCCACCTTGATCGCGGTGGTGGCGATCATCGCCCTGCTCGGCCTGCTGATCCGCGTGCTGATGGCCCCATTGCACCTGATGGGCCGCGCCATGCATGACATCGCCGAAGGCGAAGGCGACCTGACCCGGCGCCTGACCATCCACGCCCAGGATGAATTCGGCAGCCTTGGCCAATCGTTCAACCGCTTCGTCGAACGTATTCACGAGTCGATCCGCGAAGTGGCCTCGGCCACCGGCCAGGTCAACGCCGTGGCGGCCCAGGTGGTGAGCGCTTCGAATGCCTCGATCAACAACGCCGACCAGCAGTCCAGCCGCACCAACAGCGTGGCGGCAGCCATCAATCAGCTGGGCGCCGCCGCCCAGGAAATCGCCCAGAACGCCGCGCTGGCCTCGCAACACTCCAGCGAAGCCCGTGGCCTGGCCGAGGATGGCCAGCAGGTGGTCGGGCGCACCATCGATGTGATGAACCAATTGTCGGCACGGATCAGCGACTCGTGTGGCAACATCGAGACGCTCAATGCCCACACCGCCAACATCGGCCAGATCCTCGATGTGATCAGCGGTATTTCCCAGCAGACCAACCTGCTGGCGCTAAACGCCGCGATTGAAGCGGCCCGCGCCGGCGAGGCAGGACGTGGTTTTGCCGTGGTTGCCGATGAAGTTCGCAACCTCGCGCACCGTACCCAGGAGTCGGCACAGCAGGTTCAGCGCCTGATCGAAGAGCTGCAGGCCGGCGCGCAAGTGGCGGTCAGCACCATGAACCAGAGCCGCGCGCACAGCGACCACAGCGTGGGCATTGCCAACCAGGCCGGCGAGCGGCTGGGCAGCGTGACCCAGCGCATTGGCGAAATCGATGGCATGAACCAGTCGGTGGCCACCGCCACCGAAGAGCAGACGGCCGTGGTCGAGTCGATCAATGTCGACATCAACGAGATCAATACGTTGAACCAGGAAGGGGTGCAGAACCTGCAGAGCACCTTGCGTGCCTGCACCGACCTTGAGCATCAGGTCGAGCGGTTGAAGCATCTGGTGGGCAGTTTCAGGATCTGAAAATGTTGGGGCTGCGTTGCAGCCCCACTGGCACTAGAACCTGGACCCAGGCTCCAGCAAAAAATCCATCTCTTCGCTGGTGCTCGGCCGCCCCAGCACCAGGTTGCGGTGCGGGAAGCGGCCGAAACGGGCAATCACCCGCTGGTGCTGTTCGGCATAGTCGAGGAAGCCTTCGAACAGCCGGCGGTGACCTTCCGGCTGCTCTTCCAGCAGCACCTGGTAGCGCTCGACGCACAGGTTTTGCCAGTCCAGCACCTCGGCATGCTCCAGCACCAGCAGCACGAATACCCGCTGGATCGGCAGCAACTGGTAATCCCAGTTCTTCTGCAGCCCCTGCATGGCCACTACCTGGGCACGCCGATCGCCTTCGAAGGCGCGCGGCGTGTCGCGGTAGAGCATGCGTGGCAGCTGATCCAGCAGGATCAGCAGGCCAAGCCAGCCCTGTGGGCTCTGCTGCCACTCGTCGAGCCCACCCGCCAGGGCCTGCTCGACCAGCTCGCCAAACAGCGCCTGGGCTTCGGCATCGTGATGCTTGCCGAACCACAGCGTGCTCTTCTCGTCAGCCACGGCCTGGGGACTGGTGCCCCAACCGAACCACCACTCCAGCAACGGCTGCCAAGGTGCGAGCATGACTTACTCCTTGTGGTAGGCGGTGACGCGCTCGACCTCTTCCTTCGAGCCGAGGATCACCGACACACGCTGGTGCAGGCTCTCTGGCTTGATGTCGAGGATGCGATCGTAACCGTTGGTGGAGGCGCCGCCGGCCTGCTCGATGATGAACGACATCGGGTTGGCTTCGTACATCAGGCGCAGCTTGCCCGGCTTGCTCGGCTCACGGGCATCGCGCGGGTACATGAACAGACCGCCACGGGTCAGGATACGGTGCACGTCGGCCACCATCGAGGCGATCCAGCGCATGTTGTAGTTCTTCTTCAGCGGGCCGGTCTCGCCAGCCAGGAGTTCACCTACGTAGCGCTGCACCGGTGCTTCCCAGTGACGCTGGTTGGACATGTTGATGGCGAACTCGGCGGTGCTTTCCGGCACGCGGATGTTCTCGTGGGTCAGGACGAAGCTGCCCAGTTCGCGGTCCAAAGTGAAGCCCTTGACGCCGTTGCCCAGGGTCAGGATCAGCATGGTCTGCGGGCCATAGATGGCATAACCGGCGGCGACCTGCTGGGTGCCTGGCTGCAGGAAGGCGTTCTCGTTCAGGGTTTCGTTCTGGCTCAGGTACTCGTTAGGGCAACGCAGTACCGAGAAGATGGTGCCGACCGACACGTTGACGTCGATGTTGGACGAACCGTCCAGCGGGTCGAAGACCAGCAGGTAGGCGCCTTTCGGGTACTTGCCCGGGATCTGGTAGGCGTTGTCCATTTCCTCGGACGCCATGCCGGCCAGGTGGCCGCCCCACTCGTTGGCTTCGAGCAGGATATCGTTGGAGATCACGTCCAGTTTCTTCTGGACTTCGCCCTGCACGTTTTCCGTGCCCATGCTGCCCAGCACGCCGCCGAGGGCGCCCTTGGACACGTGATGGCTGATTTCCTTGCACGCACGCGCCACCACTTCGATCAGGAAGCGCAGATCGGCAGGGGTATTGTTGCTGCGGGTCTGCTCAATCAGATAGCGACTCAGGGTAACGCGGGACATGTATGGCTCCGAAAGGATAGGGGGTGAAAAACCCCCGCAGTTTACAGGGAGAGTTGCAGCCTAGCGAGCAAAGAGACTCGCCTGGGCTGTCAGACGGCACATTAGGTCGGTAGTTCAGCCGGCGCCAGGCCGATGGTCGGGGCCGGCCCCATTCGCGGGTAAACCCGCTTCCACAGGGAACTGCGCAGCTCTCCAAGCCCGTGAAGATCCCTGTAGGAGCGGGTTTACCCGCGAAGAGGCCAGGACAGGCTTACATCAATCCAAGGCCTTCCAGATCTCGGTGGCATATTCGCGGATGGTCCGGTCCGAGGAGAACCAGCCCATCCGCGCCGTGTTCAGCACCGCCATGCGCCACCATTCCTGAGGTGTATGCCACAGCTCCTCGACCCGCCGCTGGGCATCCCAGTAGGCATCGAAGTCGGCGCACACGAGGAAGCGGTCATAGGCCACCAACCCGTCGATCAGCCCGGCATAGCGCGAGGGATCATCCGGCGAGAACACCCCGCTGCGAATCGCCTGCAGCACATCGTTCAGGCGACTGGACGCGGCAATCGCCGCATTCGCACCGAAGTCCCCCGCCTTGCGCCGCGCCTCCACCTGCTGCGCGGTAAGGCCGAAGATGAACATGTTGTCCGCCCCCACCTGCTCGCACATCTCGACGTTGGCACCGTCGAGCGTACCGATGGTCAATGCGCCGTTGAGGCCGAACTTCATGTTGCTGGTGCCGGACGCTTCGTAGCCGGCGGTGGAGATCTGCTCCGAGAGATCCGCCGCCGGCATGATGCTTTCGGCCAGGCTGACGTTGTAGTTGGGCAGGAACACCACCTTGAGCAGGCCGCGCACGGTCGGGTCGTTGTTCACCACCCGGGCGATGTCGTTGGCCAGCTTGATGATCAGCTTGGCCTGGTGGTAACTGGCCGCCGCCTTGCCGGCGAAAATCTTCACCCGCGGTACCCAGTGAGTAGCGGGGTCGTTGCGCATGGCCTGGTACAGCGCCACGGTGTGCAGCAGGTTGAGCAACTGGCGCTTGTATTCGTGGATGCGCTTGACCTGAACATCGAACAGCGCCTCCGGGTTGACCGTGACGCCGACGCGGTCCTGGATGATGCTGGCCAGGGCACGCTTGCTGTGCAGTCGCTGGGCGGCGAACTGTTTGCGGAAGCCCGCCTTGTCGGCGAATGGCACCAGCCCGGCCAGGCGGCCCTCAGGGTCGTCCTTGAGCTCCGGCCCGAGCGCCTCGACCAGCATCTCGGTCAACTGCGGGTTGGACTGGTACAGCCAGCGTCGGAAGGTGATGCCATTGGTCTTGTTGTTGATCCGCTGCGGGTAGAGCTTGTGCAGATCGGCGAACACCGTGCTCTTCATCAGTTTGCTGTGCAACGCCGATACGCCGTTGACGCTGTGTGAGCCGAGAAATGCCAGGTTGCCCATGCGCACCCGACGGCCGTTGTCCTCTTCGATCAGCGAGACTGCGCGCAGCACGTCGAAATCGTGCAGGCCTTTGGCGCGCAGGCTATCGATATGGTAGGCATTGATCAGGTAGATGATCTGCATATGCCGGGGCAACATGCGCTCCACCAACGCCACTGGCCAGGTTTCCAAGGCTTCAGGCAACAGCGTGTGGTTGGTGTAGGCAAGGGTGCCGACCGTCAGCTCCCAAGCGGTATCCCAGGGAATTTCGTGCTGGTCGACCAGCAGGCGCATCAGCTCGGCCACGGCGATCGACGGGTGAGTGTCATTGAGCTGGATGGCTGCCGCATCCGGCAGGTTGAGCAGGTTGTCATGCATGTTGAGGTGGCGACGCAGCAGGTCCTGCAGCGAGGCCGACACGAAGAAGTACTCCTGGCGCAGGCGCAGCTCCTGGCCGGCCTCGGTGCTATCGGCCGGGTACAACACCCGCGATATGCTCTCGGCCCGCGCGACTTCGGCGACCGCGCCGAGGTGGTCACCGGCATTGAAGCGCTCCAGGTGCAGCTCTTCCAGCGCCCGCGCCCGCCACAGGCGCAGGGTGTTGACACTGGCTCCCCGCCAGCCGACCACGGGCGTGTCGTAGGCCACGGCCCGCACCGTCTCGCCCGGCCACCACACCTGGCGTTGCTGGCCATGGGTATCGTGCACCGTTTCGACACTACCGCCGAAACTGATCGGGTAAATCACCTCGGCGCGCTCGAACTCCCAGGGGTTACCGAAGTCCAGCCAGTTCTCGGTCTGCTCCTGCTGCCAGCCATCGACCAGCGCCTGGCGGAACAGCCCGTGTTCGTAGCGAATGCCGTAGCCATGGGCGGCGATGCCCAGGGTCGACATGCTCTCCATGAAGCAGGCCGCCAGACGGCCGAGGCCGCCATTGCCCAGCGCGGCATCCGGCTCGAGCAGGCGAATGCGCTCCAGGTCAACGTTCAGGCCTTCGAGCGCATCGCGGGCGATGTCCAGCAAGCCGAGGTTGCTCAGGCTGTCGTAGAGCAGACGGCCGATGAGAAATTCCAGGGAAAGGTAGTAGACCCGCTTCTGGCTACGTCGGTAGGCCCGGCGAGTGTGGTCCATCCAGTGGTCGACCATGTGATCGCGCGCGGCCAGGGCGATGGCTTCGAACCAGTCATGGTCGAAGGCATGCTCTGGGTCCTTGCCGACCGCGTAGGTCAGCTTATCCAGTACAGCAGCGCGAAATTCCGCGACTTCGGCGTCACGAGCTTCAGGTTCCTGGGACATGGGGCATCCTCGGGCAAGTTGACGAAAGCGGAGGCAGATTGATCAGCCTAGACGCTTCGACCAAGAGCGACAGCCAGTGTTCGTGGTTTTCATGAACCTTTGCGCATTCGCTCAAAAGGTTGTTCAAAAATTGAGCAATTCCGGTATGATCGCGCCCCCGAGACCGTGATACACCCCCATAACGATGAAAACGACCCTGATCGCCGCAGCCGAAGTCGACCGCCTGGAGACCTGGCAGCGCTATACCAGCAACATGTGCCATGGCTGCCATTCGACCTGTTGCACCCTGCCGGTGGAGGTGAAGATCAAGGATCTGATCCGCATTGGCGTAGTGGACGAGTTCGAGAAAGACGAACCGCCGAAGAACGTGGCCAAGCGCTTGCAGAAGGAAGGCATCATCGAGCGCTTCAACCAGAAGTCGGGGATCTTCACCCTGACCCGGATGAGCAACGATGACTGCATGTACCTGGATCGCAAGAGCCGGCTGTGCACCATTTATGACAAGCGGCCGGATACCTGCCGGAATCATCCGAAGGTCGGGCCGCGGCCGGGGTATTGTGCTTACAAGCCGAAGGTGGTCGGGCGTTGACGGTCTCGCCAGGACTCAATAGACTTTCACCTGTCTCGATGTACACGGAGCTTCAGTCAGGAAGTGTCTAGACGCCGCCACCTGGTTCCGGCCGTGCCGGTTGATGGGATTACTCCCTAAGGGCATCCGCGATACGACCCCCTTCATTGGGGGTTTCGTATTTTTACAGACTGCTATCGCCTTACAGGCCGCTGAATCGGCTCATTTCTCAGCTTCTTCAGTATCAGCAACCAGCCTTTGATCTTTTCGTGCCGTTTCAGCGCCGTAGGCCGATTCGAAGGATGGCCACGGTCACGCACGTAAGCGCTTTCGACATAGAGTTTCAGACTACGGGGCGAGTCTCGACGCAAGTTGAAATACACCTCATATCGGCTGCCTTCCGGATACCCGAATTGATTACCCTCGATGGTCAACCAGTTGCTATGCCCAGTAAACAGGCACTGCCGCTCAGGCAAAGAAGCAATAATCGAAGGCAACTGAACTGACAGCTTGTGACGGTTAGGGCAGAAGGCACGACGAATTCCTCGATGATCGATCAGCAAGTGATCGTGCCCCAAATGATCGAAGTCCAGTTCAGTACCTTGCTTGGGGCCATAGCTGACGCAGTGACTTGAGTACTCGACCGCCAGCGCTACTTCCCCCATTCCCTGACCAGCCAGGCCCGGGATCTTCAACTGATGTGAGATTGGGCGCAAATGGAGCAGACTCAGCGAACTGCCTGCGACCTCGATTTGGCCACGAGCCAAGTGTTACTTCCACCCCTTGCCCTTCATTTTCTGCCTCAATCAAGTGCCAACAGGCAGCGTACTGAGGCCATCGGCTATTGCCAAAGACAGCTTGGTAAGTAATTGAGTAGTAAGAAACATGCTGTAACCGACACTGGAAATATCGGTCTTCTAGAATGCCCAAAATCTAAGCTATAAACCTCCCAGCCAAAGCAACTGAAAAACTGTTCATCTAAGCACCAAGAAACTTTCCCACTCTTGATGCAGATAATTCCTACAAATATTGGCTGGCGACTTCAGGCCTCGGGAAATACCCTACAAACCCTGTCGACTCGCGTCTGATTGTTAGTGGAAACCTGTCCCCCTAGGCTGTCCAGGTCGCTGAATGGTTCAGCGATCGGGTGTGGAAACCCGGCAATTCATGAGAACTGCGACTGTCGTCATGGCGGTTGTACGCGGAAGGCCGCAAGGCCTGCCGGGGTTCTCATGCCTGGTTTTCCACTCCGTGTACAACCGCCACCCTTTCGTGTGGAAACGAACGGGTGAGGTCAATGACATGAGAGCCAGCCATGAAAAAGATCGTCCCCGACCCACCCCACCACTTCGACCTCCCAGACGGCACGACCCTCACCCACGCCATCTGCGAAAACCTCGTCCCTCTCGACCACGTCGTGGTCAACATCACCCACTACCTGATGATCGCCTACAACCACAGCCACCGCGCCCTCGATGGCATAGAGGATGACCGCACGCGGGAGACGCTGGTGAATGGCTTGCGGGCCATGCAGTTGGCCTGGGGGCAGGCGGATGCCTTGTCGCTCGCCTTGGAGCGTGCCGGCAGCACGCATTGATGTTCGCCGCTTCCACCACAAGACTCAGGGAGAGAAATCAATGACCGACAACAACCAGACCACCCCCGGCAAAACCTGCTTCTACCAGGGCGAAGAGCACAAACAACCCCTGTTCCAGGTCTGCGCAGGCATCCCTTGCCAGGACGCCCGCGACCAAGCCTCCGAACTGCTAGGCTGCGTGCGCGACCTGACCCTCACTGCCGTCATGGACAACGACCCGCAACTGATCTGGGCCGCGCATTACCTCAGCGCATTGGCCAAAGCCCTGCTGGACGACGCCGAACTGGGCATGCCGCACTGAGCCAGCTGCTCACGCACCGCCCGCCGGGAAGCTGCGGCAAGCACCACCGTGATCGGTCGGCGGATGCTCGGGGTATGCCTGCGGCAGCACGCTGACCGGGCTGGTGGCGACGAAGCCATCAGCGAACTTTGCCTCGACGAACTGCGCCTGCCATCCCGTCGCGGGCGCCGTGCGTTGCAGGGTGAAGTGCTGCTGGGGCACCAGCGTCTCGGACTGGTAGCGCACCCCGCAGGCATAGCGGAAGTCGCGATCCTGCCTGTTGCTTGCCGTCCATACCCTGACCGCCACGGGAGGCTCGGAGAAGTGGAAAGCCATCTGCCCTTGCTGCCCGCCCGCCGACACCTGCACGCTCGGCAGCGGTTTGCCATCGCGCAGGCGCGTCACCGCCGGCACCAGGGTACTGACCACCTGCTGACGCACCCCGCCATGGTCCGAGTTAGGCAACACTCTCAGGCTCGTCTGGCCCGGCAGGCGCTGCTGATAATCGGTGACCGGGTCCGGCGCGAAGAAGTCATCGCCGCTGGCAGACACCAGGTACTTGGGAATCGTCAAGCGCTGCCCCTCCTCGTTCAGGTACTGCATCGGGTCCATCATCGCCATCAGCCGCTCGAATGCCGGGGTGCCCAGTTGTTGCAGCACCCCAGCCTGCTGATAGGAACCCAGGGCCAGGGGCCAGTGACCACCATAGCGTTTACGTAATCCAGCCAGCATGTCCGAGGTGTCCGCTACATCGATTACAGCAGGCACGATGGCCATCACCCGGTCATCGGCCAACGCTGTGAGCCAAGCACTCCAGCCGCGCTTGGAGGCTCCGGTAATGATGAAGCGGTCCACCGTGAGCCCCTGCTTTGTCAGCTCCTGCTCAGCCAGGTCCATCGCCCGGCTCGCTGCAGCAGCCATCGGTACATGCAGCGGCAATTCCGGCGCGGCCCCACGAAGCGAATGCGCCCAGGTATGGGCCACGGCGTCGTCCTCGCGCAAAGGCTTGTCGACATCGCTGAAAGTCACGTACTGGTTGGGCGCATCGCTCATCATCACGACAGCCATCTGCGACTTGAGAGCGACTTCACGCAACGCTTCGCGGGAATAGTCCGGGGTCTGCGCCGGCCCATGCCTCACGCCGTTGTTCACCACCAGCAAGGCTTTACCAGGCACGGCATTGCGCGGTATGTGCAGCTCGACATCGTGCTCCCAGCGACGCGGTTCAACCACCGGCACTGGATCCCACACCTGCGAAACCATCTGCAGGCGACGAAATTCGTAGCCAGGTTCGGAGGCTTGTTCGAGCAGTCGAGCCTCCAGAGGTGCCTGGCGGACATTTTCGATATGGCAGCGGGCGACTTCCTGAGGACGCAGGCCGCTGCAATCCTGCTGGGCGCTGGCATGAACACTGGCCACAAGGCAGGGAATGACTAGCGCAAATCGGAACTTCATGGGCGTGCTTCCTTTTGAATGAAGCACGTCACGCTAGGCAGGGCATGGCACCCGCGCAAGGCATGAACAGCCCTGAAAGAGGCAGCCTACAACACCTTCAGAGTTCAGCCACACCCTG
Organism: Pseudomonas vlassakiae; assembly: GCF_014269035.2. GTDB lineage: Bacteria > Pseudomonadota > Gammaproteobacteria > Pseudomonadales > Pseudomonadaceae > Aquipseudomonas > Aquipseudomonas vlassakiae. Next base: position 193,327 of record NZ_JABWRP020000004.1, read on the forward strand.
TTCCTAGTCCGCAGGAACACTCCGGCACGCCCCGCCAAGGTCTGCCGGCGGATGATCCGGGAAGGTTTGCGGCCAGACACTGACCGGGCTGGTAGCGATGAAACCGTCAGCGAAGGTGGCCTCGATGAACTGCGCCTGCCAACCCGCGCTGGGTGCAGTTCGCTGCACGGTAAGCCGCCGCTTCGGCTTGATCGTCCGGGACTCGTAGCGCACCCCACAGGCATAGCGGAAGTCCCGATCCCGACTGTTGCTGGCCGTCCACACTTTGACGGTCGATGGCCGCTCGGAAAATCTGACCTGCATCGTTCCTGCGCGCTCATCGGCGAACAGCTGCACCTTCGGCAGCGCCTTGCCCATACGCAGGCGCTTCACCACAGGCACCAGCGTACTGACCACCGTCTCACGCACTCCGGCATGGTCCGAATTCGGCAATACCCTCAGGCTGGTCTGCCCCGGCAGGCGCTGCTGGTAATCGGTAACCGGGTCGGGGGCGAAGAAATCATCGCCACTGGCGGATACCAGGTACTTGGGGATCGCCAGACGCTGGCCAGGCTCATCGAGGTACTGCATCGGATCGATCATGGCTGCCAGGCGCGCAAATCCCGGACTGTCCAGCTGCTTCAAGACCCCAGCCTGCTGATAAGGCAGCAACGCCAGGGGCCAGCGGCCACCGTAGCGCTGACGCAAGCCGGCCAGCATGGCGGCGGTATCCTCCACCTCGATCACGTTGGGAACGATGGCCATCACCCGGTCATCGGCCAGCGCCGTCAACCATGCCCCCCAACCACGCTTGGAGCCGCCCGTGATGATGAACCGGTCGACCTTGTGCCCGATCTTTTTCAACTGATCCTGCGCAAGGTCCATCGCACGGCTGGCCGCAGCGGCCATCGGCACCTGCAAGGGCAGCTCAGGCGCGGCAGCCTGGTCATTCAGCGCATGCGCCCAGGTATGGGCGACAGCTTCATCTTCACGCAGGGGTTTCTGGACGTCACTGAAGGTCAGCGCCTGATTGGGCACATCGCTGACCATCACCACCGCGATGCCTGCCTTCAGGGCCACCTCACGCAATATCTCGCGGGTATAGCTCGGGGGCTGCGCCGCACCAAAGCGCACGCCATTGTTCACGACCAGCAACGCCTTGCCGGGCGCGGCATGGCGGGGCACGTGCAACTCGACATCGTGCTTCCATTCACGCGGCTGCACGACCGGGGCCGGCGCCCATTGCTGGGAGGTCATGTGAAACGCCAGGAAGCGATAGTCAGGCGATGACGTCTGCTCGAACAACTGGGCATCCAGTGGCGTCTGTCGAACATTGCCGATGTGGCACCTGACCACTTCCTGTGGCCGCAGGCCGGCGCAGTCCTGCTGGCCGCTGGCATGGAAACTGGCGAACAGACAGGAGATCGCGAATAGCCAGCGAACATTCATGAAGCGCTCTTCCTTGAGAACCAAAGCTCCCCAGCCTAGACACCACTTGGCCAGGCCGCCAGCGGCATAAACAAAAACGCCCCCGGCCTTTCGACCGGGGGCGTTTCATTCAGCCTGAGCTAACTCAGTTCTTGGCTTTCTTGGCAGCGCGGGTACGCTCGCCTTCGTCCAGGATCTTCTTGCGCAGGCGGATCGACTTAGGCGTGACTTCGCACAGCTCGTCGTCCTGGATGAATTCCAGGGCCTGTTCGAGGGTGTGGCGAACTGGTGGAACCAGGGCGATGACTTCGTCTTTGCCCGAAGCACGCATGTTGTCGAGCTTCTTGCCTTTGGTCGGGTTCACGCCCAGGTCGTTGTCACGGCTGTTCAGGCCGATGATCTGACCGTTGTAGATCTCCTGGCCGTGCTCAACGAACAGCTTGCCGCGAGCCTGCAGGGTTTCCAGCGAATAGGTCAGTGCCTTGCCAGTCTCGACCGAAACCAGAACACCGTTCAGACGGCCGGACATCTGGCCCGACTTCATGGTGTCGTAGCGATCGAAGATCGAGGTCAGGATGCCTGCACCGTTGGTCAGGGTCAGGAACTGGTTACGGAAACCGATCAGACCACGGGCTGGAATGTTGTACTCCAGGCGAACACGGCCCTTGCCATCCGGCACCATGTTGGTCAGGTCGCCCTTACGCAGACCCATCTCTTCCATGACCTTGCCCTGGGATTCTTCAGGGATGTCGATGGTGACGTTCTCGAACGGCTCCTGCTTGACGCCGTCGACTTCGCGGATGATCACTTCAGGACGGCCCACGGCCATCTCGAAGCCTTCACGGCGCATGGTTTCGATCAGCACGGACAGGTGCAGCTCACCACGGCCCGATACCTTGAACTTGTCAGGGGAATCGGTTTCCTGAACGCGCAGCGCAACGTTGTACAGCAGCTCCTTGTCCAGACGGTCCTTGATGTTACGGCTGGTGACGAACTTGCCTTCCTTGCCGCAGAACGGCGAGTCGTTGACCTGGAAGGTCATCGAAACGGTTGGCTCGTCAACGGTCAGCGGCTTCATCGCTTCTACCGCATCCGGGGCGCACAGGGTGTCGGAGATGAACAGCTCGTCGAAACCGCTGATGCAGACGATGTCGCCAGCCTGGGCTTCTTCGACGTCGACGCGGTGCAGGCCGTGGTGGCCCATCAGCTTGAGGATACGGCCGTTACGCTTCTTGCCGTTGGTGTCGATGGCGACAACAGGGGTGTTCGGCTTGATGCGACCACGGGCGATACGGCCAACACCGATAACGCCGAGGAAGCTGTTGTAGTCCAGTGCCGAGATCTGCATCTGGAACGGGCCGTCACGGTCAACGGAAGGCGCCGGTACGTTGTCGACGATCGACTGGTACAGGGCGGTCATGTCTTCGCCCATGGCGGTGTGGTCCAGGCCGGCGATACCGTTCAGGGCCGAGGCGTAGACGACTTTGAAGTCCAGCTGTTCGTCGGTGGCACCGAGGTTGTCGAACAGGTCGAAGATCTGGTCCAGAACCCAGTCAGGACGCGCGCCTGGACGGTCGACCTTGTTGATCACGACGATCGGCTTCAGGCCGGCTTCGAAGGCCTTCTTGGTCACGAAGCGGGTTTGCGGCATCGGGCCGTCCTGGGCGTCGACCAGCAGCAGCACGGAGTCGACCATCGACATGACACGCTCAACCTCGCCACCGAAGTCGGCGTGGCCGGGGGTGTCGACGATGTTGATGTGGTAGCCGTTCCAGTTGATGGCGGTGTTTTTCGCCAGAATGGTAATACCGCGCTCTTTTTCCTGGTCGTTGGAGTCCATGACGCGCTCGTCGTTGAGCTCGTTACGCTCCAGGGTGCCGGACTGACGCAGGAGTTTGTCGACCAGGGTGGTTTTACCATGGTCAACGTGGGCGATGATGGCGATGTTACGCAGATTTTCGATCACAACTGTATCTCGATCAGAGGATTCGGTTGCCGCCAGTGTAGGCGGCGAATATGTACGGTTTGCGGCTCAGCGGGCCCGAGGGTCGGGAGGGCGATGGCGGATACTGCCGCCATACAGCCCTGGCGTCTTATGTCGGACGATAAACACGCACATTGGCATGTCCCTCACTGAGCAGGTGGTGTGCGTGCAAACGGCTCATCACACCTTTGTCGCAATACAGCAGGTACTGGCGCGTAGGGTCCAGGTGTTTGAACTTGCTGTTGATCGCGTAGAACGGCATGGCCTGGATTTCGATACCTTCCAGTGCCAGAGGTTCGTCTTCCTGGGCATCGGGGTGGCGAATGTCGATGACGATCTGGCCAGGCAGCGCCTCGGTCACTTCCTCGACCTCGATGTCCTTGCCCAGCTCATCGATCACGTGGTCGATGGAGATGAACTTGGCACGCTCCAGGGCACGCTCCAGTACGGCCATGTCGAACTGCTTTTCTTCGTGCTCCATGCGGTGGCGCTTGGCATGGGTGGTCGGGTTCACCGAGATCACGCCGCAGTATTCCGGCATGTGCTTGGCGAAGTCGGCGGTGCCGATTTCGGTGGCCTGGTCGATGATGTCCTGCTTGTGGCTGGCCAGCAATGGACGCAGCACCAGCTTGTCGGTGGCCGAGTCGATGATCGACAGGTTCGGCAGGGTCTGGCTGGAGACCTGGGAGATCGCCTCACCGGTGACCAGGGCATCGATCTGCAGGCGGTCGGCCATGTGCGCGGCGCCACGCAGCATCATGCGCTTGAGCGTCACACCCATGTAGCTGTTGTCGACCTTGTTGAGGATCTCGCCGACCACTTCTTCGAAGGGCACGCTGATGAACAGCACGCGCTGGCTGCTGCCGTACTTTTTCCACAGGTAGTGGGCGACTTCCATCACGCCCAGCTCGTGGGCACGGCCGCCGAGGTTGAAGAAGCAGAAGTGGGTCATCAGGCCACGGCGCATCATCTGGTAGGCCGCCACGGTGGAGTCGAAACCACCGGACATCAGCACCAAGGTCTGCTCCAGCGCGCCCAGCGGGTAGCCGCCGATGCCGTTGTGCTGGTTGTGGATCACATACAGGCGCTGATCGCGAATCTCGATGCGCACCACGACTTCAGGCGTCTTCAGGTCGATGCCGGCTGCGCCGCACTGCTGGCGCAGCTGGCTGCCGACGTAGCGGTCGACGTCCATCGAAGTGAAGTCGTGATGACCGCCGCGCTTGCAGCGCACCGAGAAGCGCTTGCCGGCCAGCAGGTGGCCGAAGTGGTGCTTGCACTTGGCGACGATATCGTCGAAGTCACCCAGCGGGTATTCCTCGACCTGCAGGAAGTGGGTGATGCCTGGCGTGCAGGTGAGGCGCTCGATCATCTCGCGCTGGACCTTCTCGTCCTCGACGCGGGTGACCACTTCGAGATTGTCCCAGACACCATCGACCGCGAGCTCTGGATCAAGGTCCTTGAGCACGTTGCGGATGTTCTTGCCGAGCTGGCGGATGAAGCGCTTGCGCACCGGCCGGCTCTTGATGGTGATTTCTGGGAAGACTTTGACGATAAGTTTCATTGGGTTAACAGCGCGCGCAAGGCCTGCCGAAAATGAGGGGCGCGAATTATAGCGGAAATTGCTCAGGATTTGACCAACTTTTGATCAGAAGCTTTGAGATAAATGTGGGAGGCAGGATTTGCAGCGCCTGTGCCGGCCTCATCGCGGATAAATCCGCTCCTACAGGGACTGCACAGCTGGTAGGCGCGGATTTATCCGCGACGAGGCCCTCAAAACATGCACACCCTCCATGCCATGCACTCATTTGGTGCTCTACACTCGATTCATGCCTCGTAAGGGTGCACCTTTTCCCGCAGACAGCCCGGCAAATGCCCGCAGACGCCCCTTTTTATCCAGCCCTCGCCATTTTCGGGCACTGGCATGCAATTTGCTCCCTTGTGAGGCAGGTAAGCTTGGCCGACTATCCGCGCCCGGCAACACCCTTTTTCCAGAGCAGCGGCCCACCGCGCTCTAGACCCTCCGGAGGACAACATGTCGAAGTCGGTTCAACTCATCAAAGATCATGACGTCAAGTGGATTGATCTGCGTTTCACGGACACCAAAGGCACTCAGCATCACGTGACCATGCCGGCGCGTGATGGCCTGGACGAAGACTTCTTCGAAGTCGGCAAGATGTTCGACGGTTCCTCCATTGCTGGCTGGAAAGGCATCGAAGCTTCCGACATGATCCTGATGCCGGTCGACGAGACCGCTGTTCTGGACCCGTTCACCGAAGAGCCGACCCTGATCATCACCTGTGACATCGTCGACCCGTCGAGCATGCAGGGCTACGATCGCGACCCACGTGCGATCGCCAAGCGCGCCGAAGAGTACCTGAAGAGCACCGGCATCGGTGACACCGTATTCGCTGGCCCTGAGCCAGAATTCTTCATCTTCGACGAAGTAAAGTTCCAGTCGGACATCTCCGGTTCGATGTTCAAGATCTTCTCCGAGCAAGGCTCGTGGATGACTGGCGCTGACGTGGAAGGCGGCAACAAAGGCCACCGTCCAGGCGTGAAAGGCGGCTACTTCCCGGTTCCGCCGTTCGACCACGACCACGAAATCCGTACCGCCATGTGCAACGCTCTGGAAGAAATGGGCCAGACCGTTGAAGTTCACCACCACGAAGTGGCGACTGCCGGCCAGAACGAAATCGGCGTCAAGTTCAACACCCTGGTGAAGAAAGCCGACGAAGTTCAGGCCCTGAAATATGTCGTGCACAACGTTGCCGACGCTTACGGCCGTACCGCCACCTTCATGCCGAAGCCACTGTACGGCGACAACGGCTCGGGCATGCACGTGCACATGTCGATCTGGAAAGACGGCAAGAACACCTTCGCCGGCGAAGGCTATGCCGGCCTGTCCGACACCGCCCTGTACTTCATCGGCGGTATCATCAAGCACGGTAAGGCCCTGAACGGCTTCACCAACCCGTCGACCAACTCGTACAAGCGTCTGGTCCCAGGCTTCGAAGCCCCGGTAATGCTGGCCTACTCGGCTCGCAACCGTTCCGCCTCGATCCGTATTCCTTACGTCGGCAGCCCGAAAGCCCGTCGTATCGAAGCCCGCTTCCCGGATCCATCGGCCAACCCGTACCTGGCCTTCGCGGCCCTGCTGATGGCTGGCCTGGACGGTATCCAGAACAAGATCCACCCTGGCGACGCTGCCGACAAGAACCTGTACGACCTGCCGCCAGAAGAAGCCAAGGACATCCCGCAGGTTTGCGGCAGCCTGAAAGAAGCTCTGGAAGAGCTGGACAAAGGCCGTGCGTTCCTGACCAAGGGCGGCGTGTTCTCCGACGACTTCATCGATGCCTTCATCGAGCTGAAGAGCGAAGAAGAAATCAAGGTCCGCACTTTCGTACACCCGCTGGAATACGAGCTGTACTACAGCTGCTGATCTGATCGGCGCCTGGCGCCGATCTGAATCACCGAAAACGGCCTTCTTCTGAAGGCCGTTTTTTGTTTTACGCCCATCTGTTTCAGACGCTTCCTACAAGCGGGGCCCGTCTGACTGCGCACAATCACATCTCCGACAATAAGGAGATTGCCATGCGCCCCCTACCCTTCGCGCTTAGCTTCGCCATCACGCTAGCCGGCTGCAGCGCCCCCTCACAACCTGAATTCAACCCTTTGCTTTCGGCAATCGGGCAGCGCCTGGACTTGGCATACGCCGTGGCCGTGCACAAATGGGACAATGGCGTGCCAGTCGAGGCCCCCATGCGAGAACAAGAGGTTCTGCAGCAGGTTCAAGCTACAGCGCATGACTACGGCTTGCCTCCCGAAAGGGCAGCGGCCTTTTTCAGCGACCAGATCGAAGCCAACAAGATGATCCAGTACGGCCTGATCGACCGCTGGACTGCGCTGGGGAAGCGGCCCCCTCAGCAAGCCAGAGACCTTGCCGATGAACTGCGCCCGCGCCTGGACATGCTCCAGGCGACATTGCTGTTCGAGCTGGGCAACCTGGACCGCAAGCCGATGAACGACTGCCCTCGTCAATTGACCGAAGCATTGAACGGGCACGCCGGCGACCCGCTCCGGCACATGGCCCTGGTCCGCGCAACCGCACAATTGTGCGTAGGACGTTGACCCCAGCAATGCTCTATATTGGTGCATAAGCGTATCGAGCGCTTCTATCTGCAGCCCAAAACAGGTCACTTGAAACGATAAATCAGGGCAATCTGATCCGAATAAGCGCAATTCCAGGTCTTTATCAGGCAATTCCGCTTCTTTTCGGAGCCTTGGTTTGTTTCTTGCATTTTCCTGTGCAGAGACTGGCATCCGCGGATCCGCCGCCTGCCCGGCCATGGCCGTGCCTTGCCTGACAAGCGCCAAAAGAGGTCAACGACGCCTTATGACCATCAGCGATGCACAGCACCGTCTGCTTCTGGACAACCTGACCACCGCCACGCTCCTGCTCAACAGCGAGCTGCGGCTGGAGTACATGAACCCTGCGGCGGAAATGCTCCTGGCCGTGAGTGGCCAGCGCAGCCACGGGCAGTTCATCAGTGAATTGTTCACTGAATCGACCGAGGCGCTCAACTCGCTGCGCCAGGCGGTGGAACAGGCGCACCCGTTCACCAAGCGTGAAGCGCAACTGACCTCGCTGACCGGGCAGGCCATCACCGTCGACTATGCGGTGACACCGATCCTGCACCAGGGCAATACCTTGCTGCTGTTGGAAGTTCACCCGCGTGATCGCCTGCTGCGCATCACCAAGGAAGAGGCCCAGCTGAGCAAGCAGGAAACCACCAAGATGCTGGTGCGCGGCCTGGCCCACGAGATCAAGAACCCGCTCGGCGGTATCCGTGGTGCAGCACAGCTACTGGCCCGCGAGCTGCCTGAAGAGGGCCTGCGCGACTACACCAACGTGATCATCGAAGAGGCCGACCGCCTGCGCAACCTGGTCGACCGCATGCTCGGCTCGAACAAGTTGCCGTCGCTGGCCATGACCAACATCCACGAAGTACTGGAGCGGGTCTGCAGCCTGGTCGAAGCCGAAAGCCAGGGCTGCATCACATTGGTGCGCGACTACGACCCGAGCCTGCCAGACGTATTGATCGACCGCGAGCAGATGATCCAGGCCGTACTGAACATCGTGCGCAATGCGATGCAGGCGATCAGCTCGCAGAACGAGCTGCGCCTGGGCCGCATCACCCTGCGCAGCCGCGCCGTACGCCAGTTCACCATCGGCCATGTGCGCCATCGCCTGGCGGCACGTATCGAGATCATCGACAACGGCCCGGGCATCCCCGCAGAACTGCAAGACACCCTTTTTTATCCCATGGTCAGCGGGCGCCCGGACGGTACCGGGCTCGGCCTGGCCATCACCCAGAACATCATCAGCCAGCATCAGGGCCTGATCGAGTGTGAAAGCCACGCAGGGCACACCGCCTTCTCGATCTTCCTGCCCCTGGAACAAGGAGCCACCGCCTCATGAGCCGAAGTGAAACCGTATGGATCGTCGATGATGATCGCTCCATCCGCTGGGTCCTGGAAAAAGCCCTGCAGCAGGAAGGCATGACCACCCAGAGCTTCGACAGCGCCGATGGCGTCATGGGCCGCCTGGCCCGCCAGCAGCCGGATGTGATCATTTCCGATATTCGCATGCCCGGCGCCAGCGGCCTCGACCTGCTGGCGCAGATTCGCGAACAGCATCCGCGCCTGCCGGTCATCATCATGACCGCGCATTCCGACCTGGACAGCGCCGTGGCGTCCTACCAGGGCGGTGCTTTCGAATACCTGCCCAAGCCGTTCGACGTCGATGAGGCGGTGTCGCTGGTCAAGCGCGCCAACCAGCACGCCCAGGAACAGCAGGGCCTCGATGTTCCCCAGGCCTTGGCCCGCACCCCGGAAATCATCGGCGAAGCGCCGGCGATGCAGGAAGTGTTCCGCGCCATCGGCCGCCTGAGCCACTCCAACATCACCGTATTGATCAACGGCGAATCCGGCACCGGTAAAGAGTTGGTGGCGCACGCCCTGCACCGTCACAGCCCGCGCGCTGCTTCGCCGTTCATCGCCCTGAACATGGCCGCCATTCCCAAGGACCTGATGGAGTCGGAGCTGTTCGGCCACGAGAAAGGCGCCTTTACCGGCGCCGCCAACCTGCGCCGCGGTCGCTTCGAACAGGCCGACGGCGGCACCTTGTTCCTCGATGAGATCGGTGACATGCCCGCCGATACCCAGACCCGCCTGCTACGGGTTCTGGCCGATGGCGAGTTCTATCGCGTTGGCGGCCACGTGCCGGTGAAGGTCGATGTCCGCATCATTGCAGCGACCCACCAGAACCTGGAGTCGCTGGTCACGGCCGGCAAGTTCCGTGAGGACTTGTTCCACCGCCTGAACGTGATCCGCATCCATATCCCGCGCCTGGCCGACCGCCGCGAGGACATCCCGGCGCTGGCCCGCCACTTCCTCGGCCGTGCCGCTCAGGAACTGGCCGTCGAGCCGAAGCTGCTCAAGCCGGAAACCGAAGAGTTCATCCGCAACCTGCCGTGGCCAGGCAACGTGCGCCAGCTGGAAAACACCTGCCGCTGGATCACCGTGATGGCGTCCAGCCGCGAAGTGCTGATCGGCGACCTGCCGCCGGAGCTGCTGAACCTGCCGCAAGACGCAGCGCCAGTCACCAACTGGGAGCAGGCGCTACGCCAGTGGGCGGATCAGGCGCTGGCGCGCGGGCAGTCGAACCTGCTCGACAGCGCGGTTCCCAGCTTCGAGCGAATCATGATCGAGACCGCGCTCAAGCACACCGCCGGTCGCCGGCGTGATGCTGCGGTGCTGCTGGGTTGGGGCCGCAACACCCTGACCCGCAAGATCAAGGAACTGGGGATGAATGTGGACGGTGGGGATGACGATGAGGGTGAGGATCACTGACCTGCTGCGCCACCTGTAACACCCCTGGGGCTGCTTCGCAGCCCTTTCGCGGCTGAAGGCCGCTCCTACAGGAATTCGTGATCGCCTGTTGAAGCGGCCTTCAGCCGCGAAAGGGTCGCAAAGCGGCCCCAGCCCTATCTGCTCCATGCACCGATCCTGTGCCCGATGCACCTCGCAAAGGCACAAATCCCCCGAAATTCTGACCAAATCCCCCTCAAAGTCCAGTATTCGCGGGCTTTGCGAAACTGGCACGCCCCCTGCAATAGCTCATACATACCCAGTTTCGGGGGCCCTGGTACAGGCAGGCCGGGTGACCCCTCTTTTATTCGCAGTAACGCCAGTTTTGGGGACCTCGGTACAGGCAGGCCGGGCCATCCCCCCTTTAATTCGCTGTAAACCCTTTTGGGGACCTTGGTACAGGCAGGCCGAGATATCCCCTCTTTTATTCGTGCAGTTTCACCTGCACCCGCCAACGTCCAGCGTCCTCTGCACCGGCCCATTCGCCGTGCAGGGGACGCGCGGCAATCACCGTCAGCAACAACCCCTTGTCGCTCTTCTGCAACCGCCAGCCGACCGGCTTGCCTTGCAGGTCCAGCTGACCACGCTGCGCCTTGCCCTCGGCCTCGAACAGCAGTGCCACGGTGCCTTCGACGTTTTCGCCATGCAGCTTGGGCGCTTCGTTGAACCACAGGTTCAGGCCATCCTGCACCACTTCGACCTGCTCCAGCACCCGTTCTTCAGGGGCAGTCAGACGGCCAATCATCAGCCCCAGCAAAACCCCGAACAGCGCCAGGGAAAGCAGCATGCGCGGCCAGGCCTTCGAACGCAGGTCGGGTTCAGGGGTAGAATGCTCGTCATCTTCACGTTTGGAGCCGTGCATGTTTCACGTCATCCTTTTTCAACCAGAAATTCCGCCGAATACCGGCAATATCATCCGCCTCTGCGCCAACAGCGGTTGCGCCCTGCACCTGATCGAGCCGATCAGCTTCGAACTGGACGACAAGCGCCTGCGCCGTGCCGGGCTGGATTACCACGAGTATGCCACGCTCAAGCGCCACGAAAGCCTGGCCGGATGCCTGGAAAGCCTGGGCAATCCGCGGCTGTTCGCCTTTACCACCAAAGGCTCGCACCCGTTCCATGAAGTGGCCTATCAGCCCGGCGATGCGTTTCTGTTCGGGCCTGAGAGCCGCGGGTTGCCAGCCGAGGTGCTGGACAGCCTGCCCGCCGAACAACGCCTGCGCCTGCCCATGCGGCCGGGGTGCCGCAGCCTGAACCTGTCCAATACCGTGGCGGTTACCGTTTATGAGGCCTGGCGGCAGAACGGGTTTGCCGGGAGCTGACCTTTAACCCGCGAGCAGGCCGGTACAGGCAACAAAAAAGCGCCCCGAGAGGCGCTTTTTCGATACCGGCAGAATTACTGCACGGTCGGCGTTTCGCCAGCTTCCTGCATGCGCTGCAGCTCTTGCGCGTACAGGGCGTCGAAGTTGACCGGCGACAGCATCAGGGCCGGGAACGAACCGCGGGTCACCAGGCTGTCCAGGGTCTCACGGGCATACGGGAACAGGATGTTCGGGCAGAACGCGCCGAGCGTGTGGCTCATCGACGAAGCGTCGAGGTTCTTGATCAGGAAGATGCCGGCCTGCTGAACTTCAGCGATGAAGGCCACTTCGTCGCCGTTCTTGACGGTCACCGACAGGGTAAGCACCACTTCATGGAAGTCGCCTTCCAGGGCTTTCTGCTTGGTGTTCAGGTCCAGCGCAACGCTCGGCTCCCACTGCTGACGGAAGATCTGCGGGCTTTTCGGGGCTTCGAACGACAGGTCGCGCACGTAGATGCGCTGCATGGAGAACTGAGGGCTGTTGTCTTCTGCAGCAGCGCCGTTGGTCTGTTGGTCAGTCATGGCAGATCCTTAATCCTAATGTTTTTGAATGCAGTGCAAATCAGACTGCCAGCAGCGCGTCGAGCTTGCCGGCGCGCTCCAGGGCGTAGAGGTCATCGCATCCACCGACGTGGGTGCTGCCGATCCAGATCTGCGGCACCGACGTACGGCCGGCCTTCTGGCTCATTTCGGCGCGCACCTGCGGCTTGCCATCGACCTTGATCTCTTCGAAGGCAACGCCTTTGCTCTGAAGCAGGTGCTTGGCGCGCATGCAGTAGGGGCAGTAGTCGCTGGAATAGACGATGACGGGCTTCATATCACTTCACCAAAGGCAGGTTATCGGCTTTCCAGCTGGAAACGCCACCGCTCAGCTTGGCGGCAGTGTAACCAGCCTTGAGCAGCTCGCCGCAGACCGCGCCGGACTGCTGGCCCATCGCGTCGACGACGATCAGGGTCTTCTCTTTGTGCTTTTCGAGCTCGGTCATGCGGTTGGCGAGCTTGTCCTGCGGGATGTTCAACGCACCGACGATGTGGCCGGCGGAATATTCCTTGGACGGGCGAATGTCGATGACCAGTGCCTTGTCGGCATTGACCAGCGCGGTCAGCTGGCCGTTGCTCAGGCTCTGGCCGCCACGGCGCAGTTCATTGACGAGCAGTGCAACCAGCAGAACCACGAAGATCGCCACCAGGATGTAGTGATCTGTCGCGAATTGAATCAGGTGAGCAACCATCAGCGGTGTTCCAGGCGATTGAAAATGCCGGCCAGTATACACACCCCCCCAGTGCCACCAAAGCCCGATGGGCCGGAGGTAAAGGTACCTTCATGTTACCGGGTTGCCCGCGCCGGTCGGGTGACAGGACGATTATTCGCCGTTGATGGCGCATTTGCCCTAAAATGCGTGTCTTTATCATCTTTGAACAACCGTGAGTTTGATTGATGACGAGCACGCCCAAACCTCTGGTCCTGATCATCCTGGATGGATTCGGCCACAGCGAAAGCCCCGAATACAACGCCATCTATGCCGCCAGCACACCGGTCTATGACCGCCTGCGCGCCACCCAGCCGCATGGCCTGATTTCCGGGTCGGGGATGGATGTCGGCCTGCCGGACGGGCAGATGGGCAACTCCGAGGTCGGGCACATGAACCTTGGCGCGGGCCGCGTCGTCTACCAGGACTTCACCCGGGTCACCAAAGCCATCCGCGATGGCGAGTTCTTCGAGAACCCGGTGCTCACCGGGGCGGTGGACAAGGCTGCTGGCGCCGGCAAGGCCGTGCACATCCTCGGCCTGCTGTCCGACGGTGGCGTGCACAGCCACCAGGACCACCTCGTCGCCATGGCCGAACTGGCCGCGCAGCGTGGCGCCGAGAAGATCTACCTGCACGCCTTCCTCGATGGCCGCGACACCCCGCCACGCAGCGCCCAGTCGTCGATCGAACTGCTCGACGCGACCTTCGCCAAGCTCGGCAAGGGCCGTATCGCGAGCCTGATCGGCCGCTACTTCGCGATGGACCGCGACAACCGCTGGGACCGCGTCAGCGCCGCTTACAACCTGATCGTCGACAGCGTTGCCGAATACACCGCCGACACCGCGCTGGCGGGCCTGGAAGCAGCCTATGCCCGCGAGGAGAACGACGAATTCGTCAAGGCCACGCGCATTGGCGAGGCGGTGAAGGTTGAAGACGGCGATGCGGTAATCTTCATGAACTTCCGCGCCGACCGCGCCCGCGAACTGTCGCGTGCCTTCGTCGAGCCGGACTTCAACGAGTTCCCGCGCGCACGCCTGCCGAACATGGCGGCCTACATCGGCCTGACCCAGTATTCGGCAAAAATCGCCGCGCCGGCAGCCTATGCACCGTCCAGCCTGGACAACGTGCTGGGCGAGTACCTGGCAAAAAACGGCAAGACCCAGCTGCGCATCGCTGAAACCGAGAAGTATGCACACGTCACCTTCTTCTTCTCCGGTGGCCGCGAAGAGCCGTTCGAAGGCGAAGAGCGCATCCTGATCCCGTCGCCGAAGGTCGCCACCTACGACCTGCAGCCCGAGATGAACGCTCCTGAAGTGACCGACCGCATCGTCGAAGCCATCGAGCAGCAGCGCTTTGACGTGATCGTGGCCAACTACGCCAACGGCGACATGGTCGGCCACACCGGCGTGTTCGAGGCTGCGGTGAAAGCCGTCGAGGCCCTAGATAACTGTGTCGGGCGCATCGTCGAGGCGCTGGACAAGGTGGGTGGCGAGGCCCTGATCACCGCCGACCATGGCAACGTCGAGCAGATGGAAGATGCGTGCACCGGCCAGGCGCACACCGCCCACACCAGCGAGCCGGTGCCGTTCATCTACGTCGGCAAGCGCAAGGTGCGGGTCCGCGAAGGCGGCGTACTGGCCGACGTGGCGCCGACCATGCTGAAACTACTGGGCCTGGAAAAACCGGCAGAAATGACCGGCACCTCGATCCTGGTCGACGCCTGATTCAGTGTCCCGGGGCCGCCTGGCAGCCCCTTTGCACATGAATTCCGGACAAACGCCCCGCTGCCCCGGCAGCGAGGCGTTTTTTTTGCCTGCCCGCACGGGCATACTAGGCCAGTCTCCATCCCCGGTACGCCAAACCCCATGCTACGCGCCCTGATCCTATTAGCCCTGTCCTGCCTGCTCAGCCCGGCATTCGCCGATGAGCGCGCGCAGACCCAGCAGCAACTGGACGCCACCCGCCAGGACATTGCCGAGCTCAAGAAGACGCTGAGCAAGCTCCAGGAAGAAAAAGCCGGTGTGCAAAAAGACCTCAAGGCCACCGAGACCGACATCGGCAACCTGGAGAAGCAGGTGGAGGCCCTGCAGCAAGAACTAAAAAAGACCGAGGGCGAGCTGGAGCGCCTTGATACCGAGAAAAAAAAACTCCAGAGCGCCCGCGTTGAACAACAGCGGCTGATTGCCATTCAGGCCCGTTCGGCCTACCAGAACAACGGCCGCGAGGAATACCTCAAGCTGCTGCTCAACCAGCAGAACCCTGAGAAGTTCGCCCGCACCCTCACCTATTACGACTACCTGAGCAAGGCGCGCCTCGACCAGCTCAAGGCCTTCAATGAAACGTTGCGCCAGCTGGCCAACGTCGAGCAGGACATTTCCCGTCAGCAGGAACAACTGCTGGCGCAGCGCGCCGACCTCGACACGCGCCGCCAGGCGCTGGATGCCGAGCGCAGCAAGCGCCAGCAGGTATTGGCCAAGCTCAACAGCGACGTGAAAGATGGCGACCAGAAGCTGCAGGCCCGCCAACAGGACCAGGCGGACCTGGCCAAGGTGCTCAAGACCATCGAGGAAACCCTGGCACGCCAGGCCCGCGAAGCCGAAGAAGCGCGCAAGAAAGCCCTGCTCGCCCAGCAGGAAGCCGAGAAACGCCGCCAGCAGGAGGCCCTGGCCGCCCGTGCGGACAGCGAAGACAGCGAGCCACCGAAAAAGGCCCGCACTACCCTCGGCCCACTGGTTTCCAGTGACGGCGCCAGCTACGGCGGTGCATTTTCTGCAGCCCGGGGAAAACTTCCCTGGCCGGTCAATGGTCGATTGCTGGCACGCTTCGGTGACGCCCGCGGCAGCGATGCCCGGGCCAAGTGGGACGGCGTGATGATCAGCGCCAGCCCCGGCACCCAGGTACGCGCAGTGCACGGCGGACGGGTGGTGTTTGCCGACTGGTTGCGTGGCGCTGGACTTCTGGTCATTCTCGACCATGGTAATGGTTACCTGAGCCTGTACGGCCACAACCAGAGCCTGCTCAAGAGCGCCGGCGACATCGTCAAGGCCGGCGAAGCCATTTCCACCGTTGGCGACAGCGGTGGCCAGGACAGCGCAGGCTTGTACTTCGCCATCCGCCAGCAGGGCCGGCCGACCGACCCTTCGCAGTGGTGCCGCGGCTGACACATTACATACGGCGTGGCGCCAGGCGCTGCGCCGATGCTCCGCAGGGAGCGCTTACAGGATCAGGAGTTCGTTCGACATGCTGCACTCGCCTCGCCTCACCCAGCTGGCCCTGACCATCGCCCTGGCGATTGGTGCGCCCCTGGCCAGCGCCGCGGAGCCGGCGAAAGCATCGCCAGCCAAGACTGCCGCAGTGCCCGCCACCGAGGTGACCGCCAAGGCACCGCTGCCGCTGGAAGAGCTGCGCACCTTTGCCGAGGTCATGGACCGTATCAAGGCGGCCTATGTCGAACCTGTGGACGACAAGACCCTGCTGGAGAACGCCATCAAGGGCATGCTCAGCAACCTTGACCCCCACTCGGCCTACCTCGGGCCTGAAGACTTCCAGGAGCTGCAGGAAAGCACCAGTGGCGAATTCGGTGGCCTCGGCATCGAAGTGGGCCAGGAGGACGGCAATATCAAGGTGGTATCGCCTATCGATGACACCCCGGCATCGCGAGCCGGCGTGCAGGCCGGGGACCTGATCGTCAAGATCAACGGCGCCCCGACCCGCGGCCAGACCATGACCGAAGCGGTCGACAAGATGCGTGGCAAGGTGGGCGAGAAGATCACCCTGACCCTGGTGCGCGATGGCGGCAGCCCGTTCGACGTAACCCTTGCCCGCGCGGTAATCCAGGTCAAGAGCGTGAAGAGCCAGCTGCTGGAAAGCGGTTATGGCTACATCCGCATCACCCAGTTCCAGGTCAAGACCGGTGACGAGGTCGGCAAGGCCCTGGCCAAGCTGCGCAAGGACAACGGCAAGAAACTGCGCGGGGTGATCCTTGACCTGCGCAACAACCCCGGCGGCGTGCTGCAATCGGCAGTGGAAGTGGCCGACCACTTCCTGACCAAGGGCCTGATCGTCTACACCAAGGGCCGCATCGCCAATTCCGAACTGCGCTTCTCCGCCGACCCGGCCGACGCCAGCGAAGGGGTGCCACTGGTGGTGTTGATCAACGGCGGCAGCGCTTCGGCCTCGGAAATCGTCGCCGGCGCCCTGCAGGACCAGAAACGCGCCGTGCTGATGGGTACCGACAGCTTTGGCAAGGGCTCGGTACAGACCGTGCTGCCGCTGGCCAATGACCGCGCACTGAAGCTCACCACTGCGTTGTACTACACGCCCAACGGCCGCTCGATCCAGGCCCAGGGCATCGTCCCCGACATTGAAGTGCGCCCAGCCAAGTTGACTGCCGATGCCAACGACAACGATACCTTCAAGGAAGCCGACCTGCAGGGTCACCTGGGCAACGGCAACGGTGGCGCCGACCGCCCGACCGGCAGCACCAAGCGCCAGGAACGCCCGCAGGACAGCGACTACCAGCTGAGCCAGGCGCTGAGCCTGCTCAAGGGCCTGAACATCACCAAGGGCGACTGACCCAGCCCATGCGTTATCTGCTGTATCTGTTGGTCTGCCTGATGGCCGGGGTCGCACAAGCGGCACCGGCCGGCAAGGCCTACATGAGCATCATCATCGACGACCTGGGCCAAAGCGCCGAGCGTGACAGCCGCACCCTCGCCCTGCCGGGGCCAGTGACCATGGCGATCATGCCCGACACCCCACACGCCACCGATTTCGCCCGCCAGGCCCACAAGGCCGGCAAGACGGTGATCCTGCACATGCCCATGGACCCGGCCACCGGACCCTATGCCTGGCACCCCGGCATCCCCCTGGACGAACTGGCCCGACGCCTCGAGGCTGCCCTGGCCAAGGTGCCGTATGCCGCCGGTATCAACAACCACATGGGCAGCCGCATGACCGCCCAGCGTGAGCCGATGGCCTGGCTGATGGGCGAATTGCAGCGTCGACACCTGTTCTTCGTCGACAGCCGCACCAGCGCGGCCACGGTCGCTGCGGCCGAAGCCCAGGCCCAGGGGCTGGCGCATGTATCGCGGGATGTATTTCTCGACGACGTACGCACCCCCGAGGCAATTACCGGGCAACTGCAGCAAGGCATTGCGCTGGCTCGCAAGCAAGGCTCGGCCGTGCTGATCGGGCATCCTTACCCGCAGACGCTGGATGTGCTTGAGCGCGAATTGCCAAGGCTGAAGAGCCAAGGCATCGAGTTGATCAGGCTCAAGCAGATGATTGCCGTGCGCAGCAACCTGGCAATGCCGGGTCACGGCAAGAACGGGCGCTACACCAACCGCTAGATAAGCCCGTCACCTATATACCGCCACACGCCTCGCCAGCCCCCTCATGCTTCGTCCCTCCCTATCGAGGAGGTACGACATGCGAAACTCAACGCGATTGGCAACATTGGGCCTGATGCTGCTCAGCCAGCTGGCTGACGCCGAAGACAGCTTGCCCACTGCACCGCTTACCCTTTACAACAATGCCGGCCAGAACGCTCAGTGGAGCGGTGTCGGCCGGCTGCTCTGGAAGAACCGGCTGTGCATCGGCACCCTGCTGGACAGCCGCGATGCCACCCTTGCCAGCAGCGGGCCTGCCTACGTGCTCACTGCCGGTCACTGCGCAGGCGGCGTCAATGGCAAAATCATCGTCAACCAGCCAATGACCGGCAGTATTGCATTCAATTATTTTGCCGATACCCAGGACCAGCGCCGTACCGTGCGTGTGAAGCAGATGGTATGGAGCAGCATGCAAGGTGCCGACCTGGCCCTGCTGGAGCTGGATGCCACACTCGAAGAGTTGCTGGCGCAAGGCATCACACCGGTCAAGATCGGCCCATCCCCCACATCGGCGAACGCGGTAAAGGTAATCGGCGAACCCAGTTCGCTCGGCCAAGGGCTGCGCCTGTCAACCTGCACGGAGCGCTTCCATAGCTTCTCCAGTGTCAACAACTGGGTGTGGCGAAACGTCAGGCGCAACGATTGCCAAGGCCTCGATGAAGGGGCGTCCGGCAGCCCAGTCGTCGACAGCGCCACTCACCGCCTGATCAGCGTCGTCAACAGCTTGCATGACAATGAGGTAGGCGCGATCCCCATCCACCGTGTGCAGGGATGCTTCAGGGCCGGGCAGGCAGACCTGGAGCTGGACGATTGCCAACTGCTGCCAGGCTTTCAACTGACGCCGCAGGGCAGTAGTTTCAAGACCATCGTCAAAGCCCGCACCCTGCCCGATGGCTCGCTTGAACAACCACGCTGGGGCTTCGAGTTCCTGATCGACACCCCACGCTACCGCTACAAGACCAGCACCGATGCGCTCGCCTGTGAAGACCCGGTTGGCTACAGCGGCACGATTGCTGCTGATGCGGCAAGAATTGACGACCCCATCGGCGCCACGCCTGGAACGCACTACCTGTGCCTCGTTGGTGTGCAGTCCCCTGATCAATCGGCTTCCCGAGCGCTCATGGCCAATAGCCTGAGCCTTGCAGTCGAGCTGCTGCCACCCGGCCGGCCCAAGGCTGAGGTGAGCACCGAACGGCTGCCGAACGGAGACATCCAGGTAAACTGGCTGCGAGCTGCCGATATCGTGTTCTATCGGGTAAAGCGCGGCCCGGCGGCCACTACCCATTGCGATGATCATTCCGGTTATCGCCTGCTGCGCAGCCAGAGCGTGGTGATAGCACACGCGTCGTTACCCTTGAAACTGTGCAGCGTTGCCATTGACGTCATACGCCAGAGCTCCGAGTTTCGCACCGACTTGCTCGAGGCCAACACCCCCTGACAGCCCCATGGCCGCGGCTGCGCTTGTGCAGGGAAGCACAGACGCAGCAGGCGGCGCCCCCCGCGACATAATGCTCGGGCACAAAAAAGGCCCTGCTCCGCGGAGCAAGGCCTTCAGTTCAGCGCAACGCTATCAGCTGTAGACACGCCCCAACAGCTGCCGGTGGCTTTCGAACTGATCCAGCACATCCCGCACGATCTGCTCCGGCGCGAAGCCCATCAGGTCGTACTCCTGGCTACCATCATGCAGATACACCTCGGCACGGTAGAAGCGCTGGCGCACTTCCGGCTCGCCTTCCACCGGCGCCTCGCTCGGCGCGGCCATGTAGCCGTCCAGGCTCACTTCGTAAACGAACGGGTTGCCCTCGTCCATCATCACCCGCAGGCCCATCATGTTGCGCGATTGGCCAACACGGGTTTCCACTTCGAAGCCCAGGGTCTGCAACTGCGCGGCGGCTTCTTTCAGCGCCGGGCTGACGTGCTTGTCCATGAAGCGCTGTACCACGGCCTGGGTCGGCTGCAGTTCCAGCTGGGTCAGACGCTCGGAGAAGCCGCGGCGACCACGGGCGGCCAGCTCGGCACGCTCCTGCTCGACGGCCACGTCCTGCTTCATGGCCTTGTACAGGCCGAACATGAACAGCACCAGCACTACCGAGAACGGCAGGCCCGCCAGCACCACCATGGTCTGCATGGCTTCGAAGTTACCGGCGAACAGCAGGCCGATGGTAACCAGGGTGATGACCACCGACCAGAACACCACCATCCAGTGCGGGGCGTCTTCGTCAACCTTGCCGCCTTTGCAGGACAGGTTGGCCATCATCACCGCGCCGGAGTCGGCCGGGGTGAGGAACAGCACGAAGCCAACGAATACCGCCACACCGATCACGATCTTGGCCGCCGGGAAGTATTCCAGCAGCTGGTAGATCGACATCGAGGGCTGTTCAAGCGCGGTCTTGCCCAGCTCGACCGCGCCCTGGTTGATGACCAGGTCCAGCGCGGTGTTACCGAAGATCGACAGCCAGGCCAGGGTGAAGCCCAGCGGGATCAGCAGCACGCCGCTGACCAGCTGGCGCACGGTGCGGCCCTTGGAGATACGGGCAATGAACATGCCGACGAACGGGCCCCAGGAGATCCACCAGGCCCAGTAGAACACGGTCCACAGGCCCAGCCAGCGCTCGGACTTGCCGGCTTCGCCTTCGTATACATAGAGGTCGAAGGTCTTCAGCACGATACCGTTGAGGTAGTCGCCGATGTTCTGCACGAAGCCGTTGAGCAGGTGCAAGGTTTCGCCGCCCAGCAGGACGAAGATCAGCAGGCCGCTGAACAGCATGATGTTCAGGTTGGACAGGCGACGAATGCCGTTCTCTACACCCGATACCGCCGCCACGGTGGCCACGCCAGCCATGACCAGAATCACCACCAGCAGGTTGGTCTTGCTATGGTCCATGCCGAACAGGTATTCCAGGCCGGAGGACACCTGCATCGAACCTATCCCTAAGTTGGTCACCAGGCCCAGCAGGGTGACGAACATGCCGAAGATGTCCACGGCATTGCCCGCAGCGCCTTTGACCCAGCGCTCACCCACCAGCGGATAAAGCGCCGAGCGCAGGGCCAACGGTTGATTGTGGCGGTAGGCGAAGTAACCCACGGCCAGGCCGACCAGGGCGTAGATCGCCCAGCCATGCAGGCCCCAGTGCAGGAAGGTCAGCTGCAGGCCCTGGCGCGCGGCTTCGAGGCTGGCAGAGGTGCCTTCTGGCGGGTTGAAATAGTGGTCCAGCGGCTCGGACGCGCCGAAGTACAGCAGCGAAATGCCGATACCAGAGGAGAACAGCATGCCGGCCCAGGCGCCGTAGCTGAAGTCAGGCTGGTCGTCCTTGCCGCCAAGCTTGAGCTTGCCGTAGCCGGAGAAGGCCAGGTAGACGACGAACAGCAGGTAACCGCCGATCACCAGCATGTAGTACCAGCCGAAGGTGCGCGTCAGCCATTTCTGGGCTACGCCCAGCACCTGGCCGGCAGTTTCAGGTACAGCGATCAACAAGGCAGTCAGAACGAGGATCATCAGCGCGGAGGTGAAGAACACCACGCGGTTGACCCGGACCCTCTCGGCGGGGGGCTTGGTAAGTGAGGCAGAACTCATTGCACGAATGCTCCGGGCAGTACGGCTTTGGAGGCTAATCAGTCTTTTCCCGAGCAATTGGTGGAATTCCGCCACTGCATCAGGTGTTATAAAAGCACCCTGGAAACCGCGATCCCGAATCGATACGTTGCAAAAAACAGACAGGTGGCCTGCTGCAAATGCCACGCCCTCCACTGGGGTGCGCGCATTCGTCACAGATCACCCCGCCCGCTCCAAGGGCCTGTCGCAGGCCAGTGACCGTACGGCAGAATCTGCATTTCGCCTCGCTCATGCCCGTCAACGCCTTGTATTCCGGGGGTTACGCGATTTCCTGGGGTGTCAATCCGTGCCTTCTCGACCGCCTGAAAGACTGTCAATGGCACAAATTGTCGCAGAGCTTATTCTTTATTGATTGAACGTTCAATCAAAACAAAATAGACTGGCCTTCGCCGAGTCAGCCGCCTGTCGTCTGCTCGCAGGCCTGAGGAGATAGCAAGATGCCCAAGGTCGGTATGCAACCCATCCGCCGCCAGCAGTTGATCGAAGCCACATTGCAGGCGGTCGATCAGGTCGGACTGGGTGACGCCAGCATTGCGCTGATTGCCCGTTTGGCCGGAGTGTCGAACGGCATCATCAGTCACTACTTTCGGGACAAGAACGGCCTGATCGCAGCGACGATGGGTTACATCATGAACATGCTCAACGAAGGCGTTAGAGCACGTCGCCAGGCACTGACGGACGACAGCCCGCGCGCCCACCTGAAAGTGATCATCGAGGGCAACTTCGATGCCAGCCAGGTGAACGGCCCGGCAATGAAAACCTGGTTGGCCTTCTGGGCTTCCAGCATGCACCAGCCCGATTTGCACAGGTTGCAGCGGATCAACGATCACCGCCTGTATTCCAACCTGTGCTGCCAGTTCCGCCGCGCCCTGCCGCTCTACCATGCGCGCAAGGCAGCCCGCGGCCTGGCAGCCCTGATCGACGGCCTGTGGCTGCGTGGTGCCCTGTCGGGAGATGCATTCGACACCGACCAGGCGATACGGATTGCATACGAATACATGGATCTACAACTGGCTAAACAGCACACCCTGGACACAGACGACCAGGCCGCTGATCAAGCGCGCACGGCCCTTGCCCACCCGGCAGGAGCGTGACGCGCAGCCAACCACACACTGCACTTGCGAGGACACTATGGCCCGTTTCGGAACGCAAAAACTCTACATTGATGGCGCTTACGTCGACGCTGGCAGCGATGCCACCTTCGAGGCCATCAACCCGGCTACCGGCGAAGTCCTCGCCCACGTGCAACGTGCCACCCAGGCCGACGTCGAGAAGGCTGTGGAAAGCGCCGAGCGCGGCCAGAAGGTCTGGGCCGCGATGACCGCCATGCAGCGTTCGCGCATCCTGCGCCGCGCCGTCGACATCCTGCGCGAGCGCAACGATGAACTGGCCATGCTGGAAACCCTGGACACCGGCAAGTCGTACTCGGAAACCCGCTATGTCGACATCGTCACCGGCGCCGACGTGCTGGAGTACTACGCTGGCCTGGTACCGGCCATCGAAGGCGAGCAGATCCCCCTGCGCGAATCGTCCTTCGTCTACACCCGCCGCGAGCCGCTGGGCGTAACCGTCGGTATCGGCGCGTGGAACTACCCGATCCAGATCGCCCTGTGGAAATCCGCCCCGGCCCTGGCCGCTGGCAACGCGATGATCTTCAAGCCGTCGGAAGTCACTTCGCTGACCACCCTGAAACTGGCCGAGATCTACACCGAAGCCGGCCTGCCGAATGGCGTGTTCAACGTCCTGACCGGCAGCGGCCGCGAAGTCGGCACCTGGCTGACCGAGCACCCACGCATCGAGAAAGTCTCCTTCACTGGCGGCACCACCACCGGCAAGAAGGTCATGGCCAGCGCCTCGAGCTCGTCGCTCAAGGAAGTCACCATGGAACTGGGCGGCAAGTCGCCATTGATCATTTGCGCCGACGCCGACCTGGACAAGGCCGCCGACATCGCCATGATGGCCAACTTCTACAGCTCCGGTCAGGTCTGCACCAACGGCACCCGCGTGTTCATCCCGGCGACGATGAAAGCAGCCTTCGAAGCCAAGATCGCCGAGCGCGTTGCCCGCATCCGCGTTGGCAACCCGGAAGACGAGAACACCAACTTCGGCCCGCTGGTCAGCTTCCAGCACATGGAAAGCGTGCTCGGCTACATCGCCAAAGGTAAAGAAGAAGGTGCCCGCGTGCTGTGCGGCGGCGAGCGCCTGACTGCCGGTGATTTCGCCAAAGGCGCCTTCGTGGCCCCGACCGTGTTCACCGACTGCACCGACGACATGACCATCGTCAAGGAAGAGATCTTCGGCCCGGTGATGAGCATCCTCACCTACGAAACCGAAGAAGAAGTCATCCGCCGCGCCAACGACACCGACTACGGCCTGGCCGCCGGTGTCTGCACCAACGACATCTCCCGTGCCCACCGCATCATCCACCAGCTGGAAGCCGGTATCTGCTGGATCAATGCCTGGGGCGAATCGCCAGCCGAAATGCCGGTTGGCGGCTACAAGCAGTCGGGCGTCGGCCGTGAGAACGGCGTCAGCTCGCTGGCTCAATACACGCGCATCAAGTCGGTCCAGGTCGAGCTGGGCGGCTACAACTCGGTCTTCTAAGGCCCTGTCCCGCCACGCCCGTGCCACCGCGCGGGCGTTTCCGCTCCCTGATCACCGCCAACACGAGGGTACTTTCATGTCCCAAGAATTCGATTACATCATCGTCGGAGCAGGCTCCGCCGGTAACACCCTGGCGACTCGCCTGACCGAAGACGCCGGCGTCACCGTACTGCTGCTGGAAGCCGGTGGCCCCGACTACCGCTTCGACTTCCGCACCCAGATGCCGGCCGCCCTGGCCTTCCCGCTGCAGGGCCG
Source organism: Pseudomonas vlassakiae (assembly GCF_014269035.2). GTDB lineage: Bacteria > Pseudomonadota > Gammaproteobacteria > Pseudomonadales > Pseudomonadaceae > Aquipseudomonas > Aquipseudomonas vlassakiae. Next base: position 218,123 of record NZ_JABWRP020000004.1, read on the forward strand.
TCGCTACAACTGGGCCTACGAGACCGACCCGGAGCCGCACATGAACGGCCGCCGCATGGAGTGTGGCCGTGGCAAGGGCCTGGGTGGCTCGTCGCTGATCAACGGCATGTGCTACATCCGTGGCAACGCCATGGACTTCGACGGCTGGGCGAAACTGCCAGGCCTGGAAGACTGGACCTACCTCGACTGCCTGCCGTATTTCCGCAAAGCCGAAACCCGCGACATCGGCCCGAACGACTATCACGGCGGCGAAGGCCCGGTCAGCGTGACCACGCCAAAGGCCGGTAACAACCCGCTGTTCCACGCCATGGTCGAAGCCGGCGTGCAAGCCGGCTACCCGCGCACCGAAGACCTCAACGGCTACCAGCAGGAAGGCTTCGGTCCGATGGACCGCACCGTCACCAAGCAGGGCCGCCGTTCCAGCACCGCCCGTGGCTACCTGGACCAGGCCAAAAAGCGCCCGAACCTGACCATCGTCACTCACGCCCTGACTGACCGCGTACTGTTCGACGGCAAGCGCGCCATTGGCGTGACTTACCTGGTCGGCGACAGCGAAGAGCGCGTCGAAGCCCGCGCCCGCAAGGAAGTGATCGTAAGCTCCGGCGCCATTGCTTCGCCGCAGCTGCTGCAACGTTCCGGCGTTGGCCCGCGCGCCCTGCTCGAAAGCCTCGACATTCCGGTGGTACACGACCTGCCAGGCGTCGGCGAAAACCTGCAGGACCACCTTGAGCTGTACCTGCAGTACGCTTGCACCCAGCCGGTGTCGCTGTACCCGTCGCTGCTGTGGTGGAACCAGCCGGCCATCGGCGCCGAGTGGATGTTCAACGGTACCGGTATCGGCGCCAGCAACCAGTTCGAGGCGGGTGGTTTCATCCGCACCCGTCCGGAGTTCGAATGGCCGAACATCCAGTACCACTTCCTGCCGGTCGCGATTAACTACAACGGCTCCAATGGCGTGAAAGAGCACGGGTTCCAGGCGCACATGGGCTCGATGCGCTCGCCAAGCCGTGGCCGCATCCAGCTCAAGTCGAAGGACCCGCGCCAGCACCCGAGCATCCTGTTCAACTACATGGCCACCGAGCAGGACTGGCAGGAGTTCCGTGACGGCATCCGCCTGACCCGTGAAATCATGGCCCAGCCGGCGCTGGACCCGTACCGCGGTCGCGAGATCAGCCCGGGTGAGCACGTGCAGACGGATGAAGAGCTGGACAAGTTCATCCGCGAACACGCCGAAACCGCCTTCCATCCGTCCTGCTCGTGCAAGATGGGCACCGACGAGATGGCCGTGGTCGACGGCGAAGGCCGCGTGCACGGCATGAAGGGCCTGCGCGTGGTCGATGCCTCGATCATGCCGATCATCATCACCGGCAACCTCAATGCCACCACGATCATGATCGCCGAGAAAATTTCGGACAAGATTCGCAACCGCAAGCCGCTGCCGCGCAGCACCGCCAAGTACTACGTGGCCAACGGTGCACCGGTCAAAGGCAAGCCAATGCGTGAAGTGAAGCAGGCGTAAGCCTGCCCTGGCCCCTTCGCGGCTAAAGCCGCTCCCACAGGTAGCGCATCGCCCTTGGCCCTTGCGAACCCCTGCAGGAGCGGATTCACCCGCGAACGGGCCCGCATCGGCAACACCACAAAAGGCACCCTCCGAGGTGCCTTTTGCACATCTGCAGAAACGCTTTACAGCCTGCCAATTCATCAGGTTAGAATCAGTTGGCACGCGACTTGCCAAGTCAAGGAGCCAAGCCCCCTTCCCGCGATATCCCGGAGTACCTGCCTTTGGATGCAAGCACCATCAACAGCCTGTTCTTGATCGGCGCATTGCTGGTGGGCGCAAGCATCCTGGTCAGCTCGCTGTCATCGCGCCTGGGCATCCCCATTCTGGTCATCATTCTCGCCGTCGGCATGGTCGCCGGAGTCGATGGTGGCGGCATCATCTTCAACAACTACCCGACCGCCTACCTAGTGGGCAACCTGGCATTGGCCGTGATCCTCCTTGACGGCGGCCTGCGCACGCGGGTAGCGAGCTTTCGCGTGGCATTGTGGCCGGCGCTGTCCCTGGCCACCATCGGCGTGATGATCACCACTGCGCTAACCGGCATGGTAGCTGCCTGGCTGTTCAACCTCAGCCTGATCCAGGGCCTGCTGATCGGCGCCATCGTCGGCTCCACCGACGCCGCCGCGGTGTTTTCGCTGCTCGGCGGCAAAGGCCTGAACGAGCGGGTTACCGCCACCCTGGAAATCGAATCGGGCAGCAACGACCCGATGGCGGTGTTCCTCACCGTCACCCTGATCGACATGATCGCCAGCGGCCAGACTGGCTTGCACTGGAGCCTGCTGGGCCACTTGCTGCGCGAGTTCGGTATTGGCGGCCTGCTTGGCCTGGGTGGCGGCTGGCTGATGCTGCAGCTGGTCAACCGCATCAACCTGGCCGGCGGCCTGTACCCGATCCTGGTGGTCGCCGGCGGCCTGGTGGTGTTCTCGCTGACCAATGCCCTGCACGGCAGCGGCTTCCTTGCCGTATACCTGTGCGGCCTGGTGCTGGGCAACAAGCCAATCCGCAGCCGCCACGGCATCCTGCACATGCTCGACGGCATGGCCTGGCTGGCCCAGATCGGCATGTTCCTGGTGCTGGGGCTGCTGGTCACGCCCCACGACCTGCTACCGATCGCCCTGCCGGCGCTGGGCCTGGCGTTGTGGATGATCCTGGTGGCGCGCCCTCTGTCGGTAGTCGCCAGCCTGCTGCCGTTCAAGGCCTTCCATGGTCGTGAAAAAGGCTTCATTTCCTGGGTTGGCCTGCGCGGCGCGGTGCCGATCATTCTGGCAGTATTCCCGCTGATGGCCGGCCTGCCTGACGCCCAGCTGTTCTTCAACCTGGCGTTCTTCATCGTGCTGGTGTCGCTGCTGGTGCAAGGCACCAGCCTGCCGTGGATGGCCAAGCTGCTGAAGGTCACCGTACCGCCAGACCCGGCGCCGATTTCCCGCTCGGCCCTGGAAGTGCACATCACCAGCGAGTGGGAGCTGTTCGTCTACCGCCTGGGTGCGGAAAAATGGTGCATCGGCGCCGCCCTGCGCGAGCTCAAGATGCCCGAAGGCACGCGTATCGCCGCGCTGTTCCGGGGCGAACAACTGCTGCACCCCTCCGGCAGTACGGTACTGGAGGTAGGCGACATGCTCTGCGTGATCGGCCACGAACATAACCTTCCGGCGCTGGGCAAGCTGTTCAGCCAGGCACCGCAGCGCGGTCTGGACCTGCGTTTCTTTGGCGACTTCGTGCTCGAAGGCGATGCCGAACTGGGCGCGGTGGCCGCACTTTATGGCCTCAAACTGGACGGCCTGGACGCGAAAATGCCGCTGGCGCAGTTCATCCGACAGAAGGTCGGAGGCGCTCCAGTAGTAGGCGACCAGGTCGAATGGCACGGCACGATCTGGACCGTGGCGACCATGGACGGGAACAAGATCCAGAAAGTCGGCGTCAGATTCCCCGAAGGAACGCGACCCGGACCAGGATTGTTCCTCTAAACTCCGTTTCTGCCTGATCCACAAGTAGTCTGCCTATGTCCCTGCGCGTGTACCTTCGCACAGCCCTGCTGGGGTTGTGCCTGTCCATTTCTTTCGCGGTCAACGCGGCAGAAGCCCCGACCACCGCCAGCATCCAGAACAGCCTCGACAAGATCGCCGAGCGCAAGCTGCCCGAGGCCGACCAGAAGGCCCTGCAGCAGGTGCTCGAGCAGACCTTGAACCTGCTCAACAGCAAGGAAGACAGCGAGAAGAAGCTTGCCGCGCTCAAGCAGCAGTTGGCCAGCGCCCCCAAGGAAACCAGCGACAGCCAGAAGGAACTGGCCAAGCTCAAGCAAAGCAAGCCCCAGCCGGTTGCCCAGCGCTATGCCAGCCTGAGCGTGCCACAGCTCGAGCAGATGCTCAGCGAACGCAACACCCAGCAGGGAGATTTGCAGAAGGCGCTGTCCGAAGCCAACAGCCTGATCATCAACTCGCAGACCCGCCCCGAACGGGCCCAGGCCGAGATCAGCAACAACCAGACCCGCACCCAGCAGATCAACAGCAGCCTCAAGAGCGGCAAGGACGGCGGCAAGCCGATCAATGCCGACCAGCGTAACCAGCTCAATGCCGAACTGGCCTCGCTCAACGCGCTGACCCTGCTACGCCGCCAGGAGCTGGCCGGCAATGGCCTGCTGCAAGACCTCGGCAACGCCCGTCATGACCTGCTGATCGAACGCGCCGCGCGTCTGGAGCAGGAAATCCAGGACCTGCAGACGCTGATCAACGAAAAACGCCTGGCCCAGTCCCAGGAAGCCGTTACCCAGCAGTCGATCGAAGCGCAAAAGGCCGGCGGCAGCAGCCTGCTGGCCACCGAGAGCGCGGCCAACCTGAAGCTCTCCGACTATCTGCTGAAAAGCACCGACCGCCTCAACGAGCTGACCCAACAGAACCTGCGCACCAAGCAGCAGCTCGACAGCCTGACCCAGGCCGACCAAGCACTGGATGAGCAGATCAACGTGCTCAAGGGCAGCCTGCTGCTGTCGAAGATCCTCTACAAGCAGAAGCAAGCACTGCCGCACCTGAAGCTCGACCGCGACCTGGCCGACCAGATCGCCGATATCCGCCTCTACCAGTTCGAGATCAACCAGCAGCGCGAGCAGATGAGCAACCCGGTGACCTACGTCGACAAGCTGCTGGCCAGCCAGCCGCAGGAAGACGTCACGCCGCAACTGCGCAAGGCCCTGCTGGAAGTGGCGATCACCCGCAGCGACCTGCTCGAACGCCTGAACCGCGAGCTGTCGGCACTGCTCAACGAATCGATCACCCTGCAGCTCAACCAGAAGCAGCTGCTGGGCACCGCTCAGGGCCTGCGCAACACCCTCGACGAACAGATGTTCTGGATCCCCAGCAACAAGCCGCTGGACTGGGACTGGCTGCGCCTGGTGCCGGAACGCTTCCCTGAACAGGTTGCCAGCCTGCCCTGGGGTTCGGGCATCAAGGAACTGGCCGACGGCCTGAGCCAGCGGCCGCTGCTGTTCCTGCCGCTGCTGCTGGCGATCGGCGCCCTGCTGTGGCGGCGCAAGTACCTCTACCAGCGGCTGGTCAAGGTGCACCAGGACATCGGCCACTTCCGCCGTGACAGCCAGTGGCACACCCCCCAGGCCATCCTGATCAACATCCTCCTGGCGATGCCGGTGAGCCTGGGCCTGGCGCTGTGCAGCTATGCCCTGCAGATCGACGCCCGCGGGCAGAACGCCAACCTCGGCGCGGCGCTGTGGCAACTGGCCCAGGCCTGGTTGGTGTTCTACACCGCCTACCGCATCCTCGCGCCGGGCGGCGTGGCGGAAGTCCACTTCCGCTGGCACAAGCCGCAGGTCGAATTCCTGCGCGGCTGGGTACGCCGGTTGGGTACCGTGGTGCTGGCGCTGGTTGGCGTGGTGGCAGTCGCCGAGCACCAGCCTTCGGCCCTGGCCGACGACGTGCTCGGCATCGGCGTGGTACTGACCTGCTACGCACTGATGGCCTGGCTGCTCAGCCGTCTGCTGCTGAGCAGCCCGGCGCACCGCGACACGTCGCTGTTCCGCAGGGCTGTCGGGGTGGCCTTCACCGCACTGCCAATCGCGCTGTTCGTGGCCGTGTGCTTCGGCTACTACTACACCGCACTGAAACTGACCGACCGGCTGATCTATACCCTCTACCTGCTGCTGTTCTGGCTGGTCATCGAGGCCGCCTTTGTCCGTGGCCTGTCGGTCGCTGCGCGGCGCCTGGCCTACCAGCGCGCGCTGAGCAAGCGCCAGGCTGCCAAGGAAGGGCTGGATGGCGAAGTCATCACCGAAGAGCCGACCCTGGACATCGAACAGGTCAACCAGCAGTCGCTGCGCCTGATCCGCCTGGCCCTGCTCGGCGGTTTCATCGCTGGCCTGTACTGGGTCTGGTCGGACCTGATCTCGGTATTTGCCTACCTCAACAATTTCGTCCTGTACGAGTACACCAGCGGTACCGGGGCCGCCGCCAGCATGGTGCCGATCAGCCTCGGCGACCTGCTCGGAGCGCTGGTGATCGTCGGCATCACCTTCGCCCTGGCGGGCAACTTGCCGGGCCTGCTGGAAGTGCTGGTGCTGTCGCGCCTGAACCTGGCCCAGGGCAGCGCCTACGCCACCACCACGCTGCTGTCGTACACCATCGTCGGTATCGGCATCGTCAGCACCCTGTCGACCCTCGGGGTGAGCTGGGACAAGCTGCAGTGGCTGGTAGCAGCGCTGTCGGTGGGCCTGGGCTTCGGCATGCAGGAGATCTTCGCCAACTTCATCTCCGGCATCATGATCCTGTTCGAGCGCCCCGTGCGGATCGGCGACACCATCACCATCGGCAACCTGTCCGGCACCGTGAGCAAGATCCGCATCCGCGCCACCACCATCACCGACTTCGACCGCAAGGACATCATCGTCCCCAACAAGACCTTCATCACCGGCCAGCTGATCAACTGGTCGCTGACCGACACGGTCACGCGGGTGACGCTGAAGCTGGGCATCGACTACGGTTCCGACCTCGACCTGGTACGCGACCTGCTGCTCAAGGGTGCCCACGAGAACCCGCGCGTGCTCAAGGACCCGGAACCGATCGTGTACTTCCTGAACTTCGGCGAGAGCTCGCTGGACCACGAACTGCGCATGCACGTACGTGACCTCGGTGACCGCAACCCGACGCTGGACGAGATCAACCGCTACATCAACCGCGAGTTCAAGGCCCACAACATCAAGATCTCGGTACGCCAGGTCGAGGTGTTCCTGATGGACCCGAAAGGCGGCAAGCAGCAGCTGATCCCGACGGAGCAACCTAAACCGGATGGCACTGCACCGGCCTGAGTGGGCTCGAATGCTTTATTCTGTGCTGAATCCCAGGAGCAGCCCGTGAAAGCCCTCGACCAACTCACCTTCGACAACCGCTTCGCCCGCCTGGGCGATGCGTTCTCCACCCAGGTCCTGCCCGAGCCGATCGCCGAGCCGCGCCTGGTGGTGGCGAGCGAGGCGGCCATGAGCCTGCTCGACCTTGCGCCGGACCAGGCCGATCTGCCGTTGTTTGCCGAGCTTTTCAGCGGTCACAAGCTGTGGCAAGAGGCCGACCCGCGGGCGATGGTCTATTCCGGCCACCAGTTCGGTTCCTACAACCCGCGCCTTGGCGACGGCCGCGGCCTGCTGCTGGCCGAAGTGCTGAATGACCAGGGCGAGCACTGGGACCTGCACCTCAAGGGCGCCGGCCAGACGCCCTATTCACGCATGGGCGACGGCCGCGCCGTGCTACGCTCGTCAATCCGCGAGTTCCTCGCTTCAGAGGCCCTGCACGCGCTGGGCATCCCCACCAGCCGGGCACTGTGCGTGATCGGCTCAAGCACCCCGGTGTGGCGCGAAACCCGCGAGAACGCGGCAATGCTCACCCGCCTGGCGCAGAGCCATGTGCGTTTCGGGCATTTTGAGTACTTCTACTACACCAAGCAACCGGAACAGCAACGTGTGCTGCTCGACCACGTGCTGGAGCAGCACTACAGCGAATGCCGCGATGCCGAGCAGCCTTACCTGGCCATGTTCCGCACCATCGTCGAGCGCAACGCCGAGCTGATCGCCCGCTGGCAAGCCTACGGCTTCTGCCACGGGGTGATGAACACCGACAACATGTCGATCCTCGGTATCACCTTCGATTTCGGTCCTTACGCCTTCCTCGACGATTTCGACGCCAACTTCATCTGCAACCACTCCGACGACCGTGGCCGCTACAGCTATGCCAACCAGGTGCCGATCGCCCATTGGAACCTCAGCGCCCTGGCCCAGGCCCTGACCACGGTGATCGAGGTGGAGCCGCTGAAGGAAGCGCTGGGCCTGTTCCTGCCGCTGTATCAGGCACACTACCTCGACCTGATGCGTCGGCGCCTGGGTCTGACCACCGCCGAAGACGACGACATGGCGTTGGTCGAGCGCCTGCTGCAGCGCATGCAGAGCGGCGGCGTGGACTACAACCAGTTCTTCCGCACATTGGGTGACCAGACCGTGGCCGAAGCGCTGAAGCGCGTGCGCGATGATTTCATCGACCTTGCCGGGTTCGATGCCTGGGGCGCGGACTACCTGGCCCGCTGCGAGCGCGAGGCGGGCAATGCCGAAGGCCGTCGTGAGCGGATGCATGCTGTGAACCCACTGTACGTGCTGCGCAACTACCTGGCGCAGAACGCCATCGAAGCGGCCGAAGCGGGGGATTACAGTGAAGTGCGCCGCCTGCATCGGGTGCTGAGCAAACCGTTCGAGGAGCAGGCCGGCATGCAGGCCTATGCCGAGCGCCCGCCTGAGTGGGGCAAGCACCTGGAAATCAGCTGCTCTTCATAATCTCAAGGAGCCAACATGCCCGACCCATTGGTAATCCCCTGCCCCCACTGCAACGGCCTCAACCGCCTGCCGGCGGCGCGCCTGGGTGACGCGCCGAAATGCGGCCGCTGCAAACAGGATGTGCTGCTGAGCCAGCCTTTCGAACTCAGCGAAGCCAACTACACCAGCCAGATCAAGGGCGACCTGCCGTTGCTGATCGACGTCTGGGCCGACTGGTGCGGCCCCTGCAAGTCCTTTGCCCCGACCTTCGAACAGGCTGCCCGCCAACTCAGCGGCCGCTGCCGCCTGGCCAAGCTGGACAGCGAAGCCAATCGCAACCTCGCCGGGCAACTGGGCATCCGCTCGATTCCCAGCCTGATCCTGTTCAGGAACGGCCGCGAAATCAGCCGCCAGGCCGGGGCGTTTCCGCTGCAGTCGTTGCTGGAGTGGTTGCGTAGCCAGGGGGTTTAGAGGGGGATTCAGGTGCATGCCTTGGGTCAGGTAGCGCCTATGAGATCGAGCGCGGCGCGGGCGGCGCTCGATCATAGGCGCTGAAGAAATTCAGCCATTCTCCTCCAGCAAATCATGCAACTCGACAAACTGCTGCGTCAGCTTGTGCCGTGGCTCCAGGTGAATCAGCGGCAGGCTGGCGTGGTGCGACTCGCGCATCTTCACCGAGCTGCCCAGGTACACCGGTAGCACCGGCAGCCCTTCGGCCAGCAGCTCGTCAAGCATCTGCTGCGGCAGGCTGGCGCGGGACTGGAACTGGTTGACCACGATGCCTTCGACCACCAGGTCTTCGTTGTGGTCGTCCTTGAGTTCCTCGATTTCAGCCAGCAGGCCATACAGCGCCTGACGCGAAAAGCTGTCGCAATCGAAGGGAATCAGTACACGATCAGCAGCAATCAATGCGGAAACCGCATAGAAATTGAGCGCGGGTGGTGTATCGATGTAGATCCGCTCGTAGTCCTCGTCCAGCTCGTCGAGCAACTTACGCAGCTTGTTGATCTTGTGCTTGGCTTCCAGCTTGGGTTGCAGTTCGGCCAGCTCACCTGTGGCGGTGACCACATGCAGGTTGTCGAACGGGGTCTCGTAGATGTCGACCTTGTTCTTCTTGCTGAACGGTCCGCTGGACAAGCTCTGCTTGAAGAAATCGGCAATGCCCATGGGGATCTCGTCGCCAGTCAAGCCGGTCAGGTACTGGGTCGAGTTGGCTTGGGCATCAAGGTCGATCAGCAAGGTCCGATAACCTTCGCTGGCACTCACAGCCGCCAGGTTGCAAGCGATGCTCGACTTGCCCACGCCACCTTTCTGATTGAACACCACGCGCCGCATGATTGACCTCCGTGTATCAACGAATGCCCGAGTATGTGGCGGCTCAGCGGCAATGACCAGTGCCATTTGCCCATTCGCTGGCACCGCCCAAACATCACCCTTGGCCAGCCATCAGCCCCGTCAGCAACTCGGCAAACGCCCGAGCCATCGCCGAACTGCCGCGCTCGCGCTGCACCAGCCACACTGCCGACATCGCCCCTTCATCCAGCAGTGTGCGGTACACCACGCCTTCGATGCGCATGCGCTGGAACGATGCCGGCAGCACCGAGACCCCAAGCCCCGCCGACACCAGGCCAATGATGGTCATCGCTTCCCCCGCTTCCTGGGCGAAATGTGGGCTGAACCCGGCCTGGCGCGCCAGGCTCAACAACTGCGCATGCAGCCCGCTGCCATAGCTGCGCGGGAAGAACACGAACGGTTCATGGGCCAGGGCAGCCATGTGCACGCCCTGTTCCGTGCCTTTGGCCAACGGGTGAGAGGCATTGATCACCGCCACCAGCGGCTCGCGAAACAGCTCGGTGGCTACCAGCCCTTCCGGCAACGGCATCGGGCGCATCAGCCCAACCTCGATGGTTTCGTCGAACACCCCCTCGGCGACGTCCCGGCTGCTCATTTCCTTGAGGTTGAGGTGCACGGCGGGGAAGCGTTGGCGAAAGGCATGAATGGCCTTGGGGATCTTCGACGTGAACGGCGCCGACGAGGTGAAGCCAATTTTCATCTCGCCCAGTTCACCCAACTGTGCACGCCGCGCCACATCGGCGGCCTTCTCCACCTGCGCCAGTACCTGGCGCGCTTCTTCGAGGAACAGCCGGCCCGCCTCGCTCAGCTCGACCCGACGATTGGTCCGCTCGAACAGACGAGCGCCCAGCTCCTGCTCCAGCGCCTGAATTTGCTGGCTCAATGGCGGCTGGGAGATGCCCAGTTGCTGGGCCGCTCGGCCGAAGTGCAGCTCTTCGGCAACAGCGATGAAGTAACGCAGATGGCGCAGTTCCATGATCAGGCCCTATCAGGTCGCTAAACGTCTTAAATAGGTCGAACAATATATTGGATGTAATCATTAGCCAGCTATATGCTTTTTTCATTGCGTCAGAGGTACCGCCCGTGAAAACTGCTGTAGCCCCCCGTAGTGCCAGCCCAGAACCTGCCCCCCTGAACGAGATGTGGATCGAAAAAGGCACCCCCGCCTTCATGAAGACCGTGCTGGCCCTGTTCAGCGGCGGCTTCGCCACGTTCGCCCTGCTGTACTGCGTACAGCCAATGATGCCGCTGCTGTCGAAGGAGTTTTCCATCAATGCGGCGCAGAGCAGCCTGGTGCTGTCGGTATCGACTGCGATGCTGGCCTTCGGCCTGTTGATCACCGGTCCGATCTCCGACCGCATCGGCCGCAAGCCGGTGATGGTCTTTGCCCTGGCCTGCGCCGCCCTGTCGACCTTGGCCAGCGCGGTGATGCCGAGCTGGGAACTGGTACTGGCCACCCGCGCCCTGGTGGGCCTGTCCCTGAGCGGCCTGGCGGCGGTGGCAATGACTTACCTCAGCGAAGAAATCCACCCGCAGCACATCGGCCTGGCCATGGGCCTGTACATCGGCGGCAACGCCATTGGAGGGATGAGCGGGCGGCTGATTACCGGGGTACTGATCGACTTCGTCAGCTGGCACACGGCGATGCTGACCATCGGCGGCCTGGCCCTGGTGGCGGCGCTGGTGTTCTGGAAGGTACTGCCGGAGTCGCGCAACTTCCGCCCTCAGCTGATGAGCCCGCGTAGCCTGCTGGACGGTTTCGTCATGCACTTCAAGGATGCCGGGCTGCCTTGGCTATTCCTCGAAGCCTTCTTGCTGATGGGTGCCTTCGTCACCCTGTTCAACTACATCGGTTACCGCCTGCTGGCCGAGCCTTACCACATGAATCAGGCGCTGGTCGGCTTGCTGTCGGTGGTGTACCTGTCGGGTATCTACAGCTCGGCACAGGTCGGCGCACTGGCTGACAAGCTGGGCCGGCGCAAGGTGTTCTGGGCCAGTATCGTGGTAATGGCGGGCGGCCTGCTGATGACCCTGGCTACCCCGCTGGCGCTGGTGATCGTTGGCATGCTGGTGTTCACCTTCGGCTTCTTCGGGGCGCATTCGGTGGCCAGCAGCTGGATCGGCCGCCGGGCGCTGAAGGCCAAGGGGCAGGCTTCGTCGCTGTACCTGTTCAGCTATTACGCAGGGTCCAGCGTGGCGGGTACTGCGGGCGGGGTGTTCTGGCACCAGTGGGGCTGGAATGGCATCGGCCTGTTCATTGGCAGCCTGCTGGCGGTGGCGTTGCTGGTGGCACTGCACCTGAGCAGACTGGCGCCCAAGTCCGCTTGAAGTCGGGGCCGCAAAGCGGCCCCGATTTGCGCTTACGGGTGATACTGCGCCGACAGCTCGTGCACGGCGTTGATGAACACACCGGCATGTTCCGGGTCGACTTCCGGTGTAATGCCGTGGCCGAGGTTGAACACGTGGCCAGTGCCCTTGCCATAGCTGGCCAGGATACGCGCCACTTCCTGGCGGATGGCTTCGGGCTTGGCGTACAGCACGGTCGGGTCCATGTTGCCTTGCAGCGCAACTTTGTCGCCGACGCGGCGGCGAGCGTCGCCGATCTCACAGGTCCAGTCCAGGCCCAGCGCGTCGGCACCGGCTTCGGCGATGCTTTCCAGCCACAGGCCGCCGTTCTTGGTGAACAGAATCACCGGCACTTTGCGCCCTTCGTGCTCGCGGATCAGGCCGCTGACGATCTTGCGCATGTAGGCCAGGGAGAACTCCTGGTAGGCCGCCGCCGACAGGTTGCCGCCCCAGGTGTCGAAGATCTGCACCGCCTGGGCACCCGCGAGGATCTGGCCATTGAGGTAGCTGGTAACCGACTGCGCCAGCTTGTCCAGCAGCAGGTGCAGGGCTTGCGGGTTGTCGTAGGCCATGGCCTTGGTCTTGCGGAAGTCCTTTGACGAGCCGCCTTCGACCATGTAGGTGGCCAGGGTCCAGGGGCTGCCGGAGAAACCGATCAGCGGCACGCGGCCGTTGAGCTCGCGACGGATGGTGCTGACCGCGTCCATCACATAGCCGAGGTCTTTCTGTGGGTCAGGGATCGGCAGCGCTTCGATGTCGGCCGGGGTGGTGATGGTCTTCTTGAAGCGCGGGCCTTCGCCGGTTTCAAAGTACAGGCCAAGGCCCATGGCGTCGGGGATGGTGAGGATGTCCGAGAACAGGATCGCCGCATCAAGCGGGTAGCGGTCCAGCGGCTGCAGGGTCACCTCGCAGGCGAACTGCGGGTTCATGCACAGGCTCATGAAATCGCCGGCCTTGGCGCGGCTGGCGCGGTACTCCGGCAGGTAGCGGCCGGCCTGGCGCATCATCCAGACAGGGGTGACGTCAACGGGTTGCTTGAGCAGCGCACGCAGGAAACGATCGTTCTTCAGGGCAGTCATGTCGGCATCCGGAAAAATAGTGCGGGCATTTTCTCAGACGCCAGCGCAAAAGGCACGGTCAAGGCCATGCGTTTTGTCTATTGGGTGCCACAGATCAAACGATTTTGTATACAAAAATGCACTGGGGCCGCAAAGCGGCCCCAGCAATCGATCAGACTTCGAGGTAGTCCAGGATCCCTTCGGCAGCGTTGCGGCCTTCGAAGATCGCCGTCACCACCAGGTCCGAACCGCGCACCATGTCGCCACCGGCGAACACTTTCGGGTTGCTGGTCTGATGCTTGAACTTGGCTTTCTCCGGCGCCACCACACGGCCCTGGCTATCCAGCTGGATGCCATGCTGCTCGAACCACGGTGCCGGGCTCGGGCGGAAGCCGAAGGCGATGACCACGGCGTCAGCCGGCAGGATCTCTTCGGAGCCTGGGATCGGCTCGGGGCTACGACGGCCACGGGCATCCGGCTCGCCCAAGCGGGTCTCGACCACCTTCACGCCTTCGACCTTGTCCTCGCCGACGATGGCGATGGGCTGGCGGTTGTAGAGGAACTTCACGCCTTCTTCCTTGGCGTTCTTCACCTCTTTGCGCGAACCCGGCATGTTGGCTTCGTCACGGCGATAGGCGCAGGTCACCGACTTGGCACCCTGGCGGATCGACGTGCGGTTGCAGTCCATCGCGGTGTCGCCACCGCCGAGCACCACGACCTTCTTGCCCTGCATGTCGACGAAGTCTTCCGGCGACTTTTCGAAGCCGAGGTTACGGTTGACGTTGGCGATCAGGAAGTCCAGCGCATCGTGGACGCCTGGCAGATCTTCACCCGGGAAACCACCCTTCATGTAGGTGTAGGTGCCCATGCCCATGAACACGGCGTCGTATTCGGCGAGCAACTGTTCCATGGTGATGTCCTTGCCCACTTCGGTGTTCAGGCGGAACTCGATGCCCATGCCGGTAAAGACTTCGCGGCGATTGCTCAATACGGTCTTTTCCAGCTTGAACTCCGGGATGCCGAAGGTCAGCAGGCCACCGATTTCCGGGTTCTTGTCGAACACCACCGGGGTCACGCCACCCCGCACCAGCACGTCGGCGCAGCCCAGACCAGCCGGGCCGGCACCAATGATGGCAACGCGCTTGCCGGTTGGCTTGACCTTGGACATGTCCGGGCGCCAGCCCATGGCAAATGCCGTGTCGGTGATGTATTTCTCCACCGAACCGATGGTCACAGCGCCGAACCCATCATTCAGGGTGCAGGCCCCCTCGCACAGACGGTCCTGCGGGCACACACGGCCGCACACTTCCGGCAGGGTGTTGGTCTGGTGCGACAGTTCGGCCGCGGCCAGGATATTGCCTTCGGCGACCAGCTTCAGCCAGTTGGGGATGAAGTTGTGTACCGGGCACTTCCACTCGCAATACGGGTTGCCGCAGCCCAGGCAGCGGTGCGCCTGCTCCACGGACTGCTGCGGCTTGAACGGTTCGTAGATCTCCACGAACTCCTTCTTGCGCTGGCGCAGCAGCTTCTTCTTGGGGTCCTTGCGGCCCACTTCGATGAACTGGAAGTCGTTGTTCAGACGTTCAGCCATTTTTCAAAACCTCTTTACCGCAGTTGCCAGCCTCAGGCTGCAAGCTGCAAGACGATCACTTGAGCACGACAGGCCCCGCGCACGGGGCCGTCACTTGCAGCTGTTCTTACTGCGGGTTGGCACGGGTGCTGGACAGCAGTTGCTTGAGGTTGGCCGCCTTCGGCTTGACCAGCCAGAAGCGCCGCACGTAGTCGTCCAGGTTCTCGAAGAGCTCACGCCCCCACTCGCTGCCGGTCTCTTCCACGTATTCGCCAAGGACCCGCGCCAGGTGGCTGCGGTAGGCTTCCATCGCCTCACCACTGATGCGCTGGATTTCCACCAGCTCGTGGTTGAGCTTGTCGACGAAGCTGTTGTCCATGTCGAGCACGTAGGCGAAGCCGCCAGTCATGCCAGAACCGAAGTTGTAACCGGTCTTGCCCAGAACGCAGACAAAGCCACCGGTCATGTATTCACAGCAGTGATCGCCAGTACCCTCGACAACAGCGTGGGCGCCGGAGTTACGCACAGCGAAGCGCTCGCCTGCGGTACCTGCGGCGAACAGCTTGCCGCCGGTGGCGCCGTACAGGCAGGTGTTGCCGACGATGGCGCTGTGCTGGGTGGCGAACGGGCTGCCGGCTGGCGGCACGATGGTCACCTTGCCACCGGTCATGCCTTTGCCGACGTAGTCGTTGGCGTCACCTTCCAGGTGCAGGTTCAGGCCACCGGCGTTCCACACGCCGAAGCTCTGGCCAGCGGTACCTTTGAAGCGGAAGGTCACCGGCTTGTCGGCCATGCCCTGGTTGCCGTACAGCTTGGCGATTTCGCCAGAGATACGGGCACCAATGGAACGGTCGCAGTTGCAGATGTCGAGGCTGAACTCACCACCGGCCTGGTCGCGGATTGCCGGCAGGGCCATCTCGACCATCTTCTCGGCCAGCTCGCCCTTGTCGAACGGCGGGTTGTTGTCGACTTCGCAGAACTGCGGCTTGTCAGCCGGAATGTGCGAGCTGCCCAGCAGCGGGGTCAGGTCCAGGTACTGCTGGCGCTCGGTGTCGCCTGGCAGCACGTCGAGCAGGTCAGTACGGCCGATCAGCTCGCCGAGGCTGCGCACGCCCAGCTTGGCCAGCCACTCACGGGTCTCCTCGGCGACGAAGGTGAAGAAGTTGATCACCATGTCGACGGTGCCGATGTAATGGTCCTTGCGCAGCTTCTCGTTCTGCGTGGCCACGCCGGTGGCGCAGTTGTTCAGGTGGCAGATGCGCAGGTACTTGCAACCCAGGGCGATCATTGGCGCGGTGCCGAAGCCGAAGCTCTCGGCGCCGAGGATGGCTGCCTTGATCACGTCCAGGCCGGTCTTCAAGCCGCCGTCGGTCTGCACCCGCACCTTGCCGCGCAGGTCGTTGCCGCGCAGGGTCTGGTGGGTTTCGGCCAGGCCCAGCTCCCACGGGGCGCCAGCGTACTTGATCGAGGTCAGCGGCGAAGCACCGGTACCACCGTCGTAACCGGAGATGGTGATCAGGTCGGCATAGGCCTTGGCCACACCGGCGGCGATGGTGCCAACGCCGGCCTCAGCCACCAGCTTGACCGAAACCAGGGCCTGCGGGTTGACCTGCTTGAGGTCATAGATCAACTGGGCCAGGTCTTCGATCGAATAGATGTCGTGGTGCGGCGGCGGCGAGATCAGGGTCACGCCCGGTACCGCATAGCGCAGCTTGGCGATCAGGCCATTGACCTTGCCGCCTGGCAGCTGGCCGCCCTCACCGGGCTTGGCGCCCTGGGCAACCTTGATCTGCAGCACTTCGGCGTTGACCAGGTACTCCGGGGTCACGCCAAAGCGGCCGGTGGCCACCTGCTTGATCTTGGAACTGCGGACGGTGCCGTAGCGCGACGGGTCTTCACCGCCCTCACCGGAGTTGGAGCGAGCACCCAGGCGGTTCATTGCCTCGGCCAGGGCTTCGTGGGCTTCCGGCGACAGCGCACCCAGCGAGATACCGGCGGAGTCGAAGCGCTTGAGGATGGCCTCCAGCGGCTCGACCTGGTCCAGCGGCAAGGCCTGGTCGGCCACTTTCACCTTCAGCAGGTCGCGGATCATCGACACCGGACGCTGGTCGACCAGCGTGGTGTATTCCTTGAACTTGGCGTAGTCGCCTTGCTGCACGGCGGCCTGCAAGGTGTTGACCACATCCGGGTTGTAGGCGTGGTATTCGCCACCGTGGACGAACTTCAAAAGGCCACCTTGCTGGATCGGCTTGCGCGCGCTCCAGGCTTCGGCTGCCAGCAGCTTCTGGTCGCCTTCGAGGTCGACGAAGCGCGCACCCTTGATGCGGCTGGACACGCCCTTGAAGCTCAGGCCGACCACTTCCTCGGCCAGGCCCACGGCTTCGAACAGCTGGGCGCCACGGTACGAGGCGATGGTGGAGATGCCCATCTTCGACAGGATCTTCAGCAGGCCCTTGGAGATGCCTTTGCGGTAGTACTTGAAGACTTCGTCCAGATCACCGAGCACTTCGCCGGTGCGGATCAGGTCGGCCAGCACTTCGTAGGCCAGGTACGGGTACACGGCCGAAGCACCGAAGCCCAGCAGCACGGCGAAGTGGTGCGGGTCACGGGCAGTGGCGGTCTCCACGAGGATGTTGCTGTCGCAACGCAGGCCCTGCTCGGTCAGGCGGTGGTGCACGGCACCCACGGCCAGCGACGCATGCACCGGCAGCTTGCCCGGGGCGATGTAGCGGTCGCTCAGTACCAGCTGGGTCTTACCGCTGCGCACGGCTTCTTCCGCCTGGTCGGCGATGTTGCGGATGGCCGCTTCCAGGCCGACGCTCTCGTCATAGTTGAGGTCGATCAGCTGACGGTCGAAGCCCTCGCGCTCCAGGTTCATCAGCGAACGCCACTTGGCGGGCGAGATGACCGGCGAGCTGAGGATCACCCGCGAAGCGTGCTCCGGGGACTCCTGGAAGATGTTGCGCTCGGCGCCAAGGCAGATTTCCAGGGACATGACGATCGCTTCGCGCAACGGGTCGATCGGCGGGTTGGTCACCTGGGCGAACTGTTGGCGGAAGAAGTCGTATGGCGAACGCACGCGCTGCGAAAGCACCGCCATCGGCGTGTCGTCACCCATCGAGCCGACCGCTTCCTGGCCCTGCTCGCCGAGTGGGCGCAGCACCTGGTCACGCTCTTCGAAGGTGACCTGGAACATCTTCATGTACTGCTTGAGCTGGTCAGCGTCGTAACTGGCCACGCCCTGGTCGTCGGTCAGGGTCGCCTGGATGCGCAGGGCGTGCTGACGCAGCCAGCGCTTGTACGGGTGGCGCGACTTCAGACGGTTGTCGATGGCGTCGGTGTCGAGGATCTGGCCGGTCTCGGTGTCCACGGCAAGGATCTGGCCGGGGCCGACACGGCCCTTGGCCAGGACTTCCTCAGGCTTGTAACCCCACACGCCGATTTCCGAGGCGATGGTGATGTAGCCATTGGTCGTCGTCACCCAGCGCGCCGGGCGCAGCCCGTTGCGGTCGAGCAGGCACACCGCATGGCGGCCTTCGGTCATGACGATACCGGCCGGGCCATCCCACGGTTCCATGTGCATGGAGTTGTATTCGTAGAAGGCGCGCAGGTCGGCGTCCATGGTCTCGACGTTTTGCCAGGCTGGCGGAACCAGCATGCGTACGCCGCGGAACAGGTCGATGCCACCGGTGACCATCAGCTCCAGCATGTTGTCCATGCTCGAAGAGTCGGAACCGACGCGGTTGACCAGTGGACCCAGCTCTTCGAGGTCAGGGATCAGGTCATTGGCGAACTTGGTGCGACGGGCCATGGCCCAGTTGCGGTTGCCGGTGATGGTATTGATCTCGCCGTTGTGGGCGAGGAAGCGGAACGGCTGCGCCAGCGGCCATTTCGGCAGGGTGTTGGTGGAGAAGCGCTGGTGGAACACGCAGATCGCGGTTTGCAGGCGCTCGTCACCCAGGTCTGGATAGAACGCCGCGAGATCGCGCGGCATCATCAGGCCTTTGTAGATGATGGTCTTGTGCGAGAAGCTGCAGATGTAGTGGTCGGCGTCGTGGGCGTTGGCCACCGACGAGCGGCGACGAGCACTGAACAGCTTGATGGCGAATTCCTGATCGCTCAGGCCTTCACCACCGATGAATACCTGCTCGATCTGCGGCAGGCGCTCCAGGGCCAGGCGGCCAAGCACGCTGGTGTCGATCGGAACCTTGCGCCAGCCGAACAGCTTCAGGCCGGCCGCGACGATTTCGCGGTCCATGTTGGCGCGGGCAGCCTCGGCTTTGACCGGGTCCTGGTTGAAGAACACCATGCCGACAGCGTACTGCCTGGGCAGCTCGACGGCGAATTGTTGCTGGGCCACGGCCCGCAGAAACTGATCGGGCTTCTGCATGAGCAGACCGCAACCGTCACCGGTCTTGCCGTCGGCGTTGATACCGCCGCGGTGGGTCATGCAGGTCAGTGCCTGCATGGCGGTTTGCAGAAGGTGGTGACTCGGCTCGCCCGTCATATGGGCGATCAGGCCAAAACCACAGTTGTCCTTGAATTCTTCGGGATGGTACAGACCTGTTTTCATAGACACTTTCTCACCAGGTTCACCTCTCAACCGGAGGTAAATCTCTTTTATGTACAACCACTTACCATCCACGCCGATCAAACGCCAGCTTTTTTGCGGTGGCCATGGAAAACCATTGTTGCACAGCGACAGTCATACCCACAAATTTTCATGTCTCACCATTGAAAATTTATGTCGCAATTTTGAATGTTTTTACGCCATGCGCCGTGATAGCGGCTTGGCTTGAGTCTGAAGCGTTTCAGCCAGGTCTGCAACAGAGGCTTGTGGCCGGCAGGCTGGGACAGAAAAGCCTGCCGCGCTCAGGCGCAGCAGGCTAGTCGAATGTCGTTAATCGCTCAGCAACTGGGCGGCGGGGTGATGCCGCCCGGAAGGTATCAGCGGGCCGAGGCCAGCTCTTGTTGGACGCTAGCGACGGTACGTGGCCAAGGTTTACCAGCCTGGACCTTCGCTGGCAAGTTCTTGATTGCCGCAACCGCTGCGTCGCGGCTGGCAAAGTTGCCGTAGGTGACCACGTAGAGCGGTTTACCCTGCAGGTTTTTCTTGAAGTAGCGATAGTCGCCACCCTGTTCCTTGACGAAGGCCTGGGCCGACGCTTCGGAGCTGGTGCCGAGGATTTGCACCACGTAGTTGCCGGGTTTCTGCCCCGAATACCATCCACCACTGCCGCTGGCGCTGGCGACCGGTTTTTCCACCGGTTTGGCGGCTGGCTTGGCAACAGCGACCTGAGTTGGTGCCGGGGCCGGCTTGGCAGGCGCAACCGGCTTGACGGGCTGAGTGGCAACAGGCTTCGGCGCAGGCGCAACCGGCTGCACAGGCGTGGCCTGGGCCATGCTCGGCGCCGGGCCGGCAGGCACGCCCTGTGGCGGTGCGATCGTGGTCACGGTCGGCGGATTGCCAGGCTGCAAGGCGGTGTTGCCCGCCGGGCCACCTTCCTCGCCATCACCCATGCCGGCAGCTTGCGCCAGCGGCTCGCGCATCACGGGCTGGGACTGACCGACCAGCGGCAGCGGCATCGGCTGCGACTGGCCGGAGAATTCGATGGCCGGGCTGCCGTTGTTCGACTGGGCAGCGCCTGGCTGGCCCTCGCCCAGCGGCAGCTGGGCCTGGGCTACAGGTGCGTCGGCTGGTGCCTTGTCGCCTTTCTTGGGCATCAGAACTGCAGCACCTACGGCGACCACGACGACAGCGGACAGCGCGAGTACGTGTTTCTTAGGCATTTTGAACCCCATGGATGGTCGCTTGACCGTGGTACGGCTGGCGATCATGGCTTCGATCAAAGTATCGCGGGCGACCTGGTTGATGTTGCCAGGCCATCCGTCGGAGTTTTCATGAATATCGACCAGCTGTTCACGGGTGAACACCTCGATGCCCCGGCCAGCGCCTTCCAGGCGTTGCTCCAGGTACTCGCGGGTTTCTTCCTCGTTGTAGGGGGCGAGTTCAATGATATGGAAGCGCTCTTCCTCGACTTGAATCTCGTCCAACCCGGCAATCAGCGATGGCTCGCCGAACAGGAACACGTGCGGGCGCCCTTCCGGTAGCCCTGCCGCCAGTTCCAGCAACGCTTGGAGTGCCGACTCGTCGAGTTGTTCCGCATCATCCACCAGCAGATAGACTTCCTGACCGGTCAGTGCCAGCTGCACCACCTTGTTCAGGATCACCTGCACCTCAGGCTGAGCCACTTCAAGCGTTTGCGCCACCTGGCCGAGCACGCTGGCAGCGTCGCTGGCGCCACGGGCCGACACCACTACGCTCAGCACCGTCTGCTTGTTGGTGCTGGCCACCAGGGCCTGGCGCAGCAGGGTCTTGCCGCTGCCCACCGGGCCGGTAACCACCAGCATCAGCTGGCTGTAGCGGGCCAGGTGATGCAGTTGGCCCAGCACCGGCTTGCGCTGGGCGGGGAAGAACTTGAAGCCGGGCACACGCGGGGCGAACGGATCGTGGCTCAACTGGTAATGTTCGAGGAACGCCTCATCGGCATGCAAACTGGTCATTACGCTGTCACAACCTCAAAGCTGGGCCACGATCGCGCGGTAATCCGCCGACAGCGTGGCCTGAAGAATCTCTTTCGGATAGTCGTCGGTGATCACGGCCTCGCCCAGCTGGCGCAGCAGCACCAGCCGCAGGCGGCCATCGAGCACCTTCTTGTCGACCGCCATATGCTCCATGAAATGCGCCGGGGTCATTTCCTGTGGTGGCACCACCGGCAAACCTGCGTCCTGCAGCAGGCGGATTGCCCGATCACGCTCGGCCTGGTCGATCCAGCCCAGGCGCATGGACATTTCCAGGGCCATGACCGTGCCTGCGGCCACGGCTTCACCGTGCAGCCAGACGCCATAGCCCATGTGCGTTTCGATGGCATGGCCAAAGGTGTGCCCCAGGTTCAGCGTGGCACGCACGCCCGATTCACGCTCGTCGGCGCCGACAACGGCTGCCTTGGCCGCGCAGGAGCGACGGATCGCTTCGGTCAGGGCAGCGGGTTCGAGGGCGCGCAGGGCCTGGATATTGTCTTCGAGCCAGCCTAGGAATGGCTTGTCGCAGATCAGGCCGTACTTGATCACTTCGGCCAGGCCCGCCGATAGCTCGCGTGCGGGCAGGGTCTTGAGGCTGGTGGTATCGATCAGTACCGCGTTGGGCTGATAGAAAGCACCGACCATGTTCTTGCCCAACGGGTGGTTGATGCCGGTCTTGCCCCCCACCGAGGAGTCAACCTGAGACAGCAGGGTGGTGGGCACCTGGATGAAATCGACGCCACGCTGGTAGCAGGCTGCAGCGAAGCCGGCCATGTCACCGATCACGCCGCCGCCGAGGGCGACCACGGTAGTACGGCGGTCATGCCGCGCCGTCAGCAAACCGTCAAAGATCAGTTGCAGGGTTTCCCAGTTTTTATGGGCTTCGCCGTCCGGCAGGATCACCGGCAGCACCGAGTAGGCGCCAAGGGTCTTGCTCAAGCGTTGGAGATACAGAGGCGCGACGGTTTCGTTGGAAACGATGGCGACCTGCCGCCCGCGGATATGCGGCGCCAGCAGTTCGGCCTGGTCCAGAAGGCCTTCGCCAATGTAGATCGGGTAGCTACGCTCGCCGAGGTCGACCTTAAGTGTCTGCATGTATCCCCACAATGTTCTTGGGCGCGGCGCCGGCTGTTCGACCCGCGCGGTAACGTTGAACCTCGCCTCGGCGCTGGCCGAGAATAGTCCCCGCTTAGCGGGGCGGCAACTGCTGCAGGCGCTCCAGAATATCGAGCACCACCATGCGCGGCGGCCGTTCGTCGGTTTCCACCACCAGGTCGGCGATTTCGCGATAAAGCGGGTCGCGCGCCTCCAGCAAGGCGCGCAGGGTCGCCTCGGGGTTGGCCGTGCGCAGCAACGGGCGATTGCGATCGCGCGCGGTGCGCCCGACCTGCTGCTCCACCGAGGCGTGCAGGTAAATGACCCGGCCGCCCCTGTGCAGGGCCTGGCGGTTCTCCGCACGCATGACTGCACCGCCACCGGTCGCCACGACCACGCCGTCGAGCGCGCAGAGCTCGGCGATCATCGCCTGCTCACGGTCACGGAAGCCCGGTTCGCCTTCTTTGTCGAAGATCCACGGGATATTGGCACCGGTCCGCAGTTCGATTTCCTTGTCGGAATCTTTGAACAGCAGGCGCAGCTCTTTGGCCAACAGGCGCCCGATGGTGCTTTTACCAGCGCCCATGGGCCCTACAAGTATCAAATTTCGCACAGAATCAACGACTCACAGCAATCGCCTGGTCACTCATGATACGCGGAGTCAGGAAGACCAGCAGCTCGGATTTTTTCTCTTGTAATGCATCGCGTCGAAACAGCCGCCCAACATACGGCAGATCGCCGAAAAATGGCACCTTGTCGACCACATTGTTTTGCGTGGTCGAGTACACGCCACCGATGACGATGGTTTCACCGTCCGCCACACGGACCTTGGCATTCACCTCGTTCTTGCGAATCGGCGGCACGTCGTTCAGGGCATTGACGAAGTCAGGCTCGTCCTTGGTCACCTTGACGGTCATGATGACCTTGCCGTCCGGGGTGATTTGCGGCGTGACCTCCAGCGACAGCGAGGCCTCACGAAAGGCGACCGAGGTAGCGCCACTTTTGCTGGTCTCCTGATAGGGCACCTCGGTGCCCTTGAGAATCCTCGCGGTTTCCTTGTCAGCCGTCACCACCTTGGGCTGGGAGATGATTTCACCGTTGCCGCTCTTTTCCATTGCGCTGAGTTCCAGGTCCAGCAGCAGGCCTCCGCGCAACAGGCCGACGCCGATGCCGGCACTACCTCGCTCCACGCCCAGGTCGACGAACAGGTCCTTGCCCAATTGCGGCGCTTCCCCATACAGCTGCCGCCCCCAACGCACGCCCAGGCCTTTTTCATAGTCGACGTTGGCCTCCACGATGCGCGCCTCGATCTCCACCTGCCGCACCGGCACGTCCAGCTGAGCGACCAACTGCCGCAAGTCGGCAAGGCGATCCGCAGGCTGGTGGGCGACCAAGGTGTTGGTGCGAGCGTCGACGCTCAGGCTGCCACGGCCCGTGAGAATGCCATCGTCCGTCAGGGTTGCCAGCAACAGCTCCGCCAGGTCGGCAGCCTGGGCGTGATGGATCGGCAGCAGCTCACGTTGCAAGGGTTGCAGCTGCGCATCCAGCTCTTGCCCGATACGGGCTTCGCGGGACTGTTCGGCCAACTCGGCGGCTGGCGCCACCAGCAGCACATTCCCTTCCTCGCGCCGAGCCAGCCCTTTGCTACGAAGGACCAGCTCCAGCGCCTGGTCCCATGGGACTTCGTGCAAGCGCAGGGTAACATTGCCCTGCACCGTGTCGCTGGCCACCAGGTTGATCCCGGCGAAGTCCGCCAGCACCTGAAGCACCGAGCGTACCTCGACATCCTGAAAATTCAGCGAGATGGGCTCACCCCGATAGGGCGCTGCCATGCACAACTGACTGGTGAGTAGCGCCACCGTCATCCATTTCAACAGCCATTTCACCACCGTCCCTGGCCTCCACCGTCACGCTCTTCCTGAGCGTCAGCATTACCGTGCGCTCACGCCACACGCCCCCGAGGAAAAGCCGCTCACGCACGTTCAGCTGGCGCTCGCCGACTTCCACCACAACACCTCCATCGCGCCCCAGTCGATCACCGGAGCGCACGCGATACAAGCGGCCTGCCGCAGACAGCAACGCTTCGCGCTGCGGCCCCCGCTGCAGGCTGCCGACCATCTGCAGCTGAGCCAGCGGCACGCTGGCAAGCCCCGCCTGGGCAATGCGCGTAGCCCATTCGGAAAACGGATCGAGAACCACCGGCAACGGCTCTCCTCGAGCAGGTGTATCAGCCAAGGTTAAAGGTTCAGGCACGTCACCATCGGCTTGATAAGCATGCACGCGCATGCCAAGGCGCAACAGCCCGGGCCTGTCCTCGGCAGGTGCCAGCCACAAGGCTTCGGCGCGCAACAGACGAACCTGGCCGAGCCAGTCGTCCAACCACATCCGCAGCCCCGAATAGCGCCCAACGACCTGCACGTCCAGTGATGTCTGGCAATAACCGGGCTGGTGGTTTACCTGATCAAGTACATCGAGTCGTTCGAAATGCAGGCCATGCGCATGCCCCGAGGCTGCCAGCTGGTCCAGCAAATCGCTCATGTCGGCCCCG
The DNA here is from genome assembly GCF_014269035.2 of Pseudomonas vlassakiae. Taxonomy (GTDB): domain Bacteria; phylum Pseudomonadota; class Gammaproteobacteria; order Pseudomonadales; family Pseudomonadaceae; genus Aquipseudomonas; species Aquipseudomonas vlassakiae. The sequence continues at coordinate 243,029 of NZ_JABWRP020000004.1, forward strand.
GCGGCAAGGCGCCAGCGAGCATCCTGCAAGAGCTGCCGTGCAGCATCGAGGCCCTCGCGCATCCGTGACAACGCCAGCACTTCGGCAGCCCTGGTCTCATGCACCTGAAGCAGGCGAACTTGCCTGGCGTGCTCTTCCTCCTGAAGCTGCAACCAGTACGGCAAACGAAACAGGCAACCGAACCCCACCACGATAAGGCCTACGGCGAATGGCAGCGTGCGGCGAACGAGCTGCGAACGCTCGATGAGGGCCAGCCATTCACCTTTCTGCAGAATATTCACGACCAGAGCGCCGACAGGCGGGCCAACAATATGAACGTGTCGCCACCCGGCTCGCTCTTCAGGCTTTTGAGCTCCAGTTCACGCAGCACACCGGAACGTTCCAGTTCACGCATCAGCTGGGCCACGACTGCGCCGGAGGCAGCCACGCCGACCATGCGTAACTGTGAACCCTGCAGTTCGAGCCTGAGCAGCTGGACGCCTTCCGGCAGCGCCTGCTCCAGATCCGCAAACACGGCCGTCACCCGCCCTTGTCCGGCACGCAAGTCAGCCAAGGTCGCCGTCTGCGCTCGCACTTCCTCGTAGAATTGCCGGATACGGTCATGCTCAGTCCGCTGCGTTTCAAGCACATCGATAGCGGCTTGCTGGCTATTGTTGGCTACAGCTTGCTGACGAGCTCGCTGGCGGGCCAGTTGATCCATTAGCAACACCGCAGACAACGCCACGACAGCTGCCCCCACCACCATCAGGCGCAAACGCCTGAGCGCTGCCAGGCGCTGCCGCTCTCGCCACGGCATCAGATTCAGGCGCAACATCAATGCACGCTCCCCATTGCCAGCGAAAACGCCAAGGCCATGCGGCCGTCGCGGCAATCCACCCCTGCCACGGCCGGCAAAAGCCGGCACGGCAAGCCGAGACGCTCGCTCAGTCGGCCAAGCGGGCAGTGCCCGGCCTCCGGCGCACCGACCACAAGCACTTCTTCCGGCCCCACCCCTCCTGCGAAAACCTCCCCAGGCAAGTCAGCTAACGCCCCCGGGGTCAACTCCCGCCTTAAAGGTAGCGTATCGTCAAGCCAGCCATGCAGCGTCGAACCGCCCGGCTCGATCCGCAGCAACGCTGCCTGGCCTTTGCTCTGGCAGGGCATCAGGCGACGCAAGGCAATGCTGTCTACCTCTGCGACTTCAAGCTCAAGCCCGGCTGCTTCGAATGCAGCTTGCATGGGCTGCAGTGCACTCTGCCGACTGGCCGCGACCAAGACATCCAGGCTACCGGGATGCCGCGACGAGGCACCCAGCACCTGAAAATCCAGTACCAGGTCTTCAAGGGGGAAGGGGAACAGCCGGTCTGCTTCTGCCAGCAGTTGCGCCTCCATTTGACTTGGCGCCTGGCCGCCTGGCAGTTGGCACAGCTTGCAGATCACTTGTGAGGCGGGCAGCGCTACGGCTGCCCGGCGCTCGCGGCTGCCGGATTGCCGACAAGCGCTGCGCAGGGCAGCGACAATACGCTCAGGGTCCTGCCAGCCGTTGCCGGGAGCCAACGGCTCGACCGCCCAGACCAGTGGCTTATAGCGCCCCCTGCGGCGCTGCAGCTGGGCAATACGTATGGAGTCGAAAGCGATTTCCACTCCAAGCAGTGAACTGGCATCCTTGCCAAAACGTCCGAGCATGGCGACTTCCTTGTTACAACCATGAACCGCCGCATTGCCGGGCCTGACCGGCCAGACGGTGCCGCGGGCCGCCTGGCCGGTCACCCGGCGAGGCGAAAAATGCTTATAATGCCCAGCGTTTTTTCGTCCGCCGGCCCCGTGCGCAATTCACCTCTCAATCTGGACACCGAAAAGCCTTGATACGCCTGCTGAAGTTCTTCTGGTGGTCTCTCGTCGCAGTCATCTGCGCGCTCGTACTCGGTGTGAGCGGTGCGTTTCTGTATCTTAGCCCCAACCTGCCGTCGGTCGATTCGCTCAGAAGCGTTCAGTTGCAGATTCCCCTCAGGGTGTATAGCAGCGATGGCAAGCTGATCGCGGAATTCGGCGAAATGCGCCGCTCACCGATCCGCTTCGCGGAAATTCCGCCACAGTTCATTCAGGCGCTTCTGTCAGCCGAGGACGACAATTTCCTCAATCACTACGGGGTCGACCCGAGCAGCCTGATGCGCGCCGCGACCCAGCTGGTGAAAACCGGTCATATCCAGACGGGTGGCAGCACCATCACCATGCAGGTGGCGAAGAACTTCTTCCTCACCAGCGAGCGCAGCTTCTCGCGCAAGACCAACGAGATTCTTCTGGCCTTGCAGATCGAACGTGAGCTGACCAAGGACGAGATCCTCGAGCTGTACGTCAACAAGATCTACCTGGGCAACCGCGCCTACGGTATCGATGCGGCTGCGCAGGTGTATTACGGCAAGTCGATCCGTGACGTAAGCCTGGCGCAAATGGCGATGATCGCCGGCCTGCCCAAGGCACCGTCGCGCTTCAACCCATTGGCCAACCCGGTGCGCGCCAAAGAGCGTCGCGACTGGATCCTCGGTCGCATGTACAAGCTCGGCAAGATCGACGAGGCGAGCTATCAGGCCGCCCTGGCCGAGCCGCTGAATGCCAGCTACCACGTGCCGACCCCCGAAGTTAACGCGCCGTACGTCGCCGAAATGGCCCGTGCCGAAATGGTTGGCCGCTATGGCAGCGACGCCTATACCGAAGGTTTCCGTGTCACCACCACGGTGCCGAGCGACATGCAGGAAATGGCCAACAAGGCCATCCTCAATGGCCTGTCCGAGTACGACGAGCGCCACGGCTACCGCGGCCCTGAAGCTCGCTTCCCGGGCAAGACCCTGGCCGCCTGGCAACAGGAGCTGAGCAAGCAACGCACTTTGGGCGGCCTGGAACCGGCCATTGTCACGCGCGTGGAAAAGAGCGGCGTGAAAGTGCTGACCCGCGCAGGCAGCGAAGAAGAGGTTAGCTGGGACACCATGAAGTGGGCCCGCCCGTTCATCAACAGCAATTCGCAGGGCCGCGCTCCGCAATCGCCTGCCGACGTTGCCCAGGTCGGTGATCTGGTACGCCTGCAGCGCCTGAATGACGGCAAGCTCAAGTTCAGCCAGGTACCAGGAGCACAGAGTGCGCTGGTCTCCCTCGACCCACAGAACGGCGCCATCCGCGCCCTGGTCGGCGGCTTCTCGTTCGAGCAGAGCAACTACAACCGTGCCATGCAGGCCAAGCGTCAGCCAGGCTCCAGCTTCAAGCCGTTCATCTATAGTGCTGCACTGGACAGCGGCTACACCGCGTCCAGTCTGGTCAACGATGCGCCGATCGTGTTCGTCGACCAATACCTGGACAAGGAATGGCGCCCCAAGAACGACACCAACACCTTCCTCGGCCCGATCCGCCTGCGCGAAGCGCTGTACAAGTCTCGCAACCTGGTGTCGATCCGCCTGCTGCAGGCGATGGGTGTGGACCGTACCATCGACTACATCGCCAGGTTCGGTTTCAACAAGCAGGACCTGCCACGCAACCTTTCGCTGGCGCTGGGCACTGCAACCCTGACGCCGATGGAAATCGCCACTGGCTGGAGCACCTTTGCCAACGGCGGTTACAAGATCAATCCGTACCTGATCGATCGCATCGAGAGCCGCAGCGGCGAGACCCTGTTCACCGCCAACCCGGCGCGCGTGCCGCAGGGCGCCGAAGACCATGCCGGCCTTGCCGCTCCGGAACAGCCGATCAGCACCGCGGCCCTGCCTGGCGAGGCCCCGTCCGCCCTGGGCCAGATCGCCCCGCCACCGCAGACGCCAGCTGTTGCCGAACAGATCGTCGATGGCCGCACCACTTACATCCTCACCAGCATGCTGCAGGACGTGATCAAGCGCGGCACAGGCCGCCGGGCACTGGCCCTGGGCCGTACCGACCTGGCCGGCAAGACAGGCACCACCAACGAGTCCAAGGACGCCTGGTTCTCCGGCTACAACGCCGATTACGTCACCACCGTGTGGGTCGGTTTCGACCAGCCTGAAACCCTCGGTCGCCGTGAGTACGGCGGTACGGCAGCCTTGCCAATCTGGATGAGCTTCATGGGTGCGGCACTGAAGGACAAGCCGAGCCATGCACCAGCGGAACCGGAAGGCATCCTCAGCCTGCGAGTCGACCCGGTCAGCGGCCGTGCAGCTTCGCCAAGCACGCCAGATGCCTACTTCGAACTGTTCAAGGCCGAGGATTCACCGCCGTCGGTGGATGAGCTGGGCAACGGCACGGCGCCGGGCAGCCCGCTCCCAGCAGACGAAGCAGCGCCGATGGATCTGTTCTGAAGGAGAGCGCCTGGTTCGGGTTTTGCGTGGGCGCGTAAATCGAGCGCCGCCCGCGCGGCGCTCGATCCCACAGGCGCTGACAGGCTCTCGGCAAACAAAAAGCCCCGGCTCTCACGAGCCGGGGCTTTCTTATGTCGCAGCTGCTATCAGCCGTTGAACACGTCATCCACGCTGGTCAGCGGGTAGTGCTTCGGATACGGCAGGGTAGCTACGCCGGACTCGATGGCAGCCTTGGCCACAGCGTCGGAAACGACGGTAATCAGACGAGCGTCCAGTGGCTTCGGAATGATGTACTCACGGCCGAACTCCAGGCCTTCAACACCGTAGGCTTCGCAGACTTCTTTCGGCACTGGCAGCTTGGCCAGGTCTTTCAGCGCGATGGCGGCAGCGATCTTCATTTCTTCGTTGATGCGCTTGGCGCGAACGTCCAGAGCACCACGGAAGATGAACGGGAAGCCCAGTACGTTGTTGACCTGGTTCGGGTAGTCGGAACGACCGGTCGCCATGATCACGTCGCTGCGAGTGGCGTGAGCCAGCTCTGGGGAGATTTCCGGATCCGGGTTCGAGCAGGCGAACACGATCGGGTTGGCAGCCATCGACTTCAGGCCTTCCGGGCTCAGCAGGTTCGGGCCGGACAGGCCTACGAACACGTCAGCACCGTCCAGGGCATCGGCCAGGGTGCGCTTGTCGGTCGCGTGGGCGAACTGGGCCTTGTACTGGTTCAGGTCGTCGCGGCCAGCGTGGATCACGCCGCTGCGGTCGATCATGAAGATGTTCTCGACCTTGGCACCCATGCTGACCAGCAGCTTCATGCAGGAGATGGCGGCAGCGCCGGCACCGAGGCAGACGATCTTGGCGTCTTCCAGCTTCTTGCCGGCGATTTCCAGGGCGTTGATCATGCCGGCCGCGGTGACGATCGCGGTGCCGTGCTGGTCGTCGTGGAACACCGGAATATCGCACTGCTCGATCAGCGTGCGTTCGATTTCGAAGCACTCTGGGGCCTTGATGTCTTCGAGGTTGATGCCACCGAAGGTAATGGAGATGCGGCGAACGGTGTCGATGAAAGCCTGTGGGCTTTCCGACTCGACTTCGATGTCGAACACGTCGATACCGGCGAAACGCTTGAACAGAACACCCTTGCCTTCCATCACTGGCTTGGAGGCCAGTGGGCCGAGGTCACCCAGACCGAGGATGGCGGTGCCATCGGAAATCACAGCGACCAGGTTGCCCTTGCCAGTGTATTTGTAGGCCAGCTCAGGATCACGGCCGATTTCGCGCACGGGCTCTGCAACGCCTGGGCTGTAGGCCAGGGCGAGATCGCGGGCGGTGGCGGTGGGCTTGGAGAGCTCGACGCTCAGTTTCCCCGGACGAGGTTGAGCGTGGTATTCGAGAGCGGCGGTTTTCAGGTCTGACATGGTGGGCATTCCGCTATTTACTGTTCTGACGGACCGCCGAGGATACGCAAAGAGCCGGGGAGCCACAAGACTGGTCAGTCACTTGTGTCAAGGCCTTTGGCCTACGACTTTAAGCTATCACGCACGGGGGCATTCGGCTCACAGTGTGTACAATCTGATAGCGAAATGTCTACATCTTTTCAGCCTGAAGTGCGCTCCAGCATCCCGGGATCGGTCAACGGCAATACCCAGCGTCGCTGCCCCGGCTTGAGCCTTCCCTTGCGGGAACGATCCAGCACCCAGCCGCGCGCCTCGACCTGGCGTCCTTTGAGATTAGTGAAGAAGCTGGCGGGGAAGGTGCGTTGCAGACGAGCGGGGATCTGCAGCACAACGGCATCGTCCAGTTCGAGCCAGATGCCGCCACGATTGCGCTCGATGCTACGGACGGTGCCGCTGACAACGGCAAACCCGGATTGCCGCACATCGGCAGCGCTGCGCACTGGCGAGCTGCGCCACAGCCCGACCCGCGCCTGGCGCGCCACCCGCTCGGCTGCTTGCTGGCAACCTGCCAGGCGCACATTGGGCGCAACCGCTACGTGATAGCCAAGGCCCTCGCTGAGCAGCCGTGCCTCCAGATTGTCGCCATTACGGCCATAGATGTGCGCCAGGGTGCGCCCATACTTGTCCTTGCCCTCGACACCGGGCACCAGCCCGACACGACCGTCACTGGCTTTAACCAACGCTTGCAGTCGCTGCCTGGCAGCCTCGGCATAAGGTTCACTGGTGCGCCCCCTGCGCCCGATTTCCGGGGCATTGATGCCGATCATGCGGACACTGCGACCGTCGGTCAGGCGCAACGTGTCGCCATCCACCACCCGGCGCACCGCCACCTGCTGTGGCTTGTCTGGCACCGGGCAGAACGCCAGGGCCGGTAGCTGCCAGATTGCGCCCACAAAAAAGGCGCCCACGAGGGGCGCCTTTTTCAGCAACAACGCGAAGCCCGAAGGATTCGCCATGCGCATGATTACTTCTTGGTACCGAACATACCGAAGCGATCGGCGAACTTCTGTACGCGACCACCGGTGTCCAGGACTTTCTGCTTACCGGTGTAGAACGGGTGGCACAGGTTGCAAACGTCGATCGCCAGGGTGTTGCCCAGGGTCGAACGAGTTTCGAACTTGTTACCGCAGCTGCAGGTGACTGCAACTACTTCGTAGTTCGGGTGGATACCTTCTTTCATGGTCACTTCCTCGAGCTGCGTGCCGCCACCCAACACCTATTGTTGAATACCGCACGTAATTAGGCGGCGAATAATACCAGAGCATGGCGCCAACGCAAGTTGTCGCTTGCACCGACCGTCGTCTGCTAGGCTCGCCAGTCTTTGAAACACCCTCTGAGACCTTACGCGTGTCCGACGTCATCCTGCGCCTTGCCCTGCCCTCCCCGTTGCGCCGCCTGTTCGATTACCGGGCGCCAGCGAGCATGGCGCGCCAGGTGTTGACCCCGGGCATGCGCATCCGCGTGCCCTTCGGGCGCCGCGAAATGATTGGCGTACTGGTGGAAGTGTGCGAGCACAGCGAGGTGCCCGCCGAGAAACTCAAGCCTGCCAGTGCCTTGCTCGACCCGGTCTCGCCGATCCCGGCATCGCTGTTCAAGTTCTGCCTGTGGACTGCCCAGTACTACCAGCACAGCCTGGGCGACACCTTGAGCTGGGCCCTGCCCACGTTGCTGCGCCAGGGCGAACCTGCCGAGATGCGCCAGGAGCGCTTCTGGCACGTGGCACCCGGCGCACGCCTGGAGGACCCGCGCATCGCCCGCGCCCCCCGCCAGCGCGACGCCCTCAAGACCCTGGCCCAGCACCCCCACGGCGTAGCGCACAGCCTGCTGGGCAAGCTCAACCTGAACAAGGACAGCCTTGACCTGCTGCTGGCCAAGGCGCTGGTTCAGGTCGAGGTACGCCGCCACCTGCCGGCGCACCGCCACGAGCACTGGCTGGCGCAGCCGGAACTGCCACTCAATGAAGAACAGCGCCAAGCCTTCGACGCGGTGCGCGAGGGTTTTGGCGGCTTCGGCGCCTTCCTGCTGGCCGGCGTCACCGGCAGCGGCAAGACCGAGGTGTACCTGCAACTGATTCGTGAAACCCTCGAAGCCGGCAAGCAGGCGCTGGTGCTGATCCCGGAGATCAATCTCGGCCCGCAGACCCTGGCGCGCTTCGAGCAGCGTTTCAACGCCCGCATCGCCCTGCTGCATTCGGCCGTTAGCGACCGCGAGCGCCTCGATGCCTGGCTGGCTGCCCGCGACGGCGAGGCCGACATCATCATCGGCACCCGTTCGGCGCTGTTCACGCCAATGAAGAACCCCGGCCTGATCATCATCGACGAAGAGCACGATGGGTCCTACAAGCAACAGGAAGGCCTGCGCTACCACGCCCGCGACCTCGCGCTGGTGCGCGCCCATCAGGAAAACATCCCGATCCTGCTCGGCTCCGCCACGCCGTCGCTGGAGACCCTGCACAACGCGCTCACCGGCCGCTACCGCCTGCTGCGCATGAACCAGCGCGCGGGCGGCGCACGCCCACCGCGCATGCTGCGCCTGGATGTGAAAAGCCTGCCGCTGGACAGCGGTATCAGCGGCCCGTTGCAGCAGGCCATCCGCCAGACCCTGGAAGCCGGCCAGCAAGTCCTGGTATTCCTCAACCGTCGTGGCTTCGCCCCGACCTTGCTGTGCCATGACTGCGGCTGGCTGTCCGAATGCCCACGCTGCGATGCCCGCATGACCGTGCACCAGCGCTCTGGCGTGCTGCGCTGCCACCACTGCGGCTACGACGAGCGCCTGCCGCAGCAGTGCCCGCAGTGCAACCATGTCGACCTGCGGCCGGTAGGCGCCGGCACCGAACGCGCCGAAGAGCGACTGAACGTGTTGTTCCCGGGCTACCCGATCCTGCGCGTTGACCGCGACAGCACGGCGCGCAAGGACGCCATGCAGCATTTGTTCAGCACCATTCAGCGAGGCCAGCCAAGCATCCTGGTCGGCACCCAGATGCTGGCCAAGGGTCACCACTTCCCGCGGGTGACACTGGTCGCCATTCTCGACGCCGATGGCGGGCTGTTCTCGGGGGATTTTCGCGCCAGCGAGCGCATGGCCCAGCTGATCGTCCAGGTTGCCGGGCGAGCCGGGCGCGCTGAAGAACCTGGCAAGGTGATCATCCAGACCCACCTGGCCGACCATCCGCTGCTGGTGCAACTGACCGAGCAAGGTTACTTCGCCTTCGCCGAGCAGGCCCTGGACGAACGCCGCAACGCCGGACTGCCGCCATTCTCCCACCTGGCCCTGCTGCGCGCCGAAGCGCACAAGCCCGGCCAGGCCGAAGGCTTCCTCGACGAAGCCTGCGCCGCTGCCGAGCGCCTGGTCGCCGAACAGCGACTGCCCGGTATCGAACTGCTGGGGCCGGTGCCTGCACCCATGGAGCGGCGCGCCGGACGCTTCAGGGCGCAATTATTGATTCAGGCTAACACCCGAGCCCCCTTGCATCGACTGATCAGTGCCTGGTTGCTAGTGTTGGAGCAACTGCCGAGCGGGCGCCAGGTACGCTGGTCTCTGGATGTCGACCCGGTTGACCTTTATTAAGCTTCGGCCCCAAAGGTTGGCAACCCGCCCCTGGCAACGGATAATGCCCAGTTTTTCCACCTGCGCATCCAGGCGCTCCACCGCGCTTGCGGTCGAAAAGAGATCCCCATGAAAGACACCATTCGCCAGCTGATCCAGCAAGCCCTCACCCAACTCGTCACCGACGGTGTGCTGCCTGAAGGGCTGTCGCCGGCGATCCAGGTGGAAAACGCCCGGGACAAGACCCACGGCGATTTCGCCAGCAACATCGCCATGATGCTGGCCAAGCCGGCCGGCATGAAGCCGCGCGACCTGGCCGAAAAGCTGATCAACGCCCTGCCGGCGAGCGCCGACATCAGCAAGGTCGAAATCGCCGGCCCAGGCTTCCTGAACTTCTTCCAGAACACCGATGCCCTGGCCAACCGCCTGGATGCCGCCCTCGCCGACGCCCACCTGGGCGCACGCAAGGCCGGGCCCAAGCAGAAGGTGGTGATCGACATGTCGGCGCCGAACCTGGCCAAGGAAATGCACGTCGGTCACCTGCGCTCGACCATCATCGGTGACAGCGTCGCCCGCGTCCTGGAATTCCTCGGCGACGAGGTGATCCGCCAGAACCACGTAGGCGACTGGGGTACCCAGTTCGGCATGTTGCTGGCCTACCTGGAAGAAAACCCGATCACCAGCGACGAGCTGTCGGACCTGGAAAACTTCTACCGCGCCGCCAAGAAGCGCTTCGACGAATCCGAAGCGTTCGCCACCCGTGCCCGTGGCCTGGTGGTCAAGCTGCAGGCCGGCGACCCGGAATGCATGGCCCTGTGGACGCGCTTCAAGGACATTTCGCTGTCGCACTGCCAGAAGACCTACGAGCTGCTCAACGTCAAGCTGACCATGGCCGACGTGATGGGCGAAAGCGCCTACAACGCCGACCTGGCCAATGTGGTTTCCGACCTCAAGGCCAAGGGCCTGCTGGTCGAGGACCAAGGCGCGCAGTGCGTATTCCTCGAGGAATTCAAGAACAGCGAAGGCGAGCCTCTGCCCGTGATCGTGCAGAAGGCTGATGGCGGCTACCTGTACGCCACCACCGACCTGGCTGCCGTGCGCTACCGCAGCAACGTGCTCAAGGCCGACCGCGCCCTGTACTTCGTCGACCAGCGTCAGGCCTTGCACTTCAACCAGGTGTTCGAAGTTGCCCGCCGCGCCGGCTTCGTCGGCCACCCGATGCAGATGGAGCACATGGGCTTCGGCACCATGAACGGCGCCGATGGCCGCCCATTCAAGACCCGCGACGGCGGCACCGTGAAGCTGATTGACCTGCTCACCGAGGCCAAGGAGCGCGCCTACGCGCTGGTCAAGGAAAAGAACCCGAGCCTGGCCGAAGACGAACTGCGGCACATCGGTGAAGTGGTAGGTATCGGCGCGGTGAAATACGCCGACCTGTCCAAGCACCGCACCAGCGACTACAGCTTCAACTTCGAACTGATGCTCAACTTCGAAGGCAACACTGCGCCTTACCTGCTGTATGCCTACACCCGTGTGGCCGGCGTATTCCGCAAGCTGGGCAAGGGCTTCGACGAGGTCGACGGCAACATCGTGCTGCAGGCCGCTCATGAGCAAGACCTGGCTGCGCGCCTGGCACAGTTCGGCGAGATCCTCAACAGCGTCGCCGACAAGGGTACCCCGCACGTGCTGTGCAGTTACCTGTACGATCTCGCCGGCCTGTTCTCGAGCTTCTATGAAAACTGCCCGATCCTCGCCGCCGAGACCGCGGAACAGCAGCAAAGCCGCCTGCGCCTGGCTGCGCTGACCGGTCGCACCCTCAAGCAAGGTCTGGAACTGCTCGGCCTGGAAACCCTGGAGCGCATGTAAGTTGGCTGCCAAGAAAAAACCTGCCCCCAAACGCGGCGCCAGCCGTCAGACGGCCCCCGCGAAGCAGCCGATCCCCGGCTGGGTATGGCTGGCGGTCGGCCTGACAGTCGGTGCATTCATCGTTTTCTTGATGAAACTCGAGCCCGGTGGCGGTGACATCAAGCGCACCAAGCCCGAGCAGCAGAAGCCAGAGAAGGTGGCCGAAGCCAGCAAGTCGGCCACCCCTGCAACGCCACAAGCGCCGGTGAAGCCGAAATACGACTTCTACACCCTGCTGCCGGAATCCGAGGTAATCGTGCCGCCTGAGGCCGTGCCGGAAAAGACCCCGCCGGTGCCTGCGCAGCCGGTGACCCCGGTCACGCCAGCCGAAGCGGCAAAAATCGACACCGCTCGTGCCCAGGCCGCGCTGTTGGGCCAGACTCCGCCACCCGCCCCTCCGGTGATCAAGCCGGCAGCGACCACGCAGTACTTCCTGCAGGCCGGTTCGTTCCGCAAGCAGGCCGATGCTGACAAGGTCCGCGCGCAGATCATCCTGCTCGGCCAGGTGGTCAAAGTCGAGTCGGGTACCGTCAAGGAAGAAACCTGGTACCGCGTGCTGGTCGGGCCATTCAGCAACCGCGAGCAGCTGACCGTGGCGCAGAAGCAGTTGGCGGGGGCGGGGTTCAGCAACCTGCTACTGCAGCAGCGACAGACCCGCCAGTAATGAAAAAGGCCTTGCCGCACAGCGCGACAAGGCCTTTTTTGTCAGTGGCCGTTGCCTTGGCGACTGCGAGCGTTGGCTTCGGAAATCTGGCTGTTCAAGGTCCAGAAGTCATACAGCACACCCACCAGGAACAGGCCGCCAGTGAAGAAGTAGATGATCGCCGAGATCCACTTGCCCTGGTACAGGCGGTGCGCGCCAAAGATGCCGAGGAAGGTCAGCAGGATCCAGGCGATGTTGTAGTCGATGCGCCCGGACTGGAAGCGCATGTCCGCCTCACGGTCCATCGACGGGATCAGGAACAGGTCGATCAGCCAGCCAATGCCGAGCAGCCCCAGCGTGAAGAACCAGATCGTCCCGGTGATCGGCTTGCCGTAGTAGAAGCGGTGCGAGCCGGTGAAGCCGAAGATCCACAGCATATAGCCGATGACCTTGCTGTGGGTGTCGTGATACGGCGTCCCCTGTTGATAACTGTTCATTCATAGCCCCCGTGGGTTATCCGAAAATTTTCTAAATAAAAATGTGACTTTTCCGTCGCAGGCCGACGTACGGCAGCATGACAATCGACCAACGGCCCTGAAAGGGAGCAAAAAGCTGTTATAAAGTTGCGCGCCAAACACATAACATTCACAAGAGCTTCATCTATGCCGCCTTTATTCAAGACATGGCTGACCCTCTGCCTATTATTGCCCCTGGCCGCCCACGCCACCAATCGTGAGCAACGTCTTCCCAACGGTTTCACCGGCTATACCAGCAATGCCTCGGTGAGACACGCGCCCGCCAAGCAGAGCACGCTGCATGCCCGCTCGAACTATTCGGGCAAGGGCCACAACCTGCCTGCCGTTGCGGCGATGTCGCCCAAGCAGAGCAGCGATGTGCTCAGCCGTGCGGTCAACGTGCTCGGTACCCCTTATGTTTGGGGCGGCAGCAACCCGAAAAAAGGGTTCGACTGCAGCGGGCTGGTCAAGTACGCCTTCAACGACGTGGCAGACGTCGACCTGCCGCGTACATCCAACGCCATGGCCCAGGGCCACGGGGTAAAAGTCGCCAAGAGCGAGCTCAAGCCAGGCGACCTGATCTTCTTCAACATCAAGAGCCGCCGGGTCAACCACGTTGCCATCTACCTGGGCAACGACCGCTTCATCCATGCGCCACGCACGGGCAAGCGGGTGAGCATCGACAGCCTGAGCAAGCCGTACTGGCAACAGCATTATGTGGTTGCCAAGCGGGTACTGCCGAAAGAGCAGCAACAGCTGAGCCTGGCCAAGCGCTGATCCTATCGGCGCCTGCCTGTTCCGGCCTTTTCGCGGGTTGACCCGCGAACAAGCCGGAACAGGCACTAAAGATCGCTGATCAGCCCCTTCTCCCTCAGCCCCCGCATCGCCCCCTCCATCGTCCGCATTCCTTCTGCCGCCCCGGTCTGCATCACCGAACACAACTGTGCCATCCTGCCCTCGCGCAGCAGATTGCGCACCGCAGGTGTCGCCACCAGCACTTCGCGCGCGGCCACTCGGCCGCCGCCCCCACGTTTGACCAGCACCTGCGCCACCACCAACCTCAGCGACTCCGACAGCATCGCCCGCACCAAGGGCTTCTCTTCTGCCGCGAATACCTCCACCAGCCGGTCAATACTGCTTGCCGCCGACCGCGTATGCACCGTTGCCAGCACCAGATGCCCCGTCTCCGCTGCGCGCAACGCCAGGCGGACGGTTTCCAGATCGCGCAGTTCGCCGATCATGATCACATCCGGGTCCTGACGCAGGGCGCTGCGCAGCCCCTGAGCGAAGTCACGACAATGCCGGCCGATCTCGCGCTGATTGACCAGGCTGCGCTGGCTGCTGTGGACAACCTCGACAGGGTCTTCGAGCGTGATGATGTGCAGTGCCTGCTCACGATTAAGTCGGTCGATCAGAGCCGCCAGGGTACTCGACTTGCCACTACCGGTCGGGCCGCCTACCAGCACCAGGCCATCCTGATGCTGCGCAACGGCTTGAAACACTTCTTCAAGTTCGAGTTCATCGACACTGGCAATACGTTTCGGAATCAGACGAAACGTGGCAGCCAGGCCGTTCATCTGTCGAAACAGACTGAGACGAAAACGCCCCAGAGATGCCAACTCCAGGGCCAGATCCAGTTCATCACCCTGCAACCATTGCCGGCACTGGCCCTCGTCAAGCAGCGCTGACAGCGCGTCGTTCAATGCGGCGCAGGTCACGCTCGGCAGCGCCATGCGGCGCAGCTCGCCATCCACGCGCAGCATCGGTATCTCGCCCGCCGCCAGATGCAGGTCGCTCGCGCCTGCATCCACGGCCCGGGCCAACAGGTCGGTCGCGTCCATGAGACTCCCCAATAGCCATCAAGCAGGTAGAATGCCGAAGATCTACAGAGCCGACGGCATCGATCCATGTCCACCATAGCAGACAACCTTTCCGCCCTCGCCGCGCGCATCCACAACGCCGCCCAGGCTGCCGGACGTGATCCGGCCAGCGTCCGGCTGCTGGCCGTAAGCAAGACCAAACCAGCCAGCGCCATACGCGAAATCTACGCTGCCGGTGTGCGTGATGTGGGTGAAAACTACCTGCAGGAAGCCCTGGCCAAGCAGCAAGAACTGGGTGACCTGCCCTTGATCTGGCACTTCATCGGCCCCATTCAGTCGAACAAGACCAAAGCCATTGCCGAACATTTCGACTGGGTACACTCCGTGGACCGCCTGAAGATCGCCCAACGCCTGTCCGAACAGCGCCCTGCGGGCCTGCCACCGCTGAACATCTGCCTGCAGGTGAACGTCAGCGGCGAAGACAGCAAATCCGGTTGCGCCCCGGCCGATCTGCCTGCATTGGCCAAGGACGTGGCGGCACTGCCAAACCTGTGCCTGCGCGGGCTGATGGCGATCCCTGAGCCGACCGAAGACCGTGCCGCCCAGGAGGCCGCCTTCGCCAGCCTGAAACAGCTACAGGCCAGCCTGGGCCTTGGCCTCGACACCCTGTCGATGGGCATGAGCCACGACCTGGAAGCGGCCATCGCCCAGGGAGCGACCTGGGTACGTATCGGTACCGCCCTGTTCGGCGCACGCCATTACGGCCCCGTCTGATTCCATGCTTTACTCACTCTTTCCTTCAAGGACCTGACATGAGCAAGACACGTATTGCCTTTATCGGCGCCGGCAACATGGCCGCCAGCCTGATCGGCGGCCTGCGTGCCCAGGGCATGGACGCGGCGCAGATCCGTGCCAGCGACCCCGGCGCCGAAACCCGCACCCGCATCCAGGCCGAGCACGGCATCGAAGCTTTCGAAAACAACGCCCAGGCGATTGCCGGTGCCGACGTGGTCGTGCTGGCGGTTAAACCGCAAGTCATGAAGGCCGTGTGCGAGTCACTGAAGCCTGACCTGGCTGCTGGCCAGCTGATCGTCTCGATCGCCGCCGGCATCACCTGCGCCAGCTTGCAGACCTGGCTCGGCGCCCGTCAGGTGGTGCGCTGCATGCCCAACACGCCAGCGCTGCTGCGCCAGGGTGTCAGTGGCCTGTACGCCACCGCTGAAGTGTCCACCGAACAACGCCAGCAGGCCGAACAGCTGCTCTCGGCAGTCGGTACCGCCCTGTGGCTCGAGCAAGAGCAACAACTGGACGCCGTCACTGCGGTCTCCGGTAGCGGCCCGGCCTACTTCTTCCTGCTGATCGAAGCGATGACCGCCGCTGGCGAAAAACTCGGCCTGCCACGCGAAACCGCCTCGCAACTGACCCTGCAAACCGCCCTGGGCGCCGCGCGCATGGCCGTGGCCAGCGATGTCGACGCCGCAGAGCTGCGCCGCCGCGTCACCTCGCCAGCCGGCACCACCGAGGCGGCGATCAAGTCGTTCCAGGGCAATGGTTTCGAAGCCATCGTCGAGCAGGCGCTGCAAGCGGCGTCGAAGCGTTCCGCCGAGCTGGCCGAACAACTGGGCAAATAAGGAGCTGTTGATGAATGCATTGTCCGGCGCCGCGATCTTCGTGGTGCAAACCCTGGTCAGCCTGTACCTGGTGATCGTCCTGCTGCGCTTCGTGCTGCAACTGGTCAAGGCCAATTTCTACAACCCGCTGAGCCAGTTCGCCGTGCGCGCAACCCAGCCATTGCTCAAGCCGATCCGCCGGGTGATTCCGAGCATCGGCGGCCTCGATACCTCGTCGCTGCTGCTGGCGATCGTCATCCAGGCGCTGCTGATGGGCTTCGTGCTGATGGTCACCTACGGCACCTTCGGCGACGTGCTGCACCTGCTGATGTGGGCCATCATCGGTATCACCTCGCTGTTCCTGAAAATATTCTGGGTGGCGATGATCGTCATGGTGATCGTGTCCTGGGTCGCACCGAACAGCCACAACCCGGCTGCGGAGCTTGCCTGGCAGATCAGCGAACCGGTGCTGGCACCGTTCCGCCGTATCGTGCCCAACCTGGGCGGCATGGACATCTCGCCGATCTTCGCCTTCCTGGCGATCCAGGTGATCCAGTCATTCGTCATGCCGCCGCTGGCCGCGTATGCCGGCATGCCACAGGAACTGTGGCGGATGATCTGAGCCCAGGCACTGCTGCTGACCTCCCGTGGCAAGCCTTCGCTTGCCGCTGGGGGGAGTGCTCTTTAGACTTACGCCTCCGTCAAGCGTGAGCAGGGTCGATGTCCACTGTCCTTCCCGAAGATTCCGTCGGTCTGGTTACACCGCAAATTGCCAGCTTCGATGAACCGCTGGCCTTGGCCTGCGGCCGTTCGCTGAACAGCTACGAGCTGGTCTACGAGACCTATGGCACCCTGAATGCCAGCGCGAGCAATGCCGTGCTGATCTGCCATGCCCTGTCCGGCCATCACCATGCCGCAGGCTACCATGCCACCACCGACCGCAAGCCGGGCTGGTGGGACAGCTGCATCGGCCCCGGCAAGCCGATCGACACCAACCGCTTCTTCGTGGTCAGCCTGAACAACCTCGGCGGCTGCAATGGCAGCACCGGCCCGAGCAGCGTCAATCCGGCCACCGGCAAGCCTTATGGCGCCGAGTTCCCGGTACTGACCGTTGAAGACTGGGTGCATAGCCAGGCGCGCCTGGCTGACCGCCTGGGCATCCAGCAGTGGGCGGCCATCGTGGGCGGCAGCCTGGGGGGCATGCAGGCCCTGCAATGGACCATCACCTACCCTGATCGTGTGCGTCACTGTGTGGATATCGCCTCGGCCCCCAAACTGTCGGCGCAGAACATCGCCTTCAACGAAGTGGCACGCCAGGCCATCCTTACCGACCCTGAGTTCCACGGCGGCTCGTTCCAGGACCAGGGCGTGATCCCCAAGCGCGGCCTCATGCTGGCGCGCATGGTCGGCCACATCACGTACCTGTCCGACGACTCGATGGGTGAGAAATTCGGCCGCGAGCTGAAGAGCGACAAGCTCAACTACGACTTCCACAGTGTCGAGTTCCAGGTCGAAAGCTACCTGCGCTATCAGGGCGAGGAGTTTTCCGGCCGCTTCGACGCCAACACCTACCTGCTGATGACCAAGGCCCTGGACTACTTCGACCCGGCCGCTGCCAATGGCGGCGACCTGGCGGCGACCCTGGCCCACGTCAAGGCGGATTACTGCATCATGTCGTTCACCACCGACTGGCGCTTCTCGCCGGCCCGCTCGCGGGAGATCGTCGACGCGCTGATGGCGGCCCGCAAGAACGTCTGTTATCTGGAGATCGATTCGCCTTACGGCCACGATGCCTTCCTGATACCCACGCCTCGCTACATGCAGGGTTTCGCGAACTACATGAACCGCATCGTCATCTGAGGACAGCATGAGAGCCGATCTGGAAATCATCCACGACTGGATTCCCGCCGGCAGCCGGGTACTCGACCTGGGCTGCGGCAGTGGCGAGCTGCTGGCCTCGCTGCGTGACCGCAAGCAGGTCACCGGCTATGGCCTGGAAATCGACCCCGACAACATCGCTGCCTGCGTGGCGAGGGGCGTGAACGTCATCGAGCAGGACCTCGACAAGGGCCTGGGCAACTTTGCCAGCAACAGCTTCGACGTGGTAATCATGACCCAGGCCCTGCAGGCCGTGGAGTACCCGGACCGCATCCTCGACGAGATGCTGCGGGTGGGCCGCCAGTGCATCATCACGTTCCCCAACTTCGGCCACTGGCGCTGCCGCTGGTACCTGGCCACCAAGGGGCGCATGCCGGTCTCGGACTTCATGCCGTACACCTGGTACAACACGCCGAACATCCACTTCTGCACCTTCGCCGACTTCGAAGAGCTGTGCCATGAGCGCCGCGCCAAGGTCCTTGACCGCCTGGCCGTCGACCACTTGCACCGTAACGGGTGGGGCGGGCGGCTTTGGCCTAATCTTCTAGGTGAAATCGGCATCTATCGCGTCAGCAGCCCGGGCCTGCAGGAGCATCAACTGGCGGTCTGACGCCCACCGGAGGACTCGCACCATGCGTCGCCTAGCCCTGTTCCTGATCAGCCTGTGCCTGGCCCTGCCAGTGATGGCGGCCGATGCCGCCCGACCTGAGCGCAAGGAAGTCTTCGGCGACGTGACGGTGCACTACAGCGCCTTCACCTCAAGCCTGTTGCAACCGGACATCGCCGCTGCCACCGGGCTCAACCGGAGCAAGAACCAAGGCGTGCTCAACATCGCTGTGCTCAAGGCCGACAAGCCCGCCATGGCGGTGGTCAGCGGCAAGGTGAAGGACCTGACCGGGCGCACCAGCCCGCTGTCGTTCAAGCAGATAACCGACCAGGGTGCGGTGTATTACATCGCCCAGTTCAAGATCGAGCAGGCCGAGACCCTGACCTTCGAGCTGACTGTCGAAACCGGCGGGGTCAGCCATCAACTCAGTTTCAACCAGGAAGTGTTCCCAGGCGAATGATGAATTTCCAGCAACTCGTATTGGCCAGCCACAACGCCGGCAAACTCAAGGAACTCCAGGCCATGCTCGGCCAGTCCGTGCAGCTGCGCTCGATCGGTGAGTTCAGCCAGGTAGAACCTGAAGAGACCGGCCTGTCGTTCGTCGAGAACGCCATCCTCAAGGCCCGCAACGCTGCGCGCATCTCCGGCCTGCCGGCGCTGGCCGACGATTCCGGCCTGGCAGTTGACTTCCTCGGCGGCGCGCCAGGCATCTACTCGGCGCGCTATGCCGACGGCAAAGGTGATGCGGCGAACAACGCCAAGCTGCTCGAAGCCTTGAAGGACGTGCCGCCAGAGCAGCGCGGTGCCCAGTTCGTCTGCGTACTGGCCCTGGTGCGCCATGCCGACGACCCACTACCGATCCTTTGCGAAGGCCTGTGGCACGGCAGCATCCTGTTCGAGGCCAGCGGCGAGCATGGCTTCGGTTACGACCCGCTGTTCTGGGTGCCGGAGCGCAAGTGCTCCAGCGCAGACCTTGCGCCTGCGGATAAGAACCAGCTCAGCCACCGCGCCCGCGCCATGGCCCTGCTGCGTCAACGTCTGGGCCTGGCATGATCGCATCGCTGTCCGAAGCCGGCGCGGTGGCGCTCACCCGCCTGCCGCCGCTGGCCCTGTACATCCACATCCCGTGGTGCGTGCGCAAATGCCCGTACTGCGACTTCAACTCCCATGCTGCCGGGCCAGAGCTGCCGGAAGAGGCTTACGTCGACGCGCTGCTGACGGATCTCGACCTGGAGCTGGCCGCGGCCCAAGGCCGGACCCTGTCGTCGATTTTCTTCGGCGGCGGTACCCCGAGCTTGTTCAGTGCCAATTCCCTGGGGCGCCTGCTGCGTGGCGTGGAGCAACGCATCCCGTTCGCAGCAGACATCGAGATCACGCTCGAGGCCAACCCAGGCACCTTCGAGCAAGAGAAGTTCAAGGCCTACCGGCAGACCGGTATCAACCGCCTGTCCATTGGCGTACAGAGCTTCCAGCCGGCCAAACTCGAAGCGCTGGGCCGCATCCATAACGGCGACGAAGCGATCCACGCCGCTGGCATGGCGCGCGCGGCCGGCTTCGACAACTTCAACATGGACCTGATGCACGGCCTGCCTGACCAGTCGCTGGACGACGCGCTGGGTGACCTGCGTCAGGCCATCGACCTCGGGCCGACGCACCTGTCGTGGTACCAGCTGACGGTCGAGCCGAATACGGTGTTCTGGAACCAGCCTCCGGAGCTGCCTGAAGATGACATCCTCTGGGATATTCAGGAGGCCGGCCAAGCGCTGATGGCGGCCAACGGTTTCAGGCAGTACGAAGTTTCGGCCTATGCCCAGGCTGACCGCGCTGCCCGGCACAACCTCAACTACTGGCGCTTCGGTGATTTCATCGGCATCGGTGCCGGGGCCCACGGCAAGCTGACCTTTGCCGATGGCCGCATCCTGCGTACCTGGAAGACCCGCCTGCCCAAGGACTACCTGAACCTGGCCAAACCGTTCAAGGCCGGCGAGAAGCTGCTGCCGGTGGATGAGCTGCCGTTCGAGTTCCTGATGAACGCCCTGCGCCTCACCGATGGCGTGGAAGCCGAGCTGTTCACCCAGCGCACCGGGCTGCCCCTGGCGCAGCTGGCCGAAGCCCGCCGCGCCGCCGAACAAAAGGGCCTTTTGCAGGTCGAACCGGATCGACTGGTGGCCACGCCACGCGGCCAGCTGTTCCTCAATGACCTGCTGCAGTATTTCTTGACCTAAGGATGACCCATGGATCTGGTACTTGATCTGCTCGCCACGGTTTCGCGCTGGAGCCGCAGCAATCTGTCTGAGATATCCCTGGCCCTGGTAGGCTGCCTGCTGGTGCTGTTCGGCACCGACATCAAAGGCTGGGTGGACCAGCGCCTGGGGGCTTTGGCGGGTGCGCTGCGGGTGCCGGTGATGGCTGCCCTGGTGATGATCGGCAGCGGTGCGGCGCTGATCTATGCCACGCCCTGGGTGGTGAAGGGATTGGCGCAATTCAACAACTACGCGTTGGCGCCAGTGTTGCTGGTAGTGCTGGTGTTGATTGGCGTGGTAGCCGATCGCCGCGGTTAAGCCTGCTAAAAGCTGCCCCGGAGAACCAGGGCAGCCCTACCACCTGACTAGCCCTTACTGGGCATCATCGAAGTGGTCGCGCATGAAGTCTCTTGCGGTCTTGAGCACAGTCAAGATCCGGATGAGCTTCCAGACGCGGCTCAGCGCATCAAGCAAACGCTTCATATGCCTTGGCCTCCGTGTTGGCGGGCCAATCTTCCAGCATCTAACCGGCGCTTCGATGCCTTCGAAAACCGTGTGACAGCATTCGGTGAAGTGGCCAGGTCAATGGCCCTTCGAACAATTCACCGGCACGGTTCTCAGGCCGTGTCGAAGGGGCCGGAAAGCAGAATTCTTCGCCTACCCGGCCCATCACCGAAATTATCCACACTGGAGCAGCGCAATGATACTTGGGATACGCGTTCGAAGCTGTTAACCACTCCGACACACTTGATGCTGAATATGTCTCATCATTGACCCATCGTCTCAGGCTGCCTATGATCCCCTGACCGTGTGGCGGCTTTCGGTGAAGCCCCGGAGCGAAGGATACTCAGTCCTGTCGCTCCCATAAAAAAACCGCTCTTCTCAGAGCGGTTTTTTTCGCCTGCATTTCTACAGGCCTCAGCGTATCGAAAGGCTCAATCCGCCAATCAATCCACCTTTTCGAACTTCAAATCCCACACCCCATGCCCCAGCCGCTCGCCACGGCGTTCGAACTTGGTGATCGGGCGCTCTTCAGGGCGTGGCACGTAGGTGCCGTCTTTAGCACGGTTGCGATAGCCCGGGGCGGCGCTCATCACTTCCAGCATGTACTCGGCATACGGCTCCCAGTCGGTCGCCATGTGGAACACGCCACCGGGCTTGAGCTTGCGGCGCACCAGCTCGGCGAACTCCAGCTGGACGATGCGGCGCTTGTGGTGACGCGCCTTGTGCCATGGGTCCGGGAAGAACAGCATCAGGCGGTCGAGGCTGTTGTCGGCCACGCAGCGGTTGAGCACTTCGATCGCATCGCAGTCATACACCCGCAGGTTCTTCAGGCCTTGGGTCAGCACGCCGTTGAGCAGCGCGCCGACACCCGGACGGTGTACCTCGACACCGATGAAGTCCTGTTCAGGCGCGGCAGCGGCCATTTCCAGCAGGGAATGGCCCATGCCGAAGCCGATCTCCAGGGTACGCGGCGCCGAACGGCCGAATACCTGGTCGTAGTCCACCGGGCTGTCGGCCAGCGGCAGGATGAACTGCGGGCCGCCCTGGTCGAGGCCACGTTGCTGGCCTTCGGTCATGCGCCCGGCGCGCATCACGAAGCTCTTGATGCGGCGGTGTGGGCGCTGGTCGCCGTCGGTGGAAATCGGCGTATCTTGCGAGTCAGTCATCAGGGGCTCTTACTTGATCAGACCATCCAGCGGCGAAGAGGCGCTGGCGTAAAGTTTTTTCGGCATGCGGCCGGCCAGGTAGGCCATGCGGCCAGCGAGGATGGCGTGCTTCATGGCCTCGGCCATCAGCACAGGCTGCTGGGCGTGGGCGATGGCGGAGTTCATCAGCACGGCTTCACAGCCCATTTCCATGGCGATGGTGGCGTCGGAAGCCGTACCAACACCCGCGTCAACCAGCACCGGCACCTTCGATTCTTCAAGGATGATCTGCAGGTTGTAGGGGTTGCAGATACCCAGGCCAGTGCCGATCAGACCGGCCAGCGGCATCACCGCGATGCAGCCGGCTTCGGCCAGCTGGCGGGCGATGATCGGATCGTCGCTGGTGTAGACCATCACGTCGAAGCCGTCCTTGACCAGCACTTCGGCGGCCTTGAGGGTTTCGATCACATTGGGGAACAGGGTTTTCTGGTCGGCCAGCACTTCCAGCTTCACCAGGGTGCGCGATTCGTGGGACTTGTGGCCATCGAGCAACTCGCGGGCCAGACGGCAGGTACGCACCGCCTCGACAGCATCGAAACAACCTGCGGTGTTTGGCAGGATGGTGTATTTGTCGGGCGACAGCACGTCGAGCAGGTTCGGCTCGCCCGCATTCTGGCCAAGGTTGGTCCGGCGCACGGCCACGGTGACGATCTCGGCACCCGAAGCCTCGGTGGCCAAGCGGGTTTCTTCCATGTCACGGTACTTGCCGGTGCCGACCAGCAGGCGCGACTGGAAAGTGCGCCCGGCCAGGATGAAGGGCTTGTCGCTACGAACGTTGCTCATCGTTGTTCCTCGGGAAAAGATTGCTGGGCTTGCAGGTAATCGCCGGCCCGTTTCAGCCGCCACCAATGGCGTGGACCACTTCGACCTGGTCGCCTTCGCTCAGCTGCGTGCTGTCGTGCTGGCTACGCGGCACGATATCCAGGTTGAGTTCCACCGCCACCCGGCGCCCGGTCAGTTCCAGGCGGGCCAGCAGGGCCGCGACGCTTTCGCCAGCGGGCACTTCGTAAGGTTCACCGTTCAGTTGAATGCGCATGCGCACGGCCACCATTGTTCTTTGGGGGCCCGCATTCTAGCGCCGATCCACGCACGAACCCAAGGGCGCTGCACGCCATTAGTCGCGATTGTGGACCGCTTGGTCAGCCCAGGCGCCAGGCAGCCAGGCCCAGGCACAGCCAACCGGCAAGGAAGCACAGGCCGCCGAAAGGGGTGATGATGCCCAGTTTGCCCAGGCCGCTGAGCGTCAGCAGGTACAAGCTACCGGAGAACAGCACGATCCCCAGGGCGAACAGACCGCCAGCCCAGCCGACCAGGCGCCCCGGCAGGTGCGCCGAAAGCACGGCGACACCAAAGATCGCCAGGGCATGCACCAGCTGATAGGTCACCCCCGTTTGGAAAATGGCCAGGTAATCAGCCGTCAGACGGCTCTTCAAGCCATGTGCGGCGAACGCGCCCAGGGCGACGCCGGTAAAGCCGAAGAAGGCAGCGAGCATGAGGAAGCTGCGAAGCATGGGACGACTCCTTGTATCGGGTCTGTATAATGGCCCGTTCCACCGGTCCGGCCAAGCCATCGCCATGCTGTCATCCATTCTCCGCCGCCTCGCCCGCGCCCTGCTCTGGTTCGCTGCCGGCAGCATCGTGCTGGTGCTGGTGTTTCGCTGGGTACCACCGCCTGGCACGGCCTTGATGCTCGAACGCAAGGTGCAATCATGGGTGAGCGGCGAGCCGATTGACCTGCAACGCGACTGGGAGCCGTGGGAGAACATCTCCGACGAACTCAAGGTGGCAGTCATCGCCGGTGAAGACCAGAAGTTTGCCAGCCATTGGGGCTTCGACATTCCGGCCATCCAGGCGGCGCTGGCGTACAACGAGCGTGGCGGCAGCATTCGTGGCGCCAGCACCCTGACCCAGCAGGTAGCCAAGAACCTGTTCCTGTGGTCGGGCCGCAGCTGGTTCCGCAAGGGGCTGGAGGCCTGGTTCACGGGGCTGATCGAACTGTTCTGGTCGAAGGAGCGGATTCTTGAGGTTTACCTGAACAGCGCCGAGTGGGGCAAAGGCGTATTCGGCGCCCAGGCCGCGGCGCGTTATCACTTTGGTGTCGATGCCAGCCGACTGACCCGCCAGCAGGCCGCACAACTGGCCGCCGTGCTACCGAGCCCGATCAAATGGAGTGCCAGCCGGCCCAGCGCCTATGTGGCAAGCCGGGCGGGCTGGATTCGCCGGCAGATGAGCCAGCTCGGCGGGCCCAGCTACCTGATGCAACTGGACAGCTCGCGCAGGCCGTAAACCCGACAAAAAAGCCGCTCACCCTCTCGGGTCAGCGGCTTTTCGATGCAGGCAGGTCAGGTCAGACGGTGATCAGTGCCTTGACCTTGTTCATTGCATTCTTCTCCAACTGGCGAATACGCTCAGCCGAAACGCTGTACTTGTCAGCCAGCTCATGCAGCGTGGCCTTTTCTTCCGCCAGCCAGCGCTGGTAGAGGATATCGCGGCTACGGTCATCCAGGCCTTGCAGTGCTTCGTGCAGGTTGCTGGTGGAGTTGTCGCTCCAGTCGGCATCCTCCAGCTGCACAGCCGGATCGTAGCGGTGGTCTTCCAGATAATGCGCTGGCGACTGGAAGGCGCTGTCGTCATCCGCTTCGGCTGCCGGGTCGAAGGCCATGTCCTGGCCACTCAGGCGGCTTTCCATCTCGCGCACTTCACGCGGCTCGACGCCGAGGCTTTCCGCCACACGATGCACTTCGTCGTTGTTCAGCCAGGCCAGGCGCTTCTTCTGGCTGCGCAGGTTGAAGAACAGCTTGCGCTGGGCCTTGGTGGTGGCCACCTTGACGATGCGCCAGTTGCGCAGGATGAATTCGTGGATCTCTGCCTTGATCCAGTGCACGGCGAAGGACACCAGGCGCACACCCATCTCCGGGTTGAAACGCTTGACCGCCTTCATCAGGCCGACGTTGCCTTCCTGGATCAGGTCAGCCTGCGCCAGACCGTACCCTGCATAGCTACGTGCGATATGCACAACGAATCGCAGGTGGGCCATCACCATTTGCCGAGCGGCCTCAAGATCCTGCTCATAGTAGAGACGCTCGGCCAGATCACGCTCCTGCTCGACAGACAGCAGCGGGATGCTGTTGACCGTGTGCACGTAGGCTTCCAGGTTTGCACCGGGCACCAGGGCATAGGCAGGTTGCAACGATGTGGTCATTCAAGAACCTCCGACTTACAAAACTCGCGCCTTGTGAGCGCTGCCTACATTGACCCGGAACGAGCGTACAAGTTCCATCGTGAAGGAAATGTCAATGCTGGCACGTAAAAACTATCGCGGCGCCAGCTCGTTCAAGTGGCGGGCGACTGCGATCCATGCACCGATATACCCCAACAGCACCGCTCCGATCAAGAGCGACAGACCATCGGACGCCGGCACCCCGCCCAGGGCGAAGTCACTGCCATACAGCCCGGAAAGCCCTACCACGGCCTCGTTGAGCCAGTTCAGGCCAAAGGCCAGGATGGCCCAGGCCAGCACCCCCGCACCCAGGCCGTACAAGGCGCCCATGTACAGGAAAGGCCTGCGGACGTAGCTGTCCGTACCGCCCACCAGCTTGATCACTTCGATCTCGATGCGGCGGTTTTCGATATGTAGACGAATTGTGTTACCGATTACTAACAGCAGCGCGGAAATCAGCATTACCGCCAGGCCGAAGACAAAACGGTCGCCCAGCTTGAGAATCGCCGCCAGCCGCTCGACCCATACCAGGTCCAGTTGTGCATTCTCTACCCTTGGCAACTCAGAGAGACGTTGACGGAGGGCTTCCAGGGCCGGTTTATCGACTTCGGTCGGGGTCACCACCACCACACCGGGCAACGGGTTGTCAGGCAGTTCGCGCAGGGCCTCGCCCAGCCCGGACTGCTGCTGGAACTCTTGCAGGGCCTGCCCGGGGCTGACGTATTGGGCGTCGGCGACCCCCGGCATGCGCTTGATGTCATCACGCAGGGCTTCACCCTGCTGGCTACCTGCATCGAGCTTCAGGTACAGCGAAATCTGTGCGGCGCGTTGCCATGAGCCACCCAGCACCTCGATATTCTTCAGCAGCAGCGACAGCCCCATGGGCATGCTCAGGGCCACGGCCATCACCAGGCAGGTGAAGAAGCTGCCGATCGGCTGCTTGCCCAGCCGTCGAAGGCTGTCGGCCAGGCTGGCGCGATGGCTTTCCAGCCAGGCGTGCAGCAGGGTGCGGAAATCCGGGCCGTCGTCATCGTGATCGCCGCCCTTCTTCCTCGCCGGCTGCGGGTCGGCAGCCTTGGGCGCAACGCGCTCGGAAACCTTTGGTGTACGTGTAGTGCTCATTGCCCGGCCTCCCCATCGCCGATCAGACGACCGCGCTGCAGGGTCAGCATGCGGTGGCGCATGCGCGCAATCAGTGCCAGGTCGTGACTGGCGATCAGAACCGTGGTGCCCAGGCGGTTGATATCCTCGAACACGCCCATGATCTCCGCGGCCAGCCGCGGGTCGAGGTTACCGGTGGGCTCATCCGCCAGCAGCAGTGCCGGCTGGTGAACGATGGCGCGGGCAATACCGACCCGCTGCTGCTGGCCGGTGGACAGGTCGGCCGGGAACAGCTCGCCCTTGTCGGCCAGCGACACCCGCTCCAGCGCCGAATCCACGCGTTTGGCGATCTCGGCCTTGGACAAGCCGAGAATCTGCAGCGGCAGGGCGATGTTGTTGAACACGGTGCGGTCGAACAGCAGCTGGTGGTTCTGGAACACCACGCCAATCTGCCGACGCAGGAACGGGATCTGCGCATTGCTGATCTGGCCCAGGTCCTGCCCGGCCAGCATCAGCTTGCCACTGGTCGGGCGTTCCATGGCCAGCAACAGGCGCAGCAAGGTGCTCTTGCCCGCACCCGAGTGCCCGGTGACGAACAGGAACTCGCCCCGGCGCGCGCGGAAACTCAGCTCGTGCAAGCCGACATGGCCGTTGGGGTAGCGCTTGGCAACCTGTTCGAATCGGATCATGGTCAGTCTCGCTCGGCGAACAGAGCCTTGACGAACGGCTCGGCTTCGAATGTGCGCAGGTCGTCGATGCCTTCACCGACCCCGATGAAGCGGATCGGCAGCTTGAACTGCTTGGCCAGGGCGAAGATCACCCCACCTTTGGCAGTGCCATCCAGCTTGGTCAGCGCCAGGCCGGTCAGCTCGACGCTCTGGTGGAAGTACTTGGCCTGGCTGATAGCGTTCTGCCCGGTACCGGCGTCGAGCACCAGCAGCACCTCGTGGGGCGCCTCGGCATCAAGCTTGCCGATGACCCGGCGGACCTTCTTGAGCTCCTCCATCAGGTTGTCCTTGGTGTGCAGCCGGCCAGCGGTGTCGGCGATCAGCACATCGATACCACGGGCTTTGGCAGCCTGTACCGCGTCGAAGATCACCGAGGCGGAATCGGCGCCGGTGTGCTGGGCAATCACCGGGATCTGGTTACGCTCGCCCCAGACCTGCAATTGCTCCACGGCAGCGGCACGGAAGGTATCACCGGCAGCCAGCATGACCTTCTTGCCTTCCAGTTGCAGCTTCTTGGCCAGCTTTCCGATGGTGGTGGTCTTGCCCGCACCGTTCACGCCGACGACCAGAATCACGTAGGGCTTGTTCTGCGCCTGGACCTTGAGCGGCTGCTCGACAGGGCGCAGCAGGGCTGCCAGTTCCTCCTGCAGCGACTTGTACAGCGCGTCGGCGTCGGCCAGCTGCTTGCGGGCGACCTTCTGGGTCAGGTTCTGAACGATGGCCGAGGTGGCTTCGACGCCGACGTCGGCCGTCAGCAGACGGGTTTCGATCTCGTCGAGCAGGTCGTCATCGATGACCTTCTTGCCCAGGAACAGGCTGGCCATGCCCTCGCCGATGCTGGCGCTGGTCTTCGACAGGCCCTGCTTGAGGCGGGCGAAGAAACCGGGCTTGGACTGCTCGGTGGCAACCGGGGCAGCGACCTCGGGAGCGGGTTGCGGCTCCACAGGCGCAGGGGCCACGACTGGCGTCACGGCTACCGGTTCTGGTGCAGGACGCTGCGGAATCACCGGCGGCGCCTTCGGCTGCAGGTCCGGTACCAGCGCCACAGGCTCTTCGGCTACCGGCAGCACCAGGTTGCTGACAGGGGCTGTGTGCTCGACCACCGGGGCAGTCTCGACCGGCGCTGCTTGTACAGGCAGGGAAGCGATTGGCTCGGGCACCGGAGCGACCAGCGGCTCGGAAGCGACCGGTTCAGGCTCGGGCGCCACTACTGGCGTGGAAGCGACTGGCGCTGGCGCAGGCGCTTCGACCACCGGTGGCATAGGCTCGACCGGCGCAGGCGGCTGTCCTTCGACACGTGGCTGCTCGGCGGCGGGCTGCGGCGTTGCCGGCTCGGCTGGCTGCACCTCGGGCGCTGGTGGCTCAGGCGTTTGAGGCTGTTCGGCGACAGGTTGCTGCGGTTTCTTGCGAAACCAGCTGAACAGGCCTTTTTTCTCGCCAGCCTCGGCCGGCGCTTTTTTGTCGTCGTTGGAACCAAACATGGAAGACGGCTATCTCAGGGTAGCGATGGGCCAGCAACTGGCACATCAGGAATTCTCTAAACGCAGAACAGACTATTTTGAATCCGACTGGTTCATGCGCAATGTTTTGTCTTAATGGGCCTGCGGGCCAGAACGGCGACAGGCATGGTCGCCAGGCAACCGGATCAGTATCCTAGCACCTCCTGGCCCGCCGACGCTAAACCAGCGGGCCGCCGAACAGGTTAATCACCGTATGAATGCTCTAGCCCGCCGCGCCGCTGGCCTGTTGCTCGGCACGCTCTGCCTGCCGCTCGCGGCATTCGCCGCCGACGTGCAACCGACCCACGAATTCATCCTCGACAACGGCCTGAAAGTGGTCGTGCGCGAAGACCACCGCGCCCCAGTGGTCGTCTCGCAGATCTGGTACAAGGTCGGCTCCAGCTACGAGACCCCAGGCCAGACCGGCTTGTCCCATGCCCTGGAGCACATGATGTTCAAGGGCAGCGCCAAGATCGGCCCTGGCGAGGCCTCGCGCATCCTGCGTGATCTCGGCGCGGAAGAAAACGCCTTCACCAGCGACGACTACACCGCCTACTACCAGGTGCTGGCCCGCGACCGCCTGCCGGTGGCCCTTGAGCTCGAAGCCGACCGCCTGGCCAGCCTGCGCCTGCCTGCCGACGAGTTCGCCCGTGAAATCGAGGTGATCAAGGAGGAGCGCCGCCTGCGTACCGATGACCAGCCAAGTTCCAAGGCCTTCGAGCTGTTCCGTGCCATGGCCTTCCCGGCCAGCGGCTACCACACCCCGACCATCGGCTGGATGGCCGACCTCGAGCGCATGAAAGTCGAGGAACTGCGTCACTGGTACGAATCCTGGTACGCACCGAACAACGCCACCCTGGTGGTGGTCGGCGATGTCACCGCCGATGAGGTCAAAGGCCTGGCACAGAAATACTTCGGCAACATCCCCAAGCGCGCCGTGCCACCTGCCAAACTGCCGCTGGAACTGGCCGAACCGGGCCAGCGCCAGCTGACCTTGCACGTACGCACCCAGTTGCCGAGCCTGATCTACGGCTTCAATGTACCGGGCCTGGCCACTGCCAAGGAGCCACGCACCGTGCATGCCCTGCGCCTGATCTCGGCCCTGCTCGACGGCGGCTACAGCGCGCGCATGCCGGCACGCCTGGAGCGTGGCCAGGAGCTGGTGGCCGGTGCTTCGTCCAGCTACAACGCCTTTACCCGGGGCGACAGCCTGTTCCTGATCTCGGCCACGCCGAACGTGCAGAAACAGAAAACCCTGGCTGACGTCGAAAAAGGCCTCTGGCAGCTGCTCGACGAACTCAAGACCACTCCGCCAAGCGCCGAAGAGCTGGAGCGCGTGCGCGCGCAGGTCATCGCAGGGCTGGTCTACGACCGCGACTCCATCAGCAGCCAGGCCACCACCATCGGCCAGCTGGAAACCGTCGGCCTGTCCTGGAAGCTGATCGACAGCGAGCTGGACGAACTCAAGCGCGTCACCCCGGAAGACGTGCAAAACGCCGCACGCACCTATTTCACCCGCGAACGCCTGAGCGTTGCCCACGTACTGCCCGAGGAGTCCGCTCATGAGTGATCGCAGCGCACCACGCTACACCCTGATCGGTACGGGCATCATCGCGCTGGTAGTGGCCGTGGCCGCCGTGCTCGCCCGGCCGGCACATTCCGAGGCCGAAAACAGCGCCGCCCGCCCGGCCAACACCCTGCAATCGCTGGCCGAGCTTGATGGCAAGGCACCCAGCAGGCGCCAGTTGAACATCCAGAACTGGACCACCGCCGAAGGCGCCCGGGTCCTGTTCGTCGAGGCCCGCGAGCTGCCGATGTTCGACCTGCGCGTGACTTTTGCCGCCGGCAGCAGCCAGGACGGCAACGCCCCTGGCCTGGCCAGCCTGACCAACGCCATGCTCAACGAGGGCGTGGCCGGCAAGGACGTGACGGCCATCGCCGAGGGCTTCGAGGGCCTGGGTGCCGACTTTGGCAACGGTTCCTATCGCGACATGGCCGTGGCCTCGCTGCGCAGCCTGAGTGCCCGGGACAAACGCGAGCCCGCCCTCAAGCTGTTCGCCGAAGTGACCGGCAAGCCAACCTTCCCGGAAGACGCCCTGAAACGCATCAAGAACCAGCTGCTGGCCGGTTTCGAGTATGAGAAACAAAACCCTGGCAAGATCGCCGGCAAGGCACTGTTCAGTAAGCTCTACGGCGATCACCCCTACGCTCAGCCAAGCGATGGCAGCGCCGAGAGCGTACCAGGCATCACCCTTGAGCAGCTGCGCGCCTTCCACGCCAAGGCCTATGCCGCTGGCAACGCGGTGATCGCCCTGGTCGGCGACCTTAGCCGCGAGGAAGCCGAGGCCGTCGCCGCCCAGGTCTCCGCTGCCCTGCCCAAAGGCCCGGCACTGGCCAAACCGGCCCAGCCGGTCGAGCCCAGGGCTGGCGTCACCCATATCGACTTCCCGAGCAAGCAGACGCACCTGATGCTCGCCGAGCTTGGCATCGACCGTCAGGACCCGGACTGGCCGGCCCTTTCGCTGGGCAACCAGATCCTCGGCGGCGGCGCCTTCGGCACCCGCCTGATGAGCGAAGTCCGCGAAAAACGCGGCCTGACCTACGGTGTGTATTCGGTATTCAGCCCGATGCAGGTGCGTGGGCCGTTCATGATCAACCTGCAGACCCGCGCCGAACTCAGTGAAGGCACGCTCAAGCTGGTACAGGACATCCTTGCCGACTACCTCAAGAGCGGCCCGACCCAGCAGGAGCTGGACGACGCCAAACGCGAATTGGCCGGCAGCTTCCCGCTGTCCAATGCCAGCAACGCCAGTATCGTCGGCCAACTGGGCGCCATCGGTTTCTACAACCTGCCCCTGACCTGGCTGGAGGACTTCATGCAGCAGTCCCAGGCGCTGACCGTCGAACAGGTCAAGGCGGCGATGAACAAGCACCTGGCAGCCGATAAACTGGTGATCGTCACCGTTGGCCCGAAAGTGCCACAGAAGCCACTGCCTGCCCCCACTGACAAACCGTCCGAGCAGCCGCTCGGCGTACCGGAGCACTAATGCCTAGATCCACCCCTCCCGCCCGCCCGCAGCAGGGCCAAAGCAAGGGCCAGGGTCACCTGCGCATCATCGCCGGCGAGTGGCGCAGCCGCCGCCTGGCGGTACCCGAAGGCGAAGGCCTGCGGCCAACCCCTGACCGTGTGCGCGAAACCGTTTTCAACTGGCTGGCGCCCCACATCGAAGGTGCCCAGGTGCTGGATGCCTTCACCGGCAGCGGCGCCCTGGTGCTGGAGGCGCTGTCCCGTGGCGCCGAGAATGCCGTGGCGCTGGACAGCAATTCGGCGGCCATCGCCAACTTGAAGAACAATCTCGAGATCCTGCGCTGCCCGCGTGGACAGATTCTGCAGACCGACGCCCTGCGCTACCTGCAGAACCCGGCCAAGCAGCAGTTCGACGTAGTGTTCCTCGACCCGCCGTTCCACCAGGACCTGCTGGCCAATACCTGCAACCTGCTGGAGCAGAACCAGTGGCTGCGCGAACAGGCGTGGATCTACACCGAGAGCGAGGCCGCCCCGTCGACGCTGCCAATGCCTGGCAACTGGCGCCTGCACCGCGAGAAGAAGACCGGCCAGGTGCACTATGCACTGTGGCAACGGGGCTGAACCCCTGACGCTGGGTAACCTTACTTATCTACCGCAAACCCGCCGCCGCCATGGTTGAAGCTGCTCCTACATTCTCGCAGGAGTACTTCAACCATGACCGAACGCCCTCCGACGACCATCCTGGGCAGCAACGTACAATCGTTCACCCTTGCCAACGGCCTGCGCATCTACCTGCGTGAAGACCATCGTGCGCCGCTGGTCAGTGTGCAGCTGTGGTATCACGTCGGGTCAAGCTACGAGCCAGCAGGCCACTCAGGCCTTTCCCATGCCCTGGAACACTTGCTCTTCGAGGGCAGCAGCAAACTGGCAGCTGGCCAATATTCGGCCCTCATGACCCGTCTTGGCGGCGAACCGAATGCGTTCACTTCCACCGACGCCACGTTCTTTCCGCTGACATTGCCAAGCAGTCGACTGGAGGTTGCCCTGGAAGCGATGGCCGATGTCATGGCGAGCGCCACACTCAGCGATACACCTTTCGCTCGCGAACTGAGCGTGGTGATGGCAGAGCGCCGGGAACAAGTCGACAACAACCCCTTGGCACTGGCACTGGAACATCACCAGATACTGGCTTACGGTACCGGCGGCTATGGCACCCCCGTCGTTGGCCACAAGGCTGATCTTGAGCACCTGACGCCTGCTGCAGCGCGAACTTGGTACCAGACCTGGTACCACCCCAACAACGCCACACTTGCTGTAGCAGGCGACATGACCTTGTCACAGCTGCAAAGCCTGGTCATGCGGCACTTTGCAACGATCCCGGCCAACCGCCTGCCAGCACGAGAAACACCTTCTGCTCCCCCGCTGCAGAGTCGACGTCATCAAACGCTGCGACAACCGGGCCAGTACACAGGCACGATTCTCAGTTTCAACCTCCCCAGCCAATGTACGGCCCAGTCCGGCGAACAAGCTTATGCATTGCGGCTCCTGCCCGAGCTGCTTGCCGATGGGCTCAGCAGCCCCCTGCAAAGACGACTGGTTCTGGAAGACCGCACCCTGCTGGCCCTGCGCTCAGCATACGAACCCTGGCAGCGCGGCGACAGCATGCTGGCGCTCTATGCTTTTTGCAGCCCGCAGGTTACGCCGCAGATCGCCGCCGAAAGGCTGCTGGTGGAAATTGAATCCTTTCGTCACTCGGCACCTTCCAGAGAAGACCTTCAACGCGCCAAGGCGCGCCTGCTGGCCAGGCAGATGTTCGAGAGGGACGACATCGATATACAGGCACGGGCCATCGGCAAACAAGCCGCCTGCGGCCTGGACCCCATTGCACTGGAAAACGAGCGACAAGACATCGAAGCCGTGACAGCCGAACAGGTCGGCCAGGTCGCCCTTGAGTTCCTGATCGATTCCCGCGCTGCCATTACCTTCATGCACAACAAGGAGAGCGCACATGCGTGATTTGACTGCGACCTCAAAGCCTACCGAAACCAACAGCATCTACGGCGGCCTGATCAGCGCCCAAGGGCTCGACCTGGGCCAGTTCGAATCCATCCAGACGCGGGTGCAAGCCTGGAAGACCGAAGCAGGTACAGCCGTAAAATTCGTCGAAGCCCGTGGATTACCTGTCGTTGACGTAGTACTGAGGTTCAGGGCCGGCACTGTTCAGGACACTGAGCACCCTGGCCTGGCAGCCTTGACGCTGTCCATGCTCGATGAGGGTAGCCAGCAGTACACGGCCACCGAACAAGCCAGTCATCTCGAACGCCTGGGGGCGGTTTTCGACAAGCAGATACGCCTGGAACATGCGACATTGAGCCTGCGCAGCCTGAGCACCCCGGCCGTGCTGGGGCCGTCCCTGGCGCTGTTCACCGACCTTGTGGCACGCCCCGCATTCCTCGCCCCCGCTCTGGACAAGATCAAGCAGCAGTTGCTGCAGAGCAACGCCTCACGCGAGCAGCGTCCTGTATCGAGGGCGCGCAGCGAAACTTTGCGCCACATGTTCAGTGGCCATCCTTATGGCAGCTCACTGGGCAGCTCGGAAGAGGCTCTGGCGGCGGTTACCCCAGACGATTTGCGGACATTCCACCAACGCGCCTACTCCGCCAGCAACCTGGAGTTGGTCGTGGTCGGCGACCTTTCTTTCGCGCAAGCCCAAGCACTCTCCCATCAAATCAGCCAAGCACTGCCACAGCGTTGGTCGGCAACAGATCTGCCAGCTGTCCCAGCCGCTACCGGCACGACCCTAAAAGTCGAACAGCCTGGCGCGAGCAGCGCTGTCTTGCTGGCACTTCCGTTGAACGTGCCCGCCAATGATCCGCAGTTCCCAGCCCTGGAGTTGGCCAGCGAAATACTGGGAGAAGGGCTCGAATCGCGCTTGATGGTCGAACTGCGCCAACGCCGTGGCCTGACCTACGGCGTGCAAACCCGCGTATCGCCATTACGGGCGGGCGGACTGTTCACCATCGAATGGCAAATCGCCCCCGCGCATGTGGAAGGCTCCCTGGAACTGGTAGTGGACCTGCTGCGCGATTTCATTGAACAAGGGCCAACCCAGGCAGAACTGCAAGTGGCTCGCAAGCAGCGGGAAGGGCAATTGCTGCGCAGTGTCGCGCAGAACAAAGGCCTGGCAGCATTGCTCGCGGATCTGACCCATAAACGCCAACCTGACGATTATCTGAACACCTACATCGAGCGCATCAACCGTTTGACGCCGGCCAATGTCCGTGCCGCCATGCAGCGCCATCTCGACCTAAGCTGTATCGTACAGGTCAGTGTCGGCCCAAGCGTCGAGCAACAACCTCTGCCAGCCCCCGACCAATAGCGCAGGTACAGTGGCGGGGTTTCATGGCACTCTACGCAGGCAAATCACGAGTCGCCCAGCATGCCCAGTCTCACCGCCACGTTCCGCCCGGCCATCGGCCTGTCAAACCCTCACCTGCAAACCTTGTGGGGGCCACTGTGGCGCAAGCTGCCAGAGCTGGAACGAAGCCGCGAACGCCTGTGGCTGGCCGATGGCGATTTTCTCGACCTCGACTGGCATGGGCCGCATAGCCCGGATGCGCCGCTGGTGCTGGTGTTGCATGGGCTGACTGGCTCTTCCCACTCCCCCTACGTCAAAGGTTTGCAGAAATCACTGCAAGCCTTGGGCTGGGCCAGCGTCGCGGTGAACTGGCGCGGCTGTTCGGGCGAGCCCAACCTGTTGCCGCGAAGCTACCACTCCGGGGCCAGCGAAGACCTCGCCGAGGTAATCGCGCACCTGCACGCCCAACGCCCTCAGGCGCCACTGTATGCAGTCGGCTATTCGCTGGGCGGCAATGTACTGCTCAAATACCTGGGGGAAAGTGGTGCAGGCAGCCAGCTGGAAGCCGCAGTAGCCGTCTCGGTGCCGTTTCGCCTGGACCAGTGTGCCGACCGCATCGGCCTAGGCTTTTCCAAGGTGTATCAGGCGCATTTCATGCGCGAGATGATGGCCTATGTGCAGGTGAAGCAACGGCATTTCCGTGACCGCGGGCTCCACGAAGGCCTTGCCGAGCTCGACCGCCTGGGGCCCTTGGGCAGGCTGAAGACCTTCTGGGATTTCGATGGCAAGGTCACTGCGCCGCTCAATGGCTTCAGCGATGCCCACGATTACTATCGCCGTTCATCAAGCCGGTTTTATCTGGGGGAAAACCGCACACCAACGCTGATCATCCACGCCGCCGATGACCCGTTCGTGTTCGGCCACAGCCTGCCCACCGCCAGTGAGCTGGCAGCACAGACGCAGTTCGAGCTGCATGAACGGGGTGGGCATGTCGGGTTTGTCGACGGCAGCCTGCGGAATCCGGGCTATTACCTCGAGCGGCGGATCCCGCAGTGGCTCATCGACGGTCAGTGATTATTCGCCCGTCGCCACGCCATGCTTGGGATCATTGATCCACTCACTCCACGAGCCAGCATACAACTTGCCCAAGGGATACCCCGCCAGCGCCATGGCAAACAGGTTATGGCAGGCCGTCACCCCTGATCCGCAATAGGCCACCAGTTGTTCAGGAGCACGCCCGGCCAGCTTCTCGGCAAAGCGCTGCTTGAGCTGTTGCGGCGCCAGGAAACGGCCATCGGCACCGAGGTTCTCGTTGAAGGCGGCGCACTGGGCGCCCGGAATATGCCCTGCTACGGGATCGATCGGCTCGACTTCGCCCCGGAAGCGCGGCAACGCACGGGCATCGATCAGGGTCAGGTCAGGGCTGCCCAGGCGCTTGGTCAGGTGCTCGGCGTCGATCAGCAACTTCGCGTCCGCCTCGCCGCTGAACGTCCCCTCGCGCTTGGCCGGCGGATCCAGGCTCAGCGGCAGGTGCGCTGCATGCCAGGCCTTGAGGCCACCATCGAGGATGGCCACGTCGCTGCGCTTGCCCAGCCAGACCAGCAACCACCAGGCCCTGGCAGCGAAGGCGCCCGGGCCATCGTCGTACAGCACCACGGCGCTGTCATCGTCCAGCCCCCACTCACGCAGGCGCTCGACCAGCCGATGCGGGTCCGGCAGCGGGTGGCGGCCGGTGCGGCCCTTGATGACCGGCCCGCTCAAGTCACGCTCCAGATCAGCAAAATGTGCCCCGGCGATATGCCCCTCGGCATAGCTGCGTTGGCCGTAATCCACATCCTCCAGGGCAAAACGACAGTCGAGGATCACCAGCTTGGGCGAGTCCAGACGCTCTGCCAGCTGTTGCGGGGTGATCAATTGCGCAAGGGGCATGACAATCTCCTGATCGATGGCACGAAGGCCCTGGCTACTGTTCCAGAGCCTGGTTGAACGGAACGTGGAATTCCTGGCACAAGGCGTCCACCGCGCCGCGGGCATTGCTGGTGACAAAACCCAGCTCCAGCACCAGTACCTGATAGACGCCACGTTTGAAGGCTTCTTCACCCAGATGCGCTGAATGCTCGCGCGTGGTGCTGAGAAAACGTACCCATGAAGTCAGCACGATCCAGGCATTGATGGTCAGCGACTCGATCTGCGCAGGCTCCATGGTCAGGATCCCGGCATCGACGAAGCCACGGTAGATTGCCTGGCCCTGGCGCAGGCAACGCTCGGAAAAACGCCGGTAGCGGGCGGCCAGTTCAGGGTCGCTGTCCAGCAGGTGTTCCAGGTCACGGTGCAGGAAACGGTAGTTCCACATCGCCGCGAGCAAGGCCTTGAGGTAGAAGCGTTTGTCTTCGACCGTGGCTGCTCGCCCCTGCGGCGGGCGCAGGAAACTGTCCACCAACTCTTCGTACTGGCTGAACAGCAGGGCGATGATCGCCTGCTTGTTGGGGAAGTGGTAATACAGGTTGCCAGGCGAGATTTCCATATGCGCGGCAATGTGATTGGTACTGACGCTGCGTTCGCCCTGCTGGTTGAACAGCTCCAGGCTGTTCTGCACGATGCGCTCTCGGGTCTTCATGCGCGGGGACATGCTCAGCTCCCAGTCTGCGGGCTTTCGATAAAGGGTCATCTTACGGTGAATCACAGCGCTGGTGCACGGGTCTCGCCTGTTAAAAAAGTCGCACCATGGTACGAATTAGAGTATAGGCTCTAAGCACTCCAAGCCCAGACGGGAGACCACCGTGACCTCGCCCATCGCCTTGCCCCCTGTGCAATCCGACACCGACCTTGCAGCGACGTTCGCCACTCAGCGCCAGGCCTTTGCCGGTAACCCCATGCCCCCAGCGGCACAGCGGCGGCAGTGGCTGAAGAGCCTGCGCGAGGCACTGCTGGCGGACCAGCGAGCGCTGATCGAAGCGATCGATGCCGACTTCACCGGCCGCAGTGCCGACGAAACGCTGTTGGCCGAGCTGCTCCCGTCGGTGCAAGGCATTCGCCATGCCGAGCGCCACCTGCAACGCTGGATGCGTCCAGCCCGGCGCGCGGTGGGCCTGGCTTTCCAGCCGGCCAGCGCACGGGTGCTGTACCAGCCATTGGGCGTGGTTGGCATCATCGTGCCGTGGAACTACCCGCTGTTCCTCGCCATCGGCCCGCTGACCTGCGCCCTGGCTGCCGGCAACCGGGTCATGCTCAAGCTGAGCGAAGCCACACCGGCCAGTGGCGCAGCCCTCAAAGCACTCATTGCCAGGGTTTTTCCCGAAGACCTGGTCAGCGTGGTGCTCGGCGAAGTCGAGGTCGGCCAGGCATTCGCCCGCCTGCCGTTCGACCACCTGCTGTTTACCGGTGCCACCCGTATCGGCCGCCAGGTCATGCTGGCTGCCGCGCAAAACCTGACCCCGGTAACCCTGGAACTGGGCGGCAAGTCCCCGGCCATCGTGTCTGCCAGCGTGCCGCTGGACACCGCCGCCGAGCGCATCGCCTTCGGCAAGACCCTCAATGCTGGCCAGACCTGCGTCGCACCCGACTATGTGCTGGTGCCCCGTGAGCGCCTTAACGACTTTGCCGCGGCCTATCGCAACGCGGTGAAGCGCATGTACCCACGCATCGCCGACAACCCCGACTACAGTGCCATCATCAACCCCCGCCATTTGCAGCGCCTGCAGCACCTGCTGGAGGACGCCCGCGGCAAGGGCGCCCAGGTGCTCGACCTGTACCCCGACGAGACGCGCCAGGGCCGACGCCTGCCGCCCCACCTGCTGACCGGGGTGAACGACAGCATGCAGGTGATGCAGGACGAGATCTTCGGCCCGCTGCTGCCGCTGGTGCCTTACGACCACCTCGACGAGGCCTTGGCCTATATCAATCAACGCCCGCGTCCCTTGGCGCTGTACTACTTCGGCTACGACCGCAGCGAACAGCAGCACGTGCTGCAGCACAGCCATTCCGGCGGCGTGTGCCTGAACGACACCCTGCTCCACGTGGCTCAGGACGACTTGCCGTTCGGCGGTATCGGCCCCTCCGGCATGGGCCACTACCATGGCCACGAAGGCTTCCTGACCTTCAGCAAGGCCAAGGCAGTGCTCGCCAAGCAGCGCTTGAATGTCGCGCGGCTGATCTACCCGCCCTATGGCAAGGCCTTGCAGCGCTTGGTCTACAAGCTGTTCATCCGCTGATGCAGCGCCGCGACCTGCTGCGTTTCAGCTTTGGCGCCAGCCTGTTCCTGAGCACCGCCAGCCTGGTCGGCTGCAGCGCGCAAACGCCCGCAGCCGGCTACCAGGTGCTGCGCGACGATGATTTGCCAGCCCTGCTTGCGCTGATTCCGGTGGTGCTCGCCGGCACCTCGGCGGACGACGAACTGGTGCTGCACAGCCTCGATCACAAGTTGGCTGCGCTGTCGCCGGAGATGCTCAAACTCACCCGGCAATTGTTCGACGTACTCAACCTGCCGCTGACCCGCGGCCCTTTGACCGGCGTCTGGGGGGCCTGGGAGCAGGCCAGTGGCACGCAGGTAACCGCCTTCCTGCAGCGCTGGCAGGACAGCTCGCTGAACCTGCTGCGCATGGGCCATGCCTCACTGCTGCAACTGCTGCAAATGGCCTGGTACGAGCGCCCGGAAGCCTGGGCCGCGTGCGGCTACCCCGGCCCTCCCAAGATCTGACAAAAAGAGCATCCTCAATGCCAGTAACCGACCCGTTTCGCCAAGGCCTCGAACGCGGCTGGATCACCCATGACGGCTCACGCCTGGAACACGACCTGACACTGGAGGCCGATATCGCCGTGATTGGCAGTGGTGCCGGCGGCGCCACCAGTGCGCAGATGCTCAGCGCCGCCGGCTACAAGGTCTTGCTGATCGAAGAAGGCCCGCTGAGGACCAGCTCTGACTTTCATCTATTGGAAGACGAGGCCTACGCCAGCCTCTATCAAGAAGGCCTGGGGCGAATGAGCAAGGATGGCGCCATCACCATCCTGCAAGGCCGCGCTGTAGGCGGGACCACGCTGATCAACTGGACGTCGAGCTTTCGCACGCCACCGCAGACGCTGGAGCACTGGGCTGCAGCACATGGCGTCACAGGCTTGGGCGAACAGGAGATGCAGCCTTGGTTCGAGCGTATCGAGCGCGACCTGGGTATCACGCCCTGGGCAATCCCGGCGAATGCCAACAACGACGTACTGCGGCGCGGCTGTGAACGACTCGGCTACCGGTGGGCGGTGATCCCGCGCAATGTGCGTGGCTGCTGGAATCTTGGCTACTGCGGCATGGGCTGCCCGGTGAATGCCAAGCAGTCGATGCTGGTCACGCGCATCCCGGCAACCCTCGACAAGGGCGGTGAACTGCTCTACCTCGCCCGCGCCGAGCGCTTCGAACACGATGGCGAGCGTATCGCCGGGCTGCAGTGCCAGGCGCTGGATGCTCACGGCGTGCACCCTACCGGCCGGCAGGTCAGCGTGCGCGCCCGTCATTACATCGTCGCCGGTGGCGGTATCAACAGCCCGGCCTTGCTGCTGCGTTCCAAGGCCCCCGACCCGCATGGCCGCCTGGGCAAACGGACTTTCCTGCACCTGGTCAACTTCAGCGCTGCACGTTTCGACGCGCGTATCGACCCTTACTACGGCGCTCCGCAATCGATCTACAGCGACCACTTCCAGTGGCAGGGCGGTGTCGACGGGCCGGTGGGCTACAAGCTGGAAGTGCCGCCCCTGCACCCGGCCCTGGCCAGCACCCTGCTCGGCGGATACGGCATCGACAATGCCCAGCGCATGGCCGAGCTGCCGCACACTCACGTCATGCTGGCCCTGCTGCGCGACGGCTTTCACCCCGACAGCACGGGCGGGGCGGTGGAGCTGCGCGGTGACGGCTCACCCGTGCTGGATTACCCGCTCAGCGACTATTTGCGCGACGGCCTGCGCCGCGCCTATCACAGCATGGCGCAGATCCAGTTCGCTGCAGGTGCCACGCAGGTCACGCCGGTGCACAGCGACGCGCGCGCCAGTGCCAGCCTGGTCGAGGCCCAGCGTGTGATCGACGCCTTGCGCCTGGAACCGTTCCGCACCCGGCTTGGTAGTGCCCATGTCATGGGCGGCTGTGCAATGGGCGACGATCCGCGGCAGGCGGTCTGCGACAGCCTGGGCCGCCATCATCAGCTGGAAAACCTCTCTGTCCACGATGGCTCGCTGTTCCCGACCAGCATCGGCGCCAACCCGCAGTTGTCGGTGTACGCCATCAGCGCCCGGCTGACCGAGGCCTTGGCTGCCCGCCTGGCACAGAGTGCATGACAACAAATGCACGCCCTGTCTATAGTGCCATCAGCCGGCCGCATGACTTGGCCGGGCGCAAGCGCTGCGCTACCATCCGACTCCCCAACGCACTCCAGCCAGGATGACGCGATGAACCGAGTGTTGTACCCGGGTACTTTCGACCCCATTACCAAAGGCCATGGCGACCTGGTCGAGCGCGCTTCGCGCCTGTTCGACCACGTGATCATCGCAGTGGCGGCCAGCCCGAAGAAAAACCCCCTGTTCCCGCTGGAACAACGGGTCGAGCTTGCCCGTGAGGTCACCAAGCACCTGCCCAATGTCGAAGTCATCGGCTTCTCGTCGCTGTTGGCGCACTTCGCCAAGGAACAAGGCGCGAACGTGTTCCTGCGCGGCCTGCGCGCAGTATCGGACTTCGAGTACGAGTTCCAGCTGGCGAACATGAACCGGCAATTGGCGCCCGACGTCGAAAGCCTGTTCCTCACGCCTTCGGAGCGCTATTCGTTCATTTCCTCGACGCTGGTGCGGGAAATAGCTGCGCTGGGCGGCGATATCAGCAAATTCGTCCACCCTGTGGTGGCCGAGGCGCTAACCGAACGCTTCAAGAAGTAACCTCGAACGCCTGATCGTCGCGCCCGCGTGCACTGCGGGCGCGAATGCGGCACAATTGTGC
Source organism: Pseudomonas vlassakiae (assembly GCF_014269035.2). Lineage (GTDB taxonomy): Bacteria > Pseudomonadota > Gammaproteobacteria > Pseudomonadales > Pseudomonadaceae > Aquipseudomonas > Aquipseudomonas vlassakiae. The sequence continues at coordinate 285,152 of NZ_JABWRP020000004.1, forward strand.
CCAAAGCGTTGAACATGCCCGGGCGATGCGCCCCGGCCGGAGTCCCCATGTCCCTGATCATCACCGACGATTGCATCAACTGCGACGTCTGCGAACCCGAGTGCCCGAACGAGGCCATCTCCCAAGGCGAAGAGATCTACGTGATCGACCCGAACCTGTGCACCCAGTGCGTGGGTCACTATGACGAGCCGCAGTGCCAGCAGGTCTGCCCGGTCGACTGCATCCCGCTGGATGAAGCGCACCCGGAAACCCAGGAAGAACTGATGGCCAAGTACCGCCGCATCACCGGCAAGGCCTGATCGCAGGCGGCTAGCGCTGGCAGCGCGGGCAGAACACGCTCGCCCGCTGCCCCAGCTTGACCTCGCGCAAGGTCGTGCCGCACAGCTTGCATGGCATTGCGCCCCGCCCGTAGACGAACAATTCCTGCTGGAAGTAGCCCGGCTGCCCGTCGCCACCGATAAAATCGCGCAGAGTCGTACCGCCTTGCTCGATGGCCGCGGCCAACACCCGTTTGATCTCGATCGCCAGCTTCAGGTAACGCGCGCGGGAAATCGCGCCCGCCTCGCGGCGCGGGTCGATGCCGGCGGCAAACAGCGCCTCGGTCGCGTAGATATTGCCCACCCCGACCACCACCGCGTTGTCCATGATGAACGGCTTCACCGCCATCGAACGCCCGCGCGACAGCTGGAACAGCCGCTCGCCGTCAAACAGCTCGGTCAACGGCTCTGGCCCCAGCCGCAGCAAAAGCTCATGGTTGAGCGGGTCGAGGCTCCAGAGCATGGCCCCGAACCGGCGTGGGTCGGTGTAGCGCAGCATCAGCCCGGATTCCAGTTCGATATCGACATGCTCGTGCTTGGCCGCTGGCAAGCCCAGCTCCACCAGGCGCAGGTTGCCCGACATGCCCAGGTGGCTGATCAAGGTGCCCACCTCGGCGTTGATCAACAGGTACTTGGCCCGCCGCTCGACGCTGACGATGCGCTGCCCGGACAGGCGTACGTCGAGGTCCTCGGGTATCGGCCAGCGCAGGCGAGGGTCTCGCACCACCACGCGGCTGACACGCTGGCCTATCAGATGAGGCGCAATCCCGCGCCGGGTAGTTTCGACCTCTGGTAATTCCGGCATGGCTCAGTGCCCGCCCAGCTCGCGAATGTTCTGTTTCAAGGTCTCGAAGTCGTACTCCGACAAACCGATATAGTCCAGCACCAGCGGGCCAACCACATTCCACTCATGATCGACGCTCTGATTGCCCAGCACACGGTACGAAGCGCAGATGTTCTCGGCCATCTTCAATACGGCCAGCAGGTTCTTCAACTGGCTCTGGGTATTGCGCGACGAGTCTTCGCGGAAGACCGCCAGGGCATTGTGGTGGTTGGCGATGGCCCCGCTGATGTGCTCCGGCAGGCGCCACGACTTGGCCGTGAAATAGCCCACCACGGCATGGTTGGTGTTGAAGGCGCGGTTCTCGGTATCGACCACGCGTGTTTCCTCGCCAGCCTTGGCGTAGGCTTCTTCCAGCACTTGCATGTACTCGGGGAAGCGCTTGAGCATCAGCGGTACGCCGCAATCATGGAACAGCCCGAGGGTATAGGCCTCGTCGGCGGCCTGGATGCCGGTGCGCTTGGCCAGCGTCAGGCAGGTCATGGCCACGTCCTGGGCGGTATCCCAGAAGCGGTTGAGGGTGACGATGGTATCGTCGCTCATCTCGCCCTTGATCGACTGTGCATTGATCAGGTTGATGATCGAACGGCTGCCCAGCAGATTCACCGCTCGCTGGATCGAACCGATCTTGTTCGACAGGCCGAAGTGCGGCGAGTTGACCAGCTTGAGCAAGGCACCGGCGAGGCCTGGGTCCTGGGAAATCAGCTTGGCGATGGTTTCCAGGTCCGGGTCAGGCATGTACTGCTCAAACTGCAGGTCTACCAGGATCTGCGGTTGCGGCGGAATGGTGATGCCTTGCAAGGCTTGCTGGATCTGTTCGGCGCTGAGTTCTTGGGACATACGTGCATACTCGTTGAGGACGAGCGAGTTTAACCCCCTGAGGCTCGCCTTGACAGGTGCAGCGCCTGGGAGATCGAGCGCCACTCCTCTAAAGGCGAAAATAAGGCAGACACGCTATAATCCCGCTCTTTTTCCCGGAGCGACGTCATGTCCCTGCCCAGCCTTCGCCTCAAAGCCAATGCCGACCGCCGCCTGCGCGCCGGCCACCTGTGGGTCTACAGCAACGAAGTCGACGTCTCCGCAACCCCACTGCAAGGCTTCCAGGCCGGCCAGCAGGCCGTGCTCGAGGCTGCCAACGGCAAGCCGCTGGGCATTGTCGCGCTCAGCCCGAACAACCTGATCTGCGCTCGCCTGCTGTCGCGTGACATCAAGCTGCCGCTGGACAAGTCGCTGCTGGTGCACCGCCTGAACGTCGCCCTGTCCCTGCGCGAGCGCCTGTTCGACCAGCCGTGCTACCGCCTGGTGTACGGTGATTCCGACCTGCTGCCGGGCCTGGTGGTCGACCGCTTCTACGACATCCTCGTGGTGCAGCTGGCCTCGGCCACCATGGAAGCACACAAGGACGACGTGATCGCGGCACTGATCCAGGTGCTCAAGCCTGGCGGCATCCTGTTCAAGAACGACTCCGCCGCCCGCGACGCCGAAGGCCTGCAGCGCTACGTCGAAACCGTCTACGGCGAAGTGCCGGACTGGGTCCCGCTGGAAGAGAACGGCGTCAGGTTCGAAGCTCCGGTACGTGAAGGCCAGAAGACCGGCTGGTTCTACGACCACCGCATGAACCGCGCGCGCCTGGCACCGTATGTCAAAGGCAAGCGTGTGCTCGACCTGTTCAGCTACATCGGTGGCTGGGGCGTGCAGGCTGGCGCGTTCGGCGCCAGCGAAGTGTTCTGCGTCGATGCCTCGGGCTTCGCCCTGGACGGCGTCGAACGCAACGCCGCGCTGAATGGCATCAGCGAGAAACTGACCTGCATCGAAGGCGACGTGTTCGAGGCGCTGCGTGAGCTGAAGGCCGCCGAAGAACGCTTCGACGTGATCATTGCCGACCCACCCGCCTTCATCAAGCGCAAGAAGGACCTGAAAAACGGCGAAGCGGCCTACCGCCGCCTCAACGAGCAGGCGATGCGCATGCTGAGCAAGGACGGCATCCTGGTCAGCGCCTCGTGCTCGATGCACCTGCCCGAGGACGACCTGCACAACATCCTGCTGACCAGCGCCCGTCACCTGGACCGTAACCTGCAGCTGCTCGAGCGTGGCGGCCAGGGGCCGGACCATCCGGTGCACCCGGCCATTGCCGAAACCCGCTACATCAAGAGCATCACCTGCCGGTTGCTGCCCAACAGCTGATACGCACGGCCGGGGCGCAACGCGCCCCGGATCGGTGTCAGATTTCCAGCACCTGCGACGCGATCCCGAAGTACACCAGCACTCCCGCCGCATCGGCGACCGAGGTCACCAGCGGACCACTGGCAGTCGCCGGGTCGAGCTTCAGGCGAGTGAACAGAAACGGCAGGCTCATGCCGATCAGGCTGCCGATCAGCACGATCACCAGCATGCTGCTGGCCACGATCAATGCGACATCCGCGCCACCTCGCAATGCCCCCAGCGATGCCACCGCCAGGGCCATGGTGCCGCCGAGCGCCAGCGCCACCGCACATTCGCGGCCGAGCATGCGCATCCAGTCGCGCATGACCACCTCCCCCGTCGCCAGCGCCCGCACCATCAGGGTGGCCGACTGCGCCCCGGCGTTGCCTCCGCTGTCGACCAGCAGGGGCAGGAAGAACACCAGTACGATATGCGCGGCAATAGTTTCTTCGAAGGCGGCAATACCGGCACCGGAAAACAGGTTTCCGAACACCAGCAGCACCAGCCAGAGTACTCGCTTGCGGTACAACAGGCCGACAGTGGCATGGCGTAGATTGCCGACGTGATTGGTGATCGATGCACCTTTATGGAAGTCTTCGGTCGCCTCCTGGCGAAGCTTTTCCAAAGCTTCGCTGGCCTGGTCGCGCCCGAGCGGTTGATTACAGCGGATGCAGCTGGTGCAAATAGAGTACATGCGAGTCTCCAGGCGCCGATGCAGGCACCCACGAGCCTCGAACCCAGGGGGTCAAGCCTTCGCAAGCCCTGGCGACGACGCGCTCAGTGCCAATTTGCAGGTTCGCGATGAACTGAAACTGGGAAGGTCCATTGAGGTGATTTCTCGTGAAGCCGCACATGCGGCGCGGCGGATGATAGCCAGTCCGGCTGGCGAGGTCTGCCTCGCGGGGGGTGTTTCGGACGCGCCCTACAAGCAGTCGGGAATCCATCCCAAACCACCGCCCAGACACATCTTCATTCCCTCTCCGCGCCAGCGGTGTAGAATCGGGCTATTCATCGCCAGTCATCCCCGGCGGGTTTATGAGCTCTGGCCAAGCACGCGGCGATCCCGCGCGGTCTTCGGCCCCATCCGTGCCAGTGGCAACCGGCCTGCGGCGCAAAGGACAAGAGAAGCTCACTCCCCTTTTTGTGACCTGATTAAGCCGCCAGGAGTGTTTCATGCCTGATTACCGTTCCAAGACTTCCACCCAAGGCCGCAACATGGCCGGCGCCCGCGCCCTGTGGCGTGCCACCGGGATGAAGGACGAAGACTTCAAGAAACCGATCATCGCCATCGCCAACTCGTTCACCCAGTTCGTCCCGGGCCACGTGCACCTGAAGGACCTGGGCCAGCTGGTCGCCCGCGAGATCGAACGCGCCGGTGGCGTGGCCAAGGAATTCAACACCATCGCCGTCGATGACGGCATCGCCATGGGCCATGACGGCATGCTCTACTCGCTGCCGAGCCGCGAGATCATCGCCGACGCCGTCGAGTACATGGTCAACGCCCACTGCGCCGACGCCATTGTCTGCATCTCCAACTGCGACAAGATCACCCCCGGCATGCTGATGGCCGCCCTGCGCCTGAACATCCCGGTGATCTTCGTCTCCGGCGGCCCGATGGAAGCCGGCAAGACCAAGCTGGCCAGCCACGGCCTGGACCTGGTCGATGCCATGGTCATCGCCGCCGACTCCACTGCCAGTGACGAGAAGGTCGCCGAGTACGAGCGCAGCGCCTGCCCGACCTGCGGTTCGTGCTCCGGCATGTTCACCGCCAACTCGATGAACTGCCTGACCGAAGCCTTAGGTCTCGCCCTGCCGGGCAACGGTTCGACCCTGGCCACTCACGCCGACCGCGAGCAGCTGTTCCTTACTGCAGGCCGCACCATCGTCGAGTTGTGCAAGCGCTACTACCAGGAAAACGACGAGTCGGTGCTGCCGCGCAGCATCGCCAACTTCAAGGCGTTCGAGAACGCCATGATGCTGGACATCGCCATGGGCGGTTCGACCAACACCATCCTGCACCTGCTGGCTGCAGCCCAGGAAGGTGAAGTCGAGTTCGACCTGCGCGACATCGACCGCCTGTCGCGCAAGGTACCGCAGCTGTGCAAGGTGGCGCCGAACATCCAGAAGTACCACATGGAAGACGTGCACCGCGCGGGTGGCATTTTCAGCATCCTCGGTTCGCTGGCCCGTGGCGGCCTGCTGCACACCGACCTGCCGACCGTGCACAGCCGCAGCATGGAAGAAGCCATCGCCAAGTGGGACATCACCCAGACCGATGACGAAGCCGTGCACACCTTCTTCAAGGCAGGCCCGGCCGGCATCCCGACCCAGACCGCGTTCAGCCAGTCGACCCGTTGGGAAACCCTCGACGACGACCGTGAAAACGGCTGTATCCGCAGCTTCGAGCACGCCTACTCGCAAGAAGGCGGCCTGGCCGTGCTGTACGGCAACATCGCCCTGGATGGCTGCGTGGTGAAAACCGCCGGCGTCGACGAGTCGATCCACGTCTTCGAAGGCACCGCGAAGATCTTCGAAAGCCAGGACAGCGCCGTGCGTGGCATCCTCGCCGACGAAGTGAAGGCCGGCGACATCGTGATCATCCGTTACGAAGGCCCTAAAGGCGGCCCGGGCATGCAAGAGATGCTCTACCCGACCTCGTACCTGAAGTCCAAGGGCCTGGGCAAGGCCTGCGCCCTGCTCACCGACGGCCGCTTCTCCGGCGGTACTTCGGGCCTGTCGATCGGCCACGCCTCGCCGGAAGCCGCTGCTGGCGGCGCCATCGGCCTGGTGCGCGACGGCGACAAGGTGCTGATCGACATCCCCAACCGTTCGATCAACCTGCTGGTCAGCGACGAAGAGCTGGCACACCGGCGCATCGAGCAGGACAAGAAAGGCTGGAGGCCGGCTGAAGTGCGCCCACGCAAGGTGACCACCGCACTGAAGGCCTACGCCCTGCTGGCGACCAGTGCCGACAAGGGTGCTGTGCGTAACAAGGCGATGCTCGAAGGGCTGTGAGGCTCTGACCGCATAAAAAAACCGGCGCCTGGAGCGCCGGTTTTTTTTTGTTCATTAATGATCAATGAAGCGAGGCGGCTGAGCCAGAGCGAAACATTGACAGCTTGTGAAGAGCGATCCCAAGTGACTCATCATCGAACAATTTGCTTTTTCGAGCAGCGGCACCAGCCCCTCCAGACCAACTTTTCAGATGTTCGCGAACTGCCGGGACTGTCGGTTCTACACCATCCACATGCAAAAGCCAATCAACAGTGGCCAGTAGCTCCATACCAAAGGGAGACTCGAAACCATCGATCAAATCAGCCGTGAATTCCAACGCTGGCAAATAGGCCTTGGCTTCACTGTTCAAATACGCCTGCACAAATGACTTGCGCCCCTCATCAAACCAGATCACGTCCAGAGGGCCTGCATCGCTGATCCGCTTTCCGCAGTGCAAATAGCTGCCATCAAGGTTATCTAGCAGGTGCTCAAGTCGGTTCGCGTAAGGGCCATACTTATGAGCAACAAACTTCAACGCCAATGGGTTAATGCCTGGCGTGAATCGCTCGATTGATCGCTCCAGAAACCAGGCAAGCTTCTGGACTTCGAGCAAGCTGCACTCCATGCCAAGCACCCAGTAGCGGCGCACCAGCTCTGCAATCAAGGCTCGAGCCGGGGTTAGCTCCTCAACACCACTGCGTTTGGAAACGTTTTGATAATTTGCCGTGGGCTCGAAAACAAGAATATCCGCATCCAGATCATTCAGAACGCTCTGAATCTGTTCTCGCACCACAGCCCAAGGCAACCCTCCGTTGCCAGCGCCAAGGGGAGGGATAGCAATCGATGCCACTTGGTTTTCGACAATGAAGTTGCGCAAATCATGGAGACCATCGACGATCCAGCCAATTTGCGAGGGTGAACGCCAGTGCTGCTTGGTTGGAAAATTCACAATCCAGCGCGGCCCGTCCAGCTCACGTACTTCAGTGACAAACATCTTCCCGGTAACTACTTCTTTCGCTTTGCAGGCAGCAGCATACTGGCGATAGTTCTCGGCAAAACGCTCCTTGAACATCAGCGCAATACCCTTCCCCATCACCCCTACGGTGTTGACTGTATTAACCAGCGCTTCGGCCTTGGCCTCCAGCAGGTTACCTTGCATAAAGCGAATCATCAGAAGTACCACCTAGGGCGAGCATATACCGGGAGATTCAGCTGACGCTGCTGAACCTCCTTGTCGACACGACTCTTCAAAGCTTCGTTGTAGCAGACAATGCCCAGAAGGCCAGCGACCGGGACATGTCCATGGATAAGGGCCTCAGCCTGATAACGTTCCATTTTTCGAGGGTCATCAGGATCACGTTTGAAGTCCCTGCGCTGCAAAATCTCCCAATCGATCTTGTCCAGCTGCGTGAGGTCGCTGTAGTAGCCAGCCCAATGCGGGTAGGCATGGGCGTCCGTGAAGACAAACCGCAGACCTAGCGACTGCGCATGGTACAGGCTGGAGACAAGAATCACGATCTCTTCGTTCCGCCGCTGAGGAACGCCCCACCCCGATTGGATGTTCTTCATCATCACGGAGAACGGGGTGAAGTAGAAGGGAACATAATCAGACAATGTACCACCTGGAGAGACAGGCACGACCCTGTGGCTTCGCTTGTCTATGAGGTCAGGATTACCAATGCTCACGTAGTGCCCCGAACGACGGTCGGACGACATGGGGAATAGACCGTTATCCAGCAGCCAGCCCAGGTTGTCTCGGTGCACGATTCGCCAAATCAGCGCTTTGGAAGCGTTCAGGTTGCTGTAAAGCATCAGGAGAACATGGCTCTCATGACCTTGACCTCAGTGCCAACCTTGCTACCCCTGTTAGCGTTCACCGCTTCAGCAACCTCTTCTGAAGGAACAAAAATCATGAAGAACGATGCTGCCGGCACCGCATGCGGAGACAGACACTCTGCCATGCATACGTTCTTGCAGTCTTGGTCTTGATAGTCACGTCTGTTCATCATTTGCCAGTCTATAGCAGCAAAGCCTGCATGGTAATCGAGAAGCCTGAATTCCGTGCCTGCCAAAGGGTGACAAGGAATGACCTTCCAGTTAGCACGCTCCGCCAAGGATCGGCGAACTGTGATTAAGACAAATTGCTTGTGAAAGTGATCGCGCTGAACACGCCCGTCAAAGGGGTTGCGAGCAAACCAGTGGAATGGAACGTAGTTCTCCAAGCCGTGAGTTCCACGCCCTTTGATGATTTCTCGGTCAGCCACATCATGAAAGCCTGTCAGCTGAGAACGAGGCAGCAAACCATGCTCGAAAATAGAAGGGATATTCTCCAGACTTGTCAGGTGATAGAGCAGCTTACCGCTTTGGATTTCCTCAGGCATTTCCCTATCCTTGGATGGCAAAAAGATACCATTTAGCCATTAGCGTAGCTGCTCATTCTGATTTCTGACTGAGATCTACTGAATCTGCTCCGGTGTCACGATCACCCAGTTCTTGTCGGCCGTCACCGGCAACCCTTCCTTGGCCTGCGCCGCCGCGTGCTTCGCGATCATGCCGTTCAACTGGTCCATGTACTTGGCCTTGCGATTTATCCACAGGTGGATGCCGCCCTTGTTCACATCCACGCCATGGAACTGCATGTAACCATCACTGGTTGGGGTATCGCCGCCCACCAACACTGGCTTTTTCCATTCGTCGATGTAGGTCAGGATCGCCGCCTGCTTGCCTGCCATCCAGGTGGCCGGGGTCCACAGGTAAGGCGTCAGCTCCAGCCCTTCGTTGGCCTTGGCGTCATATTGCCCGGCGCTGATCTGCTTGCGCGCCGTGGTCAGCTGGCCGTTGGCGCGGTCCTTGAGCAACAGGCTGACACCAATCACGTTCTGCGGTTTGACGTTGTAGCCGTACTTGGGGTCGGAAGCGACCATGCGCACCAGCTCTTCGGAGGCTGCCGAGATCACGTAGACCTCGATGCCGTTCTCCATCAGCTTGTTGTACAGCTCGGCCTGGCCGGTGAAGACCTTCGGCGGCTGTACCTCGATGGCCTTGACCTGGTCGCCTTCGAAGTAGGTGCTGGGGATTGGCTTGTTCAAGGCCATCATCTCATCGACCTGAGCCTTGAGCTCCTTGAGGGTGAAGCCTGCAAACACCTGCGCGACCCATGGGTAGCAGACCATGTCGTCGATCTCGCACAGCCGGTAGTAGTAACTGAACAGGCTTTCCTTGTGCTCGGCCGTGTCCTTGAACGGGATCAGCTTGAGTGACGGGTCGAGTTTGTCGCGGGTCAGCAGGCCCTTGTTTTCCATGAACGGCAGCAGCGCTTCTTCGAGGTCGTAGCGGTAGCTGGTGTTGTCCATGTCGAAGACGGCGTAGTTACCTTTGTTGGCATTGGCGGCAATCATCGCGTCGAGCTGTCTGGCGGCATCAGCAGGCCAATGCTTGAGTTCGGTGGCGAAGCTTTCGACACTGAACAGCAGGGACAAACCCAGGGCGAGGGCTTTCGGAGCGAACTTCATGTGCGAATCTCCTGAAATGACCCAGAAAAACTAGTGCAACATGCGCCGATTCCTGCCTCTCACAACGACCCTGACAGAACCATAAACGTCGTGTTCATTGCTATCCGCGACAGCCTGTTATTCCATATACGACTAAGCAAATTACTTATGGATATAAATTCGTTTCTTTTCAGGCTGTTAGCATTTCCGTTCGCAATCGCTCACCAGAGGCGATGCCTCTTCTGCTTTTTCCTGGAGCTTCAATGAATCTGCCGCTGTCCCTCAACCTGCTGGCGTTCCTGGCCCTGCTGCTAGGCCTGGCGCAAACCGGCCGCACCGATTGGAGCCTGGCCAAGAAAGTCCTGCTGGGCCTGGCACTGGGCGTCGCGTTCGGCTTGGCCCTGCACAGCATCTACGGCGCCGGCCACCCGGTACTCAAGGCCACTATCAGCTGGCTGGACCTGGTCGGCAACGGCTACGTCGGCCTGCTGCAGATGATCGTCATGCCGCTGATCTTCGCCTCGATCCTCAGCGCCGTGGCCCGTTTGCACAATGCGTCGTCGCTCGGCCGCATCAGCGTGCTGAGCATTGGTACCCTGCTGGTGACCACGGCCATCGCCGCCTTGATCGGTATCGTCCTGGCCAACCTGTTCGGCCTGAGCGCCGATGGCCTGGTGGCCGGCGCCCAGGAAAGCGCGCGCATGCAGGTTATCCACAGCGACTACGCAGGCAAGGTTGCCGACCTGAATATCCCGCAGCTGCTGCTGTCGTTCATCCCCAGCAACCCGGTTGGTGACCTGGCACGGGCCAAGCCGACTTCGATCATCAGCGTGGTGATCTTTGCCGTGTTCGTTGGCCTGGCCGCACTGCAGCTGATCAAGGACGACGCCGAGAAGGGTGAGCGCGCCCTGCCGGCCATCGATACCCTGCAGGCTTGGGTAATGCGCCTGGTACGGGTGGTGATGAAGCTCACCCCCTATGGCGTACTGGCGCTGATGACCAAGGTAGTGGCCAGTTCGAACCTGGAAGACATCCTCAAGCTGGGTAGCTTCGTGGTGGTGTCGTACCTGGGCCTGGCCTTGATGTTCGTGGTCCATGGCATCATTCTCGCCGTCACGGGCGTGAGCCCGCTGCGCTTCTATCGCAAGGTCTGGCCAGTGCTGACCTTTGCCTTCACCAGCCGCTCCAGCGCCGCGAGCATCCCATTGAACATCGAGGCGCAGACGCGTCGCCTGGGTGTGCCGCAGTCGATTGCCAGCTTCAGTGCATCGTTCGGCACCACCATTGGCCAGAACGGCTGCGCGGGCCTGTATCCAGCCATGTTGGCGGTGATGGTAGCGCCAGCGGTGGGCATCGATACCTTCGACCCGCTGTGGATCGCGACCTTGGTGGCGATCGTGACGCTGAGTTCGGCGGGCGTGGCTGGCGTCGGAGGTGGTGCAACCTTCGCCGCGCTGATCGTGCTGCCGGCCATGGGCTTGCCGGTCGAGCTGGTGGCGCTGCTGATTTCAGTGGAGCCGCTGATCGACATGGGCCGCACGGCGTTGAACGTGAATGGGTCGATGACGGCGGGCGTGGTGACCAGCCAACTGCTGAAAGAGACCGACAAGGCAGTGCTGGCCGGCGATGAGCATGCCGAGCTGAGCCATAGCTGACGACAATCGGGGCCGCCGGGCGGCCCCAAACCGCTCAAACCTTGTCCCAGACCTCGAAGTGATAGGCAGGCTTGCCTTCTTCGGCCTGGGCCTCGCTCGACACCAACGTCCACTGGCTTTGGTCAAACGCGGGAAACCAGGCATCCCCTTCCGGCGACAGTTCGACCCGCGTCAGGTACATCCGGCTCACCAGCCCTTTCTCCAGCGCCTGCCCATAGAGCTGCGCCCCGCCAATCAGCATCAGCTCGCCGACGCCCTGCTCACGTGCCCACTGCTCGGCCCGGGCCACCGCCGCCTCCAGCGAGGCGTACACCTCGGCCCCGACCAGTTCCAGACCGGCCTGCCGGCTGACCACGATGTTCAACCGCCCCGGCAACGGCCGGCCCAGCGAATCCCAGGTCTTGCGCCCCATGATGATCGGCTTGCCCAGGGTGGTGGCCTTGAAGTACTTGAAGTCCCCCGGCAGGTGCCAGGGCATGGAGTTGTCGATGCCGATCACGCGATTTTCGGCGTGAGCCGCGATCAGGCTGAGGGGGAGTGATGTATTCATGCCAGCGAGGATAGCACCCGGCGTGTGGGTTATGCTTCTGCCCTGAACCACGCAATGGAAGACCTTGTGACTGCACCCACTCCACTGGACACGCGCTGGCTCACCGAAGCGGTACGCCTGCGCGAGGAACATGCAGGCCTGCTGGACGATCAGGAGGCCAACCGCCACGCCCGACAGCAAGGCGGCGACCTGGCAGCACGCATCGAAAGCCGCGCGCTGTTCCTCGCCGAACGCGATGGCATGACCACGGCCCTGCACCACTGGAAGCAGGGCGCCCGCCTGGCGCTGCTGGCCCTGCTGCTGCTGGCCGTATTCAGCGGCGCAGGCCTGGCCTTTGCCGCCTTGGGCGACGGGCAGCGACCGGTCAATGTGTTCTGGGCCCTGGGCAGCCTGCTCGGGCTGAACCTGCTGATGCTGCTGGGCTGGGCCGTGGGCTTTGCCTTGAGCGGCGAGCACGGCGCCAGCCTCGGCCGCCTGTGGTTGTGGTTGAGTGAGCGCTTCGCCCGCGATGCCAAGGCCGCACACCTGGCGCCAGCACTGCTGGTGCTGCTGCAACGCCAGCGCCTGAACCGCTGGCTGCTGGGTGCCCTTGTGCACGGCCTGTGGCTACTGGCGATGGTCACGGCCCTGGGCCTGCTGCTTACCCTGCTGGCAACCCGCCGGTACGGTTTCGTCTGGGAAACCACGCTGCTGGCCGCCGACCCGTTCGTTCACCTGACCCAAGCCCTGGGCGCTCTGCCCTCGCTGCTCGGCTTCGCCGTGCCGGACGAAGCCATGATCCGCGCCAGCGGCGATACCTTCCCCGCCCTGGATGCCGCCCGCCAGGCCTGGGCCAGCTGGCTGCTCGGCGTGGTGCTGGTGTACGGCCTGCTGCCACGCCTGCTGCTGGCCGGGTTGTGCCTGTGGCGCTGGCAGCAGGGCCGTGCCCGGCTGACGCTCGATCTCAGCCTGCCGGGCTATGCGCAGCTGCGCGACGCCCTGATGCCGCGCAGCGAACGCATCGGCGTGCAGGATGCCGCCCCCGATGCGCTGCCGCAGTTCCAGGCCGGCCAACTGGAAAGCGGCAGCAGCGGCGCTTTGCTGGTAGGCCTGGAACTCGATGACCAGCGCCCGTGGCCACCCGTCCTGCCCAAGGCGGTGACCGACGCTGGCGTGCTCGACAGCCGCGAATCGCGCAACAAGCTGCTGGAGCAGCTCAGCCGATTCCCGCCGGCACGCCTGGCCATCGCCTGCGACCCCCACCGCTCCCCCGACCGCGGCAGCCTGGCGCTGCTCGCAGAGCTGGCGCGCAATGCCGGGGCCACACGTATCTGGCTGCTCCAGGCCGCCCCCGGCCAAGCCCTGGATGCCGAACGCCTGGGCGACTGGCACGAGGCCCTCGACCGCCTCGGCCTGCCCCACGCCGACACCTCGCCCCTGACCTGGCTGGAGCATGGCCATGACTGAGCCGCTGAAACTGGCCGTGGTCGGCCACACCAACGTCGGCAAGACCTCGCTGCTGCGCACGCTCACCCGTGACGTCGCCTTCGGCGAGGTCTCGCACCGCCCCAGCACCACCCGCCATGTCGAGGGTGCGCGGCTGTCGGTGGACGGCGAACCGCTGCTGGAACTCTACGACACCCCCGGCCTGGAAGACGCCATCGCCCTGCTCGACTACCTCGAACGGCTGGAACGCCCCGGCGAACGCCTGGATGGCCCGGCCCGCCTCGATCGTTTCCTGCAAGGCAGCGAGGCACGTCAGCGCTTCGAACAGGAAGCCAAGGTGCTGCGCCAGTTGCTGGCAAGCAATGCCGGCCTGTATGTGATCGACGCCCGCGAGCCGGTGCTGGCCAAGTACCGCGACGAACTGGAAGTGCTGGCCGGTTGCGGCAAGCCACTGCTGCCGGTGCTCAACTTCGTCGCCAGCAGCCAGCACCGCGAAGCGGAATGGCGTGAAGCCCTTGCCCGGCTTGGGCTTCACGCATTGGTGCGGTTCGATAGCGTGGCGCCCCCCGAAGAGGGTGAGCGCCGGTTATACGAGAGCCTGGCACTGCTGCTGGAAGACGCCCGCCCGGCCCTGCAACGGCTGATCGATGACCAGCAGGCCCAGCGCCTGGCACGCCAGCACAGCGGCAAGCGGCTGATCGCCGAACTGCTGCTCGATTGCGCCGCCTGCCGACGCAGCGTCGCGGCCGACCCAGCGGCTGAAGCCAAGGCTATCGAAGCCTTGCGCCAGGATGTGCGCCAGCGTGAGCAGCGTTGCGTGGAGGCGCTGCTCAAGCTCTATGCCTTCCGCCGGGAAGATGCCAATGCCGGTGATCTGCCGCTGCTGGACGGGCGCTGGGGCGATGACCTGTTCAATCCCGAGACCCTGAAGTTGCTGGGCCTGCGCCTGGGTAGCGGCGTCGCGGCCGGGGCGGCGGCCGGTGCCGGGGTGGATCTGCTGGTTGGCGGGCTGACGCTAGGCGCCGCAGCGTTGGCGGGCGCAATTGCCGGGGGCGCGCTACAGACCGCACGTAATTATGGGTCGCGGCTGATGGGCAAGCTGAAGGGGCAGCGCGAGCTGACGGTGGATGACACCGTGCTGCGGTTGCTGGCCTTGCGTCAGCAACAGTTGATGGTGGCGCTGGATGGCCGCGGGCATGCGGCGCAGGACAGCATTCGGCTGGGCGAACTGGATGAGAAGATGTGGCGCGAAGGCAAGCTGCCGGAAGCCTTGAACAGGGCCCGGGCGCATCCGCAGTGGTCGACGCTCAACCCTGGGGCGAAGCTCAACCAGGCCGAGCGGCAGGAACAGCTTGAGGGGTTGGCTTCACAGATCTGAATCAGCAGGTTCGGCCTCTTCGCGGGCATGCCCGCGAAGGGGTCGGGTCCGGGCTTATTGCTGGGCCACTTTCTCCGACTTGCCGTCATAGCGCTTGCGCCATTCGCTCAGGATCTCGTCGCGGTTCTTCGAGGCCCAGGCAAAGTCGTTGTTGATCAGGCGCTGCTCATAGTCGGCCGGCAGCTCGGTCTGCGGCTTGGCAATGCCTGGCGCGGCCAGTACGGCAAAGTTGTCCTTGTACAGCTCCATCGCCGCCGGGCTTGCCGAAAAATCGGCGAGGCGCTTGGCCGCGTCAGCCCTGGGCGAGCCCTTGATCACGGCGGTCGCCTCGATCTCCCAGCCCAGCCCCTCCTTCGGCAGCACGATATCCAGCGGCGCGCCCTGGCGCTTGAGCTGCACGGCCGGGTACTCGAACGAAATGCCGATCGGGAATTCACCCGCTGCCGCCAGCTTGCAAGGCTTGGAGCCGGAGTGCACGTACTGGCCGATGTTCTGGTGCAGGGCATCCATATAGGCCCAGCCCTGCGGCTCGCCGAAGGTCTGCAGCCAGGCGCTCACGTCGAGGAAGCCGGTGCCGGACGAAGCCGGGTTGGGCATGACGATCTTGCCTTTGTATTCAGGCTTGGTCAGGTCCTGCCAGCTCAGCGGCTTGCTCAGGCCCTGCTTTTCGGCTTCGACGGTATTGAAGCAGAGCGTCGCGGCCCACACGTCCATGCCGACCCAGGCGGGCGGGTTGGCGGCATCGCGGTAGTTGGCGGAAATCTTGCTCAGGTCTTTCGGCGCGTAGGCTTCGAGCATGCCGTTCTGGTCGAGGATGGCCAGGCTGGAGGCGGCCAGGCCCCACACAGCGTCGGCTTGCGGGCGGTCTTTCTCGGCCAGCAGCTTGGCCGTGATGATGCCGGTGGAATCACGCACCCACTTGATCTCGATGTCCGGGTTGGCTTTTTCGAAGGCTTGCTTGTAGCGCGTGAGCTGCTCGGCTTCCAGGGCGGTATACACCGTCAGCTGGGTGGCTGCGGCCGATGCCTGCAGGCTGAAGACGGTGGATACGGCAGCGGCAAGTACAAGGGGCTTGAACATGATGCGGTTCCTGTGGGAGTGGGCAGTCGGTCAATGGCCGGGGGCGCGCTGGCGCCAGGCCTGGGAGCGGCGCAGCAGGCCGCGTGAAGCACCGGCCAGCAGCAGAGAAGCAGCGGCGCTGGTCAGCAGGATCAGGGTCGACATGGCAGCGGCGCCGCCGACGTTGCCGGCATCGTCCATGTTCAACACGGCGACGGCGGCGAGGATGGTGTCGGGGCTATAGAGGAAGATCGACGCCGACACGGTGGTCATCGCCGAGACGAACAAGTAACGGATGATGTCCAGCAGCGCCGGCAGGCAGATCGGCACGGTGACCCGCACGAAGTGCTTGTACAGCGGCGCCTTGAGCGACAGCGCGGCAGCCTCGAACTCGTCGTCGAGCTGGCGCAGCGCAGTGGCAGCGGTCATCTGCGCGGTGGTCAGGTAATGGGCGATGGTGCACAGCACCAACAGCGTCATACCGCCATAGAACACGTGCAGCGGGTTGCCATTGAGGTTGAAGAAGAACACGTAGCCCAGGCCCAATACCAAGCCAGGCACCGCCATGGGGATGAAGCTGAGCAGCCGCAGGGCCTGGTTGAGCAGGCGCTGGCCCTGGGTTTTCTCCATCAGGTAGGCGCCAGTGAAAATCACCAGGCTGCCGATCAGCGCCGTGCACAGGGCCATGGTCACACTGTTGCGATAGGCCAGCCAGCCGCCACCGGCAGTGTCATCGAACAGGTAGTGCCTGAACGACAGGGTCAGGTTGTACGGCCAGAACGTCACCAGCGACGCGTACACCGCCATGCCGATCACCACCAGCAGCGCCGCGCAAATCAGCAGCACGATGGCCAGAAAGCCGGTATCTCGGCAGCGCGATGGCTTGGGCACGAACACGTGGGCGCGGCCGCTCATTGCCTCTGCCTGGCGCCGACGGAGCCAGGCATCGACGCCGAAGCTGAGCAGCGCTGGCAGCAGCAACACCATGCCGATCAACGCACCGCGGCCGAACTGCTGCTGGCCGACCACCGCCTTGTAGGCTTCCAGCGCCAGCACCTGGTAGTCACCACCGACCACGACCGGCACGCCGAAGTCGGTGATGGTCAGGGTGAACACCAGGCAGAACGCGGCGAACACCGCCTGACGCGTGGCAGGCCAGGTGATGCTGCAGAACGCCCGCCACGGCCCGGCGCCCATGCTCGATGCCGCGTCGAACAGCCGTGCGTCGGCCAGCGCCAGGGCCGAGAGCAGGATCATCAGCGCATGGGGGAAGGTGTAGATGGCCTCGCCGAGCACGATGCCCCAGAAGCCGTAGATGTTGTCGTTGAGCAGGCTGCGCAGCACGCCCTGGTTGCCGAACAGGTAGACCAGCGCAATTGCCGGGAGCATCGACGGCGCCAACAGCGGCAGCAGCGAGATGCCGCGCCACAGGCCCTTGGCCGGGATCAGCGTGCGCTGCAGGGCGTAGGCGAACAGGTACGCCAGCGGCACCACGATGGCCGCCACGGTGAAGGCCACCGACAGACTGTTGCCGAGCAGCCAGTGGAAGTTTTCGCTGGCGAACAGTTCGCGGGCGGCCAACCAGCCTCCACCTTGGCCGGCTTCACCGCTGAAGCCTTTCCAGAAGATGGCCAGCAGCGGCAGCACCACGGCCAGCAGCAACAGGACCAACAGCAGGCTCTTGCCGCCGATGACGAACAGGCGGTCACCCAGGGCGACGTCGCCGCATCGCGCATCCTTGGGCTGGGTCAACGGCAGGGACATGGGCGCGGCCATTCAGGCAAACACCTGCAGGCTCTGCGGCGGCAAGGCCACCCAGATATCCTGCGAACCCAGGCGAGGCATGGCTTCCGGCGCCAGTTCGGCGAGCAACGCATGACCCGGCAGGGCCTTGAGCTCGAAGCTCATGCGGCAGCGGTTGCCCAGGAACGTGATTTCGCGAACCTTGGCCGGGAACAGGTTTTCCTCATGCATCACCGGGTTTACCGTGATCGCTTCCGGCCGACAGAACAACCGGCCGCTGCGGGCGGAGCCGGCGTCCGCCGCCAAGCGCATGCTCATGGCGCCGACCTGGGCATGGCTGTCGCCACTGCGCTGGAACGGTAGCCAGTTGCCCTGGCCGACGAACTCGGCGACGAACGGCGTGGCCGGCTGGTCGTAGATGGCTTGCGGGGTCGCGTACTGCTCGACTCGGCCGTTGTTCATCACCGCAATGCGGTCGGCCATGAGCATGGCCTCGTCCTGATTGTGGGTGACCATCAACGTGGTGATGCCCAGCTGGCGCTGCAACTGGCGAAGCTCGGTGCACAGGTGCTCGCGCACCCGGGCATCCAGCGCCGACATCGGTTCGTCGAGCAGCAGCAGCGACGGCGACGGTGCCAGCGCGCGGGCCAAGGCCACGCGCTGCTGCTGGCCGCCGGACAGCTGGCCGGGGTATTTCTTTTCGCTACCGGACAGGCCAATCAGGTCGAGCATGTCAGCTACGCGCTGGCGGCTCTCGTCGCGACTGCTGCCAGTCAAGCCGTAGGCAATATTGGCTTCGACAGTAAGGTTGGGGAACAGCGCGTAGGACTGGAACAGGATGCCGTAGTCCCGTGCCTGGGGAGGCAGCTCGGAAATATCGCGTTCACCGATGTACAGCGCACCACGGTCCTGGCGCTCGAGGCCGGCAATGCAGCGCAGCAGGGTGGTCTTGCCGCAACCGGACGGGCCGAGCAGGCAGACCAGCTCGCCCGCAGCGATGTCCAGAGACACGTCGTTGAGCGCGGTGAAGGCACCGAAACGCTTGTGGATACCGCGCACTTTCATCTGTGCGCCCGGAGTGGCGTGGTTCATGGCAAGGCCTCATCGAACAAGTGAGGGCCATGCTAGGAAGGCTGTGCGAAGGTTCTGTGGCTTTAGGGCAAAAGCCGGTGATAGTGATATAGGCAGATTTTGTAATGGCCTGACCTACAGGTGCGACCCCACCACTTCCTGCGCCACGCCAAGAAAGGCCGCTGGCAACCTGGCCTGGCGCCGCTCCTTCAGGCAATACAGGTACTCATGCATCACCGGCGCATTGTCCAGCGCCAGCACCCGCAGTTCCGGGTTGTGCGGGACCTCATGGCGGGCAATCACGCTGATGCCGATATTGCGCAGTACCGCCTCGCGGATCGACTCGCGGCTGCCGATCTCCAGCAACGAACCGGCCTTCACCCCCGCCTCATGCATCATCTGTTCGGTCAGCTGGCGGGTGGTCGAGCCCTTCTCGCGCATCAGCAGGCAATGCCCTGCCAGCACCTCGATGGATACCGCCTGCCGATGCGCCAACGGATGATTGCGATGCACCGCCACCACCAGCGGGTCGGTGCCCAACACCCGTCGCACCAGCCGGGCATCTTCCACCAGCTGCGACGAGGCGGCGATATCCACCCGGTAGTCTTCGAGCATCTCCAGCACTTGCTGCGAGTTGCCGATCTCCACCGTCAATTCGACCTGGGGCAGGCGCTCGCGAAAGATCTTCACCAAGTCGAGGATGTAGTACGGCGCGGTGGCAGCGATGCGCAAACTGCCCTGGGCCTGGCCGCTGTTACGCAGCTCGAACTCGATGTCGGCCTCTTGCTGCAGCAGCGCCTTGACCATTGGCAACAGCCGCACGCCCTCCTCGCTCAACACCAGGCGCCGACCGCCGCGGTAGAACAGCTCCACCGCATAGTGGCTTTCCAGGCTGCGGATCTGTGTTGTCACCGTCGGCTGGCTGAGCCCGAGCTTCTTCGCCGCCAGGGTGATGCTGCCCAGTCGGGCCACCATGTAGAAGGCTTTGAGCTCGGCACTCAGCATTGCAGGACCTCATTTGCGCAACAGGCGCAGACCGTTGAACACCACCAGCAGGCTCACGCCCATGTCGGCGAACACCGCCATCCACATGGTCGCCATGCCGGCAAAGGTGATCGCCAGGAATATCGCCTTGATGCCCAGCGCCAGAACGATGTTCTGCCTCAGGATCGCCGCACTTTGGCGCGACAGCCTGACGAACACCGGGATTTTACGCAAGTCGTCATCCATCAGCGCCACGTCGGCAGTCTCGATCGCCGTGTCGGTACCTGCCGCCGCCATGGCGAAACCAATCTCCGCACGGGCCAGTGCCGGCGCGTCGTTGATACCATCGCCGACCATACCGACCCGGTGCCCTTCGGCGTACAACCGCTCGATGCTGTGCAGCTTGTCGGCCGGCAGCAGGTTGCCCTCGGCCCGGTCGATGCCCACCTGCGCGGCAATGGCCTGGGCAGTGTGCGGATTGTCGCCGGTCAGCATGACGGTCTGGATACCCAGCGCGTGCAGTTCGGCAATGGCCTGGCGGCTGCTGTCCTTGACCGTGTCGGCCACGGCGAACAGGGCCAACGGCCCGGAACGGTCGAGCAGCAGCACCACCGTCCTGCCCTGGCGCTCCAGTGTGTCCAGTTGGGCCTCCAGCTCCGGCGAGCACAGGCCCAGCTCCTCGACCAAGCGATGGTTGCCCAGGTGGTAGGTTTCGCCGTCGATATCACCGCGCACGCCACGGCCGGCCAGGGCAGCGAATTCGCTGACCTCGCTCAGCGGCAGGTTCTGCGCCTTGGCAAACTGGGCGATGGCGCCCGACACCGGGTGATCGGAACGGTCGGCCAGGCTCGCCGCCAACGCCTGGGCGCGGCCCTCGAACAGCGGGTCAAGCACCTTGGCATCGGTTTGCACCGGTTTGCCGTGGGTGATGGTGCCGGTCTTGTCCAGGGCGAGGAAGTCCAGCTTGCGGCCGCCTTCCAGGTACACCCCGCCCTTGATCAGGATGCCTTTGCGCGCCGCAGCGGCCAGGCCACTGACGATGGTCACCGGGGTAGAAATGACCAGCGCGCA
The DNA here is from genome assembly GCF_014269035.2 of Pseudomonas vlassakiae. Classification (GTDB taxonomy): domain Bacteria; phylum Pseudomonadota; class Gammaproteobacteria; order Pseudomonadales; family Pseudomonadaceae; genus Aquipseudomonas; species Aquipseudomonas vlassakiae. The sequence continues at coordinate 305,933 of NZ_JABWRP020000004.1, forward strand.
CGGGCACGCCACCACCAGCAGGACCAGCGCACGGTATACCCAGTCGAACCAGGCGCCGGCCGTCAGCAGTGGTGGAATCACCGCTACCGCCAAGGCCACGGCGAACACCACCGGGGTGTAGATGCGCGAGAACTGGTCGACGAAACGCTGCGTGGGCGCACGCGCACCTTGTGCTTCTTCGACGGCCTTGATGATGCGTGCCAGGGTCGATTGCCCTGCGGCGGCCGTCACGCGATATTCCAAGGCACCGGCCTGGTTGATGGTGCCGGCGAACAGTTTGTCGCCCGCCGCCTTTTCCACAGGTAGGCTTTCGCCGGTGATCGGCGCCTGATCGACGCTGGATTGCCCGCTGACCACTTCGCCATCCAGGCCGATGCGTTCGCCCGGGCGCACCCGCACCAAAGCACCGATAGCTACCTCGCGCACCTCCACCTCGCGCCACTGACCATCGGCCTGCTGCACCGTGGCCATGTCCGGAGTCAGCTGCATCAGCCCGCCGATGGCATTGCGCGCACGGTCCAGCGAGCGCGCCTCGATCAGCTCGGCGACGGTGAACAGCACCATGACCATGGCTGCTTCCGGCCACTGGCCAATCAGCACGGCGCCGGTCACGGCAATGCTCATCAGCGCATTGATGTTGAGGTTGCGGTTTTTCAGGGCGATCCAGCCCTTCCTGTAAGTGCCCAGGCCGCAGCCGAGGATGGCCGCCAGCGCAAGCGCAGCCACCAGCCATTGCGGCGCGAGGCTGGCGAAGTGCACGATTTCGGCGGCGATCGCGGCAATACCCGACAGGGCCAGCGGCCACCAACGGGCCTTGTGCGGCTGCGCTGCGGCGCCGCTGCCGTCGTCTTCAGCAGTCAACGGCTCGGCCTTCATGCCCAGGCTGTCGATGGCGCGCTCAATCTCTCCGGTGCCGTTCAAGGTATGACGCACGCCAAGCACGCGGTTGATCAGGTTGAACTCCAGCTGCTCGATGCCCGCCAGCTTGCCCAGCTTGTCCTGGATCAGGGTCTGCTCGGTGGGGCAATCCATGGCGTCGATGCGAAAGCGGCTGAGCTGGGCGTGGCTGCTGGCCTTCTCGCTCAGTTGCACCCACGCGGGCGCAGCGCTTGAGCCACAGCAGCTGTGACCGTGGGCGACATGGCCATGGTCTTGTTCGCCATGGGCATGATCGTGTGGATGCGTGTGTTCGTGGCTGACAGGCTGGTTCATGGGGTCATCCTTAAATTGAGCCTGTTGCCAAGTGAACACCCTGTAGCCACTATAGGGTCAAGCCACTTGCTGGAGATTCGTGATGAAAATCGGAGAACTGGCCAAAGCCACCGATTGCGCCGTGGAAACCATCCGCTATTACGAGCGTGAACAATTGCTGCCGGAGCCGGCGCGCACCGAGGGTAACTACCGGCAGTACACCCAGGCCCATGTCGAGCGGCTGACCTTCATTCGCAACTGCCGAACGCTGGACATGACCCTGGACGAGATCCGCAGCCTGCTACGCCTGCGCGACAGCCCCGACGACGCGTGCGGCAGCGTCAATGCGTTGATCGATGAACACATCGACCATGTGCAAGCGCGGATCGATGGCCTGGTGGCGTTGCAGGAGCAGCTGGTGGAGCTGCGGCGGCGCTGCAATGCGCAGGGGGCGGAGTGCGCGATCTTGCAGCAGCTGGAGACGAACGGCGCGGTATCGGTGCCGGATACCGAGCATTCGCATGTGGGCCGAAGCCATGGGCACTAGATGAAAAAGCGTTCGCGGGCACGCCCGCGAACAGGCCAGCTCAGGCGATCTGCAACTATCAGACCGCCATCGGCGCCGTCATCGGCGCATGGTGCTCATACCCTTCCAGGCTGAAGTCGCTCGGCTCGATCTTCTCCAGCCACTCCGGCTCGTACTTGCCGGTCTTGGCGAACTCCGGCACACGGTCACTGATCACCAGCTTCGGCGCTTCCAGCGGTTCGCGCTTGAGCTGCTCGTTGAGCATGTCCAGGTGGTTTTCATACACGTGGGCATCGCCAATGAAGTAGGTGAACCAGCGCGGGGTGTAGCCGGTGAGGCGGCCGAACAGCGACAGCAGCGCCGCGCCTTCAGTGAGGTTGAACGGCGTGCCCAGGCCCAGGTCGTTGGAGCGGATGTAAAGCGTCAGGGATAGTTCCCTGGTCTCGACATTCGGGTGGAACTGGTACAGCAGATGGCACGGCGGCAGGGCCATTTCGTCGAGCTGGGCGCAGTTCCAGCCGTGGAACAGGATGCGCCGGCTGCCCGGGTCGTTGGCGATGGTGTCCAGGCACTGGCGCACCTGGTCGATGGCCTTGTACAGGATGACGAAGGCCACGCCATCCTCTTCGTCCTGGGCGATGCGGCGGAAACCGGCCTGCTCGGCCATTTCGATGGCTGCCGGGTTGCTCAACGGGATGCGCTTGTAGCCCGGCCACTGGCGCCATTGCACGCCATAGATCTCGCCGAGGTCGTCATGGCCCTGGCGGAACGGGTTGGCCAGCCACTGGGCGTTCTCGTTGGCGTTCTGGTCCCAGACCTTGCAGCCCAGTTCGCGGAATTCACCGGCGTTCTTCACGCCACGCAGGAAGCCGACCATCTCGCCGATCGCCGACTTGAACGCCAGCTTGCGCGTAGTGATGGCCGGGAAGCCTTTTTGCAGGTCGAAACGCAACATGGCGCCCGGCAGGCTGATGGTGCGGATGCCGGTGCGATTGCCCTGCAGGGTGCCGTTTTCGATGACGTCGCGGACCAGGTCCAGATACTGTTTCATGGCTTACCTGTAACGAAAACGGCAGGGGGATCACCCCTGCCGTGGGAATAATCAGGCGGGTTTCGCCGTGGGCTTGCGATTATAAGCCCACCAGATCAGGCCGAGGCCAGCCAGGATCATCGGCACGCAGAGAATCTGACCCATGGTCAGCCAACCCCAGGCGATGTAACCGAGCTGGGCGTCCGGCACCCGGACGAACTCGACGATGAAGCGGAAGATGCCGTAGAACAGCGCGAACATCCCGGATACCGCCATGGTCGGCCGCGGCTTGCGCGAGAACAGCCAGAGGATGAGGAACAGTGCCACGCCTTCCAGGGCGAACTGGTACAGCTGCGACGGGTGGCGCGGCAGCTGGGCCGGGTCGCTGAACGGTGGGAAGATCATCGCCCATGGCACGTCGGTAGGCTTGCCCCACAGCTCGGCGTTGATGAAGTTGCCGATGCGCCCGGCGCCCAGGCCGATCGGCACCAGCGGCGCGACGAAGTCCATCAGCTCGAAGAACGACTTGTTGTTGCGCTTGCCGAACCACAGCGCGGCCAGCATCACGCCGATGAAGCCACCGTGGAACGACATGCCACCTTTCCAGACCTCGAAGATCAGCGTCGGGTTGGCCAGGTAGGCGTGCAGGTCGTAGAACAGCACGTAGCCCAGGCGCCCACCGACGATCACCCCCATCGACAACCAGAACACCAGGTCGGACAGTTTCTCGCGGGTCCAGGTCGGGTCGAAGCGGTTGAGCCGGCGCGAGGCGAGCAGCCAGGCACCGCCGATGCCGACCAGGTACATCAGGCCGTACCAGTGGATTTTCAGTGGCCCGAGGGCTACGGCCACGGGGTCTATCTGCGGGTAAGGCAGCATGGAACTTCCTCTCGATTCAAATCAGAAAGCTGAGGCCGACGCAGAACAGCAAGGCTGCGAACAGGCGTTTCAACAGGCGTGGCGACAGCTTGTGCGCCAGGCGTGCGCCGAAGCGTGCGAAAAACATGCTGGTCACGGCAATGCCGATCAGCGCCGGCAGGTAGACGAAACCCAGGCTGTGGGGCGGCAGGTGTTCCTCATGCCAGCCCAGCAGCATGAAGCTCAGGGCACTGGCCAGGGCAATCGGCAGGCCGCAGGCTGACGAGGTCGCCACGGCCTTTTGCATCGGCAGGCCGCGCCAGGTCAGGAACGGCACGGTCAGCGAGCCGCCGCCGATGCCGAAGATCGCCGAAGCCCAACCGATCACCCCGCCGGCGCCAATCAACGCCGGCTTGCCAGGGATGTCACGGCTGGCCTTGGGCTTGAGGTCCAAGGCCATCTGCGCGGCGATGATCAGGGCAAATACGCCAATGATCTTCTGCAAGTGCGGGCCCTGGATCAGCGAAGCGGTCTTGGCGCCGACCCCGGCGCCGATGAGGATACCGAGGGTCATCCAGGCGAAGATCGGCCATTGCACGGCGCCCTTGCGGTGGTGCTCGAGCACGGCATTGATCGAGGTGAAGACAATGGTTGCCAGCGAGGTGCCGACCGCCAGGTGAGTCAGCACTGAGGCGTCGAAACCTTGCAGGGTGAAGCTGAACACCAGCACCGGCACGATGATGATGCCGCCGCCCACGCCGAACAGCCCGGCCAGCACACCGGCACAGGCGCCCAATAGCAGATAGAGCACGAATTCCATTCGTCGTCCCCGAGAAAACAATCCGGCATGGTAACGGAAGCCGGGCTCGGGGCTCTAGTGAAGTCTGTGACAGGATGGATCGACACCCGTGCAGTGGGTACAGTGGGCAAAAACACAGAGGCCCAACCTATGTGCCTGATCGTATTCGCCTGGCGGCCCGGGCAGGCCCTGCCACTGATCGTCGCGGCCAACCGTGACGAGTTCTACGCCCGCCCGACCCTGGCCCTGGCTGCCTGGGACGATGCGCCCGGGGTATATGCCGGGCGCGACCTTGAAGCAGGCGGTACCTGGCTGGGCGTTGGCCCCCAGGGGCGCTTTGCGGCGCTGACCAATATCCGCGACCCTGGACAGGTGCTGGGGCCGCGTTCGCGCGGCGAGCTGGTGGCGGCATATCTTCAAGGTGAACTGGGGGTAGAGGCCTACCTCGACCAGGTAGCCAGCCGCAGCGGCCAATATTCCGGGTTCAACCTGCTGGTGGGTGATGGCCATCAATTGGGCTACCTGCATGCCCGCGACGTGGCGCCTCGCTTGCTGGAGGCCGGGGTGTATGGGCTGTCCAATGCCGGGCTGGATACGCCATGGCCGAAGCTGGTGAAAGCGCGCGCTGGGCTGGAGGCGCTGCTTGAGTCGGCAGATCCGCAGCGATTGCTGGCGTTGCTGGCCGATAACGAGCCGGCAGCCGACGCTGAGCTACCGGAGACTGGCGTGGGAATGGCGACAGAGAAGTTGCTTTCGAGTGTGTTTATTGCCAGCCAGAACTATGGCACACGGGCGAGTACCGTGCTGATTGTCGATGATCAGGGGAGAAGGCAGCTGGTAGAGCGCAGTTTCGGGCCGTTTGGTGGCCACCTGGGCGAAGTCGAGCTTTTGGTTTGAGGGCCATGGGGCCGTAAAGCGGCCCCAGGACCTCAGAGGGTCTTGTTCGCCCCTGGCCCGATCATGCGCGCCAGCCCGAGGTTCTTCAGGGCCAGTTGCAGGGAGCTGTGGATAACTTGCGGGTTGTCATGGCTCAAGGCTTCGACCAGCAACTCCTTGGCCTTGCTCATGTTCACCTGGCGCAGCATCCACTTCACCTTCGGCAGGTTGGTGGCGTTCATCGACAGGCTGTCGAAGCCCATGGCCATCAACAGGATCGCTGCCGCCGGGTCGCCGGCCATCTCGCCACAGATGCTCACCGGCTTGCCTTCGCCATGCGCATCACGCACCACGGTATTGAGCGCCTGCAGCACCGCCGGGTGCAGGTAGTCGTATAGGTCGGCGACCCGCGGGTTGTTGCGGTCCACCGCCAACAGGTACTGGGTGAGGTCGTTGGAACCGACCGAGAGGAAGTCCACCTGCCGCGCCAGCTCCTTGGTCTGGTACACCGCCGCAGGAATTTCCACCATCACGCCCACTGGCGGCATCGGCACGTCGGTGCCTTCGTCGCGTACCTCGCCCCAGGCACGGTGGATCAGATGCAGCGCCTCTTCCAGCTCGTGAATGCCGGAAATCATCGGCAACAGGATGCGCAGGTTGTTCAGACCCTCGCTGGCCTTGAGCATGGCGCGGGTCTGCACCAGGAAGATTTCCGGGTGATCGAGGGTGACGCGGATGCCGCGCCAGCCGAGGAACGGGTTTTCTTCCTTGATCGGGAAGTACGAAAGCGCCTTGTCGCCACCGATGTCGAGGGTGCGCATGGTCACCGGCAGCGGGTGGAAGGCCGCCAGCTGCTCGCGGTAGATCGCCAGCTGCTCCTTCTCGCTGGGAAAGCGCTGGTTGATCATGAACGGCACTTCGGTACGGTACAGGCCAACCCCTTCGGCACCGCGCTGCTGGGCGCGGGCCACATCGGCGAGCAGACCGGTATTGACCCACAATGGCATGCGATGGCCGTCGGGGGTGACGCACGGCAGTTCGCGCAGGGCGTCAAGGCCTTGAGCCAGCTGGCGTTCTTCCTCGACCACATCGCTGTACTGCTTGCGCAGCACGTCACTGGGGTTGGTGAACACCTCGCCCTTGTAGCCGTCGACGATCATCTCGATGCCGTCGACCTTGGAATATGGCAGGTCGACCAGGCCCATGACCGTCGGGATGCCCATGGCGCGGGCGAGGATGGCGACGTGGGAGTTGCCCGAACCCAGTACCGAGACCAGGCCCACCAGCTTGCCTTCCGGCACTTCGCCGAGCATCGCCGGGGTCAGTTCTTCACTGACCAGGATGGTGTTGTCGGCATATACCAGCGACTGCGAGCGCGCTTCCTGCAGGTAGGCCAGCAGGCGCCGGCCAAGGTCCTTCACATCCGAGGCGCGCTCGCGCAGGTAGTCGTCGTCCATCAGCTCGAAACGGTTGACGTGCTCGCCAACCACCTGGCGCAAGGCACCTTGAGCCCATTGGCCGGTCTTGATGACTTCGATCACTTCGCCACCGAGGGCGGCGTCTTCGAGCATCATCAGGTACACATCGAACAGTGCGCGCTCTTCCGGGCGCAGCTGGGTCGCCAGCTTGGCCGACAGCTTGCGCATGTCTTCACGCACGCCTTCGAGGGCGTTCTGGAACAGTTTCAGCTCGGCGTCGATGTCATCGACGGTCTTGTCCGGCACCACTTCCAGGTCGGCCGGTGGCAGCATGACCACGGCACGCCCCACAGCAGCCCCCGGCGAGCCCGGCACACCGACGAAGCGCGCTTCCTGAATGCCCTTGCCCTGGCGGCCCAGGCCACGAATGGAGCCCGTGGCTTCGGCGTGGGCGATAACCCCGGCGAGCTGCGCGCTCATGGTGACGAGGAAGGCTTCTTCGCCTTCGTCGAACTGGCGGCGTTCCTTCTGCTGGATGACCAGTACACCCACCACACGCCGGTGGTGGATGATCGGCGCACCGAGGAAAGAGGCGAATTTCTCTTCGCCGGTTTCGGCGAAGTAGCGATAACGCGGGTGATCGGCGGCGTTTTCCAGGTTCAGCGGCTCTTCCCGGGTACCCACCAGGCCGACCAGGCCCTCGTTGGGGGCCATGCTGACCTTGCCGATGGAGCGCTTGTTCAGGCCCTCGGTGGCCATCAGCACGAAGCGGTTGGTTTCCGGGTCGAGCAGGTACACCGAGCAGACCTGGCTGCCCATGGCCTCCTTGACGCGCAAGACAATGATCCCCAACGCCGTCTTGAGATCTTTGGCGGAGTTCACTTCCTGGACGATCTTGCGCAGCGTATTGAGCATGGCTCGGGGTCGAACTCCGTCGTCAGTCGCGCGTCAGCAGACGCGGTGCAAGCTCTTTCAGGGCGCGGCGGTAGACTTCACGTTTGAATGTCACCACCTGGCCCAGCGGGTACCAATAGCTGACCCAGCGCCAGCCGTCGAACTCCGGCTTGCCGGTCAGGTCCATCCGCACCCGTTGTTCATTGCTCACCAGGCGCAGCAGAAACCACTTTTGCTTCTGGCCGATGCACAGCGGTTGGCTGTGGGTGCGGACCAGCCGCTGGGGTAAACGATAACGCAACCAGCCGCGGGTGCAGGCAAGAATTTCCACATCGTCGCGTTCAAGGCCAACTTCTTCGTTCAGCTCGCGGTACAGGGCATCTTCTGGCGTCTCGTCAGGGTTGATACCACCCTGGGGGAATTGCCAGGCATCCTGGTTGATCCGTCGAGCCCATAGCACCTGCCCGGCATCATTCGTGAGAATGATCCCAACATTGGGGCGAAAACCATCGGGGTCGATCACGGCAGCAACCTCGCAAACGCATGTCACCGCATTGTTCCACAAAGCCTGCGAGCGCAGCAACGCGCCCGCCACGCTTATGTGCAGTGCGGTGAAAACTCCTCGTATCGCAATGGCGCGCGAAGCCCTGCCCAGGCTTCAGACCGGCTTGGCGCCCATCAACCCGGCGATGGACAGCAAGCACACCCCACTGAACACCGCCAGGGCCAGGGTGAAGCGCAACCCCACCACTTCAGCCTTGCGCAGCCGGTTCAGCCGCACCAGCAGCCACCATCCGGCAAACGCGCCCAAGGTATAGAGGACGCTGGAGGCCAGCACCCAGGTCTGCCCCAGCGGCCACCCCACCAGATGCACCAGCCACCAGCCGGTGAACGGCATGCTCAACAGGCACAGCCCCATCACCCCCCAGACGAACACCAGCGGGCGGCGCAGCAGCTTGGCGTAGGCCTGGGCATCGCCGTGGCGACGGGCACGTATGGTCCAGGCCGTCAGCCCGAGGGCGCCCAGCAGCAACAGCACGGTGGCGATGATGTGCAGGGCCTTGAGGGTGGTCAGGTGTTCCATGTCTTCACGTCCTTGAGCGATAAGCCAAGCTTAGCCGCTCAACCCAGGAACAGCTTGTAGGCCGGGTTGTCTGTCTCGTCCCAGTACGGGTAACCGATCTTGGCCAGCGCCGCCGGTACCAGGTGGCGTTCGTCCTCCGGCACCTGCAAGCCGGCCACCACGCGCCCGTCAGCCGCACCGTGGTTGCGGTAGTGGAACATCGAGATGTTCCAGCGCCCACCCAGTTTGGTGAGGAAGTTGAACAACGCCCCCGGCCGCTCGGGGAACTCGAAGCGCAGCACGATCTCGTCGCTGGCGCCGGCCGAATGCCCACCGACCATATGGCGGATGTGCAGCTTGGCCAGTTCGTTGTCGGTCAGGTCGGTCACCGGGAAGCCTTGTTCGATCAGCTGCTGCACCAGCGCCGCCCGCGGGTCGTTTTCCGGGTGGGTCTGCACGCCAACGAAGATGTGCGCTTCATCGGAGGTGTGCTTGCGGTAGTTGAATTCGGTGATCTGGCGCTTGCCGATGGCCTCGCAGAAGGCCTTGAAGCTGCCCGGGCGCTCGGGGATGGTCACGGCGATGATGGCTTCACGTTTTTCGCCCAGTTCGGCGCGTTCGGCCACATGGCGCAGGCGGTCGAAGTTGACGTTGGCGCCCGAGTCGATGGCAACCAGGGTCTGCCCCGTCACACCCTTGAGCTCGACATACTTCTTGATGCCCGCCACGCCCAGGGCGCCGGCAGGTTCGGTGATCGAGCGGGTATCATCGTAGATATCCTTGATCGCTGCACAGATTTCATCGGTGCTGACAGTCACTACCTCATCCACATGGTGGCGGCAGATGTCGAAGGTGTGCTGGCCAATCTGCGCCACCGCCACGCCGTCGGCGAACAGCCCGACCTGTGGCAGCACCACGCGCTCGCCAGCCGCCATCGCTGCCTGCAGGCAGTTGGAGTCGTCCGGCTCGACGCCGATCACCTTGATTTCCGGGCGCAGATACTTCACATAGGCCGCAATACCGGCAATCAGGCCCCCGCCGCCCACCGGGACGAAGATCGCGTCCAGCTGCCCAGGGTGCTGACGGAGGATTTCCATCGCCACGGTGCCTTGGCCGGCAATGGTGTGCGGGTCGTCATAAGGGTGGATATAGACGAAGCCTTTCTCGTCGACCAGCTTCAGCGAGTAGGCCAGCGCTTCCGGGAACGAGTCGCCATGCAGCACTACCTTGCCGCCGCGCGAGCGTACGCCTTCGACCTTGATTTCCGGGGTGGTCTTGGGCATCACGATGGTGGCCTTGATGCCCAGCTCGCGGGCCGCCAGGGCCACGCCCTGGGCGTGGTTGCCAGCCGAAGCAGTCACCACGCCGCGGGCCAGCTCTTCCTGGGTCAGCTGCGCCAGCTTGTTGTACGCCCCGCGGATCTTGAACGAGAACACCGGCTGCAGGTCTTCGCGCTTGAGCAGAATCTGGTTGCCCAGACGCTTGCTCAGCTGCCCGGCGCTGTGCAACGGGGTTTCGACAGCGACGTCGTAGACGCGCGAGGTGAGGATCTTCTTGACGTACTGTTCGAGCATCGGGAAAGCATCACTGGCCGCGGGACAAGGGCTGCGAGTCTACCCCAGCGCTACGTCGGGCGACCACAGCAAAGCCGCCCGAGCCGTTATACTAGGCTCCTTTGACTACCGCCCTGCCCCTTTCCGGAGCCCGCATGACCCAGGACCAACTCAAACAGGCCGTCGCCCAGGCCGCTGTCGACTTCATTCTGCCAAAGCTGGATGAAAAGAGCGTCGTCGGCGTCGGCACAGGTTCGACTGCCAATTTCTTCATCGACGCCCTGGCTCAGCACAAGGCCGCCTTCGATGGCGCGGTCGCCAGCTCCGAAGCCACCGCCCAGCGTCTGAAGGGCCATGGCATCCCGGTCTATGAGCTGAACAGCGTCAGCGAGCTGGAGTTCTATGTCGATGGCGCCGACGAAAGCGACGCGCACCTGAACCTGATCAAGGGCGGCGGCGCGGCCCTGACCCGCGAGAAGATCGTCGCGGCCGTGGCCAAGACCTTCATCTGCATCGCCGACGGCAGCAAGCTGGTGCCGGTGCTGGGCGCCTTCCCGCTGCCGGTCGAGGTGATTCCGATGGCCCGCAGCCACGTGGCGCGTCAGCTGGTCAAGCTGGGCGGCGATCCGGTGTACCGGGAAGGCGTGGTGACCGACAACGGCAACGTGATCCTCGATGTGCACAACCTGCAGATCAGCAACCCGGTGGAGCTGGAAGCACAGATCAACGCCATTGTCGGCGTGGTGACCAACGGCCTGTTCGCGGCGCGCCCGGCGGACCTGCTGCTGCTGGGTACCGCCGAAGGCGTGAAGACCCTCAAGGCCGAGTAACGGCGTGCGCGAGCGAGCCGAGAAACCCGGTCAGTCGTTCTTCTTGAAGCGATAGAACAGGTTCGGCTCGCTGACCATGTACAGGTTGCCCTGATCGTCCATGGCAACGCCTTCGGCACGCGGGATGGTGTGCTGCAGGCCGTTGAAGCCACCCAGCAAGGTCATGAAGCTGACCTGCTGACCTTGCTCATCAAGCTCCAGCAGCATGTTGGAGTCGGCCGACAACACCAGCAGATGCCCCGTGCGTGGGTCGACGCCCAGGGCCGACAGGTTACGCACGTCGAGTTCGTCGTTGGCCAAGACCTGTTTGTCACCCTTGAGCGGGCTGCGCCCGTCGCTGCTCCAGGTGTACAGCTTCGGCGGCCGCTCCTCACCGATCACCAGGCGCTGGCGCATCGGGTCCCAGGCCACGCCTTCGTAGCCCTTGTTGCGCTTCACCGACTCGCCCAAGTCGTAACTCTGGAAATCCGCGTGGTTCAGCGAAGCGGTCTGGGCGTCCACCTTGACCACGGTGAGGTCGTGCAGGCGTTCATCGGTGATCGCCAAATGGCCGTCTTCCATCACGGCGACGCCTTCCGGGTTGTTCCAGCCCACCAGCGGGATCTTGCGCAGCACGTCGCCGTCGAGACTGAGCTCGACCAGGAACGCGTTCTTGCCCATCACCGCGAACAACGTGCGAGTGTGCGGGCTGTAGGCGATGTCCGAAGCTTCGTCATCGTCCATGCCCGGTAACACTTTGGCGTCGATGTCGACCTGATAGTCCGGCAGCCACACGCTTTCGCTACGCTCGGCGCTGGTTTCGAAGCCTTCCTTGACCCACAGCAGGCCGCGGTCATCCCAGTGCATGGCAACCGCCGCGCCGTAACCGATCACAGCCGCAACGGCCAGGCCGAAGGGCCAGCGCAGGTAGAAGCGGCGCTTGGGGGATGCGGGGGCGCTAGAGTGTGCTGGCATGCGGAAGTCCTGGGGGTACGGGCAAATATCTGCGCATTATCCGCATCGGGTGTGAAAAAACGGTAAACAGGGCCGGCCTCTTCGCGGGTAAACCCGCTCCTACAGGGATCGCGCCGCATCTGATGCCTGCGCTGTAGCTGTGGGAGCGGGTTCACCCGCGAAGCAGGCGACAGGGTTTCAGGTCAGAGCACCCGGCTCTCGAAGCGGCAGACGCCCGGCAGTTCCAGCACCAGCTCGTCACCGACATTGAACGGCCCGACACCGGCCGGTGTGCCGGTCAGGATCACATCCCCCGCCTGCAGCGAGAAATGCGCCGCCATGTACTGGATGATCGGCACGATCGGGTTGAGCATCATCGCGCTGTTGCCGTCCTGGCGGACTTCACCGTTGATGGTCAGGCGCACCGGAATATCGGTCACGTCTTCAAAGGACGCTGCGGAAACGAACGGTGGCAGCACGCAAGCACCGTCAAAGCTCTTGCACAGCTCCCACGGCAGGCCCTTTTCCTTGAGCTTGGCCTGCACGTCGCGCAGGGTCAGGTCCAGCGCCGGGGCGTAGCCGGAGATGGCGTCCAGCACTTCTTCCTCGGACGCACTGGACGACAGCGGCTTGCCCAGCAACACGGCAATCTCGGCCTCGTAGTGCACCGAGCCACGGTCGGTCGGGATCTTGAACCCGCCTTCCAGTGGCACCACGCAGCTGCCCGGCTTGATGAACAGCAGCGGCTCGGCAGGGATGGGGTTGTCCAGTTCCTTGGCGTGTTCAGCATAGTTGCGACCGATGCACACGACCTTGCCCAGCGGGAAATGAATGCGCGTGCCGTCTACGTACTGGTGCTGGTAACTCATGGCCGACTCCTTTGATTACTGCTCTTGTTCAGGAGCGAAGATCTTACCCGGATTCATGATGCCGTTAGGGTCGAAGATGGCCTTTATTGCCTTCATGCAGGCAATTTCTTCGGGCGAGCGGCTGTAGCCCAGGTAGTCGCGCTTGGTCATGCCCACGCCGTGCTCGGCAGAGATCGAGCCGTTGTAGCGCTGGACGATCTCGAACACCCACTTGTTGACCTTGGTGCACGAGGCGAAGAAGTCATCCTTGCTCATGTGCTCGGGCTTGAGGATGTTCAGGTGCAGGTTGCCGTCGCCGATGTGGCCGTACCAGACCACCTCATAGTCCGGATAATGCTCGCTGACGATGGCATCGATATCGCGCAGGAACGCCGGCACCTTGGAAACGGTGACGGAGATGTCGTTCTTGTAGGGCGTCCAGTGGGAGATGGTCTCGGACAGGTACTCGCGCAGTTTCCACAGGTTCTTCAGCTGGGTTTCGCTCTGGCTCATCACCCCATCCAGCACCCAGCCCTGCTCGACACAATGCTCGAAGGTGGTCAGCGCTTGGTTGGCAACCTCCTCGGTGCTGGCTTCGAACTCCAGCAAGGCGTAGAACGGGCAGTCGGTGTCGAACGGGGCAGGCACATCGCCACGGGCCATGATCTTGGCCAGGCCCTTGTCGGAAAAGAACTCGAAGGCGGTCAGGTCGAGCTTGCCCTGGAAGGCATGCAGCACCGGCATGATCGAGTCGAAATCCGGCGTGCCCAGCACCATCGCCGTGAGGTTGCGCGGGGCACGGTCCAGGCGCATGGTCGCTTCCACCACGAAGCCCAGGGTACCTTCGGCGCCGATGAACAGCTGACGCAGATCGTAGCCGGTGGCGTTCTTGATCAGGTCTTTGTTCAGTTCCAGCAGTTCGCCCTTGCCGGTGACCACTTTCAGGCCAGCCACCCAGTTGCGGGTCATGCCGTAACGGATGACCTTGATGCCGCCGGCATTGGTGCCGATATTGCCGCCAATCTGGCTGGAGCCGCTGGAGGCGAAGTCCACCGGGTAATAAAGGCCCTGTTCTTCGGCAAAGGCCTGCAACTGCCGGGTGATTACCCCGGGCTGGCACACCACGGTGCGGTCGAAGGCATTGAAACCGACAATCTGGTTCATGTAGTCGAAAGCGACCACAACTTCGCCATTGGCCGCCACAGCCCCGGCGGAAAGCCCGGTACGCCCGCCGGACGGCACCAGTGCAACGTGGTGCTGGTTGGCCCAGCGGACGATGGCCTGCACCTGTTCTACCGTCTTGGGGAACACGATGGCCGTGGGCGCGGGAGGGTAGTGCTTGGTCCAGTCCTTGCCGTAGGCGTCCAGGGAAACGGGGTCGGTCAGGACCTTGCCAGGGTCGACAAGGGTCATCAGTTCATCAATTACAGCGGGGTGGGTCATCGCTGGAACTCTCGACTTATTCATAGTCACCCTGAGCACACTTCACCTGTCGGGATAAGCTCAGATTGTGTCGCGTATGCTAGCATAGCCCTCCCGCTGTTCATGCTAAGGCTGCCGTAGCGCCTGGCATCAGTCCTCGCCATTTTTTCTCCGGGATACAGGTTTACGCAGATGAGCAAGACTTCTCTCGACAAGAGCAAGATCCGGTTCCTTCTTCTTGAAGGTGTGCACCAGAACGCAGTCGATACCCTCAAGGCTGCCGGCTACACCAACATCGAATACCTCACCGGTTCATTGCCGGATGCCGAGCTGAAGGAAAAGATCGCCGATGCCCACTTCATCGGCATCCGCTCGCGCACTCAACTGACCGAAGAAATCTTCGACTGCGCCAAGAAACTGGTCGCCGTCGGCTGCTTCTGCATCGGCACCAACCAGGTCGACCTGGCAGCGGCCCGCGAGCGCGGTATCGCCGTGTTCAACGCACCGTACTCCAACACCCGTTCGGTGGCCGAGCTGGTGCTGGCCGAGGCCATCCTGCTGCTGCGCGGCATCCCGGAGAAGAACGCTTCCTGCCACCGTGGCGGCTGGATCAAGAGCGCGGCCAACTCGTTCGAGATCCGCGGCAAGAAGCTGGGCATCGTCGGCTACGGCTCGATCGGCACCCAACTGTCGGTCCTGGCAGAAAACCTGGGCATGCAAGTGTACTTCTACGACCCGCTGACCAAGCTGCCGCTGGGCAACGCTGTACAGGTCACCAGCCTCAACGAGCTGCTGGGCCTGGCCGACATCGTTTCGCTGCACGTGCCTGAACTGCCATCCACCCAGTGGATGATCGGCGAGAAAGAAATCCGTGCGATGAAGAAGGGCTCGATCCTGATCAACGCCGCCCGTGGCACCGTGGTCGAACTGGACCACCTGGCTGCCGCAATCAAGGACAAGCACCTGATCGGCGCTGCCATCGACGTGTTCCCGGTCGAGCCGCGCTCCAACGACGAAGAGTTCGAAAGCCCGCTGCGTGGCCTGGACAACGTGATCCTGACCCCGCACATCGGTGGATCCACCGCCGAAGCCCAGGCCAACATCGGCCTGGAAGTCGCCGAGAAGCTGGTGAAGTACAGCGACAACGGTACTTCCGTTTCCTCGGTCAACTTCCCGGAAGTTGCCCTGCCAGCACACCCTGGCAAGCACCGCCTGCTGCACATCCACGAAAACATCCCGGGCGTGCTCAGCGAGATCAACAAGGTCTTCGCCGAGAACGGTATCAACATCTCCGGTCAGTTCCTGCAGACCAACGAGAAAGTGGGTTACGTGGTGATCGACGTTGACGCCGAGTACTCCGACCTGGCGCAAGAAAAACTGCAACAGGTCAAGGGCACCATCCGTTCGCGCGTCCTGTTCTAAGGTCGCTGGCGGCAAAAAAAGGGAGGCCCTGGCGGCCTCCCTTTTTTATTTCACTTCAACAGTGATCTTCTTCGATTCGACACTTGGCTTGAATGGCACGTGATATTGGTCACCCAATACCAGTTGCAGGGTGTGCTTGCCCGGCGTCAAGGTGATGGTCGTTTCGGTTTGCGCCTTGCCGAAGTGCAGCACTTGCGGGCCGGCCGGCAACGCGGTACCGGCTGCCGGCATCAGGCTGGTCGGCAGCGGCATGTCGGCGACAGGTTCCTTGTCCACATCCACCAGCAGGTGATGGTGGCCGGTATGCGGGGTCTGGTCTCCCGCAGGCTTGAGTTGCATGCCCTCGATGCCGAACTTGACGGTGAATGTCGCAGCGACCTGCTCGCCATCTTTGGGGGAAAGGATGGAAACCTTGGCACCCGCCGGCGGCTCCTGGCTCTTCAGGGCATCAGCGGCGCTGGCGAACACCGAGACGCCCATCAGCAAACCCGCTAAGGCAGCACGCGAAAATAGGCTGTTCATTCACTTCTCCTTGATTCATTTATTGACCGCTGCCCGTTAAACGAATGGCGGCGGTAGTTCACGATAGCCCACAAAGACAAATATTTCAGTTAGGGTTAAACCTCGCCAAGGCTTCAGGGTCATAGGCTGCGCTCGACTGCGACGGGGAAGAAAGTCGCGGCGAAAGTTACTCATCTGCTGAAGGAAAAGGGGCAATACATGCGTTCGACCATAGGCGTGCTGCTGGCAGTACTGATCAGTCCATTGGCTCAGGCCGAGCTGATAGACGACATCAACGACCGGGGCGAATTGCGCATTGCCGTGCAGCCCGACAACGCACCCTATTCATTCAAGGATCAGCAGAGCGAACGCCTGACCGGCT
This sequence comes from Pseudomonas vlassakiae, assembly GCF_014269035.2. GTDB lineage: Bacteria > Pseudomonadota > Gammaproteobacteria > Pseudomonadales > Pseudomonadaceae > Aquipseudomonas > Aquipseudomonas vlassakiae. The sequence goes on from NZ_JABWRP020000004.1 coordinate 322,479, forward strand.
TTGAAATCGAGTTTGGCCAGGACCTGGCCAGTGAACTGGGCCTGCGTGCCGATTTTGTCGAGGCGACGGCAGCGGAAGTCCTGCCAGGTGTGGAAAAGGGCACGTACGACATCGCCCTGACCCCGGCGAGCGAATCGCTCAAGTCGGATGGCTCGTTCGATGTGAGCCAGGCATTTGGCGACAAGAAGCTGGTGATCCCATTCCAGAAGGACAACCCGGCGTTCGAGACCGCGTTGAACAAAGCGCTTGATCGCCTCAAGGAAAAAGGACGCACGGAGGAGCTGGAGAAGAAGTGGTTCAAGGCCATGCAGGCAGGCGAGCCAACGCCTGCTGCGCTTGTTCCAGCTCCAGCTCACTGAAGACCTGCACGCCCTCACGCCGCAGCAACGCCGTGGTCACCCCCTCGCCCGGTACCTTCACCCCGCTGAAGGTGCCATCGTAGGTCAAGCGGTTGCCACACGAAGGGCTGCCCGCCTTCAGCACCGCCACCCGAATGCCATGCCGCCGCACCAGCGCCAGCGCCTGCTGTGCCCCGGCGAGAAATTCGCCAGTGACATCCTCGCCGGTCACCGTCAGCACCTGCACGTCACCCGCGAGCACCTGCGAGCCCTGACCACCGGGGATCTCCGCCGGTGGCCGCGGTGTCGGCAAACCGCCCGCCACCTCCGGGCACAAGGGCACCACACGCCCTTCAGCCTGCCACTGCCGCAACACATCAGGATGTCCGCTGGCCCGGCCGTCATAGCGCACCGGCTGGCCCAGCAGGCAGGCGCTCACCAGCACCTTGGGCAGATCAGAACGGGTCATTGCCACGGCGCCGGAACCAGCCGGTCAATGACAGGCGCTCGCGCCTGGCCGGCAGCACTTCGTGCGGCACCTCACCGGAAAGGAATATCGCCAGGCAACCTGCCACCGGCTGCACATCGTGCTCGACATCGTCCGCCAGGAACATGCGCAGCTGCCCGCCGTCCTCCGGCAGCCAGTCTTCGTTCAGATAGAGCACCGCCGACACCATGCGCCGGTCATCGTCGCGGAAGCGGTCCAGATGCCGGCGATAGAACGCCCCCGGTGGATACAGGGCGAAGTGGCATTCGAAATCTTCCAGGCCCAGGAACAGGCCCTGGTTGATGGCCTGACGCAACTGGTCCATCGCCGCCAGGTACTGGTCGCAGGCCTCGGCCTGGCCGGGGTCGATCCACTGGATCTGGTCACCGCGAATGCTCTCGCGCACCTCCTGGGCATCACCGCGCCCGACGCCGGCCGGGTTGAGTTCGCCTTCGGCATCACGGCGCCGGCATTCGGCCGCCAGCGCGCGCACCAGGTCGGCAGGCAGGAAGAGCGCCTGCTGCGACCAGCCACGGGTGGCCAGATCGTCGACGACGGCCGCAAGCATCGGGTTTTCAGGGGAGATGTGCATGGCGCGCATCATATCCATTCGCCCTGTCGGCGCACAGCGCCACTTGGCTGAGAAGCGCTCGGATTGCTCGACAAAACGGCGCCGGGCCTAGGACAATAGCCACCTGCCGACAGGAGTCCTGAATGCACCGTCTGTTTTCCCTGCTTCTGCTGATGATCTGCACCATGCCTGTCTGGGCAGACACCCTTGATCAACTGTACAAGGCCGCCGGCTGGCCCGACCAGCGCGCCCACTTTTCCGATGCCGTGAGCGCGGCCCAGCAGCGCTACCGCAACAGCCTGCCGCCTGCGGTTTACCAGGCGCTGGTCAATAACAGCAACCAGCGCTTCCAGGCCCAGGCGATGGACAACCGTGCCTTGGCCAAGCTGCGCAGTACGTTGCCCAACCCGGCGCCGGCGCTGGCCTTCTTCCAGTCGCCACTGGGGCGCAAGATTGTCGCCGCCGAGCTGCTGGCCACGCGCAAAGACCAGCTGGCCAAGAACGCCAAGGGCCTGCCGAAGATGCAGGCCAGCGACAATCGCTTGCTGGTCATAGGCCACCTGGCCCGGGCCCTGCCAGCCCGCGAAGCCGGCGCCGAAGTCAGCCTGGCGATCGCCGGCGTAGCTGCCGACAGCCTGAGCTCGATGATCCCCGGCCTGTTTGGCGCCAGCCAGGCCCAAAGCCTGCTCGACGGCCAGCGCCAGCGTCTGATGGGACAGATCGGCGAAGACCTGAACAACACCCTGCTGTACGTCTACCGCGACCTGTCCGACGACGAGCTGGAAGAATTCGCGACCTTCGCCGAGTCGCCAGACGGCAAGGCTTATTACCAGGCTGCCGTGGCTGCGGTGCGTGCCGGCCTGGCGGTGGGCCAGAACAGCGCCGACCTCGAATGATCAGCCCAGGCGCTGCTCGATGAAATCGAAGTAACGCCGGCGAATGTCCGGCAGCTCGTTGGCCAGGTGATGGCGAGCTTCGGGCAACATCAGGATCTGTGGCTCGCTGAACTTGGCCTTGAGCACTTCGAGGTTGTAGGGCCAATCCACCGTACCGTCCGCTTCTCCCTGCACGATCAACGGCCGTCGCGCGCAGTGCGGCGCCGCCTCGATACGCTTGACCCAGGCAATCAAGGCGCCGACCCAGGCCGTGGGCAGCCGCCGCGGTTGCAGCGGGTCGGCTTCGAGGAAGGGCAGGAAAGTCGGGTCGTTGGTGTTCTCGCTGAAGCGCCGCTCTATACCGTTGACGAAGTGGCGCAATACCCGATAACTGAATTTCGACCAGCGCCAGGACCGGGGCCGCACCAGCGGCGCCAGCAGGATCACCTCGCCATCGATGGGACTGCGCTCGCCTTGGTTCAGCAAGTGATCGACAGCGATGGCGCCACCGGTGCTTTGCCCGCACAGGTGCCAAGGCCGTGGCAGTTCCAGGCCACGCGCCTGTTCGAACAAGGCCTCCAGCACCTGCTGGTACAACGCGAAATCGCTGATGTTGGCGCGCTCGCCACTGGACAGGCCGTGGCCTGGCAGGTCGCAGCTGATCACCGCGTAACCGAGTTTCAGCGCCCAGTTGATCACATGGCGATAGAGGCCCATGTGGTCGTAGTAGCCGTGCAGCAAGAATAACGTCGCGACCGGCTGTTCAGGCAACCAGACCTGTCCGACCAACTCGAACCCCGCGGCCTGGAAACCGCCCAGCCAGCTCTGCGCCGCCAGGTTCAGGCCATAGAAACGCTGGTAGTCCTGCGCCTGCGCGGCCAACGGCTGGCGTCTGGCCAACGGCGCGAGGCTGGCACGCAGGAGATCGGGGTGAAAGGCAGCGGGCATTGAGTACATCCAAGGCGGAGCGAGTATTGATCTGGGATATTCAGCTGTTGGCCGCATCGTGGCAAGCTTGGGCACCTTTTCATCAGGCAGATGCGCTGCCTGCACCGGTCTCATCGCCGGCACTGTGGATAACTCATGTCGAACCGTGTCAAATGCACACTGATGGTGTTAGTGCTGGTGCTCAGTGCCATTGTACTCTGGCAGGCCTACGCCACCTTCCAGTCCCGCTACCTGCGCCCGTTCGACAACCAGACCACGCTGTTCAACGGCAGCGCGCTGCGACTCCCCCCTGAACTCGCCGGCCCCGGGCCAATTCGCGTGGTGCACTTCTGGGACCCGGCCTGCCCGTGCAACGTCGGCAACCAGCAGCACCTGGGCGACCTGATTGCCCAGTTCGCAGGCCAGGGCGTGACCTTCCACGTCGTGCAGAAGGCTGGCAGCCACGGCCAGCTACCTGCCAACCTGAGCAGTCTGCAACCCATCGCCCACTTGCCCGGCAGCGAACATTTGCCCGCCTCTCCCGCCGTGGCCATCTGGGACCGCCAAGGTAACCTGGCCTACTTCGGCCCCTACAGCGAAGGCGCCGTGTGCAACGCCAGCAACAGCTTCATCGAGCCGATCATGAAGGCGCTGCTGGCCGGCCGCAAAGTCAGCGCCTCCAACACCCTGGCCCTGGGCTGCTACTGCCCATGGGCAGGCTGACGCACTCGCGCCGGATTGCCCACCGCCGTCGCCCCCGCAGGTACATCACGGGTCACCACGCTGCCAGCTCCAATCACGGCATTGTCACCAATGGTCACCCCCGGCAGGATGATCGCCGCGCCGCCGATCCACACGTTGTTGCCAATGGTCACCGGTCGCCCGCTCTCTAACCCGCTCCGGCGGACTTCGGGGTCGAGCGGGTGGTCGGCCGTGTAGATCTGCACGTTGGGGCCGATCTGGCAGTCGTCGCCGATGCGCACCGGCACCACATCGAGGATCACGCAGTTGAAGTTCATGAACGTGTTGCGCCCGACGCTGATGTTGTAGCCGTAGTCGCAGTAGAACGGCGGGCGGATCACCGCACCTTCGCCGACATGGCCGAAGTGCTCGGCCAGCAGGCCGTTGCGCGCGTCGTTGAGCAGCTCGACGCTGTTGTTGTAGCGGTGCATCCAGTGCTTGTTGGCAATCTGTTCGGCCTGCAGCTCGGGGCAGCCGGCATGGTAGAGCTGGCCACTGAGCATTTTCTGTTTTTCGCTGAGGGACATGGAAACTCCTTTGAGAGGGCTATGCTCTGTTCGCGAATCCGTTGATGATCGGACCACAGTTTCCCTTCGAATGCACAAGGAGTTTCGATGAAGCGCAGCCTGACCCTGTTGGCCGTGGTCGTTGCCGTGGCCGCTGGCGCCGGTTACTGGTACGTGCATGGCAAGCTGCCGCAGCGTGAGGGCGAAGTGGCCATGGCCGGGCTGCAAGGCCCGGTCAGCGTGCGCTACGACGCACGTGGCGTGCCTCATCTGCAAGCAGGGAGCGAAGCGGATCTGTACCGCGCCCTGGGCTACGTGCATGCCCAGGACCGCTTGTTCCAGATGGAGATCATGCGCCGCCTGGCCCGTGGCGAGCTGGCCGAAGTGCTGGGCGAAAAGCTGCTGCCCACCGACACCCTGTTTCGCAGCCTGCGCATCCGCGAGCAGGCTGCGCTGATGGCTCAGCGCCAGGACCCCCAATCGCCCGCCTGGCAAGCCTTGCAGGCCTACCTCGAGGGCGTCAATGCCTGGCAGGCCAGCCACCCCAAACCGATGGAATTCGACCTGATCGGTATCACCCCACGGCCGTTCACTGCCGAAGACACGCTAAGCATCGCCGGTTACCTGGCCTACAGTTTCGCCGCAGCGTTTCGCACCGAACCCGCACTGACCTACATCCGCGACCAGCTCGGCCCGCACTACCTGAAGATTTTCGACCTCGACTGGCAACCACAGGGCGCCCTGGGCACGCCCCTGGCGGCGGCGGACTGGCACAGCCTCGAAGCCGTGGCCCGCGCCAGCCACGAGGCGCTGGTCGAAGCCGGCATCCCGCAGTTCGAGGGCAGCAATGCCTGGGCCGTTTCCGGCAGCCGCACCGGCAGCGGCAAGCCCTTGCTGGCGGGCGATCCGCACATCAGTTTTGCCGTGCCCGCCGTCTGGTACGAGGCTGAGCTTTCGGCGCCCGGCTTCAACCTGTACGGCTACTTCCAGGCGCTGAACCCGTTCGCGATGCTGGGGCACAACCGTGATTTCGGCTGGAGCCTGACCATGTTCCAGAACGATGACGTCGACCTGATCGCGGAAAAGACCAACCCTGCCAACGCTGACCAAGTGATGATCGACGGCCAGTGGCAAACGCTGGAAAAGACCGCGCAGCAGATTGCAGTCAAAGGCGAGCCACCCGTCACCATCAACCTGCGCCGCTCCCCACACGGGCCCATCGTCAACGAAGTCCTCGGCGCCACGGCCGGGGCCACGCCGATTGCCATGTGGTGGGCATTCCTCGAAACCGAAAACCCGATCCTCGAAGGCTTCTACCAGCTCAACCGCGCCGACACCCTGGGCAAGATGCGCGAAGCGGCTGCCAAGGTGCAGGCGCCGGGGCTGAACTTCGTCTGGGCCAACGCCCGTGGCGACATCGGCTGGTGGGCGGCAGCGAAGTTGCCGATTCGCCCGGACGGGGTGAACCCGGCGTTCATCCTCGACGGCGCCAGCAGCCAGGCCGACAAACACGGTTTCTACCCGTTCAGCGTCAACCCGCAACAGGAAAACCCGGCCAGCGGCTACATCGTTTCGGCAAACTACCAGCCTCAGGCCGTGGTGCCGATACCGGGATACTACAACCTCGCCGACCGCGGCCGTCAGCTCGATCGCCAGCTGGCCAACCCCGAGGTGAAATGGGACATGCAAAACAGCCAGGCGCTGCAACTCGACACGGCCAGCGATTACGGCCCGCGCACCTTGGCACCGCTGCTGGCGACCCTGCGCCAGGTCGCCCAGGGTGACGAGGAAAAGGAACTGGTCGAGCAGCTTGCCGCCTGGCGCGGTGACTATCCGCTGGATTCCACCAGCGCCACGCTGTTCAACCAGTTCCTCTACGAGCTGGCCTATGCCGCATTACATGACGAACTGGGCGACACCTGGTTCCCGGTGCTGATCAGCACACGCGTCATCGATGCCGCGCTGCCGCGCCTGGCTGCAGACGCCGATTCGCCCTGGTGGAATACCCGCGGCGCCAACCAGCGCACCGACCGCACCGCCATCGTGCGCGTAGCGTGGCAGAAGAGCCTTGCCCACCTGCGCACCACCCTCGGCCAAGACCCGGCCAGCTGGCAATGGGGCAAGGCGCATACCCTGACCCACAACCACCCACTGGGTTCGAAAAAACCGCTGAACCTGCTGTTCAATGTCGGCCCGTTTGCCGCCCCCGGCACCCACGAGGTGCCGAACAACCTGTCGGCGAAGATCGGCCCGGCGCCGTGGCCGGTGACCTACGGGCCATCGACCCGGCGCCTGATCGATTTCGCCGATGCCGGGCAGGCACTGACCAGCAACCCGGTAGGGCAAAGCGGCGTGCCGTTCGACCGGTATTTCTCGGACCAGGCCGAGGGGTATGTCGAAGGCAAGTACCAGCGCGCGCAGATGGGCGTGATTCCGGCGCAGAGCACGCTGAGGCTGGTACCCAGCGCCAAGTGATTTCGAATAGCCTTTGCTCGGCCGCCTGGCGGCCCATGTGGGAGCGGGCATGTCGAGGCGTCGAACCGCCGCGAACACCGGCGCAGCCGGTGCCATGCGCCGCGTCGCCTGCTGCGCGGGCGCGCCGGCTCCCACAGCGGCCGCAATCAGCCGGTCAACCCTGCCACTTGCCACCTTCGACGATCACGCTTTCCGGCTTGGTGTCATCGCTCAGTTCCTTGCGTACATACTGGTCATAGAGTTTCAGCAGAAACTTCTCCTCCCCCAGCCTGGCCAGCTCGGCATTCACCCAGTCGCGCAGTTCGGTATTACCCTTCTCCACCGCCGGGGCAATCGGCGCTTCCTCACCGAGCAACTGCGGCAGCACACGGTACCCTGGGTTCTGCTTGGCCCAGCTGAACAGGATCAGGTTGTCCTGGGCATAGGCATCGCCACGGCCATTGGCCAGCGCTTGCAGCGACTCGCTGTTCTTCTCGAACTTGAGCAGTTTCCAGTCCGGGTGGTTCTTGGTCAGCCAGATATCGGCCGTGGTACCGGTGGTGACGATGATGGTCTTGTCCGCCAGGTCATCGAGCTTCTGCACCGGGCTGCCGTCGGCAACGATGGCCTGCACGGCCACGCGCAGGTTGGGGTTGGTGAAGTCCACCGCCTCCTTGCGCTCCGGGGTCACGGTCATGTTGGCGAGAATCAGGTCGACCTTGTCGCTCTGCAGGAACGGAATACGGCTGGCCGGCTCGACGGCGACGAACTCCACCTTGTTCTCGTCGCCCAACAGGTCCTTGGCCAGACGCCGGCCGATGTCGGTGTCGAAGCCGACGTAACGGCCGCTTGCGTCGACGAAGCCGAACGGCGGCTTGTCGGTGAACACGCCGACAATCAGCTTGTCGCGGGCCTTGATGGTTTCCAGGTAGCTGGTGGCCGGCGATGCAGCTGCGGGCTTTGGCGGCTCCTCGGCCTTGTTGCAGCCGGCCAGCAGGGCCAGGCCGAACAACGGCGCCAGCAGTTTGGTAAGCGGGGCAGTTTTCATGACAGTTCCTTTTGTGTTGTCTTCGGCAGGCTTTCGACAAAGGAGAATTTGTCCAGGAACTGCTGCGCGCGTGCGGTTCGCGGTTGGCTGAAGAAGCTCTCGGGGTCGCTTTGTTCAAGGATCCTGCCGGCCTCCATGAACACGATGCGGTCGGCCACCGCGCGAGCGAAGGCCATTTCGTGGGTAACGATGAGCAGGGTCATGCCGTCGCGGGCCAGGCCCTGGATCACCTGCAGCACTTCCTTGACCATTTCCGGGTCGAGCGCTGCGGTGACTTCATCGAACAGCATCACCTGCGGGTTCATGCACAGCGAACGGACGATGGCGATGCGCTGCTGCTGGCCACCGGACAACTGCCGCGGGTAGGCGTCACGCTTGTCCAGCAGGCCGACCCGCGCCAATAGCGCTTCGGCCTGAGCCTGGGCTTCGGCGCGTTCGCGTTTCTGCACCTTGAGCGGGCCGAGCAGCAGGTTGTCCATCACGCTCATGTGGCCGAACAGGTGATAGCTCTGGAACACCATGCCCACCCGCTGGCGCACCTGGCGCCAGTCGGTTGCACGGGTCAGCAACTCTTCGCCCTCCAAGCGCAGGTGCCCGCTATGGGCCTCTTCCAGGCCATTGAGGCAGCGTAGCAAGGTGCTCTTGCCGCAGCCGCTGGGGCCGAGGATCACCACCACTTCGCCGGTGCGGACCTTGAGGTCGATGTTATCCAGCACCTGGTGAGCGCCGAAATACTTGTTGAAACCCTGGAATTCGATCAGTGCGGTCATGAGTGGGCCCAGCGGCGCTCCAGCACGCGCGAGGCGGCGGACAGCGGGTAGCAGACGATAAAGAAGAACAGGAACAGTACGGCGTAGATCAGCAGCGATTCGTAGGTGCGCTCGATGATCTGCTGGCCGGCCTTGATCACTTCGACCACGCCGATCAGCACCGCCAGCGAACTGGTCTTGATGATCCGCGTGTAGATGTTGATGGTCGGTGGCGTCATGCGCTTGAGGGCCTGGGGCAGCAGCACGTAGCCGTAAAGCTGGCCAGTGGAAAGCCCGATCGACAGCCCGGCCTCGCGTTGTCCACGCGGCAGCGATTGCAGCGCTCCCCGCACCACTTCACCGACCTCGCTGGCACCCCACAAGCCCAGCACCAGTACCGCGCACCAGAAGCTGGGAATGCTCAGGGCAAAGAAGATCGGCAAACCGAAGAACACCAGGTACAGCCAGACCAGTACCGGGATCGCCCGAAACAGCTCCAGGTACACCTGCAAGGCGATGTTCAGCAGGCGATTGCCCAGGGTGGCCAGCGTGCCATACAGCACGCCACCGAGCGTTGCGAAGACAATCCCCAGTGCCGAAATGGCCAACGTTTGCGCCGCCCCCTTGGCCAGCAGCGGCAAAGACGTCAGCAACAGCTCAATTGCCGAACTGGCCATGTTGCAGCCTCCTTTCCAGGTAGCGCAGCAGCAGCGACAGCGGCAGGAACAGCAGCACGCAGAGCAGCGTCAGCACCGCGAGCATCTCGTAGGTCTTGTAGTACAGGGCGATGTAGCTTTTGGTGGTGTAGAGAATTTCAGGCACCGCCACGGCCGAGACCACGGTGGTTTCCTTGAGCAGGAAGACGAAGTTGGCGAACAGTGCCGGCAGGCTGAGGATGCCGGCCTGGGGCAGGATCACGTGGCGCAGCAGCTGGCCTTCCGACAGCCCGATGGAGCGGCCCGATTCCAGCTGCGCACGCGGCACGGCTTCGACTCCGGCACGCAGCACCTCGGTGAGGTAGGCACCGCCCATGAAGGTCATGGTGATGATCGCTGCGGCAAAACCGGAGATCTTCAGGCCCAGGCTCGGCAACGCGAAGTAGACGAAGAACAGCTGGATCAGCAGGGGGGTGTTACGCGCCAGTTCCACATAGCCTTTGACCAGGTGCCGCAGGTAGGGGGTGCGTAGCACCAGGACCGTGGCATTGAGCAGCGCCACCAGCAGCGAGGTGGCGATGGCAATCAGCCCGACCTGCAAGGTCACGCCGACCGCCTTGAAGAAGGCTGGCAATGTGCTAAGAATGAACGCGGTGTCGAAGGTCATGGATTCTGCCTCGACATCCGGTTTGCGAAGTACGACATAGGAAAGTCTGAACGATGCGCCAAGCGCGATCGCTAGACTCTAAAGGTATAAAAAGACTTTTCTAAATACCTTTATTGCATATCGATATCACTCTCCGGGCTATCGAAACTTTTCTGCATCACGCCTTTCAAACAGCTTCAGACAGCAAGGCCATCCCCACAAGGACGACAACGATGAATAGCCCCTGCTCACCTGATTCGAACGAACAATTGCTGTGGCTGCTGGCATTGCGCCGGGCCTTGGGCGGGCTGCCTTCGGCATAAGCCTGCACTGGCCTGCCAGTGAGGCCAGCTCAACCTTCCCCCAGCCGCCAACAAAAATGCCGACGCACAGGCGTCGGCATTTTCATGCACCGATCAAACAATCAGAACGCAGGCAGTACCGCACCTTGGTATTTCTTGGCGATGAATTCCTTCACCTCAGGGCTGGTCAGCGCCTTGGCCAGCTTCTGGATAGCCTCACTGTTCTTGTTGTCCGGGCGGGCTACCAGGAAGTTCACGTACGGCGAGTCGCTGCCTTCGATCACCAGCGCGTCCTTGGCCGGGTTCAGGCCGGCTTCCAGGGCGTAGTTGGTGTTGATCATGTCCAGATCGACCTGGTCCAGCACGCGCGGCAGCATGGCCGATTCAAGCTCGCGGAACTTCAGCTTCTTCGGGTTCTCGGCGATGTCTTTCGGGGTTGCCAGGGCATTCTTCGGGTCTTTCAGGGTGATCAGGCCAGCCTTCTGCAGCAGCAGCAGGGCGCGACCGCTGTTGCTGCCCTCGTTCGGGATGGCAACGCTGGCGCCTTCTTTCAGCTCGCTCAGGCTCTTGACCTTTTTCGAGTAGCCACCGAACGGCTCGACGTGTACGCCGATCACGGTTTCCAGGTGGGTGCCCTTGCCTTCGTTGAAGTTCTGCAGGTACGGCAGGGTCTGGAAGTAGTTGGCGTCCAGGCGCTTCTGGTCAACCTGTACGTTCGGCTGCACGTAGTCGGTGAACACCTTGATCTGCAGGTCCACACCTTCCTTGGCCAGGGTCGGCTTGATCAGCTCAAGGATCTCGGCGTGCGGTACCGGGGTCGCGGCTACGACCAGTTTCTCGGCGGCGGATGCCAGGCCAGCGAACGACAGAGCGGCAGCCAGGGCAGTGGTCAGCAGGGTCTTTTTCATGGTGTTCCTTGTTCTGGATCTGGGCCATAGCGGATGGCGAAGTCGGATGCCCAACCGTTTCACTGGAGGGCGTGATGCGGACGATACCGAGATTTTTTATTCCCTAACAATATCTTTTAATTAGCTGCTTATTCCAAAAACAAAATGCCACCACCCAGTTTGCTTATAGCTCGTCTAGCCCGCGGGGTTGGGCAAATCGAGGTCCTGCGGCAGCAGCTCGTCGCCGTCGCTCACCAACAGCGCGAAGTGGATCACATTCTCCAGTTCGCGGGTGTTGCCCGGCCAGGCATGGGCTTCAAGCAGCTGTTGCGCGGCCTCGCTGATCAGCGCGAGTGGGCGTTGCAGGCGCACGCTGTAGATACCCACGAAATACTCGGCCAACGGCAGGATATCGCCCGGGCGCTCACGCAGTGGCGGCAGCTCCAGCGCGCCCTCGCGCAGGTACTGGTACAGGCGCTCATTGAAGCGCCCGGCCTTCACCACCCGCGCCAGGTCGATGCTGGTCGCGGCTACCAGGCGGACGTCCACCGGCTGTGGTTGCTGCGCGCCGACACGGGTCACCTCGCGGTTCTCCAACGCCGCCAGCAGCTTGCCCTGGATCGCCAGCGGCAAGTCGGCAATCTCGTCCAGGTACAAGGTGCCCCCATTGGCCGAACCGAACCAACCGGCGCGGCTGCTGGCCGTACCGCCCTGGCTGCCGGCGCTGTAGCCGAACAGCTCGGCGTCGGCATAGGTCGGGCTGATGGCCGCGCAGTTGACCGAGACGAACAGTCCGGGGCGGTCACTGGCCCGGTGAATCTGCCTTGCCAGCAACTCCTTGCCGGTACCCGTCTCGCCGCGTATCAGCACCGGTACGGGCTGCGGCGCCAGCTGCTCCAGGGCCTGGCGTAACTGCTGCGAGCGCGGGTCGATGAACACCAGCGCCTTGGCACGGATGCTCAGTGGGCTCTTGTCCAGTTCAGGAAAGGTCAGCAATGGCTGGCCGAACGGGTTTTGAAAAGTCATGACGAACTCCCGCCCCAGGCCATCGTGGCCGGGCGTCAGGCAAACGTTGAACGATCGGGGCCGGTCAGGCGCGACGCAATGCGCGCTGCTCGACCCGGCTCTGCAGGCGGTACAGGTAGGCGAAGCCTTGTTCCCAGCGCTCGTGGCCGGACTTCACGTTGATATGCCCGGCATTGCTCAGCAGGCCCGCCTCGGCGCCCCAGGCCTGGGCCAGGTACAACGCACGTGGCACGCTGACCGCCGGATCGTTGTCCGAGCTGACCACCTGGCTTGGGAACGGTAGCGCCTGCAGCGGGATCGGCGCGAAGTTGCGCAAGGCCGGCGCACAGGCGGGCCGCTCGACATCCGCCGGCGCCACCAGCAACGCACCGCGCACCCGGCGCAGCAGGGCCGGGCTGGCGTGTGCGGCCCAGTGGGCGACGGTAATGCAGCCGAGGCTATGAGCGATGAGAATCACCGGCGAGCGTTCGGCGGCAATCGCCTGCTCCAGCGCCTGCACCCAATCGCCGCGCTGTGGAGTGAGCCAGTCCTGCTGCTCGACCCGGGCGCTGTTGGGCAGCGTGCGCTGCCAGTGACTCTGCCAATGGTTGTCTGGCGATCCTTGCCAGCCCGGCACAATCAGGTAACGGATTGACTCATTGCGCATGGGGACGCCTCCAGTAAGTTTGCGTGCTTGGGAATCAGTATAGGGAGGCATTTATATTCGTAAAGGAATAAGAAGCTATTTATTAATAACTATAATTGCACGTCGATAACAGGCAAAAAAAAGGGCCAACCCCTGCCAAGAGATGTGGCCCTTAAGCACTTGCCTGAAGAAGGTGAAGATTACCGTGCAGTTATTACCGCCAGCTTGCTGATCCCGGCGCGCTCGATCGCAGCCATGGCCCGCGCCACTTCGCCATAGTTCACGCCATCATCGGCCTGCAGCTGCACACGCACGTCGGCGTCCTTGTCCTTGGCCGCCTTGAGGTTGATTTCCAGCAGGTCCGGCTGGATCTCGTCCTTGTTGATGAACAGCTTGCCACCCCCATCGATGCTCACCACCAAGGGGTCCTTCTGCTCCACTGGCGCCACGGCCTCGGTCTTGGGCAGGTTGATCGGAATGGCGTTGGTCAACAGCGGCGCGGTGACGATGAACACCACCAGCAGTACCAGCATGACGTCCACCAGCGGCGTGACGTTGATTTCACTGAGGACTTCGTCGCTATCCTGGGTTGAAAAGGCCATGTCAGGACGCCTCCTTCACCGGCTGGGTGAAACCACCCTGGGCCTTGTGCACAGCCGGGTGCACCAGCACGCGGAAGGCACTCTTCTGCGCCAGGCTGTAGAAGTCGTGAGCGAAGTCATCGAGGTCGGCGGCCGTCAGCTTGAGGCGGCGCAGGAAATAGTTGTAGACCAGCACCGCCGGCACCGCGACGGCGATACCTACACCGGTGGCGACCAGCGCTGCGCCGATCGGCCCGGCCACGGTTTCAAGGCTGGCGGAGCCGGCCGCGCTGATACCCTTGAGCGCTTCCATGATGCCCCACACGGTGCCAAACAGGCCGATGAAGGGCGAGGTGCTGCCGATACTGGCAACCACTGCCAGGCCGGTTTCCAGCGAGCGACGCTCACGCACGATCTGCTGGCGCAAGGCACGTTCGAGGCGGTCCTGGTGGTTGATGGCGTGGCTCAGGTCATTGGCGTGCGCTTCACCGACCGCAATCGCCGCATAACCGGACTGGGCGACACGGGCGGCCGGGCCTGGCAGCTCGTGGCTGATTTCCGCCGCCGAGTCGAGGCTCGATGCGGCCCAGAATTGCTGGTGGAAGCGCTTGTCCTGATGCTTCAGCCGTACGAACTGAACGATCTTGACCAGGGCCAGGCCCCAGGTGACGACGGAAAAACCGACCAGCAGCCAGATGACTGCACTTTCAACGGATTCGAGGGGAGATGCCAGCAGGCTCATGATGATGTCTTCCTGTGTTCTGCGAAAAAGTTAGCGAAGCTTGAAATCGATCGGCACGCTGACCCAGCCGGCCTGGGCCACATCGCCCTGCTTGGCGGGGACGAAGCTCCAGCGCTTGACCGCAGCCAGGGCGGCGGCGTCGAGGGCATCGCGGCCGCTGCTCTGCTGGATCTGGATTTGCCCCGGCTTGCCGCTGGGCAGCACCTCGACGCGCAGCAGCACGGTGCCTTCCCAGCCACGACGCAGCGCCATCTGCGGGTACTCCGGCGCAGGGTTTTTCAGGTACGCGGCGTTGGCAGACGGCGGCGTGACCGGGGCTGGCGCAGGTGGCGCAGGGGGCGCCGGCGCAGCAACCGGCGCAGGCGGTGGCGCCTCGACCGGCTTGGGCTGTGGCTTGGGCGGTTGCTTGGCCACTGGCTTGGGCACAGGTTTAGGCTTGGGCTTGGGCTTGGCGGCCAATTCGTCGATCACCGGGGGTGGCTCGACCACTGGCGGTGCAGGCGCAGGTGGCGGCGGCTCCACGACCGGCGGTGCGGGCGCGGCGAACTCGATGGTCATGGGCGGAATCTGGGGCGGCACCACGGGCAGCGTGGGCGTGGGAGCCTGGCTGACCCAGTAGGCGGCGGCACCGTGCAAGGCCAGTACCAGCAGGCCCAGCGCCAGCTTGTCGCGGCGCTTGAGGCCGCTGACCGGGGTGCGTTGCAGGCGCAGCTGACCCAGTGGCAGGCGAAGCGTCCGTCCAAGGTCGACCAGGTCACCCGGGCTCGGGCGCCATGGCTGGTCGTAGGCCCTGACGGCCGACTGGACATTACCCATTGATCAAACTCCTGGGGTTCTTGATTCAGGTGTGTGGCTGAATCATCGCGGGCAGGGGCTTATCTCTTAAAGTAATGTTTAAAATTAAAGTTAGAGCTGTTTGGAATATTAATTTTACCGGTTTGGCTCTAGGCCGCGGGTTTCGCGGGGTGTGGGTTTGCGGCGATCAGGCGATGCTTTGCGGGCATATGAAATATTCATACAAGGCATCAGATTGCCGCGAGGGCTGCGCCCTCGATCGCGGGTAAACCCGCTCCTACAGGGGCCTCGTCAAGCTTGAGGCAATAAAAAACCCGGGAACATGCCCGGGTTTTTCATCGCTCAACGCAGCTTAGATATCCGCCACCTTCTGCCAGACCTTCGGCCGGAAGAACAGCGTTTCGCCACGCGCCAGCCCGGTCAGGCTGTCGTGGTCCTTGACCACCTCGGCCTCGATCAGCTCGCTCTGCCCTTCCACCTTCAAGGTCACCCGGGTGGTCGCGCCCAGCGGGCGGATATCGCGCACTTCGGCCGCATGGTGCCCCTCGGTCTCATGCCGCGACAGCGACACTTCGTGCGGGCGGAACAACACATGCTGGCCCTCGCTCAAGGCCAGGCGGTTGGAGTCGCCGAGGAAGTGGTAGACGAAATCGTTGGCTGGCTGCTCGTACACCTCGCCCGGCGAACCGATCTGCTCGATCACACCCTTGTTCATCACCACGATGCGGTCAGCCACTTCCATGGCCTCTTCCTGGTCGTGGGTGACGAACACCGAGGTCAGGTTGATGTCCTCGTGCAACCGCGCCAGCCAGCGGCGCAGCTCCTTGCGCACCTTGGCGTCGAGCGCACCGAACGGCTCGTCCAGCAGCAGCACCTTGGGCTCCACCGCCAGGGCGCGGGCCAGGGCGATACGCTGGCGCTGGCCACCGGACAGCTGCTCGGGGTAGCGGTCGGACAGCCAGTCGAGCTGTACCATGTTCAACAGTTCGTGGACTTTCTCGGCAATCTTGCTTTCGCTCGGGCGCTCGCCCTTGGGCTTCATGCGCAGGCCGAAGGCGACGTTGTCGAACACGCTCATGTGGCGGAACAACGCGTAGTGCTGGAACACGAAGCCGACGTTGCGATCACGCACGTCGTGGCCGGACACGTCCTCGCCATGGAACACGATGTTGCCCTGGTCCGGGGTTTCCAGGCCGGCGATGATGCGCAGCAGGGTGGTCTTGCCGCAGCCGGACGGGCCAAGCAGGGCCACCAGCTCGCCGCTGTTGATGTCCAGGTTGATAGCGTTCAGGGCCTGGAAGCTGTTGAAGCGCTTGCTGACGTTACGAACTTCGATC
This sequence comes from Pseudomonas vlassakiae, assembly GCF_014269035.2. Lineage (GTDB taxonomy): Bacteria > Pseudomonadota > Gammaproteobacteria > Pseudomonadales > Pseudomonadaceae > Aquipseudomonas > Aquipseudomonas vlassakiae. The sequence goes on from NZ_JABWRP020000004.1 coordinate 338,772, forward strand.
GACATGAATCATTCCTCCGCGGCGCTGTGGCGCAGGCGGTTAATACGGTTCTCGCTCCACTGCTTGAGCAGCAGGATGAAGAGCGCCAGGATCAGCAACAGGCTGGCCACGCTGAAGGCCGCGACGTGGTTGTACTCGTTGTAGAGGATCTCCACGTGCAGCGGCAAGGTGTTGGTCACGCCACGGATATGGCCCGAAACCACCGACACCGCACCAAACTCACCCATGGCCCGCGCGGTGCACAGCACCACGCCGTAGATCAGGCCCCATTTGATGTTCGGCAGGGTCACATGCCAGAACATCTGCCAGCCGTTGGCGCCGAGCAGGCGCGCGGCTTCCTCCTCCTGCGTGCCCTGCTCCTGCATCAGCGGGATGAGCTCGCGGGCGACGAACGGCACGGTGACGAAAATGGTCGCCAGCACGATGCCCGGAAGGGCGAACACGATCTGGATGTCATGGTCCTGCAGCCATGGGCCGAAAAGACCTTGGGCACCGAACATCAGCACGTAGACCAGGCCGGCGATCACCGGCGACACCGAGAACGGCAGGTCGATCAACGTCACCAGGATACTCTTGCCGCGAAAGCTGTACTTGCTCACGCACCACGCGGCACTGACACCGAACACCAGGTTCAGCGGCACCGAAACGACCACGGCGAGCAAGGTGAGCTTGAGCGCCGACAAGGCATCAGGCTCGAAGATCGCCTCGACGAAGGTGCCGAAGCCATTCTTCAGCGCCTGCGACACCACGATCACCAGGGGCAGCAGCAGGAACAGCGCGAACACCAGCCAGCCAAGGCCGATCAGCACGCGCCGCGAGGTGGCGCTGCCACGTCGGGCGGCGTTGGCGGCAGCGCTTGCACTCAGGGTTGAACCAGACATGCGGCCTCCTTCAAGGGGTTTCGATGCGGCGCTGCAGCAGGTTGATCAGCAGCAGCAGGATGAAGGAAACCACCAGCATCAGCACGCCGATGGACGTGGCGCCGGTGTAGTCGTACTGGTCGAGCTTGACCATGATCAGCAACGGCAGGATCTCGGTCTTCATCGGCATGTTGCCGGCGATGAAGATCACCGAACCGTACTCGCCGACACCGCGCGCGAAGGCCAGGGCGAAACCGGTGAGCCAGGCGGGCAACAGCGCCGGCGCAAGGATGTGGCGGAACACCTGCAACGGTTTCGCACCCAGGCATGCCGCGGCCTCTTCGACTTCACGCGGGATGTCGGCCAGCACTGGCTGCACCGTGCGCACCACGAACGGCAGGGTAACGAAGGTCAGCGCCAGGGTGATGCCCAGCGGCGTGTAGGCGATCTTGAAACCGAGGTCGGTGGCGAACTGGCCAACCCAGCCCGCAGGCGCGTACAGCGCGGTCAGGGCAATACCGGCAACGGCGGTGGGCAGGGCGAACGGCAGGTCGATCATCGCGTCGATGACCTTGCGCCCCGGGAACGTATAGCGCACCAGCACCCAGGCCAGGAGGGTACCGATCACTCCGTTGATGATGGCGGCGAACAGGGCGGTGCCGAAACTCAACTGCAGCGCGGCGATCACCCGCGGCGCACTGATGACGTTCCAGAACTGCTCCCAGGTGAGCTGCGCGGCATGCACGAACATGGCCGCCAGCGGTATCAGCACAATCAGGCTGAGGTACACCAAGGTGTAGCCCAGCGTCAGCCCGAAGCCGGGTATGACGGGGGAAATGCGACGTGACATAAATATCCCTGGTTGAACGCACGAAGCCCGGAAACAATTCCGGGCCGGTGCAGGCTTCTGAATCCTGGGGCTGCTACGCAGCCCTTTCGCGGCTGAAGGCCGCTCCTACGGTGACCGCCTTACTGTGCCTGATAGATCTGGTCGAACACACCGCCATCATTGAAGAATTTCGGTTGTGCAGTCTTCCAGCCACCAAAGTCCTTGTCGATGGTCACCAGCTCCAGTTTAGGGAATTGCTTGCCAAATTCGGCAGCGACTTTCTCGTCACGTGGGCGGTAGAAGTTCTCGGCGGCAATCTTCTGCCCGGCCGGGCTGTACAGGTGCTTGAGGTATTCAGTGGCAATCTCGGTGTTGCCCTTTTTCTCGGCGTTCTTGTCGACCACCGCCACCGGCGGCTCGGCAAGGATCGACAGCGACGGCACGACGATGTCGAACTTGTCGGCGCCCCCGTCTTCCTTGAGCGCCAGGAAGGCTTCGTTTTCCCAGGCCAGCAGCACGTCGCCCTGACCATTGTTGACGAAGGTGATGGTCGAGCCGCGGGCACCGGTGTCCAGCACTGGCACGTGCTTGAACAGCTCCTGCACGTAGGCTTTGGCCTTGTCTTCACTGCCGCCGGTCTTCAGGCCGTAGGCCCAGGCGGCGAGGAAGTTCCAGCGGGCGCCACCGGAGGTTTTCGGGTTGGGCGTGATGACCGACACGTCCTTCTTGATCAGGTCGCCCCAGTCCTTGATGCCTTTCGGGTTGCCCTTGCGCACCAGGAACACAATGGTCGAAGTGTACGGGGTGCTGGCGTCCGGCAGGCGCTTCTGCCAGTCCTCGGGCAGGGTCTTGCCGAGTTTGGCGACTTCGTCGATGTCACCGGCCAGGGCCAAGGTCACCACGTCGGCGCGCAGGCCATCGATCACCGCACGAGCCTGTTTGCCCGAGCCGCCATGGGATTGCTGGATCTTCACCTTGTCGCCCGGATGGGCCTGTTGCCAGTGCTTGATGAATTCGGCGTTGTACTGCTGGTACAACTCACGGGTCGGGTCATAGGACACGTTCAGCAGTTCGTAGTCCTTGGCGATGGCGGAACCGGCAAAAACAGCGCTGGCCAGGGCGGCAAGCGCATAACGGCGGATGGACATGGTGAAGCTCCCGATTGGCATTTTTCTAGTTTTGGATGTTGTGGTGCGAATCAGCCGGCCTTGTTGCCTGGCTGTTGCAGGCGGAACTTCTCCTTGCGCTCGATCTGCACGACCTGAGCGTTGTGCACGGTGATTTCCACCGCACCGAAACGCAGGTCGCGCAAGGCGCTCTGGATCTCACGCAGAATGGTGGCTTCGTCCTGACCGTCGATGCTACGCAGCGATGCACTCATGCTCGTTCTCCTTGGAATGAGGGTGCCGGGCATGGATGTGAAGGGGTTCATTGCCTGGCTTGAGGGCAATAGTAGTGAGGCGGGATTATTCTTAAAAATACTGTTTAAGAATGTTTATATAACCAAATTTACGTGATGATCGTGAGGGCGAGAAAATACCTCTGTGGGAGCGGGCGTGCCCGCCCCCACAGGGATCAGTGCTGGGTTTTGGTGCTGTTTTCAGGCTCGCGGATCTTGTACCAGGCTACGTACAGCGCCGGCAGGAACAGCAGCGTCAGCAGGGTCGCGACAATGATCCCGCCAATCATCGCGTAGGCCATCGGCCCCCAGAACACCTCGCGGGCAATCGGGATCATGCCCAGGCTCGCTGCCGCCGCCGTCAGCAGGATGGGGCGACGTCGGTGGTTGGTCGCCTCCACCACCGCATCCCACGGCGAGAGGCCCTGGGCCTCGAACTCGTCGATCTGGGTCACCAGGATCACCGAGTTACGAATGATGATGCCCGCCAAGGCGAGGATGCCGAGGATCGCCACAAAGCCCATCGGCGTGCCCGTCGGCACCAGTGCCAGCACCACGCCGATCAGCCCCAGTGGCGCCACGCTGACCACCAGTAACAGCTTCTGCACGCTGTGCAGCTGGATCATCAGGAAGGTCGCCATGAGGAACAGCATCAACGGGATGACCTTGCGGATCGGTCCCTGGGCCTTCGCGCTCTCCTCCACGGTACCGCCGGTGGCCACTTCGAAGCCCACCGGCAGCTTGCTGGCGAACTCGTCGATCTTCGGCTTGAGCTGGGCCACCAGGTCGGTCGGCTGGATATCGCCGTTGACCGAGGCCTTGATGGTGATGGTCGGCTTGCGGTCACGGCGCCATACCAGCGGCTGCTCCAGTTCGTAACGCACGGTGGCGAACGACAGCAGCGGGATCGAGGTACCGCTGGGCGTGAGAATCTGCAGGTTCTGCAGGGTATCAGGTGAGCCGCGCTCGCTGTCCTCGGCACGGGCGACCACATCGACCAGGTAAATGTTGTCGTTGACCTGGGTGATATCCACGCCGCTGACGATGCTGTTCATGACATTGGCCACGTCCTCCGACGACAACCCCAGCTGACGCGCCTTGTCCTGGGCGATTTCCACCCGCAGCACCTTACCGGGCTCGTTCCAGTCGTAGATCATCTCGCCGATGTGCTCGTTCTGGTCGAGCAAGGTGGCCAGGTCGATGGCATGCTTGCGCACTTCGTCGATATTGGCGCCACTGACCCGGTACTGGATCGGCCTGCCCACCGGCGGGCCCATTTCCAGCGATTGCACGTTGACGCCGATGCCGACGAACTCTTCATGCAGGATCTTCTGCAGCCGCTGCATCATGCCCTGGCGTTCTTCGAAGCCCTTGCTGACGATCACCAGCTGCGCGTAGTACGGGTTCTGCAACTGCTGGTCGAGGGGCAGATAGAAACGAATCGCACCCTGGCCGATGTAGGTGCTCCAGCTCACCATGTCCGGGTCATCCTTGATGCGGGCCTCGAAGCGGTCGACCACCTTGCGGGTTTCCTCGATCGAAGCGTTCTGCGGCAGGTTGAGGTCGACGAGGATTTCCGGACGGTCCGATGACGGGAAGAACTGGTTCTGCACGAAACGCTCGCAAAAGATCGCCAGGGCAAACAGCACGACAGTGCCGATGATGGTCAGCCAGCGGTTGCGCATGCACCACAGCAGGCCATGCTCGAAGGCCCGGCCGACGCGCCCTGGCTCGGCTTCATGGGCCTTGAGCTTGGCGCTGCTGAGAATGTGCACGCCCAGCACCGGGGCGAAGAACACCGCCACCACCCACGAGACCATCAGCGCCACGGCGATCACCGCAAACAGCGTGTAGGTGTATTCACCCGCGGAACTGGCGTTGAGGCCGATGGGCACGAAGCCGGCAACCGTCACCAGGGTACCGGTGAGCATGGGGAACGCCGTCGAGGTATAGGCGAACGTCGCCGCCTGCTCCTTGCTCTCGCCCATTTCCAGCCGTGTGACCATCACCTCGACCGTGATCATGGCGTCATCCACCAGCAAGCCGAGGGCGATGATCAGCGCACCCAGCGAAATCCGCTGCATGGTAATGCCGCTGTATTCCATGAACACGAACACCATCGCCAACACCAGTGGAATCGAACAGGCCACCACCAGGCCAGCGCGCATGCCAAGGCTGACGAAACTCACCGCCAGCACGATCACCACCGCTTCGAACAGCGCGCTGGTGAAGCCGCCTACGGCCTGCTTGACCACCACGGCCTGGTCCGACACGGTGTGCACGCCAACGCCAACCGGCAGGTCCTCTATGACCCGCTCCATGCGTTTTTTCAGCGCCGCGCCAAATACCTGCATGTTGCCGCCGGCCTTCATGCCGATGGCCAGGCCGATGGCGGTCTGGCCGTTGTAACGGAACATCGGTGAGGGTGGGTCGACGTAGCCGCGCTGGATGTCAGCGATGTCGGCCAGGCGGAAGAAACGGTCGTTGATCTTCAGGTTGACCGTCTGCAGGTCCTTTTCCGAAGCGAACTGCCCGGTGGTGCGTACCGAAATGCGCTCGGGACCAGCCTCGATAACCCCGGCCGGGGTCACCGCGTTCTGCGACTGCAGGGCTTGCATGACTTGGCGCTGGTCGATGCCCAGGGCCGCCAGCTTGCGGGTCGAGAAGTTCAGGTACAGCACTTCGTCCTGGGTGCCGACCAGCTCGATCTTGCCGATGTTGGGGACATCGCGCACTTCCGCGCGCGCCTGCTCCACGTAGTCACGCAACTGACGCAGGGTGAGGCCGTCGGCGGTGAAGGCGTAGATCGAACCAAACACGTCGCCGAATTCATCGTTGAACCCAGGCCCCTGGATGCCGGCCGGGAATTCACCGCGGATGTCCTGGATCTTCTTGCGCACCTGGTACCAGATTTGCGGGATGTCCTTGGCCTTGGTGGTGTCGCGCAGATACACGTACACCGTCGACTCGCCCGGGCGGGTATAGCTCTTGGTGTAGTCGAGGGAATCGAGTTCCTCGAGCTTCTTTTCGATGCGGTCGGTGATTTGGTACAGGGTTTCGTCCTGGGTCGCACCCGGCCAGCGGGTCTGAATCACCATGGTCTTGATGGTGAACGAAGGGTCTTCCTCCCGGCCAAGGTTGAAGTACGAGAAAATGCCCATCAGCAGGGCAACGAACATCAGGTACCAGACGAACGATTGATGCTTGAGCGCCCATTCGGACAGGTTGAAGCTTCCTTTCATTGCGCATCCTCGTCGAAGGTGACCTTCTGGCCAGGCTTGAGGCTGTTCACACCCGCCGTCACCACACGCTCGCCCGGCTGCACGCCCGACGCCAGGACGATGCTGTCGGCGGTACGGTCGATCAGGGTGACGTCGCGGGTACCTACGGTTTTCTGCTCGGTGTCGATCACCCAGACCTGAGTCTTGCCATCACGCTCGAGCAAGGCACTGAGCGGCAGCTCGCTGCGCGGGCTCACTTCAGAACTCAGGGTCACGCTGATCGCGGTGCCCAAGTGGAAGGCCGGCGGGGTGCTGGCCAATGTCAGGCGCGCGCGGCGGGTGCGGGTGGTTGCGTCGGCCTGTGGCTCCAGTTCACGCAGGGTGGCGGTGGTGTTGATGGTCGGGTCGAGCTGCGAGGCAACGGTGAAGGTCAGGCCTTTGTTCAATTGCTCGGCGAGGCCGATCGGCAGGTCGATCACCGCTTCCTTCACATCCGGCCGCGCCAGGGTCACCACGGCCTGGCCGGCGGTGACGGTCTGCCCGGCTTCGGCCTGCCAGGCAGTGATGACCGCCGCATGATCAGTGCGCAGGGTGCTGTAGTCGAGCTGGTCGCGGGCCTGGCTGAGCGCCGAGCGCGCCTGCTCCAGTGCGGCGCTGGTGGTTTTCAGGTTGGTCTGGGCGATATCCAGCTGGGCCTGGGCCCCGACGCCGCGGTCAAACAGCTGCTGCTGGCGGCGGGCATCGGCCTGGGCGTTGATCCACTGCGCCTGCACTTTGGCCAGGTCGCCTTCGGCGGCACGCAGCTGGTTCTGCTGGTCGGTGGGGTCGAGCGTGGCCAGGGTATCGCCCGGTTTGACCTGGGCGCCCACATCCAGCCAGCGCCGGGCGATGCGCCCGCCGACCCGGAAGCCCAAGGTGCTTTCGAAGCGCGCTTCGATAAGGCCAGCGAAGCGGCCCAGCTGCGATTGCATCTGTGGTTCCACCTTGACCGACAGCACCGGCCTGATCGGCTCGGGCGCTTGCTCATCGCTACCACAGGCGGCCAGCAGCATGCCGGCCGACAGTATCAGCAGCAGGCGCTTCATAGCTCACCTCCCTGGGACCTGGCATCGACCTTCTGCACCTGCATGCCGGGGTGCAGCAGCTGGCCACCGACCACCACCACGGTTTCACCGGCCTTCAGGCCGCTGGCAACCACGATCTTGCCGGTCAGATAACGGCTGACCTCGACCTTGCGCAGTTCGACCTTGTCGCCCTCGCCCACCACCCAGACTGCTGGCTCATGCAGCGCCTTGGTCAATGCCGACCATGGCAGCTCGACGCTGGGCCGCCCCACCGCATTGGTGCTGGCAGTGACCGGCGCGCCCAACTGCATGTCTGGCGGCACATCCTTCAGCGCCACCTTGACCTGCACGGTGCCGCTTTGCGCGGACACGGTGGGGGTGATTTCACGGACAAAGCCGTGAGCCTGGACCTGGGGGTCATCCAGCAGGCTGACGATGACCCCAGCGTCGCTGGGCGGCGCCACCAGCAGCGATTCGTAGACGTTGAACACCGCATCGCGGTCGCCGTCACGGGCCAGGCTGAAGATCGGCATGGTCGCCTGCACCACCTGGCCCACCTCGGCCTGGCGCTCGGTGATCACGCCATCGGCATCGGACACCAACGCGGTGTAGCTCAGCTGCTCATTGGCATCGGCCAGCTCTGCCTGGGCAGCCTTGAGCGCGCTCTGGTTGCTGCGCAGCGCAGCTTCGGCGGCATCGTATTCGCTCTGGCTGGTGTAGCCCTTGGGCAGCAATTTTTGCTGGCGGACAAAGGCCGCGCTGGCCTGGGTGACCCGCGCTTGCGCCGCGAACACCTCGGCCTTGGCCGAGTCGACATTGTTCTGCAGGTCTTTCGGGTCGAGCCGCGCCAGCACCTGGTTGGCCCTGACGTGATCGCCCACATCGACGCTACGGGAAATGATCTTGCCGCCCACGCGGAACGACAGGTCGGTCTGCACCCGCGCCTGCACGTCGCCCGTCAGGGTGACTCTGGCAGCGAAGTCGGTGGGTGTTACCTGCTGCACGCCGACCCGCGGCAGCGTTTCGGTGGTTTCTTCCTTGCTACAGCCAGCGAGCAGATACAGCAGCCCCAGGCAAACTACCGACAGCGGACGCATCAACGTCATGCAGGCTCCTTGCTTTGCGCGCAAATGATTCTTGGGATGCGACTGTCAGCGTAGTTCAGGGTTCGATAAACGGCACTGATCGGAATCAGCTATGGGAGGCCGTCATGGCATCCAGGTGCCTGACGTGACATTTTCGGCGGCGGTAAGATCGAGCGCCGCGCGGGCGGCGCTCGGTTTCGCAGGCGCTGAAGATATTGTGCCTGGCACCCGACACCCCACAGAACCAAAGCCCTGCAGGGTGCCCTCAAGATCAGGCCGAAGCGGCCACTTGAGTCGGGCGCTTGACCTGCGGCTGCGAGGCGTTGGCCGCCGCACCCTCTTCGATCGCCTGCTGGATCGCCTTGCGCCGACGCTCTTCGGCCTGGCGGCTGAAGAACCAGACAAAGAAGGTCACCAGCGACACCGACAGCAGGATCAGGCTGGCCACGGCGTTGATCTCAGGCTTCACGCCCAGACGCACCGCCGAGAACACCTCCATCGGCAAGGTGGTCGAACCTGGGCCGGACACGAAGCTCGCCAGTACCAGGTCGTCCAGCGACAGGGCGAACGACATCATGCCGCCTGCCGCCAGCGACGGCGCGATCATCGGGATGGTGATCAGGAAGAACACCTTCCACGGCTTGGCTCCCAGGTCCATCGCCGCTTCCTCGATCGACAGGTCCAGCTCGCGCAGGCGTGCCGACACCACCACCGCCACATACGCCGCGCAGAACGTGGTATGCGCGATCCAGATCGTGACGATGCCACGCTCCTGTGGCCAGCCGATCATCTGTGCCATGGCCACGAACAGCAGCAACAGCGACAGACCGGTGATCACTTCGGGCATGACCAGCGGTGCGGTGACCAGGCCGCCGAACAGCGTGCGGCCCTTGAAACGGGTGACCCGGGTCAGCACGAAGGCCGCCAGGGTACCCAGCGCCACCGCAGCCACCGCCGTGTAGCAGGCGATTTCCAGCGAGCGCATCACCGAACCCATCAGCTGGGTGTTGTCGAGCAGGCCGACGTACCACTTCACCGACCAGCCGCCCCAAACCGTCACCAGTTTCGAGGCGTTGAACGAGTAGATCACCAGGATCAGCATTGGCAGGTAGATGAACAGCAAGCCGAGCACCAGCATCAGCTTGGAAAAACTGAAACGCTTCATGCCCTGCCCTCCATTTCTTTGGCCTGGCTGCGGTTGAACAGCAGGATCGGCACGATCAGGATCGCCAGCATCACCACCGCCAGGGCGGATGCCACCGGCCAGTCACGGTTGTTGAAGAATTCCTGCCACAGCACTTTACCGATCATCAGGGTTTCCGGGCCGCCAAGCAGTTCAGGAATGACGAACTCGCCCACCACCGGGATGAACACCAGCATGCAGCCGGCGATGATGCCGTTCTTCGACAGCGGCACGGTGATTTTCCAGAAGCTGTTGAAGGTACTCGACCCCAGGTCGGAAGCCGCTTCGAGCAGGCTCGGGTCGTGCTTCACCAGGTTGGCGAACAGCGGCAGGATCATGAACGGCAGGTACGAATAGACCACACCGATGTATACCGCCAGGTTGGTGTTGAGGATCTGCAATGGCTGATCGATCAAGCCGGTCCACAGCAGGAAGCCGTTGAGCAGCCCGTTGTTGCTGAGGATGCCCATCCAGGCATAGACGCGGATCAGGATCGCAGTCCAGGTCGGCATCATGATCAGCAGCAGCAGGACCGTCTGGGTCTCCTTCTTGGCGTTGGCGATGGCATAGGCCATCGGGTAGCCGATCAGCAGGCACAGCAGGGTGCTGAAGAATGCCATCTTCAACGAGCCCAGGTAGGCCGAGATGTACAGCTCATCCTCGGTCAACAGGCCGTAGTTGGCCAGGTTGAGCACCAACTGGATCTTGTCTTCGACGTAGGTGTAGATCTCGGTATACGGCGGGATCGCCACGTCGGCTTCGGCGAAGCTGATCTTCAAGACGATGAAGAACGGCAGCATGAAGAACAGGAACAGCCAGATGAACGGCACGCCGATCACCAGGTGCCGTCCCTCCGGGATAAGGCGCTGGAAGGCTCGCTTGAGCTTGCGAGGTTTCATGACCGCAGTACCACGCCGCTGTCGTCTTCCCACCACACGTACACTTCATCGCCCCACGTCGGGCGGGCGCCCTGGCGCTCGGTGTTGGCGACGAACGACTGGACGACCTTGCCGCTCGGCAGCTCGACGTAGAACACCGAGTGGCCGCCCAGGTAGGCGATGTCGTGGACCTTGCCACGCGACCAGTTGTGCTCGCAGGTCGGTTGCTGGGAGGTGACCAGCATCTTCTCCGGGCGCAGGGCGTAGGTGATGTGCTTGTCTTCCACCGAGGTGGTGATGCCGTGGCCCACGTAGATCTTGCGCTCCAGCTCCGGGCTGGCAATGATCGCGTGGCCTTCGGCGTCGTCGACCACTTCACCCTCGAACAGGTTGACGTTACCGATGAATTCACACACCAGGCGGCTGGTCGGGGTCTCGTAGATATCCACCGGCGAGCCGATCTGGGCGATCCAGCCCAGATGCATGATGGCGATACGCTGGGCCATGGTCATGGCCTCTTCCTGGTCGTGGGTCACCATCACGCAGGTCACCCCTACGCGCTCGATGATTTCCACCAGTTCCAGCTGCATCTGCGAACGCAGTTTCTTGTCCAGCGCACCCATCGGCTCGTCGAGCAGCAGCAGTTTGGGACGCTTGGCCAGCGAACGGGCCAGAGCCACCCGCTGACGCTGGCCACCGGAGAGCTGGTGTGGTTTGCGCTTGGCGTACTGGGTCATGTGTACCAGCTTCAGCATCTCGGCCACGCGGGCGTCGATCTCAGCCTTGGGCATCTTGTCCTGCTGCAGGCCGAAGGCGATGTTCTGCGCCACGGTCATGTGCGGGAACAGTGCATAGGACTGGAACATCATGTTGATCGGCCGCTCGTACGGCGGCATATCGGTGATGTCGACGCCGTCGAGGTAGATGCGCCCCTCAGTCGGGCGCTCGAAGCCGGCCAGCATACGCAGCAAGGTCGACTTGCCGGAACCGGAGCCACCCAGCAGGGCGAAGATTTCGCCTTTGCGGATTTCCAGGGACACATCGTCCACGGCCACCGTTTCGTCGAACTTTTTTGTAACCCGGTCGATCTTGACCAGCACCTGCTTGGGTTGCTGGCCACCCTCGAGGGCTTTTTTATAGGCACCGGAGGCAACTGCCATGAGTGAAACTCCCAACAAGATTTTTGTGCCCGCGCGGCCTGTATTCCAGGTACCGCTACGGGTCTGGATGATTACTTGCCCGACTTGACCTTGGTCCAGCTACGGGTCATCAGACGCTGCACCTTGGGTGGCAACTCTGAGTTCACGAACATCTTGTCCAGCACTTCCTGCGGTGGGTAAACCGCAGCGTCAGTCCTCACGGCCTGGTCCATCAGGTCGCCAGCCTTTGGGTTCGGGTTGGCGTAACCGACGTAATCACTGACCTGGGCGATAACCTCAGGTTTCAGCAAATAGTTGATGAAGGCATGGGCCTCCTTGACGTTCCTGGCGTCCTTGGGGATCGCCAGCACGTCGAACCAGAGGTTGCCGCCTTCCTTGGGAATGGCGTAGGCCAGGTTCACGCCCTTTTTCGCCTCGATGGCGCGGGACTTGGCCTGGAACACATCACCCGAAAAACCTGCCGCGACGCAGATGTCGCCATTGGCCAGGTCGGTGATGTACTTGGACGAGTGGAAGTAGGTCACGTATGGGCGTACGGCCAGCAGCTTCTGCTCGGCCTTGGCGTAATCCTTGGGGTCGGTGCTGTTGGGATTGAGCCCCATGTAGTTGAGCACCGCCGGGAGCATTTCATCCGCCGAGTCGAGGAAGGCCACACCGCACTTGGAGAGCTTCTTCATGTTCTCGGGTTCGAACAACACGGCCCAGGAGTCGATCTTGTCCACGCCCAGCGTGGCCTTGACCTTGTCGACGTTGTAACCGATGCCGTTGGTGCCCCACAGGTAAGGCACGGCGTACTGGTTGCCGGGGTCGTTCTTTTCCAGGCGCTTCATCAGCGCCGGGTCGAGGTTGGAATAGTTGGGCAGCAGGTGCTTGTCGAGCTTCTGGAACGCGCCCGCCTTGATCTGCTTGCCGAGGAAATGGTTGGACGGCACTACCACGTCATAGCCGGTGTTGCCGGCCAGCAGCTTGCCTTCCAGGGTTTCGTTGGAATCGAAAACATCCTGCACGGGCTTGATGCCGGTTGCTTTCTCGAAGTCCGCAAGGGTGTTCGGGCCAATATAGTCCGACCAGTTGTAGAAGTGCACCGTAGGCGCCGCTTGGACGCTGCATGCCAGCGTCAGGCCCGCTCCAGCCATCAAGGCCTTGCGTAGTACAGAAATAGACAAGTGGGTGGTCCTCACAATCAGTGCCTCGGTGACGGCGTGCTTATCGGTACAAGCGCTGCCGCGCACACAAAACCGGCGCGCAACTTACCTGCGCAGCTTCGTTGCCGCAATCATCAATTGCCATTCACTGGCTCTGGGCCGGGAAACCCCGGCCCAGAGGTCACGCATCGGGGCTTATTTGCCCGATTTGATCTTGGTCCAGCTACGGGTGATGTCACGCTGGACCTTGGCATCCGGTGCAGCGATGGCGTACAGCTGTTTCTTCACTTCAGCTGGCGGATAGATGCTCGGGTCGCTGGTGATGGCCTTGTCGACCAACGGAGTAGCGGCCTCGTTGCCGTTAGGGAAACGCACGGCGTTGGTGATTTCAGCCATGACTTCCGGTTGCATCAGGAAGTCCATGAACTTGTAGGCAGCTTCCTTGTGCTCGGCATCTTTAGGGATGGCGACCATGTCGTAGAAGGTACCGGCACCTTCTTTCGGAATGATGTAGTCCACTTTGACCTTGTCGCCAGCTTCGTGGGCGCGGGCCTTGGCCTGCTCGACGTCACCCGAGTAACCGACGGCTACACAGATGTTGCCGTTGGCCAGGTCGCCGATGTACTTGGACGAGTGGAAATAGGTGATCGAAGGACGGACCTTGAGGAACAGCTCCTCGGCGGCCTTCAGGTCTTCCTTGCTGGTGCTGTTGGTCGGCTTGCCCAGGTAGTGCAGCGCGGCCGGGAGCATTTCGGTCGGGGCATCCAGGAAGCTTACGCCGCAGCTCTTGAGCTTGGCGATGTTCTCAGGCTTGAACACCACGTCCCACGAGTCGATCTTGTCCACGCCCAGCGCGGCCTTGACCTTCTCCGGGTTGTAGCCGATGCCGATCGAGCCCCACATGTACGGGAAGGCGTGCTTGTTGTCCTTGTCGCTGGCATCGCCTACGGCCTTGAGCAGGTCTTTGTCGAGGTTCTTCCAGTTAGGCAGCTTGGAGCGGTCCAGCTCCTCGTAGACACCCGCTTTGATCTGCTTGGCCAGGAAGTTGTTCGACGGCACGACGATGTCGTAGCCCGACTTGCCGGCCAGCAGTTTGGCCTCCAGGGTTTCGTTGCTGTCGAACACGTCGTACTTGACCTTGATACCGGTCTGCTTCTCGAACTTGGCGATGGTGTCCGGAGCGATGTAGTCCGACCAGTTGTAGACGTTCAACACGGTATCGTCAGCGTGAACAGCGGTAGCCATGCCACCCATCAGGGCGGCGGCCAGCAACGTTTTGCCCATTTTATTCATGCGTAGTGCTCCAGAATTTTTATGTTAGCAACTGTCCAGCAGCCAGAACCCACGGTGCAGAGCGCGCGGCGACTGAAACAACCGCTAGTCTGGCAAGTTACAAGGCTCTGTTTCAAGGAAAGCAGGGCCTTGTAACGACTTAATGTCACATCGCTAGCCTAGCAAACGCTTATCGAATCGCTTCCAACGTCAAATCGAGGCATTTGCGCGCCTTTTCCACCAACTCGTCGATCTCTTGATGGCTGATCACCAACGGCGGAGCGATGATCATCGTGTCGCCGACCGCACGCATGATCAGGCCATTCTCGAAGCAGAAGTTTCGGCAGACCATGCCGACGCCCTTGCCCTCGTAACGGCTGCGGGTCGCCTTGTCCTTGACCAGCTCGATCGCGCCGAGCATGCCCAGGCCACGTACCTCGCCAACCAGCGGGTGGTCTTGCAGCTCACGCAAACGCTTTTGCAAATACGGTGCCGCTTCCGTACGCGCCTTCTCGACGATTTTCTCGTCACGCAGGATGCGCAGGTTTTCCAGGCCCACCGCAGCCGCCACCGGGTGGCCGGAATAGGTGAAGCCGTGGTTGAAGTCGCCACCTTCGCTGATCACCTTGGCCACCTTGTCACGCACGATCACGCCGCCCATGGGGATGTAACCAGAGGTCAGGCCCTTGGCAATGGTCATCAGGTCGGGCTTGAGGTCGTAGTAGTCGGAGCCGAACCACTCGCCGGTGCGCCCAAAGCCACAGATCACCTCGTCGGCGATGAACAGGATGTCGTACTTGGCCAGGATCTCCTTGACCTTCGGCCAGTAGGTTTCCGGCGGAATGATTACCCCGCCGGCGCCCTGGATCGGCTCGGCGATGAAGGCGGCGACGTTGTCTTCGCCCACCTCCAGAATCTTTTTCTCGAGCTGCTCGGCCGCCCACACGCCGAAATCGTCGGGGCTCATGTCGCCGCCCTCACCGAACCAGTACGGCTGCGGAATGTGCACGATGCCCGGAATCGGCAGGCCGCCCTGCTCGTGCATGCCGCTCATGCCGCCCAGGCACGCACCCGCGAAGGTGGAGCCGTGGTAACCGTTGATACGGCCAATGATGGTCTGCTTATGCGGCTTGCCCTTCAGCGCCCAGTAATGGCGAACCATGCGCAGCACGGTGTCGTTGCCTTCGGAGCCAGAGCCAGTGAAGAACACATGGGTCATGCCCTCAGGCGCCACGTCGGTGATCGCCTTGGCCAGCTCCAGCGCTGGCGGGTGAGCGGTCTGGAAGAACAGGTTGTAGTACGGCAGCTCGCGCATCTGTTGTTCTGCCGCCTGCACCAGTTCTTCACGGCCATAGCCGACCGCCACGCACCACAGGCCGGCCATGCCGTCGAGGATCTTGTGCCCCTCGCTGTCCCACAAATGCACACCCTGCGCCTTGGTGATGATGCGCGGCCCCTTCGCCTTCAGCTGTTTGTAGTCAGAGAAGGGTGCAAGGTGGTGCTCGCCGCTCAGGGCCTGCCATTCACGGGTTTGCGGGTTGTTGACGCTCATGTGCCTCTCCATTTTCCGGCGGCCGCACCCGCGGCCTCAGGGTTGATCAGACAGCGAACAGCAGGAACTCACGCTCCCAGGAGCTGATGACGCGCTTGAAGTTCTCGTGCTCGGCGCGTTTGGTGGCGACGTAGCCGGTGATGAACTTCTTGCCCAGGTACTGCACCAGCGCACGGCTGTTTTCCATGCGCTCGAGGGCGTCCTCGATGGTCAGCGGCAGGCGCAGGTTGCGGCGCTCGTAGCCACGGCCCTGGACTGGCGCGCTGGCCTCGATGCCCTCGACCATGCCGATGTAGCCGCACAGCAGGCTGGCGGCGATGGCCAGGTAAGGGTTGGCATCGGCGCCTGGCAGGCGGTTCTCGACGCGGCGGTTTTGCGGGCCGGCATCCGGTACGCGCAGGCCGACGGTGCGGTTCTCCTCGCCCCACTCGACGTTCACTGGCGCCGAGGTGTCAGGCAGGAAGCGGCGGAACGAGTTGACGTTGGGGGCGAACAGCGGCAGCGCTTCGGGAATGAACTTCTGCAGGCCACCGATGTGGTGCAGGAACAGTTCGCTCATGCTGCCGTCTTCATTGCTGAAGATGTTCTTGCCGGTAGCCACGTCGATCACGCTCTGGTGCAGGTGCATGGCGCTGCCCGGCTCGCCGGTCATCGGCTTGGCCATGAAGGTCGCGGCCACGTTGTGCTTGAGCGCCGCCTCGCGCATGGTGCGCTTGAACACCAGGATCTGGTCGGCCAGGTGCAGGGCGTCGCCATGACGGAAGTTGATCTCCATCTGCGCCGTGCCGTCTTCGTGGATCAGCGTGTCGAGGTCCAGGCGCTGCAGTTCGCACCAGTCGTAGACGTCTTCGAACAAAGGGTCGAATTCGTTGGCGGCTTCGATCGAGAACGACTGGCGGCCGGTTTCCGGGCGGCCGGAGCGGCCGACCGGCGGCTGCAGCGGGAAGTCCGGGTCTTCGCTGCGCTTGGTCAGGTAGAACTCCATCTCCGGCGCGACGATCGGCTGCCAGCCCTTGTCAGCGTAGAGCTTGAGGACTTTCTTGAGCACGTTGCGCGGCGACAGTTCGACCGGGTTGCCCTTCTTGTCGTAGGTATCGTGGATCACCTGGGCGGTCGGCTCGATGGCCCACGGCACGAGGAACACGGCATCCTGGTCGGGGCGGCAGATCATGTCGATGTCGGCCGGGTCGAGCAGGTCGTAATAAATGTCATCGTCGACATAGTCGCCGGTCACGGTCTGCAGCAGCACGCTCTCGGGCAGGCGCATGCCTTTTTCGGCGATGAATTTGTTGGTCGGCGAGATCTTGCCGCGGGTGATGCCGGTCAGGTCGCTGATCAGGCATTCGACTTCGGTGATCTTGTGCTCTTTCAACCAATCGGTGAGCTGGTCGAGGTTGTTACTCATAAATACCTCAGGAGGTAAGGTGGTCCGCGCCCTGATTCTGGATGGAGTACATTGCTAAAGCAAAAACCCACGCGCAGGCGCACTGTGGATACACTGAGAATGAGCGTGTCCGCAGCGGTTTCAAAGGGCAGATAGACGAGAAGAGCAACGAAAAAGCGTTACGAGGTGTGGTCCGGGTTCGCCAAGCGTCAATTATTGCGACCATGCAGGCCACAGCTTGACTGATGCGTGCGGGAACGGCAGGGATACCCGACTGCACTGCGCAGGCAGCGCGTTCAGGTCGCGACAAGCGGACCATGTGACCCTCGTATTATTGTGTTCTGGGTTGAGTCCGAGCTTAGCCTTGTTAATTTTTTTACACAACACCTCCGTAAAAAATAAAACACGGCTTGTCGGAGATAGCCCTTTGTGAGGGAAATAGCGGATAATGGCACGCCCCGATATGCAGCAAATCTGCCGTCGATGTGCCATTTCGAGGCATCATGGGGTTGGCTTGACATCAGTTTGTCTTTTCGATTGACTGGTCCTGCAAGCCCCCCTTGATTGATATTTTTAACAACAAAGGTGTTGCATCATGTCGGTACCCCCGCGTGCCGTTCAGCTTAACGAAGCGAACGCGTTCCTTAAGGAACATCCTGAGGTTCTCTACGTTGACCTTCTGATTGCAGATATGAATGGTGTGGTGCGTGGCAAGCGCATTGAGCGCACCAGCCTCCACAAGGTTTACGAGAAAGGCATCAACCTGCCTGCCTCCCTCTTCGCCCTGGACATCAACGGTTCCACCGTCGAAAGTACCGGGCTTGGCCTGGACATCGGCGATGCTGACCGCATCTGCTACCCGATCCCCGGCACCCTCTCCAACGAACCCTGGCAGAAGCGCCCGACCGCGCAGCTGCTGATGACCATGCACGAACTCGAAGGCGAACCGTTCTTCGCCGACCCGCGCGAAGTGCTGCGCCAGGTGGTGAGCAAATTCACCGAAATGGGCCTGACCATCTGCGCCGCGTTCGAGCTGGAGTTCTACCTGATCGACCAGGAGAACGTGAATGGCCGTCCGCAGCCGCCACGCTCGCCGATCTCCGGCAAGCGCCCACAGTCGACCCAGGTATACCTGATCGACGACCTCGACGAGTATGCCGACTGCCTGCAGGACATCCTCGAAGGCGCGAAAGAGCAAGGCATTCCGGCTGACGCCATCGTCAAGGAAAGCGCCCCGGCGCAGTTCGAAGTCAACCTGCACCACGTTGCCGACCCGCTCAAGGCCTGTGACTATGCGGTGCTGCTCAAGCGGCTGATCAAGAACATCGCCTACGACCATGAAATGGACACCACTTTCATGGCCAAGCCCTACCCGGGCCAGGCTGGCAACGGCCTGCATGTGCACATTTCCGTGCTGGACAAAGATGGCAACAACATCTTCACCAGCGAGGATCCCGAGCAGAACGCCGCGCTACGTCACGCTGTCGGCGGTGTGCTCGAGACCCTGCCCGCGTCCATGGCCTTCCTCTGCCCGAACGTCAACTCGTATCGCCGTTTCGGTGCACAGTTCTACGTGCCGAACGCACCGAGCTGGGGCCTGGACAACCGCACCGTGGCCCTGCGCGTACCGACCGGTTCGCCGGACGCCGTACGCATCGAGCACCGCGTGGCCGGTGCCGACGCCAACCCGTACCTGATGATGGCTGCCGTGCTGGCTGGCGTGCACCATGGCCTGACCAACCAGATCGAGCCAGGCACGCCCATTGAAGGCAACTCGTACGAGCAACTGGAACAGAGCCTGCCGAACAACCTGCGCGATGCCCTGCGCGAGTTGGACGACAGCGAGATCCTGAACAAGTACATCGATCCGAAGTACATCGATATCTTCGTCGCGTGCAAGGAGAGCGAGCTGGAGGAGTTCGAGCATTCGATCTCCGACCTCGAGTACAACTGGTATCTGCATACCGTGTAAGCAAAGACGCCGCCCACCAGGGCGGCGTCTTTCATTCCGGCCCGCGAACAGGCCGGTGCAGCCTACAAGGATTTCTCGAAAATCTTCGAATTGCGCTGGTAGTTGTACAGCGAAGCTCGCGCCGCCGGCAGGCGCTCGACGCCGCTGGGCGCAAACCCGCGCTCGCGGAACCAGTGCGCCGTGCGCGTAGTGAGCACGAACAAGGTATTCAACCCCAGCTGCCGGGCCCGCCCCTCGATGCGCTCGAGCAGCTCATCACCGCGCCCGCCATGGCGGTATTCCGGGTTCACCGCCAGGCACGCCAATTCACCTGCCTGCGAATCGGCAATCGGATACAGCGCCGCACAGGCGATGATCATGCCTTCGCGCTCGACCACGCTGAATTGCTCGATCTCACGCTCCAATACCTCGCGCGAACGACGAACCAGGATGCCCTGCTCTTCCAGCGGACTGATCAGCTCCAGCAAGCCACCGACATCGTCGATGGTCGCCTCGCGCAGCACTTCGAACTGCTCCTGGGAAACCAGCGTACCGCCACCTTCGCGGGTGAACAGTTCAGTCAGCAACGCACCGTCCTCGGCATAACTGACGATATGGCTGCGCGCCACGCCGCCTTTGCAGGCCTCGGCGGCGGCATCCAGCAACTCGCCCTGATAATCGCTGCCCAGCCGCGCCAGGTGCGGGGCGATCTGTTGCGGGCGCAGTTCACGCACCAGTTTGCCGTTTTCGTCCAGCAGCCCAGGCTCGGCGCCAAACAGCAGCAGCTTGTCGGCGCCCAGCTCGATGGCCGCCCGCGTGGCGACGTCTTCGCAGGCGAGGTTGAAGATTTCCCCGGTGGGCGAGTAGCCCAACGGCGACAGCAGCACGATGGAGCGCTCGTCGAGCAGGCGGCTGATGCCCTTGCGGTCGACCCGACGCACCTCGCCGGTATGGTGGTAGTCCACCCCTTCAAGCACGCCGATCGGCCGTGCGGTGACCAGGTTGCCGGAGGCCACCCGCAGGCGCGAGCCTTGCATCGGCGAGGCGGCGATATCCATCGACAGGCGCGCCTCGATGGCCAGGCGCAGGGCGCCGACAGCGTCGATCACGCAGTCCAGGGTGGCGGCATCGGTAATGCGCATGCCCCGGTGGTAGTGCGGGGTCAGGCCACGATCCGCGAGGCGGCTTTCGATCTGCGGACGCGAACCATGCACCAGCACCAGGCGCACACCCAGGCTGTGCAGCAGCACCAGGTCGTGGACGATATTGCCGAAATTCGGGTGTTCAACCCCATCGCCGGGGAGCATGACAACGAACGTACAATCGCGATGGGCATTGATGTAGGGGGAGGCATGACGCAGCCAGTTGACGTATTCGGGCATGACAGGGCCTGTGGATAAAGGGGACGGAGAACGGTGGATGACACGGCGTTCAGGATCATCGTCGGAACAGGCTTGCGGTCACGCGCGGTCTCCTCTAGGCAAGAACGAATCGACAAGGTGTTCGTTTAGGACAGGCAGTAATGCCGTATCAGGTCACGCAATAGACGCACGGTAGGCTCGATTCGTGACATTTCAAGGTACTCGCCAGGCTGGTGGGCGCAGGCGATGTCGCCCGGGCCCAGGACGATGGTCTGGCAACCCAGCTGCTGAAGATAAGGCGCTTCGGTACCGAACGCCACCGCTTCGGCGCGATGGCCGGTGAGGCGCTCGGCCACTTGCACCAGCTCGGCATCGGCGGCCTGCTCGAAAGGCGGCACCTCAGGGAACAGCGGCGCATAGTCGATACGCACCTCATGGCGCTCCGCCACCGGCTGCAGCTTGCCGCGAATGGCGGCGCGCAGCTGCTCCACGTGCATGCCAGGCAGCGGGCGCAGGTCGAATTCCAGGGCGCACTGGCCACAGATGCGGTTGGGGTTGTCACCACCATGGATACAACCAAAGTTCAGGGTTGGCGTAGGCACGGTGAACTGCGGGTTGCTGAAGGTTGCCTGCCACTGCCGGCGCAGGCTCATCAACTCGCCCATCACGTCGTGCATGGCCTCCATCGCGCTGTGGCCCAGGCTCGGGTCGGACGAATGCCCGCTGCGCCCGAGGATGTCGATGCGGTCCATGAGGATGCCCTTGTGCATGCGGATCGGCCGCAAGCCCGTGGGCTCGCCGATCACCGCTGCGCGGCCGAGCGGCTGGCCAGCGGCAGCCAGGGCGCGAGCGCCGGACATGGAGCTTTCTTCATCGCAGGTGGCTAGGACCAGCAGTGGCTGCTTGAAGTCGTGCTCCAGCAGCGGGATTACCGCTTCGATGATCAAGGCAAAAAAGCCTTTCATGTCGCAACTACCCAGGCCGACCCAACGGCCATCGGCCTCGGTGAGCTTGAGCGGATCGCTGGACCACAGCTGTTCGTCATAAGGGACCGTGTCGCTATGGCCGGCCAGCACCAGGCCACCAGGGCCGCTACCGCGGCTAGCCAACAGGTTGAACTTGCCAGGGCTGACCTGCTGGATGTCACAACGGAAGCCCAGATCGCCCAGCCAACCGGCCAGCAGGTCGATGACCTGGCGGTTGGACTGGTCCAGGGCGGCTTGGGTGCAACTGACCGAGGGCGCGGCGATCAAGGCGGCAAACTGGTCTTTCAACGTCGGCAACGGCATGCGCATACTCCTCGGAAGCGTTGCCCATCATAGGACTATCCGCCGTCTGGAATAAACCGTTGGCGGCCGACTCCTGTAGACTGCCCTGCAACGACGCCCCTCCTTCGAGCCTGTGATGCACAAAGAAACCGAACTCAAGCTCCGCGCCAGCCGCGATACCCTGGCCGCCCTGCGTGAACACCCCCTGCTGAAAAAGCGCAACAAGTCCGGCTGGCAGACCCGCGAGCTGCTGAATCAGTACTTCGACACCCCCGAGCGCGACCTCTCCGCCGCCCGTGTCGCCCTGCGCCTGCGCCGCGACGGCGAGGAGGTCATCCAGACCCTGAAGTGCCGCGGCCAGAGCGTCGCCGGGCTGTCCGAACGCAACGAATACGAATGGCACCTGGACAAGGTCAAGCTCGACCTGAAAAAACTCGACGCCACCTGCTGGCCCGAGCAGCTGGCCGAGCTGGACAAAAAAACCATCAAGCCGCTGTTCACCACCGACTTCACCCGCGAATACGCTGAAATCAGCTGGGGCCGCGGCAAGAGCAAGGTGGTGATCGAAGCGGCGCTGGACCAGGGCTTCGTGATTGCTGGCAAGCGCAAGGAAGCGATCTGCGAGGTGGAGCTGGAGCTGCGCGAAGGCGCCCCTGAAGCGCTGCTGGAGCTGGCCGCCGAACTGGCCGCAAGCTTGCCACTGATGCCGTGCGACATCAGCAAGGCCGAACGCGGCTACCGCCTGCTGGAGCCGGACAGCTACGAGCTGGGCCTGCCGGCGACCGAGCTGAGCCCCGAAATGGCCGTGGACGATGCCTTCACCGCGCTCGCCTGGCAATTGCTGGGCAGCAGCCAGCGCCTGGCCGAACAGTACCGCCACAATGGCCACTGGCGCCTGCTGCAAGACTGGGTGCAGTGCCTGGCCGAACTGCGCGCACTGGTTGCCAGCCTGGGCCAGGCCGCGCCACGCGCCACCACCCGCGAACTGCGCGCCAGCCTCGATGCGCTGCTGGAAGACTGGCGCCCGCTGGTGCAGGCCGGCAATGACGACGAAGACATCCGCCGTGCGGCGCCAGAGCAGTTCAGCGACGAACTCGAAGACGTACGCTGGGGCCAGTTCTCCCTGGAAACTTCGCGTTGGCTGCTGGCCCGTGCCTGGACCGTGGAGCGCAAGGGCCGTGGCGAGCGCCAGGGCAAGGCGCAGCTGGCCAGCTGGCTGGCGCACCTGCTGGGCGAAGAAGGCCGCTCGCTGAAGCTGCCGCTGTATACCCAGCGCCCGGAAGACCTGGCCGAGCAGCTGCCGCGTATCGAACAGCTGCTGGCCTGGCTGCACCATGCCCGCCAGGTGCTCGAAGCGCCGCAAATGGACCGGCTTTATGGCGACCTGAAAAAACTGCACGAGCTGGCGGAACTGCCGATCAGCGATGAAGTGCTGGAAGCGCGGATCGAGCAGGCTCGGGCTGTAGATCAAAGCCGGGGCTGGAAGCACCTGCTCAAGGCTTGATTCGCTTCGCGGATAAATCCGCTCCTGCAGGCCCTGCGCAGCATTCAGGCTTCGTGCAATTCCTGTGGGAGCGGGCGAGCCCGCGAAGGCCTCACCTCGAGAGTGGCAAGCTGATAGTAGACTTGATCTCCGACAGCGCCACGATCGAGTTCACTTCCTGGATCCCTGGCACGTTCGATAGCTTTTCGAAGAAGAAGCGTTCATAAGCCTCGATATCCGCAGTAACGATACGCAGCAAAAAGTCCACCGCCCCCATCAGCACATAGCACTCCAGCACTTCCGGAAAGCCGCGGATCGCCTCGGTGAACTCGGCGAAGTTGGAACGGCCGTGGGCGTTCAGTTTCACCTCGGCGAAGATCTGCGTATTAAGGCCGACCTTCTTGCGATCCAGCAGGGTCACCTGCCCTCGGATTACACCCTCCTCTTTCAACCGTTGAATCCTGCGCCAGCAGGGGGACTGTGACAGCCCTACGCGATCGGCGATCTGCGCACTGGACAGCGATGCATCCTCTTGCAGGAGTTCGAGAATGCGTCGGTCATAGGCATCCAGTTCGCCTTGCATGAATAATTCTCCAAACCACACTTATTCGAATTGAACGATCGGTAGCACACGGGATTTGATGGAATCATAGCGAAAAAATACCGGCCTGGACGTGCAAAAATTTCTCCCATATTTGCGGAGACCAGCATGAACGCACTCGAACGCCCACAGCCCCGCTGCGATGCCTGGGCCGCCAACGCCAGCCACAGCAACGTACGCTATCGCCTGCAGGCCGAAGCCGAGCCGGATACCCTGTGCCGGGTGCTCAACTTGTTTGCCTTGCAGTTCCTCACGCCGCACACGGTGCATGTCCGCCAGCAGGATGACTGGCTCGATATCGAAGTCGGTATCGGCGGGCTGAGCTGGCATCGGGCGGAGGTGATTGCACAAAAACTGCGCAACCTGGTGTGCGTCGCGGACGTGAGCCTGGAAAACCTGGCGCGCCTGGAGCTGGCGGTGATCTGACCTCCGGTGGCGCAAAATCCTGAAAACCTTTGCCGCGCCTCGCCCAGCCTGGCCCGGCTAGCCTTGCATCAGGATCCCCGAAGGTACGGACGCCGTTATGTTCCTCCCCAACGAGCAACCCCTCGACCTCAAAAGCCTGCTGGATGCCTTGCAAGCCGACCAGCACCTGAACGCCAACGATTGCTGCCAGGTTCGCGAACAGGCCTCTCGCTACACTGCTCACCACCCGCTTGAAACCATCGCGGCCGCGGGCCTGGAAGACCGCAGTCAGCCCGGCCAATGGCTGAATCTTGACACCCTCTGCCAGTGGTTGGCGCGAAAGGTCGGCCAGCCTTACCTGCGCCTCGACCCCATGCAACTCGACCTGACCCAGGTCAATGGCCTGATCTCACCGGCCTTCGCGCAACGCCACGGCATCCTGATCGTGGCCAACGACGCCAACGCCATCACCGTGGCCAGCGCTGAGCCCTGTCAACAGCTGTGGCAGGCCGACCTGGCGCGCAGCCTGGGCAAGCCAATCCGCCGCGTACTGGCCAGCCCGCTGCAACTCCGCCAACTGGGCCAGTCGCTGTTTCGCCTGGCGCACTCGGTACAAGGTGCGCAGCACCAGCAAGCCGCCAGCCTGGGCGAGCTGGAGCATTTGCTTGAACTCGGCAAGCGTCAGGCGCAGGCCACCGCAGACGACGCGCACATCGTGCATATCGTCGACTGGCTGCTGCAGTACGCCATCGAGCAACGCGCCAGCGATATCCATCTGGAGCCGCGTCGCGAACAAGGCCATCTGCGCTACCGCATCGACGGGCTGCTGCACACGGTCTACACCTTTCCGGCCAACGTCACGCTCGCCGTGGTCAGCCGCCTGAAACACCTGGGCCGCATGGATGTTGCGGAAAAGCGCCGGCCGCAGGATGGCCGGGTAAAGAGCAGCCTGCCAGGCGGTAGCGAGGTGGAGCTGCGCCTTTCGACACTGCCTACACCCTTTGGTGAAAAGCTGGTGCTGCGCTTGTTCGACCCTCGGCAATTGCAGGAAAACTTCGACCAGTTGGGCCTGGAGGGCGAACAACTGGCCCAGTGGCAAACACTGCTGCAGCGCCGCCAGGGCATCCTGCTGGTCACCGGGCCTACCGGCTCCGGCAAAACCAGCACGCTGTACGCCAGCCTCAAGCAACTGGCTACGCCACAGGTCAATCTGTGCACCATCGAAGACCCGATCGAGCGGCTGGAGCCGGCGTTCAACCAGTTGCAGGTGCAGCCTGCCCTGGGCCTGGGTTTTGCCGATGGCGTGCGCGCGCTGCTGCGCCAGGACCCGGACATCATCATGATCGGCGAAATTCGCGACCGCGAGACTGCACTGGTGGCCGTTCAGGCTGCGCTCACCGGGCATCTGGTGCTTTCGACCCTGCACACCAATGACACGTGTAGCGCCATTACCCGCCTGCTGGAGCTGGGCGTGGCCGACTACCTGATCCGCGCGACCCTGGGCGGAATCATGGCCCAACGCCTGGTGCGCTTGTTGTGCGACACGTGCCAGGGCCTCCCATCGAGCGATCCGTGCCAGGGCTGTCGGGGTACCGGCTACCGTGGCCGCACAGGCTTGTTCGAATTGTTGATCCCGAGCGAGAGCCTGCGTGCACGGATAAGCGCCAGCACCGACCTGGCAGAACTGCAACGCCAGGCTCTAGCCGACGGGTTACAGGATTTACGCAGCTGCGGGGAGGCGAAAGCGGCCCGTGGGCTGACCCGTCCCGAGGAGGTATTGCGGGTCTGCTCTTGAGCAAAAAACCCATGTATTCAAGGAACTTGCGCCCGTTTCTCTGGATCAAAGCGGCCATCCCCCAACCCTCACCCTTCGAGGTGTTTCATCATGCGTCTCAAAACCGCCATTGCAGCGGCTGCCCTGCTTTCGCTGCCCGTTGGCTCTGCCATGGCCGATACCTTCTGGCGTAACGTAATGACCTCCGGCGCGACCACCGCGTCGAGCTATATCACTTCGCACGATCACAAGCTGGTACTCGCGGCGCAGGATGACGCCGGCAGCTTCGTCGCCAGCGAGGGCGCAATCCGCGGGCCGTTCCTGGAGCAGGCGCTGCAGCAGGTGCGCGCTGAAAACCCAGGCCTTGAGGCCTCTGACATGGATCTGGCCAACGCCATCCTGGCCAAGAACGCGGTAGCCGAATAACCGCGCCGCCTGCTTCGCGGGTTTACCCGCGAAGAGGCCTACGCCGATCCTGTGCCTTACCGGTAAGCCTCTACCGGCACGCAAGCACAGAACAGATTCCTGTCCCCATACACATTGTCGACCCGGTTCACCGCTGGCCAGTACTTGTGCAAGCGCACGTGGGCACTGGGCGCAATCGCCTGTTCCAGGCTGTAAGGCCGGTTCCAGGGTGCCAATACATCGGCCAGGGTGTGTGGCGCATGCTTGAGCGGATTGTCCTCTGCCGGCCAGTTACCCTCCTGCACCTCGGCAATCTCTGCCCGAATCGCCAACATCGCGTCGACAAACCGGTCCAGCTCGGCCTTCGATTCGCTTTCCGTGGGCTCAACCATCAAGGTTCCCGGCACCGGGAACGACATGGTCGGGGCATGGAAGCCATAGTCCATCAGGCGTTTGGCGACGTCCTCCTCGGTGATGCCGGTCTGCGCCTTGAGCGGCCGCAGGTCGAGAATGCACTCATGGGCTACGCGCTGATTGCGCCCGCGATACAGCACCGGGAACGCGCCACCGAGCTGGCTGGCTAGGTAGTTGGCCGAGAGGATCGCCACCTCGCTGGCATCGGCAAGCTGTGGGCCCATCATGGCGATATACATCCAGCTGATCGGCAGGATGCTCGCACTGCCCCAGGGCGCGGCGCTGACTGCAGTGTTGTTCGGGTCCAGCCCCGGCACCGGGACGACCGGATGGCTGGCGACAAACGGCTTCAGATGAGCACGAATGCCAATCGGCCCCATGCCTGGGCCACCACCGCCATGGGGGATGCAGAACGTCTTGTGCAGGTTCATGTGCGAAACATCGGCGCCAATGTCCGCCGGCCGCGCCAGACCGACCTGAGCGTTGAGGTTGGCGCCATCCATGTACACCTGGCCACCGTGCTGGTGAATTACCTCGCAGATTTCGCGGATGCCCTCTTCATACACACCATGGGTCGAGGGATAGGTGATCATCAGGCACGACAGCCTGGCCCCGGCGGCATGGGCCTTGGCCTTGAGGTCTTCGAGGTCGACGTTGCCAGCATCGTCGCAATCGACGATCACCACCTCCATGCCAGCCATCTGCGCCGAGGCTGGATTGGTGCCGTGGGCCGACGATGGAATCAGGCAAAGCGTGCGCTGGGGCTCATGGCGGCTGCGGTGATAACGGGTGATGGCCATGAGCCCGGCGTATTCACCTTGGGCGCCGGAGTTGGGTTGCATGCAGATGGCGTCGAAGCCGGTAATCGCGCACAACCAGCCTTCCAGCTCATCGATCATCGCCTTGTAGCCCATGGCCTGCGCGGCGGGGGCAAAAGGGTGCAGCTGGGCGAAGGCAGGCCAGGTGATGGGAATCATCTCGCTGGTGGCATTGAGTTTCATGGTGCAGGAGCCGAGCGGGATCATCGACTGGTTCAGCGCCAGGTCCTTGCTTTCCAACTGCTTGAGGTAGCGCAGCATCTCGGTTTCGCTGTGATGCAGGTTGAACACCGGGTGGCTGAGGAATGGCGTGCGTCGCACCAGCGCAGCGGGAATGCCTTCGGGCAGCGCCTGCTGGTCGAGCGCGGCGATGTCCAGGCCGTGATCGACGCCCAGGAAAATGTCGAGCAGCCGCTGCACGGTGGCTTCGTTGCAGGTTTCGTCCAGGCTCACACCCAGATGGCCGCGCCCCAGGATGCGCAGGTTGATGCGCGCAGCCTCGGCGCTTTCAATGATCGCTGCCTGGGCGCCACCGACATCGAGGGTCAGGGTGTCGAAAAAGTGCTGGTTGAGGCGCTTGATGCCTTTGGCCTCAAGGCCTGCGGCTAGCACAAAGGTCAACCGGTGCACCCGCTGGGCAATGCGCTGCAGGCCTTCCGGGCCGTGATACACCGCGTAGAAGCCAGCGATATTGGCCAGCAGCACCTGAGCGGTGCAGATGTTGGAGTTGGCCTTTTCGCGGCGGATATGCTGCTCTCGCGTCTGCAGGGCCATGCGCAGTGCCGTGTTGCCACGCGCATCGCGGGACACGCCGATGATGCGCCCGGGCATCGCTCGCTTGTACTCGTCACGGCAGGCGAAGTAGGCCGCGTGCGGACCTCCGTAGCCCATCGGTACGCCAAAACGTTGGGTCGAACCCAGCACCACATCGGCACCCAGCTCGCCGGGCGGTGTCAGCAGCACCAGGCTGAGCAGGTCGGCAGCGACGCAGGCCAAGGCCTGCTGGCTGTGCAACTGGTCGATCAGCGGGCGCAGGTCGCGCACCTCGCCGTGGGTATCCGGGTATTGCAGCAAGGCACCGAAGACCTGGTGCCTGGCGAGGTTATCCACCGCGTCGATGATCAACTGGAAACCAAACCCTTCGGCGCGGGTTTTCAGCACCGACAAGGTCTGTGGATGGCAATGCTCATCGGCAAAGAACGCGTTGCTCTTGTTGCGCGCCACTCGCTTGGCCAGGGCCATGGCTTCGGCAGCTGCCGTGGCCTCGTCGAGCAATGACGCGTTGGCCAGCGCCAGGCCAGTGAGGTCGATGACCATCTGCTGGAAGTTGAGCAGCGCCTCCAGGCGGCCTTGGGCGATTTCGGGCTGATAGGGCGTGTACGCGGTGTACCAGCCGGGGTTTTCCAGCACATTGCGCAGGATGACCGTAGGCGTGACGGTGCCGTGGTAGCCCATGCCGATGAGGCTGGTCCACACCTGGTTCTGCTCGGCGAAGCCGGCGAGCCTGGCCAACGCAGCCTGTTCATCGAGGGCCGGTGGCAGGTCAAGGGCGCGGTTGAAGCGGATGCCAGGCGGCACAGTCTGCTCGATCAGCTCACTGCGGCTGTCGAGGCCAAGGGTGCTGAGCATTGCTTGCTGCTCCGAGGCATCGGGCCCCAGATGGCGGCGCAGGAAAGGGTTGAGCTCTTGCAGTTGATGCAGGGATGGCGACTGGGACATGTCGACGCTCTCTTCCTAGCCAGGTCTCATGGAGACTTATAAGTCTAGGAAGGGATCGGCGATGGTGCGGGAAAACTTGTTTCAGCAGGCTCGCGTCTTCGCGGCTGAAGCCGCTCCTACAGGGGAACGCACAGGCCTTGAATGCGGCACTGTACCTGTAGGGGCGCCTTCAGCCGCGAAGCAGGCGACGCGGTTTTACTCGCCGATAGCGGCTTTATAGCCAGCGGCATCCAGCAGCTTGTCCAGATCAGCCGGGTTGCTTGGCTTGAGCTTGAAGATCCACGATGCGTAAGGTTCTTCGTTGAGCAGTTCCGGGCTGTCGGCCAGCTCTTCGTTGACCGCGATCACTTCGCCGGCAACCGGGGCATAGATGTCGGAAGCGGCCTTGACCGATTCGACCACACCAGCAGCGTCGCCAGCAGCGAACACCTTGCCGACTTCGGCCAGCTCGACGAACACCACGTCACCCAGCGCCTGCTGGGCGTGGTCGCTGATGCCGACGGTGACAGTGCCATCGGCTTCCAGGCGCGCCCACTCGTGGCTTTCGGCGAAACGCAGATCGGCGG
Source organism: Pseudomonas vlassakiae (assembly GCF_014269035.2). GTDB lineage: Bacteria > Pseudomonadota > Gammaproteobacteria > Pseudomonadales > Pseudomonadaceae > Aquipseudomonas > Aquipseudomonas vlassakiae. Next base: position 368,569 of record NZ_JABWRP020000004.1, read on the forward strand.
GGATATTGCTCATGTCTTGAATTCCTCGTTTGGGTCAGCGGTTCGGCCCGCCGTTGAATGTTCAGATCAAAATCTTGCCGTGGCGCACGAAGGTCGGTTTGACCACCCGCACCGGGTACCATTTGCCGCGGATCTCGACCTCGGCGCGGTCACCGGTGGCCATGGGCACGCGCGCCAGGGCGATGGACTTGCTCAGCGTAGGCGAGAAACTACCACTGGTGATCTCTCCTTCGCCAATCCCGGCTACACGAACCACCTGGTGAGCCCGCAGAACGCCGCGCTCCTCCAGCACCAGGCCAACCAGTTTTTCCTGCACGCCACGCTCGATTTCCGCCAGCAGGCTGGTACGGCCGACAAAGTTGCGCTCTGCCGGCTCCCAGGCAATGGACCAGCCGAGGTTCGAGGTCAACGGGGTGTGGCTTTCGTCGATGTCCTGGCCGTACAGGTTCATGCCGGCTTCCAGGCGCAGGGTATCGCGCGCGCCCAAGCCGCTCGGCGCGATGCCGGCGCCAACCAGGTCGTTGAAGAAGGCGACGGCCTGATCGCCCGGCAGGATAATCTCCAGGCCGTCTTCACCGGTGTAGCCGGTACGGGCAATGAACCAGTTGCCTTCGGCAACACCTTCGAACGGGCGCAGTTCACGGATCAGCGCGGCACGGGCAGGGCTCAGCAGCGCGGCGACTTTCTCGCGGGCATTCGGCCCCTGGATGGCGAGGATGGCCAGGTCGGGGCGAACGTCGAACGATACGCTGAAACCGGCGCTCTGCCGCTGCAACCACTCGGTGACCTTGGCCCGGGTGGTCGCGTTGGTGACCAGGCGGTAACCGCTCTGGGTACGGTAAACGATCAGATCGTCGATGACCCGGCCGTCTTCGTTGAGCAATGGGCTGTAAAGGGCCTTGCCAGTGCTGTCGAGACGGGCCACGTCGTTGGCCAGCAAACGCTGCAGCCAGGGAGTGGCATCTTCACCGGCAATGTCGATGACCGTCATGTGGGAAACATCGAAGACACCGCAGTCGCTGCGCACCTGATGGTGCTCCTCGACCTGCGAGCCATAGTGCAGCGGCATGTCCCAGCCGCCGAAATCGACCGTCTTGGCGCCGAGCGCCAGGTGCAAGTCGTACAAAAGCGTGCGCTGTCCCATGGGTTTCTCCTTCCGGGCGTGGCGAAGCGGCGGCGGTCGATGACGTTTGATCGTCAGCTCTTCTTGTAGGACCCGCCGCGCGAATGCCGCGCATTGTAGCCGCAAGGGCGCAAGCTGGCATCCTTAGTGACTGTGACCCGGACGACGCGCTGAACGACGGATCAGCCCGATGACCGGCAGTAGCCCTACCAGCACCAACGTCAACGCCGGCAGCGAGGCACGCGCCCATTCGCCTTCGCTGGTCATCTCGAACACCCTGACGGCCAGGGTGTCCCAGCCGAACGGGCGCATCAGCAAGGTGGCGGGCATTTCCTTGAGCACATCGACGAACACCAGCAACGCGGCGCTCAAGACCCCTGGCACCAGCAGCGGCAGATACACCTTGAAAAACAACCGCACGCCACCGACGCCAAGGCTGCGCGAGGCTTCCGGCAAGGAGGGGCGGATGCGCTCCAGGCTGCTCTCCAACGGGCCATGGGCCACGGCGATGAAGCGCACCAGGTAAGCCAGCAGCAAGGCCGCCAGGCTGCCCAACAGCAGCGGCTTGCCTGCACCACCCAACCAGGTGGACAGCGGAATGACCAGCTGATTGTCGAGGTAACTGAATGCCAGCATGATGGAGACCGCCAGCACCGAGCCAGGCAAGGCATAGCCCAGGTTGGCCAGGCCAACGCCAGCGCGAATGCCGGCCGTCGGCGCCTGACGGCGGGCGAAAGCCAGCAGCAATGCCACGCAAACGGTGATCAGAGCGGCCATGCCGCCCAGGTACAGCGTGTGCAGCACCAGGCCGACATACCGCTCGTCCAGGTCATGCCGACCGCGCTGCCAGCACCACACCAGCAACTGCAGCAGTGGAATGACGAATGCGCAGGCGAACACCAGCAGGCACCAGCCGCTGGCGAGCAGCGCCTTGGCCCCGCGCAAGTGATAGAGCGCATGCCCGCGCGGGCGTTCGTTGCCGCTGCGGGTTGCGCCACGGGCGCGGCGCTCGCCGTACAGCACCAGCATTACCGCGAGCAGCAGCAGACTGGCCAGCTGGGCTGCGCTGGACAGGCTGAAGAAGCCGTACCAGGTCTTGTAGATCGCCGTGGTGAAGGTATCGAAGTTGAACACCGCCACTGCACCGAAATCGGCCAGGGTCTCCATCAGCGCCAGGGCGACGCCCGCGCCAATCGCAGGCCGCGCCATTGGCAAAGCCACCCGCCAGAAGGCCTGCACGGGCGACAGGCCGAGTACCCGGGCGGCCTCCATCAAACCCTTGCCCTGGGCCAGGAACGCCGAGCGCGCCAACAGGTAGACGTAGGGGTAGAACACCAGCACCAGGACGAAGATCACCCCGCCGGTGGAGCGGACCCGTGGCAGGCGCATGGGCCCGAACACCTCGCGCAAGGCGCTCTGCACAGGGCCGGCAAAGTCCAGCAAGCCGACGAAGACAAAGGCCAGCACATAGGCCGGGATGGCGAACGGCAGCATCAGCGCCCAGTCGAGCCAGCGCCGGCCGGGGAACTCGCAGAGGCTGGTCAGCCAGGCCAGGCTGACGCCGAGCAGGGTCACCCCGATACCAACGCCGACCACCAAGGTTGCGGTATTGCCCAGCAGGCGCCCCATCTGGGTGTCGAGCAGGTGCGACCAGATCTGCAGGTCGACCGACTGCCAGGACAGCAGCAGCACGCTCAGGGGCAGGAGCACCAGGGCGGCGGTCAGGGTGACCGGGAGGTACCAGCGGCGTTGGGCAGTATGGGGCAAGGTTGGATTCTCGATTGCGCTGGCGGCCTGCTACTTAATTCCAGCCAGCGCGATCCATCAGACGAATAGCTTCGGCCTGGCGCTTGCCGGCCACTTCAACGGGAATGCTGTCAGCCTTGAAGCTGCCCCAAGCCACCACTTCGTCCGACGGTTTGACCTTCGGGTTGGCCGGGAACTCCTGGTTGATGTCGGCAAACAGCTTCTGCGCCTTCTCGCCAGTCATCCATTCCACCAGCTTCCTCGCGGCTTCCGGGTGCGGCGCATGCTTGGTCAGGCCGATGCCCGACAGGTTGACATGCACGCCGCGGTCGCCCTGGTTGGGCCAGAATATCTTCACCGGCAGTTTCGGGTTCTGCGCGTGCAGGCGACCGTAGTAGTAGGTGTTGACCACCCCGACATCGCACTGGCCGGCCTCGATGGCCTGGATCACCGAGTTGTCGTCAGAGAACACATCGGTGGCCAGGTTGCCGACCCAGCCTTTGACGATCTGCTCGGTCTTGGCCTCACCGTGGTTCTCGATGAGCGTGGCGGTCAGCGACTGGTTGTAAACTTTCTTCGCCGTGCGCAGGCACAGGCGGCCTTCCCAGTGCTTGTCGGCAAGGGCTTCGTAGGTGCTCAGCTCAGCCGGCTTTACCCGTTCGGTGGAGTAGACGATGGTCCGTGCGCGCAGGCTCAGGCCGGTCCAGTCATGGGATGAGGCACGGTACTGCGGTGGAATGTTCTGGTCGATGATGGCCGACTTGATCGGCTGCAGGATGCCCATCTGCTCGGCCTGCCACAAGTTGCCGGCATCGACGGTGAGCAGCAAGTCGGCCACACCGTTCTCGCCCTCGGCCTTGATGCGCTGCATCAGCGGGGCTTCCTTGTCGGTGATGAACTTGACCTTGACCCCCGTCTCGGCGGTGTAGGCGTCGAATACCGGCTTGATCAGCTCGTCGATGCGCGAGGAGTACACCACCACTTCGTCCGCCGCCTGAGCGGTGCCGCCGAACAGGGTCAGGGCCAGGGCGGCCAGTAGGGGCTTGCGTGGCAACATGGAAAGCACTCCTCGGATCGTATGAGAGGCGCAAATGGTAGTGAATCCCATTTTCCAGCTCATCATCAGAGCAGTTACCGGATGTTGCAGAGGGACGCAAAGCGCCCCCGTGGTCTCAAGCCTTGGCCAGTTCCGGCAGGTCCCCGGTCAGCCCCAACGCCTGGCGCACGAACATCGCCTTGGCCTCCGGCATCTGCTCCACCAGCTTCAACCCGCTGTTACGCAACCAGCGCAACGGCAACGGATTGGCCTGGAACAACCGCTCGAAACCTTCCATTGCCGCCATCAACGCAAGGTTGTGCGGCATGCGCCGGCGCTCATAACGGCTGAGCACTTTCACATCCGCCAACTGCTCGCCGCGCTCGCTGGCATGCTCCAGCACCTCGGCCAACACCGCAGCATCGAGAAAGCCCAGGTTGACGCCTTGCCCGGCCAACGGGTGAATGGTGTGTGCGGCATCGCCAATCAGCACCAGCCCTTCGTCCACGTAGCGCTTGGCGTGACGCTGGCGCAACGGCACGCAGACGCGCGGGTCGGCCTCCAGCACCTCACCCAGTCGCCCCTCGAAGGCCCGCGCCAAAGCCTTGAGGAAAGCCGGCTCATCCAGCGCCATGATCTGCTCGGCCTGCTCCGGAGTCGTCGACCAGACAATCGAGCACCAATCCTGCTTGCCGTCACGCGACAGCGGCAGGAAGGCCAGCGGCCCCTCGTCGGTGAAGCGCTGCCAGGCGGTGGCCTGGTGCGCGGCGCTGCAGCGCACACTGGTGACGATCGCATGGTGCAGGTAATCCCACTCCCGCGTCTCGCAGCCAGCCAGGCGGCGCACCGCCGAGTTGGCGCCGTCGGCGGCCACCACCAGCGGCGTACGCAACTGACGGCCATCGGCCAGGGTCAGCAGCCATTCGTCACCGGAGCGGCGCAGCTGCTCCAGGCGGGCATTGGGCAACAGGCCGATGTCGCTATCGTGCAGGCGCTCCAGCAGCCCGTCCTGCACCACCCGGTTCTCGACGATATGGCCGAGCACCTGGGCATGCACACTGGCGGCCGAGAAATGTATCTGACCGGTACCGCTGCCGTCCCACACATGCATGTCGGAATACGGCGACACGCGCCGCCCGGCGATGCCGTCCCAGGCCCCGAGGCGTTCGAGGATGCGCTGGCTGGCCGCCGACAGGGCACTGACCCGCGGCTCGAACGGTGCATCGGCGTCGAACGGTTTGACCGACAGCGGGCCGCCGTCGAGCAGGACAATTTCCAGGCCGCTGTGGCGAAGCGCCAGGGCCAGGGCGCTGCCGACCATACCGGCACCGACAATCAACAGATCTGCGCGCATTTCCATGCCTTACGCCTGCCTCGCTTGCGGCTTGAGCCGCACGTATAGGGTTTTATCGACCCGTGCCACCAGCTCGCCGGCTTCGTCACGGATATCGACCTGCACACGCGGCAGGTACTTCTTGCCGGTGGCCGTCTGCTGGCGGATGTCGTCCAGCAGCGCGTCATCGACGTGGAATTCGGCGTACACCGTGCCCTTGCCCGGCGCAATGAAATCGATGCTGGCAGCCTTGTCCCAGACAATGTATTCGCGGCCCAGCTGCTCGATCAGCAGCAACATGTAGAACGGGTCGACCATCGAATACAGGCTGCCGCCGAACTGGGTACCGACGTAATTGCGATTCCAGCGGGTCAGCTTCATGCGTACCTTGACGCTGCGCATGTCCGGGCTGATGTGCTGGATGTGGATGCCTGCGCCGAGGTACGGCGGGTAGACATTCAGCAGCCAGCGCAACATGCGCGCGCGGCGCGCCAGCCTGCGCGGGTTGCTCATGCCTGGCCCCGCGGATCGGGGCGGGTCCCGAGGCCCATGGCCTGGCGAGCGAACCAGCTTTTTGCCGGTGGCAACAGGTCAAGCCCGAGCAGGCCGATGTTGCGCCCGGCCGCCAGCAGTGGCTGGTTGCTGCCGAACAGGCGGGTGACCTGGTCGGAGAAGCCGATGGTCAGGGCCTGGTCGAGACGCTGGCGCTGGTGATAGGCCTGCAAAGTGGCGAGATCGCCCGGATGCTGCGGGCCGAGCAGCAGCGCGTCGGCCAGCGCCTGCACATCACGCAGCGACAGGTTGAAACCCTGGCCGGCAATCGGGTGCAGGCTGTGCGCGGCGTTGCCCAGCACCACCAGGTGTGGACGAACCTGCTCCTGGGCTTCGATCAGTGCCAGCGGGTAGAGATGCCTGGCACCGACTTGGCGCAGGCCGCCGAGCCGATAACCAAAGGCATCCTGCAACTCCCGCAGGAAACTGCGCTCGTCGATCTCGGCCAGACGCTTGGCATCCATCCCCTGCCGCGTCCAGACCAGCGCGCAGCGGTTTTCCGGCAGTGGCAGCAAGGCCATGGGACCTTGCTCGGTGAAACGCTCAAAGGCTTGGCCGCGGTGGGCCTCGCCGGGTGTGATGTTGGCGATCAGCGCGCTTTGCTCATAGGGCGTACGGCGCACGTGGATACCCAACTGCTCACGCAGGCCGGAGCGGCCACCGTCAGCCAGCACCGCCAGGTCACACTCCAGGCTGGTGTCGTCGTCCAGCAGCAGGCGGTAGCCACCCTCGATGGCTTGCATCGCCTTCACTTCGGCCGGGCAGCGCCAGCTCACCACCTCACTGTCCAGCCCTTGCCACAGGCACTGCCCGAGCCAGGCGTTCTCCACCACGTATCCCAGGGCCGGCACGCCTTCTTCCATGGCGTCCAGGCGGGTGGCGCCGAAACGGCCACGGTCGGAAACCTGGATCTGCCGGATCGGCTCGGCGCGCGGGCTGATGGTTTGCCAAAGGCCGAGGTGCTGGTAGATCTGCCGAGTACCGAACGACAGTGCCGAAGAGCGCGCATCGTAGCTGGGCTGGAAGCTGTCGCCGGGGGCGAACGGCTCGATCAGCAGGATCTTCCAGCCGCGCGCCTTGGCGCCTGCCTGCAGGGCCAAAGCCAGGCTTGCGCCCACCAGACCACCACCGATGATCGCCAGGTTGACCCGACTCATGCCGCGTCCTTGCGCGCAGCCTGCATCAGCGCCTCGATCTCGGCAACCGTGCGGGGCACACCCGAGGTCAGAATTTCACAACCTTGCTTGGTCACTACCACGTCGTCCTCGATCCTGATACCGATGCCGCGCCATTTCTTCGCGACCTCCTGGTTGTCGGCGGCTATGTAAATGCCTGGCTCGACAGTCAGTGCCATGCCGGGCTCCAGCACCCGCCACTCGCCACCGACCTTGTATTCGCCGACATCGTGCACGTCCATGCCCAGCCAGTGCCCGGCGCGGTGCATGTAGAAAGCCCGGTAAGCCTCGCTGTCGATCAGCGCCTGCACCTCACCCTTGAGCAAACCGAGCTCCACCAGGCCCTCGGTGATCACCCGCACGGTCGCCTCATGGGCGTGGTTCCAGTGCTTGCCCGGGGCGATCTCGGCAAAGGCGGCAGCCTGCGCCTTGAGCACCAGCTCATAGATCGCCTTCTGCTCGGGCGAAAAACGCCCGCTGACCGGGAAGGTGCGGGTGATGTCGCTGGCGTAGCAATCGATCTCGCAACCGGCATCGATCAGCACCAGGTCGCCATCCTTGAGCGGCGCATCATTCTGCTGATAGTGCAGGATGCAGCCATTGCGCCCGGCGGCGACGATCGAGCCGTAGGCCGGCATCTTCGCCCCACCCTTGCGGAATTCGTAGTCCAGCTCGGCTTCCAGGCTGTACTCGTGCAACCCGGCCCGGCAGGCCTGCATGGCGCGCACATGGGCGCGCGCAGAGATCTGCGCAGCCGCACGCATCACCTTCACTTCCGCTGCCGATTTATACAGGCGCATATCGTGCAGCAGATGATCCAGCGCAACGAACTCGTTTGGCGGCTGGGCGCCGAGGCGCGCCTTGGAGCGGATCACGTTGATCCAGTCCATCAACCGGCGGTCGAACTCAGCGTTGCTGCCCATGGCGCTGTAGACCCGCTCGCGGCCTTCGATCAGGCCCGGCAGGATCTCGTCGATATCGGTGATCGGGAAGGCATCGTCCGCGCCATAGTCACGGATTGCGCCTTCCTGGCCGGCACGCAGCCCGTCCCACTGCTCACGCTCCGGGTTGCGCTCGCGGCAGAACAGCACGTACTCGCCATGCTCGCGGCCAGGGATCAGTGCAATCACCGCCTCAGGCTCGGGGAAGCCGCTGAGGTACTGGAAATCGCTGTCCTGGCGGTACACGTGCTCGACGTCGCGGTTGCGGATGGCAACGGCGGCGGCGGGCAGAATGGCGATGCTGTTGGGGACCATCTGCGCCATCAGCGCCTTGCGCCGACGGGCATACTCGGCCTTGGGTATGTGGCTCATGGGCAGAACTACCCCCGGTTGATCAGTGCAGCGAAGGTTTTGGTGCGGGTGCGGCAGGCGCGGCCAGCTCCGTGTACAGCAGCAGCGGTGCGACGCGCAGGTACTCCATGACTTCCATGTAGTCGCTTTCGCCGTCTTCGGATTCCTCGAGGGCTTCCTGGACCTGGGAAATGGCCACCAGGTCCTGCAGCACTTCCTTGGCTTCGGTAGACAGGTCCTGCCCCCCGGCGTTCAGGCCGAAGCCGGTGATGAAACCCTGGCACCACTGGCCCAGCGCTTCGGCGCGGTCGGCAAGTGCCGCATCGTCGCTCGGCAGCAGCAGGACAATGGCCATGTCTTCGCTGCTCAGCTCGCCCTTGACCATCTCCTGCAGGCCGATCAGGGCATTGCGCACGGCGTCACCGGGTTCGGTTTCCAGCAGTTGGGCGGCATCAGCCAGCCAGGCCTCGGCATCGAAGCCTGCGCCGGCACAACTGCGGCCGATCAGCAGGCCGTGCAGTTCGGCAGGGGTTACAGGGTGGCCATTGCTGGAAAGGAGCATGGCGAAGGCAACGTAAGGCGATTGAGTATTAGGCATGGTCGGCTAGGCGCCAGACGGCGCATTTGACTAGAATGAAGACCTTGTATCCTAGCACCGGCAGGCGCGCCAAGACCATCGGCACTGGCCGCCGCTGCGCCGGGAGAGGCATCCTCGCAGGGTGATTCAACGACGGAGCGAATCGAGTGCAACCCACGCAAGAGAACGACCTGCAAGCGCTGATGAGCCGATTCGAGTTGCTGATTGAACGCATCGAGCAACTAAAACGGCAAAATGCACTCCTAGTAGCTCAGGAAAAATCCTGGCGCGAAGAGCGCGCCCACCTCATCGAAAAGAACGAGATCGCCAAGCGCAAGGTCGAGTCGATGATTTTACGCCTGAAGGCCCTGGAGCAAGACTCATGAGTTCAAGCAATAGCGTCACCGTGCAGATCCTCGACAAGGAGTATTCGATCATCTGCCCGCCGGAAGAGCGCAACAACCTGGTCAGCGCCGCGCGCTACCTGGACGGCAAGATGCGCGAGATCCGCAGCAGCGGCAAGGTGATCGGTGCAGACCGCATTGCGGTCATGGCGGCGTTGAATATCACTCACGAGATGCTGCACCGCCAGGAGGATCGCGCCGACGCCCCAGTGAGTGGCACCAGCCGTGAACAGGTGCGGGACCTGCTGGAGCGGGTCGATCAGGCGTTGTCCGACGATGCGGGTACCAAAAACGGCTGAGATTGGTATACTGGCGCCACTCCCTGGGGGATGCGCCAGTCGGTTATGTCCCTGAGCCGATACGCACAACCACGGGGGTTGCACGCTGGGGCCGGTGTGCATGTCCGCCCGACGGAAAGCCTTAACGCCCCCTGCAATCTCCACCTTGAACTTTCGGGTTCAAGGGCTACACCGATAGCGGTCTTATCGGGGAGCCTGATTCCTCCTGCCGAGCGCTCAGCTGGGCAATCCGACACCTGGGATAACCAGTGCCATGACCGAAACTGCGTCGCTTTCCCGCCCCCAGCTTCGTCGCCTGCTTCGCAATGCCCGCCGCGCCCTGACACCCGCACAGCAGCACCAGGCCTCACGCGGCCTGTACCGCCAATTGGCGCAGCACCCCTTGTTTCGCCGCGCCCGGCATATCGCCCTGTACCTGCCCAACGACGGTGAAATCGACCCGCGCCTGCTGCTGCGCGAGGCTCAGCGCCGGGGCAAGCGCACTTACCTGCCGGTACTGCATGCCTGGCCGCGCACACGCATGGTGTTCCAGCGTTTCGAGCAGGGCGAAAAACTCAAGCGCAACCGCTTCCGTATTCCCGAGCCATTGACCGACCGTCGGCGCCAGCGCCCGGTCTGGTCGCTGGACCTGATCCTGTTGCCACTGGTCGGCTTCGATGAGGTCGGTGGGCGACTGGGCATGGGCGGGGGGTTCTACGACCGCAGCCTGGCCTACCAGGCACGTCGCAAGACCTGGAAGAAACCATTGCTGCTGGGGCTGGCGCATGAGTGCCAGAAGGTCGAGCGACTGACGCAAGCCAGTTGGGACGTACCGCTGCAAGGGACGGTCAGCGACCGCAGCTGGTACCTGGCGCCGACCTGAGCGGCGTTAGCGGGTAGTTCAGCGTTTCTGCAGGGTAGCGTCGACCGGTGTCTGATAGGCGGTATCCAGCTTGCGCTCCCAGATACCCTGGGCATAACCGGTGGTGACCACACCAAGACCAAAGATGAAGACCAGGATCCACAGTAGATCCGGTTTGCGTTGGTTCATCGAAGAATGCCCCCCTAGGCATACGTTCAGGCTCGGCGACCTTCTCGGTGCCGCCGGAGCGTCTAGCTTTAAAATCGGCGCATTTTCCGACAACCTGAGTCGACAACGCAAACGTTGACGCCAACCGGCTGTCGGTTTCGTGCAACAGGTTATTTCAAACCTTTTCAGGAGCAGTATCCATGGCCTATTGGCTGATGAAATCCGAGCCCGAAGAACTCTCGATCGAAGGCCTTGGCCGGCTGGGCGAGGCGCGCTGGGATGGCGTACGCAACTATCAGGCGCGCAATTTCATACGGGCCATGAGCGTAGGCGACGAGTTTTTCTTCTACCACTCCAGCTGTCCGCAGCCGGGCATTGCCGGCATCGCTCGAATCACTGCAGCGGCCTACCCTGACCCGACGGCACTGGACCCGGAAAGCCACTATTTCGACGCCAAGGCCAATGCCGAGAAGAACCCGTGGAGCGCGGTAGATGTGGCCCACGTGAAAACTTTCCGTCAGGTGCTGGGGCTGGGTTTGCTGAAGCAGCAGAGTGCGCTGGCAGAGCTGCCGCTGGTGCAGAAAGGCTCGCGGCTGTCGGTGATGCCGGTGACTGAAGAGCAGTGGGCGGCGATCATTGCGCTGGCGCGCTGAACCGGTTCCACACAGGCCAATAAAGACAAAGGGCGCCTTGCGGCGCCCTACTCACAGACAGGTAGGCTTGTTATCGCCTGTTACCTGCCCGGCTCTGTAATTGCTGGATAGACCAGGATCCGCAGAGTCTCACAAGCCCCTCTCGGGAACGCACTCAGTATGGTGCATCCTGCATGCCACTGACAACTGTCGGCACTGTTGCCGGATGTGTGAAGCCCAGCGCAAAGCTGACAGCTTCCCGTACAGCGGCAAAATGCTCAGGCTGCATCGTCAATACCACATACTCTCGACCACCACCTCGGCGCGACTTGATGCGACACCTGTCCAATCTGGTTATGGAGACGGTGTAAACCATGTCGCACTTGGCCCAGCATGCCAAAGCAGAGCCCGGCAGATAACTAGGCAACACGACATGATGCCTGGCCAACCGCTCAGGCTCCGTCGTACTCAGTGGCACTATCGTCACCAATTGTTGATTATGGCTATGTTTGCGAAGGACAACGACCGGACGAATCTTGACCATCTCAGGTACCTGAAAACCTGAGAAATCGCACATCAGCACCGTCGCTTCCTTTGGCTGATACCTCAATGGCATTTGCCAACTTCTCTCGAACGCCTGAACCCATGCGCAATCTAGCGTGGTAGAGACATCACGAGTCGAAAATTGGCAGGCCTACAGGAAAGATAGAGTTCTCCTACGCCATAGGTGCCATCAGAAAAGCCTAATCACTGCACAATCAAGTTATTGAACAGCAGATCCTCGACAATCGGCTTGCCCTCTTCCGATTCCATCACCTGCTGCACCTGCTTCAACGCTTCCTGGCGCAGCTTCTCCTTGGCCTCGACGTTGCTCATGCTATCCACCGTCTGCTGGGTGAACAGTGCGACCAATTGATTACGGATCAACGGCTCCTGGTGCTTGACCGCAGCCGCCGCAGCATCGCCGGTTACGCGCAGGGCCACATCGGCCTTGTACACGCGCAGCTTGGGGCTGCCATCGAGGGCGTAGTTGCCGACGAAGGGCGGGCTCAGGGTGATGTAGGCAACCTTCGGCTCCCCTTCCTTGGCTTCCTCGGCCATGGCCGCCGCTGGCAGCATCAGCGCCAGTACCATCAAGATCCACGCTTTCACGAATTCGCTCCTCAAAACAATTGGCGCCAGCTTACCCAGCATGCCGTTCAAACCCAAGCCCAGGCTTATGCCAGCACATCAGGGCGGGCCATGCTCGTTGACCCGGCAGACGACCCTCCTACACTTATCGGCCACTACACGCAAAGGAATAGCCCGATGAAAGCTGTGTTGTGCAAAACCCTGGGCCCAGCTCGTGACCTGGTGCTGGAGGAAGTGGCGAGTCCGGTGCCGAAGAAGAACGAGATCCTGCTCGATGTGCAGGCCGCCGGGGTCAACTTCCCCGACACGCTGATCATCGAAGGCAAATACCAGTTCCAGCCCCCCCTGCCTTTTTCACCGGGTGGCGAAGCCGCTGGGGTGATCGCAGCGGTCGGCGAACGGGCTGGGGCCTTCAAAGTCGGCGACCGGGTGATGGCCCTGACCGGCTGGGGAGCATTTGCCGAGCAGGTGGCGGTGCCGTTCTACAACGTGATGCCAATCCCCGAGCACATGGATTTTGCCACCGCCGCCGCGTTCGGCATGACCTATGGCACCTCGATACATGCATTGAAGCAGCGCGGCCAACTGCAGCCCGGCGAAACCCTGCTGGTGCTCGGTGCCTCCGGTGGTGTTGGCTTGGCAGCGGTAGAAATTGGCAAGGCCATGGGCGCAAGAGTGATCGCCGCAGCCAGCAGCGCCGAGAAACTTGCCGTTGCCAAGGCCGCAGGGGCTGACGAAACGATCGACTACAGCCAGGCCAGCCTCAAGGAAGAAATCAAACGCCTGACCGGTGGCCAGGGCGTGGATGTGATCTACGATCCGGTAGGCGGTGAGCTGTTCGACCAGGCCGTGCGTGGACTGGCGTGGCAGGGCCGACTACTGGTGGTGGGCTTTGCCAGCGGGACGATTCCGCAGATGGCGGCAAACCTGGTGCTACTCAAGGGGGCCGCTGTGCTCGGGGTGTTCTGGGGGGCCTTTGCCCAGCGCCAGCCCGAGGACAATGCGGCGAACTTCCGGCAGCTGTTTGCCTGGCATGCCGAGGGCAAGCTGAAACCCTTGGTGTCGAAGACTTATCCACTGGCTGAAGCCGGGGCCGCCATTGACGCGTTGGGGCAGCGGCGGGCTGTGGGTAAGTTGGTGGTACTGGCCAGGTAGGCAGGACCGGCCTCCTGTAGGTAAACCCGCACCTACAGGATTGTGCGATCCCTGTGGGAGCGGGTTTATCGGGGCGCCGAACCGCCGCGAAGAGGCCCGTGCAAGCTATGACAGCGCCGGAACCGCGCCTCGAGGTTGCGATCAGGCATCTGATGGCTGCGCAGCGCATTCAGTGTCTGCTCGACATAATCCCGCGTGGTGCCGTAGCGCCCTTTGGCACTGGCCAGAATCTGGCTAAGCAACGTATCCGGCAAGTTGCCTGCATAACACGGCAAGTGCCGCTCCAGTACGAAGCCCAAGGCCTGGACCTTGCTGCCATCACCCAGTCGGCAGCTAAGCCAGTGCGGCCGATAAGCTGGGTAAGGCATCTCCCGCTGCCACAGGGCCATCAGTGAATCGTCGAGGTTGCTTTCCTCCAGACGGTAGGCAAAACCGCTGCAAGAACCGCCGCGATCAAGGCCAAACACCAGGCCTGGCGTTTCCGGCGTACCCCGGTGCTCGTGCGACCACAGGTACAACCCGCGGTGATAACCATGCACTCGAGCCCGCTGGCGCTCCACGGAATTGCATTCCGGGCGCCAGATCAACGAACCATAGGCGAACAACCAGACCGGGCCACCTTCATGGCGGGACATGGTCGTTTGCATGGAGTTGAGCAATTGCTCACGGGTCAGTTGCTGGCCGAAGTCGAGCGTCGGTGGATAGGTAACTTCCCAGGACAAACTTTCAAGTGCCGACATAAGCTGCCGCCATTATTCCCTGTGTACTACGCATAAAGCTGGAGGCGCTGGCGACGCGGCCTGCGCAGCCGCGCCACGGGCGCTTGCAGTAACCATAGGATAGAACCGCAGCAATACTCAAGTCCCATGAACAGTGTTTCACGTACAGTTCCGACGACTGGGAAGTATTGTTTCTGTGGCCGCGAAAGTTAATGGCCCAGGCGGTAACAATGACCGCCTTATACCCACTACTTCAAACTTCGGTTATTAACTGCGTGGTGCGTAGGCAAACACATCGGCGCGCATGCGATGCGCATCCATGCCAGCCTCGACCAGTGCGTCGAGGGTGGCGTAGACCATGTTCGGAGAACCGCTGGCATACACATGCACGGTATTGAGGTCTTTCACATCTTCACGCACCGCGTCGTGCAGCATGCCGCAACGCCCTTCCCAGCCACAGAGGTCACTGACCACTTTGTGCAAGAACAGGTTGGGCAAGCGCTCCCATTCAGCCCAATGCTCGATGCTGTAGAAGTCTTCCGGGCGGCGCACGCCCCAGTACAGGTGCACCGGGTGCTTGAAACCCTGGGCGCGGCAATGTTCGACCAAGCTGTGCATCTGGCCCATGCCGGTGCCAGCGGCAATCAGCACCAGCGGCCCGTCAGGCAGTTCGGCGAGGTGGGTATCGCCGAATGGCATTTCGATACGCGCCATGCGGTCACGCTGCAACTGCGCCAGCAACTGCAGCGCGCTAGCCTCGCGGCCCAGCACATGCAGCTCGAGCTCGCGCCCGGAATGTGGCGCAGAGGCCAGCGAAAAGGCCGCCGGCTTGCCGCCCTCACGCTCGATCATCAGGTACTGCCCAGCATGGTACCGCGGCGGCTTGCCGGCTGGCGCCAGCAGGCGCACGCGCCAGACGTCGCCGCCGACCTCGACGCATTCGCTCAGGCTGCACGCCAGTTTGCGCACTGGCAGCTCGCCCGGGGCCAGCACACCATCCCAGAGCAACACACAGTCCTCCAGCGGTTCGGCGATGCAGGTAAACAACTCGCCATGGTCACGGACTTCACCGTCCTGACGCACGCTTCCTTCGACCAACAACGCGGCGCAGACATGGCAATTGCCATTGCGGCAGCTATTCGGGCAGTCATAGCCCAGCCGCCGCGCCCCATCCAGGATCCGTTCCCCGGGTTCAAGCGCCAGCACCGCCCCGGACGGCTGCAACGTTACCTGCATCAATCTATTCCCAACTGATCCCACAGCTCATCGATACGGCGGGTGACGGCCTCGTCCTTGACGATAACCCGGCCCCATTCGCGTGTAGTCTCGCCCGGCCACTTGTGCGTGGCGTCCAGGCCCATCTTCGACCCCAGCCCGGATACCGGCGACGCGAAGTCGAGGTAATCGATCGGGGTGTTGTCGATCATCACCGTATCACGCTTGGGGTCCATGCGCGTGGTAATGGCCCAGATCACGTCGTTCCAGTCGCGAGCGTTGATGTCGTCGTCGGTGACGATAACGAACTTGGTGTACATGAACTGTCGCAGGAACGACCACACACCCAGCATCACGCGCTTGGCGTGGCCTGGGTACTGCTTTTTCATGGTCACCACCGCCATGCGGTACGAGCAGCCTTCAGGCGGCAGGTAGAAATCGACGATTTCCGGGAACTGCTTCTGCAGGATCGGCACGAACACTTCGTTCAGTGCCACACCCAGAATCGCCGGCTCATCCGGCGGCCGGCCCGTGTAGGTGCTGTGGTAGATCGGGTTTTGCCGGTGGGTGATGCGCTCGACGGTGAACACCGGGAAGCTGTCCACCTCGTTGTAATAGCCGGTGTGATCGCCATAAGGGCCTTCCGGGGCCATTTCGCCCGGGTGTATCACGCCTTCGAGGATGATCTCGGCGGTGGCGGGTACCTGCAGGTTGCTGCCACGGCACTTGACCAGCTCGGTACGATTGCCACGCAGCAGGCCGGCAAAGGCGTATTCGGAGAGGGTGTCCGGTACTGGCGTCACGGCGCCAAGGATGGTGGCCGGGTCAGCGCCCAGGGCCACGGCGACCGGGAACGGCTGGCCCGGGTTCTTTTCGCACCACTCACGGTAGTCCAGCGCGCCGCCTCGGTGGCTCAGCCAGCGCATGATCACCTTGTTGCGGCCGATCACCTGCTGGCGGTAGATGCCCAGGTTCTGGCGGTCCTTGTTCGGACCACGCGTCACCGTCAGGCCCCAGGTGATGAGCGGCGCCACGTCGCCCGGCCAGCAGTGCTGGATCGGCAACTGGCCGAGGTCGACATCGTCACCCTCGACGACCACTTCCTGGCACACCGCGTCCTTGACCACCTTGGGCGCCATCGACACGACCTTCTTGAAGATCGGCAGCTTGGACCAGGCATCTTTCAGACCTTTCGGCGGCTCGGGCTCCTTGAGGAAAGCCAGCAGCTTGCCGATCTCGCGCAGTTCGTCGACCGACTCGGCGCCCATGCCCATGGCCACGCGCTCTGGCGTGCCGAACAGGTTGCCGAGCACCGGCATATCGAAGCCGGTGGGCTTTTCGAACAACAAGGCCGGGCCCTTGGCGCGCAGGGTGCGGTCGCAGACCTCGGTCATTTCCAGGACTGGGGAAATCGGAACCTGGATGCGCTTGAGTTCACCGCGCTGCTCCAGGCCACGGATGAAGTCGCGCAAATCGCGATACTGCATGCATGAGCCTCGTGTTGGCCGTATCGGTCGGGGTGCTGAGTGTAGCGCCGTTAGGGCCGCAATAGCCAAAGTACAGATAGCAAAAAGCCGGGTTTCCCCGGCTTGTTGCGTGGTATGACGATCTTACTTGCGCTTCATCGACAAGAAGAACTCGTCGTTGGTCTTGGTCTGCTTGAGCTTGTCGACCAGGAACTCGATGGCGGCGATCTCGTCCATCGGGTGCAGCAGCTTGCGCAGGATCCACATGCGCTGCAGTTCGTCGTCGGCGGTCAGCAACTCTTCGCGGCGGGTACCGGAACGGTTGATGTTGATGGCCGGGAACACACGCTTCTCGGCGATACGACGGTCCAGGGGCAGTTCCATGTTGCCGGTACCCTTGAACTCTTCGTAGATCACTTCGTCCATCTTCGAGCCGGTTTCGACCAGCGCGGTGGCGATGATGGTCAGCGAGCCGCCTTCCTCGATGTTACGCGCGGCGCCGAAGAAGCGCTTCGGCTTCTCCAGGGCGTGGGCGTCGACACCACCGGTGAGTACCTTGCCGGAGCTCGGGATCACGGTGTTGTAGGCACGGGCCAGACGGGTGATGGAGTCCAGCAGGATGACCACGTCCTTCTTGTGCTCGACCAGGCGCTTGGCCTTCTCGATCACCATCTCGGCAACTTGCACGTGACGGGTTGGCGGCTCGTCGAAGGTCGAAGCGACCACTTCACCGCGCACGGTGCGCTGCATTTCGGTCACTTCTTCAGGGCGCTCGTCGATCAGCAGGACGATCAGGTGGCACTCTGGGTTGTTACGGGTGATGTTCGCCGCGATGTTCTGCAGCATGATGGTCTTACCGGCTTTCGGCGGAGCGACGATCAGGCCACGCTGGCCTTTGCCAATCGGGGCGCACAGGTCGATGACGCGACCGGTCAAGTCTTCGGTGGAGCCGTTGCCGGCTTCCATCTTCAGGCGCTTGTTCGGGAACAGCGGCGTCAGGTTTTCGAAGAGGATCTTGTTCTTCGCGTTTTCCGGGCGGTCGAAGTTGATGGTGTCGACCTTCAGCAGGGCGAAGTAACGCTCCCCTTCCTTCGGTGGGCGGATCTTGCCGACGATGGTGTCGCCGGTACGCAGGTTGAAACGGCGGATCTGGCTGGGCGAGACGTAGATGTCGTCAGGGCCGGCCAGGTAGGACGCATCAGCCGAACGCAGGAAACCGAAACCATCCTGGAGAATCTCCAGCACGCCGTCACCCGAGATCTCTTCGCCGCTTTTCGCGTGCTTTTTCAGCAGGGCGAAAATCACGTCCTGTTTGCGCGAACGGGCCATGTTTTCGATGCCCATCTGTTCGGCCATTTCCAAAAGATCGGTAATCGGCTTTTGCTTGAGTTCAGTCAGGTTCATAAGGGGAGTGACGTAATCATGTAAGAAGGGAGAATTAAGCTTTGGCTTAATGAGGCCGCGCCGCTTGATGGCGACAGGATCGCGTACTGATTCGAATTAGGGATGCTTCGGCGACGGCGTGCAGAGGGCACTGAAGAAGCAGTGCGAGGCCGAATGTAACACTTGCTTTTTTCTGCGTCTAGTGCTCTGAAAAAGAAAAAACCCCGCATTTGCGGGGTTTTTTCTTCACATCACAGGTGGGCGTCGAGGAACGCGGCCAGCTGCGATTTGGACAAAGCGCCGACCTTGGTGGCTTCGACGTTGCCGTTCTTGAACAGCATCAGGGTCGGGATGCCACGCACGCCGTGCTTGGCCGGGGTTTCCTGGTTTTCGTCGATGTTCAGCTTGGCGACGGTCAGTTTGCCCTCGTAGGAGGAGGCGATGTCGTCCAGAACCGGAGCGATCATCTTGCATGGACCGCACCATTCAGCCCAGTAGTCGACCAGCACCGGGCCTTGAGCCTGCAGGACTTCGGCATCGAAGGTGGCGTCGGTGACGTGTTTGATCAGATCGCTGCTCATGGATATCTCCAGGGTCGTAAGCAAAAAAACGTGGCCCATGATAGCGGCACCCAGGCCCTACAGGAAGTCACGGACGATTGAGTGTAACTATAGTTGTGCAAGACACCACGAATCCAAACTGTCACACAAGTGTCATAGCATGGAATGGCACATTGCCTTGCATCAAGGCCCGGTGCGGTGCGCGTTGGCGTCAGCCAAGGATCGTGGCACGATTGCCGGGTTACCGACCGAGAACACACAGAATGCCGCATACCTCCGCGAAGAACCTGTCCCTGATCGCCGCCATCGACCTGGGCTCCAACAGCTTCCACATGGTCGTGGCCAAGGCTCACCATACCGAAATCCGCATTCTCGAGCGGCTCGGCGAGAAGGTTCAGCTGGCCGCCGGCATCGACGATGAGCGCAAGCTCAGCGAAGAAGCCATGGAGCGAGGCCTGGAATGCCTCAAGCGTTTTGCCCAACTGATCAACGGCATGCCGGCAGGCTCCGTGCGCATCGTCGGCACCAATGCCTTGCGCGAAGCGCGCAACCGCAACGAATTCATCCAGCGCGCCGAAGCCATTCTCGGCCACCCGGTGGAGGTCATCTCCGGCCGTGAAGAGGCACGCCTGATCTACCTCGGCGTGTCGCACACCCTGGCCGACACGCCCGGCAAGCGCCTGGTCGCCGACATTGGCGGCGGCAGTACCGAGTTCATCATCGGCCAGCGCTTCGAACCGCTGCTGCGCGAAAGCCTGCAAATGGGCTGCGTGAGCTTCACCCAGCGCTACTTCCGCGACGGCAAGATCACCCCGGCGCGCTACGCCCAGGCCTACACCGCCGCACGCCTGGAGCTGATGAGCATCGAAAACGCCCTGCATCGCCTGACCTGGGACGAGGCCATCGGCTCGTCCGGCACCATCCGCGCCATCGGCGCCGCAATCAAGGCCGGCGGCCTGGGCAATGGCGAGGTGAATGCCGAGGGCCTGGCCTGGGTCAAGCGCAAGCTGTTCAAGCTCGGCGAGGCCGACAAGATCGATTTCGAAGGCATCAAACCCGACCGGCGTACCATCTTCCCGGCCGGCCTGGCGATTCTCGAAGCCATTTTCGACGCCCTGGAGCTGCAGCGCATGGACCACTGCGACGGCGCCTTGCGTGAAGGCGTGCTGTTCGACCTGCTCGGCCGCCATCACCACGAGGATGTACGCGAGCGCACCCTCAATTCGCTGATGGAGCGTTATCACGTCGACCAGGGCCAGGCGGCACGCGTCGAACGCAAGGCACTGCACGCCTTCGACCAGGTGGCCAAGGCCTGGAAGCTTGAGGAAGGCAACTGGCGCGACCTGCTGGGCTGGGCGGCTAAAATCCATGAAATCGGCCTGGATATCGCCCATTACCATTATCACAAGCATGGCGCCTACCTGATCGAGCACTCCGACCTGGCGGGGTTTTCTCGCGACGAGCAGCAGATGATGGCGCTGCTGGTGCGCGGCCATCGGCGCAACATTCCCAAGGACAAGTTTGCGGAGTTCGGCGACGAAGCCGTGCAGCTGATCCGCCTGTGCGTGCTGCTGCGCTTCGCCATCTTGTTCCACCACATCCGTGGCAACCAGCAGATGCCCAAGGTAGAACTGCAGGCCGGCGAAGACAGCCTTGAAGTGGTGTTCCCTGAAGGCTGGCTGGAACAGAACCAGCTGACCCAGGCCGACTTCGCCAATGAGGCGGAGTGGCTGGCCCGGGTCGGCTTCGTCCTCAGCGTACGTTGAGGACCGGGTTGCTCAGGCGCTCCAGCAGGGTCGCCTGGGCACTGCGTGGGTTCTGGTTACCGGTCGGGGTGCTGCGCACGTAGCGCCCGTCAGGCTGCAAGGTCCAGGCGTGGGTGTTGTCGGTCAGGTAGCCTTCCAGCTCCTTTTTCACCCGCAGCAACAACTTCTTGCCCTCGACCGGGAAGCACGTCTCGACGCGCTTGTCGAGGTTGCGTTCCATCCAGTCGGCACTGGACAGGTAGATCTGCTCTTCACCGCCATTGAGGAAGTAGAACACCCGCGTGTGCTCGAGGAAGCGGCCGATGATCGAGCGCACCTGGATGTTGTGCGAAACCCCCGGAATGCCTGGACGCAGGCAGCACATGCCGCGCACCACCAGGTCGATCTTCACGCCCGACTGGCTGGCCTTGTACAGCGCCTTGATGACCTTGGCGTCGGTCAGCGAGTTGAACTTGGCGATGATGTGCGCGGGCTTGCCTTCCAGGGCGAACTGAGTCTCCCGGGCGATCATGTCGAGCATGCCCTTCTTCAGGGTGAATGGCGCGTGCAGCAGCTTCTTCATGCGCAGGGTCTTGCCCATGCCGATCAGCTGGCTGAACAGCTTGCCGACGTCCTCGGTGAGGGCATCGTCGGAGGTCAGCAGGCTGTAGTCGGTGTACAGGCGGGCGTTACCGGCGTGGTAGTTGCCGGTACCGAGGTGGGCATAGCGCACGATCTCGCCCTGCTCGCGGCGCAGGATCAGCATCATCTTGGCGTGGGTCTTGAAACCGACCACACCGTAGATCACCACCGCACCAGCCGCCTGCAGGCGGCTGGCCATCTGCAGGTTTGACTCTTCGTCGAAGCGCGCGCGCAATTCGATCACCGCAGTGACCTCCTTGCCGTTACGCGCCGCATCCACCAAGGCGTCGACGATTTCCGAGTTGGCCCCGGAACGGTACAGGGTCTGGCGTACGGCGAGCACGTGCGGGTCCTTGGCGGCCTGGCGCAGCAGGTCGATCACCGGGGTGAAGGACTCGAAGGGGTGCATCAGCAGGATGTCCTGCTTGCCGATCACGCTGAAGATGTTGTCTGCGTTCTGCAGCAGCTTGGGGATCGCCGGGGTGAACGGCGTGTACTGCAACTCCGGGTGGCTGTCGAGGCCGGTGATGCTGAACAGGCGGGTCAGGTTGACCGGGCCGTTGACCTGGTAGAGCTCGCTCTCGCTCAGGCTGAATTGCTTGAGCAGATAGTCCGACAGGTGTTTCGGGCAAGTGTCGGCAACTTCCAGTCGCACGGCATCGCCGTAGCGGCGCGAGAACAGTTCACCGCGCAGCGCACGGGCAAGGTCGTCGACCTCTTCGGAGTCCAGCGCCAGGTCGGCGTTGCGGGTCAGGCGGAACTGGTAGCAACCCTTCACCTTCATGCCCTGGAACAGGTCATCGGCGTGGGCATGGATCATCGACGACAGGAAGACATAATTGTCGCCTGGGCCGCCAACGTCCTCCGGCACACGAATCACGCGCGGCAACAGGCGTGGCGCCGGGATGATCGCCAAACCGGAATCGCGACCGAAGGCGTCGACCCCTTCGAGCTCGACGATGAAGTTCAGGCTCTTGTTCACCAGCAGCGGGAACGGGTGGGTCGGGTCAAGGCCGATCGGGGTGATGATCGGCGCGATCTCGTCGCGGAAGTAACGGCGCACCCAGGTCTTGAGCTTGGGTGTCCAGTAGCGGCGCCGAATGAAGCGGATGGCGTGCTTTTCCAGCTCCGGCAGCAGCACATCGTTGAGGATCGCGTACTGGCGCTCGACCTCGATGTGCACCAGCTCACTGATACGTGCCAGCGCCTGATGCGGCTGCAGCCCATCGGCGCCGGCCAGTTCGCGGGCGAAGTTGATCTGCTTCTTCAGGCCGGCGACGCGAATCTCGAAAAACTCGTCGAGGTTGCTGGAAAAGATCAGCAGGAATTTGAGGCGCTCGAGCAGCGGATACGATTCGTCCAGCGCCTGCTCCAGCACACGGATGTTGAATTGCAGCTGGGAAAGTTCGCGATGAATGTACAGGCTGCTGTCGTCCAGGCTCGGGACGGCAATGGCCGGCGTCGGCGTCGGGGCCGGAGCGGCGACTTCGACCACCGGCTCGACGACCTCGGGCAGGTCTGGCGGGGTCTGTACCATCTGTTCGGGGACTGCCTGGGCGTCCTTGATCGCGACAGGGGTTAGCACTTCATTATTCATCTGACGTTCCTGAGGACGTTAACGCCCTATGATCAATTGAGCGGCAAGATAAGCGCCCATTATGACGGCTGTGTTACCGCTTCGCGCAAGCCGCGACTTAAGGCTGCCGGTATTGTCCGTGTAGGAATTGTTCACGTCGAGACACATTTGGACACTTTCACGAATGCGCGCGAAGGGGTAGGCTGCGCGTTCATTTCGCCAGCACCTCAGAAAATGCTCCAACAATTCCTGCAGGATTTCGGCTACTTTGCCCTTTTTCTAGGCACCTTCTTCGAAGGCGAGACCATTCTGGTACTTGCGGGATTCCTTGCGTTCCGCGAATACATGGACATCAAGCTGGTGGTGCTGGTGGCGTTCTGTGGCAGCTACGCTGGCGACCAGCTGTGGTACTTCATGGGCCGACGCCACGGGCGCAAGATCCTTGCGCGCAAGCCTCGCTGGCAGGCCATGGGTGACCGCGCGCTGGAGCATATCCGCCGCCACCCGGACATCTGGGTGCTGAGCTTCCGCTTCGTCTACGGCTTGCGCACGGTGATGCCGATCGCCATCGGCCTGTCTGGCTACTCGCCGCGTCGCTACCTGCTGCTCAACGGCATCGGCGCCGCCGTCTGGGCCCTGGTATTGGGCCTGGCGGCCTATCACTTCGGCGCCATCCTCGAAGGCATGCTGGGCAGCATCAAGAAGTACGAGCTATGGGTGCTCGGCGGCCTGTTGCTGCTGGGTGGCCTGCTCTGGCTGCGCCGGCGTTTCCGCACCCTGCGCGCCGAGCGCCGCGCGGCGGCAGAAGAACAGCCCGCCAGCGCTGAACAGCAGGTAAAAACCGAGAACCAGCCAGAACACGGGCACGACCACCGCTAAGCCCAGCGTGCCGGCCAGGTACAGCGCCGGCACCAGCGTCAGCAGGCGCGCCAGTTCCAGGCGCACCGCCCACGGCCGGTTTTCCAGGGCCGCACCCAGCACGAACAAGCCAAACGCCATCAGCGACCAACCCAGCACCAGCGCGGCGCTCGGCACACGCTCGGCCACGTCCATCAGATAACTGCCCAACGCGATGTAGACCGCGAACTGCACCGCCACGTACACCTGCCACGCCCGGCCCAGGGCAATCTCGAACTTGCGGAACAACGCCAGGTTCTGCTTCGCCTGTGGATAAGCTGTCGCGACATCGGCCGGGCGCCAGCCAGTGGGCATGAACCAGATGCGCAGCTTGTCCTTCCAGCTGCGCGTGCGGCGGGCATCGCCGTACAGCTGGGCATAGAACTGCAGGTTGGCCCACAGCGGATTCCAGCTGGCCAAGGGTGTGGTCACACCGAACACGACCGGCTCGGCCGGGTCTTCCTCCTTGAACGTGCCGAACAGACGGTCCCAGACAATGAACACGCCGCCGTAGTTGCGATCCAAGTAAACAGGATTCTGTGCATGGTGGACGCGATGGTTGGAGGGTGTGATCAACACCCACTCGAGCCAGCCAAGCTTGGGGATATGCCGGGTATGTACCCAGAACTGATACAGCAGGTTCAGCGACGCCACGGTGATGAATACCACGGGCGGCACGCCGATCAGCGCCAGCGGCAAGTAGAAGATCCACGAGAAGATGAAGCCACTGCTGGTCTGGCGCAGGGCGGTGGTGAGGTTGTACTCCTCGCTCTGGTGATGAACCGAGTGCGCCGCCCACAGGACGTTGCGCTCATGGCCCAGGCGGTGCAGCCAGTAGTAGCACAGGTCGTACAGCACGAAGGCCAGCAGCCAGACCCACATGGCATTCGACGGCAGACGCAGCAGCGCCAGGTGCTCCCAGGCCAGCGCATAGGTCAACAGCCCGACCCCTTTGGTCAACAGGCCGGTGCTGGTGGACAGCGCGCCGGTGCTGAGGCTGTTGATCGAATCGGCAAGGGTGAAGTTGCGTTGACCGCGCACACGGTCGGCAATCAGCTCCACAGCGATCAGCACGAAGAAGAACGGCACGGCCAGCAGAATCAGGTCCATGGGCAACGCTCGATAGGGTTATCCACAGAGATTAGGATGCGCCCGGCGTAATCCCTATGGCCACATCTGCCAAACTAGACGACATTTAGCGCCTCGAAAATGGAGTAATGAGCATGACCAAGAAAGTAGCGGTGATTCTTTCCGGCTGTGGTGTATACGACGGCGCGGAAATCCACGAAAGCGTGATCACCCTGCTGCGCCTGGACCAGCGCGGCGCACAGGTGCAGTGCTTTGCGCCGAACATTGCGCAGATGCACGTGATCGACCACCTGACCGGCCAGGAAATGCCCGAGTCACGCAATGTGCTGACCGAGTCGGCGCGAATCGCCCGTGGCGAAGTGAAGGACATCCGTGAGGCCAAGGCCGAGGATTTCGATGCGTTGATCGTGCCCGGCGGTTTCGGCGCGGCGAAGAACCTGTCCAACTTTGCCGTGGAAGGCACCGAATGCACGGTGAACCCGGACGTGCTGAGCCTGGCCGAAGCCTTTGCCGAAGCCTGCAAGCCGATCGGCCTGATCTGCATCTCGCCGGCGCTGGCGGCGAAGATCTATGGCCCGGGCGTGGTCTGCACCATCGGCAATGACGCGGGTACCGCGGCGGCGGTGGAAAAGATGGGCGGCAAGCACGAAGTGTGTGATGTGCATGACATCGTCGAAGACACCCAGCGCAAGCTGGTGACCACGCCGGCCTACATGGTGGCCAAGTCGATCAGTGAAGCCGCCAGTGGCATCTACAAGCTGGTGGACCGGGTGCTGGAGCTGACCCACGAAGGGGAGTGATCAGCCCTTGCTCAGGCGGGTAAGGATACGGTCCAGGGCATTGGCGAACGCCTGCTTCTCGCGCTCGCCATAGGGCGCCTGCCCGCCTCCGACCTGGCCCTGTTCACGCAGCTCGGTGAACAGGTTGCGCACCGCCAGGCGCTCGCCCATGTTGCGTTCGTCGAACTCGCGGCCACGCGGATCCAGCGCGGCCACGCCCTTCTTGATCAGCCGGTCAGCCAGCGGCACGTCGCTGCAGATCACCAGCTCGCCGGGCACGGCGTGCTCGACCAGGTAATCGTCGGCCGCGTCCATGCCGCTAGGCACCACGATCAGGCGGACGATCGAGAAGGCCGGTTTGGCAACGGCCTGGCCAGCCACCATGACCACCTCGAGCTGGCGCTTGAGGGCGAATTTGACGATCAGGTCTTTGGCTGCCTTGGGGCAGGCATCGGCGTCGATCCAGATGCGC
>NZ_JABWRP020000040.1 GCF_014269035.2 Pseudomonas vlassakiae
CCTCGACACAGGTCCAGTGGGTAACGTCGATGGCCGCTTCGGTCGGGCCGTACAGGTTGTACAGCCCGCTCTGCGGCAGCAGCGCCAGGGTCTGGCGTTGCAGTTCCACCGGCAGGGCTTCGCCGGAGCAGATGATCCGCTGCAGCGAGGTGCAGCGAGCGGCGTTTTCATCACCGACGAAGGCTTGCAGCATCGACGGCACGAAGTGCAGCGTGCTGATCTGCTCGCGGGTGATCAGCTCGGCCAGGCGCGCCGGGTCACGATGGTCACCCGGCCGCGCCATGACCAGGCGTGCGCCCTGCATCAAGGGCCAGAAGAACTCCCACACCGAGACGTCGAAGCTGAACGGTGTCTTCTGCAGCACGCTGTCAGCGGCACTGAGCTGGTAAGCCTCCTGCATCCAGGCCAGGCGGTTGTGCAGCGCCACGTGGCGGTTGCCGGCGCCCTTCGGTTTGCCGGTGGAGCCGGAGGTGTAGATGACGTAGGCGAGATTTTCCGGGTGCAGCAGCACGTCCGGGTTGTGCGCTTGCAAAGCACTCCACGCCTCGGCCCGATCCAGATCAAGCACTGGCAGCCCTTCAGGGATCGGCAGGCCATCGTGCAGGTGCGACTGGGTCAGCAGCAAGGCGATGCCGCTGTCTTCGAACATATAGGCCAGGCGGTCCTGCGGATACTCCGGGTCCAACGGCACATAGGCGCCACCGGCCTTGAGGATCGCCAGCAGGCCGACGACCATTTCCACCGAACGCTCGGCGGCGATGCCGACCAGCACGTCCGGGCCCACGCCCAGGCCGCGCAGATACTCAGCCAGGCGATTGGCCTCGGCATTGAGTTCGGCGTAGTTCAGGGTACGCTCGGCGAAGGTCAATGCCGGCGCTTGCGGCTGACGGACGACGTGCTGTTCGAACAGCTGATGCACGTATGGCGTGCCTGGGTAGTCGCGTGCCGTGGCGTTCCACCCAGTGATCGCCCTTGCCCGCTCCTCGTCATGCAGCATGGGTAATTCGCCCATCCGTTGCGCCGGGGCATCGAGAATCGCCCGCAACAGGTTCTGCCAATGCGCCGCCATGCGCTTGACGCGCGGTGCATCGAACAAGTCGGTCGAGTAGATCAGCGAAGCGCTGAGGCCTTGTGGATGCTCGACACAATCCAGGCTCAGGTCGAACTGCGCAGTGGGCATGGCCCATTGCATCTGTGCCACATCCAGCCCCGGCAACTTCACGCCGTCACTGATGGCCCCCTCACTCACCTGGTAGTTGAACATCACCTGGAACAGCGGGCTGTGGCTCAGGCTGCGCTCCGGCTGCAGGGCTTCGACCAGTTGTTCGAACGGCAAGTCCTGGTGGGCCTGGGCCTCCAGCGCAGCCTGGCGCACCTGCTTGAGCAAGTCGAGGAAACACGCCTGGCCGTCGATGTCTGCGCGCAGCACCTGGGTGTTGACGAAAAAGCCGAGCAGGCGCTCGGTCTCGGCACGATTGCGGTTCGCCGAGGGCACGCCAACGCGAATGTCAGCCTGGCCGCTGTAGCGATGCAGCAGCAACTGGAACGAGGCCAGCAGCAGCATGAACGGCGTGCAGCCGTGGGCCTGGGCAAGTTGACGAATACCCTGCACCAGGGCGGGTTGCAGTTCGAAAATCTCCCGCGAACCCTGGTTGCTGCGGCGAGCCGGCCGTGGCCGGTCGAACGGTAGCTCCAGCGGGCCCTGCTCACCGGCCAGGCGTTGCGTCCAGTAATCCAGTTGACGCTCGCGCTCGCCCGCCGCCAGCCACTGGCGCTGCCAGGCGGCATAGTCGGCATACTGGATCGGCAAGGCCGGCAGCTGCGCTGCGCGGCCCTGGCAATGGGCCTGATAGCGTTTGATCAGCTCTTCGACCATCAACTGCATCGACCAGCCGTCAGAGACGATGTGGTGCTGAGTCATGACCAGTACTCGATCCGCCTCGCCCACCTCCAGCAGCGCCAACCGCAACAGCGGGCCGGCCTCCAGGTCGAACGGGCGGATGGCCTCGGCCTCGATGGCGGCCAGCAAAGTCGGCTCGTCAGCCGCGGCCAGCTCATAGGTATCAACCACCAACGCCCCGGCCGGGTCGATGCACTGGCGTGGTTGACCGTCGGCATCCAGGAAAAAGCGCGTGCGCAAGGTCTGGTGCCGCGCCGCCAGGCCTGTGAATGCCTGGTGCAGGGCGTCGAGGTTCAATGCCCCGCGCAGGCGCAGCACGCTCACCATGTTGTAGGCAGCACCTTGCGGGTCCAGCTGCCAGAGCACCCATTGCCGCTGTTGGGCGTGGGAGAGGCGTAGCGCCTCACCCTCCGCCATCGGCACGATGGGCAACCAGCCCAGATCGACGCCTTTCTCCAGCAGGCGCTTGAACAGGGCCACGCGCTTGTCGTGGCTCAGCCCGCTGATCCGCTGGACCAGCTCATTGCCCTGTTGGGTCCCTTGCTTAAGCATCAAATGCCTCCAGTTCGTCCAAGGCGTCAAAAATGGCGTCGTAGTCTTGTTCTGCCGGGCTCGCGTTACGCGTCACCAGGGCGGCCAGGGCACCGAGATCGTCGGCGAGGTAGGCGTCCTGGATCGGCAATTCCACGGAAAACTCGGTCTTGAGTCGGGACACCAGGCGCACCAGCAGCAGCGAGTGCCCGCCCAGTTCGAAGAAGTTGTCAGTGAGGCCGACCCGCTCAACCTGCAGCACCTCCTGCCAGATCGCGGCCAGGCGTTGCTCCAGTTCGTTCTGCGGCGCCACGTACTCGCGCCGCGACTGGCCCAGCTCCGGTTTCGGCAGGGCCTTGCGGTCAAGCTTGCCGTTGGGCGACAACGGCATCTGTTCGAGCAAAACCCACTGCGCTGGCACCATGTAGTCCGGTAGTACAGCGGCCAGATGTGCCTTGATCGCCGCCAGGCTGTCGGCCTGCTCAGCTACCAGATACGCCACCAGCTGACCTTCGCCGGCTACCACCACGGCTTCGCGTACCGCCTCCAGCTCCTGCAGGCGGGCTTCGATCTCGCCCAGCTCGATACGCAGGCCGCGGATCTTCACTTGATGGTCGATGCGCCCGGCATATTCGATCACCCCGTCCTCGCGCTGCCGCGCCAGGTCGCCGGTGCGGTACAGCCGCTGGCCTGCGCCGAACGGGCTGGTGACGAAACGCTCGGCGGTCAGCGACGGACGACGGTGGTAGCCGCGGGCCAGGCCGAGGCCGCCCAGGTACAGCTCGCCGGTCACGCCGGGGCTGACCGGGTTCAGTTCGCCGTCCAGCACATAGGTCTGCAGGTTGGCGATCGGCTGGCCGATCGGCACGCTGTCCTTTCCTT
>NZ_JABWRP020000041.1 GCF_014269035.2 Pseudomonas vlassakiae
AGCAAATTGCTTGGGTGTTATATGGTCAAGCCTCACGGGCAATTAGTATTGGTTAGCTCAACGCCTCACAGCGCTTACACACCCAACCTATCAACGTCGTAGTCTTCGACGGCCCTTCAGGGAACTCAAGGTTCCAGTGAGATCTCATCTTGAGGCAAGTTTCCCGCTTAGATGCTTTCAGCGGTTATCTCTTCCGAACATAGCTACCCGGCAATGCCACTGGCGTGACAACCGGAACACCAGAGGTTCGTCCACTCCGGTCCTCTCGTACTAGGAGCAGCCCCTCTCAAATCTCAAACGTCCACGGCAGATAGGGACCGAACTGTCTCACGACGTTCTAAACCCAGCTCGCGTACCACTTTAAATGGCGAACAGCCATACCCTTGGGACCGGCTTCAGCCCCAGGATGTGATGAGCCGACATCGAGGTGCCAAACACCGCCGTCGATATGAACTCTTGGGCGGTATCAGCCTGTTATCCCCGGAGTACCTTTTATCCGTTGAGCGATGGCCCTTCCATACAGAACCACCGGATCACTAAGACCTACTTTCGTACCTGCTCGACGTGTTTGTCTCGCAGTCAAGCGCGCTTTTGCCTTTATACTCTACGACCGATTTCCGACCGGTCTGAGCGCACCTTCGTACTCCTCCGTTACTCTTTGGGAGGAGACCGCCCCAGTCAAACTACCCACCATACACTGTCCTCGATCCGGATAACGGACCTGAGTTAGAACCTCAAAGTTGCCAGGGTGGTATTTCAAGGATGGCTCCATGAGAACTGGCGTCCCCACTTCAAAGCCTCCCACCTATCCTACACAAGCAAATTCAAAGTCCAGTGCAAAGCTATAGTAAAGGTTCACGGGGTCTTTCCGTCTAGCCGCGGATACACTGCATCTTCACAGCGATTTCAATTTCACTGAGTCTCGGGTGGAGACAGCGCCGCCATCGTTACGCCATTCGTGCAGGTCGGAACTTACCCGACAAGGAATTTCGCTACCTTAGGACCGTTATAGTTACGGCCGCCGTTTACCGGGGCTTCGATCAAGAGCTTCGCTTGCGCTAACCCCATCAATTAACCTTCCGGCACCGGGCAGGCGTCACACCCTATACGTCCACTTTCGTGTTTGCAGAGTGCTGTGTTTTTAATAAACAGTCGCAGCGGCCTGGTATCTTCGACCGGCATGGGCTTACGGAGCAAGTCCTTCACCCTCGCCGGCGCACCTTCTCCCGAAGTTACGGTGCCATTTTGCCTAGTTCCTTCACCCGAGTTCTCTCAAGCGCCTTGGTATTCTCTACCTAACCACCTGTGTCGGTTTGGGGTACGGTTCCCAGTTATCTGAAGCTTAGGAGCTTTTCTTGGAAGCATGGCATCAACCACTTCGCGCTCTAGTGAGCACTCGTCATCAGCTCTCGGCCTTGAGATCCCGGATTTGCCTAAGATCTCAGCCTACCACCTTAAACCTGGACAACCAACGCCAGGCTGGCCTAGCCTTCTCCGTCCCTCCATCGCAATAACTGGAAGTACAGGAATATTAACCTGTTTTCCATCGACTACGCTTTTCAGCCTCGCCTTAGGGACCGACTAACCCTGCGTCGATTAACGTTGCGCAGGAAACCTTGGTCTTTCGGCGTGCGAGTTTTTCACTCGCATTGTCGTTACTCATGTCAGCATTCGCACTTCTGATACCTCCAGCAAGCTTCTCAACTCACCTTCACAGGCTTACAGAACGCTCCTCTACCGCATCACCAGAAGGTGATACCCGTAGCTTCGGTGCATGGTTTGAGCCCCGTTACATCTTCCGCGCAGGCCGACTCGACTAGTGAGCTATTACGCTTTCTTTAAAGGGTGGCTGCTTCTAAGCCAACCTCCTAGCTGTCTAAGCCTTCCCACATCGTTTCCCACTTAACCATGACTTTGGGACCTTAGCTGACGGTCTGGGTTGTTTCCCTTTTCACGACGGACGTTAGCACCCGCCGTGTGTCTCCCATGCTCGGCACTTGTAGGTATTCGGAGTTTGCATCGGTTTGGTAAGTCGGGATGACCCCCTAGCCGAAACAGTGCTCTACCCCCTACAGTGATACATGAGGCGCTACCTAAATAGCTTTCGAGGAGAACCAGCTATCTCCGAGCTTGATTAGCCTTTCACTCCGATCCACAGGTCATCCGCTAACTTTTCAACGGTAGTCGGTTCGGTCCTCCAGTCAGTGTTACCTAACCTTCAACCTGCCCATGGATAGATCGCCCGGTTTCGGGTCTATACCCAGCGACTAAACGCCCTATTAAGACTCGCTTTCGCTACGCCTCCCCTATTCGGTTAAGCTCGCCACTGAATATAAGTCGCTGACCCATTATACAAAAGGTACGCAGTCACCTAACAAAGTAGGCTCCCACTGCTTGTAC
Source organism: Pseudomonas vlassakiae (assembly GCF_014269035.2). Classification (GTDB taxonomy): domain Bacteria; phylum Pseudomonadota; class Gammaproteobacteria; order Pseudomonadales; family Pseudomonadaceae; genus Aquipseudomonas; species Aquipseudomonas vlassakiae. The sequence continues at coordinate 2,401 of NZ_JABWRP020000041.1, forward strand.
GCATACGGTTTCAGGTTCTATTTCACTCCCCTCTCCGGGGTTCTTTTCGCCTTTCCCTCACGGTACTGGTTCACTATCGGTCAGTCAGTAGTATTTAGCCTTGGAGGATGGTCCCCCCATGTTCAGACAAAGTTTCTCGTGCTCCGTCCTACTCGATTTCATTGACAAGAGATTTTCGTGTACGGGGCTATCACCCACTATGGCCGCACTTTCCAGAGCGTTCCACTAATCTCAAATCAACTTAAGGGCTGGTCCCCGTTCGCTCGCCACTACTAAGGGAATCTCGGTTGATTTCTTTTCCTCAGGGTACTTAGATGTTTCAGTTCCCCTGGTTCGCCTCTTGTACCTATGTATTCAGTACAAGATACTCAGCTTGTGCTGAGTGGGTTCCCCCATTCAGAGATCTCTGGATCACAGTCTGTTTGCCGACTCCCCAAAGCTTATCGCAGGCTACCACGTCTTTCATCGCCTCTGACTGCCAAGGCATCCACCGTATGCGCTTCTTCACTTGACCATATAACCCCAAGCAATCTGGTTATACTGTGAAGACGACATTCGCCGAAAATTCGCATGTTGCGCTTTCGCGCAGAACTCACAAATTTTACCTTAGCCTGATCCACCAGCAGTGAAACTGGTGTTCAGTCTATATCTATCACATATCCGAATTTTTAAAGAACGATCTGACAAAAG
>NZ_JABWRP020000042.1 GCF_014269035.2 Pseudomonas vlassakiae
TGGGGGCCTCGCCGGTTCTATTGAAGAACGGCATGCGCATGGCCCCCATTTCGAAGGGCGTCGAGGGCTGTTTGTAATCCTCCCCCTGGTTCGCGACCGTCAGGTGACGGCCTCCCACACGTTGGGATTGCTCGATCAGCGTGATGCGCGTGAAGCCGCACCGCAGAAGCTCACGCGCAGCAGTCAATCCGGTGATACCGGCACCTACTATGCAAATGCGCTGTTCGCGCCTTGTGGTACGAGCAATTCCTCCCTCCTGCTCGACCAAACGGCGATAGTCGAAACACAGGTCGGGCGGATTGGGGAAGCGGGCAGCCCAAGGCTGAATGGGGTCTTGCGGCTCTATGGCCAAGTCGGCGGGGTGGTTGTGCGACGATCCGATAGTCATTGTCTCGTGCTCTCGATGAGGGAGCATGAGCATGATGGGTCGAATGCAGCGCAGAGCGGTGTATAGCTAGTACCAGAAAGCATTCGCGGCGGTTCGCCGTCCCGATGAATCCGCAGCCCTGTGGGAGCGGGTTCATCGGGGCGCAAACCGCCGCGAACAGGCCGTTAAGCCTTATACCGCCAGCGCACGCTCACGCAGTTCGCTGTTGAGGATGCGGTCGTTCTCGCTGTAGTCGACCGGGCAGTCGATGACGTGCACGCCAGGGGTCTTGATGCAGTGCTCGAGCAGTGGCAGCAAGGCCTCGGCGCTTTCGACGCGGTGACCATTGGCACCATAGGCTTCGGCGTATTTGACGAAGTCCGGGTTGCCGTAGTCCAGGCCGAAATCGGTGAAGCCCATGTTGGCCTGCTTCCAGCGGATCATGCCGTAGCCATCGTCACGCAGGATCACCACGGTGATGTGCATGCCCAGACGGACTGCGGTTTCCAGCTCCTGGCTGTTCATCATGAAGCCGCCGTCGCCGCACACCGAGATCACCGGGCGATCCGGGTACACCAGGTGCGAAGCCATGGCCGATGGCAGGCCTGCGCCCATGGTCGCCAGGGCGTTGTCGAGCAGTACGGTGTTCGGCTTGTGCGCCTTGTAGTTACGGGCGAACCAGATCTTGTAGATGCCGTTGTCCAGGGCCACGATGCCTTCGGACGGCAGCACGCGACGGATGTCGGCGACCAGACGCTGCGGGTAGACCGGGAAGCGGTTGTCGTCGGCGCCTTCGGCGATCTGCGCCTCGTTCGCTTCACGAATGGCCATCAGACGGGTGAAGTCCCAGTGCGCGGTGTCGTTCAGTGCTTCGCTGATCTGCCACACGGCGTTGGCGATGTCGCCGATCACTTCGACCTGCGGGAAGTACACGGCATCGACTTCGGCGGAGCGGAAGCTGATGTGGATGACTTCGGTGCCACCACGGACCATGAAGAATGGCGGCTTCTCGATCACGTCGTGGCCGATGTTGATGATCAGGTCGGCGGCTTCAATGGCACGGTGGACGAAATCACCGGACGACAGCGCAGCGTTGCCGAGGAAGCGCGGGTGGCGCTCGTCGACCACACCTTTACCCATCTGGGTGGTGATGAACGGGATACCGGTCTTGTCGATCAGCTGCTTGAGGACCTTGGCGGTCATCTTGCGGTTGGCGCCGGCGCCGATCACCAGGATCGGGCTGCGGGCCTTCTGCAGTTTCTCTACAGCGGCTTCGATGGCCACGTGCTCGGCCAGCGGGCGACGGTGCAGGCTGCGCGGGATCGGCAGGGCGTCGGTCTGCTCGGCGGCGATGTCTTCCGGCAGCTCCAGGTGCACAGCGCCCGGCTTTTCTTCTTCAGCCAGGCGGAACGCTTCGCGCATACGGGCCGGGATGTTGTCGGCCGAGGCGAACTGGTGAGTGTACTTGGTGATGGGGTCCATCATGCCGCACACGTCAATGATCTGGAAGCGGCCCTGCTTGGACTTCTTGATCGGCTTCTGGCCGGTGATCATCATCATCGGCATGCCGCCCAGGTAGGCGTATGCACTGGCGGTTACCAGGTTGGTTGCACCAGGGCCCAGGGTCGACAGGCTCACGCCAGTCTTGCCGGTCAGGCGGCCATAGGTGGCAGCCATGAAGCCCGCGGACTGCTCGTGGCGGGTCAGTACCAGCTTGATCTTCGACTTGCGCAGGGATTCCAGCAGGTCGAGGTTTTCCTCACCAGGAATGCCGAACACATACTCGACACCTTCGTTTTCCAGGCATTGCACAACGACATCGGCGGCCTTGGCCATCTTGCTTGTAACCTCAAGTGATAGGACGGAAAGTCCAGAAATGCGCAGCACGGTACGCTGGCATCGCTCGGTTCGGGGGCCAGGATTGCCCCGAACTTAAGTCTTGACGCAGCTTAAGCGCAAACAAGTCACGTTAATTTGCGAGAAATATTGTCGCACCGTACAGACGGCACAGATAGGAGGATACAGACAAAAGACATTTGGCTGCAGCGTCATAGCGCCGCATTGCCGGAGGACGGAAAAGACAAAACCCCTACCTGCGTGC
>NZ_JABWRP020000043.1 GCF_014269035.2 Pseudomonas vlassakiae
CGGCCATCTCGTCCGGCTGGATGAGATTGGCTACGGTGAAAACGCCGAGCGCCCGGAGCGGCATACGCTGTTCGAGCGCGACACCATTGGCCGCCTGATCGCCAAGCTCAATCGCGATGCTGAGCAGCGGTTCACCTATGACGACGGTGACCGGTTGCTGAGCATCGAGCGGCACCCGAGCGGAATCGGCAAGCAGCTTGGCGTGACCGAGGAAAAGCTGGAGTACGCCTACGACTTGCTGGGGCGGCTGACCCAAGAGATCACGCCCGATGGCACCTTGGGCTACGAGTACGATCCGCTCAGCAACCTGACCACGCTGACGCTGCCGGATGGCCGCAAGATCAACCATCTGTACTACGGCAGCGGGCACCTGCACCAGTTGAATCTGGACGGGCAGGTGATCAGCGACATGGAGCGCGACGACCTGCATCGTGAGGTCTACCGCACCCAGGGCAAGCTCACCAGTTGCTTCGGCTACGATGCGATGGGGCGCAAGGCCTGGCAGTTCGCCTCGACCTTGCCTGCCGACAAGCTCTCGCAGGTACACAACACCGGCATCAATACTTCGTTGCTGGTGGAGCATGCCTACAACCCGATTCACCGCCGTTACCAGTACGACCCGGCTGGAGAGTTGGTGCGCACCCTCGACAAGCTGCGTGGCGAGATCAAGTACGAGTACGAAGCCAATGGCCAGTTGCGCAGCCGGGATACCGGCTCGCTGGTGGGTAGCGAAGAGTTTCGCTACGACCCGGCGGCGAACCGCCTGGACTTTAATGCGCGCCAATTTGACAAGGTCAGGGACAACCGGATCAGGCAGTGGCGGGACCAGGAGTACCGCTATGATCCTTGGGGCAACCTGATCGAGAAGCGCTCGGGGCACAGCAAGCTGCAGACCTTTGCCTATGACTGCGAGAACCGGCTGGTTCGGGCGGAAACAGTGGTCAATGGCAAGCTGGAGAGTACCGGGCATTACCGGTATGACAGCCTTGGGCGGCGGGTAGCCAAGCAGGCGGAAATCAACGGCGTAGTCGAGCAGAAGCGCTTCCTGTGGCAAGGCTTGAGGATGCTGCGGGAAGAGGCGCCTGGGCAGAACATCCTGTACCTGTATGAGCCGGGTAGCTATGCACCGTTGGCGCGGGTAGACCAGGCTGAGGGTCAAGAACAGAAACTCTACTACTTCCATACCGACCAGATTGGTACGCCGCTGGAACTGACGGACAGTGATGGCACGATTGTTTGGCAGGCTTCGTATCGTTCGTGGGGGGCAATAGAGAACCTAACGATTCAAGAGATCACGCAGAATCTAAGGTTTCCGGGACAATACCGAGATGTTGAAACGGGGTTGCATTATAATACCTTCCGTTACTATGACCCTGAGGTGGCCCGGTTTACCACTCAGGATCCTATCGGGCTACTGGGCGGTTTCAACCTTTACAGTTATGCTCCTAATTCCACGGGATGGCTTGATCCTTTAGGATGGTGTGTCAACACTAATGTGACAAGGGGAGCGGCAGGCCAACCCTTGAGGGCAACTGCTACTATCACGAAAAATGACCTAAAAACAGGTACGGCTACCAATCAGTCCTCAAGGGCTTGGGCCCGAATGATGGGCAATTCCGATGATGATGCTGGACACATTATTGGTAAGCTCTTAGGAGGTTCCGGAGGGAAGGAAGGAGTGTTCCCTCAGCTGTCTAAAGTCAATCGTGGCTTGTTTAGGGACTTTGAAAAACAAATCGCAAAAGACGTCTTCGATAATGGGCCTGTTGATGTCGAGCTCGTATTTAAATACGGTGCCGGTGGCACAAGGCCAACAAAAGTAATTTATAATGTGTTCAGGAATGGGGATCTCGTAGATGGAAAAATATTCAGCAACTGATCTGGATGAAGAGTTTGGCAAGGTTCTGAAGGGGTTTATGCATGAAATGTATAACTGGGAAGTGGCATACTATCAAAAAAGCATCGACGCCTTTGATGGTGACTTGTCGGAAACGGAGCTTGAGGAAACCATGCGTAAAGACCTTTTGAATATTTTTCGCCAGTATGTGCTTGAAGGCGGGAGAAATTACGACAGAGTAGAAAATTTGGTTTGTGGTCGATATCCTGAATACGATGAGGTAAATGATCGGATCGAGGTAATCGATAGAAGTGAAAAAAAGGTTAGTGTTATTATAAGAAAGACGAAAGGTCTGGCTGCTGCGTTTCGATTGAACTTTGTTGTAAGTGGTGGTGAATTTATGATTTCAGGTCGGGACTTGCAGCATGGGCAAAAATGGCAAAAAACTTATGTCTGAGAATTGATTCAAAGCTCGGTTTGGTTTTCAGGAAAGTTTGGTGTTGCTGGGGTTCTTTAATAAGAAGTGTTTAGAGGCGATTGCCAACTTTGTCTCAGTCGTCTCGCCCTTCGATTTTGATGATTAATACTTGGGGGCCTTCGCATTGATTTTTTCGT
>NZ_JABWRP020000044.1 GCF_014269035.2 Pseudomonas vlassakiae
ATCGGTCAGGCGGCCCAGCGGGTTGTCGTAGTGCGGGTGAACGCGGGGGCTGCAGGTGGCACGGAGCGGAGTGAAATACAGGAGGAGGCTGATCTAACGCTGACAGTATCTTTTTGTTAGTAAGGAATAATCATCAAATCGCAGGTGATCACGCCAATTGCGCAACCACCCCTAGAATTTATTTTTAAAGATCGGGAAGGAAAACTATACAGACCAGCAAAGTATACGCCCGTCCTTCACAAAGGAACAAGTTATACTGGACTTACACTGACGCTTTCGCAGCAGTCGCTCCCAAGACAATACAACAATCTCATTTTCCAAGCCATTTGACAATGGCACCAAGGACACTAAACCACCCAGACAAACATTTATTTAAAAACTCATCTTACACCCGTTATCGCGACCTTAGAGGGATCCAGCCCATAATAATTCAAAACAAAATCTACCACAACAACATGAAGCTCATATCACCCCAGTTAAATTCTATAAACATAAATCTTTGAATCTTTATTAAAGAAATATAGGCCAATCAAAGCTTCACCGTCCCGCTCTACAAATATCTCGGTACCAGGCACGCTATTTGTGGCATAGACAATCATTGAAGCCACCTGCGGCCCTTCATACTTATATTCATAACACCAGTACTCACCATCATCCTCTAGGCGACATGATATATATGGTGTGCCGTTTTCCAAAACAACACCTGAAGCGCGAATCGCCTCTCCATCGACGTCAAATCGAACTGAATACCGGAATTGTCCTTCTACCTGATATATTTCAGTCTCTATTATTGTCGAGCTCGCACCATATATATCTGACTTATAAAAATCCCCAGCATCGTTACAGTAAAATTTAAAGCAGTTTTTTTTGTTTTTTGGCTCATTACCTAAGATAGGTGAAGGAGTCACTCCAGCCAACTCCAACCCATAAGGCAATATTGAAACACTAGGCCCCTTCGACCATTTCACATCTTCACTTTTCATGCACTGCGCACCCACGACCTCAGTAGGGTCCATTGCAAGCTTAGACTGTAAATTTTCGAGTAAGGACTTGAATTTATCTGGAATCACACTTATCTCCTAACAGCAAATGTTTTGCCGCTACTTAATTGCTCTTTGAGTTCGGCAAGTCCATCCAAGAACTCTTTCTTCGTTGTCTTGCCTGCCAGCGTATCATACACATGTTGTTTATAGGCATTACCATGTATGCCGGCGCCCTTGTGTGGCGTTGCAAGTGTGCCGGGGACCCTTGCAGACTCTGTATTGGGTAACCAGATGCCATTTTTCCTGTTATTGATATCGACCCCTAGCTCTTTCATCTGTTTCCTCAAGGCGATCATTCTGACGTCCTTTGAGTTGGACATTACGATGTGATGAGCATCATACTGACCTCCCCCTACTGGCTTACTACCTAAGCTGTCAGCAAGCTTCTTTGCGTCAGATCCGCAGGACAGCCCAAGTGGATCCAGCCATAGAATCGGATTTAGAGCATAGCCATACAGATTCATTCCACCGTCGATACTCAACGGATCTTGCGTTACAAAACGCCCGACCTGAGGATCATAATATCGATAAGTATTGTAATGTAACCCTGTCTCAAGATCATGGTATTGACCTTGGAAGCGCAGATTTTGCTCGACCTCATTTACAGGTAGCTGCTCTATCTCACCCCATGACCGATACGTCGCCTGCCAAACGATCTGCCCATCGCTATCCGTCAGTTCCAGCGGCGTACCAATTTGATCCGTATGGAAGTAATAAAGCTTCTGCTCTTCCCCTTCCACCTGATTAACCCGCGCCAACGGTGCGTAGCTACCCGGCTCATACAGGTACAAGATGCTCTGCCCCGGCGTCTCTTCG
>NZ_JABWRP020000045.1 GCF_014269035.2 Pseudomonas vlassakiae
ACTGACGCTGGTGATGCTGTTGGTGACCGCCGCGTGGCCTTGGTAGACGTCATTGTTCACGGCACCGGTGGCGGTTCCGGAGCTTTGGCCAACCGGAATGGTGATGGTTTGGCCGTTAGCCAAGCTGACTACGACCGGGCTGCCAGTAACAGGGGCGCCCACTGTCGCCGTATAGATAATGGTCCCGCCTTCCGCCACGGACGGCGTTGCCGTCAGCGATACCGTTGTGGTGTCTTGCACATCGGTCACGGCGGTGCTGACCGGTGCCTGGTCGGCAACCAGATTCTCGTAATTGCCGCCGCTGACATTGGTGATGCTGTTGGTAACTGCCGCGTGGCCTTGATAAACGTCGTTGGTGACGGCACCCGTGGCTGTACCGGACGACTGCCCGACTGGGATGGTGATGGTCTGCCCGTTGGCCAAGCTGACTACGACCGGGCTGCCAGTGACAGGGGCGCCCACTGTCGCCGTATAGATAATGGTCCCGCCTTCGGCCACGCTTGGCGTCGCTGTCAGCGATACCGTTGTGGTGTCTTGCACATCGGTCACGGTGGTGCTGACTGGCGCCGGGTCGGCAACCAGACTCTCGTAGTCGCCGCCGCTGACGCTGGTGATGCTGTTGGTCACTGCCGCGTGGCCTTGATAAACGTCATTGCTCACGGCGCCCGTGGCCGTTCCTGAGCTCTGACCAACCGGAATGGTGATGGTCTGCCCGTTAGCCAAGCTGACTACGACCGGGCTTCCGGTGACAGGAGCACCTACTGTGGCGGTGTAGGTGATAGTGCCGCCTTCGGCCACGGAAGGCGTGGCGGTCAGGGTGACAGTGGTGGTGTCTTGCACATCGGTCACGGTGGTGCTGACAGGAGCCTGGTTGGCGACCAGGTTTTCGTAGTTGCCGCCGCTGACGTTGGTGATGCTATTGGTGACTGCCGCGTGGCCTTGGTAGACATCATTGCTCACGGCACCGGTGGCGGTGCCGGAGCTTTGGCCAACCGGAACGGTAATGGTCTGCCCGTTTGCCAGGCTGACTACCACCGGGCTGCCGGTGACCGGAGTTCCTACTGTGGCGGTGTAAATGATAGTGCCGCCTTCCGCCACGCTTGGCGTCGCTGTCAGCGATACCGTCGTGGTGTCTTGCACATCGGTCACGGCGGTGCTGACTGGTGTCTGGTTGGCGACCAGGTTCTCGTAGTTGCCACCGCTGACGCTGGTGATGCTGTTGCTGACTGCCGCGTGGCCTTGATAGACGTCGTTGGTGACGGCGCCCGTGGCCGTTCCTGAACTCTGACCAATCGGAATGGTGATGGTCTGGCCGTTGGCCAAGCTGACTACGACCGGGCTGCCGGTGACCGGAGCCCCTACTGTGGCGGTGTAAATGATGGTGCCACCCTCGGCCACGGAAGGCGTGGCGGTCAGGGTGACAGTGGTGGTGTCTTGCACATCGGTCACGGCGGTGCTGACTGGTGCCTGATCAGCGACCAGATTTTCGTAATTACCGCCGCTGACGTTGGTAATGCTGTTTGTGACTGCTGCATGGCCTTGATAGACGTCGTTGTTCACGGCACCGGTGGCGGTGCCGGAGCTTTGGCCAACCGGAATGGTGATGGTTTGGCCGTTAGCCAAGCTGACTACGACCGGGCTTCCGGTGACTGGCGCATTAACCGTGGCGGTGTAGACGATAGTGCCGCCTTCGGCCACAGATGGCGTGGCGGTTAGCGTGACGGTAGAGGTGTCGACGGTGTCACTCACCGTTGTAACTGCCGCGGTACTGTTGATCGCCAGGTTTTCGAAATTGCCACCCGAGGCATTGGTGATACGTGAACTGACC
>NZ_JABWRP020000047.1 GCF_014269035.2 Pseudomonas vlassakiae
ACCTGCGCCGTTTTCTTCCCTACGAGCCAAACCCGGGGCCGCCACCGTCGCTGCCCGAGCACTGCATGCATGAGGACCACGACATCCCGTCGTCCTTCCTCAACATCGACACCGAGACCTACGGCTCGGCCTGGCTGGCCTTTTCCAGCGATCCCTGGCCGGCCAGCGTGCTTGATGCCTACAAGGGCGGCCAGGCGCCTGCGCAGCGCTTCGAGGGCCTGGACCTGATCCAGGCGCGCAAGCACCCCGAACTGCTGGGCCTGGCCATGACCCCGGACAACCTCCAGGTCGACCGCCAGGTGTTCGAGTATGCCCAGCAATTGAACGGGCCGTTCGACAGTGCCCATGGTTTCCACAGCCGCTTCCTGCGCAGGACCGCGCTGCGCGGTTACCTGACCAACGCCATCGCCAGGCACAAGCTGGATAACGGCGTGCTGGCGGTGGTGCTCGACGACACCGTCGGCCTGATCCAGGAGTACAACCACCAGCGCCTGAACTGGGTGGTCAAGCGCCAAGCCTGGCGCGAGGATCCGTTGCGCGCCTATCAGCTGCAGACCTCGCAGATTCTGCAGATCATTCGCGCTACCCAGCGTGAGTGGGCGGCGCAGAAAGTGCCCATGACGTTCGAGCCACAAACTGGCGACGGGCCACCGGTGTTCGTCGATTCTGAGAAAGAACGCCAGCGCGTGATCGAGATGCATCAGCGCGAGAGCGATGAAAAACTCGAAGAACGCTACGACGAACCCCGGCGTGCAGCGTTCCAAGCCGAATACGATCAGGAAGAGGCCCGGTTCCAGGCTTACATCGACCGGCATGCCGGCACCTACGTGAAACTCTGCGAGGGCGCGGTCTTCGCCCTGATTGAGCGGCACGATTACGATGGCCGAGACCGCGAATCGGGCGTCGCCTACAGCAAGACCATCGCCGCCTGCCTGGCCGGTGGCATCACCGAAGCGCCGTCCACCAACCCTGAGCCAGCCCCAGGCAGCAGTGAAGCGCTGTGGTTGAAGTGGCTGCAAGATCCGAACAGCCCACCCTACCGCGCTCTGCTGCTGCGCGACGGGCCGTTGATGGCAGCACTGTTGCCAAGCTTCGCGCTGAATGAACAGACCAACTGGAACGACAGCGAAAAGCTCTATAGCGCCTTGAGCAAATTCATCAACAGTGAAGATGCCGGCCTGAAGATGCGAGATTCGCTCAAGCAGGCCATCACCGAACTGCAGGGCGCGGTCAATGCCGCCAGCCTGCGCCTGCAGGGGCAACTCGACCCCGGCATCCAGCACGCGGTAAGGCACCTGAACAGCGCCAGCCAGCGAATTTACAACGGTGTGCACCTCATCGAGTTGCAGGTGCAGATGAAGCTGGGTGAGTACTACGCACTGCAGAGTGCGCACCTGCGTGAACTGCAGAACAGCGCCAGCCAGAAACTGGCCGAGGCGCGGGCGCAGATGATGCCGGACCTCGAAGACGTGAAGGCCGGTATTTTCAGGCAAGCAAGCAAGGTAAAACCGATCATCCAGACCGGTTTGCTGAGCCTTGCCGTGCTCGATCCGAAAATCGCACATCAGGTCATCCCGGTCAGCGTTTGGGTCGAAGGCACGGCGCATGAGCTGCATGAGCGGTTGGCCAGGGAAGTGAAG
>NZ_JABWRP020000048.1 GCF_014269035.2 Pseudomonas vlassakiae
GATCTGCCCACCTTCGGCCACGCTTGGTGTCGCCGAAAGCGACACCGTCGTGGTGTCCAGGACATCCGTGATGCTGGTGCTGACTGGGGCCTGATTGGCGACCAGATTTTCGTAATTGCCGCCGCTGACATTGGTAATGCTGTTTGTGACTGCCGCATGGCCTTGATAGACGTCGTTGGTGACGGCGCCGGTGGTGGTGCCGGAGCTTTGGCCAACCGGAATGGTGATGGTCTGGCCGTTAGCCAGGCTGACTATGACTGGGCTTCCGGTGACCGGAGCCCCTACTGTGGCGGTGTAAACAATGGTGCCACCCTCGGCCACGGAAGGCGTGGCGGTCAGGGTGACAGTAGTGGTGTCTTGTACATCGGTAACGGTGGTACTGACTAGTGTCTGATTGGCGACCAGGTTCTCGTAATTGCCGCCACTGACGCTGGTGATGCTATTGGTGACCGCTGCGTGGCCTTGATAGACGTCGTTGCTCACGGCACCGGTGGCGGTACCGGAGCTCTGGCCAACCGGAATGGTGATGGTCTGCCCGTTGGCCAAGCTGACTACGACCGGGCTGCCGGTGACCGGAGCCCCTACTGTGGCGGTGTAAATGATAGTGCCGCCTTCGGCCACGCTTGGGGTCGCGGAAAGCGACACCGTCGTGGTGTCCTGGACATCGGTAACGGTGGTACTGACCGATGCCTGATTGGCGACCAGATTTTCGTAGTTGCCGCCGCTGACGCTGGTGATGCTGTTGGTGACTGCCGCGTGGCCTTGGTAGACATCATTGGTCACGGCAGCCGTGGCAGTACCTGAGTTTTGGCCAACCGGAATGGTGATGGTCTGGCCGTTAGCCAAGCTGACTACGACCGGGCTGCCGGTGACCGGAGCGCCTACTGTGGCGGTGTAAGTGATGGTGCCGCCTTCGGCCACGCTCGGCGTTGCCGTTAGCGAAACGGTAGAGGTGTCTTGTACGTCGATGACGGTGGTAGAAACCGGTGCCGGGTCGGCAACCAGATTCTCGTAATTGCCACCGCTGACGTTGGTGATGCTGTTGGTGACCGCCGCGTGGCCTTGGTAGACGTCATTGCTCACGGCACCGGTGGCGGTTCCGGAGCTTTGGCCAACCGGAATGGTGATGGTCTGCCCGTTGGCCAAACTGACGACGACCGGGCTGCCAGTAACAGGGGCGCCCACTGTCGCCGTATAGATAATGGTCCCGCCTTCCGCCACGGACGGCGTTGCCGTCAGCGATACCGTTGTGGTGTCTTGCACATCGGTAATAGCGGTGCTGACTGGTGTCTGATTGGCGACCAGATTCTCGTAATTGCCGCCGCTGACATTGGTGATGCTGTTGGTAACTGCCGCGTGGCCTTGGTAGACGTCGTTGGTGACGGCCCCCGTGGCCGTCCCTGAACTCTGACCAACCGGAATGGTGATGCTCTGTCCGTTGGCCAA
>NZ_JABWRP020000049.1 GCF_014269035.2 Pseudomonas vlassakiae
AATCTGCCCACCTTCGGCCACGCTTGGCGTCGCCGAAAGCGACACCGTCGTGGTGTCCAGGACATCCGTGATGCTAGTGCTGACTGGTGCCTGATTGGCGACCAGGTTTTCGTAGTTTCCGCCGCTGACGCTGGTGATGCTGTTGGTGACCGCCGCATGGCCTTGATAGACGTCGTTGGTGACGGCTTCCGTGGCAGTACCTGAGCTCTGACCGACCGGAATGGTGATGGTTTGGCCGTTAGCCAAGCTGACTACGACCGGGCTTTCGGTGACAGGAGCACCTACTGTGGCGGTGTAGGTGATAGTGCCGCCTTCGGCCACGCTCGGCGTTGCCGTCAGCGAAACGGTGGTGGTGTCTTGTACGTCGGTGACGGTGGTAGAAACCGGTGCCGGGTCGGCAACCAGATTCTCGTAATTACCGCCGCTGACGTTGGTAATGCTGTTTGTGACTGCCGCATGGCCTTGGTAAACGTCGTTGGTGACGGCGCCGGTGGCGGTACCGGAGCTCTGGCCAACCGGAATGGTGATGGTCTGGCCGTTGGCCAAACTGACTATGACCGGGCTTCCGGTGACTGGCGCATTAACCGAGGCGGTGTAGACGATAGTGCCGCCTTCGGCCACGGACGGCGTGGCGGTCAGGATGACAGCGGTGCTGTCTTGCACATCGGTAACCGTGGTGCTGACCGGTGCCTGGTTGGCGACCAGGTTTTCGTAGTTGCCACCGCTGACGTTGGTGATGCTGTTGGTGACCGCCGCATGGCCTTGGTAAACGTCGTTGGCGACGGCGCCCGTGGCGGTACTGGAGGACTGCCCGACAGGGATGGTGATGGTTTGCCCGTTGGCCAAGCTGACTATGACCGGGCTGCCGGTGACGGGTGCATCCACTGTGGCGGTGTAAATGATAGTGCCGCCTTCCGCCACGGACGGCGTGGCGGTCAGGGTAACGCTGGTGGTGTCTTGCACATCGGTAACGGCGGTGCTGACCGGTGTCTGGTTGGCGACCAGGTTCTCGTAGTTGCCGCCGCTGACATTGGTGATGCTGTTGCTGACGGCTGGATGGCCCTGATAGACGTCATTGGACACGGCCGCCGTAGCAGTGCCGGAACTTTGCCCCACCGGAATAGTAATGGTCTGGCCGTTTGCCAGTGCTACCACGACAGCCGAGCCTGTAACTGGGGCAGTGACGGTTGCGGTGTAAACGATGGTTCCACCCTCAGCCACCGATGGCGTGGCCGTGAGGTTCACGGTCGATGTATCCAGGGTGTCGGTGACGTTGGTCACCGCTGGCGTGCTGTTGATCGCCAAGCTCTCGAAATTGCCACCCGAGGCATTGGTGATACGTGCGCTGACT
>NZ_JABWRP020000005.1 GCF_014269035.2 Pseudomonas vlassakiae
TCCCATAGGCGCTGAACATCCCAAGGCAGGCACATCCGTGCCTCCCCCCTTATTCCGCCTTACCACCCTGCACACTGGAAACCCACTGCTCACTGCGACTATGCCCACTGGTCCGCAACAGCCCCAGGTCCAGCGCATTTTCGCCATTCGCCGCGCCTTTGCCCTTGGCCATCTCGGCAATCGCCGTACCCAGGTCCACCGGCGAATTGGACGCATCGACCGACACATCCCGACGGTAATCATTGCCACTCAAGGTTTCCCGGCTCACCGAGCTAGCATCGAGCGCGACCGCACCCTTGGCCGACTGCAACCGCGCGCCAACCAGCTGGGCATCACCGCCCACCTTCAGCTCGACACCGTCACTGCCCTTGAGCACCGCCTGCTGCCCTACGCTGTCACGCTGCACGTGCGACACCTGAAAGCTCAAGGTCGGCGAGAAGCCCGGGTCGGCCTTGCTCAAGGCCGACCCGGCTTTCTCCTTCACCTTGCCACCCAGCGGCCCGGCCAGCGAGGTGGCGGCGTTGACATAGCCCTGCGGGTTTTTCTCCTGGCTCAAGCGTGCATCGCCCTTCACCGTCAGGCTGTCGACGCTGTCCTTGCGGCTGGCGATGCGCAGGTCCCCATCGATCGCGCCGGTGATGCGCCCGGCTTCCAGGCTGGCGCCTTCGATGCGGGTATCACCACGGCTTTGCAGGTCGATGGTTTCGGCGCGCAGGTTGCTGGCGTTCCAGGTCTGGTTGTCGCGTTTGTCCAGTTCGACCTTGGCCCGGCCATGCAGGCCACGGGTGTCGGTGGTGCCTGCGGTCATGTTGAAACCGGCACCGGCAGTGATCTCGAGATTGTTGCGCTGCTCCTGATTGGAGGAGGCTTCGATCAGCATGCCGCCGCTGGACGCGTTGAGCGCGATCTGTTCGGCGGCTGCCTGCAGGCCCTCCAGGTGCAGGGCGATGTCTTCGCGAGCAGCACTGCTGAGGGTCAGCTTGCCGGCACTGGCGAACCGGGCATCTACGGCCTGACGGGCGTTTTCGTCCTGCGTGCCATGGGTGAAATGGCCACCGATGCCGCCGCCTTTGGTCTCGCCCATCTTGGCAGCCAGCTCCAGGCCACCGCCGAGTTTGCCGCCGTTGGCCTGCTGGGTGTCGCTGCCTGCCTTGACCTGCAGCACGCCATCGCTGTGCAGGCGAATATCGCCCACCTTGGCTTCACGACTGCCGATGCGGGTGCCTTCCAGCGACAGATCACCTGCGCTGCTCAGGCGGACTTCCCCCTTGGCGTCGATCTGTGCGACGTGTGCCTTGGTCTGCACGGTTTGCAGCTGCGCGTGGTCAAGGTAGCCACGGCCATCGAAGCCGGTGCTGCCCGGCCGGTTGCCGACCTTGGCCCACGCATTGCCGTCGAGCTGGCGGGTCAACTCCTCGGTGCGGTCGTTGGCCTGGGGCAGCGACAGGTTGCCTTCACTGTGGATGACCACTTCACCTTCGCCACCATTGATGCGTGTACCCTCATATTGACCATCGCTACCCAGCTGGACCTGAATGCCCTGTTGCCCATAAAGGCTGCCGGGTACTGCAGTGCCGGCCGTTGTCTGCTTGTCCAGCGAGCCACCCTTGCCCGCGCCGCGGGCGTTCAGGTCGCTGCCGGAGCTGGTGTCGATGCGCAGGTCACCGCCATAGGCCAGGCGCTGCACGCTGTCCTCCTGGGTGTTTTCGGCGGCACGCATCGTATGCGTCTGGGCCTCGATCTGCAGTTGGCCGGCATTGGCACGCCAGGCGGTACCCTGGTCGTCGAGGGTGTCAGCCTTGACCTCGACCTTCGCACCCGACAGCTCACTCACCTGGGCAATGCCACGGCGCTGGTTTTCCAGGCGTTTGAGGTGCTCGACGGTCATGTCGGCACCGACGCTGGGGGCCACCATGGCGTCCTCGGGTGAGGCCTGCTGGAAGCGCGCGGCTTCTTCGCCCAGCACCAGCCGTTCGATCGGCCGGGTCAGGTCGCGGTACTCGACGCTGGCGCCGAGGCTGCCGGACCATTCGTTGCGGAGTTCTTCCCGATCATGGGTATCCAGAACTGCGCGGTTGTCGATGCGCTTGGCGCTGACCATGAGGGTATCCCCGGCAGTGACGCGTGCGGCTTCGGTCACCAGTTCGTCAGCATTGACCTTCACGTTGCCGCTGGCCTGCAGTTCGCTGCGTTGGGCCTGGCTGTCGCGCTCGGTCAGCACGGCCTTGTTGTGATGGCCTTCGAACAGGCTGCCCAGGCGGTCGATGCCTCCCGTAACAGTCAAACCGCCGCCGCTCTGGGTGTCGGTGATGGTTGAGTCGCGGCTGTTGCGCGTGGCGCCGAGCGTGACCTGGCTGGCGTCCACGTCGAGATCGCCGTCGCTGGCCTGGACCTTGGAGCCATTGACCTGCAGATGTGTCCCGCTGTTCAGGGCGACCGATGCCCCCTTGAGTTCGCTTGCAACCTGGGTCGTTTCGCTTTGCTTGCGGGTGCTGTCATCCACGTCGTAGGCCAGGCCGGCACTGTACTGATGTGACTCGCGCTTGCCATCTTTGGCGCCTTGGGTCTGCTTGGCGCTGGCAGTCAAGCCACGCTGCCGGGTGTGGGTTTCGCTCTCGGCAAGCGCCTGGCTGCTTTCTATCATGACGTCCCCTTTGGCCTCGACTTGCAAATGCTGGCCCGCTTCCACCTTGGCGCCCTGGATACGCATTTCATCGGCACTGGCCAGGCGCAGGTTGCTGCTGGAGGAGACATCGCTGATCAATACCTGATCGTTGCGGGATGTGCGCGTGTTGTCGTTGCCGAACAGGCCGAACACCTGGCTGCTGCTGTCATGATCGGTCGAGGTGCTGCTGGCGTGATCAGCCGCGATCGTCAGCTGGCCTTTCGTGCTGTAGAGCACTGCGTCCTCGGTACCGTTGACTGTGCTGCCCTTGATGGTCACCTGGTCGGCAATCACCTCCAGCTTTCCACCTGCAATCACCTGGCTGCCGGCGACGGTCTGGCCTTGAGTGTCATTACCTTTGCGGTCACCGAAGAATGTCCCGGACACCAGGTCGCCGCGGTAGCCGCTTTCGCTGTTGGTGTCTTGCAGCGCCAGGGTGCCCACTTCTACCTGCCTGCCGTTGATGGCCATGTCGCTGCGGCTTTTCAATGTGCTGCCGCGTACCTTGACGGTATCGCTTGCCTTCAGCGTCATGCGATTGGCGTTCAACTCGCTGGGTTTGGCCGTTTCCTTGAACTGCTCGGTATCGCGGTCGCCCCGCCACAGATGCTTGCGGTGGCGAATGGTTTCTTCGATGCGCTCGCTGTCCAGCCCGCCGGCGATATCCAGGTCGCCGCCGCTGGCGAGGGTCAGTTCTTCCAGTACATTGATATCGGCGGCCACCAGTTGCATGTCGCCGCCTGACTCCAGTAGCACACTGTCCCGGCCCAGCAGGCGGGTGCCTTGCTGACTGGTCTGAGTGGTGGTGCGCTCACTGTCATAGGTTTCGTGGGTGATGAAGACAAATTTCTTGCTCCAGTTGTCCTTGTCTTTGCTGAGTGCCTGACGGGCTTCGCCATCCAGCGTCAGTTTGTTCCCGGCCCTGATCTCGATGCGTTCCGCCTGGCCATCGGCATTGTGTAGCGCAAGGTCATCAGCGGCGCCGAGACGCAGCAAGCCGTGTTTGGTATTCAGCGTGGCGTACTGCTCGCCTGCACCGCTGATCGTCAGGGCGCCGGCCGATTGCACGTCGATGCCGTGATCGGCCCGGAAGTCCATCGGCCCCATGCGCACGCCTGCACCTTCGGCAGTGCTCACCACGCGAATGCGCCCGGCGCGCATGGCACCGAACAGACTGGCGTCGATGCTCGACGGGGTGCCAGGCAGGTGTTCGAGGACCTGCCCATCGGCATGAGCGATGCGATTACGGCCGACGATCACGTTGAGGTCCCCCTTGGCCATGAGCAAGCCTTGCTGGTCCACCTTGGGGGCAATCAGATCAAGCGCACCCTCGGCATTGCTCTGGCCATCGCTTAGCACCTGCAAGGTGCCTGCGGTGTTCAGCGTGTTGAAATTGCGCAGCTGTTCATCCTGCAACTCGGGTGTGCCGACCACGAACCCGGCACGGGTGGTGTTGATGAAACTGCCGCCATTGAGGGTGATGCCATTGGGGTTGGCAAGAATGTAGTCGGCAGGGCGGCCGAAAATTTCCTGCGGGCCTTCGATCAGCGAGGCGTTGCGGCTGACCACCTCGTTGAGAATGGTCGACGCCGCCTGGCCCTGGAACTGCGGGTTGGCGGCCAATGCGCCGGCCAGTTGCGACTGGCCGTCTTGCAAGGCGTTGTTCAGCACTACACCTGCGCGGGCGACGTTGTAGTCGAGGAACTGGTTATGCGACAGGCCACTGGCGTTGGGTGGGACGATGTCGATCACCGGCACGCCATGATCGTTGTTGATGATGGGCGTGCCTGCCGGGCCGCTGACGGCCTCCAGCCCGCCCTGCGCCAGCGCGCTGGTGGGCCCGAGCAGGGCGAGGAAGATTGCCCAGCGCAAGGTGTCCGGGCGGTCAGACGGTAACGGCGAGAGTATCTGCATGTTCTCGTTCTCTTTGTTGTGGGTGAATCAGATGCTCAGGGTGCACTCCAGTACCCAGAAGCCAGGCTCCAGGCGGGAGCGGGGCAGGTCACTGGTATAGAGGGCGCGTTGGTAGTCGAGCCGCAGCCGGGCGTTTGTCAGGCTCAGTTCGATGCCGGCGGCTGCGCCTGCCAGGCGTTGCGAGGGCTTGCCCGTGGCGTGTCGGGTCCAGCCCACGTCCAGGCCGAGGTGGGGGCGTATCTGCAGGGGGTGGGCCCAGTGCGCTGGCAGTGGTTGGCTGAAGGTATTGCGCCAGGCCGCACCGTTGGCTCCGGAGTAGGTGCGCAGGCGAAAGCCGCGTACCGTCGAGTCGTCGCTGACCAGTAATTGCTCGACGGCGGGCAACGCGTGTTCGCTGTACTGCAAGGCCAGCTCGCTTTGCCAGCGCCAAGGTGTTTCAGGCGGCCCCTGGCGCAGGTGCAGCAGGCTGGCGCGGTACTTGCGAAAATCCGGGCGCAGGCGTTCGGCACCCAATGGCTCCTCGTCGGCAGCGAACCAGTCCAGGCCTTGGGCAACACCCACATAGCCGTTCCATAACCCGCCTTCGAGCCACAGCAGATTGATGCCAGCCTCGATACTGCTGAGTGTCGGGCTCTGCTGGGTGATGACGGCGCCAGCGCTGCGATTGATCAACTGCTTGCGGTCCAGCCGCACGCTGGCGCTGAGCATGCCTTGCTGGTTGCGCCACAGCATCCGCTCGATGCTCAGGCCCTGGTAGCTGCTGCTGCCGTCGCTGGTCTGCCGACTGTGCGGCAGCGGTGCGTCGTAGGTCAGTTGGCTGGCGTTGAGGGCAAAGGTCCAGGGGCCGTAGGGGACGCTGTAGTACAACGTGACGCCCTGCACCTGGCCGGGGGCTTGGTAGACGCTGGAGAGCAACGACACGCGCAGGTCGTCATTGAGCCCCAGCGGGCTGTCCAGGCCAAGGCCGAGGTTAAGCCGGTGGCGACCGGTCAGCTCACTGCCGCGGTTGTCCAGGCGACTGTCCAGGTGCCAGCGTGAGCCAATCTTGTGCGGTTGCAGCACAACCCGGGTGCCGCCCTGCAGCTCGCCGGGCAGCAAATCCATGCCCACGTCAAAGGCGCGCAGGCGATTGAGTTGGTCCAGCCCCTGCTCGAGGGCAGGCAGGTAAAGGGGCTTGCCTAGTACGCCAGGGAAGGCGCCTGGCAAAGACAATGGCAGCTCGGGGTCGTCGAGTTCGATGGATTCGACGAAGCCTTCGACGATGACGATGTCCAGGGGGGCAGCATCCCGAGGCTGTTGGCGCAGGTAGGGGCGGCTGGTTGGAAATCCGGCACTGGCATACAGCTGGGTGATGCCCCTGAGCAGGCTATTGATCTGATCGATGCCCATGCAGGGCAGCAGCCACTTGCGCAGCGCGGGCTCGAGCGCCTGATCCGCAAGTTGGCGGTTGCCGATGATGCGCAGGCCGGACACGGCCCAGCACTGACTGTCTTCCGGCAGGGCGGCGCTCTGCCCATTGCGCTCCGGTGCAGACGGCTGTTGCCAGCGCTTGAGCCGCTGTTGCTGTTCGAAATGCCGCAGGGATTGCTGCTGGTCGCGCAGTTGCAGGCTGGCAGGGTCGTCAGCCAGGACCGTGTGGGAGATCAGCATGCCAGCCAGGCAACCGGCGAGCAGCCTGCTGGCGGCGTGAAGGAGTCGGCACTGCATTAGGCACCCTCGCAAATGGCGTACGGGTTACGTACTCGTTTGCGTGGATGCTAAGAATTCAAGCCGTCGGTTGGATGCAGTCCCTGGCCTAAGCAAGATGTAGGGCAGGTGTGTATTTGAAGTATGAAACGTCCTACAAGCTCAATCTGAATGCAGGACTATCAAGGGCGAATCTCGATCAGGGTGCCGTCGCGGACCAGGTCCCAGACTTCCTGCATGTCGCGGTTGCGCATGGCGATGCAGCCGTCAGTCCAGTCGAGGGTGTGGAAGTACCACTCGGGGTAGTTCTCGTCGATCGGCGTGCCGTGGATCATGATCATGCTGCCAGCGCTCCAGCCTTCGCGGCTGGCGCGGGCGGCGTCGCTGATGTTCGGGTAGGTGATGTGCATGGCCAGGTTGAAGCGGTCGCTTTCCTTGCGCCAGTCCAGCCAGTACAGGCCTTCAGGGGTCTTCTTGTCGCCCTCGCGTTCCTTGGCGCCCTTGGGCTGCTTGCCCAGCGAAATGCGGTAGGTCTTCAGCGGTTCGCCGCGGCTGATCAGCTGCAGGCGGCGCTCGGACTTGATCACCAGCACCTTGTCGATCAGCGGCTGCATGGCCGCTTGGGATTGCGACTGGGCCGGCACCGGCGGTTGCGGCTTGCGAATGATGACTTCGGTGAAGGCCGCCTGGGACACCGTGGTAACGCAAAGGCAGAAAAGGGCGAACAACCAACGCATGAAGCAGTACCTGCGAGCTTAAGTGGTGGGCGAAACATTCATCGGCGGCAGGTATTCATGGCCAATCGGGTAGTGCTGCCTGATGCGGTCGCGATAATAGCATTCTAGTGTGCGAGTGACGGTGCGGAAAGCCAGCTCGCCCCACGGGATTTCGTGTTCCTCGAACAATCGCACCTCCAGGCTTTCGACGCCGACGGCAAAATCCAGGTCGGCCAGCTCGGCACGGAAGAACACATGTACTTGGTTGATGTGCGGCAGGTCGAACAGCTGGTACAGGGCCATGTCGCCGACCCGGGCGCAGGCTTCCTCGTCGGTTTCGCGACGGGCGGCCTGGTCGAGGGTCTCGCCGTTTTCCATGAAGCCCGCCGGTAGCGTCCAGAAGCCGCGGCGCGGCTCGATGGCGCGACGGCACAGCAGCACCTGGCTGCCCCAGGTGGGCAATACCCCGGCGACGATGTTGGGGTTCTGGTAATGAATAGTCTGGCAAGACTCGCAGACGAACCGCAGGCGGCTGTCGCCCTCGGGAATCTGCTGAATGACTGGCTGGCCGCACGCGCTGCAAAATTTCATGCTTTTCTTCCCTCTTGACGGGGTTATCTTGGCGCGCCAGGCGGGGCTGCCGCAAGCGCACGGGGCTTGGGTGCTTCGCGGCTTTGGTGCATCATGCAAGGCAGGCCTTGGAAACGAGAGTGCGCAATGCTGGACGAGCTACTTCGCCGTATGAGCAACCACCAACCCGCTTCACTGGAAACCGACCGACGGTTCCCCGAGGCGGCGGTACTTTTGCCCATCACCCGCAGCGAAGCGCCCGAGCTGGTCTTGACCCTGCGTGCCAAGGGGTTGTCGACCCACGGCGGTGAAGTCGCCTTTCCTGGCGGCCGCCGCGACCCGGAAGACCCGGACCTGGTGTTTACCGCGCTGCGCGAAGCCGAAGAAGAAATCGGCCTGCCGCCCGGCCTGGTGGAAGTGATCGGCCCACTCAGCCCGCTGATCTCCCTGCACGGCCTGAAAGTGACCCCGTTCGTCGGCTTGATCCCGGATTTCGTCGAATACCGCGCCAATGATGCTGAAATCGCGGCAGTCTTCAGCGTGCCGCTGGAATTCTTCCGCCAGGACCCGCGTGACCACACCCACCGTATCGATTACCAGGGGCGCAGTTGGTACGTGCCCAGCTACCGCTACGGCGAGTACAAGATCTGGGGGTTGTCGGCGATCATGATCGTCGAGCTGGTCAACCTGTTGTATGACGCCGGTATCAGCCTGCATCAACCCCCCGAGCGCTACATCGAAATCTGAGCGGCGCACACCCCGCCGCCTGCGTGAACCCCTGAGGAGCAAACATGAAATACCGCCTGGGCGACCATCGGGTCGAATGCCACCCCACCAGCTGGGCCGCACCCAATGCCACCCTGATCGGCAAGGTGCGCCTGCAGGCCCGTGCCAGCGTGTGGTTCGGTGCGGTGCTGCGGGGTGACAACGAGCTGATCGACATCGGCGAGGACAGCAACGTCCAGGACGGTACGGTGATGCACACCGACATGGGCTCGCCGTTGACCCTGGGCAAGGGCGTGACCATCGGCCATAACGCCATGCTGCATGGCTGCTCGGTCGGCGATTACAGCCTGATCGGCATCAACGCCGTCATCCTCAACGGCGCGCGGATCGGCAAGCACTGCATCATCGGCGCCAACGCGCTGATCCCGGAAGGCAAGGAAATTCCTGATGGCTCGCTGGTGATGGGCTCGCCGGGCAAGGTGGTGCGCGAGCTGACCGAACAGCAGATGCGCATGCTCGAAGCCAGCGCTGCGCACTATGTACACAATGCCGAGCGTTATGCGCGGGAGCTGGTGGTTGACGATGAGTGACGTAGCCGTAGAGCGGCCGGTGGCTTCGCCGTGCGTAAGCATCTGCGCCCTGGACGAGCAGGACATCTGTACCGGCTGCCAGCGTACCGTGGCCGAGATCGGCCGCTGGGGAAGGATGGACAATACCGAGCGCCGGGCGGTGCTCAAGCTGTGCCATGAGCGCGCGGTGGCTGCCGGCCTGATCATTGGGCACTGACCGCGAAATCAAGTAACCTGTGTGGCTTGCCCACAGATCACTCGCCATGTTCTATCTCATTGCCTATATCAGTAGCGTAGTACTGATCAACTACGCCTTCTCCAGCGCCCCGCACCTGGACATCATCTGGTCCTGCTGGGGCGGCCTGGTGTTCATTCTGCGCGACATGGTGCAGACCCGCTTTGGCCACGGCGCGCTGATTGCCATGCTGCTGGCCCTGGTGCTGTCGTACGCCACCTCGGAGCCGGCCATTGCCTTGGCCAGCGCCACCGCGTTCTTCGTCTCCGAGCTGATCGACTGGCTGGTGTTCAGCATCACGCGCCGGCCGCTGCGTGACCGCCTGTGGCTGAGCTCGGCACTGAGCATTCCGGTGGATACCTTCATCTTCTTCGGCATGATCGGTGCGCTCACACCGGCGGTGATCGGCACCGCCATGGCGTCCAAATTCGCCGGTGTCACGGCCGTCTGGCTGGCCATGGCATTTCGTGCGCGGCGGGCCGCTGTCGCGGGCTGATGGTGTAGAATACCGGTCCTTTTTCAGCGGGCCGTGCCAAAGCCTGGTGCGGCCCCGGACGCCTTCGAGGACCTGAAATGACCCGTATCGGAACCCCATTGTCGCCAACCGCGACCCGTGTGCTGCTCTGCGGCTGTGGCGAGCTGGGCAAGGAAGTGGTGATCGAGCTGCAGCGCCTGGGCGTCGAGGTGATCGCCGTCGACCGCTACGCCAATGCCCCGGCGATGCAGGTGGCGCACCGCAGCCACGTGGTCAACATGCTCGATGGCGTTGCCCTGCGGGCAATCATCGAAGCGGAAAAACCGCACTACATCGTTCCGGAAATCGAGGCCATCGCCACCGCCACGCTGGTCGAGCTGGAGAACGAAGGCTTCAACGTGGTGCCGACCGCACGCGCCACCCAGCTGACCATGAACCGTGAGGGCATTCGCCGCCTGGCGGCCGAAGAGCTGGACCTGCCAACCTCGCCGTACCACTTCGCCGACACCTTCGAGGACTACGCCAAGGCCGTGGCCGACGTCGGCTACCCCTGTGTGGTCAAGCCGGTGATGAGCTCTTCGGGCAAGGGCCAGAGCCTGCTGCGCAGCGATGCCGACCTGCAGAAGTCCTGGGACTACGCCCAGGAAGGCGGCCGTGCCGGCAAGGGCCGGGTGATCATCGAGGGCTTCATCGACTTCGAATATGAAATCACCCTGCTGACCGTGCGCCATGTCGGCGGTACCACCTTCCTCGAACCGGTGGGGCACCGTCAGGAGAAGGGCGACTATCAGGAATCCTGGCAGCCGCAAGCCATGAGCGCGAAAGCCCTGGCCGAGTCGCAACGCGTGGCCAAGGCGGTTACCGATGCACTGGGTGGCCGTGGTCTGTTCGGCGTGGAGCTGTTCGTCAAGGGCGACCAGGTGTGGTTCAGCGAAGTCTCGCCGCGCCCGCATGACACTGGCCTGGTGACCCTGATTTCCCAGGACCTGTCGCAGTTCGCCCTGCACGCCCGCGCCATTCTCGGCCTGCCGATCCCGGTAGTGCGCCAGTTCGGGCCGTCGGCTTCGGCGGTGATCTTGCCGGAAGGCCAGTCACAGCAGACCAGCTTTGCCAACCTGGGAGCCGCCCTGAGCGAGCCTGACACGGCGATTCGCCTGTTCGGCAAGCCGGAAATCAACGGCACGCGCCGTATGGGTGTGTGCCTGGCGCGTGATGAATCGGTCGAAGCGGCGCGGGCCAAGGCGACCCGCGCATCGCAGGCGGTCAAGGTCGAGTTCTGATCCGAAGGGGGCCGCAAAGCGGCCCCACTTGCTTACAGCTCGGTATCGCGGGTTTCCTTCAGGCACAGCACGGCAATCAGGCTGATCACGGCCGCCGCCGACACGTAGCCACCCACCCAGCTCAAGCCCCCCATGCTCACCAGCTTCTGGGCAAAGAACGGTGCTGCCGAGGCGCCGACGATGCCGCCCAGGTTGTACGCCGCCGAAGCGCCGGTATAACGCACGTGGGTCGGGAACAGCTCTGGCAGTAGCGCCCCCATCGGTGCGAAGGTCACGCCCATCAGGAACAGCTCGATGGCCAGGAACAACGCCACGCCCGTGGTCGAGCCCGAGGTCAGCAGGGGCTCCATGGCAAAGCCCGAAGCCACCGCCAGCAGGCCGCCGACGACCAGCACCGGCTTGCGTCCGTAACGGTCGCTCAGCCAAGCCGACAGCGGCGTGGCCAGGGCCATGAACACCACGGCGAAGCACAGCAGGCCAAGGAAGGTTTCGCGGCTGTAGCCCAACGTGGTCACGCCGTAGCTCAGCGAGAACACCGTCGAGATATAGAACAGCGCATAGCACACCACCATGGCGGCGGCGCCCAGCAGCGTTGGCATCCAGTATTTGCCGAACAGGTCGACCACCGGCATCTTCACCCGTTCGTGACGGGCGACTGCCTTGGCGAACACCGGGCTCTCTTCAAGCTTCAGGCGCACATACAGCCCCACCAGCACCAGCGCGGCACTGAGCAGGAACGGAATGCGCCAGCCCCAGTCCCGGAATTGCTCGTCGCTGAGCAGCATGGCCAGGGACAGGAACAGGCCGTTAGCCGCCAGGAAGCCGATCGATGGGCCAAGTTGCGGGAACATGCCGAACCAGGCGCGTTTGCCCTCCGGCGCGTTCTCGGTGGCCAGCAGCGCGGCGCCGCCCCATTCGCCACCCAGGCCAAGGCCCTGGCCGAAACGCAGCAGGCAGAGCAGGATCGGTGCCCATACGCCGATGCTGTCGTAGCCCGGCAGCACACCGATCAGTGTGGTCGATACACCCATCAGCAGCAGCGAAGCAACCAGGGTCGACTTGCGCCCGATGCGGTCGCCGAAGTGACCGAACAGCGCCGAGCCCAGCGGGCGGGCAAGGAAGGCGATGCCGAAGGTAATGAATGCGGCGAGCATCTGTGCGGTGCCCGACCCGGAAGGGAAGAACACCGGGCCGATGACCAGCGCGGCGGCAGTGGCGTAGACGTAGAAGTCGTAGAACTCGATGGCGGTGCCGATGAAGCTGGCGGTGGCGACCCGCGCAGGCGAGTTGACCGGCGCGGCAGGCGCCTCGGCATAGGTGGTGGATGTCATTAAGTAGGTCCCTGACAGTCTGTTCCGCTCCACGGCATTGTCCGTGGCCGGTGCCGGCGTTGAGGGTGGGCACGGCTTGGCGGACGCCGGAGCGTATTGTTGTTGTGTTCGCGCACCTGACACCGGCCCGCAAGGGTAGGGGTGGGAGCGGGCACTGTTCGGGGTGTTGAAGCAGGACCGCGGGGCGTGTCAGTGCAGCGGACTGGCCGTGTGGCGCCGGGTGCGGGTAGCGGGCGGAACGGCGGGGCTGGGTAAGCGTGACCCGAGTATAGCTACCGGGTCACGGTCCATACCAGTACCTTGCTGGCACAATTGTCCTCTGTTTCGAGGATTTCCAGGCGATAGCGGCCGATCTTCAGGCAAACGGCGCTTTCCGGAATGCTTTCGAGGGCTTCGGTGACCAGCCCGTTGAGGGTTTTCGGGCCACCGTCACACGGCAGGTGCCAGCCCAGGGTACGGTTGATTTCACGCAGCGAGGCGTTGCCTTCGATGACGAAGGTGCCATCGGGCTGCGGGTGCACGTGCGGGTTGTCCAGGCTCTGCTCGTCCTCGAACTCGCCGACGATCTCTTCAAGGATGTCTTCCAGGGTGACGATACCCAGCACCTCGCCATACTCGTCCACCACCACGCCCAGGCGCCGCTGCTGCTTGTGGAAGTTCAGCAGTTGCATCTGCAGTGGCGTGCTTTCCGGCACGAAGTAGGGCTCGTAGCAGGCGCCCAGCAGCTGCTCCGCAGTCAGCTCGGCCTTGGGCAGCAAGTGGCTGATGAGCTTGGTGTTGAGGATCGCTTCGACCTGGTTGATGTCGCTGTGATACACCGGCAGGCGAGTGTGCCGGCTGACGATCAATTGCTCGATGATCTGTGTGATGGGGTCGTCGAGGTTGATGCCGTCGACTTCGTTGCGAGGCACCAGGATGTCGTTGACGGTGATCTTGTCCAGCGACTGCAAGCCGTCCAGCAGGCCATGGCGCGGCGCCTCGTGCTCATCGTCTTCGTCGAAGACGTCGTCTTCCTGCGGATGCAAGGCCACTGCCGTGGGCTGCGCGCGGAACGGCCGCAGCATCAGCTTGGCGATGCCATCGAACAGGCAGGCCAAAGGTTGCAGCAGGGCGAGCGGAAACGGGCGCAGGCTCAGGCCAAGGCTGATGAACGCCTGCGGGTTGCGCCGGGCCAGGCGCCGCGGCAGGAATTCGGCGAACACCAGCAGCGCTGCCACCGCGCCCAGGCCCGCGAGCCAGAAGCCGTGTTCGCCGCTCTGGCGTTGGCCGATCAGGCACGCCAGGCCCAGCACCAGCAGCTTGCCCAGGCTGGCGCACAGCACCAGGGCCTGGGCTGGCAGCGGCGGCGGGGCGTCATCGCCGTTGCGCAGTGAACCATTGAGCTGCAGGCGGGCAGCGTCGACGGCGGTGAACAGTGCCGACCACAGTAGCGCCAGTGCCAGAATGCCGAGTAGCGGTGCGTACGGCAGGGTGTCCATGGGCGGCCGTCAGATATGCAGGATGAATTCGCGGACCAGCTTGCTGCCGAAGTAGGCCAGCATCAGCAGGCAGAAACCCGCCAGGGTCCAGCGGATCGCCTTGTGCCCGCGCCAGCCCAGGCGGGTGCGGCCCCACAGCAGCACGCTGAACACCACCCAGGCCACACAGGCCAGCAGCGTCTTGTGCACCAGATGCTGGGCAAACAGGTTCTCGAGGAACAGCCAGCCGGAAATCAGCGACAGCGAGAGCAGGCACCAGCCTGCCCAGAGGAAGCCGAACAGCAGGCTTTCCATGGTTTGCAGCGGCGGGAAGTTGCGGATCAGGCCGGACGGGTGCTTGTTCTTCAGCTGGCGGTCCTGCAGCAGCAACAGCAGCGACTGGAACACCGCGATGGTGAACAGGCCATAGGCCAGGATCGACAGCAGGATGTGCGCGAGGATGCCCGGCTCTTCGTCGATCAGCGGCACGGTGCCGGGCGGGGCGAACTGGGCCAGCAGGGCGGTGACGGCGCCGAGCGGGAACAGCAGCACCAGCAGGTTTTCCACTGGGATACGCAGGCAGGCCAGCAGCGTCAGGGCGATGACCGCCACGGCGATCAGGCTGGCAGCGCTGAAGAAGTCCAGGCTCAGCCCCAGCGGGGTGATCAGCTGGAAGAACAGTGCGCCACCCTGGGCGACCACGGCGAGGGCGCCGAGCAGGCCGAGCAGGCGTTTGTCGGCCTTGCGGCCCCGGGCCAAGTAGGTGCCCTGATAGATGGCCGCAGCTATATATAAGCCGGCGGCGATCAGGTTGGGGATGAGGCTGGGTGAGGAAACCATAAGTCCTGGTTGCAGAGCCCTGAAAGAGACGGAGTTTGGCATAGAACGCCACCGGCCATCCAGACCGATCGGCAGCGAGGTGTGCGCCGCCGCTGCACTTCGTTATAATCGCCGCCTTGCTGTGCCTGACGGGTGTGCATTTCCCCCTCGGGCGCCTGACAAACCTCGGCTTTTACTGGGCCTGAAAGGATCACCATGTTCGAAAACCTGACCGACCGCCTGTCACAGACGCTGCGCCATGTCACCGGCAAGGCCAAGCTGACCGAAGACAACATCAAGGACACGTTGCGCGAAGTGCGCATGGCCCTGCTCGAGGCCGACGTTGCCCTGCCGGTGGTCAAGGATTTCGTCAACAGCGTCAAGGACCGTGCGGTCGGCACCGAGGTATCGCGCAGCCTGACTCCGGGCCAGGCGTTCGTGAAGATCGTCCAGGCCGAACTGGAAAGCCTGATGGGCGCGGCCAACGAAGACCTCGCGCTGAACGCCGCGCCGCCTGCCGTGGTGCTGATGGCCGGCCTGCAGGGCGCCGGTAAGACCACCACTGCCGGCAAGCTGGCGCGCTTCCTCAAGGAGCGCAAGAAGAAAAGCGTGATGGTGGTTTCCGCCGACGTCTATCGCCCGGCGGCGATCAAGCAGCTGGAAACCCTGGCCAACGACATCGGCGTGACCTTCTTCCCGTCCGATATCAGCCAGAAGCCGGTGGCCATCGCCGAAGCTGCGATCCGCGAAGCCAAGCTCAAGTTCATCGACGTGGTCATCGTCGACACCGCCGGTCGCCTGCACATCGACGCCGACATGATGGACGAGATCAAGGCCCTGCACGCCGCAGTCAAGCCGATCGAGACCCTGTTCGTGGTCGACGCCATGACCGGCCAGGACGCTGCCAACACCGCCAAGGCGTTCGGCGAGGCCCTGCCGCTGACCGGTGTGGTGCTGACCAAGGTCGACGGTGATGCCCGTGGCGGTGCCGCGCTGTCGGTGCGCGCCATCACTGGCAAGCCGATCAAGTTCATCGGTATGGGCGAGAAGACTGAAGCCCTCGAACCCTTCCACCCGGACCGTGTCGCTTCGCGCATCCTCGGCATGGGTGACGTGCTCAGCCTGATCGAGCAGGCCGAGCAGACCATCGACAAGGCCAAGGCCGACAAGCTGGCCAAGAAGCTGAAAAAGGGCAAGGGTTTCGACCTCGAAGATTTCCGCGACCAGCTGCAGCAAATGAAGAACATGGGCGGCCTGGGCGGCCTGATGGACAAGCTGCCGAGCATCGGCGGGGTCAACCTGTCGCAGATGGGCAACGCCCAGGGCGCGGCCGAGAAGCAGTTCAAGCAGATGGAAGCGATCATCAACTCGATGACCCCGGCCGAGCGTCGCGACCCTGACCTGATCAGCGGTTCGCGCAAGCGCCGCATCGCCCTCGGCTCTGGCACCCAGGTTCAGGACATCGGCCGGCTGATCAAACAGCACAAGCAGATGCAGAAGATGATGAAGAAGTTTTCTGCCAAGGGCGGCATGGCCAAGATGATGCGCGGCCTGGGCGGGATGCTGCCGGGCGGCGGCATGCCGAAGCTGTAACCCCTATTTTGGGGGCCTACTCTTGGATGAGTGGGCCCCCGGAACCCCCGCTGCGGCGGGGCAACGGCCACGGATTGCGTGGCTTAACCGGCAAATCTGTGCGGTGGGGCAGGGCCCTGCCGAAAAAGGCATTTGCAAATGTCCGTGTATTCCCCGAGAATATGCGGCCTTTTGGGCACCCGTGTGCCTATTTGGCATTCAGATTTGCAGTACCAGCTGCTGTATGAACTGCAGCACCGACTATAGGAACGATGTTCACATGGTAACCATTCGTCTGGCCCGTGGCGGCTCGAAAAAGCGCCCATTCTACCACCTGACCGTGACCAACTCGCGTAACGCCCGTGACGGCCGTTTCGTTGAGCGCGTAGGTTTCTTCAACCCGATCGCTGCTGGCGCCGAAGTCAAGCTGTCGGTCAACCAAGAGCGCGTCAACTACTGGCTGAGCCAGGGTGCACAGCCGTCTGAGCGCGTTGCTCAGCTGCTGAAGGACGCTGCCAAGGCTGCTGCCTGAGTAGTATGAACGCGACGCCAGAAAAGGCTGACGACCTGATCGTCGTTGGCAAGATTTTTTCGGTTCACGGCGTTCGCGGCGAGGTGAAGGTGTATTCCTTTACCGATCCGATTGAAAACCTGTTGGATTATCCACGCTGGACGCTTCGGCACGAAGGCAAGGTAAAGCAGGTCGAGCTGGTCAGCGGTCGTGGCTCCCAAAAGGGCCTGGTCGTGAAGTTGAAAGGCCTCGATGATCGTGATGAAGCCCGTCTTCTGAGTGGTCACGAAATCTGCATTGCGCGGAGCCTTTTGCCCAACCTGGCTGCCGACGAGTACTACTGGTACCAGTTGGTGGGTCTGAAGGTCATCAACCAGGACGAACAGCTGTTCGGCAAGGTCGATCACCTGTTGGAGACCGGTGCGAACGATGTAATGGTGGTCAAACCCTGCGCAGGCAGCCTGGATGATCGCGAGCGTCTGTTGCCCTACACGGCGCAATGCGTGCTCGATATCGACCTGGAAGCGGGCGTGATGCGGGTTGAGTGGGACGCGGACTTCTAACCGATGGGTAACCTTCGCGTAGACGTCATCACGCTGTTCCCCGAGATGTTCTCGGCCATCACAGAGTACGGCATTACCAGCCGCGCGGTGAAACAGGGGTTGCTTCAGGTGACTTGCTGGAACCCGCGGGACTACACCACAGATCGCCACCATACCGTGGATGATCGGCCGTTTGGCGGTGGTCCGGGCATGGTGATGAAAATCAAGCCTCTGGAAGATGCCCTGGTTAGCGCCAGGCAAGCGACCGGAGCTGCGGCAAAGGTGATCTACCTTTCGCCACAAGGCCGCAAGCTGACTCAGCAGGCGGTCAAAGGCCTGGCCGAACAGGAATCGTTGATCCTGATCGCCGGTCGTTATGAAGGCATCGACGAGCGCTTTATCGAGGCTCATGTCGATGAGGAGTGGTCGATTGGTGACTATGTGCTTTCCGGTGGCGAGCTGCCGGCCATGGTACTGATCGATGCGGTTACACGGCTGCTGCCCGGAGCTTTAGGGCATGTGGACTCGGCGGAGGAAGACTCTTTCACCGACGGTCTGCTGGATTGCCCGCACTACACCCGACCTGAGGTGTATGCGGATCAGCGTGTTCCCGACGTGTTGCTAAGTGGCAACCATGCACATATCCGGCGATGGCGGATGAAGCAGTCCCTTGGTAGGACCTTCGAACGACGCGCCGATCTTCTGGAAAGTCGCTCGCTTTCTGGAGAAGAGAAGAAGCTGCTCGAGGAATATCTCCGCGAGCGGGACGATAGTTAAACGTATCGATGGTGGATCAAGTATCCATCTTAGGAGCACAGCATGACCAACAAGATCATCCAGCAGCTCGAAGCCGAGCAGATGAACAAGGAAATCCCGACCTTCGCACCAGGCGACACCATCGTCGTCCAGGTTAAAGTGAAGGAAGGTGATCGTTCCCGTCTGCAGGCGTTCGAAGGCGTTGTTATCGCCAAGCGTAACCGCGGTCTGAACAGCGCCTTCACCGTGCGCAAGATCTCCAGCGGCGTCGGCGTTGAGCGTACCTTCCAGACCTACAGCCCGCAGATCGACAGCCTGGCCGTGAAACGTCGTGGTGACGTGCGTAAAGCCAAGCTGTACTACCTGCGCGACCTGTCCGGCAAAGCCGCTCGCATCAAGGAAAAACTGTCCTGAGTACAGTTTGCCCGGTGGCCAAGGCCGCCTAGCGAGAAAAAAGCAGCCTTCGGGCTGCTTTTTTGCTTTCTGAAACCTGTGAAAGTGATGGATATGAGCAGCCGAGACCAGGAAATCCAGCGCCGCACCGAGCTGTCGGTGACCCGCGTGACCAAAGCGGTGTTCCCCAACACCACCAACCACCACAACACCCTCTTCGGCGGCACGGCGCTGGCCTGGATGGACGAAGTGTCGTTCATCGCCGCAACGCGCTTCTGCCGGCTGCCGCTGGTGACCGTGTCCACCGACCGCATCGACTTCAAGCACCCGATCCCGGCAGGTTCGATCGTCGAACTGGTGGGCACGGTGGTCAAGGTGGGGAATACCAGCTTGCAGGTACAGGTGGATGTGTTCGTCGAAAACATGTACCTGGATGGCCGCGAGCGGGCAATCCACGGGGTGTTCAGCTTTGTCGCCATCGACGAGGACAAACGCCCGGTACCCGTTTTGCCCCAGGCCTGAGTTGTCCTGCTCTGGCCCTGTCGCGGCTAAAGCCGCTCCTGCAAGAAGCGCGCAGCACCTGTAGGGGCGGCTTAAGCCGCGATAGGGCCAGTACAGACAACCCATAAGCTGCTGTGAAACACTAGGCCGACTTCCAACACCCAGCAGCCCCGCATGCCCGCCCTAGACCATCCCCTGATCGACCAGTTCCTCGACGCCCTGTGGCTCGAAAAAGGCCTGTCCGACAACACCCGCACCTCCTACCGCAGCGACCTGGCCCTGTTCAATGGCTGGCTCCATGAGCATTCGGTAGCGCTGCCCGACGCCGGCCGCGAACTGATCCTTGATCACTTGGCCTGGCGCCTGGACCAAGGTTACAAACCTCGCTCCACAGCGCGCTTTCTCTCCGGGCTGCGGGGCTTCTTTCGCTACCTGTTGCGGGAAAAGCTGGTCGCCGTCGACCCGACCCTGCAGGTCGACATGCCGCAACTCGGTCGGCCCTTGCCCAAATCCCTGTCGGAAGCCGACGTCGAAGCCCTGCTGCAGGCTCCGGACCTGGGCGAAGCCATCGGTCAACGCGACCGCGCCATGCTCGAAGTCCTTTACGCCTGCGGCCTGCGCGTTAGCGAACTGGTCAGCCTGACCCTCGACCAGGTCAACCTGCGCCAGGGTGTGCTGCGGGTGATGGGCAAGGGCAGCAAGGAACGCCTAGTGCCAATGGGCGAGGAGGCGGTGGCCTGGCTGGAGCGCTACCTGCGTGATGGCCGCGCCGAACTGCTGAACGGCCGCCCCAGCGACGTACTGTTCCCCAGTCAGCGCGGCGAGCAGATGACCCGCCAGACCTTCTGGCACCGCATCAAGCACCAGGCGCGGGTGGCCTGCATCGACAAGCCGCTGTCGCCGCATACCCTGCGCCATGCTTTTGCCACCCACCTGCTCAACCACGGTGCCGACCTGCGCGTGGTGCAGATGCTGCTGGGCCACAGTGACCTTTCCACCACGCAGATCTATACCCATGTAGCCAAGGCGCGGCTCCAGCAATTGCACGCCCAGCACCATCCGCGTGGATGAATGTTTTTCATGTTCCGCCGACCGGTCCTTGCAGGCCCCTTCATCCGCAGCGTGATGTGGTAGGCTTGGGCGGTTTGCATCAAGGGCCGCACGGTCGCCGCGATTTTTTGCGCAGGTGACGCCCTCCGGCCCCTGTCCGCCTCCAGGAGTTCCCCATGCGCGTGACCCATATTTTCGCCGCCGCCGTGATGGCGCTGGCCAGTACCTTTGCCGTTGCCGCGGCTGACAGCAATGCCAGCGCCGAGCAGGCCATCCGCAAGTCGTTGCAGAACCTCGAACTCGAAGTGCCGGTGGAAAGCGTCGGCAGCAGCCCGCTCAATGGCCTTTATGAAGTCAAGCTGCAGGGCGGCCGTGTGCTGTATGCCAGTGCCGATGGCCAATACGTCATGCAGGGCTACCTGTATCAGTTGCAGGACGGCAAGCCGGTCAACCTGACCGAGAAGGCCGAGCGTCAGGGTGTTGCCAAGCTCATCAACGGCATTCCTGCCGCCGAGACCGTTGTCTATCCTGCCAAGGGCGAGACCAAGTCGCACATCACTGTCTTCACCGACACCACCTGCCCGTATTGCCACAAGCTGCACGCCGAAGTGCCCGAGCTCAACCGCCGCGGTATCGAAGTGCGCTATGTCGCCTTCCCGCGTCAGGGCCTCGGTTCGCCTGGTGACGAGCAGCTGCAGGCAGTCTGGTGCTCCAGCGATCGCCGCGCGGCGATGGACAAGATGGTCGAAGGCAAGGAAATCAAGGCTGCCAAGTGCGCCAACCCGGTCAGCAAGCAATTCCAGCTGGGCCAGCAGATCGGCGTCAACGGCACGCCGGCCATCGTGCTCGAGAACGGGCATGTGATTCCGGGTTACCAGCCGGCACCACAAGTGGCCAAACTGGCCCTGGCTGGCGAGCAGCAGGCCGCCAAGTAATTCATTCAATACGCCGTCGTCATGGGGTGACGGCATGTTTCACGGTCGGTGAAGGCGCCGGCCGTTCAATGGGGAGTTCACAGTGAAACCGGTCAAAGTAGGCATCTGTGGGTTGGGGACCGTCGGTGGCGGAACCTTCAATGTACTTCAGCGCAACGCCGAGGAGATTGCCCGCCGTGCCGGGCGCGGTATTGAAGTGGCACAGATTGCCATGCGCTCGCAGAACCCGAACTGCCAGATTACCGGTACCCCCATTACCGCTGATGTGTTCGACGTTGCGAGCAACCCGGAGATCGACATTGTCATCGAGCTGATCGGTGGCTACACCGTGGCGCGTGACCTGGTGCTCAAGGCCATCGAGAATGGCAAGCACGTGGTGACTGCAAACAAGGCGCTGATCGCCGTGCACGGTAACGAGATTTTTGCCAAGGCGCGCGAGAAGGGGGTCATCGTTGCCTTCGAAGCCGCAGTGGCCGGTGGTATCCCGGTGATCAAGGCGATCCGCGAAGGTCTGTCGGCCAACCGCATCAACTGGCTGGCCGGCATCATCAACGGCACCGGCAACTTCATCCTCACCGAAATGCGTGAGAAAGGCCGCGCCTTCCCCGATGTGCTGGCCGAAGCCCAGGCGCTGGGCTATGCCGAAGCCGACCCGACCTTCGACGTCGAAGGCATCGATGCCGCGCACAAGCTGACCATCCTGGCGTCCATCGCCTTTGGTATCCCGCTGCAGTTCGACAAGGCCTACACCGAAGGCATCACCCAGCTGACTACCGCTGACGTGAACTACGCCGAAGCGCTGGGCTACCGCATCAAGCACCTGGGCGTGGCCCGCCGCACCGCCGAAGGCATCGAGCTGCGCGTGCACCCGACGCTGATCCCGGCCGACCGCCTGATCGCCAACGTCAACGGCGTGATGAACGCGGTCATGGTCAACGGCGACGCCGCCGGTTCGACCCTGTACTACGGCGCTGGCGCCGGCATGGAGCCAACTGCGTCGTCGGTGGTGGGTGACCTGGTCGACGTGGTCCGTGCCATGACCTCCGACCCGGAAAACCGCGTGCCGCACCTGGCCTTCCAGCCAGACTCGTTGTCGGCCCATCCGATCCTGCCAATCGAAGCCTGCGAAAGTGCGTACTACCTGCGTATCCAGGCCAAGGACCATCCGGGCGTGCTGGCCCAGGTGGCGAGCATCCTCTCGGAGCGCGGCATCAACATCGAGTCGATCATGCAGAAGGAAGCCGAGGAGCAGGACGGCCTGGTGCCGATGATCCTGCTGACCCACGGTGTGGTCGAGCAGCGCATCAACGACGCCATCGTCGCGCTGGAATCCCTGCAGGACGTGGTCGGCAAGGTCGTACGCATCCGCGTCGAACAGCTGAATTAATCTGCCAATCGGGCCGCTCTGGCGGCCCTAGCATCGAAGGTTTGCACCCATGCGCTATATCAGTACCCGCGGCCAGGCTCCGGCCCTGAATTTCGAAGACGTGCTGCTGGCTGGCCTGGCCAGCGACGGCGGCCTGTACGTCCCTGAGAACCTGCCTCGCTTCACCCAGGAAGAAATCGCCTCCTGGGCCGGCCTGCCGTATCACGAGCTGGCCTTCCGGGTGATGCGCCCGTTCGTCGAAGGCAGCATCGCCGACGCCGACTTCAAGAAGATCCTCGAAGAAACCTACGGCGAGTTCGCCCACGCTGCGGTCGCCCCGCTGCGCCAGCTGAACAGCAACGAATGGGTGCTCGAGCTGTTCCACGGCCCGACCCTGGCCTTCAAGGACTTCGCCCTGCAACTGCTCGGTCGCCTGCTCGACCACGTGCTGGCCAAGCGCAACGAGCGTGTGGTGATCATCGGCGCCACCAGCGGTGACACCGGTTCGGCCGCCATCGAAGGCTGCCGCAGCTGCGAAAACGTCGACATCTTCATCCTGCACCCGCACCAGCGTGTGTCGGAAGTGCAGCGTCGGCAGATGACCACCCTGTTCGGCGACAACGTCCACAACATCGCCATCGAAGGCAACTTCGACGACTGCCAGGAAATGGTCAAGGCCAGCTTCGCCGACCAGTCGTTCCTCAAGGGCACCCGCCTGGTCGCGGTCAACTCGATCAACTGGGCGCGGATCATGGCCCAGATCGTCTATTACTTCCATGCGGCCCTGCAGCTGGGCGGCCCGGCCCGTTCGGTGGCATTCTCGGTACCGACCGGCAACTTCGGCGATATCTTCGCCGGTTACCTGGCGCGCAACATGGGCCTGCCGGTCAGCCAGCTGATCGTCGCCACCAACCGCAACGACATCCTGCACCGCTTCATGAGCGGCAACCAGTACGTCAAGGAAACCCTGCACGCGACCTTGTCGCCGTCCATGGACATCATGGTTTCGTCCAACTTCGAGCGCCTGCTGTTCGACCTGCACGGCCGCAACGGCGCCGCGCTGGCCGAGCTGATGGCCACCTTCAAGCAGGGTGGCGGCTTCAGCGTCGAGCAAGACCGCTGGACCGAAGCGCGCAAGCTGTTCGATTCGCTGGCGGTCAGCGATGAGCAGACCTGCGAGACCATCGCCGAGGTATTTGCCGCCACGGGTGAGGTGCTCGACCCGCACACCGCGATCGGCGTCAAGGCCGCCCGCGAGTGCCGCCGCAGCCTGGACACGCCAATGGTGGTGCTGGGCACTGCCCACCCGGTCAAGTTCCCTGAGGCGGTGGAGAAGGCCGGTGTCGGCAAGGCGCTGGAGCTGCCGGCGCACCTGAGCGACCTGTTCAGCCGTGAAGAGCGTTGCACCGTCTTGGCCAATGACCTGAAGGCTGTTCAAGCCTTTGTCAGCCAGCACGGTAATCGCGGCAAGCCTCTGTAATCGCATGGCGTTCGGGGCTGCGATGCAGCCCCGGATTTCAAAAAGTTCCTACCTCTTTTGCGGAATTGTCCTATGTAAGGCTGTGAAAGCCTTGTCTAGAGTGGCCGGTCCTTTACCAAGGAGCGGCACATGCGACAGCCCTTCGTGTTGATTCACCCGGCACGCCCATCCCACCAGATCCTCCTGCACCAGGCCTGCAACGCCATGGGCCTGTTCAATGTGCGCGTCACCCACGACCTGGCCGACCTCGACAGCTGCCTGGCCCGTCCACCGCGCGCTGACCTGCTGATTCTCGAGCATGCCGTGAACGATGGCCTGGCCTTGCTCGAACGGGCCGGTCGCACCCGTGCCGTGCTGTTTGTCGGGCATGCCAACGCGGGTTCCCCGAACCTCGCCCATGAAGCCCGGCGCCAGGGCCTGTGGGTGCTCGCCGACCTCCCTTGGCCGCTGCCAGTCCGGCGCTGGCAACGCGCCCTGCAACGTATTCAAACTGTCACGTCGCCCACGCATCCTCACTGAAACAGCCGGGGCGTAACGAACTTTTCGCCACGCGTGCTGGTCAGTTCCTTCATGTCCCATTACATGCGAGTGATCCGGATGGAAAGAATCTGCAGACTGCTCAACGACGCACTAACGCCCTACCAGGCCATGCTGGGCGCCACGGATGCCAACGGCAACCGTCAATTGACCGTGTACGACAGCCTCGGCGGCACGGCCTTGCGGCGCACGGTCAGCCAACGCCAGCTGCAGGAGCAAAGCCTGCTGATTGATCTGGTGGACGGCTTGCACCGTGACTTGCAGATTGTCGAGGGGCGCTTGCAGCCCTGTGTGATCGCGGCCTTGCAACAGCGCCAGCAGCCACAGGGAACCTTTGCCTGAAAGGCTTATCCTAAACATCAAGGGCAGCCGGCCAGTGCACAGCTCCGGCACTGGCGGGTTGTCGTGGAAAGTCCATCAGGACTTTCGATTGGCCCCGGGCGTCCACCCCAGCGTCCGGGGTTTCTTTTTGCCTGTTTGTCAGTGGCTTTCGAAAAAGTGCTGGCTCTCTTCCAGGTAGGCTGCGCGCAGCTCCGGGTCGAGCCAGTGTGCGTACAGGGCGGGCAGGGTATTCATGCGCAGGGCCGGTAGCAACTGGTCGATGTGGCTTATGGCGGTGCGCCCCAGTGGCGTGTCCGAGCAGCCTACATGCAGAAACTGATAGCGGGTCACACCCTGGATCGGATGGAACTGATAGTCCGCCGGCGAGCCGCCTTGTTGTTGAATCAGGTAGCGCAACTCGGGCCAGTAGCCCAGCACCAGTTGCAGGCGCCCGAGCTGTTGCATTTGCAACAGGTTGGCGGTGGCATCGTTACCGTAGTGGCGGCTGAACGCCGAGTCGGGCAGCTGTCGCAGGATTTCGTCGACCTGGCTGCTGTAGCTGCGCTCGGCGACGATGCCCAGCTTCAGCGGGGTATTGCCGAGCAAGCCCTTGAGGTCGACCTGCTGGCCATCCAGGTAGGGTGCCAGCAGCGCCTGCCCGCTCTTGCGCACCACCACGCCGCTGCTCAGCACGCCCAGCATCGGTTGCGAGAAGTGCACGAACTTCGCCCGCTCTGCAGTCCACAGCAGCGTCGGGTCGCAGGTGAAGCTGGACGGGTCCTGGAGCATCTGGAGCCCGCGCGCACGGTTTACCCGGATGATGCTGTGCTCGTATTCGGGCATCTGCTCGATCAGCAGCGGCAGCATCTGGTCGATGACCCCCTGGCCTTTCTCCGTGCCTTCGAACACGGTGAAGGGCGGCAGGTCGCGCACCAGCCACAACAGGCGTTCCTTGGCCTGTGCCGGCGTTACCAGCAGGGCAAGCAGCAGCGCGCAGTACAGGGCTGGCGAACGCATCGGCAGCCGCTTCAGACCGTGCCCGCCTGGCGCAGGCTGGCGATCGCCGCCTGGTCGTAGCCCAGGCCAGCCAGCACGCTATCGGTGTGTTCACCCAACGTCGGACCTACCCATTCGGCAGAGCCCGGGGTATCCGAAAGCTTGGGCACGATACCCGGCATCTTGAACGGCTTGCCGTCTGGCAGGCGCGCCTGCAGGAACATCTCGCGGGCCAGGTACTGCGGGTCGCTGAACATGTCCTCGGCCGAGTAGATCCGGCTGGCCGGCACTTGCGCGTCGTTGAGCACCTGCATCAGCTGGTCCAGCGGCAGGCTGTTGGCCCAGCGGTCGATCACCCCGTACAGCTCGTCGCGCCTGGCATCGCGGCCATCATTGCTGGCCAGGCCAGGGTCGTCGGCCAGGTCGGC
The DNA here is from genome assembly GCF_014269035.2 of Pseudomonas vlassakiae. Classification (GTDB taxonomy): domain Bacteria; phylum Pseudomonadota; class Gammaproteobacteria; order Pseudomonadales; family Pseudomonadaceae; genus Aquipseudomonas; species Aquipseudomonas vlassakiae. The sequence goes on from NZ_JABWRP020000005.1 coordinate 25,832, forward strand.
GCGGCCTATGGCCTGCATGAAGCGCTTGAAGATGGCGTCACCGTTGGCGCCGATCTGCACATGCTTGCCGTCGGCGCTGGTGTGGATGGAAGAGGGCGTGATGCCGGGCATGATGTTGCCGGTACGCTCGCGGATGAAGCCGAACACGTCGAACTCCGGCACCATGCTTTCCATCATGGCGAAGATCGCCTCGTACAGCGCCACGTCCACCACTTGGCCCTGGCCACCATTGACCTCGCGATGACGCAGTGCCATCAGCGCGCCAATCACGCCCCACAGCGCAGCGATCGAATCACCGATGGAGATCCCGGTGCGTACGGGCGGGCGGTCGTCGAAGCCGGTGATGTAGCGCAACCCGCCCATCGACTCACCGACCGCACCGAAGCCCGGCTGATCCTTCATCGGCCCGGTCTGGCCGAAGCCGGACAGGCGTACCATGACCAGGCGCGGGTTCAGGGCGTGCAGCACGTCCCAGCCCAGGCCAAGTTTCTCCAGCACGCCAGGGCGGAAATTCTCGATCAGGATGTCGGCCTCAGCGAGCAGGCGCTTGAGCACCTCGCGGCCTTCGGGGTGCTTGAGGTTGAGTGTCAGCGACTGCTTGTTGCGCGCCTGCACGAACCACCACAGTGATGTGCCCTCGTACAGCTTGCGCCACTTGCGCAGCGGGTCGCCGCCGTCCGGCGACTCCACCTTGATCACTTCGGCGCCGAATTCGGCGCAGATGCGCGAGGCGAACGGCCCGGCGATCAGGGTACCGAGTTCGATGACTTTCAAGCCGGCGAGGGGTTTGCTGGGCGTAGACATTAGGCATCCGTGGCAACTGGTCAGAGCCGTGGTTTTAGCATAGGTCCGAAGCGGCCGATACTGCTCCGGCGCAAGCGCAGGCAGGATCGGTTAGACTAGCGGCCTTTTCTTTACGCACGAAGCCCATTCGACCATGGCCCAGCCGTCCACCACGTACAAATTCGAACTGAACCTGACCGACCTCGATCGCGGCGTATATGAAAACGTCCGCCAGACCATTGCCCGTCACCCTTCGGAAACCGAAGAGCGCATGGCCGTACGCCTGCTGGCCTATGCCCTGTGGTACAACGAGAACCTGTCGTTCGGCCGTGGCCTGTCCGATGTCGATGAAGCGGCGCTGTGGGAAAAGAGCCTGGACGACCGCATCCTGCACTGGATCGAAGTCGGCCAGCCGGATGCCGACCGCCTGACCTGGTGCTCGCGCCGCACCGAACGCACCAGCCTGCTGGCCTACGGCAGCCTGCGGGTGTGGGAAGGCAAGGTGGTGGGCGCAGTCAAGGGCCTGAAGAACCTGAGCATTGCCGCCGTGCCGCAGGAAGTACTGGAAGTCCTGGCCACCGACATGCCGCGCACCATCAAATGGGATGTGATGATCAGCGAAGGCACGGTATTCGTCACCGACGACCGTGGCCAGCACGAAGTGCAACTGCAATGGCTGCTCGGTGAGCGTGGCTGAACCGACTGACACCTGACTGCCGAAGACACCATGCGTATCGAACCCCGCCCGCTGCCCCCGACCCTGCCATTCCTGGGTAACCTGCCACCCCTGCTGACTCGCCTGTACGCCGCCCGTGGCGTGCAGTCCGAGGCCGAACTGGACAAGAGCCTGGCGCGGCTGGTGCCGTATCAGCAGCTCAAGGGCATCGAGGCCGCGGTGGACCTGCTGGTCGAAGCCCTCGACCAGCGCCAGCGTATCCTGATTGTCGGTGACTTCGACGCCGACGGCGCCACTGCCAGCACCGTCGGCGTGCTTGGCCTGCGTCTGCTGGGCGCGGCCCACGTCGACTACCTGGTGCCCAACCGTTTCGAATACGGCTACGGCCTGACCCCGGAGATCGTCAAGGTCGCGCTCGAGCGCCAGCCAGACCTGCTGGTGACTGTCGACAACGGTATCTCCAGTGTTGAGGGTGTTGCCGCCGCCAAGGCTGCCGGGCTCAAGGTGCTGGTCACCGACCACCACCTGCCGGGCCAGCAGTTGCCCGATGCTGACGCCATCGTCAACCCGAACCAGCCTGGTTGCGACTTCCCGAGCAAGTCGCTGGCCGGCGTCGGGGTGATCTTCTACGTGCTCATGGCCTTGCGCGCCCGGTTGCGCAGTATGGGGCGTTACGAAACGCAGCCGCAGCCGAACATCGGCGAGCTGCTCGACCTGGTTGCCCTGGGCAGTGTGGCCGACGTGGTGCCGCTGGATGCCAACAACCGCATCCTCGTCCACCAGGGCCTGGAGCGCATTCGCGCCGGCCGCGCGCGGCCTGGCCTGAAGGCCATCCTGGAGGTGGCGCGACGCGACCATCGGCGCATCACTTCCACCGACCTCGGCTTTATCCTCGGCCCACGGCTCAATGCTGCCGGGCGCCTGGACGACATGAGCCTGGGCATCGAATGCCTGCTGTGCGAAGACGCAGCCCTGGCCCAGGACATGGCCCAGCAGCTGGATGACCTGAACCAGGACCGCAAGTCGATCGAGCAGGGCATGCAGCGCGAGGCCCTGGCCCAGCTCAAGGATTTGCCGGTCGAGTCCATGCCTTATGGCCTGTGCCTGTTCGATGCCGATTGGCACCAGGGCGTGATCGGGATTCTCGCCTCGCGCCTGAAAGAGCGTTACCACCGGCCAACCATCGCCTTCGCCGATGCTGGCGACGGCATGCTCAAGGGCTCGGCGCGTTCGGTGCCGGGCTTCCACATTCGCGACGCGCTGGATGCCGTGGCAGCGCGTCATCCGCAGTTGATCAGCAAGTTCGGCGGGCATGCCATGGCGGCGGGCTTGTCCCTGCCCGAAAGCAATTTCCCGGCGTTTGCCGAAGCGTTCGATGAGGAGGTCCGGCGCCAGCTGCGTGAAGAGGACCTGACCGGTCGCCTGCTCTCGGACGGCAGCCTGGCGGTGGAGGAGTTCCACCTCGACCTGGCCAAGGCCCTGCGCAATGCCGGCCCTTGGGGGCAGCACTTCCCCGAGCCGCTGTTCCATGGGGTGTTCCAGTTGGTGGAGCAGCGCGTGGTTGGCGAGCGGCACTTGAAGGTGGTGCTCAAGAGCGAGTGCGGGTCGGTGCGGCTGGATGGTATTGCCTTTGGCATTGACCGTGATGTGTGGCCGAACCCGACGGTGCGCTGGGTGGAGCTGGCGTACAAGCTGGATGTGAACGAGTTTCGTGGGAATGAGAGTGTGCAGTTGATGATTGCGCATATGGAGCCGCGCTGAGTTTGCCGCAGGTGCCCGCCGTGGTTATTCCAGTGGGACACAAATCGAGCGCCGCCCGCGCGGCGCATCGCGGATAAATCCGCTCCTACAGTTTGTTTCGGGCCAGTCTCTCCTGTGAGGTCAACGCTGTTCGCCTTATTTGTTCCCTTCGATAACGAGGTGGGCACCAAGGCGGTCCCTGTTGGCGGCACAGGAATGATTGGCCCGAAACAAACTGTAGGAGCGGATTTATCCGCGATGCGCCGCGCGGGCGGCGCTCGATTTCACAGGCGCTGCAACCCTTTCGGCGAACACGTCGAAATCCCACTGAACCTTCCCCCCCACCAATCTGGTCTAGTCTGATTAATGACCGGCACCGGGCCAGGGATGTGCACTTGAGTGTCCGGGCCGGATCACCATTGGAGTCCTTGGGAGGTGCCCTCATGAGCCTGCTGCTCGAGCCTTACACCCTGCGTCAGCTGACGCTGCCCAACCGCATCGCGGTCTCGCCGATGTGCCAGTATTCTGCCGTCGATGGTCTGGCCAACGATTGGCACCTTGTTCACCTGGGCAGCCGCGCCGTGGGTGGCGCAGGCCTGGTCATCAGCGAAGCCGTCGCGGTGACTGCCGATGGTCGCATTACCGCCGAAGACCTCGGCCTGTGGAACGACGCCCAGATTGCCCCGTTGCAGCGCATCACCCGTTTCATCACCGCGCAAGGCTCCGTGCCCGGCATCCAGCTGGCCCACGCCGGGCGCAAGGCCAGTACCTATCGGCCCTGGCTGGGCAAGCAGGGCAGTGTGAAGCTCGAAGACGGCGGCTGGCAGCCTGTGGGCCCGTCGAAGATTGCCTTCGACCCGCAACACACACCGCCGCGCGAGTTGAGCAAGGACGAGATCCAGGACGTGATCAACGCCTTCGTCGCCTCGACCCAGCGGGCGCTCAAGGCCGGCTTCAAGGTGGTCGAGATCCACGCCGCCCATGGTTATCTGCTGCACCAGTTCCTATCACCGCTCAGCAACCAGCGCCGCGACGAATATGGCAGCTGCTTCGAGAACCGTATCCGCCTGACCCTGCAAGTGGTCGAAGCGGTGCGCAGCGTCTGGCCGGCCGAACTGCCGCTGTTCGTGCGGGTATCGGCGACCGACTGGGTGGAGGATGGCTGGAACCCGGATGAAACCGTCGAACTGGCTCGTCGCCTGCGGGTGCTGGGTGTCGACCTGATCGATGTGTCCTCAGGTGGTACCTCGGTCAACGCCGAAATCCCAACAGGCCCCGGTTACCAGACGCGCTTCGCCGAGCGCGTGCGCAAGGAGGCGGAGATCGCCACTGGCACCGTCGGCATGATCACTGAGCCTGCCCAAGCCGAGCACATTCTGCGCACCGGGCAGGCCGACGTGATCTTCCTTGCGCGGGAACTGCTGCGCGATCCTTACTGGCCGCTGCATGCCGATGATGATCTGGGTGGTAACAAAGCTACCTGGCCGGCGCAGTATCAACGGGCGACCAGCCGCGCCAATCCAATTCACGAGTCGGATTTGCGGGATTGATCGCTTGTTTTAACTGAAAGCAGCTTGGCTAAGGATGTCACTTACCCATTGGTTGATGCTCTTTTCCGCCAGCTCGGCTTTAGCAGCCACGCTGGCGTGAAGAGCAGGTTCAAGACGCAGGCTCAACTTGCCGGAGTAAGCTTTCTGAGGCTCCCTCCCGAGCTTTTCGCAGGTCTCGATGTAGTCATCGACAGCCTCTTCGAATGCTCGCCTTAGCTCACTGATCGATTCTCCGTGAAATCCGATCACGTCGCGTATGCCGGCCACATGACCGATCAGTAATTGGTCTTCGTCACTGTATTCAATGCGTGCGGCATAGCCGCGGTAAGTCATTACATTCATGGTGTTACTCCTGCCTGTTCCAGGAACTGGCGCGCGCTCCGCACCTGATAGGATTTGGCATCCTTGTCGGGATGAGGTCGATGGAATGTGGCAAGGGTTCCATTGAGCTCAAAGCGCACTCGCGATCCACGGCCCTCGATCGCCGTGGCGCCTATCGATATCAGAAATGACTCCAATCTCGCCCATTCCAGCGACTTTGGAACCGGTTTTTTGAAAATGGCCTCAAGGGTCGATCTTTGATGATTGTTCATGGTATCAGAATATGATACCAGCTGAGTGTCGGTATGTAGGATGAGCTGGGCCCTATCTGTGGGAATCGTCTTGCGGGCTGCTTTGTGCAAAGCATGAGTGGAGCGATGCGGCGGAGATCGAGCGGCGCCCGCGCGGAGCTCGATCTCACAGGCGGTGAACAACTACCGGCATACCCACCCGCCCCGCCTCAATGCTTGATCATCACATGCCGCACACAGGTGTAATCCTCCAGCCCATACATCGACATGTCCTTGCCATACCCCGAATGCTTCTGCCCGCCATGGGGCATTTCGCTGACCAGCATGAAGTGGGTATTCACCCAGGTGCAGCCATACTGCAAGCGCGCCGCCAGGCGGTGGGCGCGGCCGGTGTCGCGGGTCCACACCGATGATGCCAGGCCGTAATCGGAGTCGTTGGCCCATTCCAGCGCCTGCTCTTCGGTGCTGAAGCGGGTCACCGACACCACCGGGCCGAACACCTCGTTGCGCACGATCTCGTCATCCTGCAAGGCATCGGCCAGCACGGTCGGTTCGAAGAAGAAGCCATCCCCCGCAATCACCTTGCCGCCCGTCACCAGGCGGATATGCGGCTGGGCGATGGCGCGCTGGACCAGGCCGGCCACCTTGTCGCGGTGCTGGGCGCTGATCAGCGGGCCGAGTTCGGTGTCCTCGGCATCCTGCAGGCCGGCCTTGAGGCTGGAGACGGCTTTGCCCAGGCGCTCGACGAAGCGCTCGTAGATGCCCGCCTGCACATACAGGCGGCAGGCCGCCGTGCAGTCCTGGCCGGCGTTGTAGAAGCCGAACGTGCGAATGCCATCGATGGCTGCGTCGATATCGGCATCATCGAACACCAGCACTGGCGCCTTGCCGCCCAGTTCCATGTGCATGCGTTTCACACTGCTGGCAGTGGCGCCAATGATATGCGCGCCGGTGGGAATGGAGCCGGTCAGCGAGACCATGCGCACCTTGGGGTGGGTGACCAGCGGGTTGCCGACCGTCTGCCCGCGGCCGAAGAGGATGTTGAGCACGCCGGGCGGCAACAGGTCCTTGGCCAGTTCGCCCAGGCGCAGGGCGGTCAGCGGGGTCAGCTCGGAGGGTTTGATGACTACCGTGTTACCCGCTGCCAACGCCGGGGCGACCTTCCACGCCAGCATCATCAACGGGTAGTTCCACGGCGCAATCGAAGCCACCACACCCAGCGGGTCGCGGCGGATCATCGAGGTATGGCCCGGCAGGTATTCACCCGCCGCCGAACCGCCGAGGCAGCGTGCGGCGCCGGCAAAATAGCGGAATACGTCGGCGATGGCCGGGATTTCATCATTCAGGGCCGCGGCAAACGGCTTGCCGCAGTTCTGCGACTCGAGTCGGGCCAGTTCATCGCCATGGGCTTCGAGGGTGTCGGCCAGCGCCAGCAGCACCAGCGAGCGCTCCTTGGGGCTGGTCTGAGACCAGCTGTCGAAAGCCTGGTCGGCGGCGCGCACAGCGGTATCGACCTGGGCCTCGGTGGCTTCGTTGATTTGCGCCAGGGCGCTGCCTTCGGCCGGATTGAGTACAGTCCAGGCAGGGCCTTCGCCCGCGACCAGCTTACCGTTGATCAGCATTCGGGTTTGCATTGAGGGACTCCTTGAGGGTCATTTGCCACTGCCCGCGACGCTTTCGCCGCCACGGGTCAGGTAATAGGCGCCGAGAATCGGCAACATGGTCACCAGCATCACCAGCATGGCGACCACGTTGGTCACCGGCACGTCGCGGGGGCGGCTGAGCTGGTTGAGCAGCCAGATTGGCAGGGTGCGCTCGTGGCCGGCGGTGAAGGTGGTGACGATGATCTCGTCGAACGACAGGGCGAACGCCAGCATGCCGCCGGCCAGCAGGGCCGAGCCAAGGTTGGGCAGGATGATGTAGCGGAAGGTCTGCCAGCCGTCGGCACCGAGGTCCATGGACGCTTCGATCAGGCTCTGCGAGGTGCGCCGCAGGCGGGCGATCACGTTGTTGTAGACGATCACCACGCAGAACGTGGCGTGGCCCGTGACGATGGTCAACACGCCGGGTTCTACACCCAGGCGCTTGAATGCCGAGAGCAGGGCAATGCCCGTGATGATGCCGGGTAGGGCGATCGGCAGGATCAGCATCAGCGAGATGCTCTCCTTGCCGAAGAAGCTGCGCCGGTACAGCGCCGCCGAGGCCAGGGTGCCGAGCACCAGCGCGATCAGCGTGGCCAGGCAGGCCACCTGCAATGACAGCTTGATGGCTTCGAGCACGTCGGGGCGGGCGAGGGCCACGCTGAACCAGTTGAGGGTGAAGCCCTTGGGCGGGAAGCTGAACGCCGCATCCTCGGTATTGAAGGCATACAGGAAGATGATAAAGATCGGGAAGTGCAAGAACAGCAACCCGCCCCAGGCCGCCAGGCGCAAGCCGACAGACGCTTTCTCAGAGTGCATCGAAGGCCCCCAACCGCTTGACGATGGACAGGTACACCGCGATCAGCACGATCGGCACCAGCGTGAACGCCGCCGCCATCGGCATGTTGCCGATCGCCCCTTGCTGGGCATAGACCATGCTGCCGATGAAGTAGCCCGGTGGGCCGACCAGTTGCGGCACGATGAAGTCGCCCAGGGTCAGCGAGAAGGTGAAGATCGAGCCGGCGGCAATGCCGGGGATCGACAGCGGCAGGATCACCTGCCAGAAGGTTTGCCCAGGCCTGGCTCCCAGGTCTGCCGAAGCCTGCAGCAGCGACGGTGGCAGGCGCTCCAGCGAGGCCTGGATCGGCAGGATCATGAACGGCAGCCAGATGTACACGAAGACCATGAAGCGCCCCAGGTGCGAGGTCGACAACGTGCTGCCGCCTACGCCGGGCACGGCCAGCACGGCCTGCAGCAGGGCATCCAGGTGCAGCTGCTGGACGAACCACTGGGCCACGCCGCCCTTGGCCAGCAGCAGGGTCCAGGCGTAGGTCTTGACGATGTAGCTGGCCCACATCGGCATCATCACCGCGATGTAGAAGAACGCCTTGGTCTTGCCGCTGGTGTAGCGCGCCATGTAGTAGGCGATCGGGAAGGCCAGCACCGCACTGGCCAGCGAGACCGCCACGGCCATGGTCAGGGTGCGCAGGATGATGTCGAAGTTGGACGGATTGAACAGCGCAGCGAAGTTGCCCAGGGTCAGTTCCGGGGTGACCGCCATGGTGAAGTCGTCGAAAGTGTAGAAGCCTTGCCACAGCAAGCTCAGCAGCGAGCCCAGGTAGATGGCGCCGAACCAGGTCAGCGGCGGGATTAGCAGCAACGCCAGGTAGAGATTGGGGCGCCGGTACAGCAGGTCGGACAGGCGGCGCATGTCAGCGCGCCTCGGCCAGGACGGTTTCCTGCAGCGCGGTCATCGCCTCGCGTGGCCAACGCACCTGCACCTGCTGGCCGGCCTGCCAGGGCAGCGGTTGCGCCTGCCAGCGGTCATTGGCGTGGCTCACAGCCAGCAGCTGGCCGTTGTCCAGCTGCACCTCATAGCGCGTGGCACTGCCCTGGTACTGGATATCGCGCAGCAGGCCACTGAGCTGGACGTCATGCGCCTGGCCGGCCTGCTCCACCAGGCGGATATGCTCCGGGCGAATGGAAAACGGCGAGCGACTGCCACTGAGCTGTTCGGCGAGGTCGCCCCGTATGACATTGGAGGTGCCGACGAATTCGGCGACGAAGGTGGTCGCGGGTTTCATGTACAGGTTGCGCGGCGTGTCGACCTGCTCGATGCGCCCGCGGTTGAACACCGCCACCCGGTCCGACATCGACAGTGCTTCGGTCTGGTCGTGGGTGACGAAGATGAAGGTGATGCCCAACTGGCGCTGCAGCTTCTTCAGTTCGCCCTGCATCTGTTCGCGCAGCTTCAGGTCGAGCGCGCCCAGCGGCTCGTCGAGCAGCAGTACCCGTGGCCGGTTGACCAGGGCGCGGGCCAGGGCCACGCGCTGGCGCTGGCCGCCGGAGAGTTGCGCCGGTTTGCGTTCGCCGTAGCCGGCCAGGGCAACCATGGCCAGCGCCTGTTCGGCGCGGGCATGGCGTTCGCCCTTGGCCACGCCCTTGACCTTGAGGCCGTAGGCGATGTTGTCGCGCACGTTCATGTGCGGGAACAGGGCGTAGTCCTGGAACACGGTGTTGACGTCGCGCTGGTAGGGCGGCACGCCAGCGGCCTCGACGCCATGGATGCGGATCGAACCGCTGTTGGGTTGCTCGAAGCCGGCGATCAGCCGCAGGCAGGTGGTCTTGCCCGAGCCGGAGGGGCCGAGCATGGAGAAGAATTCGCCGTCATCGATGTCGATGCTGACTTGGTCGACGGCCTTGATCTCGCCGAAGGTGCGGGAAACCTGGGTGAACTGGACGGCTAGGGGCATGCGTGGGCTCCGGACAACTGTCTTTATTCTGTGCCGTCCTCTTCGCGGGTAAACCCGCGAAGAGGACGGCACCGGCTTCAACCGGATTCAGCGTCCGCCCATGATCGCAATGTAATCCTGGGTCCAGCGGCTGTACGGCACGAACTTCCCGCCCTGGGCCTGAGGGGTTTTCCAGAAGGCGATCTTGTCGAAGTTGTCGAAGCCGTTGGTCTTGCACCCTTCAGCCCCCAGCAGTTCACTGCCGGTACAGGCTGCCGGGACTGCCGGCAAGGAGCCGAACCAGGCCGCGACATCGCCCTGCACCTTGGGTTGCAGCGACCAGTCCATCCACTTGTACGCGCAGTTGGGGTGCTTGGCCTCGCTGTGCAGCATGGTGGTGTCGGCCCAGCCGGTGGCGCCTTCCTGCGGAATGGTCGAGGCCACAGGCTGGTTCTCGGCCTTCAGGCCGTTGACCATGTAGCCCCACGAACTGGAGGCGACCACGCCTTCGTTCTTCACGTCGCTCATCTGCACTGTGGCGTCGTGCCAGTAGCGGTGGACCAGCGGTTGCTGTTGGCGCAGCAGTTCGAGCACGGCCTTGTACTGCGCCTCATTGAGCTCGTACGGGTCGTTGATGCCCAGCTCGGGTTTGGCTGATTTCAGGTAAAGCGCCGCGTCGGCGATGTAGATCGGCCCGTCATATGCCTGCACGCGGCCTTTGTTCGGCTTGCCATCGGGCAGGTCTTGCGGCTCGAACACCACGTTCCAGCTGGTGGGTGGCTGCTTGAAGGTGTTGGTGTTGTACAGCAGCACGTTCGGGCCCCATTGATACGGCGTGCCGTACACCTGTTTGTCGACCACGTACCAGCCGCCGTTCTGCAGGCGCGGGTCGATGTTCTTCCAGTTGGGGATCAGTGCCGTGTTGATGGGCTGCACGCGCTTGCCGACGATCAGGCGCAGCGAAGCGTCACCGGAAGCCGTGACCAGGTCGTAGCCACCCTTGGTCATCAGGCTGACCATTTCATCGGACGTGGCTGCGGTCTTGACGCTGACCTTGCAGCCGGTTTCCTTTTCGAAACCGGTGACCCAGTCATAGGCCTTGTCGCTTTCGCCGCGCTCGATGTAGCCGGGCCAGGCGATGATATCCAGCCGGCCTTCACCGGCGCCCAGGGCCTTGGGCATCTCGCCGGCCTGCAGGCTGGCGCCGGCCAGCAGCGCGCCGGTCGCGGCGCCGAGCAATGCGGTCTTGTGCACTGACATGGTGTTCCCTCTTTTTGGAGATCTTGGTCGGGGCAGTCGTCAAGAAAGCAGTGAAGCAACGGTTATAAGCGTAGTCGCCTGTGCAAGTGGTTGGCGATGACGAGTCTAGTTGGCTTTTTGCCAGCTAATGCAACATCCGGAAGCAAATCCTTGGGTGGCGTGCCGGGTGGCAAGCCTTACTCTGGGCGCTCCTTCTCATACCGTGGAGACGCGCGCATGAACACCCGGGGCCTGCTCGACCAACTGCTCAAATCCGGTCAGGAACTGCTCAACAAGCCTTCTGCTGCGGGTAAGCCCTCGGCTGGCACGGGTGGGCTGGGCAGCCTGCTCTCCGGTGCTGGAGGCGGTGCCCTGGGGGCAGGGGCGCTGGGCCTGCTGCTGGGCAGCAAGAAGGCCCGCAAGTATGGCGGCAAGGTGCTCACCTATGGCGGCCTGGCCGCACTTGGCGTGCTGGCCTACAAGGCCTATGGCAACTGGCAGGCGCGCCAGGGCGCAGGCCAGGGCGCCGAGCCGCAGACCCTCGACCGCCTGCCGCCGGCCCAGGCCGAGCAGCACAGCCAGGCGGTGCTGCGTGCCCTGGTGGCGGCGGCCAAGTCCGATGGCCATATCGACGAGCGCGAGCGGGCCTTGATCGAAGGCGAGTTCAGCCGCCTGGACAGCGACCGCGACCTGCAGCACTGGCTGCACGATGAGCTGAACAAGCCGCTGGACCCGGCCGAGGTTGCCCGCGCGGCGCAAACACCGGAGATGGCGGCGGAGATGTACCTGGCCAGTGTGATGATGGTCGATCAGGAAAACTTCATGGAGCGTGCCTACCTCGACGAACTGGCCCGTCAGCTGCGCCTCGACCCGGCCCTGCGCCTGGAACTTGAGAGCCAGATACGGCTGGCCGCAGGCCAATGAACGGGCAAATGGCCTTGCCGCCAGGGATAGAGGCCCGGATACCTCGCATTTCAGCCGCAATTGGGTAGGAAGCCTGGGCTATACTTCGGCGATTTTTCCCGCTCGTTGTGAATTCCTGAGGGCTGAATGTGAAGAACTGGACCTTGCGCCAACGGATCCTGGCAAGTTTCGCCGTGATCATCGCCATCATGCTGCTGATGATCGTAGCCGCCTACTCGCGGCTGGTGACGATTGAAAGTGCCGAGGAGGCAGTGGGAACAGACAGCATTCCGGGGCTCTACTACAGCTCGATGATCCGCAGCGCCTGGGTCGACAGCTACGTCACCAGCCAGCAGCTGGTGGGGCTGTCCAGCCACCGCGAAATCACCACGGCCGACATGGAGCTGTTCAAGAGCTTTGAAGATCGCCTCAGGCAATCCATGGCGAACTACCAAGGCACCATTCAGGACACCGATGACCAGGAACGCTTCGATACCTTCATCAAACTTGAAGAAAACTACCTCAAGATCGTCGGCCAAGTGCTGGAGGCTTACCGCCAGCAGAACTACGTCGAAGCCGAGCGGCTGATCAGGGATGTGCTCACCCCGGCCTGGGTGGAAGGGCGCAAGCACCTCAACACGGTAATCGAGCACAACCGCGAGTCTGCAGATGCTGCGACCCGTGAAATCGTCAGCGCCGTGAGCACCGCCAAGGGCAGCATGATGGTCTCGCTGCTGTTGGCGATCGTGGCCGCTGGTATCTGCGGCCTGCTGTTGATGCGTGCCATCACCGCACCGGTACAACGCATTGTCCATGCCCTCGACAAGCTGCGGTCGGGCGACCTCAGCATGCGCCTGAGCCTGGACCGCAAGGATGAGTTCGGCGCCATCGAAAGCGGCTTCAACGAAATGGCCGAAGCCCTGGCCAACCTGGTGGCCCAGGCGCAGCGCTCGTCGGTGCAGGTGACCACGTCGGTCACCGAGATCGCCGCCACCTCCAAGCAACAGCAGGCTACCGCCACCGAAACGGCCGCCACCACCACCGAAATCGGCGCCACCTCGCGTGAAATCGCTGCCACTTCGCGCGACCTGGTGCGCACCATGACCGAGGTCACCTCTGCCGCCGACCAGGCCTCGAGCCTGGCCGGTTCCGGCCAGCAGGGCCTGGCGCGCATGGAAGAAACCATGCACCAGGTGATGGGCGCCGCCGACCTGGTCAACGCCAAGCTGGGCATCCTCAATGAAAAGGCCAGCAACATCACGCAGATGGTGGTGACCATCGTGAAGGTGGCCGACCAGACCAACCTGCTCTCGCTCAATGCCGCCATCGAGGCGGAAAAGGCCGGTGAATATGGCCGCGGTTTTGCCGTGGTCGCCACCGAGGTGCGACGCCTGGCCGACCAGACTGCCGTGGCCACCTACGACATCGAACAGATGGTGCGCGAGATCCAGTCGGCGGTATCGGCCGGGGTGATGGGCATGGACAAGTTCTCCGAAGAAGTGCGCCGTGGCATGTTCGAAGTGCAGCAGGTGGGCGAGCAACTGAGCCAGATCATCCATCAGGTCCAGGCCTTGGCGCCGCGGGTGCTGATGGTCAACGAGGGCATGCAGGCCCAGGCCACTGGCGCCGAGCAGATCAACCAGGCCCTGGCCCAGCTCAGTGATGCCAGCACTCAGACGGTGGAATCGCTGCGCCAGGCGAGCTTTGCCATCGATGAGTTGAGCCAGGTGGCCGCCGGCCTGCGCGGTGGTGTATCGCGCTTCAAAGTCTGACCACCATGACCGGTTTGCATTCCTCCCCGGCAGCGGCGGCCAGCGCCAAGGGCAGCCTTTATCTGCAGTTTTGCCTCAACCAGCAGCGCTTTGCCCTGGATGTGCGCGATGTGATCGAGGTGCTGCCCCGACGGCCGCTCAAGCCGATTGCACAGGCGCCGGCCTGGGTGGCTGGCATCCTGGCGCATCGCGGTGTCCTGGTGCCGGTGGTCGACCTCGGCGCGCTGAGCTTTGGCCAGCCGGCAGCCGAGCGCACCAGCACGCGCCTGGTGCTGGTGCGCTACCGTGGCGACCAGGTGCTGGGACTGATCCTTGAACAAGCGACCGAAACCCTGCGCTGCATGCCGGACGAGTTCCAGCCCTATGGCCTGGACAACGGCGAAGCGCGCTATTTGGGCCCGGTCCGCCAGGACGCCCAAGGCTTGCTGCAACGGATAGAAGTCGATGACCTGCTGACAGAGCGCGTGCGCGAACTGTTGTTCCCGCACGCGCCACAACAGGTGACGCCATGAGCGAGCAACGTTTCTTCCGCTTCCTGCAGGAACGTATCGGCCTGGATGTCGAGTCGGTTGGTGTGCCGATGGTGGAGCGGGCCTTGCGCCAGCGTTGCGTCGCCCTGAATGCCGCCGATCTGCATGACTACTGGGTTCGCCTGCAGCAGTCGCCGGATGAGCAGCTGGCGCTGATCGAGGCGGTGATCGTCCCGGAAACCTGGTTCTTCCGTTATCCGGACTCGTTCACCGCGCTGGTCGGGCTGGCCCAGAAGCGCCTGGCCGAGTTGGCCGGCGAGCGTCCCTTGCGCCTGCTCAGCCTGCCTTGCTCCACCGGCGAGGAGCCGTATTCGCTGGCCATGGCCTTGCTCGATGCGGGCATGAGCCCGGCCGATTTCCGCATCGACGGTATCGATATCAGCCCTATCTCGGTGGCCAAAGGCATACAGGGCGTCTACGGGCGTAACTCGTTCCGCGGCACTGAACTTGGTTTTCGCGAGCGGCATTTCCGTGAGGATGGTGACGGCCACAAGCTGAATGAGCGGGTACTGCAGCAGGTGAATCTGGAAGTTGGCAACGTGCTCGACCCAGCGCTGGCCGGCCGCTATGGTCAGTATGATTTCGTGTTCTGCCGCAACCTGCTGATCTATTTCGATGTCCCGACCCAGCAGCGGGTGTTCGAAGTGCTCAAGCGCCTGGCGCAGCCGCAGGGCGTGCTGTTCATCGGCCCTGCCGAAGGCAGCTTGCTGGCGCGGTTGGGCATGCGCCCGCTGGGCATCGCCCAGTCGTTTGCCTACGTTCGTCAGCCTGCCGATGTGCCGGCTGCACCCGCCCAGCCAGCACGGCCGCTGCCAGCTGCGGCAGCACCGAGCCGCCCGCGGCCCATGACGGTGCCATCGGCGCGGCCCCTGCGCGTGGTGCCACCGGCCGCCCAGGCAGCCGAACCGCGCGAGAGCGAAAGCGAGTTGCTGGCCAATATCGCGCGCCAGGCCAATGCCGGCGACAGCGCCCAGGCCCGCGCCAGTTGCCAGCGCTACCTGCACCTGTTCGCCCCCAAAGCCCAGGTCTACTACTGGTTGGGGCTGCTGAGCGATACCGAAGGTGATGCGCAGCAGGCGTTGAGCCTTTACCGCAAGGCCCTGTACCTGGAGCCGCAGCATCCCGAGGCATTGTTGCACCTGGCCACGCTGCTGGCTGCCCAAGGGGACGAAGCCGGTGCCCGCCGCTTGCAGGAACGTGCCGCACGTGCTGGCCGGGAGTCTGAACGATGAAAGCCGAACACGCGGTCGAGCTGCTGGCCAAGGACGATGAGCGCATCGACGACTGCTGGAACCGTATCGGTGTCCACGGCAGCAAGGATTGCCCGTTGCTGGAACGGCATATCCATTGTCGCAATTGTGAAGTCTATGCGGCGGCGGCCACGCGCCTGCTCGACCGCTACGCGCTGATCGAAACCGACCTGGCGCACGAGCCGGCCCCGGTCGAAACCTCGGCCGGGCGCTCGCTGCTGCTGTTCCGCCTGGGCGAGGAGTGGCTGGCCCTGGCCACAGCCTGCCTGGCCGAGATCGCTCCCCTGCAACCGGTGCATTCGTTGCCCCATCAACGCTCCCGGGTACTGCAAGGGGTCGCCAATGTGCGCGGCGCGTTGGTGCCGTGCCTGTCACTGGCCGACCTGCTGGGTGTGGAGCGCATGCCCGAGCAGCCGCGCAGCGGTCGGGCGATGCCGCGCATGCTGATCCTGGCAGCGTCGGGCGGGCCGGTGGTGATGGCGGTGGACGAGATCGACGGCATTCATCGCCTCGATGCCGCTTTGCAGGGGGACACCGAGGATGCCGCACCGTTTACCGCTGCGGTGTTGCAGTGGCGGGGGCGCAGTGTGCGGGTGCTGGACGATCACCATTTACTGTCTGCCGTGCAGCGGAGCCTGTCATGACCCCAGAGCAAATGCGCGACGCATCGCTGCTCGAACTGTTCAGCCTGGAGGCCGAGGCACAGACTCAGGTGCTCAGTACCGGGCTGATGGCACTGGAACACAACCCGACCCAGGCCGACCAGCTGGAAGCCTGCATGCGGGCGGCGCATTCGTTGAAGGGCGCCGCGCGTATCGTCGGCATCGATGCCGGGGTCAGCGTCGCCCATGTCATGGAAGACTGCCTGGTGGCGGCGCAGGAAGGCCGGCTGCTGCTGCGCGCCGAACACATCGATGCACTGCTGCGCGGCACCGACTTGCTGATGCACATCGCCACCCCCGGCGATCCGAATGGCGAGGCATTGGTGCCGGCGTTCCTGGTGCAGATGGCCGGCCTGCTCGACCCCGCTGGCTCGGTACCGGCAGCGGCTGCGCTCGAACCGGCGCTTGCCGTGGCCCCGCCGTCCCCGCCTGAGCCTGAGCCGATGGCGCCGGCCGTCGCGGCCGAAGTCGAACCCGCCGTGCCGCGCAAGGCCGGCAAGCGCGCAGGTGAGGGCGGTGAGCGGGTCTTGCGGGTCACCGCCGACCGGCTGAACAGCCTGCTCGACCTGTCCAGCAAGTCATTGGTCGAGACCCAGCGCCTCAAGCCCTACCTGGCCACCCTGCAGCGCCTCAAACGCATGCATGGCCAGGGCATGCGTGCCCTCGACGGTTTGAAGACGCAGCTTGAAGACAGTGGCCAGAGCCCCGAGGTGCTGGATGCCCTGGCGCAGACCCAGCGCCTGTTGCTGGAAACCCAGCAGATCCTGCAGCAGCAGGCCGCCGACCTCGACGAGTTTGGCTGGCAGGCCGGCCAGCGAGCGCAGCTGCTGTACGACACGGCCTTGGCCTGTCGCATGCGCCCGTTCGCCGACGTACTCACCGGCCAGACCCGCATGGTTCGCGACCTCGGGCGTTCGCTTGGCAAGCAGGTGCATCTGCAGATCGAAGGCGAGAAAACCCAGGTCGATCGTGATGTGCTGGAAAAACTCGAAGCGCCGTTGACCCATTTGCTGCGCAATGCTGTCGACCATGGCATTGAACTGCCCGAGCGGCGCCTGCTGGCGGGCAAGCCGGAGGGAGGTACGATCCGACTGCGCGCCTCGCACCAAGCCGGGCTGCTGATCCTTGAACTGAGCGATGATGGCGCGGGCATCGACCTTGAGCGCCTCAGGCGCAACATCGTCGAGCGCGGCCTGTCGCCGGCCGACACCGTGGCGCAGATGAGCGAGGCCGAGCTGCTGACCTTCCTGTTCCTGCCGGGCTTCAGTCTGCGCGACAAGGTCACCGAAGTGTCTGGCCGTGGCGTCGGCCTGGATGCGGTGCAGCACATGGTCCGCGACCTGCGTGGTTCGATCGAGCTGACGCAGCTGCCCGGCCAGGGCTGTCGTTTCCACCTGGAGGTGCCGCTGACCCTGTCGGTGGTGCGCAGCCTGGTGGTGGAGGTCGGTGGCGAGGCTTATGCGTTCCCGCTGGCGCATATCGAGCGCACCCTTGAAGTGGCAACCGAAGACATCGTGCAGATCGAGGGCCGCCAGCACTTCTGGCACGAAGGCCGGCATATCGGCCTGGTGGCTGCCAGCCAGTTGCTCAACCGGCCGGCAGGGCAGGGCGAGGCCAGCAGCCTGCGGGTGGTGGTGATCCGAGAGCGCGAGCAGCTTTACGGGGTAGCCGTGGAGCGCCTGGTCGGTGAGCGGGTGCTGGTGGTGATGCCGCTCGATCCGCGCCTGGGCAAGGTCCAGGACATCTCGGCCGGGGCCTTGCTGGACGATGGCTCGGTGGTGCTGATCATCGATGTCGAAGACTTGTTGCGCTCGGTCGAGAAGCTGCTCAGCACCGGCCGGCTGGAGCGCATCGAACGCGGCGCGCAAGGGGCGCGAGGTGCCAGCCGCAAGCGCGTCCTGGTGGTCGACGACTCGCTCACCGTGCGCGAGCTGCAGCGCAAGCTGCTGGGCAACCGTGGCTATGACGTCGCGGTGGCGGTGGACGGCATGGACGGCTGGAATGCGCTGCGCAGCGAAGACTTCGACCTGCTGATCACCGATATCGACATGCCGCGCATGGATGGCATCGAACTGGTCACCCTGGTGCGCCGCGACCAACGGTTGCAGTCACTGCCGGTGATGGTGGTGTCGTACAAGGACCGCGAAGAAGATCGCCGGCGTGGCCTTGATGCGGGAGCCGACTACTATTTGGCAAAAGCCAGCTTCCATGACGATGCGTTGCTGGATGCCGTGGTGGAACTGATCGGAGGTGCTCAGGGATGAAGATCGCCATCGTCAACGATATGCCCATGGCGGTAGAGGCGTTGCGCCGGGCCCTGGCCTTCGAACCGGCGCACCAGGTGATCTGGGTGGCCAGCGATGGCGCTGAAGCCGTGCGCAAATGCGCCGAGGACACTCCCGACCTGATTCTCATGGACCTGATCATGCCGGTGATGGATGGCGTCGAGGCGACCCGGCGGATCATGGCCGAATCGCCTTGCGCCATCGTCATTGTCACGGTCGACCGCAAGCAGAACGTGCACCGGGTGTTCGAGGCCATGGGCCATGGCGCCCTGGATGTGGTCGACACCCCCGCACTGGGAGCCGGTGACGCACGTGAGGCTGCGGCGCCGCTGCTGCGCAAGATCCTCAATATCGGCTGGTTGATTGGCCAGCAGCGGCCCGGCGCGAGCAAGTCGGTCGCCGCCCCCCTGCGCGAGGCTTCCCAGCGCAGTGGCCTGGTTGCGATTGGCTCTTCCGCAGGCGGCCCGGCCGCCCTCGAAGTGCTGCTTAAAGGCCTGCCGCGCGGTTTTGGGGCGTCGATCGTACTGGTCCAGCATGTCGACCAGGTGTTCGCTGCCGGCATGGCCGAATGGCTCGCCAGCGCCTGCGGCTTGCCCGTGCGCCTGGCCCGCGAGGGCGAACCGCCCCAGCCCGGGCAGGTGCTGCTGGCCGGCACCAACCACCATATCCGCCTGCTACAGGGCGGCCAGCTGGCTTACACTGCCGAGCCCGTCAACGAAATCTACCGGCCTTCGATCGACGTGTTCTTCGAGAGCGTGGCGCGCTACTGGAACGGCGATGCGGTGGGGGTGCTGCTTACCGGCATGGGGCGTGACGGCGCCCAGGGCCTGAAATTGATGCGCCAGCAGGGCTTTCTGACGATTGCCCAGGACCAGTCCAGCAGTGCGGTGTACGGCATGCCCAAGGCCGCTGCGGCGATCGATGCCGCAGTGGAAATCCGCCCATTGGAACGCATCGCCGGGCGCTTGATGGAACTCTTCGCAAAATGACGACTTGTATAGAATCGCGCCGCGTGAGCGGACGTGGTCAGGTGAATTCGAATGACTGATCTACCGATCGAAGGGTTCACGACCCCCAATGAAAACATGGCGATGGTCCTGCTGGTCGATGACCAGGCGATGATCGGTGAAGCGGTGCGTCGTGGCCTGGCAGTGGAAGAGAACATCGATTTTCACTTCTGCGCCGACCCGCATCAGGCGGTAGCCCAGGCCGTGCGCATCAAGCCCACGGTGATCCTTCAGGACCTGATCATGCCCGGCCTGGACGGCCTGACCCTGGTGCGCGAGTACCGCAACAACCCGGCCACCCGGGACATCCCGATCATCGTCCTGTCGACCAAGGAAGACCCGCTGGTCAAGAGCGCCGCCTTCGCCGCCGGTGCCAACGATTATCTGGTCAAGCTGCCAGACAACATCGAGCTGGTGGCGCGCATCCGCTACCACTCGCGCTCCTACCTGACCCTGCTGCAACGCGACGAGGCCTACCGCGCCTTGCGGGTCAGCCAGCAGCAGCTGCTCGACACCAACCTGATGCTGCAGCGGCTGATGAATTCCGACGGCCTGACCGGGCTGTCCAACCGCCGCCACTTCGACGAATACCTGGAGCTGGAATGGCGCCGGGCCATGCGCGAGCAGCAGCAATTGTCGTTGCTGATGATCGATGTCGATTACTTCAAGGTGTTCAACGACAGCTTCGGTCACCTGGCCGGCGACGAAGCGCTGCGCCAGGTCGCCGAGGCCATTCGCGGCTCCTGCTCGCGGCCAACCGACCTGCCGGCGCGCTACGGCGGCGAGGAGTTCGCCCTGGTGTTGCCCAACACCTCGCCGGGCGGTGCACGCCTGATCGCCGAAAAGCTGCGCCAGACCGTGCTTGGCCTGAACATTGCGCACAGTGTGCCGACGGCAGACTCGCTGCTGACCGTGAGCATCGGCCTGGCGACCCAGACACCGGCCATTGGCAGCCATTGGCGGCAGCTGATTTCGGCAGCGGACAAGGGGCTGTACCAGGCCAAGAACAACGGGCGCAACCAGCTCGGCATTGCCTGACGCCGATGCGGCTGCCCAACGGGCTGCCGCCGCTCTTTGGATGGGTTATACTCGCGGGCTTTTCACCGAATTCGCACGAGAGCCAGCCGCCCATGGAAATCCAACCGATCCTGAACACCATCAAGGACCTCACCGAGCGTTCCCTGTCCATTCGGGGGTATCTTTGACTACGATCACAAGCATGACCGCCTGATCGAAGTCAACCGCGAGCTGGAAGACGCTGCCGTCTGGAACAAGCCCGAGTACGCCCAGGCGCTGGGCCGCGAGCGTGCCATGCTGGCGCAGGTCGTCGAGACCCTGGACAAGCTGTCCAATGGCCTGGCCGACTGCAAGGACCTGCTCGACATGGCTGTCGAGGAAGGTGATGAAGGCGCCGTCAGCGACGTCGAGACCGAGCTGCAGGCCCTGGAAGAGTCCCTCGCCCAGCTTGAGTTCCGTCGCATGTTCAGCGGCGAGATGGACATGAACAACGCCTACCTGGACATCCAGGCCGGCTCCGGCGGCACCGAGGCGCAGGACTGGGCCAACATCCTGCTGCGCATGTACCTGCGCTGGGCCGACAAGCGTGGCTTCGACGCCACCATCATCGAGCTGTCCGAAGGTGAAGTCGCCGGCATCAAGGGCGCCACCGTGCACATCAAGGGCGAGTACGCCTTCGGCTGGCTGCGCACCGAGATCGGCGTGCACCGCCTGGTGCGCAAGAGCCCGTTCGACTCCGGCGCGCGTCGCCATACCTCGTTCTCGGCGGTGTTCGTGTCCCCCGAGATCGACGACAAGGTCGAGATCGAGATCAACCCGTCCGACCTGCGCATCGACACCTACCGCTCCTCCGGTGCTGGTGGTCAGCACGTCAACACCACTGACTCGGCGGTGCGTATCACCCACGTACCGACCAACACCGTGGTGGCTTGCCAGAACGAACGTTCCCAGCACGCCAACAAGGACACCGCCATGAAAATGCTGCGGGCCAAGTTGTACGAGCTGGAAATGCAGAAGCGCAACGCCGCTTCGCAGGCGCTGGAAGACAGCAAGTCGGACATCGGCTGGGGCCACCAGATCCGCTCCTACGTGCTGGATGACTCGCGCATCAAGGACCTGCGTACCGGCGTCGAGCGCAGCGACTGCCAGAAGGTCCTGGATGGCGACCTCGACCAGTATCTGGAAGCGAGCCTCAAGCAGGGGCTGTAAGCCGTACACCACCGCCGCGCTGCCTGGCCACTTGCCGGTAGCGCGTGCCCTGCCCGGAAAGGGCAACGAATACCTGATGGAAAGAATGACGACATGAGCGACCTGAAGACCGAATCGCAAGACCTGCAACAGGAAGAAAACGCCCTGATCGCCCTGCGCAAGGAAAAACTTGCCGCCGAGCGTGCCAAGGGCAATGCCTTCCCCAACGACTTCCGCCGCGACAGCTACTGCAACGACCTGCAGAAGCAGTACGCGGACAAGACCAAGGAAGAGCTGGAAGCAGCCGCGATCCCGGTCAAGGTTGCCGGTCGCATCATGCTCAACCGTGGCTCGTTCATGGTCATCCAGGACATGACTGGCCGCATCCAGGTCTACGTCAACCGCAAGACCCTGCCGGAAGAAACCCTGGCCGCCGTCAAGACCTGGGACCTGGGCGACATCATCAGCGCCGAAGGCACCCTGGCCCGTTCCGGCAAGGGCGACCTGTACGTCGAGATGACCCAGGTGCGCCTGCTGACCAAGTCGCTGCGCCCGCTGCCGGACAAGCACCACGGGCTGACCGACACCGAGCAGCGCTATCGCCAGCGTTACGTCGACCTGATGGTCAACGAAGAAACCCGCCACACCTTCCGGGTGCGTTCGCAGGTGATCTCGCATATCCGCAAGTTCCTCATCGAGCGCGACTTCCTCGAAGTCGAGACGCCGATGCTGCAGACCATCCCGGGTGGTGCAGCGGCCAAGCCGTTCGAAACCCACCACAACGCCCTGGACATGGCCATGTTCCTGCGTATCGCGCCGGAGCTGTACCTCAAGCGCCTGGTGGTTGGCGGCTTCGAGAAAGTGTTCGAGATCAACCGCAACTTCCGTAACGAAGGCGTTTCGACTCGTCACAACCCTGAATTCACCATGCTCGAGTTCTACCAGGCCTACGCCGACTACCGCGACAACATGGACCTCACCGAGGAACTGTTCCGCGAGCTGGCGCAACTGGTGCTGGGCACCACCGACGTGCCATACGGCGACAAGGTGTTCCACTTCGGCGAGCCGTTTGCTCGCCTGTCGGTATTCGACTCGATCCTCAAGTACAACCCCGAGCTGACCGCTGCCGACCTGCAGGATGTCGACCGTGCCCGCGACATCGCCAAGAAGGCCGGCGCCAAGGTGCTGGGCCACGAAGGCCTGGGCAAGCTGCAGGTGATGATTTTCGAGGAGCTGGTCGAGCACAAGCTGGAGCAGCCGCACTTCATCACCGAGTACCCGTTCGAAGTGTCGCCACTGGCCCGCCGCAATGACGACAACCCGGCCGTGACCGACCGCTTCGAGCTGTTCATCGGCGGCCGCGAAATCGCCAACGCCTACTCCGAGCTCAACGATGCCGAAGACCAGGCCGAGCGCTTCCTGGCCCAGGTGGCAGAAAAGGACGCCGGTGACGATGAAGCCATGCACTACGACGCCGACTTCGTTCGCGCCCTGGAGTACGGCATGCCACCGACTGCCGGTGAAGGCATCGGTATCGACCGCCTGGTGATGCTGCTGACCAACTCGCCGTCGATTCGCGACGTGATCCTGTTCCCGCACATGCGCCCACAGGCTTGAGTGAACTGAACAAGCCGCCTTTCGGGGCGGCTTTTTCATGCCTGAAGCTTTATGTTGTCTGTACCGGCCCTATCGCGGCTGAAGCCGCTCCTCCAGGTATCTGTGGTCCTGTAGGAGCGGCTTCAGCCGCGATAGGGCCGGTACAGGCAGCAGATGACTCGAACCATGAGGTAACCACTGTGACACCCGCAATGGCCCAACAAGGCGCCGCCGGCATCGCCACCGCCGTCGCCGAAAGCGTGCAGTACCAGGGTCGCAAGACCGCCCGTCAAGGCAGCGAACAGCGCCGCCAGCTGATCCTCGACGCCGCCATGCGCATCGTCGTGCGCGATGGCGTGCGAGGCGTGCGCCACCGTGCGGTGGCCGCCGAGGCGGGAGTGCCGCTATCGGCCACCACGTACTACTTCAAGGACATCGAAGACCTGCTCACCGACACCTTTGCCCAGTATGTCGAGCGCAGCGCCGCCTACATGGCCAAGCTCTGGGCCAACACCGAGGTGGTGCTGCGCCAGTTGCTCGCCCAGGGGGATGGCAGTGTGCAGTCGCGGGCGCGGCTGGCTGATGAAATCGCCCGCATGACCGTCGACTATGTGCAGCGTCAACTGCTCAGCCGCCGCGACTTCATGATGGCCGAGCAGGCCTTCCGCCAGGAGGCCTTGCTGTGCCCGCGCCTGGCGGAACTGGTGTGCGCGCACGAGCAGATCCTGCTGCACGGCGCCCGCCAGCTGCTGCAGGTGGTCGGCTCGCAGCAACCGGAACAGGACGCCCAAATGTTGACGGCGATTATCGAGCAGATGGAATATCAGGGCCTGCTCAAGGATGCCGATGCGCAAGCCGATGGGCAGATGCTCGCTATGCTTACCCGTTACCTGCACCTGGTGTTGGCCTCGGCCTGAGCAGTGACCGAACTTTCAAGGAGAACCTGATGAAAGCCTGGCGTGTGGTGTTGTTGACGTTGTCATTCCTCCTGCTGGGCGGTTGCCTTGTGAGCTTTCATGAGCCGCTGCCGAACAACCAGGCTGCACCCAAGGCCTTGCTCGGCAAGTGGAGCAGCAAGGATGCCTGGGGCGAGCCGCTGAAGCTGACCATCAGCCGCAGCGGCGGTGATGCGTACAAGGCGGTGGCCACGGCCAAAGGCAAGGCGCCGGAGGAATACACCTTCACCGTCTCGCGCCACGGCAACCGCTGGTACTTGTCGGCTGGCGTGCCCAAGCGCCTGGGCGGCAACTTCCTGATTGGCGGTTTCGACATCATCGATGGCAAGGAACTGGTGGTCTATAACCTCGATGTCGAGCAAGTGCAGCAGGCGGTCGAGAAAAAGGAACTGAGCGGGCGCAGTACCCAGATTGCGCAAGACAGCGAGCAGGGCGTGCTGATCGACAGCCCGTCGCAACGCGTGCTGGCGTACCTCGATGACCCGGCCAACTCCGACCTGTTCGTCGAAGTGGCGCGGTTCCAGCGCTCCGGCAAATGACCGTGTCGGCTTCTTCGCGGCTGAAGCCGCGAAGAGGCCGGTACCGGTATCTTGTTCTAGAAAGGAGTCCCCAGTGGACGAGTACCAGCAGACCATCCGCGCGCTGTCCGACCGCATCGTCGCGGCGCAGACCCCGATCCGGGTCCTGGACGCCGTGAAATGGGACGACAATATCCGCCAGGGCTTCCTCAAGGCCAAGGGCAAGGAGCCGCCCGCCGTTGACCGCGAGTACTACCTGGCGCGCCCGCTGGCATTCGACTCCAGCGCGGTAAAGGCCGAGTTCCAGGCCATCGAGCGCGACATCATCCGCCAGCTGGGCCAGTTCAACCCGGTCGGGCAGATCATGAAGCGCATGTGCCGCGAATACCGCATGGTCGTGCGCATGCTCGAAGCCCGCGGTACCGAAGACTTCGGGCTGATCTCGCAGGAACTGTATGGCGCGGCCTCCGACGCCTTCCACGCCGGTGACCCGACCCTGGCCGACCTGGGGCTGATGCTTTCGGACTACCTGAACAATATCGACGGGCGTGGCGACCTCAAGGACGAGCCGAAGAACCTGACTGCCAAGGAGGCCGTGGACATCCTCCAGCGCCGCCTGAACAAGGTGTTCGGCGAGGCCGAGGAGACCATCCGCGTGTTCGAGTCGGACGGTATCGTCGCCGATGCCGCAGCCGGTGCCGACTACATCAAGGTGCGCGCCGATGCCATGTTCAACAACCGTGACGTGCGTGCGCTGGAGGTGCATGAGGGCCTGGTGCACGTGGGGACCACCCTCAACGGTTTGAACCAGCCGATCTGCACCTTCCTGGCCAAGGGCCCGCCCTCGTCGACGGTGACCCAGGAAGGCCTGGCCATCCTCATGGAGGTGATTGCCTTCGCTTCCTACCCCAGCCGCCTGCGCAAGCTGACCAACCGCACCCGCGCCATCCACATGGTCGAAGAGGGCGCCGACTTCCTGCAAGTGTTCGGATTCTTCCGCGAGCAGGGCTTCGAGATGGGACAGAGCTACAGCAACGCCAGCCGGGTGTTCCGGGGTTCGGTGCCCAATGGCCTGCCATTCACCAAGGACTTGTCCTACCTCAAGGGCTTCATCATGGTTTACAACTACATTCAGTTGGCCGTGAAGAAGGGCAAGCTCGAGCAGATACCGCTGCTGTTCTGTGGCAAGACCACCCTGGAAGACATGCGCACCTTGCGCCAGCTGGTCGAGGAAGGGCTGGTCGAGCCGCCCAAGTACTTGCCTGAGCAGTTCCGCGACCTCAACGCGCTGTCGGCCTGGATGTGCTTCTCCAACTTCCTCAACCATTTGAGCCTGGATCGCATTGAAGCCGACTACGCGAACATTCTCTGAGCGCTGCCGCCTGCTGGCACTGGGCATGCTCCTGCTGGGGCTGTGCGGCTGCAGCAGCCTGTTGTTCTACCCGGAACCCGGCGAACCGTTCACGCCGCAGCGGGCCAAGCTGGCGTACCGCGACATCAGCCTGACCACCGCCGATGGCCTGCGCCTTCACGGTTGGTGGCTGCCGGCCAAGGCGGGGGTGGCGGTCAAGGGCACGGTTCTGCATCTGCACGGCAACGGCGGTAATCTGTCCGGTCACCTTGGCGGCAGCTACTGGCTACCGGAGCAGGGCTACCAGGTATTGATGATCGATTACCGTGGCTATGGCCTGTCCGAGGGCTCGCCAAGCTTGCCTGAGGTCTATCTGGACATCGACGCGGCGATGGCATGGTTGGCCCAGGCCCCCGAGGTCAAGGGCAAGCCGCTGGTACTGCTCGGCCAGAGCCTCGGCGGGGCGATGGCGATCCACTACCTGGCACAGCACCCGGAGCAGCGTCAGCGTTTCAGTGCCCTGGTGTTCGATGGTGTGCCGGCCAGTTACCGCGAGGTCGGTCGCTATGCCCTGAGTACCTCGTGGCTGACCTGGCCGCTGCAGGTGCCGCTGTCCTGGCTGGTACCGGACGGCGACAGTGCAATCCGTTCGATCGGGCAGCTAAGCAGCCCGCCAAAGCTGTTCTTCCACAGCATCGACGACACCTTGGTGCCGATGGACAACGGCATCCGCCTGTACCAGCACACGCCAGCGCCGCGGGTGCTGCAACTGACCCGTGGCGGTCACGTGCAGACCTTCGCCGACCCGGTATGGCGCCAGGTGATGCTGCGCTTCCTCGATGACCCCAGCCATTTCAATGGCCTGCGGCGGCTTGCCGAAGTGCCCAACTATCCTGACGAGAAGAACACCCAATGAGTGAAGAACGCAACGCCATCCCGCTGATCCTGACCGGTGTCGGCAGCATCATCGTGACGGTGGGAGCCCTCTGGTACTACGGCTACCTGCATTTCGCCAAACCTGAGGATGCACTGCTGCTGCAGGACTTCACCATGCTCAAGACAATCCCTGGCGAGGATTACAAGGTCTCGCTGGACCCGGCACCCCAGGTGGCCCAGTGCGTGGATGGCGTGCTGGTGCTGTTCGATACCGAGCAGAAAGGCCTGACCGGTGTGCTGGTGGACAACCGCAAGCGCGCGGTGCGCTGCATGGGGCAGGAAACGCCGCAGCAGGTGCAGTAAGGGATCGACGTGGTTTTTATGGCGCCTGCGACATCGAGCGCCGCCTCATCTCTAGAGGCATGAGACAAAACGCCCAAAGAAAAAGCCCCGCATTGATCACGGGGCTTTCTCATTTCTGCCGGCCAGCCTTACTGCTGAATCTGGCTCACCGAACGCGGTGCCACCGGCTGGTTGTCGTTGGAAATGGTCACTTCCACGCGACGGTTCTGCGCACGGCCCGAGTTGCTGCCGTTGTCCGCTACCGGGTATTCCTTGCCATAACCCTGGGCGACGATACGCGCAGGGTCGACACCTGCGCGTACCAGTGCAGCGCGCACGCTGGCGGCGCGGCGTTCGGACAGGCCCTGGTTGTAGCTGGCCGAGCCGACGCTGTCGGTGTAGCCCTCGACGATCACCTTGCGCTCCGGGTTTTCCTGAAGGAACTGGGCCAGCTTGGTGATGTTCGGGTAGGCGTTGCTCTTCAGGGTGGCCTTGTTGAAGTCGAACAGCACATCACCAAAGGTCACCAGAGTGCCGCGGTCGGTCTGCTTGGCGTTGAGGCTTTCCTGCAGCTTGGCGATCTGTGCGTCGCGGGCATCGAGCTTGGCCTGGGCGCGCTGGGCCGAGGCGTTCTTCAGCTCGTTCTCGGCGGTGCGCAGGGCGATGGTCTGCTTGGCCACCTCGATCCGCTGGTTGGTCAGGTAGGCGAGCTGGTCGACCTTCTGGCTGTCTTCACGGTCCATGAAGGCCTTGTCGGACTTGTTCAGCCAGTCCTGGGCATCCTTGGTCTCGAGCGCGGCGACCTTGCTTGCCTGCGGGTCACTCTGCAGTGCAGAGAAGTTGGTGCGAGCCGACTCCAGGTTGGGGTTCGGGTCGTGGGAGCAGGCGGCAAGGCCGACGCTCAGTGCCAGCAGGGCGGGAATCATGACGTGGTTGCGCATAGTGTTCATCCTTTGATCAGTGGCGAAGGCTGGGGTTGGCGTGGCGGCGCTCATTCAGCGCTGCGCAGGCCTTCCTGACGTACGTCCTGAACGCCCTGGCGGGCATCCTGCACGGCCTTCTGGGCCTTGGCTGCCTGGGCCTTGCGCTCGGCGACGCGGGCATCCCATTCGGCCTGCTCGGCCAGGCGCTTGGCCTCATCGTACTTTTTATCGTGCATGGCGATTTCGGCTTGCTTGAACTTGTCCTGGGCCGATTTCATTTCCACGGCGGCGAACTCGGTGCCACCGGCACTGACGGCCGAATTGACCGCGGACTGGGTGACAGCGTACTGCTCGGTAGGCGGGTTGCCAGCACAGCCGGCCAGGACCAGGCTGCTGCCCAGGGCCAGCGCGGCCAGCTTCAATCCGCGCACGTGAGTAGATGAGAGTTTCGGGGTGCGGGTCTTGATGGTGGTCAGTTCCATTGGATCACTCCTGATTACGACGATGTCCGTAGCAGTCCATCGCTCAATCCCTGACAGTGCCTGCGCTTGCGCTCAACGATGCACATGGCAGGAGTGCAGGGTTTTAGCGTGATGGCTATTGGCTGGGACTTGACCGTTTTTTGAATGGTTCCGAAAAAAATGCGCCGTTTTGCCATTTATTTCTGACTGATCGGTCAGTGAAGTTGGCCCGGAACTTTCGCCCGCTGGAGTGGTTTCCGGGCCTGTTGCAGGCCCGGATCGGGGTACTGAACGCTCAGTTCCCGGTGTCTTCGCCGGTATTGCTGAGATCGTGCAGGTGGCGCCGTGACAGGGCCAGGAAACGCGGGGTCGGGCCGATGTCTTCGAACAGCGGGTCACCCTCTTCGTCAGTGGCGATGACCTTCTGGCCCTGCACGTAGGGGAAGCTGGCTTCCAGCTCTTCCAGCGCGGCGGCGACCAGTTCGCCGAGCAGTTCCTCGGCGGTGCGCTTGGGGTACATGTCGATCAGGGCAGCCAGGCGTGCCTCGGACTCCAGGTCCAAGTGCAAGGCGTGGCCGGTGGGGCTCAGGGTGCCGGCGGCATTCTGTTCCCAGTGCTGGGCGAGTTCGCGGATTTTCATGATGACCTCTGTGAACGCCAGAAAAGGCTGCATTGCATCGGACTGCGCTGGCTTAACTTTAGTTTGCTTTGCGCGATCGCGGCTTGCCATCGCGCCCCGGCAATGGGCACTCTTGGCCCAGTGCTGTTTCCTGAGCAGAGCGTGGCGAGCCGCGCCGAAGAGAGGGCCAATGACTGATATCGATGTGCGCCTGCGTGAAGATGTCCATGTGTTGGGGGAGTTGCTCGGCGAGACCATCCGCCAGCAGCACGGTGATGCGTTCCTGCAGAAGATCGAGGACATCCGCCACAGTGCCAAGGCCGACCGCCGCGGTGCTGGCGAGCAGTTGAGCTCGACCTTGGCCGACCTGGCCGAAGAAGACCTGCTGCCCGTGGCGCGAGCCTTCAACCAGTTCCTCAACCTGGCCAACATGGCCGAGCAGTATCAGTTGATCCGCCGTCGCGATGCCGGTCAGCCAGAGCCGTTCGAGGCGCGGGTCCTGCCCGAACTGCTGGCTCGCCTGAAGCAGGCCGGGCACAAGGATGAGGCCCTGGCCCGGCAGCTCGCCAAGCTCGATATCCAGCTGGTGCTGACCGCACACCCGACCGAAGTGGCGCGGCGCACGTTGATCCAGAAATACGATGCCATCGCCGGCCAGCTGGCCGTCCAGGACCACCGCGACCTGACCCCCGCCGAGCGTGAACAGGTGCGCGAGCGCCTGCGCCGGCTGATCGCCGAGGCCTGGCACACCGAAGAGATCCGCCGCACCCGGCCCACCCCGGTAGACGAGGCCAAATGGGGCTTCGCGGTGATCGAACATTCGCTGTGGCAGGCCATCCCCAACCACTTGCGCAAGGTCGACAAGGCATTGTTCGACGCCACCGGCCTGCACCTGCCGCTGGAAGCTGCGCCGATTCGCTTCGCCTCGTGGATGGGCGGTGACCGCGACGGCAACCCCAATGTCACGGCGGCCGTGACCCGTGAGGTATTGCTGCTGGCCCGCTGGATGGCCGCCGACCTGTTCCTGCGCGATATCGATGCGCTGGCGGCCGAGCTGTCCATGCAACAAGCCAGTGAGGCCTTGCGTGAACGTGTGGGCGACAGTGCCGAGCCGTACCGGGCAGTGCTCAAGCAGTTGCGCGAACGGCTGCGGGCGACCCGCGCCTGGGCCCAACTCGCATTGACCAGCAACCAGCCGGCCAGCGCCGAGGTGCTGGTGGATAACCGCGACCTGATCGCACCGCTGGAGCTGTGCTATCAGTCGCTGCACGAATGCGGCATGGGAGTGATCGCCGATGGCCCGCTGCTCGACAGCCTGCGCCGGGCGGTGACCTTCGGCCTGTTCCTCGGCCGCCTGGATGTGCGCCAGGATGCCGCCCGGCACCGTGATGCGCTGGCCGAGATTACCGATTACCTTGGCCTGGGCAGCTATGCCGACTGGGACGAAGAACAGCGCATCGCATTCCTCCAGGCGGAACTCAAGAATCGCCGGCCGTTGTTACCCGCGCACTTCAAGCCTCAGGCAGAGACCGCCGAGGTGTTGGCCACCTGCCGCGAGATCGCCGCTGCGCCGGGCGCTTCGCTGGGCTCCTACGTGATCTCGATGGCGGGTGCGGCCTCTGATGTGCTGGCCGTACAACTGCTGCTCAAGGAAGCCGGCCTTACCCGGCCGATGCGGGTGGTGCCGCTGTTCGAAACCCTGGCGGACCTGGACAACGCCGGGCCGGTGATGCAGCGCCTGCTTGGCCTGCCGGGCTACCGCGCCAGCCTGCGCGGGCCGCAGGAAGTGATGATCGGCTATTCCGACTCGGCCAAGGACGCGGGCACCACGGCAGCGGCCTGGGCCCAGTACCGTGCCCAGGAGAACCTGGTGCGCATCTGCCGCGAGCATCAGGTCGAACTGCTGCTGTTCCACGGCCGTGGTGGCACGGTGGGCCGTGGTGGTGGCCCGGCCCATGCGGCGATTCTGTCGCAGCCTCCGGGTTCGGTGGCAGGTCGGTTCCGCACCACCGAACAGGGCGAGATGATTCGCTTCAAGTTCGGCTTGCCGGCCATCGCCGAGCAGAATCTCAACCTGTACCTGGCTGCTGTGCTCGAAGCGACCTTGCTACCGCCACCCCCTCCAGAACCCGCCTGGCGGGCATTGATGGACCAGCTGGCAGCCGATGGCCTCAAGGCCTACCGCGGTGTGGTGCGGGAAAACCCGGACTTCGTCGAATACTTCCGCCAGTCCACCCCGGAGCAGGAACTGGGACGCCTGCCGCTGGGCAGCCGCCCGGCCAAGCGCCGCGCCGGTGGTATCGAAAGCCTGCGGGCGATCCCCTGGATCTTCGGCTGGACCCAGACACGCCTGATGCTGCCGGCCTGGCTGGGGTGGGAGACCGCCCTGAGCAATGCCTTGGCGCGAGGCCAGGGCGAACTGCTGGCGCAGATGCGCGAGCAGTGGCCATTCTTCCGCACCCGCATCGACATGCTGGAAATGGTCCTGGCCAAGGCCGACGCGCAAATCGCCGAGGCCTACGACCAACGTCTAGTGCAACCAGGCCTGCTTCCATTAGGTGCGCACTTGCGCGACCTATTGTCGCAGTCGTGCCAGGTGGTGCTGGGCCTGACCGGCCAGCCGGTGCTACTGGCGCACAGCCCCGAGACCCTGGAATTTATCAGCTTGCGCAATACCTACCTGGACCCGCTGCACCGCCTGCAGGCCGAGTTGCTGGCCCGTTCACGCAGCCGCGAAGCCGCTCTGGACAGCCCGTTGGAGCAGGCCCTGCTGGTGACCGTGGCAGGTATCGCCGCGGGCCTGCGCAACACCGGGTAAGGCCCGCCGTCGCGGCCCTTGCCGGTTGACCGGCAGGCGGCCACGACAGGGCGAGGAGGGTGGTTGCGCAGGGTGCAACCACCCTCCGTTCTGGTTACAGACGACGCAATGCTGCAACTTTGGGACGCTTGTCTGGCTGCCGGGCGCTGTGTATCTTGAGCAGCCTTTTGACCGATTTATGGTCATACCCGATTTTCCGGACTTGGCCTCGATTGCCGAATCCATTGAATTTCATAAAAAAATTTGAGGAGCACGAGATGCGCGTAATTCTGCTGGGAGCTCCCGGGGCCGGTAAAGGTACTCAGGCAAAGTTCATCACCGAGAAGTTCGGTATTCCACAGATCTCCACCGGTGACATGCTGCGTGCCGCCGTCAAGGCCGGCACCCCACTGGGCCTGGAACTGAAGAAAGTCATGGATGCCGGTCAACTGGTGTCCGACGAGCTGATCATCAGCCTGGTCAAGGAGCGCATCGCCCAGCCGGATTGCGCCAATGGCTGCCTGTTCGACGGCTTCCCGCGCACCATTCCGCAGGCTGAAGCGATGGTTGCCGCCGGCGTGGATATCGACGCCGTGGTCGAGATCGCTGTCGACGACGAAGAAATCGTCGGCCGCATGGCTGGCCGCCGTGTGCACCTGGCCTCTGGCCGCACCTACCACATTCAGTACAACCCGCCGAAAGTGGAAGGCAAGGACGATGTCACCGGCGAAGACCTGATCCAGCGCGACGACGACAAGGAGGAAACCGTGCGTCACCGCCTGTCGGTCTACCACAGCCAGACCAAGCCGCTGGTGGACTTCTACCAGAAGCTGTCGGCAGCCAACGCTGGCAAGCCGAAGTACAGCCACATCGAAGGCGTCGGCTCGGTCGAGTCGATCACCGCCAAGGTGCTGGCAGCCCTGAGCTGATCCAAACACCTGACGCAGCGGCCGCTTTTTTTGTGGGAGCGGCCTTGTCGGATCGCCGCACCGGTCGGATTGGGCTGCAAAGCAGCCCCTCGATTTTTGCCGTGTCGCTGACATCCTGGGGCCGCTTCGCGGCCCTTTCGCGACACAAGGCCGCTCCCACAGGGGCCGCAGCTGCTCTATACTGCCGCTCTTTCCCCTAGCACCTGGATACCCGTTCGATGACCACCCTGCTGGCCCTGGATACCGCCACCGAAGCCTGTTCCGTTGCGCTGCTGAATGACGGCAAGGTAACCAGCCATTACGAGGTGATCCCGCGCATGCATGCGCAGAAGCTGCTGCCGATGATCAAGCAACTGCTGGCAGACTCCGGTGTGGCGTTGAATGCACTGGATGCAATCGCCTTCGGCCGTGGGCCGGGCGCGTTCACCGGGGTGCGCATCGCCATCGGTGTGGTGCAGGGCCTGGCTTTTGCGCTGGACCGCCCGGTGCTGCCGGTGTCCAACCTGGCCGCGCTGGCTCAGGGCGCGTTGCGCGAGCATGGCGTGCAGCAGGTGGCTGCGGCCATCGACGCGCGCATGGATGAGGTGTATTGGGGTTGCTACAAGGCCGAAGCCGGCGAGATGCGCCTGCAAGGGCTGGAAGCCGTGCTCCCGCCCGAGCGCGTGGCCCTGCCCGCAGGCAGCAGCGGTGACTGGTTCGGTGCCGGTACCGGCTGGAGCTATGCCGAACGCCTGGCGGTACAGGCCAGCGCCACGAACGCTTCAGCATTGCCAAGTGCCCTGGATATCCTCAGCCTGGCCAGCTTCGCCTGGGGCCGTGGTGAGGCAATCGCCGCCGAACAGGCGCAACCGGTCTACTTGCGCGATAATGTGGCGACACCCAAGGCGCGCTGAGTGCTGTTCGTCGGTTATCGCGGTTGGCGATAAAACCTTTAGGCGCAAACTGTGGTCCAGTTATCACTCGAGCATTAGCGACGCAATCCTGATGCTGCTAGATTGCCATCATTGGTCCTGAGTGCTCACTCCATGCGTATCGACGGTTTTTCCTCGCAGTCCTACCCGATCAAGCGCACGCCGCGCAAAGCAGCGGTGCGCGACGAGAGTGTCGATGATGCCGAGCTGA
The DNA here is from genome assembly GCF_014269035.2 of Pseudomonas vlassakiae. GTDB lineage: Bacteria > Pseudomonadota > Gammaproteobacteria > Pseudomonadales > Pseudomonadaceae > Aquipseudomonas > Aquipseudomonas vlassakiae. Next base: position 59,868 of record NZ_JABWRP020000005.1, read on the forward strand.
TCGAGGAGAGCGAAGTCACTCAGGAGGCTGCTGCGCGTCGTCGTCCGGCGGGCTTGCCGGCTCGTCAGCAGGACATGGTGTTCCCCCGCGCCCGTGACCGGCGCACCGCTACCGCGTTGGCCAGCTACCTCAGCACGGCCGGTTTTACCGACTGGGACATGGAAGTACTGGGGCTCGACCTGTACATTTGACGGATGAGTCCGTCACCCTTGCCTTATTTCGTAGGTTGCCCGTCCTGGAGCGAGAACGCCTGGCGCGAGTACCTGTATCCCGCCGACGCCACCACCCATGAAATGCTTGGCTACTACAGCCGGGTATTCAACGCCGTCGAGGGCAACACCACGTTTTATGCCCGGCCGGCACCCGGCACCGTCGCCCGCTGGGCGCAGGTCATGCCCGCGCACTTCCGTTTCACCGCCAAGTTCCCGGGTGATATCAGCCACGCAGGTGACCTGGGGGATCAGCTGGAGTCTGCCTTCGACTTCACTCGTCTGATGGCACCCTTGGGCCAGCGGGTCTCGCCGTACTGGCTGCAGTTGCCGCGCCTGTTCAGCCCGGCACGGCTGGGCGAGCTGTGCCACTTCCTCGACGAGATCGCTGTGCCGGTGGCGGTGGAAGTGCGTCACCCGGCGTTTTTCGCCAAGGGCGAGGAAGAACGACTGCTCAACCGCCTGCTCCACGAACGCGGCGTTGAGCGCATCTGCCTTGACCCCCGCGCCCTGTTCAGCTGCACCTCACGCGACCCGGCAGTGCTGCATGCACAGTCGAAGAAGCCCAAGGTGCCACCGCGTCCCGCAGCCTTCAGCCAGTACCCGCAGGTGCGCTTCATCGGCCATCCGCAGCTTGAGGCCAACGACACGTTCCTCACGCCCTGGGTAGACAAGGTCGCCGCCTGGATCGAGGAGGGGCGCAGTCCTTATGTGTTCCTGCATACGTCCGACAACCGTCTGGCTGCCGCGCTGGCCCAGCGTTTTCACCGACAGCTGATGGCGCGTCTGCCAGGCTTGCCCGCATTACCTGAATTGCCGCGCGCCCCTGAGGTCGAACAACTGGGGCTACTCTGACCCTTCCCTGACCCCGGAGGTTGTGATCATGGATGTACAGACCCTGCGAGCCGAAGCCTTCAAGGCGCTGCACGAGCGTGATGGCGCCTTCGTCATGCCCAACCCCTGGGACGCCGGCTCCGCCAGGCTGTTGGCAAGCCTCGGTTTCGAAGCACTGGCCACAACCAGTGCCGGCCTGGCTTTCAGCCTCGGACGACCGGATGCCGAGGGTGCCTTGAGCCTGGATGAGACATTGGCTAACGCCGGGGTGATCGTCGATGCCACGCCCTTGCCGGTGGCCGCCGACTTGGAAAATGGCTTTGGCGACCTGCCGGAGGACTGCGCCCAGACCCTCCTGCGTGCCGCTGGGACGGGATTGGTCGGCGGTTCGATCGAAGATGCCAGCGGCCGTCCAGAGGCGCCGATCTATGACTTCGAGCTGGCTGTAGCGAGGGTTCGAGCTGCGGTGCAGGCCGCGCGCAGCCTGCCATTCCCCTTCACCCTGTGTGCCCGTGCGGAAAACCTGCTGCATGGGCGGATGGACCTTGACGATACCATCCTGCGCCTGCAGGCCTTTGCCGAGGCGGGTGCCGATGTGCTCTACGCGCCGGGATTGCGCAGTGTCGATGAGGTGCGAGCGGTGGTGCAGGCCGTGGCGCCGAAGCCGGTCAACGTGCTGATGGGGCTGGCGGGCGTGCCGTTGAGCGTCAACCAGCTGCAGGACTTGGGCGTGCGCCGTATCAGTGTCGGTTCATCGTTGGCCCGGGCAGCACTCGGCGCGTTGCAGCGTGCGGCCCTGGAGATTCGTGACCAGGGCACTTTCAGTTACGGTGAGCAGGCCTTGCCGTTCGCCCAGCTCAACGACCTGTTCCGTCGCTGAGGCGCCATGCGCACCGTGATGCTGGCATGCGCCCTGCTGTTGGTGATGGCGGGCCTGGCCTGGCAATTCGGCTGGCGCCTTCCGGACACCTGGAACCCGTGGGCGGCGCTGGATGTGCGCCAGCCGCCGAACTGGCTGACGAGTTACAAGCTGTCGCGGCTGCGCAACGACCCAGGCTTGTGCCGCCAGGCCCTGGAGACGTCCGGGCTGCGTTACCGGGCGCAGGTCGACAGCCCGCCATCGGCCAGCTGCCCGCTGCAGAACGTGTGGCGTATCGAGCGAGGGGACGTTCGCCTGAGCAGCAGCTTTCTGGCCAGTTGCCCGTTGGCGGTCGCCTATGCGTTGTTCGAGCGGCATGGGCTACAGCCTGCTGCGCAGCGGGTATTTGGCCAGCCTGTGGTGCAAGTGGATCACTTGGGCAGCTTTGCCTGCCGCAATGTCTACAACCGCAAGCAAGGGCGTCTGAGCCAGCACGCTACGGCCAACGCGCTGGATATCAGCGGCTTTCGTCTGCAAGACGGTCAGCGCGTCGTGCTGGCGCGGGACTGGCAGGCGGGCGGGCAGAAGGGTGAATTTCTGAGACAGGTGCGACACGCGGCGTGCGACAGTTTCAGCACGGTGCTGGGACCGGACTACAACGCGGCCCACCACAATCACTTTCATCTGGACATGGGGCGTTGGCAGGTCTGTCGCTGATCTCAGGCCTGGACGCGAACGTTGTTCAGCACGACCGGGCGCGCCCAGTGCATGTCGAACTCAAGGTCGTGCTGCTGCTTGGCGAGGGTCGCCTCGTCAAACGGTTCCGGCGCGGGATCGAGCAGATTCCCTTCCAATTCGGCGATCGGCAGGTGCAGTGGGCGCGGGGAAGGGCCCGGGCCTGGTTCGGGGAGCGGGTGGCCCTGGCTCATCACCACCGGGCGCAGCCAGCTGTTGCTGAGGTCGAGCTGGCGCTGTTGCTGGATCATCTCGGCCGCGCTGAACGGCTCGGGCGCCGGCGCCATCAGGTTGGCCTGCAATTCCGCCTTGGGCAGGAACAGTGGCTCGGGCGGTGCGACGATGGTGTCCTGTACCGGGCAGGCGCGCTGGGTTTCGATCAGGGCCAGGGCCTTGGCCCCGCCGATCGGCTCGCCGCTGGCCTGGTCATACTGGACCATGGCCTGGCTGACGCTGTCCGGTTCTTCCGCTTGCTGCTCGGCCATCGCGCGGGCGAAGAAATCCTGCCACAGGTGGCTGACGCCCCCGAGTGCCTGGGTATTCTGCCGACCGTAGTTGCCGACAGGCGACAAGTAGGTCAAGCCGATGGGAAGAGTATCTGTCATGGCAGTCGTGCGCGCTGTGCTCTGGCAGAATAGCGGAATATTGCCTGTATCGGCCGTGGCGGCCGATACATGAGGGGCAGGGTTCAATTTCTAGGTGTGAATGATGGAAGAGCAGGGCACAGGTATCCGGGTCGAGGCGCTGACGGCGGAGTTCGAGGCGCAAGCCGCGCGATGGGCCGAGCGCCTGGCGCTGCCACTGCAGGATGATACGGCCGCGTTTGCCGTGCAGGTGGGCATGGATGGCTTGCAGATCCAGCAGTTGGGGCCGCAGGCTCCGGGGCCGGTGCGGGTGGACTTCGTCGAAGGCCAGGCCGCGCACCGGCGCCAGTTCGGTGGGGGCAACGGGCAGATGATTGCCAAGGCGGTGGGCATCGCTCCGGGGGTGCGACCGCAGGTGCTGGATGCCACGGCGGGCCTGGGCAAGGATGCGTTCGTGCTGGCCAGCCTGGGCTGCCAGATGACCTTGATCGAACGCCAGCCGCTGATTGCCGCGTTGCTGGAAGACGGCCTGGCGCGGGCCCGCGTGGATGAAGAGGTGGGGCCGATTGTCGGGCGCATGCGCCTGCTGACCGGCAACGCCATCGAGCGCATGCGCAGTTGGGAAGGCGAGGCGCCGCAGGTAATCTACCTCGACCCGATGTTCCCGCACCGTGACAAGAGCGCTTTGGTGAAGAAGGAAATGCGCGTGTTCCGCCCGCTGGTTGGCGATGACCTGGATGCGCCTGCATTGCTGGAGGCGGCACTGGCATTGGCCAGCCACCGTGTAGTGGTGAAGCGGCCGCGCAAGGCGCCGATCATCGATGGGCCGAAGCCGAGTCATAGCCTCGAGGGCAAGTCCAGCCGGTATGACATCTATCCGAAGAAAGCCCTCAAGGCGTGATCGCCTGCCCCGGCCACTACGCGGCTAAAGCCGCTCCCACAGGCTCCGCACAGTTTTCAAAACCTGTGATACCCCTGTAGGAGCTGCTTTAGCCGCGAAAAGGCCGGCACAATCTGACTCAGACCTTGAACGCCCGGATAAACAATTCCACCACCTCACGCACATGGGCTTCGGCCTCATCCCCCTCCAGCGGCCCGGCACACCCCAGCAGCAAGCGGTAATCCGGTGCGCCCTTGACCAGGCTGAAGAAGTGCTCGGCCGCCTGCAACGGATTGGCAATCCGCAGCAGCCCGCACCCATCGATCCTGCGCAGGAGTGCCTCCATCCCCATCAGCAGCCGCTTCGGCCCGGCTTCGTAGAAGTACTCGCCAAACCCCGGGTCCTGGCTGCCCTGGGCCATGATCAGGCGGCAGAGCTTGACTGCCTCGTCGCTGCTGATCAGCGCCTGAAAGCTGCGACCGATAGCCAGCAACACCTCCTCCACGGCCGCCCCCTCGGGGTACTCGAAAAGCAAGTCAGGCAGCTGGTTCTGGCAGGTTGCCATGACTGCGGAGCCGAACAGCGTCTGCTTGTCGGTGAAATGGCTGTAGACCGTGAGTTTTGAAACACCTGCCGCCGCAGCGACCGCATCCATGCTGGTGTTGGCATAGCCAAGGCTGAGGAACAGGGCCTTGGCCGCTTCGAGGATGGCCTCGCGCTTGGCCAGGTCCTTGGGCCGGCCCGGGCCGTTGGGTGCGTCGTTGGACATTGGAATCCGCATTCGTTTGAGGGGGCGCCCATCTTACCGGCTCGGACGGCTCCCGGCTGCAGGTGGCGACCCTGGTTGATGTTGATTTTTCTTTCCGACGGCAGCTTCCCGGCCTCGGTTCCCTGATTTAATATACTCGCCAGTATAAATATTCGATGTGCACTTCGCGAAAGGATTCATCATGCTGCGTCATGCCTTTTCCCTCGTTCTGCCCGCCGCTGCCGCGCTGATGCTGGCCGCCTGCGGTCAGGAAGCCGCTCCACCCGCCGCGCCGCGCCCGGCCCTGGTGGTGCAGCCGCAGCCGGCCGAAGCCGCTGCCGACAGTTACCCCGGCGAAGTGCGCGCGCGCTTCGAGCCGGAGCTGGCCTTCCGCATCGGCGGCAAGGTCAGCAAGCGCCTGGTGGAGGAAGGGCAGCGGGTCAGGGCCGAGCAGCCGCTGGCCGAACTCGACCCACAGGACGTGCGTCTGCAGCTGGAAGCCAACCGTGCCCAGCTGGCGGCGGCCGAGGCCAACCTGTCGCTGGTGCGTGCCGAGCGCGACCGTTACCAGAAGCTGCTCGACCGGCAGATGGTCAGCCATTCCCAGTACGACAACGCGGAAAATCTCTACCGCGCCGGCCTTGCCCGCCTGAAGCAGGCCAAGGCCGAATTCGACGTGGCCGGCAACCAGGCGGATTACGCCGTGTTGCGTGCGCCGCAAGCCGGTGTCATCGCCAAACGTCAGGTTGAAGTCGGCCAGGTGGTCGCGGCTGGGCAGACCGTGTTCACGCTCGCCGCCGACGGTGAGCGTGAAGTTGCCATCGGCCTGCCGGAACAGCAGTTCTCCCGTTTTGCCGTGGGCCAGGCTGTCAGCGTCGAGTTGTGGTCGCACCCCAACGAACGCTTCCAGGGTCGCATTCGCGAGCTGTCACCTGCCGCCGACCCGCGTTCACGGACCTTCGCCGCACGAATTGCCTTCACCTCGGCCAAGGTGCCGGCCGAACTCGGCCAGAGTGCGCGGGTATTCATTGCCCATGACGGGGTGATTCCGCTTGCCGTGCCGCTGTCGGCAGTCACCGCCGAGAACGGCCAGGCGTATGTCTGGCGCGTCAACAAGGAAAGCCGCCTGGAGCGCGCCGTGGTGCGCCTGGGGCCTTATGGCAGTGAAACCGTGCCGGTGCTCGAAGGCCTGGCGCCGGGCGACTGGGTAGTCGCTGCCGGTGGCCACGTGTTGCGCGAAGGGCAGGAGGTGCGGCCGGTGGACCGCACCAACCGTGTGGTGAACCTGACGGCCAAGGAGTAAGTCCCGATGGGTTTCAACCTTTCCGCATGGGCGTTGCGTAACCGCCAGATTGTGCTGTTCCTGATGATTCTGCTGGCTGCCATCGGCGCCATGTCCTACACCAAGCTGGGGCAGAGTGAAGACCCGCCGTTCACCTTCAAGGCCATGGTCATTCGTACCCTGTGGCCGGGGGCTACGGCCGAGGAAGTCTCGCGTCAGGTCACCGAGCGCATCGAGAAGAAGCTGATGGAGACTGGTGAGTACGAGAGGATCGTCTCGTTCTCGCGCCCGGGTGAGTCGCAGGTGACCTTCATGGCCCGCGACTCGCTGCACTCCAAGGACATTCCCGAGCTGTGGTACCAGATCCGCAAGAAGGTGGCTGACATCCGCCATACCTTGCCGCCGGAAATCCAGGGCCCGTTCTTCAACGACGAGTTCGGTACCACCTTCGGCAATATCTACGCGCTGACCGGCGCCGGCTTCGACTATGCGGTGCTCAAGGACTACGCCGACCGCATCCAGATCCAGCTGCAGCGGGTCAAGGACGTGGGCAAGGTCGAGCTGATCGGCCTGCAGGACGAAAAGGTCTGGATCGAGCTGTCCAACCTCAAGCTGGCCACCCTGGGCGTACCACTGGAGGCCGTGCAGCAAGCCTTGCGCGAGCAGAACGCGGTCAGTACCGCGGGCTTTTTCGAGACCTCCAGTGAACGCCTGCAACTGCGGGTGAGCGGTCACTTCGACAGCGTTGACCACATCCGCCAGTTCCCCATCCGGGTCGGCGACCGCACCTTCCGCATTGGCGACGTGGCCGACGTGCACCGTGGCTTCAACGACCCGCCCGCACCGCGCATGCGCTTCATGGGCGAGGACGCCATCGGCCTGGCGGTGTCGATGAAGGATGGCGGCGACATTCTGGTACTCGGCAAAGCGCTCGAAGACGAGTTTGAACGCCTGGCGCGCAACCTGCCGGCGGGCATGGAGCTGCGCAAGGTCTCCGACCAGCCGGCGGCAGTCAAGGCCGGGGTTGGCGAGTTCGTCCAGGTGCTGGTCGAGGCGTTGGTGATCGTGCTGCTGGTGAGCTTCTTCTCCCTCGGCCTGCGCACCGGCCTGGTGGTGGCCTTGGCCATTCCGCTGGTGCTGGCCATGACGTTCGCCAGCATGCACTACTTCGGCATCGGCCTGCACAAGATCTCGCTCGGCGCGCTGGTGCTGGCGCTGGGCCTGCTGGTGGACGACGCGATCATCGCCGTGGAGATGATGGCGATCAAGATGGAGCAGGGCTATGACCGCCTCAAGGCCGCCAGCTACGCCTGGACCAGCACGGCGTTCCCAATGCTCACCGGTACGCTGATCACGGCTGCGGGCTTCCTGCCGATCGCCACGGCAGCTTCGAGCACTGGCGAATACACCCGCTCGATTTTCCAGGTGGTGACCATCGCGCTGCTGACCTCGTGGGTCGCGGCGGTGGTTTTCGTGCCTTACCTGGGCGAACGGCTGCTGCCGGACCTGGCCAGGCTGCATGCTGCCCGCCATGGCAACGGCGCGCACGCGCAGGACCCTTACGGCACGCCGTTCTACCAGCGCGTACGGCGTGTGGTGGAGTGGTGCGTACGGCGGCGCAAGACGGTGATCCTGCTGACCATCGCCGCCTTTGTCGGCAGCATTGTGCTGTTCCGTTTCGTGCCGCAGCAGTTCTTCCCGGCTTCAGGGCGACCGGAGCTGATGGTCGACCTGAAGCTCGCCGAAGGCGCCTCGCTGGCCAATACCGCCGAGCGGGTCAAGCAACTGGAAGCGCTGCTCAAGCAGCAGGACGGCATCGACAACTACGTCGCCTACGTGGGCACCGGTTCGCCACGCTTCTACCTGCCGCTGGACCAGCAGCTGCCTGCCGCCAGCTTCGCCCAGTTCGTGGTGCTGGCCAAGTCGATGGAAGACCGCGAGCGCCTGCGCAGCTGGTTGATCAGCACCGTCGACCAGCAGTTCCCCGACCTTCGTGCTCGCGTCACACGCCTGGAGAACGGCCCGCCCGTGGGCTACCCGGTGCAGTTCCGGGTCACCGGCGAGCACATCGAGAAGGCCCGTGCCCTGGCGCGCGAGGTGGCCGACAAGGTGCGCGAGAACCCGCATGTGGTCAACGTACACCTGGACTGGGAAGAGCCGAGCAAGGCGGTGTTCCTGGAGATCGATCAGGACCGCGCCCGCGCCCTCGGCGTAAGTACTGCGCAGCTGTCGAGCTTCCTGCAGAGCTCGCTGACCGGCACCACGGTCAGCCAGTACCGGGAGGACAACGAACTGATCGAGATCCTCTTGCGCGGCACCCAGCAGGAGCGTGGCGAACTGGGCAGCCTCGGCAGCCTGGCGCTGCCCACCAGCAATGGCCAGAGCGTGGCGCTGTCGCAGGTGGCGACCTTGGAGTATGGCTTCGAAGAGGGCATCATCTGGCACCGCAACCGCCTGCCGACGGTGACCGTGCGTGCCGACATCTATGACAAGGAGCAGCCGGCGACCCTGGTGAAGCAGATCCTGCCGACCTTGCAGGAGATCAGGGCCAGGCTGCCGGATGGCTACCTGCTGGAGGTGGGCGGCACGGTAGAAGACTCGGAGCGCGGGCAGAAGTCGGTGAATGCCGGCATGCCGCTGTTCATCGTGGTGGTGCTGAGCTTGCTGATGATCCAGCTGCGCAGCTTCTCGCGCACGGTGATGGTGTTCCTTACCGCGCCGTTGGGGCTGATTGGCGTGACGTTGTTCCTGCTGGTGTTCCGCCAGCCGTTCGGCTTCGTCGCCATGCTCGGCACCATCGCCCTGGCGGGGATGATCATGCGCAACTCGGTCATCCTGGTGGACCAGATCGAGCAGGATATCGCTTCCGGGCTGGACCGCTGGCAGGCGATCATCGAGGCCACGGTGCGACGCTTCCGGCCGATCGTGCTGACCGCGCTGGCGGCGGTGCTGGCAATGATTCCGTTGTCGCGGAGTGTGTTCTACGGGCCGATGGCGGTGGCGATCATGGGCGGGCTGATCGTGGCAACGGCGTTGACCTTGCTGTTCCTGCCGGCATTGTATGCGGCTTGGTTCAGGGTCAAGAAAGCGTGAGGATTGCAGGGGAGGGCAAAGCCCTCCCCAGGCCCCTCAGAGCGCGCCGAAGACTTTCTTGGCCAGGCTGGTTGCCGCCTGTGCCGGGTTCTGGCGAATGCTCTGTTCCTGCTTGGCAATCATCTCGAACAGGCCATCCAGCGCCTTCTCGGTCACGTAGTTCTCGATATTGGCGTCATCCTTGATCAGCCCCAGGCCTTTGGCCTGGCCAGCAAAGGCGTTGTACTGCTGGGCGACGCCCACCTTGTCGGTGGCCTGCTTGACGATCGGCAGGAACTTGGCGCGGATCTGCTCGCGGCTGCTCTTGTTCAGGTATTGGGTGGCCGAATCCTGACCACCGCTGAGGATGCCCTTGGCATCGGTCACGGTCATCTTCTTCACGGCATCCACCAGAATCGCCTGGGCCTGCGGCACGGCAGCTTCGGCAGCCTTGTTCATGCTGGCTTCCAGGGCTTCGACCTGGTCGCCCTTGCCGAACATCTTCATGGCCTTGGCCGCTTTGCCAAGGTTGCCTGGCAGCTCGATGCGCACATCCGGATTATTGCTGAAGCCGCCTGGGGTGCTCAGCTGCTTGACGGCGATCTGCGCACCCTGGGTCAGGGCATCCTTAAGGCCGCCAGTGGCGTCGGACTGGCTCAGGTCGCCAAGCGACAGGGCCAGGGCGCTGGCCGACAGCAGCAGGCCGGCGCACAGGGTAGTGAAGCGCAGTGAGGCGCGAATCATGGGTATTTCCTTGTGGATGAATGGGGGGCGGGCTCAGCGCACCGGGTCGACTTTGACACGTACCGGCTGCGGGTCGCTGCCGTCGAGCGCGACGCCGTGGTGTTCGGTGTTGATGAACAGCAGCTTGCCGTCCAGCTCAATCCGTGCGCTGAGCGCATAGCGGTGGCCGGGTTTGACCTGGGCCGGGTCGTAGCTGAGGTGGAACGGCAGCGGCACGTTGCCTTTGACCGGGCCGGCCTGGCGGGCCAGGGTCACGGCGGGGGCGTCCATCAGCGAGACGTCCTGCAACTCGACGCTCAAGGTGGCGGCCGGCGGCAGGGCGATGCGCTGCAGATAGAAGACTTCGCCATTCAGGCTGGCCTGGCTGGGCGGGGTGTGGCTGGAACAGGCTGCGAGCAGGGATGCGCAACACAGCATAAAGAGCTTTTTCATGGAGTCTCCGGTGTCCTTGGGGCTGGCTTGTGGCCAACCCTTGGGACTTTAGCGGATTTTCCCGGCGCAGTGGTCAGCCCTTGTTGTTGTCGCCGTGAATCCCCTCAGCGGATGCAGGGCTGAGATTGCCACCGTGGATGCCCTGGGTGACGGATTCCGGCAGGTTGCCCCCGTGGATGCCCTGGGTGACGGATTCCGGCAGGTTGCCACCGTGGATGCCTGGGGTGACCGATTCCGGCAGGTTGCCACCGTGGATGCCTTGGGTGACGGATTCCGGCAGGTTGCCACCGTGGATGCCTTGGGTGACCGATTCCGGCAGGTTGCCGCCGTGGATGCCCTGGGTGATGCTGGATTTGCTCGACGTCATTAAGTAGCTCCTTGAGAGTGGATCAATGGGTGCTGCTCATTGATCCTGCGTTCTCTCAAGGCACCCTTACAGACTGAACGCCTACCCTTGGACCATGCTCAGGGTCTCATCACGGTGCAACGCTACCTGGCGGATCGACAGGCGCAGCTCCGCCGACAGCACACGCTTGGCCACGCCTTCGGCCAATTCGCCGAGTTTGTCGTGATAACCCAGCTTGCCGTTGCCATCGGGACGCAGCACACCCTGCACGATCAACGTCTGGATGAAGTGGCGGAACAGGGTCTTGTCGAAAAACTCCGGGGCATTCAGGCCATGCAGGATCGACAGGCGCTGGGCCATCATGACGCACAAGTCTTCCAGCTCTTCTGCGCTCAGGGTGTGCTGCCCGCTGTTGAGCAGCAGCGAAGTGGCCATGTAGAAGCGCTGCAAGGTCTGGGTGATGGTACGTGCGACCAAGGTCAGCAGCACGAACTGGCGTGAGCTTGGCGCCGGGCGCATGTACAGGTCGTTTTCGTGGCGCAGCAGGCCTTGTTCGACCAGCGCTGCCAGCCAGTGGTCGATCACCTCGTCCAGTTGCTCCGGCGCCCAGCGCAGGAACAGTTCGGCCTGCAGGTACGGATACAGCGCATGCACGTACTGGCCCAGCAGTTCGCGGCTCATGCGCGAACTGCTGAGGAAGAAGCTCGCCAGCAGGGCCGGCAGGGCAAAGATGTGCAGGACATTGTTGCGGTAATAAGTCATCAATACCGCGTTGGCTTCATCCAGGTAGAGGATGCGACCCAGCGCGTCCTTCTGTTCGGCCAGCAGGTCCATGCCGCGCACGTGTTCGATCAGTGCCTGGCCGTCGCCTTCGGGCAAGGTGGTGTGCTCGGAGTACGGCACTTGGCGCAGCAAAGCCAGGTACAGGTCGAGCACCCGGGTCAGGGCACGCTCGTCCAGCGCCAGGCGGCTGGTGGAGAGCAGTGCCAGGGCCACCAGGTTGACCGGGTTGACCGCTGCCGCCTCGTTGAGATGGCGGGCAACCGTTGCACCCAGGCGGGTGGTGGCATCGTTCAGCCAGGCTGGGCGGAACTGTGGGCCCAGCTCCTGCTCGCGCCAGCCGGGTTGCTGCTCGTCGAGAAACGCGGCCAGGCGGATCGGCTCGCCGAAGTTGACATAGACCTGGCCGAAGCGCTGCTTCAGTGCACCGAAGACTTTGAAGATGTCGAAGATCGACTCCTTTTTCTTGCTCGCACCCCGCAGTTCGCCGAGGTAGGTGCGGCCTTCCAGCACGCGCTCATAACCGATGTACACCGGCACGAAGACGATCGGCGTACGTGAGGAGCGCAAGAAGCTGCGCAGGGTGATCGCCAGCATCCCGGTACGCGGCTGCAGCATGCGCCCGGTGCGCGAGCGGCCACCTTCGACGAAGTACTCCACCGGGAAGCCCTTGGTGAACAGCGTGTGCAGGTACTCGTTGAACACCGCCGTGTATAGCGGGTTGCCCTTGAACGTGCGGCGCATGAAGAAAGCACCGCCACGGCGCAGCAGGCTACCGATCACCGGCATGTTGAGGTTGATGCCGGCAGCGATGTGCGGCGGCGTCAGGCCATTGCGGAACAGCAGGTAGGACAGCAGCAGGTAATCGATGTGGCTGCGATGGCAGGGCACGTAGATCACTTCGTGGCCTGGGGCGATGCCTTGTACCTGCTCGATGTGGTTGACCTTGATGCCGTCGTAGATCTTGTTCCAGAACCAGCTCAGCACCACCTCCAGGAAGCGGATCGCGGTATAGGTGTAGTCCGAAGCGATCTCGTTGCCGTAGCGCAGCGCCTGGGCTTCGGCCTTGGCCACGGGCATGCTCTCGCGCTGGGCTTCGTCGGCGATGGCCTGGCGGACCAGGGGCGCATGCACCAGGCCCTTGACCAGGTTGCGACGGTGCGAGAGGTCGGGGCCGATCACGGCGGTCTTGAGGTTGCGAAAGTGCACGCGCATCAGGCGCTGGGCCATGCGCACGGTACGCTCGTGACCCTTGTTGTGCTGCACCAGTTCGCGCAGGTGGATCGGCGCGGAGAACTGCACGCGGGTCTTGCGCCCCAGGATCAACACGGTCAACAGCCGGCGCAGGCGCCCGGTCACGGCCCAGCTGTCGGCGAACAGCAATTTCCACGGGCTGTTCTCGCTGGCCGGCGTCTGCCCCCAGAACACGCTGACCGGAATGATCTGTGCGTCTTCCTCGGCGTGCTGGCTGATGGCGGCGACCAGGCGCTCCAGGGTCGGCGGTGCGCCGCGCTTGTCGTGGCGGCCAAGCCAGTCCGGGTCCGGCGTCAGGTAGAAGAACGCGGCAGGTTCCTGCAGCGAGCCGACGGCCACCGGCAGCACCGGGCGCGGCAGCCCCGCTTTGGTGCATTCACGGTCGAGCACCACCAGGTCGGTGAGCGATGGTGACGGCAGGGCGTAGAACACCGGGCGGCTGCGGTCGAGCTTGAGGGTCAGGGACGACTGGTTGATGGTCTCGGAGCGCACCCACAGGTACATCAGGCGACGCAGGGCGCCGAAGATCAGGCGGCGCAGGGGGGAACGGGTCATGGGGTGAGTGCCCTGGGAGTGAATTTCAGAGAATAGACAGTCGTTTAGTCTGCCGTATCGGCGCAAGTTCAGCAAAATTCGGTAAATAGCGCGACGGTCATGAAAATTTTTTGTTCTGTGTCATATACTCGGCCTGCCACTTGCAGGATATTTCGGCAAGCGGCGTCGACATAGGGAGGACACCCTGTGTCTACAAGGCGATCTTCACAATAAAAATCCGGAGTAGTTCAGATGTCGTCTCGTGAGACTGGGAATGTTAAGTGGTTCAACGATGCCAAAGGTTATGGCTTCATTCAGCGCGAAGGTGGTGCGGATGTATTCGTCCACTATCGGGCGATCCGCGGTGAGGGGCATCGTACCCTGGTCGAAGGGCAGCGGGTGGAATACGCCTGCGTGCAGGGCCAGAAAGGCCTGCAAGCCGAAGACGTAGTCGGGCTCTGAGCCTCTAGCTGTAGGCTTCAAGCTGCAAGCGACCGTGTGCTTGCAGCCTGATGCAACCTTTCTTGCAGCTCAAGCAGTACGCCAGGTGATTTCCTCTTCACCGTCGGCGCTGATGCGGACCCAGCGATCGGCATCGTCCTCACCGTCTTCCTCGACCCAGCCACCCGGCGCGCAACGCACCTCGACGTTCAGCGCGGCGAACGCGGCGCGGGCGCAGGCAACGTCATCGGCCCATGGGGTCTGGTCGCTTTCCAGGTAGAGGCTGTTCCATTTCCCTACAGCCTTGGGTAACCAGGTGACCGGAATGTTACCGGCCTGGCACTTGAAGGTCTGACCTTTCTGCTTCCATTCGCTGCACGGGCCGATTGCCTGGCTGAGCCACTCGGCAATCTGCTTGTGGTCGACGTCGGCGTCCTTCAGGTAGATCTCGATATCGGGTTGGCGCATAAGGGCTCCGGGTGTGCTCAGTGTTGGCGCACGAAATAGTCATAACGCATGGAAACCGTCACCTCGAACGGCTCGGGCTGGTCGATCACCCGGGCGCGCTTCTCGGCGCTGGCGCGCCAGCCGTGCGGGGTCATCGCCAGCAGGTCGGCACGGGCCTTGGGTTGGACCAGGCTCAGGCGGAACTCGAGGGTTTCGCTGTGGGCGTGGGCCATGCCTTCGGGCACCAGGGCCAGGTGCTTGTCGTCGGCGTAGGGGCGCACTTCATCGTAGAGCACTTCGCGCAGCTCCATGAGGTGGCCGCTGGTCGGGCCCACGCGCATCAGGCCGCCACCGGGGCTGAGCAGGCGCTTGGCCTCGTCCCAGTCCAGCGGGCTGAACACGCTGGCGATGAACTGGCAGCTGGCATCGGCCAACGGCACGCGGGCCATGCTGGCGACCATCCAGGTTACCTCGGGCGCACGGCGGCAGGCACGCTTGACCGCCTCGCGGGAGATGTCCAGGGCATAGCCATCGGCGCCCGGCAGGGCCTGGGCGATCTGCGCGGTGTAGTAACCCTCACCGCAACCGATGTCCAGCCAGGCGCCGGGTTGGCGCTCGGCGGCAAGCTCGGCCAGGCGCTGGGCCACCGGGGCATAGTGGCCGCCGTCGAGGAAGTCGCGGCGGGCTTGGACCATGGCCTGGTTGTCGCCTGGGTCACGGCTGTTCTTGTGCTGCACCGGCAGCAGGTTCAGGTAACCCTGGCGGGCGCGGTCGAAGCGGTGGCCGGCCGGGCACACCACGCCGTTGTCGAGCCGCGACAAGGCGGCCTGGCAGAGGGGGCAGGCGAGCATCAGGCGAGCAACCGGACCAGGGTCTGGTAGTAGATTTCGGTCAGCAGGTCGAGGTCGCTGGCCAGGATCCGCTCGTCGACCTGGTGGATGGTGGCGTTGACCGGGCCGAGTTCGACCACTTGGGTGCCCATGGTGGCAATGAAGCGGCCATCGGAGGTGCCGCCGCTGGTCGACGGTTGGGTGTCGCGGCCAGTGACGCCCTTGATGCTGGCCGACACCGCGTCGAGCAGTTCGCCCGGCTCGGTGAGGAACGGCAGGCCCGACAGCGCCCAGTCGACCGACCAGTCCAGCTCGTGCTTGTCGAGGATCGCCGAAACCCGCGCCTGCAGGCCTTCGACGGTCGACTCGGTGGAGAAGCGGAAGTTGAACAGCGCGGTCAGCTCACCCGGGACCACGTTGGTGGCGCCGGTGCCGGCGTTGAGGTTGGAGATCTGGAAGCTGGTCGGCGGGAAGAATACGTTGCCTTCATCCCAGTGCTCGGCTGCCAGTTCCGCCAATGCCGGGGCGGCCAGGTGGATCGGGTTGCGAGCCAGGTGCGGGTAGGCCACATGGCCTTGCTTGCCGCGCACGGTCAGCTTGGCACCGAGCGAGCCGCGACGGCCGTTCTTGACCACGTCACCGAGCAGGGTGGTGCTCGACGGCTCGCCGACGATGCACCAGTCCAGGCGCTCGTTGCGTGCCTTCAGGCGCTCGACCACGGCCTTGGTGCCGTGGTGCGCCGGGCCTTCCTCGTCGCTGGTGATCAGGAAGGCGACCTTGCCGCGGTGGTTCGGGTAGTCCTGCACGAAGCGCTCGCTGGCGATCACCATCGAGGCCAGGCTGCCTTTCATGTCGGCGGCGCCGCGGCCGCAGAGCATGCCGTCGGCGTCGATCAACGCCTCGAATGGCTCGTGTTGCCACTGCTGCACCGGGCCGGTGGGGACCACGTCGGTATGGCCGGCGAAGCACAGGACCGGGCCATCCTGGGTACCGTGGGTAGCCCAGAAGTTATCGACGTCTTCGAAACGCATCGGCTCCAGCTGGAAGCCCACGGCGCCCAGGCGGTTCATCATCTGTGCCTGGCAGTCGGCGTCGACGGGGGTGACCGAGGGGCGACGGATCAGGTCGCAGGCCAGTTGAAGGGTGGGCGAGAGCTCGGCAGGGGCCGTCATGGGGGACTCCGGGGCAAGGCGAGGCGGGGAAATCTGAGGGGCGTTATCTTATATCAAACAGAGGGGGCTTGGGGGCGCAAAGCGCCCCCGCCCTCTCAAACCTGTTGTGCTTCGGCGGCCTTCTCGACCGGCTTGGGCAGCGACGACAGAAACGCCATCACCAGCGCAGCCACATAGGGCAGCGACTGCACCAGCAACATCGCCACCCAGAAGCGCATGTCCGAACTCGGCAGCCCCTGCACCAGGAATATGCCAAGTGCCGCGCCCCACAGCAGCAACATGATGAACAGCTCTTCCCGTGCTTCGGAAATCGCCACCAGCAAGCCATGGCTGTCGGCGTTCTTCGGTGTGCGGAAGAACGGCATGCTGCTGGTGAAGAAGCCGTAAAGCACCGCCTTGGCAATGGTATGCGACAGCGCCAGCCCCGCCAGTGCCGCAGCAAAGGCATCCTTGAGGTTCACCCCTACCGCACGGCGGTAGAGGAAGATGATCTTGCCGACCTTGAAGAAGAATAGCGCCAGCGGCGGGATGGCAAAGATCATCAGCGGCGGGTCGACCCGGTGCGGGACAATGATCATCGCCGCCGACCACAGCAGCGCGCCGACCGTGAAGAAGATGTTCATGCCGTCGGCGACCCACGGCAGCCAGCCGGCCAGGAAGTGATAGCGCTGGCCACGGGTCAGCTCGCTGCCCTTGCCGCGCAGCAGGGCGCTGGCGTGGTGCTTGATGATCTGGATGGCGCCATAGGCCCAGCGGAAACGCTGCTTCTTGAAGTCGATGAAGGTGTCGGGCATCAGGCCCTTGCCATAGCTATTGTGCGAATAGGCTGCCGACAGGCCTTTCTCGAATACCCGCAGGCCCAGCTCGGCGTCTTCGCAGATGCACCACTCGGCCCAGCCCAGCTCTTGCAGCACACTGCGGCGGGTCATGGTCATGGTGCCGTGCTGGATGATCGCGTCACGGTCGTTGCGAGTGACCATGCCAATGTGGAAGAAGCCTTTGTATTCGCTGTAGCAGAGCTTCTTGAAGGTGCTTTCGTGCTGGTCGCGGTAGTCCTGTGGCGACTGCACCACGGCGATCTTCGGGTCAGCGAAGTGCGGCACCATGTGCTTGAGCCAGTTACGGTCGACGCAGTAGTCCGAGTCGATTACCGCGATCACCTCAGCGTCCTTGGCTGTATGCGGGATCAGGTAGTTCAGGGCGCCGCCCTTGAAGCCGGCCAGGGGCGCGACATGGAAGAACTTGAAACGCTCGCCAAGCTTCTCGCAGTGGGCCTTGAGTGGCTCCCACACGGCCGGGTCCTTGGTGTTGTTGTCGATCACCAGCACTTCATAGTCCGGGTAGTCCAGCGCGGCGAGGGCGTCGAGGGTCTGCTTGACCATCTCCGGTGGCTCGTTGTAGCACGGCACATGCACTGACACCTTGGGCCGGTAGGCGCTGTCGCCCTGCACCGGCAGGAATTCGCGGCGGCGCTTGTGGATCCACACGGCTTCGGCCAGTTCGTGGGCCTCGGTCATCAACACGATGAACACGCCCAGCGCGCCGAGCGCCAGCAACACGCCGACGGTCAGGCTGAACCAGGTGCTGTATTGCTGGCTGTAGTCGTAGGCGATCCACACCAGCACCGACCCGCACAGGAAGGTGATGAAGGTGAGGAAGGTGCGGCCGCGCTGGCGCAAGGCCGAGCCGTCGATCAGCAGCACGGCCAGGGCGATCATCGCCAGGACCACCGAAGCGACCGCCAGGGCCCGCCACTGCGGGATCGCCACCACCGGCCCCTCGAAGTTGAACTTCTGCTGGCGCTCGGCGTTGTACACGCCCCAGTAGGCGCCTACCGAACCTTCGTCGTTGGCCTTCCACGGCTGGTCGTAGGCCTCGATGACGAAGTAGTTGTAGCCCCGTCGGTTCAGGGTGTTGACCAGGGTGCGCAGGTAGATGGCCTGGTCGGCCTGGGTGGCGTCGGCGCCGCCGCGCATGCGGCCGTTGCTCGGCCAGCCGACTTCCGACAGCAGCAGCGGCTTGTGCGAGAACTGGTGGCGTAGCTCGCGGGCGCGGTCGAGGACGAACTGCACCGAGTCTTTCATCGGCACGAACTCCCAGTACGGCAGGATGTGCGCGGCGATCAGGTCGACGTGCCTGGCCAGTTCCGGGTGTTCCTTCCAGATGTGCCACTGCTCGCTGGTGGTGACCGGCACCTTGACGGCGGCGCGCACGCGATCGAGGTACTGAATCAGCTCTTCGGGCGTCACCTCCTCGCGGAACAGCGCTTCGTTGCCGACCACCACCCGCACCACACTGCGCGAGTGGTTGGCCAGTTCGATGCCTTTTTCGATCTCGCGTTCGTTGCGCTCCAGGTCCTTGCTGATCCAGATGCCCAAGGTCACCCGCAGGCCGAACTCCTCGGCCAGCCGAGGGATTTCGGCCTGGGTGCCCTCGACGGTATAGATGCGGATGTTGTCGGTGAGCTTGTTTAGCTGCTCCAGGTCCTGGCGCATCTCGTCATCGCTGGGGTACTGGCCCTTTTGCGGGCTTTCCCCAAGGCGGAAGGGCGAGTACGAGAAGCCGGAGATCTGTTCCGGCCAGGCAGGCGCGGAGACCGGGCGGTTGATGAGTGCCCAGAACCCGGTGAACAGCGCGGCGATGGCCAGGACCACCACCAGGTTGAGGCCGAATTTGCGAGATGACATTGTGGTCCGATTCTGTCCAAGTGATAGGACATTAAAGCAGTAATGGTAGGGTGTTTCCTAACGATGGAGGTGAAAGCGGCCGCTGGCCTATAATGCGCGCCGCATTTTCGGGTACGAGCGTTGAGGTAGGAACATGAGCACTGAAGATCCACGCTTCGCCGGCGTTGCCCGGCTGTATGGCGACCAGGGCCTGCAGCGCCTGGGCAATGCCCATGTGGCCGTCGTCGGCATCGGCGGGGTCGGCTCGTGGGCGGCCGAGGCCCTGGCGCGCAGTGGCGTCGGCGAAATCACCCTGTTCGACCTGGACGATGTCTGCGTCAGCAATACCAACCGTCAGGCCCATGCGCTGGAAGGCCAGGTCGGGCGGCCCAAGGTCGAGGTGATGGCCGAACGCCTGCGGGCGATCAACCCGAAGATTACCGTGCACGCGGTGGCGGATTTTGTCACTCGCGAGACCATGGCCGAGTACATCACCGAGGAGATGGATGCAGTGATCGACTGCATCGACAGCGTGATGGCCAAGGCCGCGCTGATTGCCTGGTGTCGGCGCCGCAAGATCGCCATCGTCACCACCGGGGGGGCGGGCGGGCAGATCGACCCGACCCAGATCCAGGTCGGCGACCTCAACAAGACCTTCAACGACCCGTTGGCTTCACGGGTGCGTTCGACCCTGCGCCGGGACTATAACTTCTCGCGCAATACCAGCCGCAACTACGGCGTGCCATGCGTGTTTTCCAGCGAACAGCTGCGTTATCCGAAGGGGGATGGCAGTGTTTGCTTGCAGAAGAGCTTCGTCGGCGAAGGCGTGCGCCTGGACTGCGCGGGGGGCTTTGGCGCGGTGATGATGGTGACTGCGACCTTTGGCATGGTCGCGGCGAGCAAGGCGATCGAAAAACTGGTGGCCGGCGCGCGGCGGCCATCGGAGCGGGTCAAACCGGAATAATTGCGCTGGCTGCTTCGCGGGTGAACCCGCTCCCACAGGCACAGCACAGCTCTCACTGGCGATGATGACCCTGTAGGAGTGGGTTTACCCGCGAAGCAGGCGCCGCGGACTTAACGGCTGGTTGCCAACTCTGCCATTCGCAGCAACACCGCATGCAGCCCATTGCTGCGCGACGGCGACAGTTGCCGTTCCAGCCCTAACTGGGTAAACCACGCTCGCAGATCCAGCCCGGCCAGTTCCGCGCTGTCCACCCCTTGAACCCGCGCCAGCAGCAGCGCCAGCAACCCGCGCAGCAACCGCGCATCGCTGCTCGCCTTGAAGTGCCACTGTCCTTCGACCCGTTCCGCCACCAGCCACACCAGGCTTTCGCAGCCATGTACGCGGTTGGCCTCGGTCTTTTCGGCGTCATCCAGTGGCGCCAGGCGGTCGCCCCATTGCATCAGCAGCCGCGCCCGCTGTTCCCAGCCGTGGGCCTGCTCGAAGCTTTCCAACGCTTGCTGGGCTGGCAAGGGCAAACTCATCGCAGTAACTCCAGGCCCTGGTCCAGCGCCGCGAAGAACCGTTGCAGGTCGTCACTGTCGTTGTACAGCCCCAGCGACACCCGAATCGCCCCCTCCAGCCCCAGCCCCTTGAGCAGCGGCATCGCGCAGTGATGCCCGGCGCGCACGGCAATGCCTTGCTCGGTCAGCAGGTGGGCGATGTCGGCGTTGTGTACACCGTCGATGACGAAGCTGGCCAGGGCCGTCTGTGGTGTGCCAAGGACGCGCACACCGTCGCGGTCGGCCAGGCCGCGCAGCAGATGCTGGTGCAGGCTGGCTTCGTGAGCCTCGACGGCAGGGGTGTCGAGGCTGGCCAGGTAATCCAGCGTCGCGCCCAGCCCGATGACCCCGGCGATCGGCGGCGTGCCGGCCTCGAAACCCAGTGGCGCGGGGCGAAAGCTGGCGCTCTGGTAGTCGGCCATTTGCACCATTTCGCCGCCAAACTGCCAGTGGCGCAGCAGTTCAAGTGCCTGGGTACGGCCGTACAGGACGCCGACACCCTCCGGCCCATAAAGCTTGTGGCTCGAAAATACGTAGAAGTCGCAGCCCAACTGCTGCACATCATGGCGGCCATGCACGACGCCCTGGGCGCCATCGACCACGGTCAGCGCGCCCTGGGCGCGGGCATGGGCCAGCAACGCAGGCAATGGTTGCCATGTGCCGAGCACGTTGGACAGCTGGCTGACGGCGAGCACACGGGTGCGCGGGCCGATCAGCTGCAGCGCCTGCTCCAGGTCGATGCGGCCATGCTCGTCCAGCGGCAACACCACCAGGCGCAGGCCGCGCCGCCGGGCCAGTTGTTGCCAAGGCAGCAGGTTGGCGTGGTGCTCCAGGGCGCTGATGGCAATCTCGTCGCCCGCTTCGAAGCGGTGTTCCAGGCCATAGGCCAGCAGGTTCAGCGCCGAGGTGGCGCCATGGGTGAAGACGATCTGCCGTGAGTCCGCCGCATTGAGCCAGGTCGCCACCTTGTCGCGGCTGGTCTCGAAAGCCTGGGTTGCCAGCGCACCGGGCAGGTGCTGGGCGCGGTGCACGTTGGCAGCGCCATGGCCGTAGTAATGGCTCAGGGCATCGAGCAACGCCTGGGGCTTCTGGGTGGTAGCGGCGCTGTCCAGGTAGGTCTGGTGCTGCCGTTGCAGGGCGGCGATGGCGGGGAAGTCGGCGCGCCAGGGGGAGGGCTGGAACATGTTCGCGGGGCCTGGAATGAAAATCGGGTCTGGCGAGGTGCCAGACCCGATCTTAACATTACAAATGCTGAGCGTCCGCTGATCGCGGGCAAGCCCGCTCCTACAAGGCTCTCAATATTCTCAGTTGTGGGCGTGCAGCGCCTCGTTCAGCTCGATGGCCGACTTGTGGGTCTTGCACTCCACTGCGCCGTTCAGCGAGTTGCGGCGGAACAGCAGGTCGGTCTGGCCGGCCAGGTCGCGGGCCTTGACCACTTTCACCAGCTCGTTGTTCTCATCCAGCAGGTTCACCTTGGTGCCAGCGGTGATGTACAGGCCGGCTTCGACGGTGTTGCGGTCGCCCAGCGGAATGCCGATACCGGCGTTGGCGCCGATCAGGCAGCCTTCGCCGACCTTGATGACTATGTTGCCGCCACCGGACAGGGTGCCCATGGTCGAGCAGCCGCCGCCCAGGTCCGAACCCTTGCCGACGAATACGCCAGCGGAAACGCGGCCTTCGATCATGCCCGGGCCTTCGGTGCCCGCGTTAAAGTTGACGAAGCCTTCGTGCATGATGGTGGTGCCTTCGCCGATGTAGGCGCCCAGGCGCACGCGGGCGGTGTCGGCGATGCGCACGCCGGCCGGGACCACGTAGTCGGTCATTTTCGGGAACTTGTCCACCGAGAACACTTCCAGCAGCTCGCCCTTCAGGCGCGCTTCCAGTTGCAGTTCGGCCAGCTCGCTCAGGTCGACCGCGCCCTGGTTGGTCCAGGCCACGTTCGGCAGCAGCGGGAAAATGCCGGCCAGGCTCAGGCCGTGCGGCTTGACCAGGCGATGCGACAGCAGGTGCAGCTTGAGGTAGGCCTCTGGGGTCGACGCCAGTGCGGCATCTTCGGCCAGCAGGGTGGCGACCAGCGGCTTGTGGCTTTCGGCCAGGCGGGTCAGCAGGGCGGCTTGGGCGGCGTCCACGCCTTTGACGGCTTCGGCCAGCTGGGCGGCCTGGGCGTTGCTGAAGGTGATGGCCTGGTTGCCGCCTTCATAGCCGAGGATTGGCGCTACTGCGGCAACCAGTTCGGCGCTCGGGTTGAGCAGGGGTTGTGCGTAGAACACTTCCAGCCAGGTGCCCTGGCGGTTCTGGGAGCCGACACCGAAGGCCAGGCTGAACAGGGTATTGGACATATGATTACCTCGTGCGAAATAGGGTAAAGGCTCAGGCCAGTGCAGCGGCGTACAGGTCGGGCTTGAAGCCGACCAGGGTGCGCCCGCCAAGGTCGAGTACCGGGCGCTTGATCATCGACGGCTGGGCGTGCATCAGTTCGACGGCCCTGGCCTGGTCGAGGTCGGCCTTGCTGGCGTCGTCGAGCTTGCGGAAGGTGGTGCCGGCACGGTTGAGGATGACTTCCCAGCCGTGTTCGTCACACCAGCGGTTGAGGCTGTCGCGGTCGATGCCTTGAGTCTTGTAGTCGTGGAATTCGTAGGCGATGGCTTTGTCTTCCAGCCAGGTGCGCGCCTTTTTCATGGTGTCACAGGCTTTGATGCCGTAGAGCGTGTAGGTCATTGTGTACATTGAGGCCACAGGCTGCCTCAATCTCTCCCTTTCCGAATGTCAGTCGCGGGATTATGCGGGAACGATCCTTGCGGCGCCACGCCCGTGGCGCCCCTGATTGATGATCAGGCGGCGACCAGCCGTTGTACTGATCCGATGATCTCATCGCCATGTTGCTGTTCGGCCGTGCGCAGGTCGAAGGCGCTCTGCAGGTTGAGCCAGAACTCGGGGGTGGTGTCCAGGCAGATGGACAGGCGCAGTGCCATGTCGGCGGACACACCGCCCCGTTCGCGCAGGATGTTGTTGACGGTTGGCGTGGCGACGCCGAGCGCCCTGGCCAGTGCAGCGGCACTGAAGCCCATTTCTTTCTGGAAGTCCTCGCGCAGGACTTCACCGGGATGTACTGGACGCATGCCGTTCTTGAGCATGATGCACCTCAATGGTAATCGACAATTTCAACGTTGGCCGGGCCGTTTTCGGTCCAGATGAAGCACAGGCGCCATTGATCGTTGATACGAATGCTGTGCTGGCCTGCGCGGTTTCCGCTCAATGCCTCGAGGCGATTGCCAGGTGGCGAGCGCAGGTCTCGAAGCTCTGTTGCGGCGTCGAGCATGGCCAGCTTACGCTCCACGACGGACTTGATACCCGACCATCGCCGTGCCTTTCCAGTGCTGAAGAGTGCTTCTGTGTCAGCACAGTTGAAGCTTCGAATCATGAGCCTGAATGCTTAACGTTATTCGTTAAGGGTGATTATACGATCAGTCAGCAGTATTACAAGCCCGCAGGTGGCGGGTGAGCACCGGTAACGATAGCTGGGTATCATCATGTTACATATTCATCCATCACCTGCGACTATCGTGCAGCGGCCTCGTTTCGCCATACCTCGCTAACATATTGTTTCAACGGCGATCTCTCGCCCCCGCTGTCGTTTTTGGTTCACAAAGGAAGCCTTCACGGATGCAGTCCGCCTACACCGTCCTCATCCTGCTGACGCTGGTAAGCGTGTCGAAACTGGTCGGGCGCATGATCCCGCTGCCGCTGCCATTGGTGCAGATCGCCGCAGGCGCATTGCTGGCCTGGCCGACCCTGGGCCTGCACGTGGCCCTGGACCCTGAATTGTTCCTGTTCCTGTTCCTGCCACCGTTGCTGTTCGCCGACGGCTGGCGTATCCCCAAGCGTGAGCTGTGGCGCATCCGCGGCCCGGTGGTGGCGCTGGCCGTGGGGCTGGTGCTGTTCACCGTGGTCGGCGCCGGCTACTTCATCCACGTGTTGCTGCCGAGCATTCCACTGCCGGTGGCCTTCGCCCTGGCCGCCGTGCTGTCGCCCACCGACGCCGTGGCCGTTTCGGCCATCACCCAGGATCGCCTGCCGACTCCGCTGATGCACATGCTGCAGGGCGAGGCATTGATGAACGATGCCTCGGGCCTGGTGACCTTCAAGTTCGCCCTGGCCGCGGCGATTACCGGGGCGTTCTCGCTGGCCGATGCCAGCTTCAGCTTCGTTCTGGTGGCCCTCGGCGGCCTGGCGGTGGGGGTTGCCCTGAGCTGGCTGATCGGGCGCCTGCGCGCCTGGATGATCGCTCGCGGCTGGGATGACCCGGCCACCCACGTGGTATTCATGCTGCTGCTGCCGTTTGCCGCCTATGTACTGGCCGAGCGCCTCGGCGTGTCGGGCATCCTCTCGGCGGTGGCCGCCGGCATGATGCAGAGCTGGCTCGACCTGTTGCCGCGCCAGACCAGCACGCGCCTGCTCAACCGCAGCGTCTGGTCGCTGCTGGAGTTCGCCTTCAACGGCCTGATCTTCCTGCTGTTGGGCCTGCAGCTGCCGGACATCATCAAGGCCGTGGTCAGCCACGAGGCCACTGTCTGGCCGACCCTGGCCTGGCGTTGCCTGGACGTGCTGGCGATCTTCGCCGCATTGATCGTGCTGCGTTTTGTCTGGGTGCAGAGCATCTGGCGGGCGATCGGTGTGGTTCGTCGCTGGCGCGGCAGGCCGGCGCTGGTACTGATGCCAACCATGCGCTCCTGCTGGTTGCTGACCTTGGGCGGTGTGCGCGGGGCGGTGACCCTGGCCGGTGTCATGTCGGTGCCGCTGTTGATGGGCGCGGGCCAGGCCTTCCCTGAGCGTGACCTGCTGATCTTCATCGCCGCCGGGGTGATCCTGCTGTCGTTGATCAGTGCCTGTGTTGCCCTGCCGCTGCTGCTACGCGGCGTCACCAAGAGCCCGGACGAACGGCTGCATCAGGAAGTGCAGGAAGCCTGGCGGCGTACGGCCGAGGCGGCGATCCATGCGCTGGAGGCGGAAGAGGTGATCGATGCCAGCGCGCCACAGGATGCGGCACAGGCAACCCTGGGCACGGAGCTCAAGGCGCGATTGATGGCCGAGTACCGGGATGAGCTGGACAGCTACAACGACACGGCCGAAGCACGGGCGCTGGCCGAACAGATGGACTTGCTGGAGCGACGTTTGCGTTTGCGCGCGCTGCGGGCGCAGCGGCTGGAGCTGTACAACCTGCATCGCCAGCATCTGGTGGGCGATGAGGTAGTGCGGCAGGTGCTCGGCGAGCTGGATTTGAGTGAGGCCAACCTGGGGCAGGTGAAATAAGTCGGGGCTACCCGTGCGCTCTGTGCGGGAGCGGGTTACCCGCGAATACTGGCGTAGCCGGTGCCATGCACCGTGTCGCCTGATTCGCGGGTGAACCCGCTCCCACAGGTCCCTGCCAAATCAGCGGTTTTGCAGGAAATTGCGAATCCGTTCCGCTGCCTCGATACACTCGGCCAGCGGCGCAACCAGCGCCATGCGCACCCGGCCAGCGCCCGGATTGACACCGTCGACTTCACGCGACAGGTACGACCCCGGCACCACGGTCACGTGCTGGGCCTCGAACAGGTCGCGGGTGAACTCGGCATCACCGCCCGGCACTTTGGCCCACAGGTAGAAGCTGCCGTCCGGGCGCTGCACGTCCATCACCGGCTGCAGGATATCGAGCACGGCATCGTACTTGGCGCGGTACTGGTCACGGTTCTCGCGGACATGCGCCTCGTCCTGCCAGGCGGCGATGCTGGCCAGCTGGGTCTGCACCGGCATGGCGCAACCGTGGTAGGTGCGGTACAGCAGGAACGGCTTGATGATCGATGCATCACCGGCGACGAAGCCCGAGCGCAGGCCCGGCAGGTTGGAGCGCTTGGACAGGCTGTGGAACACCACGCAGCGCTTGAAGTCGCTGCGGCCGAGTTCGGCACACGCGCTCAGCAGGCCTGGCGGCGGCGCGTCTTCGTCGAAGTACAGCTCGCTGTAGCACTCGTCGGCGGCAATCACGAAGTCGTGCTCGTCAGCCAGGGCGATCAGCTTCTTCAGGGTCGCCATCGGCACCAGCGCACCGGTCGGGTTGCCCGGCGAGCACAGGAACAGGATCTGGCAGCGCTTCCACACTTCGGCCGGCACGGCGTCGAAGTCCGGGTTGAAGCCGTTGTCTTCCAGGCAGGGCAGGTAATGCGGGGTGGCGCCGGCCAGCAGGGCGGCGCCTTCGTAGATCTGGTAGAACGGGTTGGGGCTGACCACCAGGCCGTCATCGGCACGGTTGACCACGGCCTGGGTGAAAGCGAACAGCGCCTCACGGGTGCCGTTGACCGGCAGGATGTGGCGGTCGGCGTCGAGCCAGCCGGCCGGCACGCCGAAGCGGCGTTCGCACCAGTGGCCGATGGCCTGGCGCAACGCCGGCAGGCCGAGAGTGCTCGGGTATACCGCCAGCTTGTCGAGGTTGTCGGCCATGGCCTGGGCGACGAACGCCGGCGATTCATGCTTCGGTTCACCGATCGACAGGGCAATGGCGCGTTTGTCCGCCGCCGGCTTCACAGTGCCCAGCAGGGCGCGCAGTTTCTCGAACGGGTAGGGCTGAAGCTGGGTCAAGGCATGGTTCATCGGCAGGAGATCTCGTCAATCGTCTAATCGTTAAAAAGTCACGCGGGTCGGGTTGGCATCGCTGGCCTGGCCGGCCTGCAGCTGCTGCACGATGGCTTCCTGCAGGCGGCTGCACAGCTGCGGGTCGGACAGCGGCTGGTTGTCGGCATCGGTGATGAAGAATACGTCCTCCACCCGCTCGCCGAGGGTGGCGATCTTGGCGTTCTGCAGCGACAGGTCGAACTCCAGGAAGATCCGCCCGAGCCGTGCCAGCAGGCCGGGGCGGTCTGGCGCAGTGATCTCGAGGATGGTCACCGGGCGCTGCGCATCGTTGAGGATGGTCACCTGCGGCGGGAAGTTGAAGTGCTTGAGCTGACGCGGCACCCGGCGCTGGATGATGGTCGGGTAGTCCTCGGGGTTGCGCAGTGCTTCGGTCAGGCCGTCGCGGATCTGCTTGACCCGCTGCGGGTTGTCGCCGATCGAGCCGCCGTCGTTGTCGAGCACGATGTAGGTGTCGAGGGTGAACTGGCTGCTCGAAGTGATGATCCGCGCATCATGGATGTTCAGGTTCAGCTGCGACATGGCGGCCACGGTCACGGCAAAGAAGTCGTGCTGGTCGGGGGCGTAGATGAAGATCTGCGTACCGCCTTCGAACTCGCGCTGGGTGGTTTCCTTGATCAGCACCAGCGGCCCGCCATCGGCCGGTTGCTGCAGGATGGCGTCGCTGTGCCAGGCCACATCGGCGGCGTTGTGCTTGAGGAAGTAGTCATCGCCCAGCTGCGACCATAACTGCTCGACATCGTCCGGGTCGGTACCCTCGCGCACCAGGATGTCCAGCGCCGCCGACTGGGTCTGGCGGATCTGTTCCTCGCGGTCCAGCGGGTTTTCCAGGCCACGGCGCAGGGCGCGCTTGGTCTCGGTGTAGAGCTGGCGCAGCAGGCTGGCGCGCCAGGAGTTCCACAGGCTGGGGTTGGTGGCGTTGATGTCGGCCACGGTCAGTACGTACAGGTAGTCCAGGCGCGTCTCGTCGCCCACATGCAAGGCGAAATCGTTGATCACCTGCGGATCGGACAGGTCCTTGCGCTGGGCGGTGGTCGACATCACCAGGTGGTTCTGCACCAGCCAGACGATCAGCCGGCTGTCCCAGGCCGGCAACTGGTGCCGTTCGCAGAACTTCTGCGCATCCACCGCACCGATCTCGGAGTGATCGCCCTGGCGACCCTTGCCGATGTCGTGGTACAGGCCCGCCAGGTAGATCAGCTCGGGCTTGGGCAGGCGGCCCATGAGCTTGCTGGCCAGCGGGAATTTCTCGGATACCGGCGTGTACTGCAGCTTGCGCAGGTGCTTGATGAGGTTGAGGGTGTGCGCATCGACCGTGTAGATGTGGAACAGGTCGTGCTGCATTTGCCCGACGATCAGGCCGAATTCCGGCAGGTAGCGGCCAAGGATGCCGTAGCGGTTCATCCGCCGCAGGTTGCGGTGGATGCCGATTTCGCACTTGAACAGCTCGATGAACAGGCTGGTATTGCGGATATCGTTGCGGAAGGTGTCGTCGATCAGGTGCCGGTGTTCGCGCAGCAGGCGCACGGTATCGGCACGCACGCCCTTGATCTCCGGATGCTGGGCCATCAGCACGAAGATCTCCATCATGGCGAACGGGGTGCGCCTGAACACGTTCGGCCTGACCGCTTCGATGTAACCGTCATGCAGGCGGAAGCGCGCATTCAGCGGCTGGGTGGTGCCGCTGCCATCATCGGCGAGGATGACTTCCTCGAAGTGCTGGATGATCAGGTCGCACAGCTGGCTGATGCTCATCACCACCCGGTAGTACTGCTGCATGAACTGTTCGATGGCGCGCTTGGGGTTGTCGTCGCTGTAGCCGAGCAGTGCAGCAATGCTGCGCTGGTGATCGAACAGCAGGCGGTCCTCGGCGCGGCCGGCGAGCATGTGCAGGGCATAGCGCACTTTCCACAGGAAGTCCTGGGACGAGGCCAGCAGTTCGTTCTCGCTTTCCAGCAGGAAGCCTTCGCCGGCCAGGGCATGCAGGTTCAGCGTGCCGTACTGGCGGCGGGCGACCCAGAGCACCGTCTGGATGTCGCGCAAGCCACCGGGCGAGCCCTTGACGTTGGGTTCGAGGTTGTACTCGGTGTCGTTGTACTTGTGGTGGCGGGCCTTGAGTTCGGCACGCTTGGCCAGGAAGAAATCCTTGCTCGGCCACATGTAGCCGGTGCTGGTCACCTCGAGCATGCGCTGGCGCAGCGCTTCGGGGCCGGCGATGGTCCGGCTTTCCATCAGGTTGGTGATGACCGTCAGGTCGGCGCGGGCCTGTTCGGCGCATTCGTCGACGGTGCGCACGCTCTGGCCGACTTCCAGGCCGATGTCCCAGAGCAGGGTGAGGAAGCGCTCGATAGCCTCGCGGTACTGCTCATGCTCGGCGGCGCCGAGCAGAATCAGCAGGTCGATGTCCGAGTGCGGGTGCAGCTCGCCGCGGCCATAGCCGCCGACCGCCACCAGCGCGATACCGCTCGGGTCGCCCCAGTCGAACTGGTTCCAGGCCTGTTGCAGGATGTTGTCCACGAGCCAGGCGCGGGCTTCGATCAGCGGGCGGATTTCGCAGCCCGCACGAAAGCGCTTGTCGAGCACCTCGCCGGCCTGGCGGATGGCTTTCTTGAAGGCGGCGATGGGGCTCGCCTTGAGGGCCAGTTCCGCCTGGAACTGGCCACGGTCGAACAGCTCGGGATCCACCTGGGGCATCGCGTCGCGTTCCTGTCTTTAGGTTGCCTTGGGTATCAGGCCGAGGTGCGCGGGATGGTGTCGTCCTTGCGCAGGGTGAAGATCTCGTAACCGGTAGCCGTCACCACCAGGGTATGTTCCCACTGGGCCGAGAGCTTGCGGTCCTTGGTGATGGCGGTCCAGCCGTCGCCCAGCACCTTGGTGTCGGCCTTGCCCTGGTTGATCATCGGCTCGATGGTGAAGGTCATGCCTTCCTTGAGCTCCATGCCGGTGCCAGCGCGGCCGTAGTGGAGGATCTGCGGCTCTTCATGGAACACCTTGCCGATGCCGTGGCCGCAGAACTCGCGCACCACCGAGAAACCATTCTTCTCGGCGTGCTTCTGGATCACCTCACCGATATCGCCCAGGCGGCAGCCCGGCTTGACCAGTTCGATGGCCTTGTACATGCATTCCTGGGTGACCTTGGACAGGCGCTCGGCCCAGACTGGCACGGTGCCGACGTGGAACATGCGGCTGGTGTCGCCGTGGTAGCCGTCCTTGATCACGGTGACGTCGATGTTGAGCGTGTCCCCGTCCTTGAGCGGCTTGTCGTTGGGGATGCCGTGGCAGACCACATGGTTGATCGAGGTGCAGATCGACTTCGGGTAGCCCTTGTAGTTGAGGGGCGCCGGGATGGCCTGCTGGACGTTGACGATGTAGTCGTGGCACAGGCGGTCGAGCGCTTCGGTGGTGACACCGGGCTTGACGTGTTCTTCGATCATTTCCAGCACTTCGGCGGCCAGGCGGCCGGCGATGCGCATCTTCTCGATGTCTTCTGCAGTCTTGATGGTGACGGTCATTACAGGCTCTCTACGGCGCCGCAGACGGCGCGAACAAACGGGAAAGGCCGGATTCTAGCAGAGCAGGGCGGCATTCTGTCGGGATAAAGGCGGTCATGCTGCTGTCTATAAGGAGGCATTCTGGCCTGTTTGGCAGGGGGCTGCAAAAACTGCTGACGGACGCAACCTGATCCGGGTTCCGTTCGCTCGCGGTCTGTGGTATAAAATGCGCCGCTTTCGGGGACGACCCCGTCAGCTCCAAACCCACACACGTGTCGACACGATGGCCTGGGTGCCCCGATTCTCCGGAAACGTGGGTTGGTCATTGGGATACGTGGAGGCCCAACCCGACTTATCAAGGAACTATCATGTCCCAAGTCAACATGCGCGATATGCTGAAGGCCGGTGTGCACTTCGGCCACCAGACCCGTTACTGGAACCCGAAAATGGGCAAGTACATTTTCGGCGCGCGTAACAAGATTCACATCATCAACCTGGAAAAAACCCTGCCGATGTTCAACGACGCTCTGTCGTTCGTAGAGCGCCTGGCCCAGGGCAAGAACAAGATCCTGTTCGTCGGCACCAAGCGTTCCGCCGGCAAGATCGTTGCCGAGCAAGCTGCTCGCGCAGGTTCGCCATACGTTGATCACCGTTGGTTGGGCGGCATGCTGACCAACTACAAGACCATCCGTGCTTCGATCAAGCGTCTGCGCGACCTGGAAACCCAGGCCGAAGATGGCACCTTCGCCAAGCTGACCAAGAAAGAAGCCCTGATGCGTTCGCGCGATCTGGAAAAGCTGGACCGCAGCCTGGGTGGTATCAAGGACATGGGCGGTCTGCCTGATGCCCTGTTCGTGATCGACGTTGACCACGAGCGCATTGCTATCACCGAAGCCAACAAGCTGGGCATCCCGGTTATCGGCGTTGTCGATACCAACAGCAGCCCAGAAGGCGTTGACTTCGTTATCCCAGGTAACGATGACGCCATCCGCGCTATCGAGCTGTACATGACTTCGATGGCTGACGCCGTCATCCGCGGCCGCAACAACGTTGCCGGCGGTACTGAAGTCTACGCTGAAGAAGCGGCTGCACCTGCTGCTGAGTAATAGGCGCTAGCGTCTACTTGGCACGCGAAAAGGGGGCTCTGCCCCCTTTTTGCCACCTTGAAATCCTGCTGTCAGCAACGGCCCCGCATGATGGGCGAGCTGATATAAAGGCAGCGATTTGCAGAATTTAACGCCCGTGACGAGCGGGTGGAATGGTTGAAAAACTTTCCAAGAGGATTTTGAAATGGCAGCAATTACTGCAGCGCTGGTCAAAGAACTGCGCGAGCGTACCGGCGAAGGCATGATGGATTGCAAAAAGGCCCTGGAAAAGGCCGGCGGCGACATCGAAAAAGCCATTGACGACATGCGTGCCTCGGGCGCCATCAAGGCCGCCAAGAAGGCTGGCAACGTCGCTGCTGAAGGCGCTATCGCCGTCAAGGCCGACGGCAAAGCCGCCGTCCTGCTGGAAGTGAACTCGCAGACCGACTTCCTGGCCCTGCAAGACGACTTCAAGAACTTCGTGGCCGAAAGCCTGGAAGAAGCTTTCGCTCAGAAGCTGACCGACGCCGCTCCCCTGGTTGCCTCGCGTGAAGCAGCTCGTGAAGCCCTGGTCGCCAAGTGCGGCGAGAACGTCAACATCCGTCGCCTGGTGCGTGTTGAGGGTGACGTTGTCGGTGCCTACCTGCACGGCAACAAGATCGGCGCTGCCGTTGTTCTGAAAGGCGGCGACGTCGAGCTGGCCAAGAACATCGCCATGCACGTTGCAGCTTCGAACCCGGAGTTCCTGGATTCGTCGGAAATCTCCGCTGAAGCCATCGAGCGCGAGAAGAACGTCTTCCTGCAGCTGAACGCCGACAAGATCGCTGGCAAGCCGGAAAACATCGTTGAAAACATGATCAACGGTCGTATCACCAAGTTCAAGGCCGAAGCCTCGCTGAAAGAGCAGGCTTTCGTCATGAACCCAGAAGTCAAAGTTGGCGAGCTGGCCAAGAAAGCCGGTGCTGAAATCGTTTCCTTCACCTACTTCAAGGTTGGCGAAGGCATCGAGAAGCCAGTTGACGATTTCGCTGCTGAAGTTGCTGCCCAGGTAGCTGCTGCCAAGCAGTAAGACAGCCCCGTCTGTCGCCCCAAAGAGGCTGCCCGCTCACGCGCGCAGCCTCTTTGTCAAAACGGCGAAGGGTTTACAGGGCCCGACGCCGCTGGCACCAAAACGGTGCCACGCTACAGTTAGCAAGCCGAAAACGGCTCGCACGAATTTTCTAAAAGTACGCCGCAGGAGAGACTCGCAATGGCTCAGCAGGTGAGTGGTCGCCAACCTCGCTATAAACGCATTTTGCTCAAACTTAGCGGCGAGGCCCTGATGGGCTCGGAAGACTTCGGCATCGATCCGAAGGTGCTGGATCGCATGGCCCTTGAAGTCGGCCAGCTGGTGGGGATCGGTGTCCAGGTCGGCCTGGTGATCGGTGGTGGCAACCTGTTCCGCGGCGCAGCGCTCAGTGCAGCCGGCATGGACCGTGTCACCGGCGACCACATGGGGATGCTGGCCACTGTCATGAACGGCCTGGCCATGCGCGATGCGCTGGAGCGTTCGAACATCCCGGCCCTGGTCATGTCGGCCATTTCCATGGTTGGCGTCACCGATCATTACGATCGTCGCAAAGCTATTCGCCACCTCAACTCCGGGGATGTGGTAATTTTCTCTGCCGGTACCGGCAACCCGTTCTTCACCACCGACTCTGCAGCCTGCCTGCGCGCCATCGAAATCGATGCCGACGTGGTGCTGAAGGCGACCAAGGTCGATGGCGTGTACACTGCCGACCCATTCAAGGATCCGCATGCCGAGAAGTTCGATCACCTGACCTATGACGAGGTCCTGGATCGCAAGCTGGGTGTGATGGACCTGACCGCAATCTGCCTGTGCCGTGACCACAAGATGCCATTGCGGGTATTCAACATGAACAAGCCTGGCGCCCTGCTGAACATCGTGGTGGGTGGCGCTGAAGGTACTCTGATCGAGGAAGGCCAAGCATGATCAACGACATCAAGAAAGACGCGCAGGAGCGCATGGGCAAATCCATCGAAGCCCTGGCTCGCAACCTGGCGGCGATCCGTACCGGTCGCGCCCACCCAAGCATCCTGGACAGCGTCAAGGTCACGGCCTGGGGTAGCGAGATGCCGCTGAACCAGGTAGCTGCGATCACCGTCGAAGATGCCCGCACCCTGAAGATCGTCGCTCACGACAAGAACCTCAGCGCTGCCATCGAGAAGGCCATCCTGACCTCCGACCTGGGCCTGAACCCCTCCAGCGCCGGTACCACCATCCGTGTACCGATGCCGGCCCTGACCGAAGAAACCCGCAAGGGCTACACCAAGCAGGCCAGCAGCGTTGCCGAAGACGCCAAGGTGGCTGTGCGTAACGTGCGCCGCGATGCCCTGGGTGATCTGAAGAAGCTGACCAAGGACAAGGAAATCAGCGAAGACGAAGAGCGTCGCGCCGCTGACGAGATCCAGAAGCTGACCGACAAGTTCATTGCTGAAGTCGATGCCGCTTACAAAGCCAAGGAAAAGGACCTGATGGCCGTTTAAGGCCGAGGTTTTTTAATGGAAAAGTCCAAGTTGGCGGCACCGTCATCGGTGCCGCGTCACGTCGCGATCATCATGGATGGCAACAACCGCTGGGCGAAGAAGCGCCTGCTGCCCGGCGTCGCCGGGCACAAGGCTGGCGTCGACGCGGTGCGCGCAGTCATCGAGGTGTGCGCCGAATCCGGGGTCGAAGTGCTGACCCTGTTCGCCTTCTCCAGTGAAAACTGGCAGCGCCCGGCCGAAGAGGTCGGTGCGTTGATGGAGCTGTTCTTCTCGGCCTTGCGCCGTGAAGCCCGGCGCCTCAACGAGAACAACATCAGCCTGCGCATCATCGGTGACCGTTCGCGATTCCACCCCGAGCTGCAGGCCGCCATGCGCGAAGCCGAGGCGCTGACAGCGGGCAGTAACCGCTTCATTCTGCAGATCGCCGCCAACTACGGCGGCCAGTGGGATATCGCTCAGGCCGCCCAACGCCTGGCGCGTGAGGTTCAGGCCGGCCATCTGCGCCCGGACGACATCACCCCTGGCCTGTTGCAGACCTGCCTGGCCACAGGCGAGCTGCCATTGCCCGACCTGTGCATCCGTACCGGTGGCGAGCATCGCATCAGCAACTTCCTGCTGTGGCAACTGGCCTATGCCGAATTGTACTTCTCCGACCTCTACTGGCCGGATTTCAAACACGAGGCCATGCGCAAAGCCCTGGCCGATTTCGCTTCGCGCCAGCGCCGCTTCGGTAAGACCAGCGAGCAGGTCGAGGCTGGAGCTCGTGCTTAATGCTTAAACAACGCATCATTACCGCGCTGATCCTGTTGCCGGTCGCGCTGGGTGGTTTCTTCCTGCTCGACGGCGGGGACTTCGCCCTGTTCATCGGCTTCGTGGTGACCCTCGGTGCCTGGGAGTGGGCGCGCCTGGCCGGGCTGGTGGCCCAGCCATTGCGCATCGCCTACGCCGCTGTGGTCGCCGGAGCGCTGATGCTGCTCCATCTCATGCCGGACCTGGCACCGTGGGTGCTTGGCGCTTCGGTCATCTGGTGGGCGCTGGCCACCTGGTTGGTGCTGACCTATCCACGCAGCAGCGAGCTGTGGGCCAGTGCGGCCTGCAAGCTGCTGATCGGCTTGCTGATCTTGTTGCCGGCATGGCAAGGGCTGATCCTGCTCAAGCATTGGCAGCTCGGCAACTGGCTGATCCTGTCGGTCATGGTGCTGGTCTGGGCAGCTGATATCGGTGCCTATTTCTCCGGTCGTGCATTTGGCAAGCGCAAGCTGGCGCCGCAAGTGAGCCCGGGCAAGAGCTGGGAAGGCGTCTATGGTGGCCTAGCGGTCAGCCTGGTGATCACCCTGGTGGTGGGCGTCAGCCGTGACTGGAGCTTCGGCCAGCTTCTGCTGGGCCTGCTGGGTGCTGCGCTGGTGGTCATGTCGTCGGTGATCGGTGACCTGACCGAGAGCATGTTCAAGCGTCGGGCCGGCATCAAGGACAGCAGTAACCTGCTGCCTGGCCATGGTGGGGTGCTGGATCGCATCGACAGCCTGACCGCAGCGATCCCGATCTTCGCCGTGCTGCTGTGGGCTGCCGAATGGGGTGTGATGTGAGTCGCACGCAGCGTATTACTGTCCTGGGTGCGACCGGCTCGATCGGTCTCAATACCCTCGATGTGATCGCGCGGCACCCCGAACGCTACCAGGTGTTCGCGCTCAGCGGCTATTCGCGCATCGACGAGCTGCTGGCCCTGTGCGTTCGGCACCACCCGGTCTATGCCGTGGTGCCCGATGACGAAGCCGCTGCGCGCCTGCGTGATGGTCTGGTGGGTGCCGGCTGCGCTACCCAGGTGCTGGTAGGGGAGGCGGGCCTCTGCGAGGTCGCGGCAGCCCCTGACGTGGATGCGGTGATGGCTGCCATCGTGGGCGCCGCTGGCCTGCGTCCGACCCTGGCCGCCGTGGAGGCGGGCAAGAAGGTGTTGCTGGCCAACAAGGAGGCGCTGGTGATGTCCGGCGCGCTGTTCATGGACGCGGTGCGGCGCAGTGGCGCCGTGCTGCTGCCGATCGACAGCGAGCACAATGCGATCTTCCAGTGCCTGCCGGGAGATTATGCTCGCGGCCTCAGCCAGGTCGGCGTGCGCCGTATCCTGCTGACCGCCTCGGGTGGGCCGTTCCGCGAGACGCCGCAGGCGGCCTTGGCCGACGTCACGCCGGAACAGGCTTGTGCTCACCCCAACTGGTCGATGGGCCGGAAGATTTCCGTGGACTCGGCCAGCATGATGAACAAGGGCCTGGAGCTGATCGAAGCCTGCTGGTTGTTCGATGCGGCGCCGGCCAAGGTCGAGGTGGTCGTGCATCCGCAAAGCGTGATCCATTCGCTGGTCGACTACATCGACGGTTCGGTGCTGGCCCAGTTGGGCAATCCGGACATGCGCACCCCCATCGCGAATGCCTTGGCCTGGCCGGAGCGTATCGATTCCGGGGTTGCCCCGCTGGACCTGTTCGCCATTGCCCGTCTGGACTTCCAGGCGCCGGACGAACAGCGCTTCCCTTGCCTGCGCCTGGCGCGCGAGGCGGCCGAAGCCGGTAACAGCGCGCCTGCGGTGCTCAATGCGGCCAACGAGGTCGCGGTCGAGGCATTTCTCCAGCGGCGTATCCGGTTCCCTGAGATCGCGGGTATGATCGAGCAGGTGCTTGATCAGGAACCCGTGGTGCCGCTGCCATCGCTGGAGGCCGTGTTCGCTGCCGACCAGCGTGCCCGAGAGCTGGCCCGTGAGTGGCTGAGGCGTCACGGTCGTTGAGGCCTGGCGCGCTACCAGGGTTCTGCTGAACGTCATTCGGAGATAGATATGACTGCGCTCTACATGATTGTCGGCACCCTGGTGGCCCTGGGTGTACTGGTCACATTCCACGAGTTTGGCCACTTCTGGGTCGCACGGCGTTGCGGGGTCAAGGTGCTGCGCTTCTCCGTCGGCTTCGGTATGCCGTTGCTGCGCTGGCATGACCGCCAGGGCACCGAGTTCGTGGTGGCGGCGATTCCGCTGGGTGGCTACGTCAAGATGCTCGACGAGCGTGAGGGCGAAGTGCCTCCGGCGCTTGCCGATCAAGCGTTCAATCGCAAGTCGGTGCGTCAGCGCATCGCCATCGTGGCCGCAGGCCCGATCGCCAATTTCCTCCTGGCCATCGTCTTCTTCTGGCTGCTGGCCATGCTCGGTACCCAGCAGGTCCGCCCGGTAATCGGTGCGGTCGAGCCGGGGAGCCTGGCAGCATCGGCAGGCCTGGCCGCTGGTCAGGAAATTGTATCTATCGATGGCAAGGCGACCAGCGGTTGGTCGGCAGTCAATTTGCAGCTGGTTCGCCGCCTGGGTGAAAGTGGCACCCTGCAGGTTGGGGTGCGCGACGATGGCTCCACCGCCGAGCGCCAGTTGCAGGTGAAGCTGGATCATTGGCTCAAGGGGGCCGACGAGCCGGACCCTATTCAGTCCCTGGGCCTGCGCCCATGGCGGCCGGCGGTGTCGCCCGTACTGGCCGAGATCGATCCGAAAGGCCCCGCTGCCGCCGCTGGCCTGAAGGCCGGGGATAAATTGCTCGCCCTCGACGGCGCGGCGCTCAGTGATTGGCAGCAGGTGGTAGACAGTGTTCGTGCCCGCCCTGATTCCCAGGTGGTGCTGCGAGTCGAGCGCGACGGCGCGGCCCTCGATGTGCCGGTCACGCTGGCTCACAAAGGCGAAGGCAAGGCGGCCGGGGGCTACCTCGGCGCGGGTGTGAAGGGCGCCGAATGGCCTGCCAGCATGCTTCGCGAAGTCAGCTATGGCCCGCTGGATGCCGTGGGCGAGGGGCTCTCGCGGACCTGGAACATGAGCGTCCTGACCCTTGAGTCGCTGAAGAAAATGCTGTTCGGTGAGCTCTCGGTAAAAAACTTGAGCGGACCGATAACCATTGCTAAAGTGGCGGGCGCTTCAGCCCAGTCCGGCGTGGGGGATTTCCTGAATTTCCTGGCCTACCTGAGCATAAGCCTGGGGGTTCTTAACCTGCTGCCCATTCCAGTACTGGATGGGGGGCATTTGCTGTTTTACCTGGTCGAGTGGGCGCGCGGTCGTCCATTGTCAGAACGGGTGCAAGGTTGGGGGGTCCAGATCGGTATCAGTTTGGTCGTAGGGGTGATGTTGCTCGCCCTGATCAACGATCTGGGTCGACTTTAAAAGCTTCGCTCAATTGCGAACCTGCCGTCACCATGCGGCGGGTTGTTTATTGCCAGTTGGAATAAAAGGACTTCATGAAACGTCTGCTGCTAACTGCGGTCATGTCCGCACTGATGATCGCTGAAGTTCACGCCGAGTCCTTCACTATCTCCGATATTCGTGTCAACGGCCTGCAGCGGGTGTCCGCCGGCAGCGTGTTCGGCGCCTTGCCACTCAACGTTGGCGACCAGGCTGACGACCGCCGCCTGGTGGATTCCACCCGTTCGCTGTTCAAGACCGGCTTCTTCCAGGACATCCAGCTGAACCGCGATGGCAACGTCCTGATCATCAACGTGGTCGAGCGTCCGTCGGTGTCGAGCATCGAGATCGAAGGCAACAAGGCGATCAGCACCGAAGACCTGATGAAGGGCCTGAAGCAGTCGGGCCTGGCCGAAGGCGAGATCTTCCAGCGTGCCACCCTCGAAGGCGTGCGCAACGAGCTGCAGCGCCAGTACGTGGCCCAGGGCCGCTACTCGGCCGAGGTCGACGCCGAAGTCGTGCCGCAGCCGCGCAACCGTGTGGCGCTGAAGATCAAGATCAACGAAGGCACCGTTGCCGCCATCCAGCACATCAACATCGTTGGCAACACCGTGTTCAGCGATGAAGAGCTGCAGCAGCTGTTCGAGCTGAAGACCACCAACTGGCTGTCGTTCTTCAAGAACGACGACAAGTACGCCCGCGAAAAGCTCTCCGGTGACCTGGAGCGCCTGCGTTCCTACTACCTGGACCGCGGCTACATCAACATGGACATCGCCTCCACCCAGGTGTCGATCACCCCGGACAAGAAGCACGTCTACATCACCGTCAACGTCAACGAAGGCGAGAAGTACACCGTTCGCGACGTGAAGCTGTCGGGTGACCTGAAGGTGCCGGAAGACCAGGTCAAGTCGCTGCTGCTGGTGCAGCCGGGCCAGGTGTTCTCGCGCAAGGTCATGACCACCACTTCCGAGCTGATCACCCGCCGCCTGGGCAACGAAGGCTACACCTTCGCCAACGTCAACGGCGTGCCGCAGCCGAACGACCAGGACCACACTGTCGACATCATGTTCGTGGTCGACCCGGGCAAGCGTGCCTACGTCAACCGCATCAACTACCGCGGCAACACCAAGACCGAAGACGAAGTGCTGCGCCGTGAAATGCGCCAGATGGAAGGCGGCTGGGCGTCGACCTACCTGATCGACCAGTCCAAGACCCGTCTCGAGCGCCTGGGCTTCTTCAAGGAAGTCAACGTCGAGACCCCGGCCGTGCCAGGCACCGACGACCAGGTCGACGTCAACTACAGCGTCGAAGAGCAAGCCTCCGGTTCGATCACCGCCAGCGTCGGTTTCGCCCAGAGCGCCGGCCTGATCCTCGGTGGTTCGATCAGCCAGAGCAACTTCCTCGGTACCGGTAACAAGGTGTCCATCGGCCTGACCCGTTCGGAGTACCAGACCCGCTACAACTTCGGCTTCGTTGATCCCTACTTCACTGCCGACGGCGTGAGCCTGGGCTACAACGCTTTCTACCGCAGCACCGACTACAGCGACCTCGACGTCGACGTGGCCAGCTATGCGGTGGACAGCCTGGGTGCCGGTGTCAGCCTCGGTTACCCGATCAGCGAAACCTCGCGCCTGACCTACGGCCTGACCGTTCAGCAGGACAAGATCAAGACCGGTAAGTACACCGTTGACGAGATCTTCGACTTCCTCAAGCAGGAAGGTGACAACTTCACCAACTTCAAGGCCTCGATCGGCTGGTCCGAGTCGACCCTGAACAAAGGTGTGCTGGCGACCCGTGGTCACTCCCAGAGCCTGACGCTCGAGAGCACCATTCCAGGCAGCGACCTGTCGTTCTACAAGCTCGACTACCGCGGCCAGCTGTTCAAGCCGATTACCAACGATTACACCCTGCGCCTGCATACCGAACTGGGCTATGGTGATGGCTACGGTAGCACCTCGGGCCTGCCGTTCTATGAGAACTACTACGCGGGTGGCTTCAACTCCGTGCGTGGTTTCAAAGACAGTACGCTGGGCCCGCGCAGTACGCCTAGTACCGGCAAGAACCCGGGCACCATCGCCGACCCGGACCAGGATCCGCTGCCATTCGGTGGCAACGTGCTGGTGCAAGGTGGTGTCGAGTTGCTGTTCCCGCTGCCGTTCGTCAAGGACCAGCGTTCCCTGCGTACCTCGGTATTCTGGGACGTGGGTAACGTGTTCGACACCAACTGCGGCAGCAAGCCGGATTGCGAGAAGGTCGGCTTCTCGGGCATGGCCAGTTCGGTCGGCCTGGGCGTCACCTGGATCACGGCCCTGGGCCCGTTGAGCTTCAGCCTGGCGATGCCGGTGAAGAAGCCGACCGATGCCGATACCCAGGTGTTCCAATTCTCTCTGGGCCAGACCTTCTAAGGTCGGCCCTTGCTTAACGACAACGGTTTTTCCAGGAGTGCATCGTGCGTAAATTGGCTCAACTGGCCGTAGTGGCCGCGGCGCTGGTCGCCACCCCGGCTTTCGCCGAAATGAAGGTCGCCGTGCTGAACTATCAGATGGCCCTGCTCGAATCCGATGCCGCCAAGAAGTACGCGGTCGACGCCGAGAAGAAGTTCGGCCCGCAACTGACCAAGCTGAAGAGCCTGGAAAGCAGCGCCAAGGGCATCCAGGACCGCCTGATCAAGGGTGGCGACAAGATGCAGCAGCAGGAGCGTGAGCGTCTGGAGCTTGAATTCAAGCAGAAAGCCCGTGACTTCCAGTTCCAGTCCAAGGAACTGAACGAGGCCAAGGCCGTTGCTGACCGCGATATGCTCAAGCAGCTCAAGCCGAAGCTGGACGGCGCTGTCGAGGAAGTGATCAAGAAAGGCGGCTACGACCTGGTTCTCGAGCGCGGCGCGGTCATCGATGTCAAACCTCAGTACGACATCACCCGCCAAGTCATCGAGCGTATGAACCAAGCGCGTTGATATGACCGTGACCATGACGCTCGGCCAGCTGGCCGAGGCCCTCGGGGCCACACTGAAAGGCCCTGAAGCGCTGCAGATTACCGGGCTGGCTACCTTGCAGGAGGCTGGCCCCGGTCAATTGAGCTTCCTCGCCAACCCGCAATACCGCAAATACCTGGACAACTGCCAGGCCGCCGCGGTGCTGCTCAAGGCTGCGGACGCCGAAGGCTTTGCCGGCAATGCCCTGGTCGTGGCTGACCCGTACCTGGCTTATGCGCGTATCTCCCACCTGTTCGACCCCAAACCCAAGGCTGTGGCGGGTATTCATCCCAGCGCCGTGGTGGCGGAGGATGCCCAGGTGGATGCGAGTGCCAGTATCGGGCCGTTCGCGGTCATCGAAAGCGGTGCGCGCATCGGCGCCAACGTCAGCATCGGGGCGCATTGCTTCATCGGTGCGCGTTGCGTGGTCGGCGAAGGTGGCTGGCTGGCACCGCGCGTCACGCTCTACCACGACGTGACCATTGGCAAGCGTGTGGTCATCCAGTCGGGTGCAGTGATCGGCGGTGAGGGCTTCGGCTTCGCCAACGAGAAGGGCATCTGGCGCAAGATCGCCCAGATTGGCGGGGTCACCATCGGCGATGACGTCGAGATCGGCGTCAACACCGCCGTAGACCGAGGCGCGTTGTCCGACACCCGGATCGGTGATGGGGTCAAACTCGACAACCAGATCCAGATCGCCCATAACGTGCAGATCGGTGATCACACGGCCATGGCTGCCTGTGTCGGCATCTCCGGCAGTGCGCGCATCGGCAAGCATTGCATGCTGGCGGGGGGCGTGGGCCTGGTGGGGCATATCGATATCTGCGATAACGTATTTGTTTCCGGAATGACCATGGTGACCCGCTCGATCACCGAACCTGGTTCCTATTCATCCGGCACGGCCATGCAGCCCCTGGCTGACTGGCGCAAGAGCGCGGCGCGCATTCGCCAGCTCGATGACATGGCCAAACGGCTCCAGCAGCTGGAAAAACGTGTCGATACCGTGACCTCAGGTGGCCAGCCGACATCAGAAGGCTGATACCATTTCCTGAGCAAGAGTGAACAGTCGCTAGCTGGCTCCTCTTTGGACTGCAAAAGGAGCGTGTGGTCAGCACCTGCGCTCCCTATTCTTATTACAGGCTTCCCCCCGAAATGATGGACATCAACGAGATTCGCGAATACCTGCCTCACCGCTACCCGTTCCTGCTGGTAGATCGCGTGACGGATCTGGACTTCGAGGCCCAGAGCATTCGTGCCTACAAGAATGTCAGCATCAACGAGCCGTTCTTCAATGGCCATTTCCCGGCTCACCCGATCATGCCGGGCGTCCTGATCATCGAAGCCATGGCCCAGGCGGCCGGCATCCTTGGTTTCAAGATGCTCGATGCCAAGCCGGCCGATGGCACCCTGTACTACTTCGTCGGTTCCGACAAGCTGCGTTTCCGTCAGCCGGTGCTGCCGGGCGACCAGCTGGTACTGGAAGCCAAGTTCCTCAGCCGCAAAAGCATGATCTGGAAGTTCGAATGCCGCGCCCTGGTCGACGGCAAGCCGGTGTGCTCGGCTGAGATCACCTGTGCGGAACGCTCCCTATGAGTTCGATTGATCCGCGGGCGATCATCGATCCCTCGGCCAAGCTGGCCGAGGGCGTCGAGGTTGGCCCGTGGTCGATCGTCGGCCCCGACGTCGAAATCGGCGAGGGCACCGTCATTGGCCCCCATGTCGTGCTTAAAGGGCCGACCCGGATTGGCAAGCACAACCGTATCTACCAGTTTTCCTCGATTGGTGAAGACACCCCTGACCTCAAGTACAAGGGTGAGCCGACACGCTTGGTGATCGGTGATCACAACGTGATCCGCGAGGGGGTGACCATTCATCGTGGTACGGTCCAGGACCGTTCGGAAACCACCCTGGGCGATCACAACCTGATCATGGCCTATGCCCATATCGGCCATGACAGCGTCATCGGCAATCACTGCATCCTGGTCAACAATACCGCGCTGGCCGGGCATGTGCACGTGGGCGATTGGGCGATCTTGTCCGGATTCACCCTGGTGCATCAATACTGCCACATCGGCGCCCATGCGTTCTCTGGCATGGGCACGGCGATCGGCAAGGATGTGCCGGCCTTCGTCACGGTGTTCGGCAGCCCTGCCGAAGCCCGTAGCATGAACTTCGAAGGCATGCGCCGCCGTGGTTTCAGCGACGAGGTCATCCATGCCCTGCGCCGTTCATACAAGATCGTCTACCGCCAGGGTCTGACCGTGGAAGAGGCGATCAAAGAGCTGGACGAACTGGCCGCCAAGCACGAACAGGTCGAGCTGTTCCGCCAGTCGATCGTGAACTCTGCCCGCGGCATCACCCGCTGACATGGCGCAGCTTTGCGTAGCTCTGGTCGCAGGTGAGGCCAGCGGCGATATCCTCGGTTCTGGTCTGATGCGCGCCCTCAAGGCGCGCCATCCCGATGTGCGTTTCATCGGTGTGGGCGGCCCGTTGATGGAGGCCGAAGGCCTTCAGTCTTACTTCCCCATGGAACGCCTGGCGGTCATGGGCCTGGTCGAAGTGCTGGGGCGCCTGCGTGAGTTGCTCAAGCGGCGCAAGGTGCTGATCCAGACCTTGATCGACGAGAAGCCCGATGTGTTCATCGGCATCGATGCCCCCGATTTCACCCTCAATATCGAACTGAAACTGCGTCAGGCCGGGATCAAGACCGTACATTACGTCAGCCCGTCGGTCTGGGCGTGGCGGCAGAAGCGCGTGCTGAAGATTCGCGAAGGTTGCGACCTGATGCTGACGCTGTTGCCCTTCGAAGCCCGCTTCTATGAAGAGCAGGGCGTGCCGGTGCGGTTTGTCGGCCATCCGTTGGCCGACACCATTCCGTTGACGGCAGACCGTCAGGCTGCGCGTAACGAACTGGGCCTGGCTGATGGGCCGGTGGTGGCGTTGATGCCGGGCAGCCGCGGTGGAGAGGTCGGGCGCCTGGGCGCGCTGTTCCTCGACGCCGCTCAGCGCCTGCGCGAACGGGTGCCTGGCGTGCGCTTCGTGCTGCCTTGCGCCAACGCAGCGC
The DNA here is from genome assembly GCF_014269035.2 of Pseudomonas vlassakiae. Lineage (GTDB taxonomy): Bacteria > Pseudomonadota > Gammaproteobacteria > Pseudomonadales > Pseudomonadaceae > Aquipseudomonas > Aquipseudomonas vlassakiae. The sequence goes on from NZ_JABWRP020000005.1 coordinate 104,236, forward strand.
GTCGTGCTCAGATCGAGCAGATGCTCGAAGGGCGCGACTTGCCGTTGACCTTGCTCGATGGCCAGTCGCACCGGGCCCTGGCTGCCTGCGACGCGGTGTTGATCGCTTCGGGTACCGCCACGCTGGAGGCGCTGTTGTACAAGCGGCCGATGGTTGTAGCCTACCGCCTGGCACCGTTGACCTACTGGATTCTCAAGCGTCTGGTGAAAAGTCCCTACGTGTCGTTGCCCAACCTGCTGGCCCAGCGTGAACTGGTGCCTGAGCTGCTGCAGGATGCCGCGACCAGCGAAGCCCTTGCCCAGGCCCTGGCGCCGCTGGTCACCGACGGTGCCCGGCAGACCGAACGCTTCGACGAGATTCACCGCACCCTTCGCCGCGACGCCTCCAACCAGGCTGCCGACGCGGTGCTGGCCCTGCTCAAGGACCGCTGACATGCAGATTGGACTGGATTTCAACCTGGTCGAAGACCTGGTCGCCGGCGTCGACGAGGTTGGCCGCGGCCCGCTGTGCGGTGCGGTGGTCACGGCGGCGGTGATCCTCGACCCGGCGCGGCCGATTCTTGGCCTGAACGATTCGAAGAAACTCACCGAAGCCAAGCGCGAGGCGCTGTTCGACGAGATCTGCGAAAAAGCCTTGAGCTTCTGCATCGCCCGCGCCGAAGTCGAGGAAATCGACCGCTTGAACATCCTCCATGCCACCATGCTGGCCATGCAGCGAGCGGTGGAAGGGTTGCATGTGACGCCGAAGCTGGCACTGATCGACGGTAACCGTTGCCCGAAGCTGGCGGTACCGGCGTCGCCAGTGGTCAAAGGCGATAGCCAGGTGCCGGCAATCGCTGCCGCATCGATCCTGGCCAAGGTGACCCGGGACCGGGAGATGAGCGCATTCGAGCTGATCTACCCGGGTTACGGCATTGGCGGGCATAAAGGCTACCCAACGCCTGTGCACCTCGAAGCCCTCGAGCGCCTGGGCCCGACGCCCATTCATCGGCGCTCGTTCGGCCCGGTGCGGGCCGCCTGGGAAGCCCGCGAAGGCCTCATCGACTCGTTGATCTGACGATCCGGGGCCGCGCGGCGGCCCCAAAATCCCCTCGCAATTGCGCTACAATCCCGCCCTTGTCGTTCAGCACTGCTACAGGACTATCCATGTCGGTTCCCTTCGTTCACCTGCGCGTCCACTCCGAATTCTCGCTGGTCGACGGCCTGGTGCGGATCAAGCCGCTGGCCAAGGCGCTGGCGGGGATGAACATGCCCGCGGTGGCGATCACCGACCAGAGCAACATGTGCTCGCTGGTCAAGTTCTACAAGACCGCCATGGGCGCCGGGATCAAGCCGATTTGCGGTGCCGACCTGTGGCTGGCCGGCAACGACCCGGAAGCACCGCTGTCGCGTATCTGCTTCCTGGCCATGGACCCCAAGGGCTATCGCAACCTCACCGAATTGATCTCCCGTGGCTGGACCGAGGGCCAGCGCAACGGCCTGGTGATCCTCCAGCGTGAATGGATCGCGCCCGCGAGCGAGGGGCTGATTGCCCTGTCAGCCGGCAAGGAAGGCGATATCGGCATGGCCCTGATGAGTGGTCGCCAGGATGAAGCCGAAGCCCTGCTGCGTGACTGGATGGGCATGTTCCCGGAGCGCTTCTATGTCGAAGTGCAGCGCACCAATCGTGCCGGCGACGAAGAGTACGTGCACGCTGCCGTGGCCCTGGCCGATCAACTCGGCGCTCCACTGGTCGCCACCAACGACGTACGCTTCATCAAGCAGTCCGACTTCGACGCCCACGAAACCCGCGTCTGCATCGGCGAAGGCTGGACCCTCGACGATCCGCGCCGGCCGCGTATCTACAGCGACCAGCAGTACCTGAAATCGGCCGAGGAAATGGCCGAGCTGTTCAGCGACTTGCCCGACGCCCTTGCCAACACCGTCGAAATCGCCAAACGCTGCAACATCCAGGTGCAGCTGGGCAAATACTTCCTGCCCGATTTCCCGACGCCGAATGGCATGGGTATCGACGATTACCTGCGGCACGTCTCCTACGAAGGTCTGGAAGAGCGCCTGGCGGTGCTGTGGCCGAAAGAGACCACACCGAATTACGAAGAGAAGCGCCAGGTCTACCTGGACCGCCTGAAGTTCGAACTGGACATCATCATCCAGATGGGCTTCCCCGGTTACTTCCTGATCGTGATGGACTTCATCAAGTGGGCCAAGAACAACGGTGTGCCGGTGGGCCCGGGCCGGGGGTCGGGTGCCGGCTCGCTGGTGGCCTACGTGCTGAAGATCACCGACCTCGACCCGCTGGCCTACGACCTGCTGTTTGAGCGCTTCCTCAACCCTGAACGTATTTCCATGCCCGACTTCGACGTCGACTTCTGCATGGACGGCCGTGACCGGGTGATCGACTACGTGGCCGAAGCCTATGGCCGTAACGCGGTCAGCCAGATCATCACCTTCGGTACCATGGCGGCGAAGGCGGTGGTGCGAGACGTGGCGCGGGTACAGGGCAAGTCCTATGGCCTGGCTGACCGCCTGTCGAAGATGATCCCGTTCGAAGTCGGCATGACCCTGGAGAAGGCCTACGAGCAGGAAGAAATCCTGCGCGACTTCCTCAAGGGTGACGAAGACGCCCGTGAAATCTGGGACATGGCCCTGAAGCTCGAGGGCGTGACGCGCGGTACCGGCAAGCATGCCGGTGGCGTGGTCATTGCCCCGACCAAGCTCACCGACTTCTCGCCGATCGCCTGTGACGAAGAGGGCGGCGGCCTGGTTACCCAGTTCGACAAGGATGACGTCGAGGCCGCCGGCCTGGTGAAGTTCGACTTCCTCGGCCTGCGGACCCTGACCATCATCAAGTGGGCCATGGAGATCATCAACCGCGAGCAGGCCAAGAAGAACCTGCCAGACCTCAACATCGACTTCATCCCGCTGGACGACCGCAAGACCTACGAGCTGTTGCAGAAGGCCGAAACCACGGCGGTGTTCCAGCTTGAATCGCGGGGCATGAAAGAGCTGATCAAGAAGCTCAAGCCCGACTGCCTGGAAGACCTTATCGCACTGGTGGCGCTGTTCCGCCCAGGCCCGCTGCAGTCGGGCATGGTGGACGACTTCATCAACCGCAAGCATGGCCGCGCCGAGTTGGCGTACCCGCACCCGGACTACCAGTACGAAGGCCTGAAGCCGGTACTGGCGCCCACCTACGGCATCATCCTGTACCAGGAACAGGTGATGCAGATCGCCCAGGTGATGGCAGGCTATACCCTCGGCGGCGCCGACATGCTGCGCCGTGCGATGGGTAAGAAGAAGCCCGAGGAGATGGCCAAGCAGCGCGGTGGTTTCATCGAAGGTTGTGCCAACAACAATATCGATGCGGACCTGGCCGGTAACATCTTCGACCTGGTGGAAAAGTTCGCCGGCTACGGCTTCAACAAATCCCACTCCGCCGCCTATGGCCTGGTGTCGTACCAGACTGCCTGGCTGAAAACCCACCACCCGGCGCCGTTCATGGCTGCGGTACTGTCGGCGGATATGCACAACACCGACAAGGTGGTGGTGCTGGTCGAGGAAGTGCGCAGCATGAAACTGCGCCTCGACGCGCCGGACGTGAACTTCTCCGACTTCAAGTTCACCGTCAACGACGACGGGCGCATCGTCTACGGCCTGGGCGCCATCAAGGGCGTCGGCGAAGGCCCGGTGGAGGCCATTGTCGAGGCGCGTGCCCAGGGCGGCCCGTTCAAGGACCTGTTCGACTTCTGCGAGCGTATCGACCTCAAGCGGGTCAACAAGCGCACCCTCGATGCGTTGATCCGCAGTGGTGCGCTGGACCGTCTGGGCCCGTATTTCCATGACGAGATCAAGGCCTATCAGGCCAATATCGACCGCAATCGCGCGACCCTGCTGTCGGCCCTGGGCGAAGCCATCAAGGCCGCCGAGCAGGCGGCGCATACCGCTGACAGCGGCCACGTCGACCTGTTCGGCGGCATGTTCGACGCGGCGGATGTCGATGTCTACGCCAACCACCGCAAGGTGCGCGAACTGACCCTCAAGGAACGCCTGAAGGGCGAGAAGGACACGCTGGGCCTGTACCTCACCGGCCACCCGATTGACGAATACGAGACCGAGATTCGCCGTTTCGCTCGCCAGCGCATCATCGACCTCAAGCCGTCGCGCGAGACCCAGACCATCGCCGGGATGATCATTGCGTTGCGGGTGATGAAGAACAAGAAGGGCGACAAGATGGGCTTCGTCACCCTCGATGACCGTTCCGGGCGCATCGAGGCCTCGCTGTTTGCCGACGCCTACATGGCGGCACAGTCCTTGCTCCAGACTGATGCCATGGTGGTGGTCGAGGGCGAGGTCAGCAACGATGACTTCTCTGGCGGCCTGCGCCTGCGGGTGAAGCAGGTGATGACCATGGAGGACGCACGCACCAAGCTGGCCGAAAGCCTGCGCCTGAAAGTGGCACACGAAGCGCTCAAGGGCGACCGCCTCAAGTGGCTGGGCGAACTGATCACCCGCCATCGTGGGGCTTGCCCGATCACGCTGGAGTACACCGGCAGCGATGCCAAGGCCATGTTGCAGTTCGGCGAGCAGTGGAAGATCGACCCGGCTGATGGCCTGATTCAGGCGCTGCGTGACCAGTTCGGGCGTGAGAACGTCTTCCTGCAATATCGTTGAATCGACGAAATTTAATCTCGACCTATATGCGCCTGATCCCTTAAGGTAGGGCGCCAAACGGATCAACCGGCCGGCCGCCTGGCCGTAGACCCAAGACGGATGACTATGAACCCGAATTTTCTCGATTTCGAACAGCCGATTGCCGACCTGCAAGCCAAGATCGAAGGCCTGCGCCTGGTAGGCAACGACAACTCGCTGAACATCAGCGATGAAATTGCCCGTCTGCAAGACAAGAGCAACACCCTGACCGAAAGCATCTTCGGCAACCTGACCAGCTGGCAGATCGCCCGCCTGGCCCGTCACCCACGTCGTCCATACACCCTGGACTACCTGGATCACATCTTCACCGAGTTCGAAGAACTGCACGGTGACCGCCACTTCTCCGACGACGCCGCGATCGTCGGTGGTACGGCGCGTCTGGACGGCAAGCCAGTCATGGTCATCGGCCACCAGAAAGGTCGCGAAGTGCGCGAGAAGGTACGCCGCAACTTCGGCATGCCGCGCCCAGAGGGCTACCGCAAGGCCTGCCGCCTGATGGAAATGGCCGAGCGCTTCAAGATGCCGATCCTGACCTTCATCGACACCCCGGGCGCCTACCCGGGCATCGACGCCGAAGAGCGCAACCAGAGCGAGGCCATTGCCTGGAACCTGCGCGTCATGGCACGCCTGAAGACCCCGATCATCGCCACGGTGATCGGCGAGGGTGGTTCCGGCGGTGCACTGGCCATCGGCGTGTGCGACCAGCTGAACATGCTGCAGTACTCCACCTACTCGGTCATCTCGCCGGAAGGCTGCGCCTCGATCCTGTGGAAGACTGCCGACAAGGCCGCCGACGCTGCTGAAGCCATGGGCATCACCGCTGAGCGTCTGAAGAGCCTGAACATCGTCGACAAGGTCATCCAGGAGCCGCTGGGCGGCGCCCACCGCGACCCGGTCAAGATGTCCGAAAGCATCCGCGCCGACCTGGTGCAGCAGCTGGACATGCTCGGCAAGCTCGATAACGATGCGCTGCTGGCCCGTCGTTATGAGCGCCTGATGAGCTACGGCCTCTAAGTAGATCCCGGGGCCGCTCCGCGGCCCTCGTGGGTGCGGGTTCTCGGTTTTCTCAAGCCAAGTGAGGCCCTCATGATCAACCTCACCCCCTGGCTGCAAGCCCCCGCCTGGTACGTCGGCTACTCCGGTGGCCTCGACTCCACCGTCCTCTTGCATATGCTGGCCAGGCACGCCCGCAACCACCCGGCACCCCCGCTGCGTGCCCTGCATGTCCACCATGGCCTGCAATCCGCTGCGAACGCGTGGCCAGCCCACTGCCAGTCGATCTGTGACCAGCTCGGCATCGAGCTCCGGGTCATTCCCGTTGAGGTCAGCCCAGGCGCCAGCCTCGAACAGGCCGCCCGCGACGCCCGTTATGCCGCCTTCAGGCGTGTCCTCGGCCCCGGTGACATCTTGTTCGCTGCCCAGCACCGCGACGACCAAGCCGAAACATTGCTCTTGCGCCTGCTGCGCGGTGCCGGCTTGCGCGGCCTGACGGCGATGCCCACGCAACGGCCGCTGGGCCAGGGTAGCCTGGTCAGGCCATTGCTGGATGTTTCCCGAAAGCAACTGTATGACTACGCCCAGGCCCACGGCCTGAACTGGATAGAAGACCCTTCCAACGACGACACGGCCTTTGCCCGCAATTACCTGCGTGGCGAAGTGTTCCCGCTGCTGCAGCAGCGTTGGCCGCAGGCCAGCCAGAACTTTGCCCGCGCTGCGGAGCACCTGGGCGAAGCGCTTGGCCTGCTCGATGAGTTGGCACGCACTGATCTGGCTCAGGCCGGGGAGGGCGCTTCCCTTGCCTGGCCGCAGCTGGACTCGCTCGATCTGGCCATGCTCGGCACATTGTCGCCCGCGCGTCAGCGCAATGCCCTGCAATACTGGCTAAGCCGCCGCACCCGCTTGCCCGATACCCGCCATTGGGCCGGCTGGGCAGACCTGCGCGATGCGGCAGGGGATGCGCAACCCATCTGGCGCCTTGCCGATGGTCAGGTGGTACGTAGCCATGGGCGTATCTGGTGGTTGAGTGGCGACTGGCTGAAACAACCTGCCGGGGAGGTGGCCTGGCGTGAGCCCGGGGCAGCCCTGGAATTGCCGGATAACGGCAGCGTGCGGCTGGTCTGCACTCGGCCGATGAGCGGCCTGCATGTCGCCTACCGCCAGGGCGGCGAGGTGCTGGACATCCCCGGCCGCGGCCGGCGCGACCTCAAGCGCCTGCTCAACGAGCTGCAGGTCCCGCACTTCGTGCGCCCGCGACTGCCGTTGCTATATTGTGGCGAGCGCCTGCTGGCGGTGGCCAATCTGCCTTCGCTGGCGCAGGCCGATTGCCAGCTTCACTGGCAGCCGCCGACGAACGCGCAAGGTTTGAGCTGAAGGGTACATTCCGGTAGACTACCCTCCCTTCTTGATACAACTTCTGTGGCTTCCCCGGAAACACAGCAGTTGCCGATTACCAAGCAGTTTTTTGCTGGGCTGATCCTGAAAATGACGAGCGAGCTCCATGCCGGGGATCCCCCTGGTCTGTACAGACGCGGCAGTTTTTCGAGATGCACTGTGATTGACGCAGGTGATCGGGGGCTTCGGCCTTCCTTCGCTTTCTCCGGCGGCGCTGGCCGCCTTAACGCAGACTTCTAGGGTTTTTCATGACGCGCTACATATTCGTCACGGGCGGTGTTGTTTCTTCATTGGGGAAAGGCATTGCCTCGGCATCCCTGGCGGCCATCCTGGAAGCGCGGGGCCTGAAGGTCACCATGCTCAAGCTGGATCCGTACATCAACGTCGACCCGGGCACCATGAGCCCGTTCCAGCATGGTGAGGTGTTCGTCACCCACGATGGCGCCGAGACCGACCTTGACCTGGGCCACTACGAGCGGTTCATCCGCACGACCATGACCCAGAACAACAACTTCACCACCGGCCGTATCTACGAGCACGTGCTGCGTAAAGAACGCCGTGGTGACTACCTGGGCGCAACCATCCAGGTCATCCCGCACATCACCGACGAAATCAAGCGTCGCATCATCAAGGGTGCCGGCGATGCCGACGTGGCCCTGGTGGAAATCGGCGGTACCGTGGGTGACATCGAGTCGCAACCGTTCCTCGAGGCGATCCGCCAGCTGCGTGTCGAAGTGGGTTCCAAGCGCGCCATGCTGATGCACCTGACCCTGGTCCCGTACATCGCCACGGCTGGCGAGACCAAGACCAAGCCGACCCAGCACTCGGTCAAGGAGCTGCGCTCCATCGGCCTGCAGCCTGACGTGCTGATCTGCCGTTCCGACCACCCGGTCGATGCCTCGTCGCGTCGCAAGATCGCGCTGTTCACCAACGTCGAAGAACGTGCGGTGATTTCGCTGGAAGACGTCGACACCATCTACAAGATCCCAGGCGTGCTGCACGCCCAGGGCCTGGACGACTTCGTCGTCGAGCGCTTCGGCCTGCAGTGCAACAGCGCCGACCTGTCCGAGTGGGACAAGGTGGTCGATGCCAAGCTCAACCCTGAGCAGGAAGTCACCATCGCCATGGTCGGCAAGTACATGGAGCTGCTGGATGCGTACAAGTCGCTGATCGAAGCGATGAGCCACGCCGGCATCACCAACCGGACCAAGGTCAACCTGCGCTACATCGATTCCGAAGACATCGAGAACCAGGGCACCGGCCTGCTCGAAGGCGCCGACGCCATCCTGGTACCGGGCGGTTTCGGCCTGCGCGGCGTGGAAGGCAAGATCACCGCGGTGCAATACGCCCGTGAGAACAAGGTACCGTACCTGGGCATCTGCCTGGGCATGCAGGTGGCCGTGATCGAATTCGCCCGTAACGTGATGGGCTGGAAGGACGCCAACTCCACCGAATTCGACCGCAACAGCGGCCACCCCGTGGTCGGCCTGATCACCGAGTGGGCTGATGCCACCGGTGCCGTCGAGACCCGTAACGAAGCCTCCGACCTGGGCGGCACCATGCGCCTGGGCGCCCAGGACTGCCAGCTGGCTGCCGGTTCCAAAGTGCACGATTGCTACGGCAAGGATGTGATCACCGAGCGTCACCGTCACCGTTACGAGGTCAACAACAACCTGTTGCCACAGCTGGTGGACGCTGGCCTGGTGGTTTCCGGTCGTTCCGAAGACGGCGCGCTGGTTGAAGTGGTCGAGTCCAAGGACCACCCATGGTTCGTTGCCTGCCAGTTCCACCCGGAGTTCACCTCCACCCCGCGTGACGGTCACCCGCTGTTCAGCGGCTTCGTCAAGGCGGCCCTGGCGCAGAAGAACAAGGCCTGATTTTTTCAGGTGTTTGATGAGTTTTCCGACGGTTAAAGCCGCGCAAGGCTCATTTCTCGGGTAAAGTACGCCCCGATCTACCCCTGACCGTTCGGTCAGGGGTTGCTTCTGCCAGGCCTGCCTGCTGCGTCCCCGCCTGGTGCAAGGCAAGAATTCCCTAAAGTTGCGTTGTTTTCGTCAATTCTGGAGTGCTTACAACAATGGCAAAAATCGTCGACATCAAAGGTCGTGAAGTTCTCGATTCGCGTGGCAACCCCACCGTGGAAGCCGATGTACTGCTCGACAACGGCATCATCGGCAGCGCTTGCGCGCCGTCCGGTGCTTCCACCGGCTCGCGCGAAGCGCTGGAGCTGCGTGATGGCGACAAGAGCCGTTACCTGGGCAAGGGCGTGCTGAAGGCCGTCGCCAACATCAACGGCCCGATCCGTGACCTGCTGCTGGGCAAGGATCCTTCCGACCAGAAGGCCCTGGACCGCGCCATGATCGAACTGGACGGTACCGAGAACAAGGCCAAGCTGGGCGCCAACGCCATCCTCGCCGTGTCCCTGGCTGCCGCCAAGGCCGCTGCACAGGATCAGGACCTGCCGCTGTACGCGCACATCGCCAACCTCAACGGCACCCCGGGCCAGTACTCGATGCCGGTGCCGATGATGAACATCATCAACGGTGGCGAGCACGCCGACAACAACGTCGACATCCAGGAGTTCATGGTTCAGCCAGTGGGCGCCAAGACCTTCTCCGACGGCCTGCGCATGGGCACCGAGATCTTCCACCACCTCAAGGCCGTGCTGAAGGCCCGTGGCCTGAACACCGCCGTGGGTGACGAAGGTGGTTTCGCTCCGAACCTGGCGTCCAACGAAGACGCTCTGGGCGCTATCGCCGAAGCGGTCGAAAAAGCCGGCTACAAGCTGGGCACCGACGTGACCCTGGCCCTGGACTGCGCGGCTTCCGAATTCTACGAAGACGGCAAGTACAACCTGTCCGGTGAAGGCAAGTCGTTCGATGCCGAAGGGTTCGCCGAGTACCTGAAAGGCCTGACCGAGCGCTTCCCGATCATCTCGATCGAAGACGGCCTGGACGAGTCCGACTGGGCTGGCTGGAAGATCCTGACCGACAAGATCGGTGCCAAGGTCCAGCTGGTCGGCGACGACCTGTTCGTGACCAACACCAAGATCCTCAAGGAAGGCATCGAGAAGGGCATCGGTAACTCGATCCTGATCAAGTTCAACCAGATCGGCTCGCTGACCGAAACCCTGGAAGCCATCCAGATGGCCAAGGCTGCCGGCTACACCGCGGTGATCTCGCACCGTTCCGGTGAAACCGAAGACTCGACCATTGCCGACCTGGCCGTGGGTACCGCTGCTGGCCAGATCAAGACTGGCTCGCTGTGCCGCTCCGACCGCGTCTCGAAGTACAACCAGCTGCTGCGCATCGAAGAGCAACTGGGCGCCAAAGCGGTTTACCGTGGTCGTGCCGAGTTTCGCGGCTAAGCAAGAGATGGTAAAAAGACAGCAGCCGAGGCTGTCGGAAGTTTCATAGTGAAATTTCTGACGCTTCATGCGGGTTTCTGTCAACGAAGCCTGGCCTCGGCCAGGCTTCGTGCTATATGACGCCCGTGTGCGGCGGTCTTTAACCTGGATACCTTGATGCGCAGTCCCTATTGGTTGTTCCTTGTCCTGCTCCTGCTGCTCGGTGGCCTGCAGTACCGCCTTTGGGTGGGTAACGGCAGCCTGGCGCAAGTGGCCGAGCTCAAGCAGCAGATCGACGAACAGCATGCCGAGAACGAACGGCTGCTGGAGCGTAACCGTGTGCTCGATGCCGAGGTGATGGAGTTGAAGAAAGGTATGGAGACCGTCGAAGAGCGGGCTCGTCATGAACTGGGAATGGTCAAAGAGGGCGAAACCCTCTTCCAGTTGCCGCAAAAATGACTGAAACACTGCCGGCCTTCTGGGCCGTGATTCCTGCTGCGGGCGTCGGTGCCCGCATGGCTGCCGACCGCCCCAAGCAATATCTGGAGCTGGCGGGGCAGACCCTTCTCGAGCACAGCCTCGACTGTTTTCTTGGCCACCCCTCGCTCAAGGGCGTGGTGGTCAGCATTGCCGAACACGATCCGTACTGGCCGGGGCTGCGCTGCGCCAACGACCCGCGCATCCAGCGCGCAGCGGGTGGTGACGAGCGCGCCGACTCGGTGCTCAGTGCCTTGCTGCTGTTGCATGCCCAAGGGGCTTCGGACGACGACTGGGTGCTGGTGCACGATGCGGCACGGCCGAACCTTGCGCGCAGCGACCTCGACAAGCTGCTGTCGGAACTGGCCGATGATCCGGTCGGCGGCCTGCTGGCGGTGCCGGCACGGGATACCCTCAAGCGCGCCGATGCCCATGGGCGGGTTGCCGCGACGGTCGATCGCAGTACCATCTGGCAGGCTTACACGCCGCAGATGTTCCGTTTGGGGGCGCTGCATCGGGCCTTGGCCGAAAGCCTGGTTTCCGATGTGGTAGTGACCGATGAAGCGTCGGCCATCGAATGGTCTGGGCAGGCGCCGCGGCTGGTCGAAGGGCGCAGCGACAACATCAAGGTGACCCGGCCGGAAGACCTGGAATGGCTGCGCCAGCGCTGGGCCGGGCGGCGCTGATCGGCGTATTTCTGATCCGGCCTCTTCGCGGGTTTACCGGCGAAGAGGCCGACAAGGCCAACGCATCAGCCATGCCGGTACTCAGGCAACCCGGCCAACCCTTCCTTGAGATAATCCACGAGCCGTCTGACTTTAGGCGACAGGTGCCGCTGCTGCGGATACAGCGCCCACACCGCCGTATTCGGCGGCTGATGCCCCTCCAGCAACGACACCAGCGCCCCACTGTTCAGATGCTCGAGCACGTAATAGTCGGGCAACTGACACAAGCCCATCCCCAGCAGCGCCGCATCCAGCACTGCCTGGCCGCTGTTGCAGCGCCAGTTGCCTTGCACCCGCTGGCTGATCTCGCGGCCATCCTGCTGCAAGGCCCACAGGTCGGAACTGCCGATCAGGCAATTGTGCCGGGCCAGTTCCGACAGGCTGTGCGGCCGCCCGTAACGCTCCAGGTACGCTGGCGACGCGCACAGGTACATGCGCCGCGGTGCAAGGCGCGTGGCCACCAGCCGTGAGTCTGCCAGGCGGCCGAGGCGGATCGCCAGGTCCATGCCTTCGTGCAGCAGGTCGAGGGTGCGGTTGCTCAGTTCCACTTCGACCCGCAGTTGCGGATACAGCGCCATGAAACGCGTCACCAGCGGCACGATAAAACGCTCACCATAGGCTACCGCACAGGTCATGCGCAGCAGCCCCTTGGGTTCGCTGGCCAAGTCGCCCATGGCGCGCAGCGCTTCCTCGCGGCCGTCCTGCAGGCGCTGGCAATGCTGCAAAAAGGTCTGCCCGGCTTCACTCAGGGCTACCCGACGAGTACTGCGGTACAGCAAGCGGGTCTGCAGGCGTTCTTCCAGGCGGGCGATCTGCCGGCTGATGTGCGACGACGACACGCCCAGGCGCTCGGCTGCCGCCGTGAACTGGCCCGACTCGGCCACGGCGACGAATTCGTCGATGCCTTCCCAACGGCTGCTCATGGATTATCCCTGTATGGCAATAATGTTTTGGCTTTACCTGGATTATTCACCAAAAGCGCCTGGATTACACTGCGGGACTGAATCGATCCTCTGTCTGGAGACCCTGTGATGATCAAGTCCCGTGCTGCCGTTGCCTTCGAGGCCAAGAAACCCCTGGAAATCGTCGAAGTCGACGTGGCCATGCCCAAGGCCGGCGAAGTGCTGCTGCGCGTGGTCGCCAGCGGTGTTTGCCACACCGACGCCTACACCTTGTCCGGCGCTGACCCGGAAGGCATCTTCCCGTCGATCCTGGGTCATGAAGGCGGTGCGATCGTCGAAGCAGTGGGCGAGGGCGTGACCTCGGTGGCGGTGGGCGATCACGTGATCCCGCTGTACACGCCGGAATGCGGCAAGTGCAAGTTCTGCCTCTCGGGCAAGACCAACCTGTGCCAGGCCATCCGTGCCACTCAGGGCAAGGGCCTGATGCCGGACGGCACCACTCGCTTCTCGTACAAAGGCCAGCAGCTGTTCCACTACATGGGCACCTCGACCTTCTCCGAGTACACCGTGCTGCCGGAAATTTCCGTGGCCAAGATCCAGAAGGAAGCCCCGCTGGAGAAGGTCTGCCTGCTCGGCTGCGGCGTCACCACCGGGATCGGCGCAGTGCTCAACACCGCCAAGGTCAAGCCCGGTGACACCGTGGCCATCTTCGGCCTCGGCGGCATCGGCCTGTCGGCAGTCATCGGCGCAGTCAAGGCCAAGGCCTCGCGCATCATCGCCATCGATATCAACCCGGCCAAGTTCGAGATCGCCCGCCAGCTGGGTGCCACCGACTGCATCAACCCGAAAGACTACGACCGCCCGATCCAGGAAGTGATCGTCGACCTCACCGACGGCGGTGTGGACTTCTCGTTCGAGTGCATCGGCAACGTGCAACTGATGCGCGCGGCCCTGGAATGCTGCCACAAGGGCTGGGGCGAGTCGGTGATCATCGGTGTCGCCGGTGCCGGCCAGGAAATCGCCACCCGTCCGTTCCAGCTGGTGACCGGGCGCGTCTGGCGGGGTTCGGCATTCGGTGGCGTGCGTGGCCGCAGCGAGCTGCCAAGCTACGTGGAAATGTCCGAGAAGGGCGAAATCCCGCTGGATACCTTCATCACCCACACCATGGGCCTGGAGGACATCAACAAGGCCTTCGACCTGATGCACGAAGGCAAGAGCATCCGCAGCGTGATCCACTTCTGAGGTGAGCCATGAGCCTGGATAACATCTCCTGCCAGAAGAGCTTCGGCGGCTGGCACAAGCGTTACCGGCATCACTCCAGGGTGCTGGGCTGCGACATGGTGTTCGCCGTCTACCTGCCGCCGCAGGCCGAGCAGGGCGAGAAGCTGCCGGTGCTGTACTGGCTCAGCGGCCTCACCTGCACCGACGAGAACTTCATGCAGAAGGCCGGCGCCCAGCGCCTGGCTGCCGAGCTCGGCCTGATCATCGTCGCCCCCGACACCAGCCCGCGTGGCGAGCAGGTGCCGGGCGACCCTGACGGCGCGTGGGACTTCGGTCTCGGCGCAGGGTTCTACCTCAATGCCACCCAGCAGCCTTGGGCGCAGCATTACCGCATGCACGACTATGTCGTGCAGGAGCTGCCGGCACTGATCGAGGCGCACTTCCCGGCGTCCGACCAGCGCAGCATCAGTGGCCACTCCATGGGGGGCCATGGCGCGCTGGTGTGTGCCTTGCGCAACCCAGGGCGCTATCGTTCGGTGTCGGCGTTCTCGCCGATCAGCAACCCGATGGACTGCCCGTGGGGCGAGAAGGCCTTCAGCCGCTACCTGGGCGAAGACCGCGCGCGCTGGCGCGAGTGGGATGCCAGTGTGCTGCTGGCGGAAACCGCTGCAGGCGAGTGCCCGCCGTTGCTGGTGGACCAGGGCGACCGTGATGACTTCCTCGAGAAGCAGCTCAAGCCTGAAACGCTGGAGCAGGCCGCACGCAAAGGCGGACATGCGCTGACCCTGCGCCTGCAGCCTGGTTATGACCACAGCTACTACTTCATCGCCAGCTTCATCGATGAGCACCTGCGCCATCATGCGATGGCATTGGGGCGGGTGTAACAGCCTGGTCCAAAAGCCGCCCAACCACCTGCAAAGCGGGTAGAATCACGCCCTGACTCAATCAGGGCGTTTTTCTATGCGTATTGGCCACGGCTACGATGTGCACCGTTTCTGCGACGGTGATTTCATTACCCTGGGTGGGGTGCGTATCCCTCACAAATACGGCCTCCTGGCCCATTCTGACGGTGACGTGCTGTTGCACGCCTTGAGCGATGCCTTGCTCGGTGCTGCGGCGCTGGGCGACATCGGCAAGCACTTCCCGGATACCGACCCCCAGTTCAAGGGCGCCGACAGCCGCGTGTTGCTGCGTCATGTGGTCGCTATCGTCAAGGCCAAGGGCTGGAAGGTCGGCAATGTCGACGCCACCATCGTCGCCCAGGCGCCGAAAATGGCTCCGCATATCGAAACCATGCGCCAGTTGATTGCCGAAGACCTGCAGGTCGAACTCGACCAGGTCAACGTCAAGGCCACCACCACCGAGAAGCTGGGTTTCACCGGTCGCGAGGAGGGCATCGCTGTGCATGCGGTCGCCCTGCTGCTGCCAGCATGACCGAACTGGACCTGCTGGGCCCGCGCGCGTCGGGTGAATCATTGGGCAGCGCAGTGCTCAAAGCCGTCGCCGAAGACTTCCAGGTCGACGAGGTGCTGGACATACCGCTGTCCGGCCAGGGCGAGCACCTGTGGCTGTGGGTAGAGAAGCGTGACCTCAACACCGAAGAAGCCGCGCGCCGCCTGGCCCGTGCTGCTGGCGTACCGGTACGTGCCATCAGCTATGCCGGCCTCAAGGACCGCCAGGCCCTGACCCGTCAGTGGTTCAGCCTGCACCTGCCGGGCAAGGCCGACCCGGACCTGTCGCGTGCCGAAGACGACAGCCTGCGCGTATTGAAGCAAGTGCGCCACCAGCGCAAGCTGCAGCGCGGCGCTCATTCGGCGAACGGCTTCACCCTGCGCCTGACCGCCCTGGCAGCCGACCACCAGGCCCTTGATGCACGCCTGCAACAGCTCAGGGTGCAGGGCGTACCGAACTACTTTGGCAGCCAGCGTTTCGGCTACGGCGGTGGCAATGTCCACGATGCTCGGGACTGGGCATCGCGCAAGGCCCTGCCAGAGCAGCGCAACGTGCGTTCGCGCCTGCTTTCGGCAGCACGCAGCTACGTGTTCAACCAGGTGCTGGCGGCGCGAGTCGCCGATGGCAGCTGGCAGCGCGCTCAGGTCGGGGATCTGTTGGCGTTCACCGACAGTCGTAGTTTCTTTCCGGCGGGCGAGCAGGAATGTTCTGATCCTCGCCTGGGAATCCTTGATTTGCATCCCACCGGCCCGATGTGGGGTGAAGGGCCGTCGCCCGCAACCGGTGCGACTTTCGAGCTGGAAGCGGCGATCGGCGAGCAGCACCTGGCGCTATGCCAATGGCTGGCATATGCGGGCATGAGTCACGAACGGCGCATCCTGCGGCTCCCTATTGGCGGCCTGACGTGGCATTATCCCGAGCCTGATATCCTGCAACTGGAATTCGTCCTTCCGGCCGGATGCTTCGCCACCGTGGTGGTGCGCGAACTCGTCGATCTGGTGCCGGCAGGGCAGACGGACAGCCCATGCGTATTCTGATTTCGAATGACGACGGTGTTACGGCACCTGGCCTCGCCGCGCTCCACGGTGCGCTGGCGGATTATGCCGAGTGCGTGGTGATCGCCCCGGATCAAGACAAGAGCGGCGCCGGCAGTTCGCTGACGCTGGACCGGCCGCTGCACCCGCAGACCCTGGCCAATGGTTTCATCAGCCTCAACGGCACGCCGACCGACTGTGTGCACCTGGGGCTCAATGGGTTGTTGCCCGAGCCGGTTGATCTGGTGGTTTCGGGCATCAACCTGGGGGCCAACCTGGGTGATGACGTGATCTATTCCGGCACGGTGGCCGCCGCGCTGGAGGGCCGCTTCCTGGGCGGCACCTCGCTGGCGTTCTCGCTGTTGTCGCGCCAGCCCGACAACCTGCCGACGGCTGCCCACATCGCCCGGCGCCTGGTCGAGGCACTGCCGCGCCTGCAATTGCCGCCGCGCACCGTGCTCAACGTCAACATCCCCAATCTGCCGCTGGAGCACATCCGCGGGATCCAGCTGACCCGCCTCGGCCATCGGGCGCGGGCGGCGGCACCGACCAAGGTCGTCAACCCGCGCGGCAAGGAAGGCTACTGGATCGCCGTGGCCGGCGACGCCGAGGACGGCGGGCCTGGCACCGATTTCCATGCGGTCATGCAAGGCTATGTGTCGATTACGCCCTTGCAGCTGGACCGCACGTTCAACGATGCCTTCGAACAGCTCGACGGCTGGCTGGAGGGCCTGCTCTGATGCGTGAACAGGACGATCTGCAGCGCCGTGGCGGTATCGGCATGACCTCTCAGCGCACCCGCGAGCGGCTGATCCAGCGCCTCTACGAGGAAGGCGTGTCGAACGCCAAGGTGCTCGAGGTGATTCGCCGTACCCCGCGCCATCTGTTCGTCGACGAGGCGCTGGCGCATCGGGCATATGAAGACACGGCGCTGCCGATCGGGCACAACCAGACCATCTCCCAGCCGTTCATGGTGGCGCACATGAGCGAGCTGCTGCTGGAAGCCGGGCCGTTGGACAAGGTGCTGGAGATCGGCACCGGTTCCGGCTACCAGACCGCGATCCTGGCCCAACTGGTCGAGCGGGTGTTCTCGGTGGAACGGATCAAGGTGCTGCAGGATCGGGCCAAGGAGCGCCTGGTCGAACTCAACCTGCGTAACGTGGTGTTTCGCTGGGGGGATGGCTGTGACGGCTGGCAGGCGTTGGCGCCCTACAATGGCATCATCGTCACGGCGGTGGCGGCGGAAGTGCCGCAGGCGCTGCTCGATCAGCTGGCGCCGGGCGGGCGCATGGTGATCCCGGTAGGCCAGGCCGGTGAGGTGCAGCAGTTGATGCTGATCGTGCGCGAAGAGCACGGTTTCTCCCGTCGCGTCCTGGGCGCGGTCCGGTTCGTGCCGCTGCTCAACGGCCCGCTGGCCTGAAGCGCCGGGAATATTTGCAGCAGCAACGAATTCTTGCGGCAAGGCCCTGTCTATCTGGCGGGGCCAGAGCCCTGCCAATGCCGTGTGGCTTGGTTATAATTGCAACAATATTGCATTTCTTTTCGTCTTATCGATTTTCGGCACCATGAGGGGAGCGCGGGTGGGGCACACAGTCATTCGGCAGCGCAAGGATCGGTCGGCTTTCAAGCTTCTGCTGATTGCACTGGCCATGGGCACCTTGCTGACAGGTTGCTCCAGCACCAGCAGCAGTTCCAGCGGTGCGCGCGTGGTCGATCGAAACGCTGCAGCGCCCAAGCGGCCGGCAGTGACGTCGGGGCAGTACGTCGTCAAGCCTGGCGATACGCTGTTCTCCATCGCCTTCCGCTATGGTTGGGACTACAAGGAGCTGGCGGCACGTAACGGCATCGCCGCGCCTTACACCATTCGCCCGGGCCAGGCCATTCGTTTCAGCAGTGGCGCCTCCGGCAGCAGTACCGTGGTCTCCAGCCCGTCCTCATCGAGCCGGACAACGGTCATTCGTCGCCCTGCCGGGGCACCTGTCAGCCCCGCCGGGAACGGCGGAAAGTCGACGCCAACAACCCCCGCCACGCCTGCTCCGGTGGTTACCACGGTGCCCGCCGCAGAGCGTGCGGTGGGGAACTGGACGTGGCCAGCCAATGGCGTGCTGATTGGAAAATTCGCTTCAAACGGTAGTTTGAATAAAGGCATTGATATCGCCGGTGATTTGGGACAGCCTGTTTTTGCTGCGTCTGATGGTACGGTGGTCTACGCCGGGAGTGGCTTGAGGGGCTACGGCGAACTGATCATCATCAAGCACAGCGACACCTACGTCAGTGCCTACGGTCACAACCGCAGGCTGTTGGTTCGGGAGGGGCAGCAGGTCAAAGCAGGGCAGTCGATTGCTGAAATGGGGTCTACGGGCACAGATCGGGTGAAGCTGCATTTCGAGATTCGCCGCCAGGGCAAACCCGTCGATCCGCTCCAGTTCCTGCCACGCCGTTGATCGTTGTACCCCGGCCTGTTCCTTGGATGTAGAGGGGACAGGCTCCTGCGATGCCAGGGAGACAGGCGCCGCAAGAGTCTGAGTTCGAACTCAGCAAAGGACTATAACAATGGCTCTCAGTAAAGAAGCGCCGGAGTTTGACATCGACGATGACGTCCTCCTCATGGAGACGGGCATCGTTTTGGAAACGGATGTGGTGTCAGACGAACCTGCTGTACCTTCGGTTCGGACCAGAGCGAAATCGGGCTCTTCGCTCAAGCAACACAAGTACATCGATTACAGCCGGGCGCTCGATGCCACCCAGCTGTATCTCAACGAGATCGGATTCTCGCCTCTGCTTTCGCCGGAAGAAGAAGTGCACTTTGCGCGCCTGTCGCAAAAGGGTGACCCTGCCGGCCGCAAGCGCATGATCGAAAGCAACCTGCGCCTCGTGGTGAAAATCGCCCGCCGTTACGTCAACCGTGGCCTGTCACTGCTCGACCTGATCGAGGAGGGCAACCTGGGCCTGATCCGCGCGGTGGAGAAGTTCGACCCGGAACGGGGCTTCCGCTTTTCGACCTACGCGACCTGGTGGATCCGCCAGACCATCGAGCGGGCGATCATGAACCAGACCCGCACCATCCGCCTGCCGATCCACGTGGTCAAGGAGCTCAACGTCTACCTGCGTGCCGCGCGGGAACTGACCCAGAAGCTCGACCACGAGCCTTCGCCTGAAGAAATCGCCACTCTGCTGGAAAAGCCGGTCGCCGAGGTCAAGCGCATGCTGGGCCTGAACGAGCGGGTGTCTTCGGTGGACGTGTCGCTCGGCCCGGACTCGGACAAGACCCTGCTCGATACGCTGACCGACGACCGCCCGACCGATCCGTGCGAACTGCTGCAGGACGATGACCTGTCGCAGAGCATCGATCAGTGGCTGGGTGAGCTGACCGACAAGCAGCGGGAGGTTGTGGTACGCCGCTTCGGCCTGCGTGGGCATGAGAGCAGCACCCTGGAAGACGTTGGCCTGGAAATCGGCCTGACCCGCGAACGGGTGCGGCAGATCCAGGTGGAGGGGCTCAAGCGCCTGCGCGAGATCCTCGAGAAGAACGGACTTTCCAGCGAGTCGCTGTTCCAGTAAGCCAGGCTTTACGCTGTCTGAAGCGCCCCGATGACCTCGGGGCGTTTTTGTTTGTGCTATCTGGGTGAGGCGGGTAGCAATCCGGGGCTGAGCATTGTGTACGGCGCTACCCCTCATGCATGGCGTGTAAGCTTTTGCTTACTCTTTTTGTAAGCCATCGGTGTAACTACCAGTAAATCAACGTCGCTTTCAGGTCTGGTTTTTTCCTAACCAACTGAAATATAGATATTTTTTGGCTGTGTGGAAATGTGTCCCCAGTAACATCCCGACAGATCTCGCAGTTGCCTGCCTCAAGGAACTCGCTAGTATTCGAACTGTGCACACGGACATGCACAGGCTTTCAGGGAGAAGGCCAAGGACATCGCAAGAAGCGATTTCATCAGGATGATGTTTGGGACAAGCAGGGACTACGGAAAAAATGTGGGCGGGTCAAACCGCCCCTTTTTTTTGCCCGCAGAAAATGAAAAAAGGCCCGTTGCGGGCCTTTTTCGTGTCCGGGCGCTTAGCGCTCCAGATCGGCAATCTTGCCAGGCTTGCCATCCCATTCTTCTGCGTCGGGCAGGGCGTCCTTACGCTCGGTGATGTTTGGCCAGATTTCTGCCAGCTCGGCGTTGAGCTCGATGAAGTTTTCCATGCCTGCGGGGATCTCGTCTTCAGAGAAGATCGCCTGGGCCGGGCATTCAGGCTCGCACAGTGCACAGTCGATGCACTCGTCCGGGTGAATCACCAGGAAGTTCGGGCCTTCGTAGAAGCAGTCCACCGGACAGACTTCCACGCAGTCGGTGTATTTGCATTTGATGCAGTTGTCGGTGACGACGAAGGTCATTTCTAGTTCTCTCCTCAGGCGACGGCGGCGGCCCTTCCTCTCAGGGCCGCGCGGTTTACGGGCATGTGGCTGCAGGCCAGGCTAATAGCCTGCAGCACCAGCAAACCGCGGCGGATTCTACCAGCTTGTAGTGGGCGCCGTTATAACAGGTTCTTTAGTTGATATAGCGTTTCGATAGCTTGACGCGGGGTCATGTCGTCCAGGTCCAGCTTGCCCAGCTTCTCGATGGCCGGGTGTGGCAGGCTGGCGAACAGGTCGCTCTGGTGTGGGACTTGCGGCTCGTCCTTGGCCTTTTTGCTCAGCGGGGCTTCATGGGGCAGGCTGGTGGTTTCCAGCCGGCCCAAATGCTCGCGTGCGCGCAGGATCACTGGCGCCGGCACGCCCGCCAGCTGCGCCACGGCCAGGCCGTAGCTCTGACTGGCCGGGCCAGGCAGCACGTGGTGCAGGAAGACGATACGCTCGTTGTGCTCGGTGGCATTCAGGTGCACGTTGGCCACCAGCGGTTCACTCTCCGGCAGCACGGTCAGCTCGAAGTAGTGGGTGGCGAACAGGGTGTAGGCACGCAGCTCGGCCAGGCGCTCGGCTGCAGCCCAGGCCAGTGACAGGCCGTCGAAAGTGCTGGTGCCGCGGCCGACTTCGTCCATCAGCACCAGGCTGCGGTCGGTGGCGTTGTGCAGGATGTTGGCGGTTTCGCTCATCTCGACCATGAACGTCGAACGCCCACCGGCCAGGTCGTCGCTGGAGCCGATACGGGTGAAAATGCGATCGACCAGTGACAGCTCGCAGCGGGCGGCCGGAACGAAACTGCCGATGTGCGCCATCAGCACGATCAGGGCCGTCTGGCGCATATAGGTGGACTTACCACCCATGTTCGGGCCGGTGATGATCAACATGCGCGTGCTGTTGTCCAGGCTCAGGTCGTTGGCCACGAACGGCGTGGTCAGCACCTGCTCGACCACCGGGTGGCGGCCTTGCTCGATGCGCAGGCACGGCTCGTCGGTGAAGCGCGGGCAGTTCAGGTCGAGGTTCAGCGCACGTTCGGCAAGGTTGCTCAGTACGTCGACCTCGGCCAGCGCGGCGGCGCTGTCCTGCAGTGGAGCCAGGTGGCTGATCAGGGTTTCCAGCAGCGCGTCGTAGAGCATCTTTTCGCGCGCCAGGGCACGGCTCTTGGCCGATAGCGCCTTGTCCTCGAAGGCCTTGAGTTCGGGTGTGATGAAACGCTCGGCGCCTTTGAGGGTCTGGCGGCGGATGTAGTCGCCCGGTGCCTGCTCGGCCTGCTTGGTCGGCAGCTCGATGAAGTAGCCGTGCACACGGTTGTAGCCGACCTTGAGGTTGGCAAGGCCGGTGCGGGCCTTCTCGCGGGTTTCCAGGTCGATGAGGAACTGCCCGGCGTTCTCGCTGATCGCCAGCAGCTCGTCCAGCTCGCTGTCGTAGCCGGCCTTGAGCACGCCGCCATCACGGATGACCGCTGGCGGGTTGTCGATGATGGCACGCTCCAGCAGGCTGGCCAGCTCCGGGTAGGTGCCGGTGATGGCGGCCAGGCGTGCCAGGTGCGGTGCTTCCAGCTCGCTCATGGCGTTCTGCAGCTCGGGCAAGGCACCGAGAGCATCGCGCAGGCGCGCCAGGTCTCGCGGTCGGGCATTGCGCAGGCCGATACGGGCGAGGATGCGCTCGATATCGCCGATTTCCTTGAGCTGCGGCTGCAGCTTTTCGAAGCGGTAGCCGTCGAGCAGGCAGCGGATCGAGTCCTGGCGTGCCTGCAGCACTTTGAGGTCGCGCAGCGGGCGGTTCAGCCAGCGCGTCAAGAGCCGGCTGGCCATGGCGGTCTGGCAGCGGTCGATCACCGATTGCAGGGTGTTGTCGCGGCCACCGGCCAGGTTGATGTCCAGCTCCAGGTTGCGGCGGCTGGCGCCGTCGAGGATCACCGTGTCGTCCAGGCGCTCGTGGCGCAGGCTGCGCAGGTGCGGCAGGGCCGTGCGCTGGGTTTCCTTGGCGTAGGTCAACAGGCAACCGGCGGCACCGATGGCCAGGGTCAGTTTGTCACAGCCAAAGCCCTTGAGATCCTTGGTCGCGAACTGCTGGCACAAGGCTTTGCGCGCCGAATCGCGGTCGAAGTCCCACGGCGCGCGGCGACGGGCGCCCGGGCGTTTCTCGGCGGGCAGGTCGCGTGGCCAGTCGTCGGGGATCAGCAGCTCTACCGGGTTCAGGCGCTCGAGCTCGGCCAGCAGGTTTTCCCAACCTTTGATCTCCTGGACGCTGAAGTTGCCGCTGGTGATGTCCAGTACCGCCAGGCCGAACAGGCGTTCGTCGCCGAGCAGGGCGGCAATCAGGTTGTCGCGGCGCTCGTCGAGCAGGGCCTCGTCACTGACCGTGCCGGGGGTGATGATGCGCACCACCTGGCGTTCCACCGGGCCCTTGCTGGTGGCCGGGTCGCCGATCTGCTCGCAGATCACCACCGACTCGCCAAGCTTGACCAGCTTGGCCAGATAGCCCTCCAGCGAATGGAACGGAATCCCGCACATGGGGATCGACTGGCCGGCCGACTGACCGCGCGCGGTCAGGGTGATGTCCAGCAGCTTCGCGGCTTTCTTCGCATCTTCGTAGAAGATTTCGTAGAAGTCGCCCATGCGGTAGAACATCAGCTGGTCCGGGTGCTGGTTTTTCAGCTTCCAGTACTGCTGCATCATCGGTGTGTGTGCGGAAAGATCAGACATTCGGGGCCTTACAGCGGGTGATCTGGTTGGCGATTGTGAAACCGGCAATGGTACAGGCTTTTTTGCCGAGTTGCAGGCGAGGCGCGCGGCAAGCAGTGTGGTTAAGCGCCGCGCACTTCTCTACAATGCCCCCCCTTTGCAGCGCGATCCCCCGAATTTCACGATGAATGTTTCCAGCACGGTCTCTTTTGCCAAACAGCAGCTGATCTACCTACTTTATGGTGAGCGGCGGATCTACCAGCTGGAGGCGAAACTGAGCATCCTCACCGCGCTGGCGCGCAGCAAGCCTGGGGAACTGCCGACCATTCG
Organism: Pseudomonas vlassakiae; assembly: GCF_014269035.2. Classification (GTDB taxonomy): domain Bacteria; phylum Pseudomonadota; class Gammaproteobacteria; order Pseudomonadales; family Pseudomonadaceae; genus Aquipseudomonas; species Aquipseudomonas vlassakiae. The sequence continues at coordinate 127,903 of NZ_JABWRP020000005.1, forward strand.
CGTGCTGACCGACCAGCCGCAGGCCTTCGATGGCTGGCCCGTGGAAGTGATCGCTCTTGAGGCGGAACAGCTCCAGGCCTGGAGCGGCGACGGTGGCTATATTCACCGCCGCAAGGCATGCGCAATCGCCCATGCTGCGCCGTGGGCAGACAAGACCATCTTCATCGATACCGATACCGTGTTCCTGCAGTCACCGCTGCAGTTGTTCCAGCAGGTTGATGCGCGCCAGTTCCTGGTGGATGAAATCGAGATGAGCTGGGTAGAGGCTTTACGCGCCAACTACTACGCAAGTTTCACCCAGGCGCTGACCGACTGCGGGGACGCGCCGGCAAGCGACTTGCGGCTTTGTAACAGCGGAGTACTGGGCTTTTCCCTGGAAAACGCCGGTATCGCCGAGCGTGCCGTGCATCGCATAGACGCCTGGACGCCTTATGCTGCTACCCTGCATACCATCGAGCAGATCGCCTTTTCATTCGAGCTGCATGGCAAGCAGATCAACCAGGCGCGGGGCGTCATCAGCCACTACTTCGCGATGAAGCCGTTTATTCATGCCGTTCTGGAGGTCTTCTTCGCGCGCCATGGTGATCGCTTCGATGCGCGCATGCTCGAGCTGGCGTTGCAGGTGCCGGTGCAAAGGCCAGAACCCTCCTGGTTCGATCGCCTTACCGCCAAGTGGAGCCTCAAGCGGCTGCCGCCAGAAATGCGTGGCATCGGACGCAAGCTGCTGTATGGCAGTTTCATCGGCAACGACGAGTATCAACAGGCATGCAAGGTGATCTGGTGGCGCTCGGCGCTCGAGGACATGCGCCGGCAGGGTGGTTGCGACTGGTCGAACGGTTGGCCCCGGGGCTTGCCGCGTCTGCCAGAGGCCGACGAACAAGTGGTCATGGCAATGGCTCGTGAAAGCCTCGAGGTGTGCTGAACGCTGCATTGCATTCGCTGCCTTATGCCTGCATTATGCACGCTATGCAAAAACGCAACGTAGCCTCCGTACTCAGAGAACTGCTCGACCGCCACGGCCTGTCCCCGACGGAGCTGTACCGGCGCACGGGTGTCCCTCAATCCACCTTGTCGCGGATTCTCGGCGGCAAGATCGTCGACCCTTCCGACAAGCACGTGTCGAAGATCGCCGAATACTTCGGCGTGAGCACCGAACAGTTGCGCGGGCGTGCCGAGCTTGGCGAGTCGCGCGAAGCCGCGCTGCCGGCCCATGGCCACGCGGACCTCAGCGACATCAGCCTGTGGGACGATGAAACCCCCGTCGAGGATGACGAGGTGTCGGTACCTTTCCTTCGTGAGGTCGAATTGGCAGCAGGATCAGGAAGATTCGTCATCGAAGAGAGCGAGCGTGCGCGGCTACGTTTCGGCAAGCGCAGCCTGCGTCACAATGGCGTGCAGTTCGACCAGGCCAAGTGTGTGACCGTGCGTGGCAACAGCATGCTGCCTGTGCTGCGGGACGGTGCGACGGTCGGGGTGAATACCGGCAAATGTTCGATTGGCGACATCATCGATGGTGACCTCTACGCCATCAACCACAATGGCCAGCTGCGCGTGAAGCAGGTCTACCGCCTGCCTACCGGCATCCGCCTGCGCAGTTTCAATCGCGATGAGCACCCCGACGAGGATTACAGCTTCCAGCAGATGCAGGACGAGCAGATCAGCCTGCTTGGGCATGTATTCTGGTGGGGCATGTACGCTCGCTGACAGCCTCACGGCTAAACAAACCCGCTTCGGCGGGTTTTTTTTCGCCTGCAGAAAAGCCCTACAAACCATGCCGCGCATGGCTTGCATGCATATCAGCAAAAATAAGTGCATAGAAAAGTGAGGAAATGCATTGACTGCATATGCATTAATGCATAGCCTGTGTCTCAAGCCGGACGGAAACCGGTTGTTACACAGGCAGCGATGGACAGGCCTCAACTGTCCAGAGGGTTGGCAACTGGCCCGGGTGTGCAGCGTAAAGCACCACGAACAGTTATCCGGCGGGCAGGTGGCCGCGGTCGGAGTCACCAATTTGTAGCGCAACCGCGCGGCGTCACCAGTCGTGGCCGCCGGTTCGACAACGCATTACTGAAAGGCCTGGCGAGCCGGGCCTTTTGGAATGCCGAGGCTTTTGAAAGAGACAGAGTACCCACAACCCGCCTGCTGGCCCCTGCCAACAGGCATTACACAGGAGACAGGACAGTGACGAACGAGCAACAAGCGTTGCTGGAAATGCCGCTCTGGCTGGTAATCGTCCTGGCATTGCTGGGGGGCCTCAGCGGTGAGATGTGGCGGGCTGACAAGGCCGGAGCCACGGGCTGGTCGCTGCTGCGACGGCTGGCGCTGCGCTCCGGGGCCTGCATGGTCTGCGGCGTGTCGACGGTGATGCTGCTGTATGCCGGTGGCCTGTCGATCTGGGCGGCCAGTGCATTTGGCTGCATGACTGCGGTTGGCGGCGCCGATGTCGCCATGCGCCTTTACGAACGCTGGGCGATCCGGCGCCTGGGCTTGCGCGACAGTACCCAAGCCGACGAGCGATAAGGAGAATATGCATGAGCGAACTGGCCACTTTGCATGCGGCCGTGACCGCAACCATTCGTGAGGCGATGCCGGAACTGGCATCGGTAGATGCCTATACGTTCGTAGGAAATGCCCCTGAGCGCCCCGCGCTGCGCCACGGCATCGTGCAAATGACGGCAGATGCAGCACCGCGCGATGGCCGCTCGGTGTTGATTGCCACCTTCGAGGCCGACATCACCGCCGACAGCGCCAACCCGCAAGCGCGCCTGCAGGGCAGCCTGCTCGCCGCACAACTGATGGACCTGCTGCGCCAGCAGCATTGGGCACTGGACTTCGTCGAGGCCAGCCGCAACGTGCAGGCGCAGTTCGAGGGCAGCGCCTGGACCGTGCGCTGGGACCAGCCGGTGCTGCTCGGCGAGGCCCGCTGGAACTGGCCGGACCAGCCTCCCGGTAGCCTGGTGCTGGGTTTCGCGCCGGAAATCGGCGTGGGTAATGAAGCGCAGTACATCGCCCCCGAGGAGCTGTCATGAGCTATGTCAGCGCCATGCATGACCGCATGCTGGCCTGCCTGGTCATCCCTTGCCGGGTGGTGGCGGTTGACCTTGCCGCCGCCCGGGTGCGGGTGTCGGACGGCAGCGGCTGGACCAGCGCCTGGCTGCGCTGGCACGCCCAGGCGGCCGGCCAGGCGCGGCACTGGCGAGCCCCCAGCCTGGGCGAGCAGGGCGTATTGCTCAGCCCTAGCGGCGAGCCGGCCCAGGGCACCTTCCTGGCAGGGCTGTATGGCAATGCCGGCAGTGCGCCGGACACCCGCGCGCATGTCGAGGTCTGGCGTTTTCCCGATGGCGGTTCGCTCAGCTACGACTGGCAGGCCAGCCACTACGACATCGAGCTACCTGGCGGCAGCGCGACGATCAAGGTCGGCGCCAGCACCGTGCAGGTCAGCGAAGCGGCGATCAGCCTGCAGGCGGCAGCGATACATCTCACAGGCAATGTCACGGTCGACGGCCCACTGCAGGTGAGCGGCGACATCAATGGCGGTGGGCGGATCATCGACACCGCCGGCAACACGGCCAACCACAAACACTGAATCAAGCCCGCGCATGCGGGCTTTTTCATAACAGGAGAATGCCATGCATACCCATGAACAGGGCGGTGCACCATGATCGGCATGGACCGCCGCACCGGCCAGCCGCTGGCCGGCATCGATCATTTGCGCCAGTCCATTGAAGACATCCTGACCACGCCGCTGGGCAGCCGGCGCATGCGCCCTGAATACGGCAGCCAGCTGCGGCGTTTCGTCGACTTGCCGGTCAACGAGGGCTGGAAGAGTGCCGTGCAGGCCGAAGTGGCTCGCGCACTGGGCCGTTGGGAGCCCCGTTTGCAACTGGATCGGGTCAAGGTCGTCGCCGTGCTCGATGGCCAGGTCAGCCTGGCCTTGAAGGGTCGCTACCTGGGCGATGAAGCGTTGCTGGAGGTGCGCGTATGAGCCAGGTCGACCTGTCACAACTGCCAGCTCCGCAGCTGTTGGAGGACCTCGACTACGAAGCCCTCTATCAGGCCGATCTGCAGACCTTTCGCGAATACCTGGGCGACGGCTGGACCGCCAGCCTGGAGAGCGATCCGGTCACCAAACTGCTCGAGGTCGGCGCCTATCGCAAGCTGCTCAACCGGGCCCGCATCAACGACGCTGCCAAGGCGTTGCTGTTGGCCTACGCCCAAGGCAGTGACCTGGACCAACTGGCGGCCAATGTCAGCCTGCAGCGCCTGGTGATCCAGGCCGAGGACCTGGCCAGCGTGCCGCCCGTCGAGGCCTTGCTGGAGTCCGACGATGCGCTTCGTGAGCGGGTACAACTGGTCTACGAAGGCCTGACCACGGCCGGCCCACGCAACAGTTACATCCTGCACGCCCGCAACGCTTCGGGGCAGGTGGCTGACGCCACCGCCGAAAGCCCGTCGCCGGCGGTGGTGGATGTCACCGTGTTGGGGCTGGAGGGCAATGGCCAGGCCAGTGCCGAGCTGCTGGCGCAGGTGGCCACCTACCTCAATGACGATGACATCCGCCCGGTCGCCGATCGGGTCAATGTGCGCAGCGCCGAAATCCTGCCTTATCGCATCGATGCGGTGCTGTACCTGGCCGACAGCGGTCCTGAGTACGAGGCGATCCTCACCGAGTGCCAGCGCCGTCTCGAGGCCTGGATCAATCCACGGCGTCGCCTGGGCGTGGAAGTGGCGCGCTCGGGCATCGATGCCCAGCTGCATATCGACGGTGTCAGCCGGGTCGAGCTGGGCGGTTGGGCCGACATCCGCCCGAGCAAGGCGCAGGCGGCCTGGTGCACGGGCTACACCCTCAAGCGGGGTGGCTGACATGCAGAGCCTGTTGCCGCTCAATCGCACAGCGCTGGAGCGGGCCATCGAAGTGGCGGCCGATGAGGACCTGAGAGTCAGCCTGCGCCGTCTCTACAGCCCGGACAGTTGCCCCGCGCACCTGCTGTATCACCTGGCCTGGGCCTGGTCGGTGGACCGCTGGGAAGACAGTTGGAGCGACGAGATCAAGCGTTCGGTGATCCGCGCTGCGTTCTTCGTTCACGCCCACAAAGGCACCCTCGGCGCGCTCAGGCGGGTGGTGGAACCGTTCGGTTACCTGATCGAGGTGGAGGAGTGGTGGCAAGCCACGCCCCCCGCACCAGCGGGGACCTTTGCCCTGAAGATCGGCGTTTCCGATGCGGGCATCAGTGAAAGCACCTACCAGGAACTGTCATCGCTGATCGATGACGCCCGGCCCGTCAGCCGCCACCTGACCGGGTTGGTGATCAGCCTCGAAAGCCGGGGCGCCCTTCATGTCGGCTGCGCAATCCAGGACGGTGACGAACTGGACATCTACCCGCCGACGCTACGTGACATCGAGATCACCGGCGTCGTTGGGCGAGGCGGCCGCGAACATACAATCGATACCTTGGACATTGCACATGGTTGACCAGACTTCTCAGTTCTACGCGATCCTCACCAATGTGGGCGCGGCGAAACAGGCCAATGCCGATGCCTTGGGCATTGCCTGGACAATCACCCAGATGGGCGTAGGCGACGCCAACGGCACCGACCCCACCCCCAACGCCACCCAGACCGCCCTGATCAACGAATGGCGCCGCGCGCCGTTGAACCAGCTGAAGGTGGATGACAAGAACAGCGCGATCATCATTGCCGAGCAGGTCATTCCGGCGGATGTCGGCGGCAAGTGGATCCGCGAGATCGCGCTTTACGATGCCGATGGCGACATGGTGGCCGTGGCCAACTGTGCGCCGACCTTCAAGCCGCTGCTGAGCCAGGGCTCGGGACGTACCCAGGTGGTGCGGATGAACCTGGTGGTGAGCAGTGCCAGTAATGTGCAGCTGAAGATAGATCCGGCGGTGGTGCTGGCTACTCGGGAATGGGTGACCGAAGAGTTGGCGAAGCAGGATTTCAAGCATTCGGTGTTGGTAGCGACAACGGCAAACATTGCCTTGAGCGGGTTGCAGACTATAGATGGCGTAGCGCTTGTCGCGGGAGCGCGAGTCTTGGTCAAGAACCAGGCGGCTGCTAAGGACAATGGCATCTATCTGGCTGCTGCGGGGGGGTGGAGTCGCAGCAGCGACGCTGACACCGATGCAAAAGTGACCCCTGGACTTTTGATATTGGTGGAGAGGGGGGAAGCCAATAGCGACAGCGCCTGGCAGCTAGTCAGCGACGGGCCGATTACATTGGGTGTCAGTGCCCAGCAGTACGAAATGGCATTCGGGCGCAGCGGAATTTCGGCGGGCACTTATCGCAGTGTGACGGTCGATAAGTATGGTCGTGTGTTTGCTGCGACTAATCCAAGCACGGTAGCAGCTTACGGCCTCACAGATGTTCTAACGACCTCTCAAGTTAACAGCGCGCTTAGTCTCAAGGCTAATCTGGCCAGTCCGGTGTTTACGGGGCTTCCCCGCGCTCCAACCGCTGCTCGGGATGACAATAGTACTCAATTGGCTACAACGGAGTTCGTCAAGCAGCTGGGTTTTAACTTGCCAGGCCCTGCAGTCGGATTATCTAACGGGCAAACCTTGAGTCAGGCGCATGCTGGCAAGTATTGCACCATGTCCGGAGTAGGGAGTTGGGAAGGAACCTTAAATCTTCCCGATTCGGGAGTAACAAGCGGGTCGATTTTCATTGTGTCGGTAGGCTCCGGTAATGGAACGCTGACGATAAATGCGCCTCGCTCTGGCAAAGGGTATGTTGCCGTTGGTTCAACGTCTTATGCGGCGGTGACCGTTACGCATCTCGACCCGCCATTGATCTTGGCGTGTCTTTCCGACGGTATTTACGGGGTCGTTGCGGGCGGAGCAACAAGTGCTACCAGCGCTAACTTTCCTTTTCGCGGTCGCGCGCTCTATGCCAAGGCAGGTACTTACCAATGGAAAGTACCTGCCAATGTAACTCGAGTGCTCGTCGATCTACGCGGGGGGGGAGGCAGCGGTGCGTTCGGGCCTGTTGAGACTGGCGCGGGTGGCGGCGGTGGCGGAGGAATCTGCAGCCGCATCTGCGCTGTTACCCCTGGAGAAAGCATCACTGTAACGGTGGGTGCAGGCGGCAAAGCCGTAAATGTCGTAAATACGGCTGGCTCATGGGGAGGTACATCGTCGTTCGGTTCGTTCTGTTCCGCAACCGGGGGAGAGGGGGGAACGCTATTTAACGGTGCAGGCGGCGGCATGGGGGTTGGTGGAGACTTCAATGCCTCCTTGGGGGCAGGCTCCCCGCCGGTACGCAACACTAACAACTCTGGTGCGTGGGGCGGGCCTGGCGGCGGTGGGGAATCAATTTATGCCGGTTCTGACAGTTCCACACCGACACAGCCGGGCATGGGCGGCGGCGGTCGTACGGTTATTATTTCGCAGTCGGGCGCCGATGGCTGCGTAGTCATTACTTACTGAAGAGAATTGATATGTGGGCACGAATTGCAAACGGTCGGGTAATGGAAATTACCGATATTGATCCGCTCGACCGCTATCATTCCGAGCTAGTCTGGGAAAAGTGTTCGATTGAGACGAGACCCGGTTGGAACGTTGTCGAGGGCGGATTTGCTCCACCCTCGGGCACGACTGAAGGTGAGTTGATTCAAGCTATGCGCATGTGGCGCGACTATCAACTGCAAACTAGCGAGTGGCTGGTGATGCGTCATCGTGACGAGCTGGCAATGAGTATCAACAGCTCGCTGTCATCGGCGCAATACAGTGAATTACTCGTCTATCGACAGAGCCTCCGTGATTGGCCAACTTCTTCAATGTTTCCTGATTCCTCATCGAGACCAGAGCCACCGGTTTGGCTAGTTCAACAAGCTCAGTAAAGCCCCGTCTCCCCGGGGCTTTTTTCTATCTGCAAGTTTTCTACTCGGCCCTGCACCCGCAGGGCCTTTTCGTACCTGAACCTGGAGTAAACCTACATGAGTGGATTCTTCCACGGCGTCACCGTAACCAACGTCGACACCGGCGCCCGCAGCATCGCGCTGCCGTCTTCCTCGATCATCGGCCTGGTCGACACCTTCACCGAAGGCGCTGGCGTCACGGCCAAGGCCAACGACCTTGTTCTGATCACCAGCGAGCGCGAAGCCATCGCCGCCTTCGGCGAAAACGCGGCCATCACCAAGGCCTGCCGCGCCATCTACACCCGCGCCAAGGCGGTCATCGTCGCCTGCGGTGTAGCCAAGCTCGAAGATGCCGCCGAGCAAACTGCCGCGATCATCGGCAGCGTTCAAGCCGATGGCAAACGCACCGGCCTGCAGGCGCTGCTCGACGGCAAGAGCCGTTTCAACGCCCAGCCACGCCTGCTGGCCGCACCCCGTCACAGCGCTACCCAGGCGGTCGGCACCGCACTGGTAGCCCTGGCCGACAAACTGCGCGGCATCGCCATCATCGACGGCCCCAACACCACCGACGAGGCAGCCCTCGACTACGCCAAGAACTTCGGCGCCAAGCGCGCCTTCCTGGTCGACCCGGGTGTGCAGTACTGGGACAACGGTGAAGAGGCGACTGTCGACGCGCCGGGCTCGGCGTGGGTGGCCGGCCTGTTCGCCTGGACCGACAGCGAATACGGCTTCTGGGCCTCGCCGTCGAACAAGGAGTTCGTCGGCATCACCGGCACCACCCGCCCGGTGGAGTTCCTCGACGGCGACGACAGCTGCCGCGCCAACCTGCTGAACAACGCCAACATCGCCACCATCATCCGCGACGACGGCTTCCGCCTGTGGGGCAACCGCACCCTGTCCAGCGACCCGAAATGGGCCTTCGTCACCCGTGTGCGGACCCTGGACATCGTCATGGACGCGATCCTCTACGGCCACAAGTGGGCCGTCGACCGCGCCATCACCGCCACCTACGTCAAGGACGTCACCGAAGGCCTGCAGGCCTTCATGCGCGACCTGAAGAACCAGGGCGCGATCATCAACTTCGAGGTCTTCGCCGACCCGGAGCTGAACACGGCCAGCCAGCTCGAGCAGGGCAAGGTGTACTGGAACATCCGCTTCACCGACGTGCCGCCTGCCGAAAACCCCAATTTCCGCGTTGAAGTCACTAACCAGTGGCTGACCGAAGTCCTCGATTCCGCCGCTTAAGGAGCGCATCCACATGGCAATGATCCCCGAAACCCTGGCCAACCTGAACCTGTTCGTCGATGGCGTCAGCTTCCAGGGCGATGTACCCAGCCTGACCCTGCCCAAACTCACCCTGAAGATGGAAGAACACCGCCCCGGCGGCATGGACATGCCGGTCGAGATGGACCTGGGCATGGAGAAACAGGAAGCGGCCTTCACCACCACAGGCGTGCGCCGTGAAGCGCTGAAATTCTTCGGCCTGGCCGACGGCAGCGGCTTCAACGGCACTTTCCGCGGCGCCTTCAAGGGCCTCAAGGGCAAGATCAACCCGGTGGTGGTCACCTTGCGTGGCACCCTCAAAGAAATCGACATGGGCGACTGGAAGTCCGGCGACAAGGCCGAGATCAAGCACAGCGTTGGCCTGACCTACTACAAGCTCGAAGTCGATGGCCGCCTGATCTACGAGATCGACGCGCTGGGCATGAAGCGCGTGATCGATGGCGTCGACCAACTGGCCGCCCAGCGCGCTGCGCTTGGCCTGTAAGGAGGCGACCATGGCTCAGGCGAAAAAACAGCCGCACTGGCTGACCCTCAGTGCCGACCGCGTCACCGTGCGTCTGTCGCGCCCCAGCGAAGCCAACGGCGTGCAAGTCGACAGCCTGTCGCTGCGGGCACCGACCGTGCGCGATATCCGCAATGCCCAGGCCGGCGGCGTGGCGGATGACGAGCAGCGCGAGCTGAACCTGTTCGCGTCGCTGGCCGAAGTCGGCATCAAGGACCTCGAAGGCCTTGCCCTCAAGGACTATAGCCGTTTGCAGAGCGGCTATTTTCGCCTGGTGCAGGACGACGAACTTTGACCCGGCCCGGCAGAAGGCCGCCGCCAAGCGGCTGGCCAGGGAACTGAACTTTTCCGCGAGCGAAATCATGACCATGCCGTACAGCGACATGGTCTGGTGGCTCGCGCCGTGACCAGGAGGAACCTATGGCGAACACACAGGTGTTCACCCTCGGGCTCGGCGTCACCGTGATCAACCCCTTGGGCCTCGCCATCGAGCAGTTGCGCCGGGATGTCGAACGCCTGCGCAGGCAGGCCGATGGCACCCGGCTCGGTCGCCTGATCGGCGAGGTGATCCGCCTGGGGTTGGAGCTCGGCAAGGTACGCCAGGTCGAACGCCAGTTGGCGCTGGACCAGGATCAGCATCAGCAAGATCAGCTTGCCCGGCTGGGTACTGAAGCGGACGAAGTGGAGCGCCTGCGTCAGCACTATCTGTCACTCGATCGGGTAATCGCCGGGTTGGCTCGGCTCAAGCCTGTTTTCCAGCAAGGGCAGCAGCACGGTGCAGCGCCGGACACTGCACGCGATCCGGCCGCCGAGGCATCTGCTGCTTCGTCCGAAAAACCCTCGCACACTCGCCGATCGACCGCTGAGAGTGTCAAGGTTGCCGCGTCGGTGTTGGGCGTTGGCACGATTGTAGGGGCGCGCATGGCCTATGAGGTTGGCCGTCGTTTGCCAGCTGAACAGCGGCAGCGTGCGCAGACTGCAATCAGCAGCCGATTGAAGTCAGGTGCGTTCAATGCTGGCATTTCGGCGTTCAAGGCCTGGAACGACGGCGAGACGCCCGAGGACAAGGCCAAGGGGATGGGGGCGGCCGCTGGTGAGCTGGGCGGGACGCTCCTCGGTGCGTCGATAGCGGCGGTTTTCACCAAGAACAAGGACGTTCAGGAGCTCGCCGGCGTTGCCGGTGGCCACTTGGGTGAATGGGCAGGTGAACTGCTCGGAGGGCGTCTGTTTGATCTGGTGATGTACCAGGACAATCCTGATCGCTCGGTGCAAGGCTCATCCACAGCGACGGTCGTCAACACCGCGCCTGCTGTCGAAGGCGCCGAGTATCGCGGGGAAAGCAAGGCCGTCGAGGATGTCCAGGCGCTACGGGCCACGCAAGTACCGAGCCCACCCGGCGCTGCCGTCTCCGGTGCATTCAGCCTGCTGGCAAGTGTCGCTACTGCGGGTACGCCAGGGCAGGGCTTTGGGTTTGCTGCTGCTTCGCCCGCGCTTGCGCCGGCTGGCGGCAGCCGTCCAGGTGCAGTCAGGAGCCTGTTCAGGCGCGTGCCTGTCGGCGCGCTGCTGGATACTTCGCTGCAACTGGCGCAGACCTACCGCAGTGATGCCACCGCCGTGCAGAAGGTCGAAGGCTACGGCAGTGCGGTCGGCGGGCTGGGCGGCACCTTGGCTGGCGCGGCTGCCGGTGCTGCGATCGGCTCGGTGGTACCGGTGATCGGCACGGCAATAGGCGGCCTGCTCGGTGGGGCGTTGGGGAGCATCGGCGGCGAGAGCCTTGGCGGGTGGTTTGGCAAGGCTCTGGGTGCAGGACTTGGCCTGGAGAACAGCCCTGCGAGCAAGCACCCGGTGTCCGAACCCGCGCGGTCCGCCGCTGCGCAGTTGCCGTCTTCGGCGCCTGCCAGCGCAGCATTGCCAGCGCCGATAAACCAGCAATTCACCTTCACCGCCAACATGCCGGTGACCTTCAGTAACAGCCTCGACGACCCGACCACCCTGCAACAACTGGAAGCCATCGCCCGCCGCGTGCTCGACGACCTGATGCGCCAGGCGCGTTCGGTGCAGATGGCCGATCAACCACAGCCATGAGGAGGACCCATGACCTACCTGGAACAGTTGCAAGCTGGCTTGCATGCACTGGTCAAGGCGGGCGAGGAGGGGCGTCGGCGTGCCGACGCCATGCTCGACCCGATGAACCAGGCGGTCGGCCATGCCAGGGAGGCGGCCAGCGAACTCGAAGCCCTGCCATGGATCGGCCCGGAAATCGGCAAACGCCTGCAACGCACGATGCGCGCCATTGATTCGGCCAAGCAGCGCGTCGACAAGGTGATTGCCAAGTATGACCAGACCCTCGACGTGGTGCGCAAGGTGCGCGACCGCGTCGATGCCTTTGCCGAACACCTGGGCAAGGCGGGAGCGGCCATTCGGCGCGTGATCGGCGATGTGCGTTCGGTCGCCAACGGTGTGCTGTCGACCTTTGGCTTCGCGCCAGTAGTCACCCCGGCGGCAGAAGCGATCAAGCCGTTCCCGCACTTGTTGGTACTACAGCCTCTCAAGGCCAACGCTGCGCCGTACTACTTCAACCTCGACACCGCCGCCTTCGACCAGTTGCGCCGGCAAACGCGTTTCCGCTGGGCCGGGCAAGAGCGCTTGAGCCGCGAGAACGCCCAACAGGCGGTGAGCCTGGGCGAAGACAGCATCAGCATCCGTGGCGCCATTTTCCCCGGTTTCAAGGGCGGATTGGGCCAGTTGCAGGCGCTGCGCGGCATTGGCCGCCAACTGCTGCCGCTGTCGCTGACCACCGGTTATGGCGAAGTGCTCGGCACCTGGTGCCTGACCAGTATCGAGGAAGAGCAGGCCGCCTTGCTGGCCGGCGGCATTCCCCGCAAACAAGGTTTCTCACTGGAGTTCGTCAGCTATGGACAAGACCTGCAAAACGTCTGAGGGCGATGTGCTCGATACCCTCTGTCACCACTATTACGGGCATCTCGACGGCAGCGTCGAGGCGGTATTGCAAGCCAACCAGGGGTTGGCCGACGAGGCCCAGCCGTTTCGCAGCGGCGTAACGATCCGCTTGCCGACGCTGGCGCTGGTCCCGGCCAACCTCGTGCAGCTGTGGGACTGATGCCATGCAACCGGTATTTCGTATCCAGGCTGATGGCAAGGACATCACTGCGCTGATCAATGACCGCCTGTTGCTGCTGCGTACCACCGACAAACCGGGCATGGAATCGGACGACTTCGAGCTGCGCATCGACGCCCGCGACGGTGCTGTGGCGTTGCCGGCGCGCGGTGCGCTGATCGAGGTGCATCTGGGGTACGCCGGCCTGCCGCTGACTCGGATGGGGCGTTACACCGTCGATGAGGTCGAGCTGTCCGGACCGCCGGATACCTTGGTGATTCGCGGCAAGGCCAGTGACCTGCGCGGCAGTGGCAGGACCATTCGCAGTGGCAGCTGGGAGGCCGTGCCGCTACAGCGCATCGTCGCCGAAATCGGCGCGCGCAATGGCTGGCAGGTGGTCTGCCCGGTGCGGGTCCAAGTACCCCGTGTCGATCAGTACAACGAATCGGATTTCAATTTCATCACGCGCCTGGCCCGCCAGTACGACTGCACCGCCAAGCTCGCCGATGGGCAGTTGCTGGTGCTGCCGCGCCAGGCCGGGCAGAGCGCCAGCGGCACCCCCCTGGGCGTGGTCGGCGTTGCCCGCAACGAGGTCAGCCAGTGGCATTTCCGGTTGGACGACAAAGCCGCGCGCAAAGCCGTGCGCACTCGTCATCAGGACGCTGCCAGCGGTGAAACGAAGACCATCGAACTGGTCAACGAGGCGGCTGTTGAAGGCCAGCGGCCAGTGCATACCGACCGTCACCTCTACCCCAACCGCGCCGCTGCCGAACAAGCGGCCAGGGCGCGGCTGGCCAGCTTCAACCGTGATACTGCCCAGGTGCGCCTGGATCTGCCGGGGCGTACCGACCTGTTTGCCGAGCGCAGCATTGCCTTGCACGGCTTTGCCGATGGCCTGGATGGGCAGTACCAGATCGATTCGGTGGAGCAGGTGTTCACCGCATCGGGCTGGCGCACCACGGTGCAGGGCAATGGCGGCAAGACGGGCAAGGTGCAGGCCAAGGGGGCAGCGCCTCGCCGGCGGGCCGTGATCAAGGCTTGAAGGACGCTACAGGGAAGGAGTCAGATATGCTCACTGAAACGCAATTGCTACAGATTCTGCCGAACGCCCGCCCTGTTGCGGGCGTTTTTCTTTCGGCACTCAATGCCACGCTGCCGCGCTGGGAAATCGACAACCCCAAGCGTGTGGCGGCGTTCATCGCCCAGGTCGGCCATGAATCCGGCCAGTTCCGCTACGTCAAGGAGCTGGGCAATGACCGCTATCTGGCGCGCTACGACACCGGCAGCCTGGCCTTGCGCCTGGGCAATACACCACAGGCCGATGGCGATGGGCAGCTGTATTGCGGGCGCGGCCTGATCCAGATCACCGGGCGCAACAACTACCAGGCCTGCAGCCGCGCACTGTTTGGCGACGAGCGCTTGCTGGCGCAACCGCAGTTGCTCGAACAACCGCGCTGGGCCTGCGAGTCGGCGGCGTGGTTCTGGCATTCGCGGGGGCTCAATGCCTTGGCTGATCGCGGTGAGTTCAACCGCATCACGCGCCATATCAATGGTGGGCTCAATGGGCTGGAGGATCGCCTCAGGCTCTGGGCGCGTGCGCGCGAGGTGCTGTGTTGAGCCGATTGCAACTTGGCCTGGGTGTGTTGCTGTTGATGGTGTGCTCAGCGCTGGCCTGGCAACTGCAGGGCTGGCGCTGCGGGCGGCAACTGGCGCAGCTGGCGCAAGCACAGGCCGATGCCGAGCTGGCCCGGCTGCTCGCCGAACGTGGGGCGCGTCAGTTACTTGAACAACGCCTGGAACAAAGTGAAAACCGTCATTACAAGGAGCTTGCCGATGCACAACAGTCTCAGGCTCGCCTGCGTGATCGCCTTGCTACTGCCGATCTGCGCTTGTCGGTCCTGGTCGAACGTGGTGCCGTCTGCAGTGCAATGCCAGCCGCTGCCGAGGCCGGCGGCGTGGATCATGCAACCGTACGCGCCGGACTTGAGCCGGCGCATGCTCGACGAATTATCGCCATCACCGATGAAGGGGACCGGGGCTTGATGGCGTTGCGGGCTTGTCAGGACTATGTGCGGGAGGTGCGTGGGGGGCTTTAGTGCATGCCAGACTAAAACATGGCGCCGTAGAATGCTGCCCATCCCACTCCCGCTCACCAAATGCTACGGTGTCACCACCCGCTCAAGGAACCCACCCATGGACCCGATCACCGTTCTGTCCACCCGCCTCGGCGAACACCTGCGCCGTTTCAACGCGCAGGTGACCACCGCCGAATCCTGCACCGGCGGTGGCATCGCCGAGGCCATCACCCGTGTGCCTGGCAGCTCGGCCTGGTTCGAGGCCGGATACGTGACCTACTCCAATGCCCAGAAAACCCGCCAGCTGAACGTGCCCGAGGCGCTGTTCGCCGAGGTTGGCGCGGTCAGCCAGGAGGTGGTCGAGGCCATGGCCCGCGGTGCCCAGGCCGCCAGCGGTGCACGCTTTGCCGTGGCGGTCAGCGGCGTGGCCGGGCCGGACGGCGGTTCGCCGGCCAAACCGGTGGGGACCGTGTGGCTCGCCTGGGCCGATGGTAGCCATGTCAGCAGCGAGCGCCGGCACTTCGACGGTGACCGCGAGGCGGTGCGCCGACAGACGGTGATCGCTGCGTTAGACGGCTTGTTACAGCTTGGTGCCGAGTAAATCGACGACAGGGGTTTGCGCGCGCGCTTGCCTGTGGAATAATACTGGCTACTTATACAGGTATTCCGGCCGTCAGGGCCAAGTCGAACACGTGAGGATTTCAATGGACGACAACAAGAAGCGCGCCTTGGCTGCGGCCCTGGGTCAAATCGAACGCCAATTCGGCAAAGGCGCAGTCATGCGCATGGGCGACCACGAGCGCCAAGGCATCCCGGCCATTTCCACCGGCTCCCTGGGCCTGGACATCGCGCTCGGCATCGGCGGTCTGCCAAAAGGCCGTATCGTCGAAATCTACGGCCCGGAATCCTCGGGTAAAACCACGCTGACCCTGTCGGTCATCGCCGAAGCCCAGAAGAACGGCGCAACCTGTGCCTTCGTCGACGCCGAACACGCCCTCGACCCTGAATACGCCGGCAAGCTGGGCGTCAACGTTGATGACCTGCTGGTCTCCCAGCCGGACACCGGCGAACAGGCCCTGGAAATCACCGACATGCTGGTGCGTTCCAACGCCGTTGACGTGATCATCGTCGACTCCGTGGCTGCATTGGTGCCGAAGGCTGAGATCGAAGGCGAAATGGGCGACATGCACGTCGGCCTGCAGGCCCGTCTGATGTCCCAGGCGCTGCGCAAGATCACCGGTAACATCAAGAACGCCAACTGCCTGGTCATCTTCATCAACCAGATCCGTATGAAGATCGGCGTGATGTTCGGTAGCCCGGAAACCACCACCGGTGGTAACGCCCTGAAGTTCTACGCCTCGGTGCGCCTGGACATCCGTCGCACCGGCGCGGTCAAGGAAGGCGATGAAGTGGTCGGTAGCGAAACCCGCGTCAAGATCGTCAAGAACAAGGTCTCGCCTCCGTTCCGTCAGGCCGAGTTCCAGATCCTTTACGGCAAGGGTATCTATCGCAATGGCGAGATCATCGACCTGGGTGTTTCCCAAGGCCTGGTAGAGAAGTCGGGTGCCTGGTACGCCTACCAAGGCAACAAGATCGGCCAGGGCAAGGCCAACGCGGCCAAGTACCTGGCAGAGAACCCGGCCATTGGTGCCGAAATCGAGAAGCAGATTCGCGAGAAGCTGCTCAAGGCCGGTGTCGTTGCCGAAGCTGGTAAGGCTGCTGCCGCTGAAGCCGATGCCGACGACATGGCTGACGCCGACGCCGGTTATTGATAGCAGCTGGTATGTCCGCCGTACTCGACACCCCCGTCGCCGTCAGGCGGACAGCCATGGACCTGCTCGCACGCCGCGAGCATGGTCGCGTCGAGCTGACACGCAAGTTGCGTCAGCGCGGTGCCCCGGATGAACTGATCGAGCCCGCGCTCGATCGGCTCGCCGAAGAAGGGCTGCTTAGCGAAGCCCGTTACCTCGAGAGTTTCATCCGATACCGTTCGGGTGCCGGCTATGGCCCTGCGCGTATTCGCGAAGAGCTTGGCCAGCGCGGGCTGAACCGCAGTGATATCGAGCAGGCCCTGCGTGAAAGCGAAGTGGATTGGGCGGCACTGCTGCGGGATACTTGGCAGCGCAAATTCGCTGGGCAACGCCCCGAGGATCCGCGAAGTCGCGCCCAGCAGACCCGGTTCCTTGCCTACCGCGGTTTCCCGATGGACATGATCGGCAGGCTGCTCAGCGGCCGGGATCTGGATGATTACTAGTCAAATGGCCTCATCGCCGGTACGCCAGCGATGAGGCCATTTTGCTTTGTCCCGCAATTGCTCTTCAGCTGACCTTCAACGCTTCCCGAGCCCGTTGGGTGGTATGCATTGGCTCCGGCTTGGCCCAGTTTTCCGGCAAGTTGATGAAGTCGACCAATTCGCGCAGTCGTCCCTGATCACGCCCGTTGAAGGCAAACGTCAGTCGCGTCAGATGGCTGAAGTTGCCCACCTCGTGTTCGGCACCGCTGTCGGCGTGCTGGTGGTAACGGCCACTCAGGCGCAGGTCGGCGAACCCCTCCTGTATGTCATGCAGTGCAGCCTCGCTGAGCCGATGGTGCATGCGGATCACGAACTGGTTTTTCAGCCAGCGGCTGGAGTGGTAGTTACTGTAGAACTGGTTGATTTCTTCCACCGCCTCATCGGCACTGTGCACCAGGCGCAGCAGCTTCAAGTCACTCGGCAGGATGTAGCGGTTTTCTTCGAGCTGACGGCTGATGAATGCCAGGCAGTCCTGCCAGAACGTACCGCCCGGTGAGTCCAGCAGTACCACCGGCACCAGTGGGCTCTTGCCGGTCTGGATCAGCGTCAATACTTCAAGCGCTTCATCCAGGGTGCCGAAGCCGCCGGGGCAGAGCACCAGTGCATCGGCTTCCTTGACAAAGAACAACTTGCGAATAAAGAAGAAGTGGAAGGGCAGCAGCTTGTCGGTGCCATCCACTGTGGCATTGGCATGCTGCTCGAAGGGCAGGATGATGTTGAAACCCAGGCTATGGTCACTGCCGGCACCTTCGTGCGCTGCCGCCATGATGCCGCCGCCGGCCCCGGTAATGACCATCAGTTCGGAGCGGGCAAGGGTCGCCCCCAGCTCACGGGCGAGGGCGTACATCGGGTGTTCCACCGGGGTGCGTGCCGAGCCGAACACGGTGACCTTGCGTCGCCCACGGTAGCGCTGAAGCATGCGAAACGAGTGGTCCAGTTCGCGCAGGGCCTGCAGGGTGATCTTGGCGCTCCAGCGGTCGCTGTCGTCATGGGCCATGCGCAAGACAGTGAGCATCATGTCGCGGTACAGCGGCAGGTTGGGGCTGTCTGGGGCGACCAGTTGCAGCTGCTGGTCGATCTTGCCCAGGTCGATGCCGTGGTCCCTGAAGTGATTGAACAGGTGTTCATTGGATTGGTAAGGCATTCAACGTCTCCTTCTGCAGCAAAACCTCTGACCGGGCCGATGGTGTGGCACGGCCGCGACACTGCATGTGTCGCTGGCTGCCGTGACTCGAGTGTGCATCCCGAGCATTGCAGTAGGCCTTCAAGGCCTTGGTGCAGGATCTTGTTGTTTTGCGAGTCCTCGCTATCAATCTAGACCGTTGCGCCTGATCGTGCAGACGGGATCACCGTGGCCACTCGTCGGCCTGCGACCAGCCTTGTCGAGGGTTTGGTTAACTGGAGAAGCGAAACGTGTCGATGCAGGAGGTGGCGGTATGCATCGCTTGGTCATCGAGGTAGACCGGCAACTCTATCAGCAGCTGGAAAATGCAGCCCAGGATCACCATGTCAGCCTGGAAGCAGAGTGCCGCCGCAGGCTGGCAGCGCTCGAGTGCCAGTCACGCTACCTGCAGGCGTTACTGGCGGAGATGCGCGCCGACGAAGAACCGCGGCGCGTCGAGGGAGAGCGGGTTATCTGATCACTTCTTCTTGTTGCCAGCGGTGCAGCTGGCCGCATCGAAGGCCTGGTCCATGACCGGTTGGTTGGTCTTGTACACGCTGAAGCGGTAGACCATCACCGCCCCTTTGGACATCAGGTTACGGAAACCACTGTTGCGGCACACGCTGTCACCGAGCTGGCTGCGCACTTGCTCCGGGTTCTGCTGCATACGTGCGGCATGCTCGGCGCGGACGCTGAGGTGGTTGATCAGCGCCTTGCCTTCAACGGTATAGCCCTGATCGAGAATGTCTTCGTTGATCGCGCGTGGGGTGCCGACACTGCTTTCCGTGGCGACCTTCTGCAGCAACTTGTTGAGCTCGAACTCCTGCTTGGAGGCAGCTTGGGCTGCCAATGGCAGGGCGAGCAACAGGCTCAGGGTCGGGACGATAAGACGCAGCATGAATCTCTCCTGGTTCGATGACTGGCGCTTTGACATGCGCCGGCGGCGGGCGTTCCATGAAGCCGGCTGCATCGCGGGCAAATTCATGGTGGCCAGTGCCGCCGATTATAAGGGACCGGTTGGCTCCGCTGCACGGCCAAATGGCGCCTGCTCTGGTAGACTGGCGTTTTGCACCTTCCGAGTCCCAGCAGTGTCCAGTCACAACCCGTCCACAGGCTTGCCAGCATGAGCCACGCGGTAGCACGCCTGCGTGCCGAGCGTCTGGCACGCAGCAACAAGCCTTTCATTGCCCGTGGTTCACGCGCCGAGCGTTGCCCCGATTGCCGTGTAATTGCCACCCACTGCCTGTGTGCGTGGAAGCCCAAGGTGCAGGCCGACTCAGGCGTGTGTCTGCTCATGCATGACACCGAGCCATTGAAACCAACCAACACCGGCTGGTTGATCGCCGACCTGATCGAAGACACAAGCGCCTTCGGTTGGCTGCGCACCTCGGTGGACGAGCGCCTGCTGGCGTTGCTCGACGATCCGCAGTGGCAGCCCTACATTGTTTTTCCCGGCGAGTTCGTCGCCCGGGAGCGGGTGGTCAGCGAGGTCGTGCGCGAGCCGGGCAAGCGCCCGTTGTTCATCCTGCTCGATGCCACCTGGACCGAAGCCCGCAAGATGTTCCGCAAGAGCCCGTATCTGGATCGCTTCCCGGTGCTGAGCCTGCAAGCCGAGCAGATGTCGCGCTATCGCCTGCGTCGGTCCAAGCGTGACGACCATTTCTGCACCGCCGAAGTCGCGGCCATGTGCCTGGACCTGGCGGGTGACAGCCAGGCGTCCCAGGCGCTGGACGCCTATCTGGATGTATTCAGCCTGCATTACCTGAGCGGCAAGCGTCGCCTGCCACTGGATGATCAGGACGACACCCACCAGCGTTTGCATACCTTCCTATAGTCCAAGGGGCATATGGCTCACTTTGGTTCATAATGTCGGGGCTGGCAGCCAGGGTGGGCGAGACGGCAGGGTAGTCGGCTTGACCACTTCCGTCCGTGCTCGGCATCCTTGGCGCCGATTCCCCGCCCGGCGCTTTACCACTCCGCATGCGCCTGGCACAGAACAGGATCCATAGATCGATGGCCACATACGAAATCCTGATTGCCGATGACCACCCGCTGTTTCGTAGCGCCCTGCGCCAGGCTGTTACCCTCGGCCTGGGCGCCGATGTGCGACTGGTTGAAGTGGCGAGCATCGCCGAACTGGAAACCCGCCTGAGCGAAAAGGCCGACTGGGACCTGGTGCTGCTGGACCTGAACATGCCGGGCGCCTATGGCTTCTCCGGGCTGGTCCTGTTGCGTGGCCAGTACCCGCAGATTCCGGTGGTAATGGTCTCGGCGCAGGAAGAGGCCGCGGTGGTGGTCAAATCCCGCGAGTTCGGAGCCAGCGGCTTCATTCCGAAGTCCAGCGGCCTTGAAGTCATTCAGGATGCCGTGAGAAAAGTGCTCGATGGCGAGGTCTGGTGGCCACCGCAAGCCTTCGAAAAGGTCGATGTTTCGGCGGAAGCCAAGGCCGCCAGCGAAGGCCTTGCCAGCCTCACCCCACAGCAGTTCCGCGTGCTCACCATGGTCTGCGAAGGTTTGTTGAACAAGCAGATCGCCTATGAGCTGAGTGTGTCGGAAGCGACCATCAAGGCTCATGTGACGGCCATCTTCCGCAAGCTGGGTGTACGTACCCGCACCCAGGCCGCGCTGTTGCTGCAACAACTTGAATCGGTTGCCAGTAACTGAGGGTGCCTGGATTCACGCTTTTTTGACCCGCGCCGCACTAGTCTGCTGGCCTTTCTGCTGTGAAGTGACTCACATGACATCGCCATTCAAAGGCCAGACCGGCCTGAAACGCATTTTCAACGCTGCCGGCTACTCACTGGACGGCCTGCGCGCCGCCTTCAAGGGCGAAGCCGCCTTCCGCCAGCTGGTGCTGCTCAACGTGCTGCTGATCCCGATCGCTTTCTGGCTGCCGGTCAGCCGTGCCGAGCGGGCAATCATGATCGCCGTGTGCCTGCTCGGTCTGATCGTCGAACTGTTCAACTCGGCAGTGGAAGCCGCCATCGATCGCATCTCGCTGGAGCGCCACCCGTTGTCGAAGAACGCCAAGGACATGGGCAGCGCCGCACAGTTGGTGGCGCTGACCATGGTCGCACTGGTGTGGGGCGTGATTCTGCTCTAAGCGATTGGCGGCAGGACGATCTCGTCACTGCGGGTAAAGCCCGCAGTGAAGCTGCGGCATAATTCCAGAAATTCGCGCATCGCCGAGGTCTGGTATTTCTGCTTGTGCCAGATGAAATAGAACTGGCGCATCAAGTCCAGTTCCGGCGTCTCGACCGCCACCAGGCTACCGCGGCGGAAGGCATCGCGCAGGGCCAGGCGGGAAATGCAGCCGATACCCAGCCCCGACTCCACGGCACGCTTGATCGCCTCGGTGTGTTCCAGTTCCAGGCGAATGTTCAGGCTGGTACGGTGATGGCGCATGGCCTGGTCGAAGGTCAGGCGTGTGCCGGAGCCCTGCTCGCGCAAAATCCAGGCTTCCTGCGACAGGGCTTCGACATCGGCTCGGCCGGCCTTGGCCAAGGGATGTTGCGGTGCACAGAACACCACCAGTTCGTCCTCGACCCACGGCTGAACTTCAAGGTCCGGATGGTTGCAGTCACCTTCGATCAGACCCAGGTCAATTTCGTACTGCGCGACCTGGTGCACGATATGTGCAGTGTTCTGCACATGCAGTTTCACCTGGCTTTCCGGGTGAATCTGCATGAAGCTGCCGATCAGCAGGGTGGCCAGGTAGTTGCCGATGGTCAGCGTGGCGCCGACCGCCAGCGAGCCGAAGCCTGACTTGCCATTGAGCAAGTCTTCGATCTCCTTGGCTTGGTCGAGCAGGGCGACGGCCTGGGGCAGCAACTGATGGCCCAAGGCATTGAGCGCCAGCCGCTTGCCGGCTCGGTCGAACAGCTGGCAGCTCGACTGACGCTCAAGCTCGGTAATGGACGTGCTTGCCGCCGATTGTGAGAGCGCGAGCACGCTGGCCGCCCGCGACACACTCTGGTGCTGGGCCACGGCAACAAATACCTGAAGCTGACGAAGTGTAAATCGCATATCTATATAACCGATAACACATATCTTGATAATTCAGTTAACAGATATTGTGGCTACCCCTAAACTATCGCGCAACTGCGCGTCTTGCGCGCTGCGTTTTTCTTCAGGAGCCCCTTAGATGAGCAACATGAACCACGAACGTGTCCTCAGTGTGCACCACTGGAACGACACCCTGTTCAGCTTCAAGTGCACCCGCGACCCGGGCCTGCGCTTCGAGAACGGTCAGTTCGTGATGATCGGCCTGCAACAGGACAACGGCCGTCCGCTCATGCGCGCCTATTCCATCGCTTCGCCGAACTGGGAAGAGCACCTGGAGTTCTTCAGCATCAAAGTCCCGGACGGCCCGCTGACCTCGCAGTTGCAGCACCTGAAGGAAGGCGACGAGATCATCATCAGCAAGAAGCCAACCGGCACCCTGGTGCTCGACGACCTGAAGCCGGGCAAGCACCTCTACCTGCTGAGCACAGGCACCGGCCTGGCGCCGTTCATGAGCGTGATCCAGGACCCGGAAACCTACGAGCGCTTTGAAAAAGTGATCCTGGTTCACGGTGTGCGTTACGTCAACGAAGTGGCCTACCGCGAGTTCATCACCGAGCACCTGCCGCAGAACGAGTTCTTCGGAGAATCGGTTCGTGAGAAGCTGATCTATTACCCGACCGTGACCCGCGAGCCATTCGAAAACCAGGGCCGCCTGACCGACCTGATGCGCAGCGGCAAGCTGTTCAGCGATATCGGCCTGCCACCGATCAACCCAGAGGACGACCGCGCGATGATCTGCGGCAGCCCGAGCATGCTCGACGAGACCAGTGAAGTGCTCGACAGCTTTGGCCTGAAGGTCTCCCCACGCATGCGCGAGCCGGGCGACTACCTGATCGAGCGTGCCTTCGTCGAGAAATAAGACGAACGCAGCAACGAAAAAACGCAGACCCGGGTCTGCGTTTTTTTATGCCTGCAAGACGGGGCCTCTTCAGTCTTCGCGCACGACTTCCAGGACCTGGATATGACCCGGTTGCGGGTAATGCCAACGGACCTGCACGTCCCAGAGCTTCACACCGTACACCCGCTCCGCTGGCGGCACCTGATAGGCCGGGCGCGGGTCCTGTGCCAGGCATTGCTCGATCAGTGCCACCAGCGGCTCGCCAAGGCGCAGCCCATGCGCCTGGGCCTGGGGAAGGGCATTTGCGCTCCAGCCAACGGCGATCGCGACCGGTGCTTCACTGGCCATCAGGTTGCTTGCCCCGACAACGCTGTCGGCGTAGGGGACATAGGGCTTGATGTCCAGGACTGGCGTACCGTCCAGCAGGTCGATCCCGGACAGGAACAGGCGCCCTGGCTCCACGCCCTCCAGGCGCACCACCGACTGGCCGATGCCGTTGGGTCGGTGGGTGGCGCGGGTGGCGAACACCCCCATGCTCTTGTTACCGCCCAGGCGTGGCGGGCGCACTTTCAGGCGCGGCTTGTCTTCCAGTGCCTGATGGAACAGGAACAGCAACCAGACATGACTGACTTGCTCCAGCCCGGCCACCGCATCGCCCTGATCGAACGGCGGCAGCAGCTCCAGCACCCCACGGGCGGCTGGCGCCAGTTGCGGCTGGCGCGGGATGGCGAATTTCTCCTTGAAGCAGGAGCGGACGATGCCGACCGGTGCAACCGTATGGTGCATGGCCACTCAGCCGCGCACGCGCAGGGTCAGGCCCTTGAGGAAGTTACGCAGCAACTGGTCGCCGCAGGGGCGATAGTTGTCATGCCCTACCTTGCGGAACAGTGCGCTGAGCTCAGGCTTGGACACCGGGAAATTGACCGCCTTGAGAATCGCGTGCAGGTCTTCTTCCTTGAGTTCGAAGGCGACCCGCAGCTTTTTCAGGATGGTGTTGTTGGTCACCGGCAACTCGACGGGCTGCGCCGGGCGACTGTCATCCTTGCCACGGCGGTGGATCACCAGGCCGTCAAGAAAGTGCGCCATGACCCGCTCAGGGCAACGCACGAAACCGGCTTCGTCTTCCTTCTTCAAGTAGGTGGCGAGCACGATCGGGTTAACTTCGAGGCCGGACAGCGCGATGATTTCGGCCATCTTGGCGTCGTTCACCTTGAGCATGTAGCGCAGGCTGCGCAGGACATCGTTGTGGTTCATTGCTGCAAAATCCTGTTCAGTAGCCACGTCGGGGCGTGGCGCATTGCTTAGAATCGTTCGGTGACTGCCAGGTAACGCCACTGCCCCACGGGCAGCTTACCCATGGACACACCGCCCAGGCGAATGCGACGCATGCCCAGCACCTCCAGGCGCAAGTAGGCGCATAGCTCGCTGATCTGCCCGGGTTGCGGGTTTTTCACCACCAGGCGCAGGTGGGTCTCGTTCTGCCAGCTGGCCTTGGCCTTGGGCAGTTCCCGGTCATTGCGCGTCGCACCGCGCGCCAGCTGCTCCAAGGCCTGCGGGGTAGTCTCGCCGCGCACTTCGATGATGTATTCCTGCTCCATGCGGCGCAGGTCGGCGTCGATCTTGCGGGTGACCCGCCAGTCTTGGGTGTACACCTGCAAGCCGCTGGCGCCACGTTCCAGCGGCGCCAGGCAGGACAGCCGGGCAAAATGCCCATGCAGGGGCCGTACCCCTTCGCGGTGAGCCTCGCTGAGGTTGCCCATGTTCATGCTGGCACGGGCAGTTTCGCTGTCGACACCGGCCGCTTGATGCATCAGCAGGGTGACTGGCTCCAATGCCTCGGCGCGTGCCCCAGGCAGCAGTTCTACGCGCTGGCTGTCAACCTTGAACTGAGGCTGCTCCACCACCACGCCATCGACCGTGACCCAGCCTCCTTCGATGTAAAGCTCGGCCTCGCGGCGGGAGCAACCAAGCTGCTCGATGAGGCGTTTGGACAGGCGGACGGGTTCGGACATGGGGCAATTCGCAAGGCAGGGAAAGACTGACATTGTACCTGCCTGTGCGCGGTTGATGATGGGAATGTGTGTCAAATGCGCCGTTTGGGACGCAGACCACGGCATATTCGGACGCCGTCCTAGGGCACTGTAGGAATCAGCCTCATGTGCAGCAGGGGGTAGGGCTGCCCCAAGCCATCCGTTTCCGAACGGCCAACCACTTGGAAGCCTTCGTGCAAATAGAAGCCCAGGGCTTGCGGGTTCTGTTCGTTGACGTCCAGACGTTCGGCATTCAATTCGTCGATCGCATAACGCAGCAGGCGTTTGCCCACCCCCTTGCCCCGGTAGTCGGGTGCGACGAACAACATGTGCACGCAGCCATTGGCGACGCCGGCGAAGCCGCAGATGTGCTGGCGATCCTTGCAGCAAATCAGCATCACGGCATCGAGGTAGCGGCGCAGCACGTGTTCGCGGAGCAACAGGATATAGGCCTCTGGCAGGAAGTCATGGGTTGCGCGCACCGAGTCTTCCCAGATCTGCACCAACTCGCTGTAGTCGCTGTAGCGCGGTGTTTGCAGCGTGAGGGCCGAATGCATGCCGGTATTCCTCCAAGGCGATAGGGAAAACATAGCAGGCCAACCACTGGTCAGCTGCTCTGTGAGCAGCTTGAAGCGTGGGAGGTAGAGGTCTATTACTAAAGCGTGGGAAAAAATCCCACGCGGTAAAAAGAAACAACCTACAACAGATTCCCGCTCGATTGGCGTTCTCATGGCGAAGACCTGGAGACGGAAAATGCAAATCCACATGCTGTTCAAAAGGGCTCTACTGGCAGTCGCCGTTGCAGGCGTGCTGTCGACGGCCATCGTGTTGATTCCAGATTCGATATCTCATGGCTCCAGCGCGTATGCCAAGGATGGCGGCGGTGGCCACGGTGGTGGTACTGGCAGCGGCGGCCATGGCGGCAACAGTGGCAGCGGCCATGGTGACGCAGGCCAGGGTCACGATGGCAACTCGAATTCCGGTCGCAGCAGCAACCATGCTGAAGCGGGTGATGATCATGGCAACCACGTTGGCGGTGAGCCCGGTGACGATCATGGCAATCATGTCGGCGGTGAACCTGGCGACGATCATGGCAATCACGTTGGTGGTGAACCTGGTGACGATAACGGCAGCCATGTGGGTCGCGAACAGGGTGATGACCGCGGTGCTCATGCCGGTGGTGAAGTCGGGGATGACAGGAGCTGATTGGCAGTGAACAGCCCATACAAGACCCAACGGACGGGTTTTGTATGGGCGGCTCCTATCATGCGTTTGCAGTGAGCGCTGACAGCTTTTTCTCATTCTCGATGGGAAGTGGTTACAGTGGTGTGGGATGTTTTCCCGCATACTGGGTTCACAGTTCAAGGAATGCGCTCCATGCAATCGCCCTCTATCCCCCCGTCCATGCTGAGTGCATTGCGCAGGATCATGCGCCCTCTGGTGCGCCTGATGCTGCGCAAAGGGGTGACCTACACGATGTTCACCGACGTGCTCAAGGAAGTCTTCGTAGATGTGGCTCATCGCGAGTTTCGCCTGGACGACAAGGTGCCGACCGACAGTCGCATCAGCCTGCTGACCGGGGTGCATCGCAAGGATGTGCGGCGGCTGCGAAGTGAAAGTGAAGCGTCTAGCGCGGCGCTGCCGGAAAACATCACCTTAGGTGCGCAATTGGTGAATGTATGGACCCGTAGCCCGCCCTTCTGCTCGGAGGCCGGCCAGGCGTTGGCCCTGCCAAGGCTGGCCAGCGTTGGCGGCGATTGTTCTTTCGACGCCTTGGTGGCGAAGGTCAGCACGGACATCCGTGGGCGGGTAGTGCTGGATGAATGGTTGCGCCTGGGCGTCGTCCGCCTCGATGATCAGGACCGCGTCCACCTCGAGGCCCAGGCATTCGTACCGCAGAAGGGCTTCGATGAGAAAGCCGCTTATTTTGGCCATAACCTGCATGATCACGCCTGCGCGGCGGTGCACAACCTCAGTGGCGAAGGTCTGCCGTTTTTCGAACGCAGCGTGCACTACGACGCCCTGACCCCTGCCAGCGTCGACACGCTGCGCGAAGCCGTCAGCCAGGATGGCATGCAAACCCTGCTGGCCTTCAGCCGGCTGGCAGCCGAGTTGGAAAACACCGACGAGCCAAGCCACGGGCAGCGCCAGCGCATCACCGTCGGGCTCTATTTCTATTCTGAAGCCACTGACCCCGATTCGTCGAAGGCCGCCGACTCATGACGCCCTTCGTGCGCTGCCTCAGTCTCGTTGCACTGGTCTTTGGTTTCGGGCTGAACCTGGTGGCGCCTGCCAAGGTGGTAGCAGCGCCAGTGTGCGTCAGCCGTGATGAAGTGGGCATGGCGGGGGCTGCGAGCCTGCAGTTGCCGGGGGGCGTTGG
Source organism: Pseudomonas vlassakiae (assembly GCF_014269035.2). Taxonomy (GTDB): domain Bacteria; phylum Pseudomonadota; class Gammaproteobacteria; order Pseudomonadales; family Pseudomonadaceae; genus Aquipseudomonas; species Aquipseudomonas vlassakiae. Next base: position 155,526 of record NZ_JABWRP020000005.1, read on the forward strand.
CGGCACAGGCGCCAGAACCGGTGGAATGGGGGGCACGGGTGCGCCGCTTCAGCAGCACCCCGGTGGCACGGGGGGGACCGGCACGCCGATCGAGCGCCCGGGCGGCACTGGTGGTACTGGTATCGTCGGCACCATCACCGGGTTCGCATCGATCTGCGTCAGTGGCCAGGAGGTGCACTACGCCAAGGATGTACCTGTCAGTGAAAATGGTGCCCCTGCCAGCAGCGCTCATCTGGCGATCGGCCAGGTGGTCGCGGTGGAGGCGTATGGCACACAGCGCGGCTTGCAAGCCGGGCGCATCGCGATCCTCAACGTTTACCAGGGGCCGCTGACGGCACTGCCGAATGCTTCGGGGCCGCTGCGGGTCATGGGCCAGCCCGTTCGCCTGGCAGCCGGGGCGCGGGTGGCAGAAGGGCTGCGACCGGGCGAACCGGTCAGGGTCAGCGGCCTGCGCGATGCTGCAGGTGAAGTGGTCGCCAGCCGTATCGAGCGGGCACCAGGGCTCAGGGAGGCCAGTGCCATTGGCGCAATCGATCACCGCGGCAGCCTTCAGGGGCTCAAATTAGGTACTCCTGTGGCACCGGCGCGGGAAATGCTGGTGCGCGGCCAATGGACCGGCAGCCAGCTGGAAGTGGCGCAAACGCGCCCTGACCCGAGCCTGGCGTTTGCCGGGCGAGGGCAGACGATGGTGATCGAAGGGCTGGTGCAGCGCACGCAAGCGCGTCAGCTGGTGGTCGGCGGCATCAACGTGACTCTGGGGCAGGATACCGTGGTCGTCGGCAAGCAGCCCGCGTCCATCGCGCTCGACCAACGGGTGCGGGTAATCGGCGTATTCAGTGCTACCCACGAGCTGCGGGCATCCCGCGTCGAGCTCGATGACGAGCGCGCAGAGCATTCGGGTGCAGGGCATTCCGGGAGTAACAGCGAGCACGTTACAAGCGGCTCGGGCACTTCGGGCACTTCGGGCAGCAGCAGCCAGGGTGAGCGCAGTAGCTCCAGCATCCGCAGCGAAAGCGGTGATGACCACGATGGGCGCAGCGCCGGTAGCGGCGCCAATGATCATGACAGCGTGGACGTTGAGGACAGGTCCGGCAAGTCGGTACGGGTCGATACCGTGGAGCAACGCGAGACCAGCAACAGTGGTAGTTCCGATCGCGTGGAAAAGATCGAGAAGCTGGAAAGAGTGGAGAAGGTGGAAAAGGTCGAGAAAATAGAGAAGGTCGAGAAAGTGGAAAAAGTCGAACGTCCTGAAAAAGTAGATAAGGTCGAGAAGCCTGAAAAGGTCGAGAAAGTGGAAAAGGTAGAAAAGGTCGAACGGGTCGAAAAGCCTGAAACGGTAGAAAAAGTCGAAAAGGTCGAAAGACCTGAGACGGCAGAGAAGGTTGAAAAAGTCGAGCATCCGGAGCGGTCCGGGCATTAGGCAACTAGGCTGGGTTAGTCCGTTCACACTTCCCGACGCAATACCGAGGTGCAAATGAGACCCGCGCTCCCTCTTTTCGCCTGTTTGTTGTCCTGTAGCAGTGCCTCGGCCCTGGCCGATACCTTCAGCGCCTCGATTGGCATGGACTTTTCGAGTGGCGACTATGGCACGGGTACCACTTCGGAAATCTGGTATGTCCCTGTGGTCGGCAAGTATGAAACCGGCCCCATGACTTACAAAGTCACCGTGCCCTGGCTACGCATCACCAACCCGGAAGTGGGGCCCAATGGTGACCCCTTGCCCGGTGGATGCCATGCGGTGGAGAGTGGGCTGGGTGACACGGTAGCCAGTGCGGCTTATGCACTGCTCGATGGCCGTGACGGTGGCCTGATGCTGGACCTCATCGGCAAGGTCAAATTTCCCACTGCCGATGAAAAGCAGTGCCTGGGTACAGGGGAGTACGATTACACCGGCCAGGTCGATATCGCCCAGGCATTCGGCCCGGTCACCGGCTTCGCGACCCTCGGCTGGAAGAAGTTCGGTGACCCGCCTGGCAGCGATTTCAAAGATCCGATATTCACCAGCCTGGGCTTTGCCATTCCCGTGAGGAAAGGTACGTCGGCGGGTGCCTCGTACGACTGGCGGCAAAAAGTCGTCTCGACGGGGTCGGAAATTCAGGAACTGACACTGTTCCTGACCCACAAGCTCAACCGGGAATGGAAAGTGCAGCTGTATGCGGTCAAGGGTTTTTCCGATGCCAGCCCCGATGCTGAAGCTGGAATGATGGTTTTTCACACGTTCTGACAAAAAAGCCCCTGCCGGGCAGTTCCGCATGCGGAATACCCGGCAGGGGCTTTTTCATGGGCCGGCTGCTTTAAACGGGCTCGGCCCACATGTCGTATTCGTCGGCATCCACCACGCGGCACCGGACTTTATCGCCGGGCTTGAAGCCATGGTTACCGTCGATGAACACGCTGCCGTCGATTTCCGGAGCATCGAAGAAGCTGCGGCCAACCGAACCCTGTTCCTCGACTTCGTCGATCAGCACTTCGATTTCCTTGCCGATGCGCAGCTGCAGGCGAGCGGCGCTGATGGCCTGCTGGTGAGCCATGAAGCGGTCCCAACGGTCCTGCTTGATGTCATCCGGCACTTCTTCCAGGCCCAGGTCGTTGGCCGGGGCGCCTTCGACTGGCGAGTACTGGAAGCAGCCGACGCGGTCGAGCTGGGCTTCGGTGAGCCAGTCCAGCAGGTACTGGAAGTCTTCCTCTGTTTCGCCAGGGAAGCCGACGATGAAGGTCGAGCGGATCACCAGCTCGGGGCATTGCTCGCGCCAGTTCTTGATGCGGGCCAGGGTCCGGTCTTCGAAGGCTGGGCGCTTCATCGACTTGAGTACTTTCGGGCTGGCGTGCTGGAACGGGATGTCCAGGTACGGCAGGATCTTGCCTGCGGCCATCAACGGGATCACGTCGTCGACATTCGGGTACGGGTAGACGTAGTGCAGGCGCACCCAGGCACCCAGGCTGCTCAGCGCTTCGCACAGTTCGAGCATGCGGGTCTTGACCGGGCGACCGTTCCAGAAGTCGGTCTTGTATTTGACATCGACGCCGTATGCGCTGGTGTCCTGGGAGATCACCAGGATTTCCTTGACTCCGGCCTTGACCAGGCGCTCGGCCTCGCTCAGCACCTCACCGACCGGGCGGCTGACCAGCTTGCCGCGCATCGACGGGATGATGCAGAAGCTGCAGCTGTGGTTGCAGCCTTCGGAAATCTTCAGGTAGGCGTAGTGGCGCGGGGTCAGCTTGACGCCCTGCGGCGGCACCAGGTCAATCAGCGGGTTGTGGTCCTGGCGGGGAGGCACCACTTCGTGCACGGCGTTGACCACCTGCTCGTACTGCTGCGGGCCGGTTACCGACAGCACGCTTGGGTGCACGTCACGGATATTGCCTTCGTCGACACCCATGCAGCCGGTGACGATGACCTTGCCGTTTTCCTTGATCGCTTCACCGATCACCTCAAGCGACTCGGCCTTGGCGCTGTCGATGAAGCCGCAGGTGTTGACCACCACTACATCGGCATCCTCGTAGGTGGGCACGACTTCATAGCCTTCCATGCGCAGCTGGGTCAGGATGCGCTCGGAATCGACCAGGGCCTTGGGGCAACCCAGGCTGACGAAACCAACCTTGGGGGTGGCGGGAGTGGTGGACATGACTAACCTCGGTATTGAATGCAGTTCGCCCGCAGCAGAGGGGGGCGATCTTGACGGGCGCTTTTGGCGCCTCTGATCAAAAAGTGCGCAATTCTAGCGAGCGCACGGTCGCTTGACCAGCAGAAAAGCGACGAACGCTGCGCTATGCTTCGCGCCATTGCGACGGGGCACTGCATGTCCCTGACGCAGGAGTGAATTCTACCGGCCTTCAAGGCCATCTGCGGGAGTGTTCGATGGTTCAGGCAAGCAGTCACGCCGAAGGCGGGCACGCGGGGAAGCAAGGCGCGACACGGTCACTGGGGCTGCTGGTGGCAGCGGTCGGGGTGGTGTATGGCGATATCGGTACCAGCCCGTTGTATACCCTGAAAGAGGTCTTTACTGGCGGCTATGGGGTGCCGGTCAACCATGATGGTGTGCTGGGGATCCTCTCGTTGATCCTCTGGTCGCTGCTGTGGGTGGTGTCCTTCAAGTACGTGATGTTCATTCTGCGCGCAGACAACCAGGGCGAGGGCGGCACCATGGCCTTGACCGCCCTGGCGCGGCGGGCCACGGCGGCTTATCCGCGGCTGCGGTCGCTGATGGTCATCTGTGGCCTGATCGGCGCCTCGCTGTTCTATGGCGACAGCATGATCACCCCCGCGGTGTCGGTGCTGTCCGCCGTCGAGGGCATGGGCCTGGCCTTCGAGGGGATCGATCACTGGGTAGTGCCGATTTCGCTGGTGGTACTGGTGGCCTTGTTCCTGGTGCAGAAGCACGGTACCGACAAGATCGGCAAGCTGTTCGGCCCGATCATGGTGGTATGGTTCCTGGCACTGGCCGTGCTGGGCGCACATGGCATCTCCCAGAGCCCGGAAGTGCTCAAGGCGTTCAACCCTGGCTGGGCGGTCAATTTCTTCATCGTCCACCCTGGGATGGGCGTAGCCATTCTCGGCGCGGTGGTGCTGGCGCTGACCGGTGCCGAGGCTCTCTATGCCGACATGGGCCACTTCGGGCGCAAGCCGATCGCTCGCGCCTGGTTTGCCCTGGTGCTGCCAGCGCTGGTACTCAATTACTTCGGCCAGGGCGCAATATTGCTGCAGAACCCTGACGCAGCCCGCAACCCGTTCTATCTGCTGGCGCCAGGCTGGGCGCTGCTGCCAATGGTCGGCTTGGCGACGATGGCCACGGTGATTGCCTCGCAGGCGGTGATTTCCGGGGCCTTCTCCCTGACCCGCCAGGCTATCCAGTTGGGCTATATCCCGCGCATGCAGATCCAGCACACGTCCAGCGACGAGCAGGGGCAGATCTACATCGGTGCGGTGAACTGGACCTTGATGGTCGGTGTGGTGCTGCTGGTGATCGGCTTCGAGTCCTCCGGCGCCCTGGCGGCCGCTTACGGTGTGGCCGTCACCGGAACCATGCTGATGACCACTATCCTGGTGTCGGCGGTGATGCTGCTGTTGTGGAAGTGGCCACCGGTGCTGACGGTACCGATCCTGGTCGGCTTCCTCTTGGTCGATGGCCTGTTCTTCGCCGCCAACGTGCCGAAGATCGTCCAGGGTGGTGCGTTCCCGGTGCTGGCAGGCTGCGTGCTGTACCTGTTGATGAGCACCTGGAAGCGCGGCAAGCAGATCCTGGTGGAGCGCATCGATGAAGGCGGGCTGCCGCTGCCGGTGTTCATCAGCAGTATCCGTGTGCAGCCGCCACATCGGGTCGAAGGCACGGCGGTGTTCCTGACGGCACGGGCAGACGCGGTGCCCCATGCGCTGCTGCACAACATGCTGCACAACCAGGTGCTGCACAGCCAGGTAGTGCTGCTGACCGTGGTCAGTGAGGACCGTCCGCGGGTGCCGGAACACGAGCGTTTCGAGGTCGAGGCCTATGGTGATGGCTTCTTCCGCGTGCTGCTGCACTTTGGCTTCATGGACGAGCCAGACGTGCCGGCGGCCTTGAAGCTGTGTCACCTGGACGAATTGGACTTCAGCCCGATGCGCACCACCTACTTCCTCAGCCGGGAAACGGTCATTGCGTCGCGTCTGGAGGGGATGTCGCGCTGGCGGGGCAACCTGTTTGCGTTCCTGCTGAAGAATGCCAATGGTAACTTGCGCTTCTTCAACTTGCCGCTGAACCGGGTTATCGAGCTGGGAACTCAGGTCGAGATCTGAGTTGCTACCGATTCGCGGGTGAACCCGCTCCCACAGGGTACATGCACAACCTGTGGGAGTGGGTTCACCCGCGAACGGCCATCGAGCGTTATCAGTTCTGTGCCGCGACGCTGGACTTGCCCTGACGCGTCTCGATCTCGTCGATCAGGCGTTTGGCCAGCGCCGGGTAGTTCTCGTCGAAGTGGTGCCCGCCTGGCAGCTTCATGCGCTCGCCTACCGCGGTCTTGTCGGTGCAACCGCTTTCATCGGTCTCTTCCACGCCGTACACGCACACCACCTTGGACGCCGGTAGTTTGGCCATTTCCGGCCCGGTAGGCGCTTCCTGACCTTCCTTGCCCAACCAGCCTTCGACTTCGATCTCGAAACTGCCACTGCGGGCGAACGCCAGCAGCACGACTGCGTCGATACGCTGCTGGTCTTCGGCTGGCAGGCGGTTGTAGATGGCCGGCAGCACGTCCGCACCGAACGAGTAACCGGTCAGCACGAAACGCTTGGTGCCCCACTTCTGGCGGTAGTGCTGCATCAGTTCCGACAGGTCGGCGGCACTTTGCTCCGGAGTCTTGTGTTGCCAGTAGTAGCGCAAGGTGTCGATACCGACCACCGGGTAGCCCAGCTTGGCCATCTCGCCGGCCACGTCGCGGTCCAGGTCGCGCCAGCCGCCGTCACCGGACAGGAACAGGGTGACGGTGTCGGTGGTTTGCCCGGCCGGGACTTCCACCACCGGGATGGCCAGGGCATTGCCGTCGCGGCCAACCAGGGCCTGGGTCAGCTGGGCCTTGAGTACCTGTGGCAGGTGAATGTCATAGTCGCTGATGCTGGTCTCAGCGTTGGCCTGGTCGCGCACGAAGGCGGCACTGGCGTCGTCCGGGTTGTCGTTCCAGGCGACGTTCCAGTGGCCGTGGGCGGCCGACTTCGGCAGCTCGACCTTGCAGCCTGGCTGTTCCAGGGTGAAGTCGACCGAGATGGCCCGTGCCTTGTCGTCATTCTGGGTGGCCAGCCAGCGCCATGCCTGGGCCGCCCCTGGGCCGATGCCGGCGACCAGGGTCGGTTTGTCGGACAGCTGGGCCAGCGCCTGGTCCATGGCCTGTTGCTGCTTGGTGCAGTCGTTCGGCGGCAGGATCACCTGAACCAGCTGCGCCTCGCCAGCCTGGCTCAGGTCCAGCAACTGCTTGTCGCTCAGGGCCTGGTCCTGGGGCACGCCGATGGCGACTCGGGCCTTGGCATGCACGCCCGGGGTGACGCGGATGAGGCTGGTGTCATTCAGGGTCAGCTGCTCCAGCCGTGCCTCGGGGGCAGGGCGGGCCCACAGCCAAAAGCCCGCAGCGCCAGCCAGGGCGGCCAGCAACAGGGGAATCAGTACGTACAGCCAATAGCGTCGGATCATCAGCGTTTCACCAATCCAGTCAGGCCGCCGGCAATCAGGGCGGCAGTATCGGCCAGTGCTACCAGTGGGTCGAGCCCGGCTGGTACGGCCATGTAACGAGGTTCCCAGTCCGGCTGGAACTTGTCCTTGAAGCGCCGCAGGCCCTGGAAGTTGTAGAGCTGTTCGCCACGGCGGAACACCATCGAGCCCAGGCGTTGGGTCAAGGGTGCACCGCGGCGTGGCTGCAGGCCGGAAAGCGGGACCATGCCCAGGCTGAAGCGGCCGTAGTCATGGCTTTTGTAATGCAGGATCAAGCCGATCATCATGAATTCCATGGTCAGCTTCGGCGCCTCGGGGTGAGCGCGCATCAGGTCGAGGCTGGCCAATTCGTTGCTGTGGGTTTCCAGCAGGTTGGCGAAGGCCACCGGCCGGCCCTGGAAACGAATCAGGGCGATACGGAAGTGCTGCAGGTACTCGGGGCTGAAGCGCCCCAGCGAGAAGCCCTTCTCGCGAACGTTCTTGCCGCCGAGCCAGGCGTCGGAGATTTCCTTGAGTTCGGCCAGCGGTGCCTGGCCAGGTTCGTGGATCTCCAGGCTCAGGCCATCCCGGCCGCCACGGTTCCAGGTGTAGCGCAGGTCTTTCATTTCCTTGCCCTTGGCTTCGAGGTCGAAGCGGCGCAGATCAACCCGCGCTTCCTCGCCCAGCTTCAGGGCAGTCAGGCCGATGTCCATGTAGAACGGCAGGTTTTCCGCGCGCACCTGGTAGAACACCGGGCGGGCGTGGTGCAGGTCGCACAGGTCTCGGAACTGCCAGATCATCTCGGCGCGTTCCTGGGCGGGGCCGATCGGGTCGTACAGCGCCACCAGGCTGCGACCGCGACGGGCATACATCAGGAAGGCAGTGTCGCTGGGGTGGAACAGCAAGGCCTTGTCGCCGGTCAATGCCAGGCCACCGTCGGGCTGGTCGGAAGCCTGCAGGATGCGGTTGGCGCGCTGTAGCTCGGCCTCGTCAGGCAAATGAATGACCGGACGAGCGGTGCGCAGCAGCCAGGTCAGGGCGACGATCACCAGCAATACCGCACTGCCCAGGGCGGCACGCAGGCCACGTGGGGCGTCGGCGTCAAGGGTGAACTGCCACCACAGCTTGTGGGTATAAGGGACATCCTGGTAGGCAAACAGCAGCAGCCACACCGATGCACCGACCACGCAGGCGCTGGCCACCAGGTACACCGGTGAGAACGGCAGTTCGAGCAGTCGGCTCGGTCGGTAGAACGAACGACGGAAAACGGCCAGCAGTGCGGCGGTCAGGGTCAGCAGGCTGGCTTCTTCCCAGTCGAAGCCTTTGAGGATCGACAGCAGTGCGCCCACCAGCAGCAAAACGGTAGTCAGCAGCCAGGCGGCCGACAGGCGCCGGCGCAGGCCCTGGGCCAGCAGCAGGCACAGCACGCCAATCAGGCTGGCGCCGAAGTGCGAGGCGTCGATCAGCCGGTGAGGCACGAGGAAGCCCATGTGCTCCAAGCGTGTGTCGATTTCCGGCGTGGCGCCGGAGAACAGCAGCACCACGCCTGACAGGAACACCAGAATTGCCAGGATCGGTGCGCCGAGGCCCGAGGCCGCCTTGATCGCTTGCTGGGCAAACAGCAGGCGGCGCGCTTCGTTGGCCAGCAGCAGGACACAGGCCAGCAGCAGTGGCAGCACCACGTAGATCAGTCGGTACAGGAGCAGGGCGGCGGCCAGAGGTGCAGCGCCAAGCTGGTCGGCAAAGGCGGCGAGCAGGATGGCTTCGAACACCCCGACGCCACCCGGCACATGGCTGAGCACGCCAGCCGCCAGGGCCAGCAGGTAAACCAGCACGAAGGCACCGAAGGGTGGGGCTTGCGGCAGCAGCAAGTAAAGCACTGTGGCGGCAGCAGCCACGTCCAGCGCGGTAATCAGCAATTGCAGGGCTGCCAGGCGGCCACCCGGCAGGCGCAGGGTGCGGCGGCCCAACTGGACCAGCAGGTTATCAGCTAGCGGCTGTTCCGGCAGGCGGCGGCGATACAGCCCGATCACCAGCACGGCGGTGAGCGCCAGTACCGCGATGGCGATGCCGGCCAATACTGTCGAAGGCAAGCGCAGTGCAGTAGCCGCTGCCGGCAGGTTGCTCAAGGTGGCCAGTGCCGCCAGTGGTGGCAGTGCGCACCCCAGGGACAGGCTGGCGAACACAGTCATGCGTGCGACTTCGGCGGCGCCCAGGCCCTGACGTGCATACAGGCGGTAACGCACCGAGCCACCCGAGAGCATCGACAGGCCGATCGCGTTGCCAATGGCGAAGGCGCTGAAACCACCCATTACCAAGGACCGCGCAGGCAGCTTGACGGCCGCGTAACGGCTGGCCGACCACTCGTAGCCGAGCAGGATCACGAAACCTGCCACCGTCGCCAGCAGGGCACCGATCAACGACTTTGCCGGTACGTCGAGCATGGCATCGTGCAGGGCGTAGATGTCCAGTTCGCTCAACAGATGCCGACAGGCGATCAGCGCCATGGCAAACAGCAGCAAGGTCACGCCCAGGCCAATCGGCTGGCGGTAACGGCTCATACGCTCAAGCCAAGGCAGGCGCTGGGCAGCAGTCGGCAGTGCCGAGGCAAGCGGCACCTGGGGTTCGGGAGTGTGCGATGTCATGAAATGCCTCGAGCGAAGTGCGCGAGGAGGGGATGTGCAGCGGCCAAGTGAAAGTCCCTTTGGTAAACGTATCCAGATATTACTCCGGGCAACGTTACTTTCAGTCGTCCGGCAGCGTTAAAGATAGTTCATCCTCATGTCGACACCTCAAACGGGCGGGTTTGGGTGAGTTCCAAGGATTTAACAGGCGACGAAATGCAACAAACCCCGCGCTGCTTTTACACAGGCGGGGTTTGTTCTGACGAATATGGTTGCGGGAGCCGGATTTGAACCGACGACCTTCGGGTTATGAGCCCGACGAGCTACCAGGCTGCTCCATCCCGCGTCAGAGGGGCGCATTCTATAGCGTTGGACGCTTAAGTCAAGTGTCAATTTCTGAGGCAAAGAAAAAGGCCACTGCGTTAACAGTGGCCTTCTCTTGAATCTGGTTGCGGGAGCCGGATTTGAACCGACGACCTTCGGGTTATGAGCCCGACGAGCTACCAGGCTGCTCCATCCCGCGCCTGTGGGATCGAATTCTACAGCGTAAGCACTTGATGTCAAGCGCTACTTATTGATTTATCTTGATTTTTCCTTCGCCGAAGAAAATCGAGGCAAAAGAAAAAGGCCACTGCGTTAACAGTGGCCTTTTCTCGAATCTGGTTGCGGGAGCCGGATTTGAACCGACGACCTTCGGGTTATGAGCCCGACGAGCTACCAGGCTGCTCCATCCCGCGCCTGTGAGATCGAATTCTACGGGTTTCTTCGCCCGTGTCAAGCAACATTATCGAAAACCCTTTTTCGTTCAACCTCTTAGCGTTTATGCCTGGCGGCGGGTCAGGCGCGACGGGCCTTGCAAGCCGATTATCGAAGCAGGCTGTCTCACCGTCAGCGGCATGCGCTACTATCTGTATGAATTTACAGTGGTGGCCCTCATCAATGTCTTTGCGCAAGATCATCCATATCGACTGCGATTGTTTTTACGCCGCCATCGAGATGCGTGACGACCCGCGCCTGGCCGGTCGCCCCATGGCCGTGGGGGGTTCTCCTGACCGTCGCGGGGTGATCGCCACCTGCAATTATGAAGCACGCGCCTATGGCGTGCGTTCGGCCATGTCGTCCCGGCATGCCCTCAAGCTGTGCCCGGACCTGGAAATCGTCAAGCCGCGCTTCGACGCTTACCGGGAGGCTTCGCGTGAGATTCACGCCATCTTCCGTGACTACACCGAGCTGATCGAGCCGTTGTCGCTGGATGAGGCGTATCTGGATGTCAGTGACAGCCAGTGGTATGCCGGAAGCGCTACGCGAATCGCCGAGGACATTCGCCGGCGTGTTGCCCGCACCCTGCATATCACGGTATCTGCGGGGGTGGCGCCGAACAAGTTCCTGGCCAAGATCGCCAGCGATTGGCGTAAGCCCAACGGCATCTTCGTGATTACCCCGGAGCAGGTCGAGGCCTTTGTGGCTGCATTACCGGTGGCCAAGTTGCATGGCGTGGGCAAAGTGACCGCCGACAAGTTGAACCGCCTGGGGATCGACACCTGTCTTGACTTGCGTGAATGGTCGCGGCTGGCGTTGGCGCGTGAATTCGGCAGTTTTGGCGAGCGGCTCTGGGGGTTGGCGCGAGGGGTTGACGAGCGTGCGGTTCACAACGATAGCCGCCGGCAGTCGGTCAGTGTGGAAAATACCTATGACAACGACCTGCCAGACTTGGCCAGTTGCCTTGAACGGTTGCCGGAGCTGCTCGAAAGCCTCAATCAGCGGATTGCCCGGATGGACAGCAGTTACCGCCCGGACAAGCCGTTCGTCAAGGTCAAGTTCCATGACTTCAGCCAGACGACGATGGAGCAGGCAGGGGCGGGGAGGGACCTGGAAAGCTACCGACAGCTGCTAAGCCAGGCGTTCGCCCGGGGTGGCAAGCCGGTGCGCTTGCTGGGGGTGGGGGTGAGGCTGAGGGACCTGCGCGGGGCGCATGAACAGCTGGAGCTGTTTACTTCTGAGCAGTGAGGGCCGCTTTGCGGCCCTTCGCTACCACGCCCGCTCCTACAGGCCGGGATCAGCGACCAACCGGCCAGTGGCCTTGGTCAGTGCCGACAGGAATTCCTGTTGCAGCTCCGGATCGTTGCGTGTCAGCTCGATCAGGCTCTGCTCCATCTCGCTGGCTTCCTCTTCCAGGCCCAGCTCGGACAAGCGCTTGACCCGGTGTACCCACTGGCCCACATCGTCATCCTCGAGGTCATCGAAGATCAGCTCATGGGCCTCTCGCAGCTTGTTGCGCAAGGTGGCGCTGACCAGCAGGCTGGCATCGCCACGCACCGCGTTGTCCTCGTCGACCGCTTGCAGGTGCAAGGTGCCGACGTGATTCAGGTGCTGTTCCGAGAACGGGCTGTCCAGCAGGTTCAGGCGCAAGACGCCGTTCCTGTCGGTAGTCAGTTCGTGGGTCATCTTGCCTGCCTTGACTTCAACCAGCCGCTCGCTCCAGGGCACGCTGGTGAACTCCTCGCGCTTGTCCTTCTGCACTTCGCTGATGCCCGCCAGGTTCTGCTGAGCACGGCCATTGGACGGCGTATTCATGAACGGATTGAGGCCATCCACGCCATAGCTGAGCCAGTCGTGGGTGATGCTCTGCGGCAGGTTGCCAAGGGTGAACACGTTGACTACGTTAGCCCCTATACCGGCCACCACGGCTACCGCGCCCAGCGGGATCTCGTAGATCTCCCGCCACGGTTGGTATGGGGTGTAGCGGTCGTAGCGGCGGGTGACCTCGTATTCGGTGACCTCGAAACGCTTCTGCTCGTGGATGCGCACACGCCGTTGCGGAAGCTCCATCACCTTCGGCTCGCCGACATCGATCTGCAAGGTGTGTTCGAGCAGCTTGCGCTCGACACGCTCCTCATGATCGCTGCGCTGGGACATCTGGTTGGCGCAACCGCTGGCGAGCAAGGCGCCGCACAGTGCGGCGCCCCCCAGGGTAAAGGTACTTCGCTTGGACATGATTACTCGTGCATTGGTTATCAGCGGCGAACGCGGGCCTGCAGGAAGGTCAGCACTTCATTGAGCGGCAGCTGTTGGGCCTCCGACTCGGTGCGGTGCTTGTACTCCAGGTTGCCGTCGGCCAGGCCGCGATCGCTGACGACGATGCGGTGCGGAATGCCGATCAGCTCCATGTCGGCGAACTTGATGCCGGGGCTGGTCTTCTTGTCGCGGTCGTCCAGCAGCACCTCGTAGCCGGCTGCAGTCAGTTCGGCGTACAGCTTGTCGGTTGCCTCGCGGACTACCTCGGTTTCGTAACGCAGGGGTACCAGGGCGATCTGGAACGGTGCCAGGGCGTCGTTCCAGATGATGCCTTTGTCGTCGTAGCTCTGCTCGATGGCGGCGGCGACCACGCGGGACACGCCAATGCCGTAGCAGCCCATGGACAGGGTCACCGGCTTGCCGTTTTCACCCAGCACCTGGCACTTGAGCGCCTCGCTGTACTTGGTGCCGAGCTGGAAGATATGGCCCACTTCGATGCCGCGCTTGATGACCAGGGTGCCCTGGCCGTCCGGGCTTGGGTCACCTTCGACGACATTGCGCAGGTCGGCGACTTGTGGAACCGGCAGGTCACGCTCCCAGTTCACCCCGAAGTAGTGCTTGTCGTCGATGTTGGCGCCGATGGCAAAGTCGCTCATCAGGGCGACCGAGCGGTCGATCACGATTTCCAGCGGCAGGTTCAGCGGGCCGAGCGAACCGGCGCCGGCACCGATGGCCTCGCGCAGTTCGGCGTCGGTGGCCATGACCAGCGGGTCGGCAACCTGTTCCAGCTTGGCGGCCTTGATTTCGTTGAGCTCGTGGTCGCCGCGGACGATCAGGGCGACCAGCTTGCCTTCCTCGGCGCCGCGCACGATCAGGGTCTTGACGGTTTTTTCGATCGGCAGGCCGTGGTTTTCCACCAGCTGGGCAATGGTCTTGGCATCCGGGGTATCGACCAGGCGCAGCTCCTCGGCAGGCGCAGGGCGCACGGTTTCACGCGGGATGGCCTCGGCCTTCTCGATGTTGGCGGCGTAATCGGAGCTGTCGCTGAAGATCACGTCGTCCTCGCCCGACTCGGCCAGGACGTGGAATTCGTGGGAGTAGCTGCCACCGATGGAGCCGGTGTCGGCCTGCACCGGGCGGAAGTCCAGGCCCAGACGGGTGAAGACGTTGGTGTACGCCTGGTGCATGCGGTCGTAGGTTTCCTGCAGGGAAGCCTGGTCGGCATGGAAGGAGTAGGCATCCTTCATGATGAATTCGCGGCCGCGCATCAGGCCGAAGCGTGGGCGAATCTCGTCACGGAACTTGGTCTGGATCTGGTACAGGTTGAGCGGCAGCTGTTTATAGCTGGACAGCTCGTTGCGGGCCAGGTCGGTAATCACTTCTTCGTGGGTCGGGCCGACGCAGAACTCGCGCTGATGGCGGTCCTTCAGGCGCAGCAGCTCAGGACCGTACTGTTCCCAGCGGCCGGATTCCTGCCACAGTTCGGCAGGCTGGATGCTGGGCATCAACACTTCCAGGGCGCCGGCGGCGTTCATTTCCTCGCGCACAACGTTTTCGACCTTGCGCATCACCCGCAGGCCCATCGGCAGCCAGGTGTACAGGCCGGAAGCCAGTTTGCGGATCATGCCGGCACGCAGCATGAGCTGATGGCTGATGACCACTGCGTCGGCAGGGGTTTCTTTCTGGGTGGCGAGCAAATATTGACTGGTGCGCATGGTTAGCCGTGTCGATTGCCTAAGACGTTGAAATAGCCCCGCATTGTACGGGGGCGAAACGAAGGCGTACAGAATGCCCCAGGGCGTGGCAGTTGTCAGCCAAGAAAAAGCCCGGCAAGTGTGCCGGGCTTTTTCAGGTGCGGGGCACTATAAGCCAGGCTTACAGGATGCTCAGCGGGTACTCGACGATCAGGCGCAGTTCGTCGATCGAGCTCGAACCGTAGTAGACGCCATCGCTGGAGCGGTAGGTGGCCTGACGAACGCGGAAGCTCAGGTCTTTGGCCGGGCCTTCCTGCAGGACGTACTTGACGTCTACGTCGCGTTCCCATTCCTTGCCATTGCTGGTGGAACCGGTGTTGGCATCGCTACCACGCACGTAACGGGTCATGAAGGTCAGGCCTGGAACGCCGTATTCGGCGAAGTTCAGGTCGTAGCGAGCCTGCCAGGATTTCTCGTCTTCGGCGTTGAAGTCGGAACGGGCAACGGAGTTGGCCAGGAAGATGGTACCGCCACCGTCCACGCCGTAGCCGTAGTCGCCGTCACCATGGACCTTCTGGTAGGCCAGGGTGAAGGTGTGAGCGCCGATGTTGTAAGCGCCCGACAGGCTGTAGGCCTGGTTGTCGAGCTTGGTCACGTCATCTTTCTCGGCGCGCTGCAGGCCTCGGCCATCGCTCTTGGTGTCATAGATGTTGAAGTCGAACACCAGACCTTGTTTGTCCGAGAGCGGCAGCGCCCAGTTCAGGTTGGCGTAGTACTTGCGCCAGTAGTCTTCGACCTTGGAGTAGTACAGGCTGGTAGACAGGTTGTCGGTGAAGGCGTAGGTGCCACCGAAAACGTCGGCCTGCTTCAGGTGCAGGCTGTCGTGGAAGGTCTGGGACTGGGCATTCAGCGCGGTGAAGTGACCGGCGTTGAGGGTCAGGCCCTTGATTTCGTTGCTGGTGATCAGCGCGCCTTGGGCCACTTCTGGCAGCAGGCGGCTGTCATCGGTCGCGAGCACTGGCAGGGCAGTGAACTGGTCGCCGACTTTCAGCACGGTATCGGAGACGCGCAGTTTGACCGCGCCGCCGCCTTCGGAGAACTCGTCCTGCGCACGGCCGTCGGCATCAGTCGGGAACTGGCCGGTGCTGTGGCGGCCTTTGCCGCTGTCCAGTTTCACGCCGAGCATGCCGATGGCATCGACGCCCACGCCGATCACGCCTTGGGTGAAGCCCGACTCATAAGTGCCGAGGAAGCCGAGGCCGGTTTCTTCAACACGGCTCTGACGCAAGCCGGTACGAGGGTTACGCTCGTTGTTACGGAAGTCACGGCTGAAGTACAGCATGCGAGTCTTGACGTTCAGCTTGCTGTCTTCGAGGAAACCCTTGGACTCATCCTGGGACGAGGCCACTGCCATCTGTGAGGTCCCTGCCGCAACGGCCAGGGCGATCATGCTCCACTTCATCACGCGCATCGTGATTTGCTCCTTTGGTTTTTAGGAAGAGTACCGCTGCGTCCAAGTCTTTTAGTTATATGGAACAGCTCTTTCTTGTTATGTCGGCGGAAATGTATAGCACGCTGACTGTTCTTGGCGATATGGCAAAATTCATCCTTTCGGGAACTTTATGGCCATGTCGCTTTCAGGTATTTCCATGTCGCAAATCACGCCCCGTTTAACCGGTTCGTACAACGCCAGCGCTGTTCCATCGCCGTAAGAATTCTGTAACTACAGACTCTGGCTGGGAAACTCCCTGGTGTGCCCAATCTCGCTGTTGTTATTTGTCGCGTCACCTGGTCAATGCAGGTGTCGTGCCGACTTGGCGTGGAGAGAATGCAACAAGCATGCTCAAAATTAACAACGGTTCATGAAATTTTCACAGAACCGGCCGCCAGAGGTCGGAAAGTGCCGCAATTACGGGGCGGGCGTTGTCTGATGGTGTGCCGGTTTCATTCGGCAGGTCGAAAGAAAAAGCTGCCTTAAAAGTCAATGTGTTACCGCCCACTGTTGATCCTGAGTGGTTAATGTGGGTAGAAGCGTAGTGGCGCACACTTTGCTGGCCTCATTTTGGTGCGAAAAGTAGCGCTGTGTTACCGCGGTTGTGCAATTCGTGAAGACTCATGGGCTTAAAGCGTGCATTCACGCGTCTGGCAACATGCTCGAACGGGGCGAAGCAGCGTATCCTTGGCGCACAGGGTTTTGTTTGGAGATTGATCGTGTTTGATATGGATTCGCGTTTGCAGCAGGATTGCCTGGTGCTGGGTGACTTTCCGCTGTGCCGCCTGCTGCTGAGCAAAGATGCCAATTACCCGTGGTTCATTCTGGTGCCCAGGCGTGAGGGTGTGAGCGAGTTGTTCGATCTCGGTCACGAAGACCAGGCGCAGCTGTGGAAAGAAACCACCTACCTGGCCGAAACGCTCAAGCATGCGTTCGCGGCTGACAAGATGAACGTTGCCACCTTGGGTAACGTGGTCAGCCAGATGCACATGCATGTGATCGTTCGCCGTCATGACGATCCAGCCTGGCCTGCGCCGGTGTGGGGCAAGGTCCCGGCCGTTGGGTATGCACCGGAGCAGGTGGACACCATTCGTCAGCGTCTGCGTGCGCTGCTGACCCATGATTATCGGGAGGTCTGACATGTCGGCGGAGTTGCGCATCATCGAGCTGGAAACCCGTCAGGCGTTCCAGGACGACACGATCCAGGCGCTGAATGATGTGGTGGTCGAGCAGGGGCGGGTCATCGAGCGTCTGCAACTGCAGATGGCCGAGCTGATCAAGCGGTATGAAGAAATGGTCGGGCAGGTTGGCAGTGAGGGGGAAGAGGCGCCGCCACCTCATTATTGATGAGTGGCCGCCCTGGGCTTGCCCCAGGGCGGTGCGGGCTCAGCGGCGGTTCACCGCGACCACGTCTTCGGCCTGCAGGCCTTTGTCGCGGTGCATCACCGAGAACTCCACGCGCTGGCCTTCGACCAGGATGCGGTGACCTTCGCCGCGGATCGCGCGGAAGTGCACGAAGATGTCGTCGCCCGAGTCGCGGGAAATGAACCCGAAGCCTTTGGAAGTGTTGAACCACTTAACGGTGCCGGTATCACGCTTGCCGGCTTCCAGTGGCGCACCTTGGCTGGCACGTGCTTTCTTGCTGCTGCGGGCGAAGCCGGCCACCAGGTGCATGGCGACAGCCAGCGCGGCGCAGACCAGCGCCGCCAGGTTGCCCATTTCCGGGCGCGCGAGCAGGGTCAGGGTCTGCAGGACCACGGCCACCACCAGCAGGGCGCAGGCCAGGTATTGCAGCTGTTGCCGCGCACCGCGGTAATACAGTGGCACGACCGGGGCCAGCAGCAGGTTGAGCAGGCCCAGCAGGGTCAGATAGACCGCGTCGGGTTGCTGCAGGAAGGGTATTGCGTCGGGTTTGAGGCTGGGTATGAGCGATAGCAGCAAAGCCGCAACGCCCGTCACCAGATGGACGATCTTGAACATGGGTTGGCTCACAGTTGATAAGGCCGATCACAGGAAGAGCTGGCGGCACGGTGCGCATGAGGTGTAAAGCGCGAACACGTGGAGGCCAGCCTATGCACCCGGCAATGACAGTCCGCACGGGTGGCACCGTGCCTATTTAACAGCAAAGGCGGGGGCTTCTCAAACCGCAGCCGGCAAGCACCGATGGTTTGCCCTGTGTCATGGTCGCCTTGCGCCAGGCATTGATACAGTGTGTAGTACCTGCTTGATCATCAAGCCTTATGGAAAGGGGAACTTCATGGCAATCGATATCGGTATCAGTGAAGAAGATCGCAAGTCCATCGTCGAAGGGCTTTCCCGCCTGTTGTCGGATACCTATGTGCTGTATCTGAAAACCCATAACTTCCACTGGAACGTCACCGGCCCATCGTTCCGCACCCTGCACCTGATGTTCGAAGAGCAGTACAACGAACTGGCGCTGGCGGTCGACTCGATCGCCGAGCGGATCCGTGCACTGGGCTTCCCGGCGCCAGGTTCGTACGCCTTCTACGCACGGCACTCCTCGATCAAGGAGGAGGAGGGTGTGCCGCCTGCCGATGAAATGATCCGTCAGTTGGTGCAGGGGCAAGAGGCTGTGGTGCGCACTGCACGCAGCATTTTCCCGGTGGTGGACAAAGTCAGCGATGAACCCACCGCTGACCTGCTGACCCAGCGCATGCAGGTGCATGAAAAGACCGCCTGGATGCTGCGGGTGCTGCTCGACGGTAAATAAACGGCAAATTGTGTAGGACCTGTCAGAAAGCCCGGCTGAATCCATTCCAGCCGGGCTTTTTCGCTTGTGCGGGAAGGTTTTGCCGCTGCTTTGGGCGTCTCGCTCTGCGCTTCATTGAGCCCCAGTTGACGAACTGAGGAGGTGGCGCGATGCAAGCAATCAAGCGTGCGGTGAAGTTGGGGCATTGGCCTGGCAAGCAGTGCATCGACCCGTTCAAGGCCGATTTCGACATGTTGCAGACGCAGCCGGTATCGCGTTCGGTGCGGTTGAACGGTTTTTCCACGTGCCTGCGCCTGGAGGCGGTGTATTGGGGTATCCTCGAGCAGATCGCCGCGGCGAACCAGTGCTCGGTCAGCGCCGTGCTGTCCTATGTCGACCGTGAAGTGCACCTGCGTCAGGGTGGGGTGCGCAACTTCAGCGGGCTGATCCGGGTGATTTGTGTCGCCTGGTTGCGTGATCCGCCGAGTGCACGCTGATCGCCCGCCGGGCTGCGCAGTGTCGGTTAACCATATATAATCCCGCTTTTTGCTGCCCCGGCAGCCAGCGTTGTGGTTGACGAGAGACGTTCATGCCCCTTTATGACTATCAATGTGCTTCCTGCGATCACCGGATGGAGGTGCTGCAGAAGATCAGCGCCGCGCCGCTGACCGACTGCCCGGCCTGTCAGGCGCCGGCATTGAAGAAACTGCTGTCGGTCCCTGGCTTCCGCCTGAGTGGCAACGGCTGGTACGAAACCGACTTCAAGACCGGGGCAAAAAAGAACCTGGCAGGCGGCGACAAGGCCGACTGAGTTGAATTGCAGTAGCCGGGTCTTGCAGTATTAGCCCTCCGGGCGGCCAAGGCCTCCAACGAATACACGAATCACGAGAAGCGAAACCACCATCATGATGCGCAGCCATTATTGCGGCCAACTGAACGAGAGCCTGGACGGCCAGGAAGTCACCCTTTGCGGCTGGGTCCATCGTCGCCGGGACCACGGCGGGGTGATCTTCCTCGACATCCGTGACCGCGAAGGCATGGCCCAGGTCGTGTTCGACCCGGATCGCGCCGAAACCTTCGCCGCCGCCGACCGCGTGCGCAGCGAGTACGTCGTGCAGATCACCGGCAAGGTGCGCAAGCGCCCGGAAGGCGCAGTGAACGCCAACATGGCGTCCGGTGCGATCGAGATCCTCGGCTACCAGCTGAACGTGCTCAACGAAGCGGAAACGCCGCCGTTCCCGCTGAACGAATACTCCGACGTCGGCGAGGAAACCCGCCTGCGCTACCGCTTCATCGACCTGCGTCGCCCGGAAATGGCCGACAAGCTGCGCCTGCGTTCGCGCATCACCAGCAGCATCCGTCGGTTCCTCGATGAAAACGGCTTCCTCGACGTCGAAACCCCGATCCTCACCCGTGCCACGCCAGAAGGCGCACGTGACTACCTGGTGCCGAGCCGCACCCATGCAGGCAGCTTCTTTGCCTTGCCGCAGTCGCCTCAGCTGTTCAAGCAGCTGCTGATGGTTGCCGGTTTCGACCGCTACTACCAGATCGCCAAATGCTTCCGCGACGAAGACCTGCGTGCTGACCGCCAGCCGGAATTCACCCAGATCGACATCGAGACCAGCTTCCTCGACGAAGCCGAGATCATGGGCCTCACCGAAAGCATGATCCGCAAGCTGTTCAAGGAAGTGCTGGATCTGGAGTTCGGCGAATTCCCGCACATGACCTTCGAAGAGGCCATGCGCCGCTACGGTTCCGACAAGCCTGACCTGCGCATCCCGCTGGAGCTGGTCGACGTCGCCGACCAGCTGAAGGATGTCGAGTTCAAGGTCTTCGCCGGCCCGGCCAACGATCCGAAGTGCCGCGTCACCGCACTGCGCCTGCCAGGCGGCGCCAGCATGCCGCGCAGCAAGATCGACGAGTACACCAAGTTCGTCGGCATCTACGGTGCCAAGGGCCTGGCCTACATCAAGGTCAACGAGCGCGCCAAGGGCGTCGAAGGCCTGCAGTCGCCGATCGTCAAGAACATCCCTGAGGCCAACCTCAACAACATCCTCGACCGCGTTGGCGCCGTCGACGGTGACATCGTGTTCTTCGGTGCCGACAAGTTCAAGGTCGTCAGCGAAGCCCTGGGCGCGCTGCGTATCCGCCTGGGTCACGATTTCGAGCTGCTGACCTGCGAGTGGGCGCCGATGTGGGTCGTCGACTTCCCGATGTTCGAAGAGAACGAAGACGGCAGCTTCACCGCGCTGCACCACCCGTTCACCGCGCCGAAGTGCACTCCGGAAGAGCTCGAGGCCAACCCGGCCACCGCGCTGTCCCGCGCCTACGACATGGTGCTGAACGGTACCGAGCTCGGTGGCGGTTCGATCCGTATCCACCGCAAGGAGATGCAGCAAGCGGTGTTCCGCCTGCTGGGCATCGAAGCTGCGGAACAGGAAGAGAAGTTCGGCTTCCTGCTCGACGCCCTGAAGTTCGGTGCGCCACCTCACGGCGGCCTGGCCTTTGGCCTGGACCGTCTGGTCATGCTGATGACCGGCGCCCAGTCGATCCGTGAAGTGATCGCCTTCCCGAAAACCCAGAGCGCCGCGTGCGTCATGACCCAGGCGCCTGGCATGGTCGACGCCAAGGCCCTGCGCGAGCTGCACATCCGTCTGCGCGAGCAGACCAAGGTCGAGTAATCGGCCCCGGGCGCATCCCGGCGGGTGCGCCCCGGCGCTTCGGCGCAGTATTCCCACGTTCCGCCCTTCGGGGCGGAACCTGTTTCTGTTTCAAGGATTCGGAGTCGTTATGGCTGGTCATTCCAAGTGGGCGAACATCAAGCACCGCAAAGAGCGCCAGGATGCCAAGAGAGGCAAGATCTTCACCAAGTGGATCCGTGAGCTGACCGTCGCTGCCAAGCAAGGCGGTGCCGACCCAGGCTCCAACCCGCGGTTGCGCCTGGCGTTGGACAAGGCGCTGGGCGCCAACATGAGCCGCGACATCATCGATCGCGCCGTGGCCCGGGGTGCCGGCACCAACGAAAGCGACAACGTCGAAGAGCTCAGCTACGAAGGGTACGGCCCGGGTGGCGTGGCGATCATGGTCGAGGCCATGACCGACAACCGCAACCGGACTGCTGCCGCCGTGCGCCATGCCTTCACCAAGTGTGGCGGCAACCTCGGCACCGACGGCTCGGTCGCCTACCTGTTCGAGCGCAAGGGCCAGATCAGCTTCGCTGCGGGCATCGACGAAGATGCCCTGATGGAAGCCGCAATGGAGGCCGATGCCGACGACGTGGTGGCCCACGACGACGGATCGTTCGACGTTTTCACCTCGTTCAATAGCTTCTATGCCGTGCGTAACGCGCTGGAAGAGGCGGGCTTCAAGGCTGCCGACGCGGAAATCGTCATGCAGCCGACCACCAGCGCGGAACTGGACCAGGAGGGCGCCGAGAAAGTGCTCAAGCTGATCGACATGCTCGAGGACCTGGATGACGTGCAGAACGTCTACTCCAATGCGCAGATCTCTGACGAGATCATGGAAAAACTCGGCTAAGGTGTTCTGGCGATCAGTGCCGGCGCTTTGAATTTGTCGGTGTCTGTACCGGCCCTTTCGTGGGTAAACCCGCTCCTGCAACGACTGCGCTCAATCCGAGGTTGGTGCAGTAGCTGCAGGAGCGGGTTTACCCGCGAAAGGGCCGGTACAGTTTGCACACATGCATGCTTTTAAAAACGGGCCCTATGACTCTGATTCTTGGTATCGACCCCGGCTCGCGCATCACCGGCTATGGTGTGGTCCGCCAGACCGCCCGTGGTTGCGAGTACGTGGCGTCGGGCTGCATCCGCACCGGCAGCGGCGAGTTGCCTGAGCGGTTGCAGATTGTCTTTCGCGGCGTCAGCGAGATCATCGCCCAGCACGGCCCGGTGACCATGGGCATCGAACGGGTGTTCATGGCACGCAACGCCGATTCGGCGCTCAAGCTGGGCCAGGCTCGCGGCGCGGCCATCGTTGCTGCCATCGAGGCCGGGCTGGAGATCGCCGAATACAGCGCCAGCCAGGTCAAGCAGGCAGTCGCTGGCAGCGGCGGGGCCAATAAAGAACAGGTGATGTTGATGGTCATGCATCTGCTCAAGCTGACCCAAAAGCCACAGATCGATGCTTCGGATGCCTTGGCCATCGCGATGTGCCATGCCCATACCCGCTCCAGCCTGGTGCCCCACGGCCTGGCCACGGCGCGGCGGCGAGGCGGGCGCTTGCGTCTGTAAGCGCTTCATGCGCTGATACACATTTTGTCCGGGTGAACCATTCTCCCGGTGCATTTGCTGATAGGGTTGAGCGGTCTTCGACCGGCTCCCCGAGAGGAAGGATCGGAACGTGATTGGACGTTTGCGCGGCACCCTGGCGGAAAAACAGCCGCCGCACCTGATTATCGACGTCAACGGCGTAGGCTACGAGCTGGAAGTGCCGATGACCACCCTGTACCGTCTGCCGAAGGTTGGCGAGTCGGTGACCGTGCATACCCACCTGGTGGTGCGTGAAGACGCCCACCTGCTGTACGGCTTTGCCGAAAAGCGCGAGCGCGAGCTGTTCCGTGAGCTGATTCGCCTCAATGGTGTGGGCCCAAAGCTGGCGCTGGCGCTGATGTCTGGCCTGGAAGTGGACGAGCTGGTGCGCTGCGTGCAGGCTCAGGATGCTGCGGTGCTGGTGCGCGTGCCAGGCGTTGGCAAGAAGACCGCCGAGCGCCTGCTGGTCGAACTGAAGGACCGCTTCAAGGCCTGGGAAACCTCACCGGCCATGTTCACCCTGGTCTCTGATGGCCCACTGCCGCTGGCCAGCGAGTCTTCCGCCGAGGCCGATGCGGTCAGCGCCCTGGTGTCTCTGGGCTACAAGCCGCAGGAAGCGAGCAAGGCCATCGCCGCGATCAAGGACAAGGCCGGCCTGAGCAGCGAGGAACTCATTCGTCGCAGCCTTAAAGGGATGATTGCCAAGTGATCGAAGCCGACCGTCTGATCGCCGCCAGTGGCCGCGACCGTGAAGAAGTCCAGGACCGTGCGATCCGCCCGTTGCGCCTGGACGAGTACATCGGCCAGCCGGTGGTGCGCGAGCAGATGGCGCTGTTCATCCAGGCGGCCCGTGGGCGCGGCGAATCGCTCGACCATACGCTGATCTTCGGCCCGCCCGGGCTGGGCAAGACCACCCTGGCCAATATCATCGCCCAGGAGATGGGGGTATCGGTCAAGAGCACCTCGGGGCCGATCCTCGAGCGGCCGGGTGACCTGGCGGCGATGCTGACCAACCTCGAACCGCACGACGTGCTGTTCATCGATGAAATCCACCGCCTGTCACCGGTGGTCGAGGAAGTGCTGTACCCGGCGATGGAAGACTTCCAGCTGGACATCATGATCGGCGAAGGCCCTGCGGCCCGGTCGATCAAGCTCGACCTGCCGCCGTTTACCCTGGTTGGCGCGACCACCCGGGCCGGGATGCTGACCAACCCGTTGCGTGACCGCTTCGGTATCGTCCAGCGCCTTGAGTTCTACAGCGACAAGGACCTGGCGACCATCGTCAGCCGTTCGGCCAACATCCTTGGCCTGGCCATCGAGGACCACGGCGCCTATGAGATCGCCCGGCGTGCCCGTGGCACGCCACGTATCGCCAACCGTTTGTTGCGCCGGGTGCGCGATTACGCCGAGGTGCGCGGCAAGGGCCAGATCACCAAGGCCGTGGCCGACATGGCGCTGAACCTGCTGGACGTCGATGAGCGGGGTTTCGACCATTCCGACCGCCGCCTGCTGCTGACCATGATCGAGAAGTTCGACGGTGGTCCGGTGGGTGTGGACAACCTGGCTGCGGCCATCAGCGAGGAGCGGCATACCATCGAGGATGTGCTCGAGCCTTACCTGATCCAGCAGGGGTATATCATGCGCACCCCGCGCGGTCGCGTGGTAACCCGGCATGCCTACCTGCACTTTGGCTTGAATGTGCCTGGCAGCCTCGGCGGGCAATCCGAATTTTCCGAGCCAGGCGATGAATGACCGATCAAAACCTGCTTTTCGTGGTCCTACCGCTGGCATGCCGATGGTGCGCTGGCAATTCGACATTAATGATCAAAAACAGTTGCCGCGGCGGATTGGCAAGCTGAGGAGTAAGCACTAGAGTATGCGCGCGCAAAATGGCCTGGAACCGTTCGCACACCGTTGTCGCGTCTATTACGAAGATACCGATGCCGGTGGCGTGGTGTATTACGTCAATTACCTGAAATTCATGGAGCGCGCGCGCACCGAGCGCCTGCGGCATCTGGGCTTTTCCCAGGCGCAGTTGGCCGAGGACAACCTGCTGTTCGTGGTTCATTCCAGCGAAGCCCGCTATCACGCGCCGGCACGCCTGGATGACGAGCTGAGGGTCACCGCGCAAGTACTTGAACTCAATCGCGCCAGCCTGCGCTTCGTGCAGCAGGTCTGGCGGGAAAAGGATGAAACGCTGCTCTGCGAAGGGCAGTTCCTGGTGGCCGCCGTGCGCGCCGACACTTTCAAACCCCGAGCCATACCCCCAGAGCTGCGCGACGCCTTTGTGGCGGACGGCTCGGGTAATCAATCGAACGCAGGAGAATAAGCGTGGAAGCTAACGTCGTCGACCATACCTCCATGTGGAGTCTGGTCAGCAATGCCAGCGTGGTGGTACAGCTGGTAATGCTGACCCTGGTGGCCGCCTCGGTCACCTCATGGATCATGATCTTCCAGCGCAGCACCATGCTGCGCGCCGGTCGCCGTGCGCTGGATGCCTTCGAGGAGCGCTTCTGGTCGGGTATCGACCTGTCCAAGCTGTATCGTCAGGCAGGCAGCAACCCGGACCCGGACTCCGGCGTGGAGCAGGTCTTCCGTGCCGGCTTCAAGGAGTTCTCGCGCCTGCGCCAGCAGCCGGGCGTTGACCCGGACGCGGTCATGGAGGGCGTGGCGCGTGCCATGCGCGTGGCCATCTCGCGTGAAGAAGAAAAACTCGAGCAGAGCCTGCCGTTCCTCGCCACCGTAGGTTCGACCAGCCCGTACATCGGCCTGTTCGGTACCGTGTGGGGCATCATGAACTCGTTCCGCGGCCTGGCCAGTGCCCAGCAGGCCACCCTGGCCACTGTTGCCCCGGGTATCGCCGAAGCGCTGGTCGCCACCGCGATCGGCCTGTTCGCGGCCATTCCTGCGGTGATCGCCTACAACCGTTTCGCGGCGCGCAGCGAAGTGCTGATCGGCCGTTACTACACCTTCGCCGACGAGTTCCAGGCGATCCTGCACCGCAAAGTGCACACCAGCGAAGAGTAATCAGGTAGAAGCCCATGGCCCGAGTTCGCCACAAACGCAAGCCCGTCGCCGAGATGAACGTGGTGCCCTACATCGACGTGATGCTGGTGCTGCTGGTCATCTTCATGGTGACGGCGCCCATGCTCAACCAGGGCGTGAAGGTCGACCTGCCCAAGGTTTCCAGCGAAGCCTTGCCGCAGGACAACAACGTCCAGATCCTCACCATCTCCATCAAGGCCGACAAGACCTACTACTGGAACCTCGGCAGCGAAGTCGATACCGACAAGCAGATGGACAAGGCCATGACCTTGCCGGACATGACCAGCGCAGTGACCAAGATCATTGCCGCCGGTCGCGATCAGGGCAAGCAGACCCAGGTCTTCATTCGAGGCGACAAGGCTGTCGACTACGGCGCCGTCATGGGCGCCATGGGCGGGTTGCAGAAGGCCGGTGTCGGTAACGTTGGCCTGATTACCGAGGCGCCCTGATGCAACAGCGAGAGCCATCCGCCTCGGAAAGCTACTTCTGGCCCAGTGTCTGGGCCATCGGCCTGCATGTGCTGGTGTTCGCCCTGCTGTTCGTCAGCTTTGCCATGACGCCTGAACTGCCGCCTTCCAAGCCGATCGTTCAGGCTACCCTGTATCAGCTCAAGTCCAAGAGTCAGGCAACTACCCAGACCAATCAGAAGATTGCCGGGGAGGCGAAGAAAACCGCCTCGCGCCAGACCGAAGTCGAGCAGCTGGAGCAGAAGAAGGTCGAGCAGGAGGCCATCAAGGCCGCGGAACAAAAGAAAGCCGACGCCGCTCAAAAGGCTGAAGAAGCACGCGAGGCCGCCGAAGCCAAGAAGGCCGAGGAGGCTGCAAAGGCTGCCGAAGCCAAGAAAGCCGCCGAGTCCAAGAAAGCCGAAGAGGCGAAGAAGGCCGCTGAGAAGCAGCAGGCTGACATCGCCAAGAAAAAGGCCGAGGAAGAGGCGAAGAAGCAGGCCGAGGAAGAAGCCAAGAAAAAGGCAGCCGAGGAGGCCAAGAAGCAGGCCGCCGAGGAGGCGAAGAAGAAAGCAGCCGAGGACGCCAAGAAGAAAGCGGCGGCCGAGGAAGCGAAGAAAAAGGCAGTTGAAGAGGCCAAGAAGAAGGCCGCTGCAGATGCGCAGAAGAAGAAAGCACAGGAAGCGGCCCGCAAGTCGGCGGAAGACAAGAAAGCTCAGGCACTGGCCGAGCTGTTGTCCGACACCACCGAGCGGCAGCAGGCCCTGGCTGACGAGCAGGGTGACCAGGTGGCCGGCGATTTCGACGACCTGATCCGCATGCGCGCGGCCGAGGGCTGGGCACGTCCGCCTTCCGCGCGTAAGGGCATGACGGTGACCCTGCAGGTCAACATGTTGCCGGACGGCACCGTCACCGGTGTCAGCGTGATCAAGTCCAGCGGCGATGGGCCGTTCGACAGTTCGGCGGTGGCGGCAGTGAAGAACATCGGTCGCTTGACCGAGATGCAGGGTATGAAGCCGAGCGATTTCAATCGTTATCGTTCGTTCAAGATGACATTTACACCTGAGGATCTAGCGTTGTGATTAAACTCCTTCGAGGAATGCTGGTCATGCTCTGCTGCGTGGCTGGCATGGCCATGGCAGAGGAAAAGAACATCCTGGTCACCAGCGGCAGCGATCGGGCCACGCCCATCGCGGTAGTGCCGTTCGGTCTGCAGGGTGGCAGTGTGCTGCCGGAAGACATCGCCGACATCATTGGCAACGACCTGCGCAACTCGGGCTACTACTCGCCGATTCCGCGTCAGAACATGATCAGCCAGCCTACCCAGGCCAGCGAAGTCATCTTCCGCGACTGGAAAGCGCTGGGTGCCCAGTACGTGATGGTTGGCAGCATCGTGCCTTCGGGCGGTCGCCTGCAGGTGCAGTACGCGCTGTTCAACGTCGCCACCGAGCAGCAAGTGCTGACCGGTAGCGTGGCAGGCAGCACCGACCAGCTGCGCGACATGGCGCACTACATTGCCGACCAGTCGTTCGAAAAGCTCACCGGCATCAAGGGGGCATTCTCCACCCGCATGCTGTACGTGACGGCCGAGCGCTTTTCCACCAACAATACCCGCTACACCCTGCAGCGTTCGGACTACGACGGCGCCCGTGCCGTAACCCTGCTGCAGTCGCGTGAACCGATCCTGTCGCCACGCTTCGCGCCGGATGGCAAGCGTATCGCCTATGTGTCGTTCGAGCAGAAGCGCCCGCGGATTTTCGTGCAGAACATCGATACCGGTCGCCGCGAGCAGGTGACCAACTTCGAAGGCCTGAACGGTGCACCTGCCTGGTCGCCTGATGGTTCGCGCCTGGCGTTCGTGCTGTCCAAGGACGGCAACCCGGACATCTACGTGATGAACGTGGCCTCGCGCCAGATCAGCCGTGTGACCGCCGGCCCAGGCATCAACACCGAACCGTTCTGGGGTAAGGATGGCAACACCCTGTACTTCACCTCCGACCGCGGTGGCAAGCCACAGATCTACAAGCAATCGGTCAGCGGTGGTGGTGCCGAGCGTGTGACGTTCGTGGGCAACTACAACGCCAACCCGAAACTGTCGGCGGACGAAAAGACCCTGGTGATGATCCATCGTCAGCAAGGCTTCACCAACTTCAAGGTGGCGGCACAGGACTTGCAGCGCGGAAGTGTAAAGATTCTCTCGGAAACAAGTCTTGATGAGTCGCCCACTGTTGCGCCTAACGGCACCATGCTAATCTACGCCACCCGCCAGCAGGGCCGGGGAGTCTTGATGCTCGTGTCGCTTAACGGCCGTGTGAGGCTCCCACTTCCTACCGCTCAAGGCGAAGTCAGAGAACCGTCCTGGTCCCCTTACCTGAACTGATGCGGCGTAATACGTTTTTGCTTAACACACTGGGGTTTCATTAGGAGTTTCACGATGGAAATGCTGAAGTTTGGTAAATTTGCTGCGCTGGCTCTGGCCATGGCCGTAGCTGTAGGTTGCTCCTCGAAAGGCGGTGACAACGCTGGTGAAGGCGCTGTTGACCCGAACGCTGGCTACGGTGCCAACACTGGCGCAGTTGACGGCTCCCTGAGCGAAGAAGCTGCCCTGCGCGCAATCACCACCTTCTACTTCGAATACGACAGCTCGGACCTGAAGCCAGAAGCCATGCGCGCTCTGGACGTTCACGCCAAGGACCTGAAAGCCAACGGCAACCGCGTTGTCCTGGAAGGCAACACCGACGAGCGCGGCACCCGCGAGTACAACATGGCTCTGGGTGAGCGTCGTGCGAAAGCCGTTCAGCGCTACCTGGTTCTGCAGGGTGTTTCCCCTGCTCAGCTGGAACTGGTTTCCTACGGCGAAGAGCGTCCAGTTGCCACCGGCAACGACGAGCAGTCCTGGGCTCAGAACCGTCGCGTAGAACTGCGTAAGTAAGTTCTTATGCGTATGTGCCGTCGTGCTGTAACCGTCCTCGCACTCAGCCTTCCGCTCTCGGCGTGGGCTGCGGTTCCTGTAGTTGATGACAACGGGGGTGCTTACCCACCTTCCGGTTATGGCACGAGCGGCGCCTATGCCGGCGCAGGGGCTTCGGCCCCTGCTTCGGCACAGGGCCAGCTGTTCATGCAGCTGCAACAGATGCAGGATCAACTTTCCCGCCAGCAAGGCATCATCGAAGAGCTGCAGAACGATGTGTCGCGCATGAAGCAGGAAAACCTGGAGCGTTACCAGGACCTTGATCGTCGCATCAACAGTGGTGCCGCGCCTGCCGCGACCCCCGACAATTCCTCCACCGGTGGTGCATCCAATGCCGCCGCCGGTGCCGCAGCAGGCGCCGCTGGCGCTGCTGCACAACCACCGGCCGCCAGCAGCGAGCCCGGTGATCCGGCGAAAGAAAAGCTCTATTACGACGCCGCTTTCGACCAGATCAAGCAGAAGGACTTCGACAAGGCCAGCCAGGCGTTCAACGCCTTCCTGCGCAAGTACCCGAACAGCCAGTACGCCGGCAACGCCCAGTACTGGCTGGGTGAGGTGAACCTGGCCAAGGGCGACCTGCCTGCGGCCAGCCAGGCGTTCGCCCAGGTCAGCCAGAAGTACCCCAAGCACAGCAAGGTGCCAGATTCGCTGTACAAGCTGGCTGACGTCGAGCGCCGCATGGGCCACACCGACAAGGTCAAGGGCATCCTGCAACAGGTCATCACCCAGTACCCCGGCACCTCCGCCGCGCAACTGGCGCAACGCGACCTGCAGAAGCTCTAAGTTGCACCCTTGCAAGAAACCCGCGCCTGTCGCGGGTTTTTTCGTTAGAATCACTGCCCTTTTATAAACACGCTGTAGCGGATAACGCCATGTCGAGTCCGCGACAGTGCCTGACGGAGGCGGACAGCCTGTTTAGCTGTCACGCCCGTGGCGAGCATGCAAGACACATTACGCATCACCGAAGTCTTTTACTCTTTGCAGGGTGAAACACGAACGGCTGGGCTGCCCACGGTATTCGTGCGCCTGACCGGTTGCCCCCTGCGCTGCCAGTATTGCGACAGTGCCTACGCCTTCACTGGCGGCACCATTCGCACCCTCGATTCGATCCTTGAGCAGGTGGCCGGCTTCAAGCCGCGTTACGTCTGCGTCACTGGCGGCGAGCCGTTGGCCCAGCCGAACGCCTTGCCGCTGCTGCAGCGCCTGTGCGATGCCGGCTACGAAGTGTCGCTGGAGACCAGCGGCGCCCTCGATATCTCGGGCACCGATGTGCGCGTCAGCCGCGTGGTCGACCTAAAGACCCCAGGGTCGGAAGAGTCGCACCGCAACCGCTACGAGAACATCGAGCAGCTGACCCGCAACGACCAGGTCAAGTTCGTCATCTGTTCCCGCGAGGACTACGACTGGGCAGTGTCCAAGCTGATCCAGTACAACCTGGCCGAACGTGCGGGCGAGGTATTGTTCTCGCCCAGCTATCACCAGGTGAGCGCGACCGACCTGGCCGACTGGATCGTCGCCGACAACCTGCCCGTGCGTTTCCAGATGCAGCTGCACAAGCTGCTGTGGAACGACGAACCTGGACGTTGATTGAGGAATGAAACAGATGACTGATAAACGCGCTGTAATCCTGCTGTCAGGCGGCCTCGATTCGGCCACGGTCGTGGCCATGGCCAAGGCCGAAGGCTACAGCTGCTACACCATGAGCTTCGACTACGGCCAGCGCCATCGCGCCGAACTGAACGCCGCCGCCCGCGTCGCCCGTGACCTGGGCGTGGTCGAACACAAGGTCATTGGCCTCAACCTCGATGGTATCGGTGGCTCGGCCCTGACCGACAGCAGCATCGATGTGCCGGAGACTCCGGGCGAGGGTATTCCCGTCACCTACGTGCCGGCCCGCAACACCGTGTTCCTGTCGCTGGCACTGGGGTGGGCGGAAGTGCTGGAAGCGCGTGACATCTTTATCGGCGTCAACGCAGTGGACTACTCCGGCTACCCGGACTGCCGCCCCGAGTTCGTCGAGGCGTTCGAGCGCATGGCCAACCTGGCCACCAAGGCAGGTGTCGAAGGGCAGGGCTTCCGCATCCAGGCGCCGCTGCAGAACATGAGCAAGGCGCAGATTGTGCAGGCGGGTATCGCCCGTGGCGTGGACTACAGCCTGACGGTGTCCTGCTACCAGGCCAATGATGAAGGCCAGGCCTGTGGCAAATGCGACAGCTGCCGCCTGCGTGCTGACGGTTTCAAGGCGGCGGGCGTAGCAGATCCAACCCGCTACTTCTGACAAAAGGTTGGCACGGGTATTGATTTCCCGTTAGAAATCAGTATTATACGCGCCAACCAGCGGGTCGTTAGCTCAGTTGGTAGAGCAGTTGGCTTTTAACCAATTGGTCGTAGGTTCGAATCCTACACGACCCACCATATGCAGTAGCACAAAGCCCGCAACCAGCAATGGTCGCGGGCTTTGTCGTTCCGGGCCTTGAAGAACGGCAGAGGCCCACATCCTCAAAGGCTGTGGGCCTGGCCAATCAGCACAGCTTCAGTTCGAAGAAGTTGTACTTGCCGCCGTTACTGCCCCAGCTCACATGCAAGATCGAGCCTTGGCCATAGTTAACGACGCTGGCATCGGCGTGGTAGCCAAAAGCTGAAATGCCACCACTGACCTGTTCCAGTTCGTCATCGTCGAGTGTGCGCAGGTTTTCAAGTTCGGTATTCACGGATGAGTCCTCTTCAAGTTGTGTTGTTCCGTCACCGGCAAAGCGTTTACCGGACCTGGCAAATCATGTGAAGGGCCTGCCGCTTGAAGCAATAGCACGGGTGACCTAGTGTCCTAGTGCCACAATGTGATGCCGTTCTCGCTGCGTCGCGCACTAGTGCATCTGTACTAGTGCCCGTTGTGACTGGCTTGATTAGTCTGGCCTGGCCCGAAGCCGGACTTGCTGCGGGCGATTTCGCAACTGCCAGTAGTAGGCCAGGGAATGCTATTTCGTAAGGAAGCACTGCAATCAGGGGCACGCAACGACCTGGGCAGCGTGATATTGGTATCGCCACCCTCCTTGCGCATCGCCAGCGCCTGTGCGCTGCTGTTCTGCATCGCCGTAAGCCTGTTCATCACCTTTGCCAGCTACACGCGGCGTGAAGCCGTGAGCGGCGTGCTGGTGCCCGAAGCCGGGGTGGTCAAGGTCTTCGCCCCGCAGATTGGGGTGGTGCAAGACCTTCAGATCAGCGATGGCGAGCACGTCAAGGCGGGGCAGGTCCTGTTGACCCTGGCCAGTGACACCCGCAACGGTGAGGCAGCTGCCAACCAGGATGCCATCAGCCGCCTGCTTGCCCGGCGCAACAACAGCCTGGCCGACGAGATTGACGAAACCCGCGTGCTTCATCAGCAAGAACGTGAGGGCAAGACCCGTCGCCTCGGCATGCTGGAAGGTGAACAGGAAAAAGTCGCCGCGCAGATTGCCCTGACTCGCCAGCGCCTGGCGCTGGCCCAGGGAATCGCCGAACGCTACGCCGAGCTGCAACGTCAGGACTTCGTTTCCCGTGACTTGCTCCAGGCCCGTCAGGATGCCGTGCTGGAAATGCGCCTGCGCGCCGAAGAACTGAACCGCTCGCTGCTGGCACTGCGCAACGAAAGCGCCGCGTTGCGCGCCGAACTTGCCGAGTTGCCTTACCAGCAGACCAAGCAGATGGCGGAGCTGCAGCGCCGGTTGCTGGAGAGCCAGAGCAGCCTGCTGGAAAGCGAGGTCAAGCGCCAGGTGACGATCACCGCCCCGGTGACCGGGGAGGTGGCGGCGCTAGGCGTGGTCAACGGGGCGCGCGCCGATACCGGTCGCCCGCTGCTTAGCCTGGTACCGCAGGACAGCCGTCTTTATGCGGAACTCCATGTGCCCAGCCGCTCGGCCGGCTTCGTGCGGCCAGGGAATACGGTGCTGCTGCGCTACCAGGCCTTCCCCTACCAGCATTTTGGCCTGGCCCGCGGTACCGTGGCCTCGGTTTCCCGCAGCGCCATGCCGGCTGACGAGGTCATGAGCGTTGGCGTGCCCTCCGAGGCGCTGCGCGAACAAGGGCCGCTGTATCGGGTCAAGGTCACGCTGGAGCGACAAAGCCTGTTCGCCCGCGGCGTTGAAGAACCCCTGCGCTCCGGCATGCAGCTGGACGCGGACATCATGCTGGAGGAGTTGCCGCTCTACGAATGGCTGCTCGAGCCCCTGCGCGGCATAGGAAAACGCTTGTGAGCCTTTACCAATCCCTGAGCTTTGGCATCGGCCGCAAGCTGCCTGTGATGCTGCAGGTCGAAGCTGCCGAATGTGGCCAGGCCTGCCTGGCGATGGTTGCCGCCTATCACGGCCAGGTGCACGACATGCAGGGCCTGCGCCAGAAGCTCGCGCCTTCCATGAAGGGGGCCACGCTCAAGCAACTGATGGCCATGGCCGGCCACTTGGGGCTGGCCACGCGACCGCTGCGCCTGGAGCTGGAGGCACTGCCGCAATTGCGTCTTCCGTGCATACTGCACTGGGAGTTCAATCACTTCGTGGTGCTCAAGGAGGTCGGCCCGCGGGGCGTGGTCATCCATGACCCGGCGCACGGGGTGCGCAAGCTTGGCCTCGAAGAGGTCTCCAGGGCCTTCACTGGCGTCGCCCTGGAGCTATGGCCTCACAGCGATTTCCAGCCAGGCGTGGCGAAGACGCGGCTGTCCCTGCGGCGCTTGCTGGGCAAGGTCGAGGGATTTGGCGGCGTATTCGCCCAGGTACTGGCGCTGGGCCTGGCGTTGGAGCTGTGTATGGTGCTGGCGCCGTTCTTCATGCAGACGGTGATCGACAAAGTGCTGGTCAGCGCCGATCGCGACCTGCTGGCGGTGCTGGCTATCGGCTTCGGCCTGATGCTGCTGGCCCAGCAGGTGCTGTCGCTGGGGCGTTCGTGGGCCTTGATGTACCTGGGTACGCTGCTTGGCAGCCAGTGGCAGATCAATGTCTTCAACCATCTGGTACGCCTACCGGTGGCGTTCTTCGAGCGGCGCCATCTGGGCGATATCATTTCTCGCTTCGGTTCGCTCAAGGCGATCCAGCGCACCCTCACCACCTCGTTCATCGAAGCCCTGCTCGATGGCCTGATGACCGTGGTCACGCTAGCCCTGATGTTTCTCTACAGCCCGCCATTGGCGTTCATTGCGGTGTTTGCCATGGTGCTCTACGGGTTGGCGCGCTGGGCCTGGTTCGGGCCGCTGCGACGGGCCAGCGAAGATGAACTGGTGCATGCAGCCAGGCAGCAGAGCCATTTTCTCGAAACCATGCGCGGCGTGCGCACGCTGAAGCTGTTCGCTCATCAGGAGCAGCGCGCGACGACCTGGAGTGGCCTGCTGATCGACGAGATCAATGCCGGTTTGCGGCCGCAGAAGCTGCAACTGCTGTACCGCGCCTTCAACGGTTTGCTGTTCGGCCTGGTGACCCTGCTGGTGATCTGGCTGGGCGCCCGGCAGGTGATGGACGGTGCGCTCAGCGCCGGCATGCTGATCGCCTTCAGTGCCTACAAGGACCAGTTCAACAGCCGCGTGTCCGGGCTGATCGACAAGCTGGTCGACGTGGTGATGCTGCGCCTGCAGGGTGAGCGCCTGTCGGACATTGTGCTGGAGGCCGCCGAACCGCAGTCTCCGCCATTGCCGGAGGCAGACGCAGGGCCGGTGCCGCGCCTGGAAGTGCGTCGGCTGAGGTTCCGCTATAACGCCTACGAGCCGTGGGTGTTGGACGGTGTTTCGCTGGTCATCGAACCGGGTGAGTCGCTGGCCATCGTCGGTCCTTCAGGTTGCGGCAAAAGTACCCTGTTGAACGTGATGCTGGGCATCCTCGTGCCGGTGGAAGGGCAGGTACTGCTCGATGGCGAGCCCATCGACGCCCGCTCGATAGGCCGGCTGCGCCGGATCAGCGCCACGGTGCTGCAGGACGACGTGCTGTTCGCTGGCTCGATCGCCGACAACATCAGCTTCTTCGCCACCGACGCCGACCCGGCCTGGATCGAACAGTGTGCACGCCTGGCTGCCGTGCATGACGACATCGCGCGTATGCCGATGGCCTACAACACGCTGGTCGGCGACATGGGCGCAGTGCTTTCCGGCGGGCAGAAGCAGCGTATCCTGCTGGCCCGCGCACTGTACCGGCGCCCGAAGCTGCTGTTCCTCGACGAAGCCACCAGCCACCTGGACATCCAGCGCGAGGCGGCAGTCAACCAGGCGCTGGAAGCGCTGCACATAACCCGCGTGATCGTCGCCCATCGGCCGGATACCATCCGCTCGGCCCAGCGGGTGGTGGCGCTGCTCGACGGGCGGCTGACGAGCGCATCATGAAGCGCCGCGCAATGCTGGCCATGCTGCTTTGTCTGTGCGGCCTTCAGGGCCAGGCCGCGCAGCCCCTGCAAGCCTGCCCCGGGCCATGGCCTGCCGACCAGCCGCTGTCGTTGTCCCGCGCCGTGGCCATGGCCTTGTGCGCCGACCCCGAGCTGCAGGCTGCCTGGCGTACGGAGTTGAGCAACCAGGCCAGCATGGAGGCCGAACGCTCGGCCTACTGGCCGACCTTGCAGGGGCAGGCGAACACTGGCCGGGCCAACCGCAAGACGCGCTATGACGGTTTTCCCGAAGCCAACACCAGCCTCGACGCCCGAACCAGCGGCTATGGGCTGAGCCTCAACTGGGTGCTGTACGACTTCGGCCTGCGCGACGCCAGGGTTGAAAGCGCCCGCCAGTTGCTCAATGCGGCCAGCAGCAGTCGGGTGGAAAAGATCCAGCAGGTGGTACTCGGCACCAGCAAGGCGTTCTACCAGGTGCAGGCCAGCACCGCCTTGCTCGAGGCCCGGCGCAGCATCGAGGCGCTGGCGGCCGACAGCTTGCGCGTGACCACCGCCAAGCACCAGGCCGGGGCAGGGGAGCGCGCTGATCGCTTGCAGGCACAGACCACCTTCGAGCAGGCGCAGTTGGAGCGGGTGTTGGCCGAAGGTGACCTGGCCATTGCCCACGGTGCGCTGGCCAGCGCCTTGAACCTGTCGCCTTCCGCGCCGCTGCGCCTGGAAGCACTGGACGAGCCGCAAGGCCAGGAAGCGCGCTTCATGCAAAGTGTCGATGCGTTGATGGAACAGGCCCGGCAGACCCACCCGTCGGTGGACAGCGCTCGCGCCCAATGGGCCTCCAGCCTGGCCAAGGCCGAAGCGGAGCGGGCCCAGGGGCGGCCGACGATCTCGCTGTACAGCGACTACCGGCATGAGGATACGCCGGTCGAACAGGTGGCCTCGCGGCAGCAGATCGAAACCTGGACCGTGGGCGTGCAGGTCAGCGTGCCGATCTTCGATGGCTTTCTGGCCCGCCGACGGGCGCGGGCGGCCGAAGCGGAAGCGGCGGCGCGGGAGCAGGACCTGTACGGTGCCCAGCGGGCCATCGCCCTGAGTGTCTGGCGCAGCCGCCAGTCCCTGGAGGCGCGTACCCAGGCGCTGGTCATCAGCCGTCGGCTGGTCGCCAGCGCCCGTCAGTCGCACCGGGTGGCGCTGGGGCGGTACAAGGCCGGCGTCGGCAGCATCATCGAGCTGCTGAATGCCCAGAACGATCTGGCCAACGCGCAGCAGCGGCGGGTCGCGTCGGTGGTCGACTGGTACACCGCGCGCCTGCAACTGGCTGCTGACCTCGGCCAGCTGGACGGCCGCGAGTACTGACGCGGGGAGGTTATTCCGCCCAGGCCGGGTCGCCGGTGAACACCACGGTGATCCAGCGATCCGGGCCTTCGCCGCCGACGGCCTCGCCGACTTCGTCACGCAAGGCATCCCACTCGGCGATCGAGCGTGGCGGCATGTCCGCCGGCACGATGAAATAGAGCTCGATCTCGCGTGAGCGCCCGACCTTGGCCACGTAGGCCTTGTAGGACTTCAAGCCGTGCCTGGCGACGAACTGTCGGGCGACGGTGTCGACATGCAGCTTGAGGTCGCCCGGTGTCACCAGGAAAATCTCTGACAGTGCCTGACGCACCACCGACAGCGGCAGCGGAATGATCACCAGGCAGACCAGTGCCAGTACCGCCGGGTCGATGTACGGCGATACCCACTCCCATTGCGTGCCCTGCACGGCATAACCAAAGCAGAAGGCAATCAACAGGGCGGCGGTGATGCTGGCCGACATCACCCAGCCTTTGACGTCCATGCGCACGAAGTCTGACTTAAGCTTGCGGTTGGCGCGTTGTTCCACCACGGCGATGGTCGCGCAGGCGACCACGGTCAGCAGCGCATAGACCATGGCGATGCCGAACTCCAGGTGGCGGCCGCCTTGCAGCAGGCTGCTGACCGCGTTGATCAGCGCGTAGATGGCGACGCCGCTGAGCAGGATGCCATTGAGTGCCAGCACCATCGGCTCCAGGTGCCAGAAGCCCATGGTGAAGCGCTCGCGCAGCTTGCGCGAGAGTTGCAGGCTGGTGGCGTGCGAGGTGATCAGTTTGACCACCACCAGCGACAGGCCGCTCATGCTGGCGTCGACCAGCGAATAGACGCCATCGAAGACGATCGAGAAGGAGCCGGAGGCCAGGCCGAAGCCGATACCGATGGTGGCGATGAACAAGGTAACGGCGATCGAGGTGCGTAACAGGCCCTGTTCGCTGGTGATATCGAAGAAGGAAGAACGGGTTGCGGTTTGCATGGGGTGTGCTCGGTAAATAGCGATATTTCTATATTGGCTGTGCTGGCCTCTTCGCGGGTGAACCCGCTCCCACAGATACAGCGCAGCTCTCCTGGCGATATTCCTGTGGGAGCGGGCGTGCCCGCGGAGAGGCCCTTACAGGCTAGACGCGAAACTGTTCCATCAATGCCTGCTGTTGATTCGCCAGTCGATTGAGCGCCTGGCTGATGCGTGCCGATTCATCCGCCTGGCCCGAGAGCGATTCGGTCACGTCGCGAATCCCGGCCACATTGCGGTTCACTTCCTCGGCCACCGCGCTCTGCTCCTCGGCGGCCGAGGCAATCTGCAGGTTCATGTCGCTGATCACCGCCACGGCCTCGCCGATGCGCTCCAGTGCGGGCAGCGCCTGCTCCATGCGCGTGGCGCTGGCCTGAGCCTGGCGCTGGCCTTCATGCATGGCGCCCACCACGTCCTGGGTGCCTTGCTGTAGCCCTTCGATCACTTGGCGAATCTCTTCCACCGACACCTGGGTGCGCTGGGCCAGGCTGCGCACTTCATCGGCGACCACGGCAAAGCCACGCCCGGCCTCGCCCGCGCGAGCGGCTTCGATGGCGGCATTGAGGGCCAGCAGGTTGGTCTGCTCGGCAATTGCGCGGATCACCTCAAGCACCGAGCCGATCTGCTCGCTGCGCTGCTCCAGCGCTCGGGCCTCGCCCATGGCGGCGTCCATGCCGGTGGCCAGCTGGTCGATGGTCTGGCGGGTGCTGGCGATCAACTGCAAGCCTTCACGGCTGGCCTGAT
The DNA here is from genome assembly GCF_014269035.2 of Pseudomonas vlassakiae. Lineage (GTDB taxonomy): Bacteria > Pseudomonadota > Gammaproteobacteria > Pseudomonadales > Pseudomonadaceae > Aquipseudomonas > Aquipseudomonas vlassakiae. The sequence continues at coordinate 194,369 of NZ_JABWRP020000005.1, forward strand.
CGGCGCCGCGTGCAGCCTGGGCGGCCTGGGCCGCGTTGTGGGCGACATCCTGGGCAGTGGCGCTCATTTCGTTGGCGGCGGTGGCGACCTGTTCGATTTCCCGCTGCTGTTGCTGCATGCCATTGCTGGTCTGGCTGGCGATGGCGGCGGATTGGTCGGCGGTGCCGCGGGCTTCGAGCAGCGAGCCTTTGACCTGGGCGATCACCGGCTGCAGCTTGTCGAGGAAGCGGTTGAACCAGCCTGTCAGCTGGCCCAGTTCGTCCTGACGGGCGTAGTCCAGGCGACGGGTCAGGTCGCCTTCACCACTGGCGATGTCTTTCAGCCGGGCGGCCACGGCGAGGATCGGCCGGGTCACGCCCCGCGCCGTCAGCCAGACCAGCAGCAGGCCGATGATGGCGGCGCCCAGGCCGATCAGCAGGCTGGTCAGGTTGGCGCTCTGGTTATGGGCGTCCAGGCGCTGGTTGAGGGCCAGGGCCGGCGCTTGCAGCACGGCTTCAGGCAGTTCCAGTTGCACCTGCCACGGGGTGGCGTCGGGGATCGGCGCGAATGGCCGGGCGACGCGCAGCAGGCCCTGGTCCACTTCTTTGTCCAGCGGCTGGCCCAGCTTGCTGGCGTCACGGCTATGCCCGGCGAGCAGGCCGGCAGTGCTGACGATGCTGACCTGGCCCTGGCCATCGAACAGCTCCTGGCGGCCATCCAGGCTCAGTTGCTGGAGGTTGTCCAGGCCGATGTCCAGGCCGACCACGCCCACCACCTTGCCGTTTTCCAGCAGCGGCAGGGCGATGCTGGTCATCAGCACCTGGTGGCCGTTGACCTCGTCGAGGTAGGGTTCAAGCACGCAGGCCCGTGTGGTTTCCTGCGGGCAGGTCAGCCAGCGGTTCTTGGCCAGGCCATTGGTGCCGGGGCTGTTGTCGCCCAGCATGGACTCGGGCATCGCTTCCAGTTCCAGGGTGCCAGGGCGGGGTTGCGACCAGTACAGCGAGAAACGTCCGCTTTCGTTGCTGCCGCTGGCCTCCTGGCCGATGAACTGGTGATCCTGATGGTCCAGCGCGTTGGGCTGGAACACCAGGTACAGGCCGATCACGTCCGGGTTGCCGGCCAGGCTGGCGTGGGCCTGGCGGGTCAGCTCGGTGCGCAGGTCGCTGCCACCGCGGGCCTTGAGCACCTGGACCAGGCGAGCGAAGCCGTTAGCGTACTGGTAGGCGTCCATGAAGTAGCGCTGAATGCGCAGCGCCTGGGTTTCGGCGTGGGCCTGCAGGCGCAGGCGCGCACTGTGTTCGAGCATTTCGGTGTTGGCCTGGTTGACCAGCGCTGCGCTGCGCCGCGACTGGGTCAGTGAGCTGGCGACCAGCAAGGCGACGATGACCAGCAGACAGAGGCCGGCTAGCAGGGTGATTTTCCACTGGATGGACAGGCGACGCAGCAGCATGAGGACTTTCCTTATCGGGCAACAACAACGCCCGCGTTCAGGCGCGGGCGTTGTCGGAGGCTGGAGTCAATCAGCGACGTAGTTCGGTGGCGAGACCCGGAAGGCCTTGGTCAGCCAGGCCAGGTGCAGCAGCCCGGCCAGTGCCCAGAGGCCGCCGAAGATCAACGAATGCTCGTTGAGGTCGAGCCAGAGCTTGGCGATGATGCAGAAGCCGATGGTGGGCAGCACCAGGTACTTCATCTGGTTGGCCAGCCCCTGGCGATTGCCCTCGCGCAGGTAGCAGTGGCTGATCACCGACAGGTTGACGAAGCTGAACGCGACCAGGGCGCCGAAGTTGATGATCGAGGTGGCGGTGACCAGGTCGAAGAAGATGGCCGAGAGGGCGATCACGCCGACCACGGCGATGTTCACGATCGGCGTCTTGTAGCGCGGGTGCAGGCGGGCGAACACGCCGCTCGGGATCACATTGTCGCGGCCCATCACATACAGCAGGCGCGATACGCTGGTCTGCGAAGCCAGGCCCGAGGCGATGGTGTTGATCACCGTGCAGGCGATGAAAACCGACTGGAACAGTTTGCCACCGACATACAAGGCGATTTCCGGCAATGCTGCTTCCGGGTCGTGGAAGCGTGCGTTGGTCGGGAAGTAGGCCTGCATGAAGTACGACACGGCGATGAACACCACGCCACCGATCAGGGCGGTGAGGAAGATCGCGCGCGGGATGATCTTGCCTGGCTCCTTGGTTTCTTCGGACAGGCAGGTCACTGCGTCGAAGCCCAGGAACGAGAAGCACAGGATGGTTGCACCGGCAGCCAGGGCGCTGAGTTGCGTCTGCGAGTCGGCGAACGGGATCAGGCTCCAGGTGCTCCCCAGCCCCTCGCCCTGACCCAGGCCGCGAATGCACAGGTAGATGAACACCGACATGATCATCAGCTGCACTACCACGAACAGCAGGTTGAAGTGCGCGACCAGATTGATACTGCGCATGTTGATCAGGCTGATCAGGGTGACGAAGCCGGCCACCCACATCCACGCCGGCACTTCAGGGAACATCGCCGACAGGTAGAGCTTGGCCAGCAGGGCGTTGACCATGGGCAGCAAGAGGTAGTCCAGCAGCGAAGACCAGCCGACCAGGAAGCCCACGTGCGGATTGATGGCGCGTTGGGTGTAGGTATAGGCGGAGCCGGACTGCGGGAAACGGCGTACCAGTGTGCCGTAGCTCACAGCGGTGAACAGAACGCCGGCCAGGGCCAGCAGATAGGCACTGGGAACGTGGCCGTTGGTAACGCCGGACACGATGCCGAACGTGTCGAACACGGTCATCGGCGTGAGGTACGCCAGACCGATGATGACCACGTGCCAGAGGCGCAGGGATTTACGGAATTGGCCGTTGCCGGTGGCGTTGTGGTCATGCTGCATGCTGGTGTGGCTCCATGTTGTTCACCTTTTTGTTTGGAGCAGAGATAGGCGCGGGCTAGGCGCCGACGTCAGGCTTGCAGTGCCTTGGCGAGGAGGTTGAAGCGTGCAGGCAGGGGCATCCGAGCATCATGACGGCGCGACTTTTTCTTCTTCGTGGATCGGGCGCTGAGCGAGGTGGTGAAAATAAAAAACGATTGGTAGGGAGGCGTCAAGTTAAACATGACAAGATGTTGCGAAATTGAAATATTTATTAGGTAAAGACCCTGAATGTTCGATTTTTGCGCGTTTTTTTGCGGTTTCGAGCGAGTCGAATGTTCGTAAAAATTAACGATTGTCGGACGTTTCCCAAATTCATCCTTTCTGCTCTGGGGCCGTCACTCGTCTGGCGCGGCGATGATATCCTTTTGCACCCCTCGCAGCCGATTGGCTGTGAATCTGCCCATATGGACATCGATCGGTTCTATTCATGAAGAAATCAGTAGGCATTCTTTCCGGCCTGGCCATCGCCATCGCCGTCGTGACCACCGCTGGCGCCTGGTACACCGGCAAGCAACTGCCGGGGGAGCTGGAAAACGCTGTCAGCCGCAGCAACGAACAGCTCAAGAAAGCCCTGGTCAACTATGGCGGCAGCATGACGGTTGAGCTGGTATCCCTCGATCAGCATTTGTTCAGCAGCACGGCGCAGTATCGGCTCAAGGCCAAGGACATCAACCTCGGCCAAGGCGAAGTGCTCAACTTCGACCTGGGCATGACCGACCAGATCGAACACGGCCCGTTCCCGTGGTCGCGGGTCAAGGCGCTGCAACTGATGCCCGTGCTGGCCGCCAGCAACAGCAGCTTGCAGAAGGATGACCTGACTGCGCCGTGGTTCGCTGCGGCAGGCGAGCAATCGCCGATCCGCGCGCATACCAGCCTGGGCTTTTCTGGCAACGTCGACAGCACCATCACCGTGGCACCGCTCAAGCACACCGAGGCCAATGGCAGCAGCCTGGACTTCTCCGGCATGACCCTGGAGGTCAGCGGTGATCAGGAAGGCAAGGCGTCGAAGTTCCACGGCAGCGCGGATCGCTTCGAGATGAAGCTGGTCGGCGACGACCAGCCACCAACCACCCTCGAACTGTCGGGCCTGAAGGTTGGCGGCAACCTCACGGCCAGCAAGCACGACGCCGTATACGTCGGCGATGTCGACATGCTCTTGGCGCAGGCCAAGGCGACCTTGGGTGACAAGCAGCAGGTACTGGTGCTCAAGGGGCTCCAACAGACTGTCCAGCAGACCCTGGATGGCCCCGACACCGTGGCCGGTCGCGTGGATTATCGGGTGGCTGATATCACCTGGGATGGCCGTGCGGTCGGCAATGTGCAGATGGGCGTGAGCATCAAGTCGCTCAATGCGCCGGCCTTGCAATCATTGTCGAAGTGGTACCAGGCCCACCTGCCGGAGTTCGAAGCGGCCCAGGCTGCCGGTCAACCGGTGCCGGAAATCCAGATGGATGAGGCGGAGAAAGCCCGGTTCCACGGCGATCTGCAACAGTTGCTGGCCTCCAAGCCCAAGCTGGCGATCGAGAACCTGGCGTTGCGCACTGCCAATGGCGAGAGCCGCTTCGAACTGTCGATGGACTTTTCCAACCCGGCTTCGTTCGACCTGCCGCCGGACCAGCTGAGCAAGCAACTGATCACCGAGGTGAAGAGCAAGCTGACCTTGTCCAAGCCGATGATCGGCGACCTGGCGACCTTGCAGGCGCTGCTGGACGGGCAGACCGATGCCCAGGCGATTGCCATGCAGTCCGGCCAGGCCGGGGAGATGGTCGGCATGATGGCGCTGCAGAGCGGCCTGGCCACCGTGCAGGGCAACGATGTGGTGTCGAGCCTGCACTATGCCGATGGCATGGTCGATTTCAACGGCAAGAAGATGACCGTCGAAGCGTTCGCCATGTTGCTGGCGGCGCATTTTGCTTCCATGCAACCGCAGGGTTGAGGGGTTGACCTGAACCGGCCGCTTCGCAGCTGAAGCCACTCCCGCAGGATCACTTCAGGCCAGAGACCTGCACAGTACTTGTGGGAGCGGCTTCAGCCACGAAGAGGCCGGTTCAGGCGCCACAAAAACCACTTTAGAATTCCCTTGATTGTCTGTAGCCTTCGGCGTCCGATAACAATCCGCGCCCGCAGAGGGCCGTGGCGGCGCCCATGCCGTCCGGCACCCTTGGCCGATCTGCCAGGGCCGGGTGATACACTCGATTTGACGCGCACGCGCGCCTGCAGGTCCAGCGATCATGACCCAGATTTCCGAACGCCTGTTGGTTCAGGCCCACCTTGACGCCAAGCAGCCCAACCCGCTGACCGCCGTGCAGGAGGCCGAATACCGTGCGGCCATCGCTGCCGAGCTGAAAGCCCAGAACGCCGTGCTGGTAGCCCACTATTACTGCGACCCGGTCATCCAGGCGCTGGCTGAAGAGACGGGCGGTTGCGTGTCCGACTCGCTGGAAATGGCCCGCTTCGGCAAGAACCACCCTGCCGAGACGGTGATCGTCGCGGGTGTGCGCTTCATGGGCGAAACCGCCAAGATTCTCACCCCGGAAAAACGCGTGTTGATGCCGACCCTGGAGGCCACCTGTTCGCTCGACCTGGGCTGCCCGGTCGAAGAGTTCTCGGCCTTCTGCGACCAGCATCCCGAGCGTACCGTGGTGGTTTATGCGAACACCTCCGCTGCGGTGAAGGCTCGGGCTGACTGGGTAGTGACCTCCAGCTGCGCGCTGGAGATCGTCGAAAGCCTGATGGATAACGGTGAGACCATTATCTGGGGCCCGGACCAGCACCTGGGCCGTTACATCCAGAAGCAGACCGGTGCCGACATGCTGCTGTGGGACGGTGCCTGCATCGTTCACGAAGAGTTCAAGTCGCGCCAGCTGGCCGACATGAAGGCGCTGTACCCGGATGCCGCCATCCTGGTTCACCCGGAGTCGCCGGAAGCCGTCATCGAGCTGGCCGACGCGGTAGGCTCGACCAGCCAGCTGATCAAGGCCGCGCAAACCCTGCCGAACAAGACCTTTATCGTCGCCACTGACCGCGGCATCTTCTACAAGATGCAGCAGCTGTGCCCTGACAAGGAATTCGTCGAAGCGCCCACGGCCGGCAACGGCGCGGCCTGCCGCAGCTGCGCGCATTGCCCGTGGATGGCGATGAATACCCTGGAGCGAGTGCTGGATTGCCTGCGGCACGGGAGCAACGAGATCTTCGTTGACCCGGCGCTGGTGCCGAAGGCCATCAAGCCGCTGAACCGCATGCTCGACTTTACCCAGGCGGCTCGCCTGAAGCTCTCCGGTAACGCCTGACGCCGAACCGCGTCGCCTTCTTGGCGGGTAAACCCGCTCCTGCAGGGGAATGCGACCCCTGTGGGAGCGGGCATGCCCGCGAATAGGCCATCAGCGCCCCATCATTTCCTGAACCATGCGCTTCTGCTCCATGATTTCGCGCTGACGCTGGTCGATCTGCGAAGCCAGCGGGAAGTTGCTGCCCGCCCGGCGCTTGGCGTAGTCCAGCTGCTGTACCGCCTGGTCGAAATCCCCCACCAGCGTGAAGTATTCGGCGCGCGCCCGATGCAGCCCGATGGTATTGCCCGACAGCCCGCGCACTTCCGCCATGTCGTACCAGACGTCCGGGTCATCCGGTCGGCTCTTGAGCAGGTCTTCCAGCACCTTCTCGGCCTCGGCGGGCTTGTTCTGCTTGACCAGCAGATCGGCACGTACCTGTTTCAGCGGGTAGTTGGCCGGGTATAGCCCCTGCATGCGCTCGGCACGTTGCTGTGCGTCGGCCAGGCGGTTGTTGGTGATATCCAGGTCGATCTGCGCCAGGTTGTAGGTAATGTCGTTAGGTGCTTTGGCCAGCAATGGCTTGAGGTTTTCTCGCGCTTCGTTGAGCTGGCCACCCTTGATCTGCGCCAGGGCCAGACCATAGCGGGCGGCATCGAGTTTTGGATCTTCGTCGAGCTGGGCGCGGAAGCGCTTGGCTGCCAGACCTGGGGTGCCTTCGTAAGTGAGTGCCACGCGGGCGCGGATCAGCTGGTAGCGTTGGCTGTCCTCGACGCCGCCTTTGGGCGCCTGTTCGGCGCGGTTGCGGGTGTCGGCGATACGCGATTCGGTTACCGGGTGAGTCAACAGGAATTCTGGAGGCTTGGCATCGTAGCGGTACTGGCGCGCCAGGCGCTCGAACATGGTGGGCATGTTGCGCGGGTCGTAGCCGGCCCTTTCCAGGTTCTGTATGCCCACGCGGTCGGCTTCCTGCTCGTTCTGCCGCGAGAAGCGCCGTTGTTCCTGAAGAGCCGCCGCCTGGGTACCGGCGATCATGCCGATGCCGGCATCACCGGCGCCGCCCGCCGCCAGCACGATGCCAGCCAGCAGGGCCGCCATCATCGGCAGTTGCATGCGCTGCTGGGCCTCGACGCCGCGGGCGAAGTGGCGTTGCGACAAGTGCGCCAGTTCGTGCGCCAGCACCGAGGCATATTCGCCTTCGGTCTGGGCATTGAGGAACAAGCCGCCGTTGACGCCGACGATGCCGCCCGGCGCGGCAAAGGCGTTGAGTTCGCGGCTGTCGATGAGGATGAATTCCAGGCGCCGGTCCTGCAGCTGGCTGGTTTCGGCCAGGCGGTAGACGGTGGTTTCGACGTAGTCCTTGAGCTGTGGGTCGTTGAGCTGGTTGACCTGGCCGCGCAGCAGGCTCAGCCAGGCGCGGCCAAGGTCGTGCTCCTGCTTGGGTGAAACGATGGCGGAACTGGCGTCGCCCAGTGACGGCAGGTCGTCGGCGTGGCCGGGAAGGGCCATGAGGCAGGCCAGCGCCAGCAGGGTAGGGCGCAGTAGATTCATGCAGAAGCTCGCGTCGATGAAAAGCCTTACTGTAGCCGGGTCGCGCGGAGCCGACCAGTGGCGGTATGCTACCGAGCCTTACCCAAGACTTTCTGCCTCGCCCTGGAGACGCACCCGATGAGTGACCCCCTGACCTGCGACGCCGAACTCGACGCCAGCGGGCTGAACTGCCCGCTGCCGCTGCTCAAGGCGAAGATGGAACTCAATCGCCTGGCCAGCGGTGCGGTCCTCAAAGTCGTCGCCACCGATGCAGGTTCGCAGCGCGACTTCCGCACTTTCGCCCAGCTTGCCGGTCATACCCTGCTGCAAGAAACGGCCGAGGCCGGTACCTATACCTACTGGCTCCGCAAGGCCTGAGCCAACCGAAGGATCGTCAATGTTCAAAGTGCTTCGCGACTGGATAGAGCGCTACTTCTCCGATGAGGAAGCGGTGGTGCTGGCGGTCCTGCTGTTCCTCGCCTTCACCGCAGTGCTCACCCTCGGCGGCATGCTGGCGCCTGTGCTGGCCGGTATGGTCCTGGCGTTCCTGATGCAGGGCCTGGTCAATGCCTTGGAGCGCATGCGGGTGCCGACCCGGTTCGCGGTGATGCTGGTGTTCGCCCTGTTCATGGGGGCGCTGGCGGTGTTCATGCTGGTGCTGGTGCCGCTGCTCTGGCATCAACTGATCACGTTGTTCAACGAATTGCCGGGGATGCTCGGCAAATGGCAGTCGCTGCTGCTACTGCTGCCAGAGCGTTATCCGCACCTGGTGTCGGATGAGCAGGTGTTGCATGCGATCGAGTCGGTGCGCGGCGAAATCGGCAAGTTCGGCCAATGGGCGCTGACCTTCTCGCTGTCGAGCCTGCCGCTGCTGGTCAACGCGATGATCTACCTGGTGCTGGTGCCGATCCTGGTGTTCTTCTTCCTCAAGGACCGCGAGCTGATCGGGCGCTGGGTCAGTGGTTACCTGCCGCGTCAGCGCACCCTGCTGAACCGCGTGGGTAGCGAGATGAACCGGCAGATCGCCAATTACATTCGCGGCAAGGGCATCGAAATCCTGATCTGCGGGATCGCCACCTATATTGCCTTCATCAGCCTGGGGCTCAATTACGCCGCGTTGCTGGCGCTGCTGGTGGGGTTGTCGGTGGTGGTGCCCTACGTGGGCGCGGTGGTCGTGACCGTGCCAGTGACGCTGATCGCGCTGTTCCAGTGGGGCTGGGGCGACCAGTTCATTTTCCTGATGACGGTGTACGCGATCATCCAGGCGCTGGATGGCAACGTGCTGGTGCCACTGCTGTTCTCCGAGGCGGTGAGCCTGCACCCGGTGGCGATCATCTGCGCGGTGCTGCTGTTTGGCGGGCTGTGGGGTTTCTGGGGAATCTTTTTTGCGATCCCGCTGGCGACCTTGATCAAGGCAGTGCTGGATGCCTGGCCGCGGCAGGAACCGAGCGTCTCGCCGATGCTCTGAGGTCATCGGGGCTGCTTTGCAGCCCCGATTCTCAGGCTTTATTCAAGGCCTGGGCCGCTGCCAGCACGGCATCCACATGCCCCGGTACTTTCACGCCACGCCATTCCTGACGCAGTACGCCATCCTTGTCGATCAGGAACGTGCTGCGATCGACGCCCAGGTATTCCTTGCCATACAGCTTCTTCAGCTTGATCACGTCGAACAGTTGGCACAGGGCCTCGTCCTTGTCGCTGATCAGCTCGAACGGGAAGCCTTGCTTGGCCTTGAAGTTTTCATGCGACTTGATGCCATCGCGCGACACGCCGAACACGACGGTGTTGGCGGCGGCAAAGGCATCATGCTGGTCGCGGAAACCCTGGCCTTCGGTGGTGCAGCCCGGGGTGCTGTCCTTTGGATAGAAGTACACCACGACCTGCCGGCCCTTGAGCTCGGCAAGGCTGACGGTCTGGCCACTGGTGGCCTGGGCCTGGAAGTCGGCGACGGGTTGGTCGAGAGCTACTGCCATGGTCGGTTTCCTTACATGGGGTTCTGTGGACGCCATGGCTCGATCAGCGCATCGAGGTTCAGGGCATCGGCGAAGTCCAGGAACTGGTCACGCAGCCAGCTGATCTGCGTGCCAGCCGGCAGGATCACGGTGAACTGGGCGTTGAGCATGCTGCTGCCGGTCTGCGGCGCCAGGTAGGTGTCGCAGGTCATGGCTTCGAGCTCGACGCGGTGGTCGAGGAAGAACTGGCACAGCTCGTTGATGATGTCCGGGCGATAGGCGGCGCTGACGTAGGCCACGTAGGGCAGGGCCTGTGGGCGCACTTCCTGATCGGCGCTGCGCACCACGTCGAGGGTCAGGCCGTGCTTCTTGCCCAGGCCCGGTAGCATGGCTTCGAGGCGTGCCAGGGCATCCCAGCTGCCACCTACCTGCAGCACCAGGGCGCTGGTCTCGCCGTGGCGGCTCAGGCGCGATGTGACCACCGCGCAGCGGTTTTCGAAGGCGGCGCGGCTGAGGACGTTGGCCAGCTCCATGGGGTTGGGGCCCAAGGCGCTGATGACAAGGAATTGTTCGCGGACGGTGGGGGTGGACATGCAGCATTCCTAAAGCGATGAGCGGTCGGTGCAGGACGAGCGAAAGCCTCCTGTCGGCAGGGCCCGGGGCTCGCATGCGAGGACGTGGACGCTGGCCGGGGAGCAGGGTCGACGGCCCGGCGGGCCGCGCTGCACCGATCAAAGGATCAAGGGTAGCGAAATAAGCCGCCGAGGGGAATGCTCCACCCGCCTGCTTCGCTTGTGCAAGGCCGATGCCCCCAGTACCATTACCGCTCTCTTTTTCCGGCAGGAGCAGTTACATGATTGCGGGCAGTATGGTGGCATTGGTCACACCCATGGATGCACAAGGGCGTGTGGACTGGGGCAGCCTCGACAAACTTGTAGACTTCCACCTGGAAAACGGCACCCACGCGATCGTCGCTGTCGGCACCACCGGTGAGTCGGCCACGCTGGATGTCGAAGAACACATCCTGGTCATCAAGCACGTGGTCGAGCGTGTCAAGCGCAGCAAAAAGCCGATCCCGGTCATCGCCGGCACCGGTGCCAACTCCACTGCCGAAGCCGTGCACCTGACCCAGAACGCCAAGAATGCCGGCGCCGATGCCTGCCTGCTGGTTGTGCCGTACTACAACAAGCCGACCCAGGAAGGCCTGTACCAGCACTTCAAGCACATTGCCGAAGCCGTCGACATTGCGCAGATCCTCTATAACGTGCCGGGTCGCACCTCCTGCGACATGCAGGCCGAGACCGTGATCCGCCTGTCGAAGGTCAAGAACATCATCGGCATCAAGGAAGCCACTGGCGACCTGGCCCGTGCCAAGGCCATCCTCGAGGGTGTCGACAAGGACTTCATCGTCCTGTCCGGCGATGACCCGACCGCCGTCGAGCTGATCCTGATGGGCGGCAAGGGCAATATTTCCGTCACTGCCAACGTCGCCCCGCGCGAAATGGCCGACCTGTGCGAGGCCGCCCTTCAGGGCAATGCCGAGAAGGCCCGCGCAATCAACGAAAAACTCATGCCGCTGCACAAAGACCTGTTCTGCGAAGCCAACCCGATCCCTGTGAAGTGGGCGCTGGTGGAAATGGGCCTGATGCAAAAGGGCATTCGCCTGCCGCTCACCTGGCTGAGCGAAGGTTGCCACGAAAAAGTCCGTACTGCCTTGCGCCAGTCCGGCGTACTGGTTTAAGAGGAAGTACACCGCATGAAGCGACTGGCTGGTCTTTCCGCGCTCGCCCTGATCATTTCCAGCACCAGTGGGTGTGGCTGGCTGTGGGGCGAGGATGGCTATTTCCGCGACCGCGGCAGCGATTACCTGCAGGCGCACCCGACCGCGCCGATGCAGTTGCCGCCAGACGCCGGCAACGTCAAGCGCCTTGATCCGTTGCTGCCGATCCCGCGCAACGTCGCCGACGATCATGCCACTGGCGAGTTCGAAGTGCCGCGCCCGCAACCACTCACCGCTGGCGCCGAAGCCAGCGACTACACCCTGCAACGCAGCGGCAACAGCCGCTGGGTGCTGGCCCAGCATTCGCCGGCCGAAGTATGGCCGGTGGCGCACCAGTTCTTCGAGGACAATGGCTTCCGCATCGCTGAAGAGCGCCCGCAGACCGGTGAGTTCAGCACCACCTGGCAGCGTTTCGACGAACTGTCGGCATCGCTCGGTCAGCGTCTGTCGAGCACTGCCAGCAGTGGCGACAGTGAAGTGCGCGTGCGTGTGCGCATCGAGCCCGGCGTGCAGCGCAACACCTCCGAGGTGTACATCGTCAGCGTCGAGCGCCCGGCCGGCAGCACCGCCGACACTGCGTTCCCGTCCACTTCGGCCAATACCGGCGCCGACGCGCTGCTGGTCGACGAAATGCTTGCCAGCATGAGCCGCAGCGCCGAGAAGGGCGGTTCGGTATCGCTGCTGGCTGCGCGTGATTTCGACGCGCCTAGCCGTGTCACCCTGAGCGAAGATGGCAGCGGCAACCCGGTGCTGTTCCTGGGCTCGGACCTGGACCGTGCCTGGTCCGGCGTAGGCCGCGCCCTGGAGCAGGGTGGCCAGTGGCGTGTCGAGGACATCAACCGCAGCCTGGGCCTGTACTACATCAACCTGTCGGAAAAGCCTGACGACAAGCAGAACGAGCCTGGCTTCTTCAGCCGTGTGTTCGGCAGTGCTCCGACCAAGGAAGAGCGTGAAGCCCGCGCCGAGCGTTATCAGGTACGCCTGAGCAAGGTAGGCGAGAGCGTGCAGGTCACCGTCGAGAAGAACATCAATACCGTGGCCCCGGCCGACGTCGCCCGCCGCGTGCTGAGCGCCATTCAGGACCATCTGGGCTAAGTGCGCTTCGCGGTACTTGGAAGCGGCAGCCAGGGAAATGGCACGCTGATCGCCAGTGGTGACACGTTCATCCTGGTCGATTGCGGCTTTTCCCTGCGTGAAACCGAGCGGCGCCTGGCGCTGCTCGGGGTGTCGGCGGCGCAACTGAGTGCTGTGCTGGTCACCCATGAACATGCCGACCACGTGCATGGGGTGGGGTTGCTGTCGCGGCGCTACAATGTACCGGTCTACCTCAGCCAAGGCACATTGCGCGGCATGCGCAAGCCGGTTGAGGTGGCCGGTTTTCTCGCCTGTGGCCAGCAGCTGCAGATCGGTGAGCTGGAAGTGAGCCCGGCGCGGGTCGAGCACGACGCCTACGAACCGTTGCAGTACGTGTTCAGCGACGGTCGCCGGCGTTTCGGCATGCTCACCGACCTGGGGTCGTACGATGCGCTGCTGCTCGAGCGCTACCGGGGCCTGGACGCACTGCTGATCGAAGCCAACCACTGCCGCGAGCTGCTCGCGCGCGGTCACTACCCGGCCTTCCTGAAGCAGCGGGTAGGTGGCATGCAAGGACATTTGAACAATCACCAGGCCGCGCGCCTGGTGCAGGAGTTGGGCTGGAACACCTTGCAGCACCTGGTGCTGGCCCACCTCAGCAGCAAGAACAACCTGCCACACTTGGCCCGTCAGTGCTTCGTCGACACCCTTGGGTGCGACCCGGACTGGCTCCAGGTGGCGAATCAGGAACACGGGCTCGACTGGCGCGAAATCGCCTAGCCCAACACCTCAGCAAGCGGAGCCCAATCATGGAAAAACGCGACGAACTCTACCGCGGCAAGGCCAAATCGGTTTACAAGACCGACGACGCCGACCGCTTGATCCTGCTGTTCCGTAACGACACTTCGGCGTTCGATGGCAAGCGCATCGAGCAGCTCGACCGCAAGGGCATGGTGAACAACAAGTTCAATGCCTTCATCATGCAGAAGCTCGAAGAAGCCGGCGTGCCGACCCAGTTCGACAAACTGCTGGGCGACAACGAGTGCCTGGTGAAGAAGCTGGACATGATCCCGGTCGAGTGCGTGGTGCGCAACTACGCCGCCGGCAGCCTGGTCAAGCGCCTGGGCGTGGAGGAGGGCATCAAGCTGGAGCCGTCTACCTTCGAACTGTTCCTGAAGAACGACGAGAAGGGTGATCCGTTCATCAACGAATCCCACGTTGTCGCTTTCGGCTGGGGCACCGCCGAGCAGCTGGTCGAGATGAAGAAGCTGTCGCTGAAAGTCAACGAAGTGCTGAGCAAGCTGTTCGATGACGCCGGCCTGCTGCTGGTCGACTTCAAGCTGGAATTCGGTGTGTTCCACGGCCAGATCGTCCTGGGCGACGAGTTCAGCCCGGACGGCTGCCGCCTGTGGGACAAGGAAACCCGCAAGAAGATGGACAAGGACCGCTTCCGTCAGGGGCTGGGCGACGTGATCGAGGCCTACGAAGAAGTTGCCAAGCGCCTGGGCGTGCCGCTGTAAGCCGCACGTTCACGCAAGCGTCTGATACCACGCGATTTTTTTGGAAAAAAGATTTGCGTTTCAAGAAAACGCTGGTATGATGCGCGGCATTGGAGAGATGCCGGAGTGGTCGAACGGGACGGATTCGAAATCCGTTGTACTGGCAACAGTACCTAGGGTTCAAATCCCTATCTCTCCGCCATACAAGATGAAGCCCCGCAGATTAACGTCTGCGGGGCTTTTTCGTTTATGGCGGTCTTATCTTCGTTTCAGCTCACCAAGGCGTTGGCTCCAGCGCGCCAACCCCTGTTGGGGTTGTGCTGCCCTCGCCATTACGCAGGAACGGCAGGTGCCAGAAGTCGTTGGGCACGATCTCGTCCCCAGGCTTGACGTTCTCCGGGAAGATGAACTCGAACACGGGTGCCACGTACTGCCCGGCAGTCAGGCCGTTGGCGACGGTCAGCCGGCTGGCGTTCTGCAGGCAGCTATCGACACCCGGTTGCGCAAGGGTGTTGCTGGGGACGCACAGTGAGCGAGCGACCACCCGCAGGGTACGGGTTGGCTGGCTGAGCAGGCCGGTCGGCGCCTTGGATGCACGCAACCGTGCGCGTTGTGGTTGTGGGCCTACGTTTTGCGTGGTGATCCCGCCTGAGGCGCCGGCACAGGTGGGCGCCAGAACGGCGGCAGGGTCGCATTCCCCGGTCATTTCAAACGGCGTGATCCAGCGGTTGCGCTGTACGCCGGTGGTTGGGTCGACATCAATCAGGTAGATGTCCACCGGGGTCTTGACGTCGGTGGTCTCGGCTTCGAGGAAGATGCGGTCCTGGGTTTCCTGGGCTGCACCGTTGACTGCTACCGCAGCCGGGTCTGCAGTGCCGACGCCGAATTCGCCAATGGCCAGATAGCTGGGCTGAGAGCCCGGTTGGGTATAGATACCGAGGTTGGCCTCGATGGTGTGGGCGGAAATGAAGTCCGGCACACCGGCCGTGGTCGATTTGAACAGCGTGCCGGAGTAGGTAATGAAGTCGCCGACTTCAAAGGGTACTTGTTGCGTCGGGTCCGGGTCGGTTGCGGTCCGTGTCGGGTCACTGAAGCGCTTCATGACGAACTGGCTGCAATACAGCTGGCCAGCCTTCGGTGGTGTCAATTCACCGGATGCAGGCAACGCTACGCCAGCCTGGGCAAAGTTGCGGCAGTTGTTGGTCGTGGTTGGCGTGACCACTTTCGGCCGGTTTTTCTGAGGGCACAGCGGGTCATCACCGGTACGCGGCACGCACATCGGGTAACCCGTGGCCGAGTGAATGGTCGGGTTGGCGTCATCCACCGAAAAGCGCGCATCGGGGCTCTGGGCTCGACCGAAACGCCCGTTGGGGTCATTGATCTGCAAGATGGTCGGTTGCGGCGAGTTGCTACTCGTCACTTCTATGTTCCCGGTGGTCTGGTCAATTCTGCTGATATAACCACTGCCGACCTGGGCCGATTGCTGGGAGACAAAGATCAGCCCGGCGATTTGTTTGCCGGCGACGGTATTACCGACAACATGCACTTCAAACGATGGGTAGGTGGCCGGTAGTTGTTTAAGGCCCAATGGGCCGCCGTGGACGAAGTCCGCCCAGGTGAGTGTATTGGCGGGCATCTGGATGACCGAATTGCAGGGCACGGTAATGGTTGTGCCATTGACCACCACCGTACCGCCCAATCGGTCCGGGCTACTGGTATTCGGGCAATTGCTGTTGCTGCTGTCGACGGTCATGTCCTGAATGAAACCGGTGATATCGAAGCCGTGGATGGCCAGCGGGTCGGCAAAGACCGGGTCAGGAAGGGTGGGCGTTGTGAACGGTGATGTCGTGCCCTTGACCGGTTTGTCGGTCCCGCCCTTGGCCCAGGCATCGCCGGGCGAGGCAACAGTCAATGCCAGTGCGGCGACTATTGCACCTGCCAGCAGTGCCGGTTGAGCGAACAGCGTGTTGAGCCGCGCTTGAGCGAGGGCTGCGGCCGAAGTCTTGAGTCCTGCAGATATGCTCATAATGGTCTCCGAAATGCTTCCAGCCACGTTGCAAGCATTCGATCTACCGTCAGAGGGCTCGTGTTGCACGAGTGCCTGTGCAATAACTACGGAGCGATACGGATATCGAATAAACGGCTCGACCAGGGTATTGCCCATCGGTCTCGAGCGGCGATGAACTGGCCGGTTCCGGACATGTTCGCCAGAGAGTTCCTTGAGCCATATCGGTCAAAGCACGTGTTGTGCCAGTGCCGGTTTGCAACAGCGAACCCCGAAAAAACTATTACTAATTGTAAAAATTTTATTGGCATTGCACTGGGGCGTGATATGGACTGCCCACCTTTGGGTGGGATATCGCCGTTATTGGGGAAATGGCGTTTTCTATTTGGGGTAAAACGGATTGACTGTCGATAGAAGTGATTTGCCCGGACAAGGCCCCTGTTGTCGATGGCTAATTGCGACTTGGATCCAATGCCTGGGTTCTGTATCATCCCGCCGCCATCAGAAAGATGGTCGAAGATGAAGCATTTAAAGGACTTAGTATGAAAAAGCTGTTCAAGGCCACTGTCGCCGTTGCTGTCGTATCCGGCGTTGCCCTGCTGTCGGGCTGCACTGGCCAAGTCTACAACCAGCAGAAAAACTGCTCGTACGACTACCTGTTCCACCCTTCGGTTTCCATCTCCAAGGTCATTGGTGGCTGCGGCCCTATCGATAAACTGCCTCAGCCGCAGTAAGCCTGGCGATCCCCAGATCTCGCCCCTGGTGGCCTGATCCGATGCCCCCGGTCATGCAGATGGCCGGGGGTTTTTGTTGCCCGAACGCTTTTGCGCTGGGCGACATTCACTGAGACAACCCGTCGCGTTGACCCCCCAGCGGCAATTTGTTTGTGCTGGCATTTCGGTTACAATCGGCGAAACGATTCAGCCTGGTCGGTCAATTCGACAAAAGCCTGAGTCGTTTTCTGGTTCTCTGGCTGCTGAACAATCATTAACAACAAGCCTGCGCTGAAGAACAAGGAACACTTTGGGCCAGCCACAGGTCCACCCTCCGTTCTACTGACTGGAATTGATCAATGTTCAAGAAAGCTGGCAAGACCTTGCTGGGTCTGGCTGTCGCTGCGAGCTTCATGCAAGCGCACGCCGCAGAAACCAAGAAAGTCGATGTGCTGCTGGTCGGCGGCGGCATCATGAGCTCTACCCTGGCCGTGTGGCTGCACGAGCTGGAGCCGAGCTGGTCGATGGAAATGGTCGAGCGCCTGGACGGCGTCGCCGAAGAAAGCTCCAACGGCTGGAACAACGCCGGTACTGGCCACTCCGCGCTGGCCGAGCTGAACTACACCCCGGAAGACAAAGACGGCAACGTCAACATCGCCAAGGCCATCGAAATCAACGAAGCCTTCCAGATCTCCCGCCAGTTCTGGTCTTGGCAGGTTCGCCAGGGCGTGCTGAAGAACCCGCACTCGTTCATCAACACCACCCCGCACATGAGCTTCGTCTGGGGTGATGACAACATCAAGTTCCTCAAGAAGCGTTACGACGCGCTGCAGGCCAGCCCGCTGTTCCGCCCGATGCAGTACTCCGAGGACCACGCACAGATCGCCAAGTGGGTCCCGCTGATGATGGAAGGCCGTGACCCGAACCAGAAGCTGGCGGTCACCTGGACGCCAATCGGCACCGACGTCAACTTCGGCGAAATCACCCGCCAGTTCGTTGGCCACCTGCAGACCCAGAAAGGCTTCGAGCTGAAGCTGTCCAGCGAAGTGCAGGACATCACCCGCAACGAAGACGGCTCCTGGCACGTCGAGTACAAGAACCTCAAGGACGGTACCGAATCGGCCACCGACGCCAAGTTCCTGTTCATCGGTGCTGGCGGCGGCGCACTGAAGCTGCTGCAGAAGTCGGGTATTCCAGAAGCCAAGGAGTACGCAGGCTTCCCGGTGGGCGGTTCGTTCCTGGTGACCGAGAACCCGACCGTGGCCATGCAGCACATGGCCAAGGCCTACGGCATTGCCTCGACCGGCGCGCCACCCATGTCGGTACCGCACCTGGACACCCGCGTGCTGGATGGCAAGCGCGTGATCCTGTTTGGCCCATTCGCCACCTTCTCGACCAAGTTCCTGAAGAACGGCTCGTACCTGGACCTGCTGAGCAGCACCACCACCCACAACGTGTGGCCGATGACCAAGGTCGGTATCGACCAGTACCCGTTGGTCGAGTACCTCGCTGGCCAGCTGATGCTGTCGGATGACGACCGTTTCGAAGCGCTGCGCACCTACTTCCCGAATGCCAGGAAGGAAGACTGGAAACTGTGGCAGGCCGGTCAGCGCGTGCAGATCATCAAGCGTGACGAAGAGAAGGGCGGCGTGCTGAAGCTGGGTACCGAAGTGGTGGCTTCCCAGGACCGCACCATTGCCGGCCTGCTGGGCGCCTCGCCAGGTGCTTCGACTGCTGCGCCAATCATGCTGAACGTGCTGGAAACCGTGTTCAAGGAAAAGGTCGCTACCCCAGAGTGGCAGGCCAAGATCAAGCAGATCGTGCCGAGCTACGGTACCAAGCTGAACGATTCGGCAGCGGCTACCCAGAAAGAGTGGAACTACACCGCTGAAGTGCTGCAACTGGAGAAGCCACCAGTGATCGACGAGAGCGTCGGCACCAGCGTTGCGCCGAGCCAACCGGTTGAAAGCAAGCCAGCAAACGACATGGCGCTCTGATCGGGCGGCGATGTGGGTTCGCGAAAGCCACGGGTGACCCCGTGGCTTTTTTTATGGGCGTTTCGGCAGGTCGCTGTCGACGACGAGGTCCTGCAGCACCTCGGTCAGGTTGAGGTCGATGGCCAACGCCAGGAAACTCACATCACCTTCGTCACTGACGGGAAAGACCTTCGCCTCGGTGGCAGCCCTGAGTACCACCTGATCGCCGTGCATGACGTGTATTTGCGAGCCGTCGGCCAGCTCCAGATCCAAGCTTCCCGAGGTGGCGAAAAGCAGCAGGTCGGTGCAGGGGCTCAAGTGCGCGGCCGCATGCAGATGGCGATATTCCGCAATCCAGCCATCGCGCAGGAACGTCTTGCCCAAGGCGTAAGCCAGTGAGCATTCCAGCGACAGGTCAGCCATTTCCTCGATCACCTGGTCACGAGGAACCTTGGGCATCAGGCGGGAAAACTCACTCAGGTTGGTCAGCGTGACTTTCCGGCGTGCAAGGCTCATAACCGCTTCCTTTTCAGAACCGCACCTCACGCCAGCAGCGTGATTGCCACATGCCCGGCGACACCGGCACACACGCTGTAGATCAGGCTACGTGACCAGTAGGCGACGATGACCACCGGGATCGCTGCCAGCAGGTCGGCATTCAGGCCCAGCAATGAGCCATCCTTGGCCACCAGCAGGGCGGGTACGGTGATGCTGGCGATGATTGCCACCGGCAAGTATTCAATGACGTCATTGAACAGCTTGGGAGATTTCTCCATCTTCAGCAGAAAAGGTGTCGCACGGGTGAGATAGGTGATGGCAGCCATCAGCATCACCGCTGCGATCAGGTAGTTCTTTTCAGGCATAACCCTGCTCCACAGCCTACGGCGGTTGCGATGAATACGTTCAAGGGCGACGGTGCGTACAGGTTCAACAGGCAGGTGGTGACGATCACCACCAGGGCGATGAGCGCTTTGGTGAAGTTGCTGCACAGCGATATCAGCACGAAGATCATCATTGCCGTCAGGGCATAGTCCAGCTTGAACTGGGAGAACCGGTTCAATGCATCCGAGGCCACCGCACCAAACACCGCGCCGGCGATCCAGCTGGCATGGCAGTAGGTATTGAACTGCAACAGATAGCCCGGCGAGGTCGGCCTGCCGTTTTCCAGGCGCTGGCTATGAAAGGCAAAGGACTCATCGGTCAGGCCAAAAGCGTACAGCAGCTTCTGTGGCTTGCTGATCGGCAGTTGTGCGCTGCGTTTGGACATGTACATCGCCATCAGCATGTGCCGCGAATTGATCAGCAAGGTCGACAAGGCAATGGTGACCAGCGGCGCGCTGGTGGTCATCAGGGCCAGTGCGGCGAACTGCGCCGCCCCGGCATAGACGAACAGGCACATGGCGGCCGGCAGCCACAAGGGCAGGCCGGCATTGATGCACATGACACCAAACACGAAGCTGACGACGAAATAGCCGGTAATGATCGGCAGGGCGTCGACCAGGCTTTCTTTGCGCGTGGCGGATAGCAGCACCGACGAGGTCACAGGTCGACCTCGCAGGTGATTTCACCACGTGTCTGCAGGAAGCCTTGTTTCTGCCAGAAGCTCAGTGCCTGGGTGTTGTCATGCTCAACGAACAGGAACACCCGGCGAATGCCGTGCTGGCGGAAATCACTGAGAATCGAGTTGGCCAATGAAGTGCCGATCCTGCTCTGGCGATAGTCCGGCTCCACGGCCATGTGATTGATGGTGCCTCGTGTGCCCATCAGTCCCCCCGCGACCGCGCCGACGATGGCCCCGGTCTGGTTCTCGGCCACGTAGCAATAGGTGTGCTCGGTGCCGAGCAAACCTTTGAGCAGCCCTTCGTCCTGCCAGTCGCAGAATGAGGTCTCTTCGAAGCGGCGGAAGAAGTCGACGATCTTGCGCGCATGGAAGGGCGTGGCTTTCTTGATGCTCAGGCCATTGATGTGTTCGGCCGGGAACAGTTTTGGCGCCGTGCCGATGCAATTAGTCGATAATGTCATGCTCGCTACCCGGTCGAGAGAAGGAAATGGCAATGATCTGCCGGTAGCCCATTTCGGAATTGCTCGGGTTGATGGCCGGCGTTACATAGTGCTGAAGTTCGCGGTCGAGGAAATAAGTGGTGTCGAGAATATTCAGGTAGGTGCCGGAATCGATAACATTGGACTGTTTATCGTAAATCTTGCTGGTAGCACCTTCGACATTATGACGGCCCCAGAAGTGCACGCCGCTGAACGGGTAACCGTCACAGTGAATACCTTCAGGGGTGATTTCAATCTGCGCCCCGGGTTTGATCTCGATACGGATCTGGTGCACCTGGCACTGCCAGTTGACGGTATGCAGTTCTTCCGGCAAGACGGCCTTGTACACGTCGAAATCCAGCCGAATCAGCGCCCGCAGGATCGGTGAGTTGAATACATCGGCGCCGATGTCATCGAAATGACGCGCCATGCCGCCGACGTAGGCGTTGTGGGCCTCGGATTGTTCGTAGGCGCGGTGGCTGAGTTGGTTCAGTTCGCCGGTGACCGGGTTGAAGTCGAAATCACTGTAACGGCGGTAGCGGGTGCCCTTGTCCGCCTGACCGTAATAACGGTCGACGCCCATGGTTTCCCAACTTTTGGAAAACTCGACGAACTCCTTGAAGCCGCCGGTCAAGGCATAATCGCTGCCCATGACATTGACCGTCTTGTTTTGTCGCAGGGCAGTTTCGATGTTTCTGTTCAGTGTCAGCATGGCCATCTCTTCTTATTCAAAAGCTGGCAAAAATCTAACAGTTGCTTTGCGCGGTGAAACTTCACATTTTTTTCAGGTGCCTCAACCGTTGCTTGCTACCCGGGCCGCGTGCACCCTAAGCGGGCAGACAGTGCAAGGCCTTGTGCGTTATCCTCTTGGCCTTTGTTGCCGGACTGCGTCAACAAATCGGGGAGGGAGATTGAATGGACATCAAGGTGCTCAAGAACATCGTGAACGTGGCCCGAACGGGGTCGATCACCGATGCGGCCGAACAGGTTCACGTTACGGTCCAGGCCTTGGCCGCTCAGTTGAAAAAGCTCGAGGATCATTGCGGCTTCAAGTTGTTCGACCGCACCAACAAAGGGGTATCGCTGACCCAGGAGGGCGTGGGTATCCTGCCGCACGTGCTGGAAATCGTCCGCTCTTCCGAGCGCATGCAACTGAAGATCAATCAGTTGCGCCAGAGCCGCAACCAGCGGCTGCCGCTACGCGTGGCCTTGAACAGCACCTTGTCCATGGAAATCAACCAACAGATCATGGGCGGGGTGGTCAGCAAGCTTGCAGGCTACAACCCGATCTTCAGTTGCTCGGAATCGCCCGACAACCTGACCAAGCTGGCCAAGGACGAAGCGGACATGGTGGTGGTGCTGGGCGACAGTGTGCCTGAGAACTACCATTCGCTGCCGCTCAAGGGGTTGCGTATCGAAGTCGTCGCCTCGTCATCCAGCAATGACCGTGCACCCGCCTGCGCGGTGATCAAGCCGTTGCCCGAGTGCCCTTATTCCTCGATCTTTTCCCGCTTCGCCGAGCGCCGGCCCGGCATGCTGGACGCCGCCACCGTGTTCCATTCCGGCAGCGAGATCGTCAGTGTTTCCATGATCAAGAGCTTTGGCGGCGTCGGCGTGCTGTCGCGTGCCGTCGCCGAAGCCAATGACCTGTTCATCTGGCCTGGCTTCTCTGATTTTCTCGATGTGTACCTGGTCATGAAAGAGCCGTGGATCATCGAAGAAGAGTTCCCGCTGTTCTGTGCGGCACCCACCCCCATACGCAGCTTTGACGCCATCAGCGCCTGACCTTGCCGGCGTGCCGGGGCGGCACGGTAGCGATCAGACCTGACGCAGAATGCAGTCCAGCAAGCCGGGAAAACGCACGGCCAGCATCTCGCTGCGCAACGAATTCATGTGGGTGGTCCCGACGTTGCGGGTATGCACCAACCCCGCATCACGCAACACGCGAAAGTGGTGCGACATGCTCGACTTCGGCCGCCCGCCATCGAGTTCGCCACAGCTGGCCTCAGCCACGCCGGCCAGATGGCGGACGATGCCCAGGCGCACCGGGTCGCTCAGTGCATAGAGCACACGCTCGAGAGTCAGGTCTTCGGAATTGGGGTGTTGGTAGGCTCGCATGGCCGACATGATAACGGGGGTTTCATTAATTGCCATAGTTCGATTATGATCGAACTATCGTATTCAGACGACCCGGAGTTTGCCCATGTCTGCCCTGTTCCAACCCTACACCCTGAAAGATGTCACTTTGCGCAACCGCATCGCCATCCCGCCGATGTGCCAGTACATGGCTGAGGACGGCATGATCAACGACTGGCACCACGTGCACCTGGCCGGCCTGGCCCGTGGCGGTGCAGGCCTGCTGGTGGTGGAGGCCACCGCCGTGGCACCGGAAGGGCGCATCACCCCCGGTTGCGCCGGGATCTGGAGCGACGCCCACGCCCAGGCCTTCGTGCCGGTGGTGCAGGCGATCAAGGCGGCAGGCTCGGTGCCGGGTATCCAGATTGCCCACGCCGGGCGCAAGGCCAGCGCCAACCGCCCGTGGGAAGGCGATGACCACATTGCTGCCGACGATGCCCGTGGCTGGGACACTATCGCCCCGTCGGCCATCGCCTTTGGTGCGCACCTGCCGAAAGTCCCGCGCGAAATGACCCTGGACGACATTGCCCGGGTCAAACAGGATTTCGTCGACGCTGCGCGCCGTGCCCGCGACGCCGGCTTCGAGTGGATCGAGCTGCACTTCGCCCACGGCTATCTGGGGCAGAGCTTCTTCTCCGAGCATTCCAACCAGCGCACCGATGCCTACGGTGGCAGCTTCGAAAACCGCAGTCGCTTTCTGCTGGAAACCCTGGCAGCGGTGCGTGAGGTATGGCCGGAGAACCTGCCACTGACCGCTCGCTTTGGTGTGCTGGAGTATGACGGCCGCGATGAGCAGACCCTGGAAGAGTCGATCGAACTGGCGCGCCGGTTCAAGGCTGGCGGGCTGGACCTGCTGAGCGTCAGCGTCGGCTTCACCATTCCCGACACCAACATTCCGTGGGGTCCGGCATTCATGGGGCCGATTGCCGAACGTGTGCGTCGCGAGGCGGGCTTGCCAGTGACCTCGGCGTGGGGCTTTGGCACGCCGCAACTGGCTGAAGAGGCGGTGCAGGCCAACCAGCTCGACCTGGTGTCGGTGGGGCGTGCACACCTGGCCGATCCGCACTGGGCTTACTTTGCGGCGAAGGAACTGGGTGTGGACAAGGCCTCCTGGACCTTGCCGGCACCGTATGCCCACTGGCTCGAGCGTTATCGCTGAGTGCTTGACGGGGCTGCTCTGCAGCCCTTCAAACCAAGGCTCAAGGCCTGTGACGACCCTGTGCGGGCGTGCCCGCGCAGCGGCCGGTACAGGCTAGAACCGATCCAACCGGTAAGCCGCTGTCTCTGGCCCGGCCGATTGCGCCGCCAACCGCCCCACCCATTCCGCCGTCACCGCCGCCTGGGTCAGCCCCAGATGCTGATGGCCGAAGGCGAGCAGCACCCGCCCGTCACACACGCGGTCGATCACCGGCAACGAGTCCGGCAACGATGGCCTGAAGCCCATCCACGGCGTCGCCCCTTCCGTGCTCAAGTCCCGTTGAAACAACCCCTTGCTCAGCCGGTGCAACTGCCACGCCCGCTGCATGCTGGGCGGCGCATCGAGCCCGGCGAACTCCACCGTGCCAGCCAGGCGCAGCCCCTCAGCCATGGGCGTCATGATGAACTTGCGCTCCAGCGACGTGACCGCGAACGGCAGGCGCTGCTGTTCTTGCGGCAGCATCAGGTGATAGCCGCGCTCGGTATCCAGCGGTACGCGTTTGCCGGTCAGCGCCACCGTCAATGGCGCTGAATGGGCGCCGCAGCTGAGCAGGACCTGGCGCGCCTTGAACGTCCCCCGGTCACTGGCCAGGTTGACCCCGTCGCTGTGCAGTTGACCGCCCGTAACCCGTGCCTGCACGAAGCGCACGCCGTTGGCCTTGGCGACCTCGAACAGTGCGCAGACCACCCGGTACGGGTCGATGAAGTGCCCGGTACGCGGGAAGAACAGCCCGCCGAGCAGCGATGGGTTCAATTGCGGCGCGGCCTCGCGCAGGTGATCGGCCGACCACAGGTCCACCTGCACGTCCTGCTGCTGCATGCGTGCGCGCAGGGCCTGCAGCGCGACACGCGACTCGGGCCGCTCGAACACCAGCAGCGAGCCGTCCTCCTTGAACAACTCGCTACGCCCGATCGAGCCCAGCAAACGCTGCCAGGCTCCCAGGCTACCTTCGTTGAGTGCGCGGATGCCGGCCACGCTGCGCTGGAACGGCGCCGGGCGCAGGTTCAGCAGCAGGCGGGCGAACCATGGCATGGCCTTGGGCAGGTACTTCCAGTCCAGGCGCAGCGGGCCCATCGGGTCGAGCAGCATGCGCGGCAGGCGCTTGAGGATCGACAGGTCGGCGATCGGGAACACCTGCTCGGTGGCCAGATGCCCGGCGTTGCCGTAGGAGGCACCGTGGCCCGGCGCCTGATGATCGAGCAGCAGCACCCGACGGCCCTGGCGGGCCAGTTGCAGCGCGCAGGCGACGCCGACAATGCCGGCACCCACCACGGCGATATCGTTTTCGGGGGTATCGACCATGCTCAAGCTTCCCGTTTGCCGTCGAGCAAACGCTGCAATTGCAGCGGGTTGCCGTGCTTGAGCGCCTGCGGCAGCAGGGCATCGGGGAAGTCCTGGTAGCACACCGGGCGCAGGAAACGCAGGATCGCTGCGGTGCCGACCGAGGTGGTACGGGCATCTGAGGTGGCAGGGAACGGCCCGCCGTGAACCATCGCGTCGCACACCTCGACACCGGTCGGCCAGCCGTTGACCAGGATGCGCCCGGCCTTGCGCTCCAAGGTCGGCAGCAGGGCGCGGGCACTGTCGAGGTCGGCATCGTCCAGATGCAGCGTGGCGGTCAGCTGGCCTTCAAGCTGTTCGGCCACCTGGCGCACCTGCGCGTCACTGGTGCAGGCCACTACCAGCGAAGCGGCGCCGAACACTTCGGCCTGCAATGCCGGGTCGCCGAGAAACGCTTCGGCCTGGGTCACGAACAGCTGCGCCTGGCACTGGTTCGGCCCTTGTTGCGTCAGGCCGCTGGCGGCACGCCTGGCGTTGACGTTGCTGGCCAGGGCGTCGACACCCGCGGCGTATGCCCTGGAAATGCCTGGGGTGAGCATGGTCTGCGCGGCGGCCTGGCGAACCTGCGCGCTGGCCGCCTCGATGAAGCGCTGCAGCGCCGCCCCCTGGCGGGCGATCACCAGCCCAGGGTTGGTGCAGAACTGCCCGGCGCCTTGGGTCAGCGAGGCAACGAAGCCTTGCGCCAGTGCGTCGCCGCGGGCTTGCAACGCGGCATCGAAAAGAAATACCGGGTTGATCGAACTCATCTCGGCGTACACCGGAATCGGCTCCGGGCGGGCTTGGGCTGCCTTGCACAGGGCTGTGCCACCGCTGCGCGACCCGGTGAAGCCGACCGCCTTGATGTGCGGGTCGCTGACCAGGGCGATACCGACGTCATGACCGGCGCCATACAGCAACGAGAACACCCCTTCAGGCAGGCCGCAGTGCTTGACGGCACGGGCCACGGCCTGGCCGACCAGTTCGCTGGTGCCGGGGTGCGCGGCGTGGGCCTTGACCACCACCGGGCAGCCGGCGGCCAAGGCCGATGCGGTGTCGCCACCCGCTACCGAGAAGGCCAAGGGGAAGTTGCTGGCGCCAAACACCGCCACCGGGCCCAGCGCCACCTGGCGTTGGCGCAGGTCGGCGCGTGGCAGCGGTTGGCGTTCGGGCAGGGCGTTGTCGACCCGCACATCGAGCCATTCGCCGCTGCGGACCACTCGGGCGAAGGTGCGCAGTTGCGTGCAAGTGCGGCCACGCTCGCCCTGGATGCGCGCCTTGGGCAGGCCGCTTTCGGCCACGGCGCGATCGATCAGGGCATCGCCAATGGCTTCGATTTCACTGGCGATGGTTTCAAGAAAATGTGCGCGTTGTTCCAGCGAGGTTTCGCGGTAGACATCGAACGCCGCCCAGGCCAGTGCGCAGGCCTGGGCCACGTGTTCGCCGGTGCCGCCGGCGTAGGCGGGCTCGAGGGGCTGGTTGGTCGCCGGGTCGATGGCGCGGATCGCGTCGCCGCTGCCGGGCACGGCAGACTGGCCGATCAGCAGGTTGCCTGTCAGGGTCATGGGGCCTCCTTCGGAATCAGATTCTGGATCGGGGGGCGCTTTGCGCCCCTTTCGCGACACAAGGCCGCTCCCACAAAAGACCTGTGTACGCCGTTCAATGTGGGAGCGGCCTTGTGTCGCGAAAGGGCTGCGCAGCAGCCCCAGGGATCAGGCCAGGTTCTGCTCGGCCGACCAGCTGGCGTACCAGTTGCGGAACAGCGCGTACTGCTGTTCGGCATAGTTGCGCTGGGCATCGGTGAGCACGTCGGTTTCGTTGAAATGCAGGCTGTACTCGGTGTCGCCGTTGAGCACCATCAGGTGCTTGTAGTACAGCACCAGGTCGCAGCCTTCATCGAACGACGACAGCACTGCCAGCGCCGCTTCCAGTTCACGCGCCAGGCGGCGGGCCTTGGCGTCGCCTTTGGCGGCCTGCTTGCTCAGGCTCACCAGCTGCAGCACTTCACGCGGCAGGGCGTTGCCGATGCCGGTGATGGCACCGGTGGCGGCGCAGTTGACGAAGCCATGCACGACCTGGGTATCGACACCGACCATCAGGGTCACATCGTCATCCTTCGAGGTGATGTGCTCGGCGGCGTAGCGCAGGTCGGCGCCGCCGCCGAACTCCTTGAAACCAATCAGGTTGGGGAATTCGCGGCGCAGTTCGAAGAACAGGTCGGCGCGGGTGGCGAAGCCGTAGTAGGGGCTGTTGTAGATCACCGCCGGCAGCTTCGGCGCCGCAGCGAGAATGGCCGAGAAGTGGTGTTTCTGGGCGATCAGCGAAGCACCGCGGCTGAGCACGCGAGGGATCACCATCAGGCCGGCGGCACCGACCTTGGCCGCGTGGGCCGCGTGGGACACGGCCTCGCGCGTGTTGACCGCACCGGTGCCGACGATGGTCGGAATGCCGGCGGCCACCAGGCGGGCCACGCCTTCCTGGCGCTCGGCTTCGGTCAGCAGTGGCCAGTCACCCATCGAGCCGCAATACACCACGGCGCTCATGCCCGCCTCGATCAGCTCCCGGCCCTTGCGCACCAGGGCGTCGAAGTCCGGCTTGCGCTCGGCGGTGCACGGGGTCATCAGGGCAGGCATGGTGCCGGTGAAGATGTTGTCAGTCATTGTTGTCACTCCTGGCGATATTCGGTTGTTTTGAAAAGCCGGGTCAGATGCCCCAGGCGAATGGATCCTGTTCGTCGATCAGCAGGGTGCTGTCGGCGGTCATGTAGGCGCGGCCGGTGATGAACGGGCGAATGCGTTCGCCGTCGCGCTCGAAGCGGCCGTGGAACTGGCTACCGGTGATGCTGGCCTGGACCCAGGTCTGGCCTGCTTCGAGCTTGCCGTCGGCGGCCAGGCACGCCAGCTTGGCGCTGGTGCCGGTGCCGCAAGGGGAGCGGTCGTAGGCCTTGCCGGGGCACATGACGAAGTTGCGGCTGTCGGCATTGGCGTCGTCGGCGAACAGCTCGACATGGTCGATCAGCGCGCCGTTTTCGCCGGTGATGCCTTGGGCCTCGAGGGCCTTGAGCATGGCCCAGGTGTACTCCGTGAGGGCGTCGCGATTGTCCAGTTCGATGCGCTGGCCGTGCTCGGACACCAGGAAGAACCAGTTGCCGCCCCAGGCGATATCGCCGCGCACCACGCCATGCCCAGGTACATCCACCGCCACCTGCTGGCGGTAGCGATAGGACGGCACGTTGCCGACGGTGACGGCGCCATCGGCGTGCAGGGTGGCGCTGACCTGGCCGACCGGGGTGTCGATCTTGTGCTCGCCGGGTTCGATCAGGCCCAGGTGCTGCAGCGAGGCGACCAGGCCGATGGTGCCGTGGCCACACATGCTCAGGTAGCCGGCGTTGTTGAAGAAAATCACCCCGCAGGTGGCATCAGCCGACACCGGTGGGCAATACAGCGCGCCGACCAGCACATCGTTGCCGCGTGGCTCCAGCAGGCAGGCACGGCGCCATTGATCGTGCAGCTCGCGCAGTTCGTCGCGCTGCTCGGCCATGCTGCGCCCCTGCAGCTGCGGGAAGCCTTTCATCACCAGGCGGGTCGGTTCGCCGCCGGTATGCGAGTCGATGACGTGGATCTGTTTCATGGGCTTGTCCATTGCGAGGAGGATCAGGAGGCGACGGCGGGGCGGGCGCTGTAGGTTTCAGTGGAGGCTTCGCTTTCGTCTTCGCCTTCCAGGCGTACCAGGTGAGCCGGTACGCCAGTGAGCGCGCCCCAGTAGTAGATGCCCAGGGCGCAGGCGGCCACCGCCACGGTGTCGAATGGGTGGCCGAGCACGCCCAGGCCGCCAAAGCTGCCCAGCCAGGACAGCAGGATGGTCACGGCGTAGAAGCCGATCAGCCAGGCCGACGAGCGCACTTGCTGGGCCAGCGACAGGTGCTGGGTCGGCACGAAGCGGCTGCACAGCAGGTACAGCACGAACATCACGATCTGCAGGGCCAGCAACCAGGACACGGTGTTCCAGCCCGACCAGTAGACGATCAGCGCGGCGATGATGAACGACAGCGGGCCCAGCACGCCCATACCCTTGACCCGGAACGGGCGCGGCATGTCCGGCGCATTGCGACGCAGGGCGGCGACGGTGACCGGGGCCACGGCGTAGCTCAGTACCAGCGCGGCAGACACCACGTTGATCAGCGCTTCCCAGGAGGGGAACGGCAGGGTCCAGAACACCGACAGGCCGAAGGTCAGCCACAGCGCCGGGCGCGGGATACCAGACTCGGCATCGATACGTGTGAAGTACTTGAAGAAGGTGCCGGTCTGCGCCCAGCCATAGACCACGCGCGGGGTGGCGTTCATGTAGATGTTGCCGCAGCCGCTGGGCGAGATCACCGCATCGGCCACCACCAGGTAGGCCAGCCAGCCCACACCCAGGGCCAGGGCGATGTCACGGTAGGGCAGGGCCAGTTCTTTGGTCACGCCGGCCCAGCCGTTGGCCAGCATTTCGGTCGGCACGCTGCCGAGGAAGGCCAGTTGCAGCAGGGCGTAGATCGCGGTGGACAGCAGCACCGAGAGGATCAGCGCGATGGGAATGGTGCGTTGTGGGTTCTTCACTTCGCTGGCCACCGAGATGATCGGCGTCAGCCCCAGGTAAGCGAAGATGATGCCACCCGCCGATACTGCCATTTCCACGCCAGACAGGCCGAACGGGGCGAAGCCCTGAACCTCGAAGTTCTCCGGCTTGAAGAAGGTGAACAGCACGCCGATCACCAGCAGCGGCACGATGAACTTGAACACGCTGACCAGGTTGTTGGCCTTGGCGAAGGTCTTCACGCTTCGGTAGTTGAGGAAGAAGAACAGCCCAAGCAAGGCGAACTGCACCAGCCAGCCGAGCACCGTGGGGTCGCTGGAACCGGCTTTGGTCAGCCCGGGGAACCAGGCTGCGGCGTATTGGCGCGAGGCGACCACTTCGATGGCGATCAGGCTGGAGAACGCGATCAAGGTGATGAAGCCCATCAGGTAGCCGAGCAGCGGGCCGTGCGAGTACACCGGGTAGCGCACCACGCCACCGGCACGCGGCAGGGCGGCGCCGAGTTCGCAGTAGACGATGCCCAGCAGCAGCACGGCGAAACCGCCGAGGAACCAGGAGAGGATACCGGCCGGGCCGGCGATGGCCGAAACATGGCTGGCGGCGAACAGCCAGCCGGAGCCGAAGATGGCGCCGAGGCCGATGAAGGTGAGGTCGAGCAACGACAGCTGTTTCTTGAATTTGCCTGACATGGGTGCGCCTTTTTGTAGGTTTTGGATAGGCAGGTCTGATGTCACGTGATGCGGCTTTCCACGGCCGCGCTTTTGTAGGTCTTGGGCGGCTTGCGTGGGGCATAGAGTGGACCCGAACGGGTCAGGGGTTCTTGATGGTTTTCTGCAGGGTGAATGACGAAATCGGCACAGTCGAAAAAAGTGCTGGCGACTGTGAAGCGCCGATGGGTAGGCTGGAGGCCACGCTGCATAAGGGCTGTAGAGAACAGATGAATCCCTCGGAACTGACCACCCTGTACCAGTCCCTCGACCAGCACCGCCCCGCCACCCTGGAGGCCCTGCTGGCCGGTGTGTCGCTGCTGTTGCCGATCCTCGACGCCATCCCCAACGCTGCGATCTTCATCAAGGACCCGGCCGCCCGCTATGTGCTGGCCAACACCACCCTGGTCCAGCGCTGCGGCCTCAAGCGCCTGCAGCCGCTGCTGGGCAAGACCAGTGCCGAAGTGTTCCCGGCGCAACTGGGCCCCGGCTACACCGAGCAGGACCGTCGCGTGCTCAAGGATGGGCTGGTGCTGGAAGACCAGCTAGAACTACACCTGTACGGCAGCCGAGAACCGGGCTGGTGCCTGACCCACAAGCGCCCGCTGCGCAACCCGGCCGGGGAGATCATCGGTTTGGTGGGCATCTCCGTCGACCTGCAGTCAGCCGCCGATACCCACCCCGCCTATCAGCGCCTGGCTGCCGTGGACGAGCACATCCGTCAACATTTCCACCAGCCGATCAGCATGAGCGAGCTGACCCGCATCGCCGGGATTTCCGTGGCGCAGCTGGAGCGCTATTGCAAGCGGGTGTTCCACCTCACGCCGCGGCAGATGATCCACAAGGCACGCCTGGAGCACGCCCACCGGTTGTTGCATTCCGATTTGCCGATCACCGAAGTGGCGTTGCGCTGCGGCTACACCGACCACAGCGCGTTCAGCCGTCAGTTCAAGCAACTGACGGGCTTCACGCCGCGGCAGTATCGCCAGGCAACCGCGGATCAGCTGGGTTGAAACAGCAGCTTCGCTTCGGCGAAGCACTGCTCGGCAATCGCCGAACGCGGTTCGCTGCGGCGCAGCAGCAGGCCGACCGGGCTGTGGATGCTGGCGTCGGCGATGGGGATGATGCGCATGTGTTCGCTGAGGTCTTCCAGGCCGCAGCCCAGCGGCATGATCGCGCAGCACACGCCGGTGTTGATGGCCTGCACCAGCTGGAAGGTCGAGTCGCTTTCCAGCACGGCATTGGGTTCAAGGCCGCGGCTGCGCAGGCTCAGGTCCAGTGACTGGCGGTAGTGCATGCCCTTGCTCAGCAGGCCCAGGGGGGTGTCGCCGAGCTCGTCCCAGCGCAGGCTGTCGACGTCGAACTGGAAGTGCTGGGTGTCGAACAGCAGGCCCATGGTGGTGGTACCCAGTTCGATCACTTCGAAGAAGTTGGCGTTGACCTGGTCGAGGTAGCAGATCCCCAGGTCGAGCTGGTTGCGGCTCAGGCCGTCCATGATCTGCTCGGTGCTGTGCGAACTGAGCTGGAATTGCAGCTCGGGGTACTTCTCGCGCAGCGGCAGCAGCAGGTGCATGGGGTTGAAGCTGGCCAGCGGCACGGTGCCCAGGCGCAGGCTGCCGACCACCTGGCCGCGGCAACTGGCGGCCTCGGCTTGCAGGCCGTCATGGGCGGCGAGCAGGGTGCGGGCCCAGGCCAGGATGCGCTCGCCGGCCTCGGTGAAGCCTTCGAAGCGCTGGCCGCGCTTGACCAGCACCAGGTCCAGTTCGTCCTCCAGGTTGCGCAGGCGCATCGACAGGGTCGGCTGGGTGATATGGCACAGCGCCGCAGCCTGGCCGAAGTGGCGGGTCTGGTCGAGGGCGATGAGGAACTTGAGCTGCTTGATGTCCATGGGAGTGCCTGGGGTCTGGTTGTGCAGACCTTAACCCACGTCTGCGATAGATGTCATTGATCGGCCGGTTCGCCATTTCGATTGGACGCTGTTCTGGCTTGCCTCTAGCGTGACGACAATGCCATTCGAGGAGCTTCACCGTGCGCGTCCAACCCGATGCGGTTTTCGTACCGCTGAATATCGCCGTGCTGACCGTCAGCGACACCCGTACCTATGACAACGACACCTCCGGTCAGCTGCTGGCCAACCGCTCGGTGGAGGTCGGCCATCGCCTGGTGGCGCGGGCGCTGCTCAAGGATGACCTGTACAAGATCCGCGCCCAGGTGGCGAGCTGGATCGCCGACGACGACGTGCAGGTGGTGCTCATCACTGGCGGCACTGGCTTTACCGGGCGTGACAGCACACCCGAGGCGGTACAGTGC
Organism: Pseudomonas vlassakiae; assembly: GCF_014269035.2. Classification (GTDB taxonomy): domain Bacteria; phylum Pseudomonadota; class Gammaproteobacteria; order Pseudomonadales; family Pseudomonadaceae; genus Aquipseudomonas; species Aquipseudomonas vlassakiae. The sequence goes on from NZ_JABWRP020000005.1 coordinate 227,334, forward strand.
CTGCTGGAGCGGACCGTCGATGGCTTTGGCGAACTGTTCCGCGCCTTGTCCATTCTCGATATCGGCAGCTCGACCGTACAGAGCAGGGCGTTGGCGGGGATTTCCAACGGCACCCTGGTGTGCTGCCTGCCCGGCTCGACCGGCGCTTGCCGCACGGCCTGGGAAGGTATTCTGGTGGAGCAGCTGGATGCGCGGCACCGGCCCTGTAATTTCGTCAAGCATCTGAAGCCTATCGAAGCCTGCGAAAGCCGCGGTTAGCTCAGTACATAATCCACCGGCAGCAAAACCGGTGGCAGCGGCTCGACGCCCAAGGCCCCAAGCACATCCCGCTCCACCGTCCTCACCATGGCATCCATCGGCAGGTCGTTCTCATCGCGCCCGAACGGGTCCTCCAGCTCGTTGCCGATTGCATCGAGCCCGAAGAAGGTGTAGCCGACGATGGTGGTGAACAGCGGCGCCAGCCAGCCCAGCGGCTCGGCCAGGGCGAACGGCAGCAGCAGGCAGAAGATGTAGATGGTACGATGCAGCAGCAAGGTGTAGGGGAATGGCAGCGGCGAGCCCTTGATCCGCTCGCAACTGGCCTGCACCTCGGTCAGCCCGGCCAGGCGCTGCTCCAGCAGGGTGTAGCGCCATTCGCTGATCTGCCCTTGCGCTGCCAGCCGTGAACAGTGCATGCCGATGTCGCGCAGGATGCCATCGCACACGTTGTGCTCGGCCACCGGGGTGGCCGGGTTGAGCCATGGGCGGGTGGCGTTCACTTCGCTTTCGTTGCGCAACCGCGCGTTCAGCCCATGTGCAAAGCCGCACAGGCTGCGCAGCAGCTCGGCGCGCAGGTGCTCATCGGCGATCACCACGCTCTCCCGTACGAACGAACGGGTTTCGATGATCAGCCTGCCCCAGGCCTTGCGCCCTTCCCACCAACGGTCGTAGCAGGCGTTGTTGCGAAAACTCATGAAGATCGACAGCGACAGGCCAAGCAGGGTGAACGGCGTGGCGCTGACCGGGTAGAAAAACGCCGGGAAGTGCCGCTCGACCAGCACGATCAGCGCAGCCAGCAAGGTGACCATCAGGCAGCGCGGGGCAATGCGTTTGACGATCGAGCCTTTGAGGGTGAACAGCACGCGCAGTACATCGGGGCGGGGGTGGACGATCATGGCAATCCAGAGGCGGCCGATCAGCCGCCGGTCATGTTCATGAAGCGCAGGATCTGCACCTCGCCACCGACTTCGAAATGATGGCGGTAGGGCTTGAGGTGCAGTGAGTCGCGGATGGCCTTCTCCAGCCGCGCCGCATCGCCGGGGTGGGCGCGCAGCACCTGCTTGAGGTCCATCGAGTGTTCGTTGCCCAGGCACAGCAGCAGGCGGCCTTCGACGGTCAGGCGCACACGGTTGCAGGTGGCGCAGAAGTTGTGGCTGTGCGGTGAAATGAAACCGACCCGGGTATGGGCGGCTTCGGCGAGGCGCCAGTAGCGCGCCGGGCCCTGGGAGGACTCGGTGGATTCGATCAGGCTGAAGTGCTCGGCCAGGCGATCGCGCACTTCATCGCTGGAGCAGAACGACTCGCCGCGTTCGTGTTCGTTGATCACCCCCAGTGGCATCTCTTCGATGAAGGTGATGTCCAGCTCGCGGTCGATGGCGAAGCGCACCAGGTCGACCAGTTCGTGGTCGTTGCGGCCCTTGAGCACCACGCAGTTGAGCTTGGTGCGCTGGAAGCCGGCCTGGCGTGCGGCATCGATGCCAGCGATCACCTGGTGGAGATCGCCGGTACGGGTCAGCTGCTTGAAGCGCGCGGCGTCGAGGCTGTCGAGGCTGATGTTCAGGCGGGTGAGCCCGGCGTCGAACAGCGGCTGGGCCAGGCGCCCGAGCTGCGAGCCATTGCTGGTCATGCACAGCTCACGCAGGCCGGGCAGGGCGGCGATGCGCCCGCACAGGTCGACGATGCCTTGGCGCACCAGCGGCTCGCCCCCGGTCAGGCGGATTTTGCGGGTGCCGAGGGCGACGAAGCGCTCGGCCACCTGGAACAGTTCTTCAAGGCTGAGGATCTGCTGACGTGGCAGGAACTGCATGTCTTCAGCCATGCAGTACACGCAACGGAAGTCGCAGCGGTCAGTGACCGACATCCGCAGGTAGTCGATTTTCCGGTTGAAGCCGTCGATCAGGGCCCGGCTGTTCTGTTCCACGTTGGCGCTCGAAGGAAATGGGGGCACAGGACTCAAGCTATAGCCTGTGGCCAGCCCCGTCAAATCGCTTTCCCCGACTGTTTGATCGATGCCTTCTATCACCACTGCAGGCCATGTGCGGCAAGGGCTGCAGGGCATGATCGAAAGCGCTTATCGTGCTGTAAGGTATTTCGATTGGACGGCTCTGGGCCGGGCTCCATAGGCTGGAAAAAACACCGGGCATAGCGATTCGGTGAACATTTCCATGCCGCGTGAGGATTGACCGCATGAGCCAGGACCAACACATCAGGGATTACAAAGGCCCCGCCGCCGGCTGGGGCGCGCTGAAGAGCGTGACCAAGAGCTGGCTGGGCAGCGACAACGCCTTCAAGAACCTGCGGGCCATGCTCAAGACCAACCAGAACGGTGGCTTCGACTGCCCGGGCTGCGCCTGGGGCGAGTCGCCGGAAAGCGACATGGTCAAGTTCTGCGAAAACGGCGCCAAGGCAGTGAACTGGGAAGCCACCGGCCGCTCGGTGGACCCTGCGTTCTTTGCCCGTTACAGCGTCAGTGCGTTGCTCGAACAGAGCGACTACTGGCTTGAATACCAGGGCCGCCTGACCCATCCGATGCGCTACGACGCGGCCACCGACCACTACGTGGAAACCAGCTGGCAAGAAGCTTTCGAGCTGATTGCCCAACACCTGCGCGCGCTCGACTCGCCCGATCAGGCGGAGTTCTATACCTCGGGCCGGGCGAGCAACGAGGCGGCGTTTCTCTACCAGCTGTTCGTCCGTGCCTACGGCACCAACAACTTCCCCGACTGCTCGAACATGTGCCACGAAGCCAGCGGCGCCGGCATGGCCGAAACCCTCGGGGTGGGCAAGGGCACCGTGGTGTTTCACGACCTGGAGCTGGCCGACGCGATCTTCGTCATCGGCCAGAACCCCGGCACCAACCACCCGCGCATGCTCGAGCCGCTGCGCGAAGCCGTCAAGCGCGGTGCCCAGGTGGTGTGCTTCAACCCGCTCAAGGAACGCGGCCTGGAGCGCTTCCAGCACCCGCAGCACCCCTTCGAGATGCTCAGCAACGGCTCCGAGCCGACCACCAGTGCCTACTTCCGACCGGCCCTGGGGGGCGACATGGCGGCCATGCGCGGTATCGCCAAGTTCCTCTTGCAATGGGAGCGCGAAGCCCAGGCCAAGGGCGAGCCAGCGGTGTTCGACCATGCCTTCATCGCCGAGCACACCAGTGGCCTCGACGACTACCTGGCGGCCGTGGATGCCACCTCCTGGGAGCACATCGTCAAGCAATCGGGCCTGACCCTGGCCGAGATCGAACTGGCCGCGCGCATGTACCGCAAGGCCGAGCGAGTGATCATGTGCTGGGCCATGGGCGTTACCCAGCATCGTCATTCGGTGCCGACCGTGCAGGAAATCGTCAACCTGCAACTGCTGCGCGGCAACGTCGGCAAGCCCGGTGCCGGTCTGTCACCGGTGCGCGGCCACAGCAACGTGCAAGGCGACCGCACCATGGGCATTGACGAAAAGCCCAGGGCGGCGCTGCTCGATGCCATCGAAAAACGTTTCAAGTTCCGAGTGCCCCGGGCCCACGGGCACAACGCGGTGCTGGCGATCAAAGCCATGGAAGAGGGGCTGGCCAAGGTGTTCATCGCCCTGGGCGGCAACTTCGCCCAAGCCACGCCGGACACCCCGCGCACCCACGCGGCACTGCGCAATTGCGCGCTGACCGTGCAGATCTCCACCAAGCTCAACCGCTCGCACTTGGTGACCGGGCGCGATGCGCTGATTCTGCCGTGCCTGGGCCGTACCGAGATCGACATGCAGGCCGAGGGGCCGCAAGGCGTGACGGTGGAGGATACGTTCAGCATGGTGCACCTCTCCAACGGCCAGCTGCGCGCGCGTTCGCCGCACCTGCGTTCGGAGCCGTGGATCATCGCCGGCATGGCCAAGGCCACCTTGGGCAACCAGCCGATCGACTGGGAATACGCGGTTGCCGACTACAACCGCATTCGCAGCATGATCGCCGACGTGATTCCGGGCTTCGCTAACTTCAACGAGCGCCTGCAGCACCCGGGCGGTTTCCACCTGGGCAACAACGCGGCCGATCGCAACTTCCGCACGGCCACCGGCAAGGCCCGCTTCATGCCCCACGCGCTGCCGGAGGAACTGGTCAATGCCAAGGTGCTGGCGCGGGGTGACACGCCGGACCTGATCCTGCAGACCCTGCGCTCGCATGACCAGTACAACACCACGTTGTACGGGCTGGATGACCGTTATCGCGGGGTATTCGGCCTGCGTGAAGTGGTGTTTGTCAGCGAGGCGGACATCCGCCGGCTGGGCTTCGAGCCGGGCGAGCACGTGGACCTGGTGTCGCTGTGGGAGGATGGTGTCGAGCGACGGGTGTCGGGCTTCCGGTTGGTGCCTTATGACATTCCGGATGGGCAGGCAGCGGCCTATTACCCCGAGACCAATCCGCTGGTGCCGCTGGAGAGTTATGGCGAAGGGACTTATACGCCGACTTCCAAGTTCATTGCGATCAAGCTGGAGAAAGCCAAGGCCGGGAACCGGATCGAGGCGGTGCTCGCTGCCGATTGAAGGGTTGCCTGGGCTGGCCTCTTCGCGGCTGAAGCCGCTCCTGCAGGGATCTCGATACCCCTGTAGGAGCGGCTTCAGCCGCGAAGCATCCAGCGCCGATTCAAGGACGATGCACCGGCAAGGCCGTGGTGTACTTCATCTGCTCCATGGCAAAACTGGAGGTGATGTTCGACAGCCCCTCAGTGCGGGTAATCAGCTTTTTGTAGAAGCGGTCATACGCCGCGATGTCACCCACCACCACCCGCAGCATGTAGTCCCAGTCCCCGGACATCCGGTAGAACTCCATCACCTCCTCGAACCCCTGCACCGTCGCTGCGAACTGCTCCAGCCAGGCGCTGTCGTGGCGCTGGGTCTTGAGCTGGACGAACACAGTCAGCCCCAACCCCAGGCGCACGGGGTCTAGCAGGGCGACGCGGCCGAGGATGTAGCCGTCTTCTTCAAGGCGTTTGACCCGCTTCCAGCACGGTGTGGTCGACAGGTTGACCGCCTCGGCCAGGTCCTTGAGCGAGATCGAGGCGTCGCGCTGCAACAGGGTGAGAATGTGCTGATCGAAGATGTCCATGGCAGGGAAAACTTCACCGAGAAAAATTTTCCCCAGATTACCCCAGGCCTAGGAAAATTTCCTGCACCGGGCGGGCATTGCCGCCGCGCCAGGTAATTGCCATAGTTGCAGGCTTGAATCCTGCCAATGGGCCTGACCATGTCTGACAAGCCGCGTAATTTCGCCACCCGTACCATCCACGCCGGCGAGCAGTCCAGCGTTGCCGCAAACGCCATCTTCCCGCCCATCTATACCGCCAGCTCCTACATCAAGCGCAGCCTGGACGATAATCCCGAATACGCCTACAGCCGTGTCGGCAACCCGACCCGGCATGCCTATGAGAGCTGTGTTGCCGCGCTGGAGGAAGGCGTCGGTGCGGTGGCCTGTGCCTCGGGGGTGAATGCCACCGCCACCGTGCTCGAGCTGCTGCCCAAGGACGCCCACGTGGTGGTGATGAATGGTGTCTACGGCGGCACCTTCCGCATCCTTGAAGACTACCGCGGGCGCACCTCGGGCCTGACCACCACGTATGTCGACCTGAATGACGTCGAGGCGGTGGCTGCAGCAATCAAGCCGGAAACCCAGCTGATCTGGATCGAGTCCCCGACCAACCCGTTGCTGCACCTGGTGGACATCAAGGCGGTGTGCGACCTGGCCCGTGCCCGTGGCATCCTCACCTGTATCGACAACACCTTCTGCTCGCCGTGGAACCAGCGCCCGATCACCCTCGGCGTGGACCTGGTGATGCACTCGGCGAGCAAGTACATCGGCGGCCACTCCGATCTCACCGGGGGCGTGGTGGTCGCCGCCAATGACGAGCTGCTCGCCCGGCTGCGCAAGATCAGCATGGCGGTCGGGGCGATCCAGGGGCCGTTCGACTGCTACCTGGCCCTGCGCGGGCTGAAGACCCTGGATGTGCGCATGGAGCGCCAGTGCACCAACGCGCTGCAGGTGGCGCGCTTCCTGGAAGGCCACCCGCAGGTCGAGCAGGTGTTCTACCCGGGGCTTGAAAGCCACCCGCAACACGCACTGTGCCTGCGGCAGATGCGCAGTGGCGGGGCGGTGGTGGCGATGAAAGTCAAAGGCGCAGACCGGGCAGCGCTCAACCGCTTGATCGAGGCCTTGCAGATCTTCGTGCTGGCCGACTCGCTGGGCGGGGTGGAAAGCATGATCAACCACTCGTGGAGCATGTCGCACAACTCGTTGAGCCCGGCGCAGAAGGGCGAGATGGGGATCAGCGAGAACCTGCTGCGGTTGTCGGTGGGGATCGAGGATTATCGCGACCTGATCGAAGACCTGGATGGGGCGTTGAAGGCTTCGGCTGCGGGGTAATGGCTGCTGGCCTCTTCGCGGCTGAAGCCGCTCCTGCAGGGATCTCGATACCCCTGTAGGAGCGGCTTCAGCCGCGAAGGGCCAGTGTATTCAATGAAGGGCTATCAGGACTTGGGCGGATGAATGATCCGTTCGATCTTGTCTTTGATCAGCAGCCTTTCCTTGCGCAGGCGGTTGACCGCGTCGTCGTTGGTGCCATTGGCCTCGGCGGCCAGCACCTCTTTGTCCTTGGTGTTGTATTCCTTGTGCAGCTTGTGAAGGTCCTGGTCCTTGTCTATGGCCGCCTGGAATGCGTCAGCGGTAATGTGCAGGTCAGCGAGCAGATCATGCGGAACTGGCATTTCTTCACCTCTGTCAGGGTTGTCGGTAAGGTCCTGACCTTTGAGGATAGCCGCCTTTGCGCAGGTGGGGGACTGGGGTAGGCTGTCGCATCCTTCCCTGTGCCTGGAACCTGCGCCATGCCTCACCTGAACCTGGAATACAGCGACAACCTGCGCGAACTCAATGTCGATGTGCTGTTGCTGCGCCTGAACCACGCCCTGGTGGGTAGCGGCCAGTTTGCCGACGAGGGCGACATCAAGAGCCGGGCCGAGGCCTTCAAGCAGTACCGGGTGGGTACCGCGCCGGGAGAGCGAGCTTTCGCCCATGTGCGCCTGGCCATCCTCAGCGGGCGCTCGCCCGAGGTGAAGCAGCAACTGTCGAACGGCTTGCTCGAGGTGTTGCGCGAAGCGATCCCGGCCAAGGCCGGAGTGGACACCCAGTTGTGCGTGGAAGTGCTCGACATCGACCGCGAACCTTATGCCAAGGCGCGTCTGCACGGCTGAACGGCGGCTGAATGAAGTTGATTTAATGTAAAAAAATGCATCGGCTTACGAATTTGTTACCGTCTTTTTCACGAAAAATTGATGGTGCGCTTTCTAGAGTTCGCCCGACTTTCCCACAGTGCCATCCGGCCTGTGGGTGATAATTACTCTCGATTGCGAATGCCGATGCTCAACTTCAAATCCCTGCGGACTGAATGGGTCACGCTGTTGGCCAGCGTTTACCTGCTGGTGGGTCTCAACATGTTCCTCTGGGAGCACCTGCAAGAGGTGGTGCCTGCCGGGATGACGGGGCTTTGGCTGAGCCTGGCGTTCGCCGTGCTGATGTTGTTCGCGTTCAACCTGGTGTTGACGCTGTTCGCCTTCCGTTATGTATTGAAGCCGTTATTGATCGTGTTGTTCATCAGTGGTGCAAGTGCTGCCTACTTCATGAACCAGTACGGCGTGCTTATTGACGCTGGCATGTTCCGCAACATGGCCGAAACCAACGTTACGGAAGTGCGCGACCTGATGTCGTTCAAGTTCGCTGCCTATATTCTGCTGCTTGGTGTATTGCCGTCGGTCGTGCTGTGGAAGGCGAAGATCGCCTACCGCCCATGGCACCGCGAATTGCTCGGCAAACTGGTGGTCAGCGGCGCCTGCGTGGTGGCGCTGGGCTCGGTGGCACTGGTCAATTATCAAGGGCTGTCGTCGCTGTTTCGCAACCACCATGAACTGCGCCTGATGCTCACCCCGAGCAATGTCGTCGGCGCGACCATCGGTTATGTCAACGAGCGCGTCGGTACTGCAGCGCGCCCATTCCAGAGTTATGGCGAAGATGCCAAGCGCGACCCGGCCTGGCAGAAGCACGAGCGCAAATCGCTGACCGTGCTGGTCGTCGGCGAAAGTGCCCGTGCCGACCACTTCGGCGTGCTCGGCTATCCGCGCGATACCACCCCGAACCTGGCCCGGGAGCAGGGCCTGCTGAGCTTCTCCGATGTGCATTCCTGCGGTACTGAAACCGCCGTCTCGGTGCCGTGCATGTTCTCCGGCATGAAGCGCAAGGAATACGACGCTCGGGTGGCGAAGAACCGCGAAGGGCTGCTGGACATCCTCCAGCGTGCCGGCCTGGCCGTGCAGTGGCGCGACAACCAGTCGGGCTGCAAGGGCACCTGCGACCGCGTGCAGTTCATCGACGTCAGCAACCTCAAGGACCCGCAGCTGTGCGCCAGCGGCGAATGCCATGATGAAATCCTCCTGCAAGGCCTGGGCGAGCTGATCGACAACCTTGACAAGGACACCGTGCTGGTGCTGCACCAGATGGGCAGCCACGGCCCCGAATACTTCAAGCGCTACCCTCAAGACGGCGAGCGCTTCACCCCGGTGTGCCAGAGCAACGCGCTGAACCAGTGCAGCGAGCAGGAGATCATCAACGGCTACGACAACACCCTGGCCTACACTGACAAAGTGCTGTCTTCGCTGATCGATACCCTGCGCAGCAAGCAGGACAAGGTCGACACGGCGATGATCTACCTCTCCGACCATGGCGAGTCGCTGGGCGAGTACAACCTGTTCCTGCACGGCACTCCCTATGCCATTGCTCCGGAACAACAAAAGCATGTGCCGCTGCTGACCTGGTTCTCCGACAGCTACAAGGAAGACTTTGGCATCGACACCGATTGCCTGGCCAAGCTCAGCGATGCGCCGCTGTCGCAGGACAACCTGTTCCACTCGATGCTGGGCCTGCTGCAGGTGCACACCGAGGTCTACCAGCAGTCGCTGGACATGTTTGCCAGCTGCCGGCCGTGGCTGGCAGCCCAGCGTTGAGGCCGTTCATCTAATCCAGGGATGGCGCAGGTTTCACCAGCAGGGCCCGCGCCGTATATACTGCGCGCCAATGTTTGTGGGAGAGCCTTGTGGCCATCGAAATACACTGGATCCGTGACGACCAGACCCTGGCCGAACACTGCCGCAAGTGGCGCGAACTGCCCTTCGTGGCACTCGACACCGAATTCATGCGGGTCGACACCTTCTACCCGAAAGCCGGCCTGGTCCAGGTTGGCGACGGGCAGCGGGCTTTCCTCATCGACCCGCTGCTGATCGGCGACTGGCAGCCGCTGGGCGAACTGCTCGACGACAGCAACGTGGTCAAGGTGCTGCACGCCTGCAGTGAAGACCTCGAAGTGCTGCTGCGCCTGACTGGCAAGCTGCCGCAACCGTTGTTCGACACCCAGCTGGCCGCCGGTTACCTGAACCTGGGCTTCTCCATGGGCTATTCGCGCCTGGTGCAGGACGTGCTGGGTATCGAGCTGCCCAAGGGCGAAACCCGCTCTGACTGGTTGCAGCGCCCGCTGTCGGAAACCCAGGTCAGCTACGCCGCCGAAGATGCCGTGCACCTGGCCGAGCTGTTCGCCGCCCTGCAGCCACGCCTGTCCGGCGACAAGTACGCCTGGGTGCTGGAAGACGGCGCCGAGCTGGTGGCTGCGCTGCGCCGTGAAGTCGAACCCGAGACTTTGTATCGCGACGTCAAGCTCGCCTGGAAGCTGAGCCGGCAGCAACTGGCGGTGCTGCGCGAACTGTGCGCCTGGCGCGAGCGTGAAGCACGCAGCCGTGATGTACCGCGCAACCGTATCCTCAAGGAACACTCGCTGTGGCCCATGGCCAAGAGCCAGCCGGATAACCTTTCGGCCCTGGCCAAGATTGAAGAAATGCACCCGCGCACCATCCGCCAGGACGGCGCCTTGCTGCTCGAGCTGATCAAGCGTGCCGGCAACCTGCCGGCCGAGCAATGGCCACAGCCGCTCCCCGAGCCGCTGCCGATCGAAGCCGCCGGTATCCTCAAGCGCCTGCGTGCCATCGGCCAGGCCGAAGGCGAGCGCCTGGGCATCGCCCCCGAACTGATGCTGCGCAAGAAAGCCCTGGAAGCCCTGCTCAAGAGCGGCTACCCGAACGGCCCTTATCAACTGCCCGATTCGCTGCGCGGCTGGCGCCGTGAGCGGATGGGCCAGGCCCTGCTGGACGACCTGGCAGGTGCCGGAGACAAGCAATGAAACGTATCTGCTCGATCTACAAGAGCCCACGCAAGAACGAAATGTACCTGTATGTGCTCAAGGCCGATGGCCTGGAGCGCGTGCCCGAAGCCCTGCTACCGTTCTTCGGTACGCCCAAGCATGCTTTCGACCTGGTGCTCAGCCCCGAGCGCAAGCTGGCCCGCGAAGACATCGCCAAGGTCCTGGAGAACCTCGACAACCAGGGCTACCACCTGCAGATGCCACCGCCGGACGATGAATACATCGAGCATCTGCCCGAAGAACTGCTGCGCCGCAACGACCCGGTTTGATCATGCGTGTACTGATCGCTGAGCATGATCATGCTCGTTATGCCGAATTGTTGCGCGAAGCGATGCCGGAACTGGAAGTGCTGACCAGCAACGACTCCGCCGAACTGGCCCGCCAGGCACCGCAGTGCCCGGTCTGGCTGGGCCAGCCGGATCTGCTGGCGAGCCTGTTGCGCCAGGGCCACAAGCCTGAGTGGATGCAGTCGACCTGGGCCGGCATCACGCCATTGCTGGCCGAAGGCCTCCCACGTGACTACCGCCTGACCCGCGCCGTAGGTATTTTCGGCCAGGTGATGGCCGAATACATGCTGACCTACATGCTCGGCCACGAGCGCGAAGTGTTGTCGCGCCTGGTCAGCCAGGTCGAGCGGCGCTGGGATGACCGCCCGGGGCGCAGCCTGGAGGGGCGCAAGGTATTGATCGTCGGGACCGGCGATATCGGCCAGCGAGTCGCCGAGTTCCTCGTGCCGTTTGGCGTGACCCTGTACGGTATCGCCAGCAGCGCCCGCGAGCAGGCGCCCTTCGTCGAAGTGGCGGGGCTGGCGGATTTGCCGCGCATGGTCGGGCAAGTGGACTATGTGCTCAACCTGTTGCCGGACACGCCGGCAACCCATGACTTGTACGATGCGGCGCTGTTCCAGTGCTTCCGGCCCACGGCGCTGTTCATCAACGCCGGGCGCGGCGCGGCGGTGGTCGATGCCGACCTGGTCGAGGCGCTGAAACAGGGGCATCTGGCCGGGGCGGTGATCGACGTGTGCCGGCAGGAGCCGCTGCCGCAACGCCATCCGTTCTGGACCGCCTGGGGCTTGTTGCTGACCGGGCACAGCTCGGCGCCCACCTCGCCGGCGGCCATGGTGCGGTTGTTTGCCGGGAATGCGCGGGCGTATGCAGCGGGGCAGGGGTTGCGCGGCGAAGTCGATTTCGCCCGGGGTTACTGATTTCTGTCTCCTGTGCTGCCCTCTCGCGGATTTATCCGCGAGAGGGCAGCACGGCACTACAAGCCTTACAGGCTGAAATCCCCTTCAGCCGCCAGCTCGCTCAACGGTCGACGCGGGCTCGGTACTTCACGCGCCTGCAGCGCCTCGTCCAGGCTGGCCTTGTCGCCCAGCTTGCCGATCGCCACCATGGCATGCAGTTCGTAACCTTCCGGAATCTTCAGCTCCTGGCGCGCCAGTGCCTGGTCGAAGCCGGCCATGCCATGGGTGTGCCAGCCGCTGATGCTGGCCTGCAACGCCAGGTGGCCCCAGGCCGAACCGGTATCGAAGGTGTGCCACAGCGCCGGCTTTTCTTCGCTGGCGCCTGGCGCCGCGAAGGTGGTCTTGGAAATGATCAGCACCAGCGCCGAAGCCTGCTGCGCCCAGCTGCGGTTGAAGGGTACCAGCAGGCTCAGGTAACGCTCCCAGTTCGGCGTGTCGCGCCGCGCATACAGGAAGCGCCAAGGCTGCGAGTTGTAGGCCGACGGCGCCCAGCGTGCCGCTTCGAGGAAACTCAGCAGGGTCTCTTCGCTGATCGGTTCGGCGGTGAAGGCACGCGGCGACCAGCGGTTGATGAACTGCTCGTTGATGGCGTAATCGGCAATGCGGGGGGTGGCGCTCATGGCGGCTCCTGCAAGTGGATGGCAAAGCCTGCACGCTACTGCGTCCGCCTGCCACTGACAAGCGGTCTGGCGTTGCCGAAGGCCAGGCTCTAGACTGGCGCCGCCGCGCCCCGCGGCCCGAACAAGACTGCAGGAAACCCGTGTGATGATCGCTGACAGCGCGCCGTTCTGGCGGCGCAAGACCCTCGAACAACTCAGCCCGCAAGAGTGGGAGTCGCTGTGTGACGGCTGCGGCCTGTGCTGCCTGCAAAAGCTCGAGGATGAAGACGACAACAGCGTCTACTACACGCGCATCGCCTGCAAGCTGCTCGACCTCGATACTTGCCAGTGCAGCGACTACCCCAATCGCTTCGCCCATGTGCCCGATTGCATCCAGCTCACCCCAGGCAAGGCCGACCAGTTCAAATGGCTGCCGAGCACCTGTGGGTATCGCCTGGTCAGCGAGGGCAAGGACTTGCCCGAGTGGCATCACCTGGTGTGCGGCGACCGTAAACAGGTGCATGAACAGCGCATATCGCAATCGGGGCGTATGCTCAGTGAACATGATGTCGACGAAGACGACTGGGAAGACCATCTGATTTTCCGCGCCAGCTGAACGCCCCACCCGCGTCGCCTCTGAGGAACAAGGAGTTTCGGTATGCGTTGCCTGTTGTTGCTGCTCCTCGGGCTTGTGGCCTGCTCGCCGGCCTGGGCAAAAAAGGTCGACCTCGATTACCAGGTACGCCTGCTGCCTGCCAATGGCCAGGCCGAAGTGCGCCTGACCCTGGCCGAAGGCAGCGCCGTGCGCAGCCTGGATTTCGACCTGGGCACGGCCGGTGCCTACAGTGGTTTCCAGGCCGATGGCCAGTGGCAGCAGCAGGGCGAGCGCGGTGTGTGGCACCCGGCCAATGGCAAGACCAGCCTCAGCTACCGGGTCAAACTGGACCAGAAGCTGCGCAGCGGTGCCTACTCCTCCCGCATCACCCCGCACTGGGCGCTGTTCCTCGGTGACCAGTTGGTGCCGCCTGCGCACCTCGATCAGCAGGACGGTACCGAGCTGGTGGCACGACTGACGGTCGACTTGCCTGAAGGCTGGAACAGCATCGAGACGCCCTGGCCCCGTATCGGCAAGGACAAGTTCCGGATCGACAACGTGTCCCGCCTGTTCGACCGCCCGACCGGCTGGATGCTTGCGGGGAACCTTGGCAGCCGCCGCGCCCGCCTTGGCGAAACCGACGTCACCGTCGCCGCGCCGGTAGGGCAGGGTATGCGACGGATGGACAGCCTGACCCTGCTGACCTTCGTCTGGCCGCAATTGCAGGCCGTATTCCCGCGCAACCCGACCAAGCTGCTCCTGGTAGGCGCCCGTGATGGCATGTGGCGCGGAGCGACGGCGGCGCAGGGTTCGATCTACTTGCACAGCAGCCGGCCAATGGTCAGCGAGAATGGCAGCAGCCTGTTGTTGCGCGAACTGGTGCAGCTGTTCGCGCAGATTCGTGTACGTGACAACAGCGACTGGCTGGGCCAGGGCCTGACCGAGTATTACGCTACCGAGCTGCTGCGCCGTGCCGGCGGCATCAGCGATGACCGTTATGAGGTAGCGCAGGCACGTTTGCAGAAACTGGGCGGCCAGGTCAGCCAACTGCGTGCCGAGCACGCCAGCCCGGCACAGGTTGCCCGGGGGGTGATGCTGCTGCAGGCCCTGGACAAGGAAATCCGTATCCATACCCAGGCCAAGCGTTCGCTGGACGATGTCACCCGCGCGCTCATGCGCCTGCCCAGTGTGAGCACCGAAGAATTCGTCCAGATCAGCGAGAGTGTGCTCGGGCGCCGCTCCGAGGTGCTGCAAAGCAAGGCGCTGCGCTAGCCAGTTGCGGGCCTCTTCACGGGCATGCCCGCTCCCACTGACAGAGTGCTGGACCTCACGGCAGCGCTGTACCTGTGGGCGCGGGCGCGTCGAGGCCTCGAACCGCTGCGAAGGGGCCGAGGCGTCACAAGACTCAGTTGCCCGTCAAAGGGTCCTTGCCGGTCACTGTCACCCCCTGGGTAGCCGCCTCGGCACTGGTCTTGAGTTCCTTCAGCTCCGCGGCACTGCGCTCGATATCCGAACGCAGGCGGTGATATTCCTGGCGATGCCGTTGCCACCAGGCCTTGGTCGCGCAGTGGCCACTGACTCCCCGGGCTACCGCCAGGCCGCCCGCCACCATCTGCAGCAACCCGATCAGGCCCCCGTGGCGCATGCCCTTGGTGAACATCAAGGCGCCGCCTGCCAGTGAGCCGGCGCGTTCCAGCCCCTGAACATTGTGTTCCCGTGAAGCCCTGGAATGAATATCGAGCATGGCAAACCCTCCGTGTGAAGTGTTAACAGCTGACCAGCAGCCGTGAACGACCGTTCACTTGGTTTGCCCAGCGGGCTCGCGCAGGCGTCGCACGCGCAGCCGGCTATTTGAACTTGGGCCCTGAGCGGGTATTGAGCCCTTTGGCCATGCGGTCATACAGCACCACATTCACCGTCGCGGCGAGGTTCATGCAGCCTTCGGTGGGGATGTAGATGGTCTCTTCGCACCAGCCCCGCACGTCTTCGCTCAACGAGCCATCCTCAGGCCCGAAGATATAGATCGCCCGGTCCGGGTGGGTGTATTCAGGCAGCGGCCGTGCGCCGTCCACCAGCTCCACCGCTACCGGCGTGCAACCCAAGGGGATGATGCGTTGCAGGTCGTCGATGCCGATCAGCGGGATGTCGTAGTGCACCCGCTTGGTGTCGGTGACGAAGTCACGCGCGCGCTCATAGCGCTTGCCAGTGTAGAACACCGAGTTGACGCCGTAGCAACCCGCTGCACGCATCACCGAACCGACGTTCTCCGCGGACTTTGGGTTGAACAGGCCGATGCAGCTGTACCGTTTGTTTGCCACGTGCCGGGGCCTTTCGCGAAAAAAAAGAGCGCGATTATACGGGCTTGCCGGCAGCAGCGGGGTTTGGTGTGACAGTCAGTCTTTTTTCAGCATGCCTGCCAGCCCGGCGAACGGGTTGTGGGTGGCCTTGGCGATGCTTGGGGTGCTGGTCGAGCCTTCGCTGAAGTACTGCTGGTCGGTATAGCGCGAGTGCTCGTTGTCGTGGCAGTACAGGCACAGCAGCTCCCAGTTGGAGCCGTCCTGCGGGTTGTTGTCGTGGTTGTGGTCGCGGTGGTGCACGGTCAGCTCGCTCAAGCGCTTGCCGGAAAATTCGCGGGCGCAGCGGCCGCACACGTGCGGGTACATTTTCAGGGCTTTGTCGCGGTAGCCCATCTCCTTGTCGCGCTTGGCGTCGGCGAGGATGCGATCGAGGCGGGCGGTGGCGGCGGAGGTGGAAGCCGAACTCATGGTGTTTCCTTTGTTCTGATCAGGCAGATGACGGTTATGCCATTGAGTCTAGCGCGCTTGCGGGGCAGGCGGACAGGCGAAAACTCGAATATCGGCGTAGCCTGTAGAGAGGTTCCCGACAGGAGGTTGCTGATGTTTCATGCGATCCTCGCCGCGCTGCTGATGACCGCCATGCCCCTAGTTGAAGCGGCAGGCACGCCCCCACGGCTGAACACCCCGGTACCCGGGGCGCCGGGCACGCCCACGCCCACGCCTTACCCGCAAATCACCCCGAGCATCCCGCCCAAGGCCTACGACAGCACGCCGGGCGCGCCGCTGCTGCCGCCGATGCCGGTGCCAGGGCCGCCCAAGGATCAGGACTTGCCGGGGTTGCGCCAACCACCGGCGAAACCGCCTGCGCAGGATGATTGACTGAAAGTTGTGTGATGGCTGCACGATCCTGGGGCTGCTTTGCAGCCCTTTCGCGACACAAGGCCGCTCCCACAGGGACTGCACATGTCCTGAATTTGCGCTGTCCCTGTGGGAGCGGCCTTGTGTCGCGAAAGGGGCGTAAAGCGCCCCCGGCATTCTCAAGCGATACCCAGTTCGCCAAACACGAACGCATATTCCAGCGCCATATCGCGCAGCCCCTGGTACCGCCCGCTCATCCCGCCATGCCCGGCGCCCATCTCGGTCTTGAGCAGCAGCAGGTTGTCGTCGGTCTTGCGCGTGCGCAGGCGCGCCACCCACTTGGCCGCTTCCCAGTACTGCACGCGGCTGTCGTTGTAGCCGGCCACCACCAGCATGGCCGGGTAGGCCTGGGCGCGGACATTCTCATAAGGCGCATAGGCCTTGATGCGCGCGTACACCTCGGGCTCTTCCGGGTTGCCCCATTCGTCGTACTCGGTGACGGTCAGCGGCAGTTCGGGGTCGAGCATGGTGTTGAGCACGTCGACGAACGGTACCTCGGCGATGGCGCAGCGGAACAGCTCTGGGCGCAGGTTGAGCACGGCGCCGATCAGCAGGCCGCCGGCGCTGCCGCCGCTGATGGCCAGGCGCTGCGGGGCGGTCACACCCTCGGCGATCAGGTGTTCGGCACAGGCGATGAAGTCGCTGAAGGTGTTGTGCTTGTGTTCCTGCTTGCCGGCGCGGTACCAGGCTTCTCCCAGCTCGCCGCCGCCGCGCACGTGGGCGATGGCGAAAGCCACGCCGCGTTGCAGCAGGCTCAGGCGGGCGTGGGAGAACCACGGGTCGAGGCTTTCGCCGTAGGCGCCATATCCATACAGGTAGAGCGGCACGGTCTTGCCCAGGTCTTCGCGGCGGCGCACCAGGCTGATCGGTACCTGGGTGCCGTCCGGCGCGGTGGCCCACAGGCGCTGGCTGACGTAGTCGTCGGCGTCGAACTGGCCGAGCACCGGGGTTTGCTTGAGCACATGCTGGGCGCCCGTGGCCAACTCCAGCTGGCGCACCTGGGCCGGGCGGTTGAGCGCTTCGTAGCGCAGGCGTACGCGGCGGCTGGCGAACTCCAGGCTGTCCTGCACGTACAGGCTGTAGGCCGCATCGGGCAACTCCACCCGGTAAGGGGCCAGCCCCTGCGGGCGCACTTCGATGATCGGCAGGCCGCCTTCGCGCAGGCTCAGGGTCAGTGCCTCGGCATTCAGGCTCAGGCCTTCGAGCATGATGTCGTCGCGGTGCGCCACCAGCACCTGCCACTGGTCGCGGCTGGGCACCGGGGTGGCCGGTGCGTGGCAGAGGGCGAAGTTGATGCCGTCCTGGTTGGTCCGGATGAACCAGCGCCATTGGCCGTCGAGTTGGCCGTGGTCCGGGAAGTACTCGTGGCCTTCGACCCGTGGCGCCAGGCAGGTGAACGGTGCCTGCGGCGTTTCGGCGTCGAGCACCCAGGCCTCGCTGGTGGTCTTGCTGTTGAGCAGCAGCACCAGCTGGCGCTCGGAGCTGGTGCGGTAGCAGTGCAGGAAGAAGCGACCGTCGGCCTCTTCGAAGACCGTGCTCGCACCCGCTTCGCCGAGGGTGTGGCGGCGCAGGCGCCAGGGTCGATGGGTATCGTCCAGCTCGGCGAAGAACAGCGTCTGGCTGTCGTTGGCCCAGGTCACGCTGCCGTCACAGTCGTCAAAGGGCAGGGCGGTCAGGTCGCCGCTGCTCAGGTCCTTGACGTACAGCGTGTAGATTTCATCACCGCTGGTGTCGAGGCTGTAGGCCAGCCGGCGGTGGTCCGGGCTGACGCTGAACGCGCCCAGCGACAGGAAGCCGCCGTTGGCCAGGGCATTGGGGTCGAGCAGCAGTTGTTCCTGGCTTTCATCGACCGTGTTGGAGTCGTCCGCCGGACGCGGGCAGCGGTAGTGGCGCGGGTACTCGTCGCCTGCGGTGGTGCGGGTGTAGTAGAGGTAGGGGCCCCAGGGCGAGGGCAGCGACAGGTCGGTTTCGAGAATGCGGCCCTTGATCTCTTCGAACAACTGCTCGCGCAGCGCTGCCTGGTCGGCCAGGCAGGCTTCCTGATAGGCGTTTTCCGCCTGCAGGTAATCGAGCACTTCCTGGGTGTCGCGCTGTTGCAGCCAGGCGTAGGGATCAGTGGCCTGGTCCTGGCGGGCAATGGGGGGCTGAGGTTTGGTTGGCATCGGGGATCTCTTGGCCGGGACAGGGAGACGCTGTCTGCGCCCTGAAAAGTGTTTATCATAGGCATCTCTTTGCCTGGCTTGCACGAACACCATGATCGAGAACGACTACACCTTCGCCTGGGGCCTCTACGCTGTCGCCGCCCTGGGTTGCCTGCTGGTGGGCTTCAAACTCACCGGCTGGATGTGGCGCTGGCTGCGTGAACCGCTGCGGGTGATCCTGGCGGTGCTGCTGCTGACCCCGACCATCGTCGACCCGGTCAAGGACAGCTTCGCCCCGGCCATTGCCATTACCGCCCTGGACCTTGCGTTCAAGGTCGGCAACAACGCCTGGCGGGCGATTTCCGATTTCGCCATGTACGGCATGATCGCTTTTGCCTTGTACATGGTCTTCGTGCTGATCCGCTGGCCGCTGGAAAAACGCGCCCGCGAGCGCCGCGCGCAGACCGAAGCCGCCGCCCAGCGCCGCGCGGCCGAGGACAATGCGGTCATCGCGGCAGCGCCCATGGCCGCCGAGCGCAATGATCGCTACCGCGATGACCCGCCACCTGCCGTGCCGGGCGGCGGCCGTGGCCGGGTCGAGCCACGCCTGTAAGCGGAGCCACCATCATGTGCGAACTTTTGGGCATGAGTGCCAACGTCCCCACCGATATCGTCTTCAGCTTCACCGGGCTCATGCAGCGCGGCGGGCGTACTGGCCCGCACCGCGATGGCTGGGGTATCGGCTTCTACGAAGGGCGCGGCCTGCGCCTGTTCCAGGACCCGGCCGCGAGCAGTGAATCGGAGGTGGCCAACCTGGTGCAGCGCTACCCGATCAAGAGCGAAGTGGTGATTGGCCATATCCGCCAGGCCAACGTCGGTCGGGTGTGCCTGTCCAACACGCACCCGTTCGTGCGTGAAATGTGGGGCCGCAACTGGTGCTTCGCGCACAACGGCCAACTGGGCGATTTCAGGGGCGAAGCGACCTTCTATCGCCCGGTGGGCGACACGGACAGCGAGGCGGCCTTCTGCGATTTGCTCAACCGCATTCGTGCGGCGTTCCCCGAGCCGGTCGAGGTGGAACAGCTACTGCCGGTGCTGGTCGAAGCCTGTGCCGGGTACCGTGGCAAGGGCGTGTTCAACTGCCTGCTCAGCGACGGCGACTGGTTGTTCTGTTTCTGTTCGACCAAGCTGGTACACATTACACGGCGTGCGCCTTTTGGTGCTGCCCGCTTGAAGGATGTCGACCTGATCGTCGATTTTCACACCGAAACCACGCCCAATGACGTAGTCACGGTGATCGCCACCGAGGCCTTGACCGAGAACGAGACCTGGCGGCGCTACGAGCCCGGCCAGTGGGGCCTGTGGCGGCACGGCGAGTGCGTTTCGCAAGGCCAGAGCTAAGGACGCTGCATGTTCAGAAGTTACCTGCGGTTGCTGTTGTTCACCTTCGGCCTGCTGGCCGGTATCCAGGTGCCTGGGCTGGTCAAGGACTACAGCCAGCGGGCCGAGGCGCATCTGTTCGAGTCGCGCCAGGCGCTGGATGGCTTCAAGCAGACTGCCGAGCGCTTCTTCAACGGTGATCTGCAGGCGCTGGTGCGGCATTACCGGACCAGTGACGACCCGGTGTTCCTCAGTGATGCCAACAGCATCGAAAGCCTGCTGATTCGCAATCAGTTGCTGGAAGACGAATGGCAGGCGCTGCAAGGGTCGTGGCTGAGCCGCACCTGGCATGTGCTGGTGCAGCCGGATCCGCAGCTGCGCGAAGAGACGCTCAAGGGCTACAGCTACCAGATTCTGCTGGTGCCTGAAGCGATCGGCTGGGGCGTCGGGGCCGGGTTTGTGCTGGCCTTTGTGGTCGAAAGCCTGCTGCTGGGGATTGGCTGGGTGATCCTTGGCGGGCGGCGTGGAGTGGTGAAGGAAAGCTGGCGCTGATTTTTCAGACCAGCACAATCCGCTGCCCACCCACATCCCGCGCATAGCGCTGCAGCACCTGCCGGCACACGCCGACCACCTCATCGACCAATGCCACCCCGGTCTGCCAGGCCACCACCAACTCCAGGCTCGGCGGTGGCTGCAATCCCTCCAGCAGCACCAGCTCACCCCGGCTCAATTCGGCATCGACCAACGCCGGTGGCAAGGCACCAATGCCGAACCCGTCACGCAACAACCGGGTAATCGCCGCCACCGAGTTCACGCAGTTCAACCGCGGCGTCTCGGCACCGGCACTGTGCAGCAGGCTGAGCAGCTCCTGGTGCGGCCGGGAGTTCCTGGAAAAGGTCACGATGCGCTCGCGGCCCAGCTCAGTGAGCGAGGCGAAGTCGCGGTGGTACACGGAGCCGGCCGCCACCACCCAACCCATCGGGTAGCGCGCCAGGTCCTGGCTGCGGATCGATTGCTCGCGCAGCAGGTCGGTCTGCACGATCACGTCGAGAAAGCCCTTCTGCAACTGCTCGCGCAGGTTCAGTGCGGTGTCGGCGACCAGTTCGATCTCCACCTGCGGGTAGCGCTCGGTCAATTCCGCTACCAGCGCGCTCATCCAGGTGTGGATCACCGTGTCCATCACCCCGATGCGAATGTGCCCGACCTTCGTCCGATCGCTGTCGAGCGACTGCTTCATCGCTTTGGCCGTGTCGAGCATGCGCTCGGCGTACTCCAGCACTTTGCTGCCTTCCGGCGTCAGGCTGACCCCGCGGGAGTCGCGCAGCAGCAGCTTCACGCCAAGGTCGGCCTCCAGCGCGGCGATGCGGCTGGACACCGAGGCCTGGGTGGTGAACAGCTTCTCCGCAGTCAGGCGGAAGCTCTTGAGCCGAGCGACCCAGACGAAGGTTTCGAGGAAGCGAAGGTTCATGATCAGTTTTTCTTGTTCCAGACCGGCGGTTTTTCTCGTTGGACTCAGGCAGCACGGCCTCTGAACATGACGCCCAGGCCGCGACGCCCGACGTCGCCCGTAAAACAATACCAACAAGCCGAGGCAAGCATGAACCCAAGCGGCGTGCAGCAGCAGGTGCAATCCCCCCCTTCGACCGGGCCGTTCGCCTGGTACCGCGACATCGACCACCAGCAGCGGCGCACATTCTGGAGCTGCAAGATCGGCTATGGCCTGGACGGCATGGACACCCAGATGCTCAGTTTCGTCATCCCGACCCTGATCATGCTGTGGGGCATCAGCACTGCCGAAGCCGGGCTGATCCACACCAGCACGCTGATTGCCTCGGCCATCGGTGGCTGGGTCGCCGGCATCCTCTCCGACCGCATCGGCCGCGTGCGCACCTTGCAATTGACGGTGCTGTGGTTCGCCTTTTTCACCTTCCTCTGCGGCTTTGCCCAGAACTACGACCAGCTGCTGATCGCCCGCACGTTGATGGGCTTTGGTTTCGGCGGCGAGTGGACCGCTGGCGCCGTGCTGATCGGTGAGGTCATCCGGGCCCAGGACCGTGGCAAGGCAGTGGGCATGGTGCAGTCGGGCTGGGCGCTGGGTTGGGGGCTGACAGCGGTCCTGTATGCGCTGCTATTCTCCTGGCTGCCGGCCGAGCAGGCCTGGCGTGCGCTGTTCCTGCTGGGGCTGGTGCCAGCGATCTTCGTGATCTTCGTCCGTCGCCTGGTCAAGGACCCGGAGGTCTATCGCCAGGCCAAGGCCGAGGAAAAAGCCGAGGCGCCCTCGCATTTCTACGAGATCTTCGCCCCCGGCATGCTCTGGACCACCGTGCGCGCCTCGCTGCTGACCACTGGCGCTTTGGGTGGCTACTACGCCATCACCTCGTGGCTGCCGACGTTCCTCAAGAACGAGCGCGGCCTGAGCGTGCTCGGCACGGGCGGCTACCTGGCGATGGTGATCGTCGGGTCCTACATCGGTTATGTGGTCAGCGCGTACCTGTCCGACCTGCTGGGGCGCAAGAAGAACTTCATCCTGTTCGCGGTGGGCTCGTTCATCATCGTGCTGCTGTATACGCAGATGCCAGTCAGTGACGGCGTGATGCTGTGGCTCGGGTTCCCGCTGGGCTTCTTTGCTTCGGGCATCTTCAGTGGCATGGGCGCGTTTCTGACCGAACTGTTCCCGACCCGGGTGCGGGGTTCGGGGCAGGGCTTCTGCTACAACGTCGGCAAGGTCATCGCTGCACTGTTCCCGCTGCTGATCGGCATGCTCGGCGAAAAGATCCCTTTGGGCCTGGGTATCGGCGTGTTCTCTGCGGTGTCTTATGGGGTGGTGATCGTGGCGGCGCTGAGCCTGCCGGAAACCCGCGGCAAACAACTCCAGGCGCGCTAAGGTAGGCCTATGAACATCGACACGGGAGCACGTCAGGTGAAACCCCTGCTACTCAATTGCGACATGGGCGAAAGTTACGGCAGCTGGCACATGGGCCTGGATGCCGAAGTGATGCCTTATATCGACTGCGCCAACATCGCCTGCGGCTACCACGCCGGCGACCCGGGCATCATGCGCCGCACCGTGGCCATGGCGCTGGAGCACGGCGTGACCGTCGGCGCGCACCCGGCCTATCCGGACCTGGTCGGCTTCGGCCGCCGCTCCATGGCCTGCAGCCCGGAAGAAATCCGCGATCTGCTGCATTACCAGATCGGTGCCCTGGACGGCATCTGCAAGGTGCTCGGCGGCCGCGTGGCCTATGTGAAGCCCCACGGCGCGTTGTACAACGACATGATGGCCGACCCGCTCAAGCTGCGCACCGTGCTGGAAGCCGTGGCGGCCTATGGCAGCGGCCTGCCGCTGATGCTCATGGCCACCGCCGACAACCGCGCGGCTCAGGCGCTGGGCGATGAAGTCGGCGTGCCGCTGTGGTTCGAAGCCTTTGCCGATCGCGCCTACACCGCCAGTGGTCACCTGGTGTCGCGGCGCCTGCCGGGCGCGGTGCACCATGACCCGGCACAGGTGGTCGAGCAGGCTTTGCGCCTGGCCCGCGGCGAAGCGCTGGTGGCGGCGGACGGCAGTGCGCTGAAACTGTTGGCCAGCACCCTCTGCGTGCATGGCGACAACGACAGTTCGGTAGCCGCCGTGCGGCAGATCCGTCAGGCCCTCGATGCGCTGGAGGCGCGATGAAGCTGCGTATCGAAGTCGTGGCCATCGACAGCCTGATGGTGCGCCTGTTCGACCGTATCGACGAAGCCAACATGCCGTGGATGCTTGCCGCCAGCCAGCGCCTCAGTGCGGCGTTCGGCAAACACCTGGTGGATCTGGTGCCGTCCTACACCACGCTGATGGTGCAGTTCGATCTACCGCCGCGTGAAGCGCGGGCGCTGATCAGCCAGGCGCTGGACGGGCTGCAGCCGGACCCTGGCAGCGGTGGCCGGCAGCATGAAATCCCGGTGTGGTACGACGCCAGCGTCGGCCCGGAGCTGCCCGTGCTGGCAGCGCGCAGCGGGCTGAGCGAAGCCGAGGTGATCCGCCTGCACAGCGAACGCGAGTACCCGGTATTTGCCCTTGGCTTCGCCCCCGGCTTCGGCTTCATGGGGCTGGTCGACGAACGTCTGGCCAGCCCGAGGCTGAGCACCCCGCGCAAGCGCGTGGCGGCGGGCAGCGTGGGCATTGCCGAACGCCAGACGGCGGCTTACCCCGCGGTATCGCCGGGCGGCTGGAACCTGATCGGGCGCACACCGGTGCGCCTGTTCGACCGCGAACGCGAGGGCTACAGCCTGCTGCAACCGGGCGACCGGGTGCGCTTCGTGGCGGTGTCGCGTGACGAGTTCCTGGCCCTGGGCGGCGATGTGGAGGCGCAAGGATGACGCGGTTGAAGATCGAAGCCAGTACTGCCCTGTGCCAAATGCAGGATGACGGGCGTTTTGGCGTGCGCCACCTGGGCGTGACCCAGGGCGGGGCGCTGGATTGGGTGGCGATGCATTGGGCCAACTGGCTGCTGGGCAACCCGCTGGGTGCGCCGGTGGTCGAGGTGGCGCTGGGTGGCTTTGCGCTGGTGGCCGAGCAGGATTGTGTGCTGGCGCTGGCCGGGGCTGACCTGGATGCACGGGTGGATGAGCAGCCACTGCTGCCATGGCGCAGCTTCGTGCTGGCCAAAGGGCAGCGCTTGACCCTGAAGCAGCCAAAGCAAGGAGTACGGGTGTACCTGGCCGCCCCGGGCGGGTTCCAGGGTGAAGATGTGCTGGGCAGCTGTGCCACGGTGGTGCGCGAGGGGCTGGGTGGTATCGATGGACGGGGTTCAGCACTTGGCAAAGGGCAAACGCTCACTTTTGCCGGTGGTTTGCCGGCTTTGCGTGAGGTGCCGGCGGCCATGTGCCCGCGCTACGTGGCAAAACCTGTGCTCGACCTGGTGATGGGTGCGCAGATCGGTGATTTCAGCGGGACCAGCCTGTTTGAAGCGTTCAACCGTGACTGGACGCTGGACAGCCGGGCCGATCGCATGGGGATCCGTTTGCTGGGGCCAGAGCTGGTCTACCAGGGGGCGCCAATGATTTCCGAAGGGATTCCGTTGGGGGCGGTGCAGGTGCCGCCGGATGGGCAGCCGATCGTGCTGCTCAATGATCGGCAGACCATTGGCGGCTATCCGCGGCTGGGGGCGTTGACGCCGTTGGCGTTGGCCCAGCTGGCGCAGTGCATGCCAGGTGCAGTGGTGCGATTCAGGGCCGTGGTGCAGGAGGAGGCCTGGCGGGAGCAGCAGGCATTTCTGGGGCGTTGGTTGTAAGGCTACCGGCCCTTTCGCGGGAAAGACCGCGAAAGGGCCGGGCCTGGCAACCTCATTTGGACAGGTAACGCATCCCGTCTTCCAACCCCTGCAAGGTCAGCGGATACATCTTGTCCTCGATCAGATCTCGCACCAGATGGGTCGAAGCGGTGTAGTCCCAGGCCTGCTTGGGATACGGGTTGATCCAGATGATCTTCCTGAATTTCTCCATGAAGCGCTGCATCCACACATACCCGGCTTCTTCGTTCCAGTGCTCGACGCTGCCCCCTGGTTGGGTGATCTCGTACGGCGCCATGGCCGCATCACCGACGAACACCACTTTGTAGTCATCGCCGTACTTGTGCAGCAGGTCGAAGGTGGAGAAGCGCTCGGAGGTGCGGCGCAGGTTGTTCTTCCACACCGATTCGTACACGAAGTTGTGGAAGTAGTAGTACTCCAGGTGCTTGAACTCGGTCTTGCAGGCTGAGAACAGCTCTTCGCAGACCTTGACGTGGGCGTCCATCGAACCGCCGATGTCGAACAGCAACAGCAGTTTCACCGTGTTGCGCCGTTCCGGGCGCATCTGGATGTTCAGCAGGCCGGCGTCACGGGCGGTGTGGTCGATGGTGCCGTCGATGTCGAGCTCTTCGGCGGCACCTTCGCGGGCGAACTTGCGCAGGCGGCGCAGGGCCAGCTTGATGTTGCGCGTACCCAGCTCGACCTGATCGTCGAGGTTCTTGTACTCGCGCTGGTCCCAGACCTTGACCGCCTTGCCCTGGCGCTTGCCGGCCTCGCCGACGCGGATGCCTTCGGGGTTGAAGCCGCCCGAGCCGAACGGGCTGGTGCCACCGGTGCCGATCCATTTGTTGCCACCGGCGTGGCGTTCCTTCTGCTCTTCGAGGCGCTTCTTGAATTCCTCGATGAGTTTGTCCAGGCCGCCCAGCGACTGGATCTGTGCGCGTTCCTCGTCGGTCAGCGAGCGCTCGAATTCCTTGCGCAGCCATTCATCGGGAATCAGCGCCTCAATGTGCCGGTCGAGGTTTTCCAGGCCCTTGAAGTAGGCGGCGAACGCGCGGTCGAACTTGTCGAAGTGGCGCTCGTCCTTTACCAGGATGGCACGGGCCAGATAGTAGAAGGCGTCCATGTCGGCGAACACCACGCCTTTTTGCAGGGCGTGATGCAGGTCGAGCAGTTCGCGCACCGAAACCGGTACCTTGGCCGCACGCATTTCATTGAACAGGTTGAGCAGCATGGCCCGGCTCCTGTCAGCGGTTGCCGCGCCGGCTCATGAAGGCCAGGCGCTCGAGCAGTTGCACGTCCTGCTCGTTCTTCACCAGGGCGCCGGCCAGCGGCGGGATGGCCTTGGTCGGGTCGCGTTCGCGCAGCACGGCTTCGCCGATGTTGTCGGCCATCAGCAGCTTGAGCCAGTCGACAAGTTCGGAAGTGGAGGGCTTTTTCTTCAGGCCCGGCACCTTGCGTACATCGAAGAACACGTCCAGTGCCTCGCTGACCAGCGACTGGCTGATGTTCGGGTAGTGCACGTCGACGATCTGCTGCAGGGTGCTGCGGTCAGGGAAGGCGATGTAGTGGAAGAAGCAGCGGCGCAGGAAGGCGTCGGGCAGCTCCTTTTCGTTGTTGGAGGTGATGATGATGATCGGGCGCTGCTTGGCCTTGATGGTCTCGTCGATTTCGTAGACGTAGAACTCCATCTTGTCGAGTTCCTGCAGCAGGTCGTTGGGGAACTCGATGTCGGCCTTGTCGATCTCGTCGATCAGCAGGATTACCCGCTCGTCGGCCTCGAAGGCCTCCCACAGCTTGCCTTTCTTCAGGTAATTGCGCACGTCGTGGACCTTGTCCACACCCAGCTGCGAGTCGCGCAGGCGGCTGACCGCGTCGTACTCGTAGAGGCCTTGGTGGGCCTTGGTGGTGGACTTGATGTGCCAGGTGATCAGGCGTGCGCCGAACGAGGCCGCGAGTTGCTCGGCGAGCATGGTCTTGCCGGTGCCGGGCTCGCCCTTGACCAGCAGCGGGCGTTCGAGGGTGATGGCCGCGTTCACCGCCAGTTTCAGGTCGTCTGTGGCGACGTAGTCGCGGGTGCCTTCGAACTTCATGGGTCTGTCCTCTGCAGGGTGCCTATAGTTTGCCAACGACTATAACGCGGGCCCAGGCAGCTGGAAACGCAGACCGGGTATTCAGTCCCTGAATGGCCCGTCACGAAAAATCAGTCAGTCTTGGGTGGGGGTTGTTCATAACGTGCATTGAACGCCTCGATGAAACCGTTGCGCAGTATCTGCAAGAACGCCTCGAAACCACTGATGTTCTGCTGGTGCACACTGCCGCTGAGCTCGACGCGGGTGGCGAACTGGTTTTTCGGCTGGTTCTTCAACACGGTCTCGGTGGCACCTACCACCGCTTCCCAGACCGAGCGGAAAAACCCTTTGTCCTTTTCCTCCACGTCCTGCTGCCAGTCGAATACATCGACATCGCGCAGCAGCGGCTTGATGTAGCCATTGAGCCTGCCATTCTCGGCCTGGGCCTCGATCACGACATCCCCGTGCCCGGCATTGAAATCGAACTTGCCGTAGGCGCTGGCGAAGTCATTGAGCCGGCGCAATTCGATGCCGGTGGCACGCAGCCGGAACTCGAAATCATCGAAATCGCTGAACGGGTCGAAGGTGGCGCGGCTTTCCACCTTGGCGTCCCCGGCGATCAGCGCAGTCCCGTCGAAACTGGCATCGCGTCGGCCTTTTTCGTCGCGCACATTGGTCAGGTTGCGGATATCGGCGTTCAGCTGCGTGGCTTTCAGGTCGACCCGTGGCGTGGAGTTGAAATTGCGAAAGGTCAAGGTACCGTTTTCGACGTGCACCTCGTTCAGGGTGATGGGCAGCAGCTTGTCCAGCTGCTGGCGCCAATCGGTGCCCTGACCCGTCTGCGAGGCCTGTTTGCTGCCGCCGTCGACAAAGTTGAGCACGGGGCGGGCGAACGCCACCTTGGCCACCACGGCTTTGTCATAGATCAGCGAATGCCAGCTCACCGACAGGTCGATCAACGGTGCCTCCAGGAACGGAACCGGCACCTTGCCGCTGGTCTTGACGATTTTCAGGCCGTTGATCTGATAGGCGCCGCGCCACCAGGCCAGGTCGACATCCGTGACCTGGCCACGGTATTCGCCCATGTCGGCCAGTTTGTCGTTGAGGTAGTCGCGCACCAGGTAGGGCAGGGCAACATGCAGTGCCACCAATAGCACGACCAAGCTGGCCAGGCCGATCAACGGCCAGCGATAGCGAGCTTTCATCGCAGGGTTCTCCAAAGCCGGTCGAGCGGTTGACCACGCCGCGCCTGGCTTGGTTCGAACGGGCTTTACGGGGTGCCGGGGCAGGCTTACCCTTGAGGTCTTTCCCTGCTCTTTTCATGTCAAGGACCCTGCCATGAGCCGTATCTACGCAGACAACGCCCATTCCATCGGCAATACGCCGCTGGTACAGATCAACCGCATCGCCCCGCGCGGGGTGACGATCCTGGCCAAGATCGAAGGGCGCAACCCGGGCTACTCGGTCAAGTGCCGGATCGGCGCGAACATGGTCTGGGATGCCGAGAGCAGCGGCAAACTCAAGCCGGGCATGACCATCGTCGAGCCGACTTCGGGCAACACCGGTATCGGCCTGGCGTTCGTCGCCGCCGCCCGTGGCTACAAGCTGATCCTGACCATGCCAGCCTCGATGAGCCTGGAGCGCCGCAAGGTGCTCAAGGCGCTGGGTGCAGAGCTGGTGCTGACCGAGCCGGCCAAGGGCATGAAGGGCGCCATCGAGAAGGCCAACGAAATCGTGGCGTCCGACCCTGCCCGGTACTTCCTGCCGGGCCAGTTCGACAACCCGGCCAACCCGGCGATCCACGAGAAGACCACCGGGCCGGAGATCTGGAACGACACCGACGGCGCCGTCGACGTGCTGGTTGCCGGCGTGGGTACCGGTGGCACCATTACCGGCGTGTCGCGCTACATCAAGCACACCCAGGGCAAGTCGATCCTGTCGGTGGCAGTGGAACCTGTGGCTTCGCCGCTGATCAGCCAGACCCTGGCCGGTGAAGAGCTCAAGCCCAGCCCGCACAAGATCCAAGGCATCGGCGCCGGTTTCGTGCCGAAAAACCTCGACCTGTCGATTGTCGACCAGGTCGAGACCGTGACGGATGAGGAGTCCAAAGCCATGGCCATTCGCCTGATGCAGGAAGAAGGCATCCTCTGCGGTATTTCCTGTGGCGCGGCGATGGCAGCCGCGGTGCGTCTGGCCGAAAAACCGGAGATGCAAGGTAAGACCATCGTCGTAATCCTGCCCGACTCGGGCGAGCGCTACCTGTCCAGCATGCTGTTCAGCGACCTGTTCAGCGAGCAGGAAAACCAGCAGTAATCGGCCCTGCCGCTGACCCGGCGCAACATTCGGCGGCCTGGTTCATTGCAAAATCTTCATGAGTGAGATCCCGCCCGGGTTGTTTTTACCAGGGCGGGATGGGTTTATGATGGCCGGATGATTTTTCTGGGAGCTGGCAGCGCTGGCCTGCTCCCACTCCAAGGAGTGTTGCATGACCTTTTCCTTCCTCGCCAAGGCAGGTGTGCTGCTGGTGTTCTTCGGCAGCGTGCTGTACGTGCATCTGCGCGGCAAGGCGCGCCTGCCAGTACTGCGCCAGTTCGTCAACCATTCGGCGCTGTTCGCACCTTATAACAGCTTGATGTACCTGTTCTCCGGGGTGCCGTCCAAGCCCTACCTGGACCGCCAGCGCTTCCCGGAGCTGGATGTGCTCAAGGACAACTGGCAGGTGATCCGCGAGGAGGCCATGCGCCTGTTCGACGAGGGCTACATCCGTGCCGCCGAGAAGGACAACGACGCCGGCTTCGGGTCGTTCTTCAAGAAGGGCTGGAAGCGCTTCTACCTGAAGTGGTACGACAAGCCGCTGCCGTCTGCCCAAGCCCTGTGCCCGAAAACCGTCGAGCTGGTCAGTAGCATTCCCAACGTCAAGGGGGCGATGTTCGCCCTGCTGCCCGGTGGCAGCCACCTGAACCCGCACCGCGACCCGTTTGCCGGTTCGCTGCGCTACCACCTGGGCCTGTCGACCCCCAACTCCGACGCCTGCCGCATCTACGTCGATGGTGAGGAATATGCCTGGCGTGACGGCGAGGACGTGATGTTCGACGAGACTTACGTGCACTGGGTCAAGAACGAAACCGACGTGACTCGGGTGATCCTGTTCTGCGATATCGAGCGCCCGTTGAGCAGCCCGCTGATGACCCGCATCAACCGCAAGGTCAGTGCCTTCCTCGGCCGCGCCACCGCGCCGCAGAACACCGATGACGAGCGTGTCGGCGGGATCAACCAGGCGTATGCCTGGAGCAAGCGCTTCAGCAACAGGATCAGCAGCCGCATGAAGCAGTTCAAGCGCGCCAACCCCAAGGCCTATCGCATCCTGCGGCCGGTGCTGGCGGTGGTGGTGGCTTACTTCCTGTACCGCTGGTTGTTCTGATAGCAGGGCGGGCCTCTTCGCGGGTAAACCCGCGAAGAGGCCCGCCCTGCTATTGCTCATCCTCTGATTCACCGCTATATTCCGAACCACGTCTGTTCCCTGAAGACCCGATCATGCCAGCCATCCCTTCCACCACAAGCTTTGCCCTCGCGCCAGTCGCGGGCATGGTCGTGCGTGGCAGCCAGCAGCCGGTCATGATCAGTCACTACCCACCACCACCTGTCAGTGGCGTCGTAGGCGGCGTAGCTCCGCCTCCTTGCGTGGTCGTACTGGGCTGATCGGCTTCTGGCCGCATCCCTTCGCACCCGCAACCTACTGAACACGGTCGGCACCTTCCCTAGCTGAAGTTCACGCCCGCCGTCTGGCTTATTTGCCTTACATCAGGTGGCAATACATGTCTGTCTTCAACAAAGCATCCGTGGCCTCGGCGGCCACCACCAGCCTGTTCGTCCTGCTCTGGAGCAGTGGCGCGATCGTTTCCAAACTCGGCCTGGCCCATGCCAGCCCCTTCGCCTTCCTGTTGCTGCGCTCGGCGCTGGCCCTGGCCGGCCTGCTGCTGATCGGCCCGTTGCTCGGCCTGCGCTGGCCGCGTACACGTGGGTCGATCTTGCGTGCCCTGGGCACTGGCTGCGTGCTGCTCGGCGCCTACCAGATCTTCTACCTGCTGGCGCTTAACACCCATGTCACCCCCGGCGTGATGGCCACGGTGATGGGCGTGCAACCGATCCTCACCGTGGTGCTGATGGAGCGCCAGCGCTCATGGAGCCGCTTGTTCGGCCTGGGCCTGGGGCTGGGTGGGCTGGTGATGGTGGTCTATCAGGGCATCAACCTCGGCGGGGTGTCGCTGCTCGGCATGCTGTTCGCGTTGCTGGCCCTGGCCAGCATGACCTTCGGCTCGATCCTGCAGAAGCGCATCACCGACAACCCGATGGGCACTATGCCGTTGCAGTACATGGCCGGGTTCGCCCTGTGCGCCGTATTCGCGCCG
The DNA here is from genome assembly GCF_014269035.2 of Pseudomonas vlassakiae. Classification (GTDB taxonomy): domain Bacteria; phylum Pseudomonadota; class Gammaproteobacteria; order Pseudomonadales; family Pseudomonadaceae; genus Aquipseudomonas; species Aquipseudomonas vlassakiae. The sequence continues at coordinate 258,775 of NZ_JABWRP020000005.1, forward strand.
CTGCAGCCGCTGAACGTGGAGTGGACCGGTGGTTTCGTCGGTGCGCTGCTGTGGATGGGGCTGGTGGTGTCGCTGCTGGCCACCCTGCTGCTGTATCGGCTGATCGCCAAGGGGAACCTGGTCAACGTCACCAGCCTGTTCTACCTGGTGCCGGCAGTGACAGCAGTGATGGACTTGCTGATCTTCGGCAATCGCCTGGCGCCCTTGAGCCTGCTGGGCATGGGGTTGATCGTGGTCGGCCTGCTGTTCGTGTTCCGCAAACCGGCGGCGCGGCTGGCCGAGGCGTAAGGCCTAGCGGAACTCTTCGGGAATGGCGTGGCGCAACACGCCTTCCTCGAAGTCCAGGGTGCCGGCTTCGCGCTGGGTCAGCAGGTAGTAGAGCAGGGTGTCGGCCGATAGCCTTTCCGGCACTTCGACAGCTAGCATCCTCACCGCTTTTTCCACCTCGCAGGTGCAGCCGAACTCGGTCAGGGCCGCGTACACCTGCTCCACGGTTTCCGGTGGCCTGACGACGACCCGGAACACCGACGTCCCGGCGCTTTGCTGCAAGGCGTCGAACCAGGCCTGGTCGCCCTCGTGGCGAATGCTGATGATGTCGCCGGGGGCGATTCCATAGACGTGGAAGGGAATGCTGTCGACCCGATAGCCCCCTGCGACCGACCGTGTCCACAAGCCTTCCACCGAGGCTGGCGGGTAACCGCTTGCGTCCTGTTCCAGGCGGAACAGCACCTTCTTGACTGTGTTGCTCATGGTCCGGATCGCCTCACGTGCGCGCCGGCCGCAGCACCAGCCACAGCGCCACGCCAATCAGCATGCCGCCGTACAGGTGCGCCATCGACAGCGGCTCGTCCAGCAGCCAAGCGCCCCACAGCACACCGAACACCGGGATGAGGAAGGTCACCGTACTGGCCTTGACCGGGCCGATCTCGGCCAGCAGGCGGAAGTACAGGATGTAGGCGAAGGCGGTGCACAGCAGGCCCAGGCCCAGCAGCGACAGCCAGACCTGCCAGCCGCCCCAGCTCGCCGGTGGCTGGGTCAGGGCGCTCCAGGCGAACAGCGGGCTCAGCATCAAGGTGGCGCCGAGCATGCTGCCCAGGGCCGACAGGCGGCTGTCCAGGCCGCTGATCCAGCGCCGGGCGAGGAAACCGGCGAAGCCGTAGCAGGTGGTGGCAGCCAGGCAGGCCAGGGCGCCTTGCACCAGGGCCATGTCCAGGGCGACCGGGCCGGCGCCGCTGAGAATGCCGACCCCGAACAGGCCGAGGAAAATGCCGCCCAGCTTGGGCAGGGTCATGGCTTCGCGGAAGAACAGCGCGCCGATCAACACCCCCATCAGCGGAGTGGTGGCGTTGAAGATGGCCGAATAGCCAGCGGGCAGTACTTGTGCGGCCACGGAATAGAAGGTAGCGGGTATCCCCGAGTTGATCATGCCCAGCACCAGGCTGGCGCCGAGCTTGCCATCGAAGTTCCAGCGCACCCGGGTGGCGGCGAGGATGGCGATCAGGCCCAGGCAGGCGATGGCGACGCGGAAGAACGCCGTGGGCAGGGTGCCTAGCTCCGGGGCGATGATGCGCATGAACAGGAAGCTCGCCCCCCAGACAGCGGCAAGGGTCAGCAGGCGGGCTAGGGCGATGGGGCTCACAGCGGTCTCCGGGTACAGGGCAGGGCGCGAGTGTACGTGACTCGCTGGGGTGATTCTTGTGCTTTCTTGCGCTGTAAACCTGTATCAGCCTCTTCGCGGGCATGCCCGCGAAGAGGCCGGTACAGGCTAATCTCATAAGCTCACCCAGCCCCGAGGTCCTTAGCATGCCCCAGCCCTGGCCCGCAGCCGATATCGCCCGGACGATCCTCGACGGCTTCGACCACTACCGCGAGCACTTTCGCCAGATCACGCTGGGCGCCCGCGAGCGCTTCGAGCAGGCGCGCTGGCAGGACATCCAGCGTGCCTCGGCGGCGCGCATCAACCTGTATGAAGAAAAGGTCGCCGAGGTCAACGGCTGGCTGCGCCAGGCTTTCCCGGAAGCGGTGTTGCTGGATGTGGAGCAGTGGCCGCTGGTGAAAAATGCCTACATCCGCCTGATCGACCCGCGGCTTGACGACGAGCTGGCGGAGACTTGGTACAACTCGCTGTTCTGCAGCCTGTTCAGCCACGACCAGATCAGCGACGGCTGCATGTTCATCCACACCACCCGGCCGTCGATTCGTGCCCACGAGCGCGCGGCGCAGACTCGCACCTACCCGCTCGGGGCCGGCCTGAAGAGCCTGCTGCGGGCCATCTTCGCCGATTACCCGTTCGACGCGCCCTACGGTGACCTGGAAGGCGACCTCGTACGCCTCGAGGAGCAACTGCGCGAATGCCTGCCAGACTGGGTATGCAAGGACCCGGCGCTGGCCGTGGAGCTGTTCGTACCGGTGCTGTACCGCAACAAGGGCGCCTACCTGGTCGGCCGCCTGTACAACAGTGACGAGCAATGGCCGCTGGTGATCGCGCTGCTGCACCGTGAGGGCCATGGCATCGAGGCCGATGCCTTGATCACCGACGAGGCCGAGGTGTCGATCATTTTCTCGTTCACCCGTTCGTACTTCATGGCCGATGTGCCGGTACCGGCGGAGTTCGTCAACTTCCTCAAGCGCATCCTGCCGGGCAAGCACATTGCCGAGCTGTACACGTCGATCGGCTTCTACAAGCAAGGCAAGTCAGAATTCTACCGCGCCCTGATCAACCACCTGGCCAGCAGCGACGACCGCTTCGTCATGGCCCCCGGGGTGCGCGGCATGGTCATGAGCGTGTTCACCCTGCCGGGCTTCAATACCGTGTTCAAGATCATCAAGGACCGCTTCTCGCCGTCCAAGACCGTGGACCGCGCCACGGTGATCGACAAGTACCGGCTGGTGAAAAGCGTCGATCGGGTAGGGCGCATGGCCGATACCCAGGAATTCGCCGATTTCCGCTTCCCGCGTGGCAAGTTCGAGCCCGAGTGCCTGGCCGAACTGCTGGAAGTGGCACCCTCGACCGTGGCGCTTGAAGGCGACACGGTGCTGGTGCGCCACTGCTGGACCGAGCGGCGCATGACCCCGCTCAACCTGTACCTGGAGCATGCCAGTGAAGGGCAGGTGCTCGAAGCGCTCGAGGACTACGGGCTGGCCATCAAGCAACTGGCGGCGGCGAACATCTTCCCGGGTGACATGCTGCTGAAGAACTTTGGCGTTACCCGGCATGGGCGGGTGGTGTTCTACGACTACGACGAAATCAGCTTCCTGACCGAGGTGAACTTCAGGCACATCCCGCCACCGCGCTACCCGGAGGATGAGATGTCCGGCGAGCCGTGGTACTCGATCGGGCCACACGATGTGTTTCCCGAGGAGTTTCCGCCGTTCCTGTTTGCCGATATCGGCCAGCGCCGGCTGTTCAGCCGGTTGCATGGGGAGTTGTATGATGCGGACTACTGGAAGGGGCTGCAGGCGGCGATCCGTGAAGGCAAGGTGATCGACGTGTTTCCGTATCGGCGCAAGGCTCGCTGAGCTCAACCCTTCAGGCATTTCAATTCACTGAAATCGGTGCGCACCTTGGCCAGCCGCTCTTGCAGGTATTGGCGTTGCGCCGGCGTGCTCAGGTGCAGCAGGTCGATCAACAGGCTGCGGGCCTGCTGCTCGGTATTCTGGTAGGCGGCGCGGTATTCCGGCGTCCACAGGCTTTCCTTGCGTTGCAGCAAGGTGGCCATGCGCGGCGCGAAGCTGGCGTCGTTGCGCTGGTTCATGGCGAGCATCAACTGTTGCTGCCAGTGCTGGCGGTTGGCGATCCACTGGCGGTTCTGGTCACCCAGCGCTTGCGACCAGGCCTGGACACGCTGGTGTTGGGCGGCATTGAGCTCACCAAACCAGTTGTTCAGGCGTTTTTCCATGCGTTCGCTACGGCGGGCTATCTGCCTGGGCAGCGGGGTGTCGACGTATTCCTTCTGCCGCTCGCTGATATCGTCGTTAAAGGCCTGCTGCATCTCGGCCACCTGCTTGTCGCTCATGCCACGCAGCAGTTCGGTGGCCGAAGGGGTGATCGCTTCCGCTACCCGGCCGATTGCCTGGCGTGCCTCGACAGTACGTTGCTGCAAGGCCTGGTCGGTCACCTGGTCCTTGGCGACCATGTCGCGCACCCGGTCGAGCCAGTCGAGGTAGCCCGGCAGCTGGGTCTTGCAGTGCCAGGCCAGGTGCTCCTTGAGCCGTTCGTCGAGCAATGCCTTCTGCTCGCGGTTCATCGCCAGGTAGTCGCCCAGTGACCAGGGCACCAGGTGGTCGAGGTTGCGGTACGCCAGGTCGATGCGGCTACAGGCCGCCAGCGCCACGGCGCAGGCGATGGCGATGAGCAGGGCTTTGCACAGGCGTACCGGCATGTTCAGGTCCTGGTGCTGACGGATACGGGTATGACGCAATGGGCGCCAGCGCGGTTCCGCCGCATCGGCGATCGGGCAGCGCAGTGGCTTCAGGTGTAGAATAGCCGCCTTGTCTTGAGGAACATCGGAAATGGCTCTGCTTGGGCGTTACAACAGTTTGCAAATCGTGAAACACGTGGAATTCGGCCTGTACCTGGACGGCGGCGCCGATGGCGAAATCCTGCTGCCCGGGCGCTATATCCCGAAGGACGCCGAAACCGAGGTCGACGACTGGCTGAACGTGTTCATCTACCTGGACAGCGAAGACCAGCTGATTGCCACCACCGAGAAGCCCAAGGTGCAGGTTGGCGAGTTCGCCAGCCTCAAGGTCAAGGACATCAACGGTGCTGGCATCTTCCTCGACTGGGGCCTGTCCAAGGACTTGCTGATGCCGTATTCGGAAGAGTCACGCCAGTTGAAGATCGGCGACTACTGCGTGGTGCACGCCTATCTCGACAAGCGTACCCGGCGCATTACCGCCACCTCGCGCCTGGACCGCTACCTCGACCGCACCCCGGCTGACTATCAGGTTGGCCAGCCTGTCCAGTTGCTGGTGGCCGGCGAAACGCCGATGGGCTTCAAGGCCATCATCAACAACCGCCATTGGGGCCTGATCCACAAGAACGAAGTGTTCAAGTTCCTGCGTTCGGGCATGCATGTGGAGGGTTTCATCAAGGAAGTGCGCCATGACGGCAAGATCGCCCTGAGCCTGCAGCCGGTCGGCAAGGCCTTGGGCGATGACCTGCAGGCGCGGATCATGGCGCGCCTGGAGGCCGAAGGCGGAGTGCTGGCGGTGAGCGACAAGAGCGCTCCGGAAGTGATCAGCCAGATGTTCAACGTCAGCAAGGGCAACTTCAAGAAGGCCATTGGTGGGTTGTTCAAGCAGGGGCGCATCGTCATCCATGACGATCGCATCGAAAAGGCCTGATCAGGCCTGCACGAAGGTGCGGAAGTCCAGCTGCTCGCCACCCGGGCGGGTGTCGCGCAGCAGCGAATCACGGTCGGCGCTCAAGGCCAGGCTGATGGTCGAGCGGCGCTTGCCGGGGTTGCGCACTTCCATCTGCTCCTGGTGAGCACGAAGGAAGTTGACCGGCACCTTCAGGTGCTGCAACTCGTCGCTTTCCGGGGTGTGCAACAGCAGGTTGACCCAGTCGGGCTGGCCCTTGCGCAGCAATGCCACCGGCACCTCGAACCACCACAGGTTGCGCTTGCGGTCGAGGATGGCGAACAGGGTGTTGGCGCTGGTCAGCACCGGGTTGGCCAAGGCCTGGTTACGGCGGGCGATGGCTGTGGGTTTGTCGAGTTTCATGCAGGTTCCTGCGGGTTGACGCTTGATTAGGGCTGCATTGTGAGGGGTGCCACCGCCCCTCGCAAGGTTTGACGGCCTCTTCGCAGGTGAACCCGCTGCCACAGGTTCAGCACATACCTCGAAGGCAGTGCTATCCCTGTAGGCGCGGGTTCAGCCGCGAAAGGGCCATCAGCGTTAGCGACGAACCGGCAGGCTCAACTCGGAAGTGGCGCCATCCGCCGTAGTGACCGTCGCAGTGAAGCTCTTCAATTCACTGATGTTCTCCAGCACCTGGGCAAACCGCGCCTGCCCCTGTTCATCCGTGCTCACCAGCACATCCCCCAGATATTGCTCCGCCTCGGTGCCATCCGCCTGGGCATTGCCAAACACCTCGATGCGCAACAGGCTCGACACCGGCCCCTGCACCTCGCCACGCAGTACATTGCCGTCCAGGGCGATCAGCCGTGGCGCCTGCTGGTTGCGGTTGGGCAGCGGCTGGCACGGCGTGGGTTCGCCCTTGGCATCGCAAATGATCGCCTGGTCCTTTTTCGGCAGGTCTGCACCGACCCCGCGCGATCCCACGTACAGCGCATGTGCCTGGGCCGGCACGCCAAAGACGATGGCGCCGGTACGCTGGTTCGGCACGCAGGAACCACCGGCTTCACAGCGGCGGATGTCCTGGCTGTTACCCCAGATGCGATTGCCGCTCAGGCGCGTGGTAGTGACGTCCGGTTCCGGTCGCAAGGCTACGCCGATGCGGTTGCCGTGGATCAGGTTGCCGTCGAGGATGTTGCCTTCGCCAGTGACACTGACGCCAATCGAGTTACCGCTGAAGGTGTTCGCGCCCAGGTAGTTGCGCTTGCCCCAGTTGATCTGCAGGCCGTCGGAGTAGTTTTCGAAGCGGTTGCGCACCACGCTGTTGTCGTTGCCCAACAGGATCTCGATGCCCTGTGACGGCTCAGGGTTGGCCGGGGTCGAGCGAAACAGGTTGTCGGCCACCAGGTTGAACGCCGCGCCGCGGGTCAGCTCCAGGCCATCGCCGTTGTCGATCAGCTGGTTGCGCAGCACTTTGTTGTTGACCGTGGTGCTGGCAGTCGGGTTGCCGGCACCGTCGTCGCCGGTGAGCATGATGCCGGCGCCGCCCTTGTTGGCGACGATGCGGTTGTCTTCGATGACGTTGCCGCTGGCGCGGTTGACCAGGATGCCAATGCAGAAGTTGCGCACCTCCAGGCCACTCAGGTGCACGCCCTGGGTGTCGCGCAGCACCAGCCCCGGGTGGGTGGTGGTGCGCACGTTGGTGCCGAACTGGCCGGGCAGGGCGCCTGGGCAGGTGCGCACGCCCTGGTCCTTGATGTAGCCCGAGCCGTCGATGGCGATGTACTGGCCGTCACGGGCCCAGGGCAAGCCGGTGATCTGCACTGGCCCCTTGATCTCCGGCAGCGCGCGGGTCGGGCGAATGACATACGGCGGCTTGCCGACGGCTGCGATCTCGATGCGGTAATGGCCGGGGTTCTGGTTGCTGGTCTCGATGGCCCAGCGCAGGGTGCCGGGTTGGCCATCGTCGGCGTAACGCTCGACTTTCAGGGTTTCGCTGGCCGGTGCGGCGGCCAGGGCAGGCAAGGGCAACAACGGCAGCATGGCCGCGAACAGGGGCATCAAACGCATGGGGCAAATATCCGGAAACTGTTGTTCTTATACGCAGGTTGGCAGCGATTCTAGGCCAGCCTTCGGCCCGTGAGCAGTGCGCCAGGCCCTATTCGGTGCGATATTCGCCCGCAGATTCACCGCTTGGCTTGAACCTGGCAAATTGTTTGAAACTCTTGGAGAAAGTGTCCGGTCCACCGACTGTCGACACGGTCCACGTGTCTCTATTCGCAGGAGTTTTGCCATGAGCGGTACCAAAGACAAAGCCAAAGGCCTGGCCAACGAAGCGGTCGGTAACGTCAAGCAGGGCGTCGGCAAGGTGACCGACAACGACAAGCTGCGGGCCGAGGGCAAGGCCCAGGAACTCAAAGGCGAGGCACAGCAGATCAAGGGCAATGTGAAGGATGCGGTGAAGAAGCCTTAAGGGGAACGGACCTGTTTCTGCCTCTTTGAGAGGCGGAAACAGGTGTAGGCATTTTCTTCTGGCATGGCCGGGAGCAGTACATCACCGGCGCGGTCTATTAGACTTCACCGTTGTACTTACGAATCAAGCGGCGAAAGGAGACGCTATGATTTTCCCCGACCTGCGCGGCCTGCCCGTGCACCGCGTACTGGTACGCACCGTCAAGGAGTTCCTCGATGACGAGATGTCGACCTATGCGTCGGCAATGGCCTACCAGATGCTGTTTTCGCTGTTCCCGTTCCTGCTGTTCCTGATTGCCCTGATCGGTTTTCTGCACCTTCCGGATTTCTTCTCCTGGTTACGCCTGCAATCAGAGCTGGTGCTGCCGCCCCAGGCGCTGGAGCAGGTGAACCCGGTCATCGACCAGCTGCAGCAGTCCAAGGGTGGGCTGTTGTCGGTGGGTATCGTGATCGCGCTGTGGACTGCATCGGCCGGCGTGCGCCTGATGATGAGCGCCATGAATGCTGCCTATGACGTGCCTGAGGGCCGCCCGGTGTGGAAACGCATTCCCTTGTCGATCATCTATACCGTCGGTATTGCCGGCATGCTGCTGGCGGCAGCCGCGCTGATGGTGCTGGGGCCGCAGGTGATGGAGTGGATTGCCGCCCAGGTCGGCCTGCAGGAAGTGATCGTCACCGTATGGACCGTGCTGCGCTGGCCCGCCATCATCATCCTGATGATGATCGCGGTGGCGTTGATCTATTACGTGATGCCGGACGTCAAACAGAAGTTTCGCTTCATCACCCCCGGCTCGGTGCTGGCGGTAGTAGTATGGATCATCGCCTCCCTGGGCTTTGCCTACTACGTCAAGACCTTTGCCGACTACAACGCCATGTATGGCAGCATCGGTGCGATCATCGTGCTGCTGCTGTACTTCTACATCTCTGCCGCCGTGCTGTTGCTGGGCGCTGAAATGAACGCGGTGATCGAGCACATGTCCAGCGAAGGCAAGGACCCGGGCGAGAAGGATTTCGAGGGCGCCAAACCCCAGGAAACCATCACCGTGCTCGGCCATGAACACCCGGTCGAGCCCCAACCGACCGAGCCGAACCCGCGATGATCCGTGACATTCTCAAGATGGGCGACGAGCGCCTGCTGCGCATCGCGCCGCCGGTGCCTGAACGTCTGATCGGCAGCAGCGAATTGCAGCACTTGATCGACGACATGTTCGAAACCATGCACCACGTGGGTGGAGTAGGGCTGGCTGCACCGCAGATCGGCATCGACCTGCAGCTGGTGATCTTTGGTTTCGAACGCAGCGAGCGTTATCCGGATGCCGAGCCGGTACCACAGACCATCCTGCTCAACCCGGTGATCACCCCGCTGACCACCGAGATCGAGGAGGGGTGGGAGGGCTGCCTCTCGGTGCCCGGCCTGCGCGGGGTGGTGCCGCGTTTCAAGCACATCAGCTACGAAGGCATCGACCCGCAGGGCAATCCGATCAGCCGTTTTGCCGACGGGTTTCATGCGCGGGTGGTGCAGCACGAGTGTGATCACCTGATCGGCCGGCTGTACCCCTCGCGTATTCAGGATTTTTCCCGGTTCGGCTATACCGATGTGCTGTTCCCGGGGCTGGATGACCACGACGACTGAGCGCGTACCATGGCCAGCAAGTCCTTGCTGCGTTGGTAGCGTTGCAGGCGCGAGGCCAGGGCTTCGGGCAGTTGCGCAGTGATGCTGAAGCCCAGGCGCTGGTAGTAAGCCGTGAGGTCGGGGTGGCAAAACAGCCAGGTCGGGCCGCTGTGCCCGGCCAGCGCCGCCTCGATCAGTTGCGCGGCCACCCCGCGCTTGCGGTGGTCTGGGGCGACGAACAAGCCGGTGAGCCAGTGGCCGTCAGCGACGGCAGTGAGGCAGAGGCCGGCAATGATCCCATCACTGCGTGCCACCCATGATTCACCGTCATTGGCTGCGCGCATGCGCGAACCCTGGTGCTTGTAGAAATGTTCGAGCAATCGACGCTCGGGGCCGAAAAGCCGGGTGCAATGCAGGGCAGTCATGGCGATACCTGGAGCGATGGGCTCTACCCAGGGGCCAGGGTCATCGAGCTGTTGCGCTTTGTCGCAGATTGTTGCAAATCCCGCAAGGGTGAATGTCCGAGTTCAGGGTTCAACTATTCCTGGTCGAGAGTAGAATTTCAGCTATTCCCACTCGCAGTAGACGAAGCGGGATCGGTACTTCGTGTCATCTTTGCAGTTGATGACAACTTCTCCGCGCCATTGACGGCATCAGAAGTCACTCGATCAGCTGGATTGCTCTAAAGGCCAAACCCCATGAAACCATTACTGATTCTTGCACTGGTCGGTATGTCCTCGTTCGCCCTCGCCGATGAGGCCAAGCCGGCCTCCAGCGAGCCCGTGGCCCAGCAGTACGACTATTCCATGAACCTTGACATCAAGCGGGTGATCAACCTGTCGACCATCCCCAATGTCTGCGAAGTGGTGCCTGCGACCATGACCTATGAAGACCATCAGGGCCAGGTACATACCATTCAGTACCGGGCGATGGGCGAAGGTTGCCAGCAAGGCTGATGCGCTGATGGCCCTGTCGCCGCTCGGTCGGTGACAGGGCCCTGCGCAATTTACCAAACCTGCCCAAGGCGATTAGGATCGGTGCCTTACCGACCGATAAGGATGATCGCCATGTTCGACCTCGCCGCCCTGCGCGAAGCCGCCGATTTCGTTCACCAGCATGTCCAGCCCACGCCACAGCGCGTCTGGCCGCTGTTGGCCGAGCGAGTCGGCTGCAAGCTCTGGGTCAAGCACGAAAACCACGCCCCTACGGGTGCCTTCAAGGTGCGCGGCGGGTTGGTGTATGTGCGTTCGCTACTGGCCGCCGGCAAGCCTCCGCGGGGCCTGGTTACCGCCACCCGTGGCAACCACGGCCAGAGCATGGCGCTGGCTGCGAGCCAGGCGGGTGTGCCGCTGGTGATCGTGGTGCCTGAGGGCAACTCGAAAGAGAAGAACGCTGCCATGCGTGCATTGGGCGCCGAGTTGGTGGAACACGGTGTCGACTTCGACGTGGCCCGCGAAGAGGCAGCCCGCCTGGCGCAGGAGCTGGGTTATGACATGGTGCCGTCGTTCCACCCAGAGTTGGTACGCGGTGTGGCCACCTATGCCCTGGAGCTGTTCGAGGCGGTGAGCGAGCTGGATTGCGTGTACGTGCCGATCGGCATGGGCTCGGGCATCTGCGGGCTGATCCAGGCGCGCAACCTGCTGGGACTCAAGACCGAGATTGTCGGTGTGGTCTCCAGTGCCGCCGATGCCTATGCGCAGAGTTTCGAGCAAGGCCGCATCGTCACCACGGCCACGGCCGATACCTTTGCTGATGGCATGGCCTGCCGGGTACCTCACCCGGATGCTTTCGCCCTGGTCCGTGAACATGCCGCACGCATCGTGCGGGTTACCGACAGCGAAGTGGCAGCGGCCATGCGCATCTATCACGAAACCACCCACAACACCGCCGAAGGCGCTGGTGCCGCAGCGCTGGCCGCATTGCTGCAGGAGCGCCAGCGCCAGGGCGGCAAGCGTGTGGCCGTGGTGCTGAGCGGGGCCAACGTGGACCGCGAGCGTTATGCGCAGGTGTTGGCAGGTACGGAAAAATCCTGAATGGATATCGGGGAATAAGTGCTATCTTAATTTGATAGCATTTTCCGATGAACACTCGATACCGAAAAATCTACGACGCTATCTTCAGAACGCCCACCACGGCCTCTCTGGCGTTTTCCGAGGTCGAAGCACTGGTGCTTCACCTGGGTGGGCAGGTGCTTGAGCGGCAAGGCTCCAGGGTCAAGGTGGTGCTTGGCGGCCAGAGCTGGAGGTGCCATCGCCCCCATCCTGGCAAGGAAGCCAAACGGTATCAGATTGAAGAGGCCCGCGAATTTTTGCTGCGGGCAGGAGTAAGCCTATGAGTTGCATGCGCTACAAGGGCTATGCCGCCCGTATCGAATACGATGAGCGTGATGATATTTTTGTTGGCCGTGTGCTGGGCATGCGCGACATCATCAGTTTTCACGCAAGCTCGGTGCCCGAGCTTCATGAAGCCTTCCGGGAGGCGTTGGAGGATTATCTGGCCGACTGCGCGGAGCAAGGCATTACCCCGGAAAAACCGGCTTCAGGCAAGGTCATGCTGCGCATTCGTCCAGAGGTGCATGCGGCAGCCAGTGTTGCAGCCCGCGCTGCCGGCAAAAGTCTCAATCAGTGGGCGGATGAGGTGTTCGAGCAGGCAGCTCTGGCTTGATCACTCACCCTGTTGGCTGTGGACACATGCCTGTCTCCAGCAAAATTATCCCGTGGCCGGTCGATTTCTCCGGCTACCGTTCGACCATGAGCTGAAGGCGCAAGGCATCCTTGTGCCAGAACGCTCATGAACGATCGGAGGAACACCCGATGAACACGGCAGCCGAAAATGAAATCCGTCAGCTTATCGACCGCTGGATGCAAGCCGTGCGTGACCGTGATATCCCCGCCATCACGGCGCCCTACGCCGACGACATCGTCGCTTTCGATGCCATCCAGTCCCTGCAGTTCAAGGGTAAGGCCGCCTACCAGGCGCATTGGGAAATGTGCATGGGCATGTGCCCCGGGCCAATGGTCTTCGAACTTGCCCAACTCACCGTGCACGCCGAGGGCGAGCTGGGCCTGGCTCACTGGTTGAACCGCTGCGGCCCCGGGGATGACGAGAGCCAGTGCGGCTTCATGCGTGCCACCGTCGGTTACCGCAAGGCCGCTGGCCAGTGGCAAGTGATTCACGAGCACTGGTCGGCTCCGTTCGACATGCAGACCCAGAAAGCACTGTTCGATCTCAAGCCTTGATCGGCTATCGCCAAATGCACGTTGCCAACGCCTGGAGACGACCATGAAATACCTCTGCCTGGTCTATTGTGACGAAGGGCTGCTGCACAGCCTGCCCGACAGCCCGGAAGACGCCGAATGCATGGCTTACGCCGAAGCCCTGCACCGCTCCGGTCGCATCATTGCGGCCGAGGCGCTGAAAACCGTGCAGACCGCAACCACCGTGCGTGTGCGTGCCGGGCAAATGAGCATTACCGATGGCCCATTTGCCGAGACCAAAGAGCAGCTTGCCGGTTTCTATCTGGTCGATGCCCGTGACCTCAACGAGGCGCTGAACATCGCCAAGGGCATCCCGGCGGCGCGAGTCGGCAGCGTGGAAGTGCGGCCAGTGCGTGAACTGCAACCCTGACAGCATCGGAGAACAACAGGAATGACACTTGTCCAACCCGCGCCCGCGCAGCACGAACTCTCCATCAGTCGCTTGATCGATGCCCCGCCGGCCAAGGTATTCCGTGCCTGGACCGAGCCCGAATGGCTGATGCAGTGGTGGGGGCCCCACGGCATGACCACCCCGGAATGCGAGATGCAGCTGTGGGTCGGTGGCCTTTTCCGTACCCTCATGCGTGCCCCGGATGGCTCCGAGTACCCGACCCAGGGCGTGTTCCTGGAAATTGCCGCCCCGCGCCGGCTGGTGTTCACCGATGCCTTCACGCCCGGTTGGGTGCCGTCGGACAAAGCCTTCATGACTGCGGTGATCAGCTTTGACGAAGAACACGGCAAGACCCGCTATACCGCACGTGCCTGGCACTGGAACGCGGCCGACAGCCGCGCCCATGAAGAAATGGGTTTCCATCAGGGCTGGGGAGAGAGCCTGGACCGCCTGGTGGAGGTCGTGACCCAGCGGATGCCGGACTGATGACGGGGCCGGCGCAGGTTCGTGCTGAAGTCGAAGCGGTGTACCGGCGGGATTCACGGCGCATCCTGGCGACGTTGATCCGCCTGCTGGGGGATTTCGACCTGGCCGAGGAGGCCCTGCACGATGCCTTCTTTGTCGCCGTCGAACGCTGGCAGCGTGACGGCATCCCTGACAATCCACGGGCCTGGCTGGTCTCGACCGGGCGCTTCAAGGCCATTGACGCATTGCGCCGGCGTGCCCGCTTCGACCGCTCCCAGGCCGACCTGATCATGTTGATCGAAGGCCAGGGGCAAAACCCCAGTGAAGAGGAACTGCTGGCCGATGACCGCCTGCGGTTGATTTTCACCTGCTGCCACCCGGCCCTGGCGGCCGATGCCCAGGTACCGCTGACCCTGCGTGAAGTCTGCGACCTCACCACCGAGCAGATCGCCCGCGCCTTCCTGCAAAGCCCTGCGACCATCGCCCAGCGCATCGTCCGCGCCAAGGCCAAGATTCGTGATGCCGGCATTCCCTATCAGGTCCCGGAACTGCATGAGCTGCCCAAGCGCCTGGAGAGCGTGCTTCGTGTGATTTACCTGGTATTCAACGAAGGTTATTCGGCGTCCTCGGGCGAGGCCGTGCTGCAACAGGAACTGAGTGACGAGGCGATCCGCCTCGGCCGCCTGCTGGTGCAACTGCTACCGGACGCCGAGGCCGTCGGGTTGCTGGCGCTGATGCTGCTGCAGGCATCGCGGCAGCGGGCACGCTGCGATGCCGAGGGCAATCTGGTGCTGCTTGACCAGCAAGACCGCAGCCTGTGGGACCGCGAGCAAATCGCCGAAGGCTGCGAGCTGGTGCGCCTGGCATTGGCCAGCCGGGCTTTTGGTGCCTATACCGTGCAGGCGGCGATCGCGGCCGTGCATGCCGAGGCCGTGACGGCTGAGGAAACCGATTGGGCAGAAATCGTCGGGCTATATGATGTGCTTCAACGGCATTGGCCGTCAGCCGTGGTGGCGCTCAATCGGGCGGTGGCGCTGGCCAAGCGCGATGGTGCGCAGGCGGGGCTGGACGCGGTGGAGGCAATTCTGGCGGCGGGTGATTTGCGTGACTATCACCTGGCCCATGCGTCGCGGGCAGAGATGCATCAACAGTTGGGGAATGTCGAAGAGGCGCGAGCGGCCTGGCAGCGGGCGCTGGAGTTGACCAGCCAAGGGCCGGAGCGGCGGCATATCGAAAGGCGATTGCGCGGATTGATCTAGTGGCTCTACCGGCCCATTCGCGGATAAACCCGCTCTCACAAGGATCAACTGTGGGAGCGGGTTTACCCGCGAAGAATCCAACGCCGATTTTCAGCTGGCGACGAAGTTCGGCGGCGATACCAGCTCGACGGTCTGTTGCTTGCGCGGCGCGAGGATCTCGGCCACGCCCTCGACCACCAGCTCATCGTTCTGGTTGTAGACGTTGGTGGCGATACGCACCTTGAACTTCGGCAGTTTCTCGAGGATTTCCAGGCGCACGGTCAGGGTGTCGCCGATCTTCACGGGCTTCTGGAAGCTCATCTGCTGGCCCAGGTAGATGGTGCCGGGGCCCGGCAGGGTGCAGGCCACCGCAGCGCTGATCAGCGCGCCACTGAACATGCCGTGGGCGATGCGTTCCTTGAACATGCTCTTGGCGGCGAACTCGGCATCCAGGTGCACGGGGTTGTGGTCACCGGACATGGCGGCGAACAGCTGGATATCACGTTCTTCCACGGATTTTTCATAGGTGGCCTTCTGGCCGACTTCAAGGGCTTCGTACGGCGTGTTGGTGACCTGGGTCATTGGGCTTCCTTAAGGGGCGGGCGAGGGCGCCTATCATTCACTGCGCGCAGGGCGGCCAAGGGCCAGCGCTTGCTCTAACCAGGCGAGGATATCAGCGGTGACCTCGTCGCGGTTGAGTTCGTTGAGTACTTCGTGCCGCGCATCAGGATAGACGCGCAGCTGTACATGTCTATTGCCGGTCGCACGCAGGGCGTCGGCCAGATGGGTGAGACGCTTGCCAGCACTCACCGGATCACATTCACCGCCAATCACCAGCAGGGGCAGGTTCGGGTCGATCTGCGCCAGATTGCGGGCCTGGCTGATCTGCGCCAGCCCCTGGAGCAGGTCGAGCCACAGCTGGTTGCTGCAGCGAAAGCCGCACAGCGGATCGTTGACGTACTTGTCCACTTCGTCCGGGTCACGGCTGAGCCAGTCGAACGCCGTGCGGGTGGGCTTGAAGGCGTTGTTGAACGAGCCGAACGACAGCCACTCGATCAGCGCGCTCTTGCCCAGTGGCCCCTGGCGCCAGGCTTCCACGCGTGCAATCAGGCGCGCCACCCGGTATAGCGCAGCGGGCTGGAAGTTCGAGCCGCTGAGGATCGCCCCTTGCAGGCTGGCGCTGTGGTGCATGAGGTAGGCCTGGGCGATGTAGCTGCCCATGCTGTGGCCGAACAGGAACAGCGGTGTGCAAGGGAACTGCTGGCCGATGTGCTGGGCCAGCAGGCCGAGGTCGTTGACCACGGCATTCCAGCCATGCTGCCGGGCGAACAGGCCGAGGCTGCCCTGCTCGGCGGTGCGCCCGTGACCGCGCATGTCCGCTGCCAGCAGGGCGTAGCCAGCAGTGCACAGGGCCTCGCCCAGGCGCTGGTAGCGCCCAGCGTGCTCGGCCATGCCATGCGCCAGCAGCACGACGGCCTTGACCGGTGTGGCCGGCAGCCACTGGTGCACGTACAGCCTGCAATGTTCGCTGGCAGGTAGCCAGAAAGCGTCATGGGGCATGGCGAGTCCTTTGCGCGAAGGTGACCCGCACAGTGTATGCACAACCGGTCGAATTGCAGGAAGGGCACAAATAAGATTCACAATGTTAATGGCGGCACTTGGCGTATATGCCGCCTCGGGCTTACCTGCTAACGTCGGTTCAACGCCTGTCTGCCATCTGGCAGGCAGGGCAAAGGATCCGTGCGGGCTCAGGCAGAGGAACAATAATAAATGCAAGCCGACTTCTGGAATGACAAACGCCCCGAGGGCGTGCCTTCCACCATCGACATCCACGCATACACCTCGGTCGTCGAGGTGTTCGAGCGCAGCTGCAAGCGCTTTGCCGAGCGCCCGGCATTCAGCAACCTCGGCGTGACCCTGAGCTACGCCGAACTCGAGCGCCATTCGGCAGCCTTCGCTGCCTGGCTGCAGCAGCACACCGACCTCAAGCCCGGTGACCGCATCGCGGTGCAGATGCCCAACGTCCTGCAATACCCGATCGCCGTGTTCGGCGCGCTGCGCGCCGGGCTGATCGTGGTCAATACCAACCCGCTGTACACCGAGCGCGAAATGCGTCACCAGTTCAGGGATGCCGGCGCGCGCGCCCTGGTGTACCTGAACATGTTCGGCAAGCGCGTGCAGGAAGTGCTGCCCGATACCGGCATCGAGTACCTGATCGAGGCGAAGATGGGCGACATGTTGCCTGCGGCCAAGGGCTGGCTGGTCAATACCGTGGTCGACAAGGTCAAGAAGATGGTCCCGGCCTATCATCTGCCCCAGGCCGTCCCGTTCAAACAGGTATTGCGCCAAGGCCGCAGCCTGACGCACAAGCCGGTGCCGCTCTCGCTCGATGACATCGCCGTGCTGCAATACACCGGCGGCACCACGGGCCTGGCCAAGGGCGCCATGCTCACTCACGGCAACCTGGTGGCCAACATGCTGCAGGTGCTGGCCTGCTTCTCCCAGCACGGCCCGGACGGGCAGCGGCTGATCAAGGAGGGCCAGGAGGTGATGATCGCACCGCTGCCGCTGTACCACATCTATGCCTTCACCGCGAACTGCATGTGCATGATGGTCACCGGCAACCATAACGTGCTGATCACCAACCCGCGCGATATCCCCGGCTTCATCAAGGAGTTGGGCAAGTGGCGGTTTTCGGCGCTGCTGGGGTTGAACACCTTGTTCGTCGCGCTGATGGACCACCCGGGCTTCCGCCAGCTGGATTTTTCCGCCCTGAAGGTCACCAACTCCGGTGGCACGGCGCTGGTCAAGGCCACTGCCGAACGCTGGGAAACACTCACAGGCTGCCGCATCGTCGAGGGTTATGGCCTGACCGAGACTTCACCGGTAGCCAGCACCAACCCCTATGGCCAGTTGGCGCGGCTGGGTACCGTGGGCATTCCGGTGGCGGGCACGGCTTTCAAGGTCATCGATGATGACGGCAACGAACAGCCGTTGGGCGAACGCGGCGAGTTGTGCATCAAGGGGCCACAGGTGATGAAGGGCTATTGGCAACAGCCAGAGGCCACGGCGCAGGCACTGGATGCCGAGGGTTGGTTCAAGACCGGCGATATCGCAGTGATCGACCCGGATGGCTTCACCCGCATCGTCGACCGCAAGAAGGACATGATCATCGTCTCCGGTTTCAATGTGTACCCCAACGAGATCGAGGATGTGGTGATGGGCCATCCGCAGGTAGCCAGCTGCGCCGCCATCGGCGTGCCGGACGAGCGCTCGGGCGAGGCGGTGAAGCTGTTCGTGGTGGCGCGGGAAGGTGGGGTGAATGTCGACGACCTCAAGGCCTATTGCAAGGCCAATTTCACCGCCTACAAGGTGCCCAAGCACATCGTGGTGCGCGAGTCGCTGCCCATGACACCCGTGGGCAAGATCCTGCGCAGGGAGTTGCGCGACATCGCTTGATAGCGCGCTGGCTTCTTCGCGGGCGCCCGCTTTCACAGAGACCGCACAGGCTTGAAGCTTGTGTTGCACCTGCGGGAGCGAATTTGCCCGCGAAAGCCGGGAGGTGCTCTAGCAGGCAGCTTGCAGCCCGATTTGCGACATTTTGGTCAATTACTCTAAAAATGACTCGTATATTTCATTGAGTCATTTTTATGACCGTGAGGCCTATCTTGGCCTCTAGGCGACCCCAGTCAAAGCTGTTACTCTCGGCGCGCTTTTCAGATGATCCGGTTTGCAACGAACCGCCATCTCATATCAATAATAAACGCATAGACGCGTGAATCGAACTTCGCTGTTGCTGAAGGAGTGGGCTTCCATGATCGAAAATTTTTGGAAGGATAAATACCCAGCCGGGATTACGGCGGAAATCAATCCTGACGAATTCCCCAATATCCAGGCGGTACTCAAGCAATCCTGCCAACGCTTTGCCAATAAACCGGCCTTTAGCAACCTGGGCAAGACCATCACCTACGGCGAGCTCTACGCGCTGTCAGGCGCTTTCGCTGCCTGGCTGCAGCAGCACACCGACCTCAAGCCGGGTGACCGCATTGCCGTCCAGCTGCCCAATGTCCTGCAATACCCGGTAGCGGTATTCGGTGCCATGCGCGCCGGCCTGATCGTGGTCAACACCAACCCACTGTATACCGTGCGGGAGATGGAGCACCAGTTCAACGACTCCGGTGCCAAGGCGCTGGTGTGCCTGGCCAACATGGCGCACCTGGCCGAGAAGGTGGTGCCCAAGACCCAGGTCAGGCATGTCATCGTCACCGAAGTAGCCGACCTGCTGCCACCGCTCAAGCGCCTGCTGATCAACAGCGTGATCAAGTACGTGAAGAAGATGGTGCCGGCCTACAACCTGCCGCATGCCGTGCGCTTCAACGATACGCTGGCACTGGGCAAGGGCCAGCCGGTCACTGAAGCCAACCCCCAGGCCAACGACGTGGCCGTGCTGCAGTACACCGGTGGTACCACAGGGGTGGCCAAGGGCGCGATGCTGACCCACCGCAACCTTGTGGCCAACATGTTGCAATGCCGGGCGCTGATGGGGGCCAACCTGAAGGAAGGCTGCGAGATCCTCATCACCCCGCTGCCGCTGTACCACATCTATGCCTTTACCTTCCATTGCATGGCGATGATGCTGATCGGCAACCACAACGTGCTGATCAGCAACCCACGCGACCTGCCGGCAATGGTCAAGGAGCTGGGCAAGTGGAAGTTCAGCGGTTTCGTCGGCCTCAACACGCTGTTCGTGGCCCTGTGCAACAACGAGGCATTCCGTGCCCTGGACTTCTCCGCGCTGAAAATCACCCTGTCCGGGGGCATGGCCTTGCAACTGAGCGTGGCCGAGCGCTGGAAGAGCGTCACCGGCTGCGCCATCTGCGAAGGCTACGGCATGACCGAAACCAGCCCGGTGGCGGCGGTGAACCCGGCCGAGGCCAACCAGGTAGGCACCATCGGCATCCCGGTGCCGTCGACCCTGTGCAAGGTCATCGACGATGCCGGCAACGAACTGCCGCTGGGCGAAACCGGCGAGCTGTGCGTCAAGGGCCCGCAGGTCATGAAAGGCTACTGGCAGCGCGAGGACGCCACGAGTGAGATCCTCGACGCGGATGGCTGGCTGAAGACCGGCGATATCGCACTGATCCAGCCCGATGGTTACATGCGCATCGTCGACCGCAAGAAGGACATGATCCTGGTCTCGGGCTTCAACGTGTACCCCAACGAGCTGGAAGACGTGCTCGCCGCCTTGCCGGGCGTGCTGCAGTGCGCAGCCATCGGTGTGCCGGACGAGAAGTCGGGTGAAGTGATCAAGGTGTTCATCGTGGTCAAGCCGGGCATGACCGTGACCAAGGAGCAGGTGATGGAGCACATGCGCGCCAACGTCACCGGCTACAAGGTGCCGCGTTACATCGAGTTCCGCGATGCACTGCCGACCACCAACGTCGGCAAGATCCTGCGTCGTGAATTGCGCGATGAAGAGCTGAAGAAACAGGGGCTGAAGAAGATCGCCTGATCCAGACCTGCACGGTCAGTGTGGGAGCGGCCTTGTGTCGCGAAAGGGCCGCAAAGCGGCCCCAGGGTCTCAGCAGTGATGCTGAAATTGCTGGGGCCGCTCTGCGGCCCTTTCGCGACACAAGGCCGCTCCCACAGGGCCAGTGAAGTCAGCGCAGTTTTTCCAGCATCTGGTAGTACCACATCCCCGCCGCCAGCAGCGGGTTGCCCAGCAAGTCCCCCATCGGTACCCGCACGTGCTTGCACTGCGCGAAGGTGTCGAACTTCTCCAGCGTTCCGGTCAGTGCCTCAGCCATGATCTCGCCCATGATGTGGCTGGTGGCGATGCCGTGCCCGGAATAGCCCTGGCAGTACCATACGTTGTCCGACAGCTTGCCCAGTTGCGGGATGCGGTTGACCACGATGCCCATCGCACAGCTCCACTTGAACTCGATCGGCACACCCTTGAGCGCCGGGAAGGTGCGCTCGATGCACGGGCGCAGTTCGCCTTCGATATCGCGCGAATCCTTGCCCGAGTAGTTGGCTCCGCCACCGAACAGCAGGCGCTTGTCGGCCGTCAGGCGGTAGTAGTCGAGCACGAAGCGGCAGTCGTACACCGCCAGGTCCTGCGGGTTGATCTGCTCGGCCAGTTCGCCTAGCGGGGCGGTGGTGACGATACCGCCCATGGCCGGGAAGATCTTGCCCTTGAGCTGGCGCTTTTCCAGCTTGTGGTAGACGTCGCCGGCCAGCATCACCTGGCGTGCTTCGACCCGCCCGTGGGCGGTGACGACCGCCGGGCGTGGCCCGTGGACGATGTCCAGGACTTCGGAGTTTTCGAAGATCAGCGCGCCCAGGCTGTGGGCCGCGCGCGCCTCGCCCAGGCACAGGTTGAGCGGGTGCAGGTGCAGGTTGCGCAGGTTCTTCAGCGCGCCCAGGTACAGCGGGCTCTGCAGGTGCCGGGCGACACCCTCGCGGTCGAGCAGTTGCACCTGGTCGCCCATGCCGCGGCGTTCGGCTTCGGCCTGGAAGCTGCGCAGCTCCTCCATGTGCGAAGGTTTCATCGCCGCATGCAGATGGCCGCGCTTGAGGTCGCAGTCGATGCCATAGCGCTCGACCCGCTGCTCGATGACCTGGTGGCCGCGCCAGCGCAGGTGCCAGATGAAATCATCGACTTCGGCGCCCAGGTGGTTGCGCATCTGTGTGCGCATGGCCTCGTCACCCGACAGGCTGCCGGTGACCTGGCCGCCGTTGCGACCGCTGGCTCCCCAGCCAATCCGGTTGGTCTCGACGATCGCCACCTTCAGGCCGCGCTCGGCCAGCTCCACCGCAGTGGCCACACCGGTGAAACCACCACCGATGATCGCCACGTCGACCTGCACCGTGCCCTTGAGTTGCGGGTACTCGGTGTGGTCGTTCAGCGAGGCGCTGTAATAGGACGGTGCACGCTGGGCTGGGCCAGTGTTCAATACTGCGTTCATGGGTGTTCCTTGTTCTGAATGGGATAGGGCTCAGGCCTGGTGCAGGTACCAGCGCCAGTCCTGTTCGCTGACTTCGGCCATGAACTGGCGGTACTCGGCGCGCTTGACCTTCAGGTAGACGCCGAGGAACGCCTCGCCGAGCGCTTCCCGCGCCCAGTGCGAACGCTCCAGCGCATCGAGGGCTGTCAGCCAGTCGGTGGGCAGGTGCTCGGTGGCCTGGGCATAGCCGTTGCCTTCGACCGGCGCACCCGGGTCAAGCTGCTCGCGGATGCCACGATGGCTGGCAGCCAGAATCGCGGCGGCAGCCAGGTAGGGGTTGGCATCGGCGCCACAGATGCGATGCTCGACATGCCGGCTGTTGGCCGGTCCGCCCGGGACACGCAGGCTGACCGTGCGGTTGTCGACACCCCAGGTCGGTGCCAGCGGGGCGTAGCTGTTGGCCTGGAAGCGGCGGAACGAGTTGGCGTTGGGGCAGAACAGCAACAACGAGTCACGCAAGTGGTGGAGCATGCCGGCCACTGCCTGGCGCAGCAGTGGGGTACCGGCTTTGTCATCGCTGGCGAACAGGTTGTTGCCGGCGCTGTCGGCCAGGCTCAGGTGCATGTGCATGCCGGTGCCGGCCAGTTGCGCGAAGGGTTTGGCCATGAAGCAGGCCTGCATGCCGTGGGCATGGGCCACGCCCTTGACCAGGCGCTTGTAGCGCACAGCCTGGTCCATCGCCTCCAGGGCATCGCCATGTTCCAGGGTGATTTCCACCTGGCCGGGGGCGTATTCCGAAATCGCCGTGCGCGCCGGAATGCCCTGGGCTTTGCAGGCAGCGTAGAGGTCGGCGAGGAAGGGTTCGATCTGTTCCAGTTCACGCAGCCCGTAGACCTGGGTAGTGCGTGGGCGGCCGCCGTCGTGGTCCAGTGCGGGTTGCGGGCGGCCTTGGGCGTCGCGCTGCTGGTCGAGCAGGTAGAACTCCAGCTCGCAGGCCATCACCGGGTGGTAACCGTCGGCCTTGAGCGCTTCGATGGTACGCAGCAATACATGGCGCGGGTCGGCGACACTGGCGGGCAGGCCTTCGCTCGGGTGCATGCTGACCTGCACGGCGGCAGTCGGCACGCGGCGCCAAGGCAGGCGCACCAGGCTGCCTTGCAACGGGTAGGCGCGGCAGTCGATGTCACCGACATCCCAGACCAGGCCGGAGTTTTCCACGTCGTCGCCATTGAGGGTCAGGCCGAGGATGGTGCTGGGGAGCGGGCGGCCGCTCTGGTAGACCGCCAGCAGCTCCTCGCGGTGCAGCAGCTTGCCGCGTGGCACACCGTTGGCGTCGAGGATGAACAGTTCGAACAGTTCGATATCGGGGTTTTCGGCCAGGAAACGGCTGGCGTGCTCTACAGGTGCAAAGTGCATGATGGATTCGCTCACAGGCGCATAGGACCCGCGCGCAGGCGCGGTCCAGCGGAGACAAACGGCCGCACGGCGGCCGGGTTTGGTCACACAGGCGTGAGCGAAGCATCCGGTGGGCGTGCATGGCGGCAATGCCACAGGGCCCAGAAGGCGAGAATGATGTGGACCAGCGGATTTTCACCGGCGCGGGACCGAGCCTTCGCGAGCGAAGGGCGGGACGACGGTGGAACGATGGTCTGGACGGGAGTCATGCCTTTGATACTCACATGCGGCGTAAGGTTGATTAAAGCAGTGAATGGCAACGTTCACGTCTCTCCTGGCTAAACATTCGTACTGCCTGTGCCGGCCTCTTCGCGGGTAAACCCGCTCTTACAGGATTGCATCAGGCTGACTAAGGTGCGGTCCCTGTAGGAGCGGGTTTACCCGCGAAGAGGCCGGCACAGGCAGCAGAAAACCGGCAAATCTGCGACAATCGCGCATCCTTCGAATGCCGATCATGAAAAAGCAGGCCCACCTGCATCACTAAAAAGCCCCATGACTGACCAAGCCATCGACAAACTGCTGCAAAACCTCGACCACGCCATGATCGCCGAGCGCCACCGCCTGCGTCGGCAACTGCATGAGCTGCGCAAGCGCCCCGACGAGGCCAAGCTGGCGCAGTGGGTAGAAAAGGTCCAGGCATCTTGCGCCCAGGTCACTGCCCGGCAGAACAGCGTGCCGCAGATCCGCTACGACGACAGCCTGCCGATTGCCGCCAAGCGCGACGAGATCAAGAAAGCCCTGGCCGAAAACCAGGTGCTGGTGATCGCCGGCGAAACCGGTTCGGGCAAGACCACCCAGTTGCCGAAGATCTGCCTGGAACTGGGCCGTGGCAGCCATGGCCTGATCGCCCATACCCAGCCGCGGCGAATTGCAGCGCGCAGCGTCGCCGCGCGGGTTGCCGAAGAACTCGGCACGCCATTGGGCGGGCTGGTCGGCTACCAGGTGCGCTTCGAAGACCAGAGTGATGCCAACACCTTGGTCAAGCTGATGACCGACGGCATCCTCCTGGCCGAAACCCAGCACGACCGCTTCCTCGAACGCTACGACACGATCATTGTCGACGAAGCCCACGAGCGCAGCCTGAACATCGATTTCCTGCTCGGCTACCTGAAGACCCTGCTGCCCCGCCGTCCGGACCTGAAGCTGATCATCACCTCGGCGACCATTGACCTGGAGCGCTTTTCCAAGCACTTCGACAATGCGCCGATCATCGAGGTGTCGGGCCGTACTTTCCCGGTGGAAACCTGGTACCGCCCGCTGACCAGCGAGCAGGACGAGGAAGGCAATCAGGTCGAGGACGACCTGACCGTCGACCAGGCGATTCTGGCGTCCCTCGACGAGATCGCGCAGCACGAGCGCAGCGTGGGCAAAGGCCCCGGCGATGTGCTGGTGTTCCTCCCGGGCGAGCGGGAAATCCGCGATGCCGCAGAAATCCTGCGCAAGGCGCAACTGCGCCACACCGAGATCCTGCCGCTGTATGCGCGCCTGTCGCCGGCCGAGCAGCAGCGCATCTTCCAGTCGCACACCGGGCGCCGCGTGGTGCTCGCCACCAACGTCGCGGAAACCTCGCTGACCGTGCCCGGTATCCGTTACGTGATCGATACCGGAACCGCGCGCATCAGCCGCTACAGCTACCGCGCCAAGGTCCAGCGCCTGCCGATCGAGGCCGTGTCCCAGGCCAGCGCCAACCAGCGCAAGGGCCGCTGCGGCCGGGTCGAGCCGGGCATCTGCATCCGACTGTACAGCGAAGAAGATTTCAACAGCCGCCCGGCCTTCACCGACCCTGAGATCCTGCGCACCAACCTGGCGGCGGTGATCCTGCAGATGCTGCACCTGCGCCTGGGCGCGATCGACGCTTTCCCGTTCATCGAGCCGCCCGATGGCAAGGCCATCAGCGATGGCTTCAACCTGTTGCAGGAGCTGTCGGCGGTCAACCGGGAGAACCAGCTGACGCCGATCGGCCGTCAGCTGGCGCGCCTGCCGATCGACCCGCGGCTGGGCCGTATGTTGCTCGAAGGTGCCCGTCAGGGCAGCCTGCAGGAAGTGTTGATCGTCACCAGCGCACTCTCGGTGCAGGACCCACGCGAGCGACCGCCGGAGCGCCAGCAGGCCGCCGACCAGGCCCATGCCCAGTGGAAGGACGCCGATACCGACTTCGCCGCGCTGGTCAACTTGTGGCGCGGTTTCGAAGAGCAGCGCCAGGCGCTGACGGCCAGCCCGCTGCGCAACTGGTGCCGCAAGAACTTCCTGAATTACCTGCGCCTGCGTGAGTGGCGCGATGCCCATCGCCAGCTGTCGCTGATCTGCCGCGAGTTGCAACTGACGGTCAACAAAGAGCCGTCCGACTACCAGAAGGTGCACAAGGCAATCCTCAGTGGCCTGCTCAGCCAGATCGGCCAGAAGACCGAAGAGGGCGATTACCAGGGCGCCCGCCAGCGGCGCTTCTGGGTGCATCCGTCTTCTGGCATCGGTCGCAAGCGCCCGCAGTGGGTAATGGCCGCCGAACTGGTGGAAACCACCAAGCTGTATGCGCGCATGGTCGCCAGGATCGAGCCTGACTGGATCGAGCCGCTGGCAACCCACCTGATCAAGAAGAATCATTTCGAGCCGCACTGGGAAAAGAAGCGTGGGCAAGTGGTGGCCTATGAGCAGATCACCCTGTACGGCTTGATCCTGGTGGGTCGGCGCCCGGTGCATTTTGGCCCGATCGACCCCGTCACCTCGCGTGAGCTGTTCATTCGCGAGGGCCTGGTGGGGGGTGAAATCCAGTCGAAGGCCAAATGCCTGGCCGCCAA
Organism: Pseudomonas vlassakiae; assembly: GCF_014269035.2. Lineage (GTDB taxonomy): Bacteria > Pseudomonadota > Gammaproteobacteria > Pseudomonadales > Pseudomonadaceae > Aquipseudomonas > Aquipseudomonas vlassakiae. The sequence goes on from NZ_JABWRP020000005.1 coordinate 284,711, forward strand.
CAAGCGCCTGCTCGAGGAACTCGACGAACTGGAGGCCAAGGCCCGGCGGCGTGACATTCTCGCCGATGAAGAAACCCTGTACGCCTTCTACGAAGCACGTTTGCCGGCGGAGATCCATCAGACCGCGACCTTCGATGCCTGGTACCGCATGACCAGCCAGAAGGACCCGAACCTGCTGATCATGCGCGAGGAAGACGTGTTGGCCCGCGAGGCCAGCGAAGTCACCGCCGCGCAGTACCCAGACAGCCTGCAGGTGGGTGAACTGCGCCTGCCGCTGACTTACCACTTCGAGCCGGGCCACCCGCGTGACGGCGTGACCGTCAGGGTGCCGGCGCCGCTGTTGCCGAACCTGCCGGGCGAGCGCCTGGAGTGGCTGGTGCCAGGCTTGCTGGAGGCCAAGTGCGTAGCCTTGGTGCGCAACTTGCCCAAGGCGCTGCGCAAGAACTTCGTGCCGGTGCCGGACTTCGTCAAGGCCTCGCTGGCGCGCATGAGCTTTGGCCAGGGCGCGTTGCCCCAGGCGCTGGGCCAGGAGTTGCTGCGCATGACCGGCGCGCGGGTTTCCGATGAGGCCTGGGCCGAGTCGGTCAACCTGGTCGAAGGCCACCTGCGCATGAACATCGAAGTGGTTGATGGCCAAGGCAAGTTCCTTGGCGAAGGCCGTGACCTGGCCGAACTGACCGCGCGCTTTGCCGCCGCCAGCCAGGCCGCGTTGGCCGTGCCGCGTACCGAGAAGAACGAGCAGCCGGTGCAGGCCAAGGCCTTCAGCGAGGTCAAGCAGACCGCCCAGCAGAAGATCGCCGGCCTGTCGATGACCGTGTACCCGGCGCTGGTGGAAGAAAACGGCACTGTGCGTGAGGGCCGTTTCTCGACCCAGGCCGAAGCCGAGTTCCAGCACCGCCGGGCCTTGCAGCGCCTGTTGCTGCAGCAGTTGGCAGAACCTGCCAAGTTCCTGCGCGGCAAGCTGCCGGGGCTGACCGAGCTGGGCCTGCTGTATCGTGAACTGGGCCGGATCGAAGCGCTGGTGGAGGACATTCTGTTGGCCAGCCTGGACAGCTGCATCCTCGACGGTGAAGCGACGTTGCCGCGTGACGGAGCAGCCCTGGCCGGGCTGGCCGAACGCAAGCGCGGCAGCTGGGCCGAGCATGCCGAACGCCTTGCCCGCCAGACGCTGGAAGTGCTGAAGCTGTGGCACGGTTTGCAAAAGCGCTTCAAGGGCAAGATCGACCTGAGCCAGGCCGTGGCGCTGAACGATATCAAGCAGCAACTGGCCAACCTGGTGTATCCGGGCTTCGTGCGCGAGACCCCGGCAGCCTGGTTCAAGGAATTGCCGCGCTACCTCAAGGCGGTGGAATTGCGCCTGGAGAAGCTGGGCGCCCAAGTGCAGAAGGACCGCGTGTGGAGCGGCGAGCTGGGCAACTTGTGGGCGCAGTACAAGGCGCGGGCCGACAAGCATGCCCAGGAAGGCAAGCGCGATGAACAGCTGACCTTGTACCGCTGGTGGCTGGAAGAGTATCGGGTGTCGTTGTTTGCCCAGCAGTTGGGCACCAAGGTGCCGATTTCCGACAAGCGATTGAGCAAGCAGTGGAGCCAGGTGGAAGGCTAACTGCCTTGATTTGTGGCACACTTCGTTGGATTTGGGGCCGCTTTGCGGTCCATCGCGGATAAATCCGCTCCTACACGTATCGGCACCACCCTGTAGGAGCGGATTTATCCGCGATCGAGGGCGCAGCCCTCGCCGTAAAATTGGTACTAAAGTGCCATTGTTCTGTCATATTCCCAGCCAGCGCCCCGTGGCGATGGCCTTTGAGCAGAGGACCGATCGTGCATAACGTCGTGATCAGCGGCACCGGCCTGTATACCCCGGCCCAGAGCATTTCCAACGAAGAACTGGTGGCCTCCTTCAATACCTGGTCGCAGCAGTACAACCAGGACAACGCCGCCGCCATCGAGCGTGGCGAAATCGAAGCAGCCCCCCTGTCCGACGCCGCCTTCATTGAAAAGGCCTCGGGCATCAAGAGCCGTTTCGTCATGGACAAGGCCGGCATCCTCGACCCGCAACGCATGAAGCCGCGCCTGCCAGAGCGCTCGAATGATGAGCAGTCGATCCTCTGCGAAATGGGCGTGGCCGCTGCACGCCAAGCCCTGGAGCGCGCGGGTCGTACCCCGGCGGACGTCGACGGCGTGATCGTCGCCTGCTCCAACCTGCAGCGCCCATACCCTGCCATCGCCATCGAAGTGCAACAAGCGCTGGGCATCGACGGCTTCGCCTTCGACATGAACGTGGCCTGCTCGTCGGCCACCTTCGGCATCCAGACCGCTGCCAACAGCGTGCAACTGGGCCAGGCGCGGGCACTGCTGGTGGTCAGCCCGGAAATCTGCACCGGCCACCTGAACTTCCGTGACCGCGACAGCCACTTCATCTTTGGTGATGCCGCCACGGCGGTGCTGGTCGAGCGTGCCGACCAGGCCACTTCGGCGCACCAGTTCGACATCGTTGGCACCAAGCTGCAGACGTCGTTCTCCAACAACATCCGCAACAACTTCGGCTTCCTCAACCGCGCAGCGGAAGAGGGTATCGGTGCGCCGGACAAACTGTTCGTGCAGGAAGGCCGCAAGGTGTTCCGCGAAGTCTGCCCGATGGTCGCCGAGCTGATCGGCAAGCACCTGGGCGAAAACGACCTGCAACCGTCCGACGTCAAGCGCTTCTGGCTGCACCAGGCCAACCTGAGCATGAACCACCTGATCGTCAAGAAACTGCTGGGGCGTGAGGTGAGCGAGGAAGAGGCACCGGTGATTCTCGACCGCTATGCCAACACCAGTTCGGCGGGCTCGGTGATTGCGTTCCACTTGTATCAGGATGATCTGGCCAAAGGGTCGCTTGGCGTGCTGAGCTCGTTTGGTGCGGGCTATTCGATTGGTAGCGTGATTTTGCGTAAGCGTTGACCTCGAGATAGCTGGGGCTGCGAAGCAGCCCCAGCTTTCTCACAGGCAAAAAAAGGCGGGAAACGCCGGATGGGGTCGGCATTTCCCGCCTCAGAGTGAAGCAGAGGCGTCTGCAGCTTAGAACTTGGCTTCCAGGTCCACCTGCAGGGTGTCTACGTCGGCGTCGCTGTTCGGCAGGTTGGAGTAGTCGGTCTTGGCCATCATGTAGGCCGCGCCGACGCCGAAGTTCTTGTCGATTTCATAACCGACCTTGAACTTGTGACCACGGGAACCGGTGAAGCCGTTACCGAAGTCGGAGTCGGTGAACAGGCTGACTACGCCGTTACGCTGGACGTCGCGGTAGTTGTAGTCCAGGCTCCAGGCGCCGATCTTGGACTTCAAGCCAGCCAGCCAGGCAGTGTCCTTGCCATCGGTACTTTCGGTGTTCTTCACGTACTGGCCATAAGCCGACAGCGGGATGGCGAAGCCGGTGAAATCGAGCTGGCCGAAGCCTTCCACGAGCTGGAACTCGTTAGTGGTGTTGCCCAGCGAAGCCAGGGCTGCCGAGGCCTTGTCGTTGTCGTAGCCATAGATACTGGCACCGACAGTGACCTTGACGGCGTCAGCCGCGTTGAACTTGGTCCCCAGCTGGGCAGCGTACAGCTGTGCGTCGTGCTTGTACTGCACGCCGTCGCCGTCGACGTTGTCCTTCAGGTTGTAATGGCCGATGCTGCCGAAGACTTCGGCCGGGCCGGCGTTGGTCTTGTAAGTGACGGCCACGCCTTCCGGGTTGATGTCGCTGTCCCAGATGATGTCGCCCATGCTCACCCACGGCTGCATCATCTTGCCGCCGATCAGGTGCAGGTTAGGGACGGCAGTCGGGTGCCAGTCGAGGTAGGCCAGGTCGACCCACAGCGATTTCTTCTCGAAGTAGTTGTCCAGGCTCTGGTTGGTCGAGCGGGCATCGGCGCTGCTGCCGGTGGCCACACGCACGCCGGCGTCGACCTGCGGGTTGATCTCGCTGTAGAAGCCGACGCGGGCACGGACGCGTTCACGGTCCTGGTTGCCACTGCGGGCGATCGGGTTGTCGACGTTGACGTCTTCGTAACGCAGGCGTACATCACCTTTGATCTGGGTCTTGGCGGCCCATGCCACTTTTTGTTCGAAAGAGCTCATACGGTCGGACTGAGCTTTCTGGTCGGCCTTTTCCTTGGTTTCTTGTGCCAGGTCGCCCTGCAGTTCGTTGTACTGCGCCTGGTTGATCGAGCCATTGGCGCGGAGCATTTCGAGCAGCTTGGCGTCGACGGCCGCACTGGCCGGAGTACTCAGAGCCAGCATCATGCCGGTGAGGCTCACTCCGGTAAGTGTAGAAACAAGACGCATAAGGTTCTCCCTACTTGAAAGATTCGGGGAGGCTCAGCGCCCACCCCCATGTTGGCATGTCTTCGGAAAGGGCCTGACTAGACAGGTTCTAGGGTTCCGGAAAACAGGCGCAAGTATTGCGGGGGCGAATGACAGAATAATGTCCAATTAGTGGCACTGCGGTTAAGTAATTGAGAATGAAAGGCGAAACGGGCCAATGCTGATTTGAGCGATGGGCCTCTGTTGGCTGATACTGATGGCCTTGCACAGCGAGTCGAAAACGTGACCAGTCTCTACAGCCTTGCCCACCTGCGTGACCTGCCAGCGGCGACCTGGGATGCCCTGGTTCCCGCTGGCCAACCGTTCCTGCGCCATGCCTTTCTCAGTGCCATGGAAGACAGCGGCAGCGTTGCCCGCAGCACCGGTTGGGCCGCCGAGCACCTGGTGCTGGAGCGTGACGGGCAGGTGCGTGCGCTGCTGCCGGCGTATCGCAAATGGCATTCGTATGGCGAGTACGTGTTCGACCACGGTTGGGCCGATGCCTGCGAGCGTGCCGGCATTGCCTACTACCCCAAATTGCTCGGTGCCGTCCCGTTCAGCCCGGTCAGCGGGCCGCGCCTGCTGGCGGCCGACGCTGCCGATGGCCTGCTGATGCTGCAGGCATTGCCGGAATACCTGGGCAAAGGCGGGTTGTCGGGGGCGCACATCAATTTCACCGACCCACCGCTGGATGCGCAGATGGCGGACCTGCCGGGCTGGATGGAGCGTCTCGGCTGCCAGTTTCACTGGCGCAATCACGGTTATCGCGACTTCCAGGATTTTCTCGACAGCCTCAGCTCACGCAAGCGCAAGCAGATGCGCAAGGAGCGTGAGCAGGTGGCGGGGCAGGGCATCGATTTTCGCTGGTATCGCGGCGACGAGCTGGACGAGGCGCAGTGGGACTTTGTGTTCCTGTGCTATGCCAATACCTATGCGGTGCGCGGGCGTTCGCCTTATCTGACCCGGGCGTTCTTCAGCCTGCTGGCTGAACGCATGCCCGAGGCGGTAAGGGTGGTGATGGCGCGCCAGGGCGGGCGTGAGGTGGCCATGGCCCTGAGCCTGGTCGGCGGCGATAGCCTGTTCGGCCGTTACTGGGGGTGCCTCGATGAGTTCGACCGGCTGCATTTCGAGACCTGCTTCTACCAGGGCATGGACTTTGCGATTGGCGAAGGGCTGCAGCGTTTCGACGCCGGGGCGCAGGGTGAGCACAAGCTGATTCGCGGGTTCGAGCCGGTGCTGACGCGGTCGTGGCATTACCTGCTGCATCCGGGGTTGCGGCGGGCGGTGGAGGATTTTCTGGTACAGGAGCGGGAAGGGGTACGGGGGTATGCCGAGCAGGCAAGGGAGATGTTGCCCTACCGCAAGGACTGAAGTCTCTGTCGCCCGTGCCGGCCTCTTCGCGGGTGAACCCGCTCCCACAGGGACCGCACAATTCTCAAGGTCCGCGGTGAACCTGTAGGAGCGGGTTTACCCGCGAAAGGGCCAGTACAGGTCTCAGTCGACCCCGACAAAACCCCCGGTTTGGTGGTGCCAAAGCCGGGCATACAGCCCTCGCTGTTCCAGCAGCTCACTGTGGCTGCCACTCTCGACGATGCGCCCCTTGTCCAGCACTACCAGGCGGTCCATCCGGGCGATAGTCGATAGCCGGTGAGCGATGGCGATCACCGTCTTGCCTTGCATCAGCGTCTCCAGGCTTTCCTGGATGGCCGCCTCGACCTCCGAGTCCAGCGCCGACGTGGCTTCGTCCATGATCAGGATCGGTGCATTCTTCAGCAGTACCCGGGCAATCGCGATGCGCTGGCGCTGGCCACCTGACAGTTTCACGCCACGCTCACCGACATGGGCATCGAAGCCAGTGCGGCCCTGGGCATCCGACAACTGCGGAATGAACTCGTCGGCACGCGCCCGGCGCACGGCTTCGTGCAGCGCCGCTTCACTGGCGCCGGGGCGGCCATACAGCAGGTTGTCACGGATCGAGCGGTGCAGCAGCGAGGTGTCCTGGGTGATCATGCCGATCTGGGCACGCAGGCTGGCCTGGCTGACCTCGGCGATGTCCTGGCCGTCGATGAGAATGCGCCCGCCCTGCACGTCGTACAGGCGCAGCAGCAGGTTGACCAGGGTCGACTTGCCGGCGCCGGACGGGCCGATCAGGCCGATTTTCTCGCCGGGGCGGATGTCCAGGTTGAGCCCTTCGATCACATTGGCTGCCTTGCCGTAGTGGAAGTCGACGTCGTCGAAGCGCACCGCGCCGCGGCTGACCTTGAGTGGCGGCGCCTGGGGCTTGTCGGTCACCGTGACCGGCTGGGCGATGGTTTGCAGGCCATCCTGGACCATGCCGATGTTCTCGAAGATGCCGTTGACCACCCACATGATCCAGCCCGACATGTTGACGATGCGGATCACCAGGCCGGTCGCCAGGGCGATGGCACCCACGGTGATCAGCGACTGGCTCCACAGCCACAGGGCCAGGCCGGTGGTGGTGACGACCAGCAAGCCATTGAGGGTGGTGATGACCACGTCCATGCTGGTGACCACGCGCGCCGCCAGCTGGGTTTTTTCAGTCTGTTCACGGATCGCCTCGCGCGCGTATTGCTGTTCGTAGTCGGTGTGGGCGAACAGCTTGAGGGTGGCGATGTTGGTGTAGCCATCGACGATGCGCCCCATCAGCTTGGAACGTGCATCGGAAGAGATCACCGAGCGCTCTTTCACCCGCGGCACGAAGTAGTACAGCGCGGCGATGTAACCGACGATCCACACCAGCAGCGGCAGCATCAGGCGCCAGTCGGCCTCGGCGAACAGCACCAGCGAGGTCACCGCGTAGATCAGCACATGCCATAGGGCATCCACGGCCTGCACGGCTGAGTCGCGCAGCGAGTTGCCGGTCTGCATGATGCGTTGGGCAATGCGCCCGGCAAAGTCGCTCTGGAAGAAGTTCAGGCTCTGCTTGAGCACATAGGTGTGGTTCTGCCAGCGGATCAGGCTGGTCATGCCCGGGTTGATGGTCTGGTGCACGAGCAGGTCGTGCAAACCGAAGAAAACCGGCCGCAGCAGCAGGATCACCACCAGCATCCAGATCAGCTCGCCGCTGTGCTCGCTGAAGAAGTTGGCGTTGGGCGTGCCCTGGGCCAGGTCGATGATGCGGCTCAGGTAGCTGAACATCGCCACCTCGATCAGCGAGGCGAACAGGCCCACCACCAGCAGGGCGAGAAAGCTCGGCCAGACCTGGCGCAGGTAGTACAGGTAGAACGGCCAGACCTGGCCGGGCGGCGAGTCGCTGGGCGCGTCGCGGAAGATATCGATCAGTTGCTCGAAACGGCGGTACAGCATGGGTGACAAGACTCCTGTGCTACCCGACCCCGGAAGGTCTCACGTCCCTGTGAAACCTGGGTCAGTCGATGCGTTTGGCGGACTTGATGAACACCGGGTCGGTTGGCACGTCGCGCATGCCCTTCTTCACGGTGGTAGGCGAATTGACGATCTGGTCGACCACTTCCATGCCCTTGGTCACTTTGCCGAACACGGCGTAACCGGCGTCGCGGCCCGGGTTGAGGAAGTCGTTGTCGGCCACGTTGATGAAGAACTGGCTGGTGGCCGAGTTCGGGTTGGACGTGCGGGCCATGGCCAGGGTGCCGCGCGTGTTCTGCAGGCCATTGCCGGCCTCGTTCTTGATCGGGTCCTGGGTGTCTTTCTGCACCATCTGCTCAGTAAAACCACCGCCCTGGACCATGAAGCCCGGGATCACTCGGTGGAAGATGGTGTTGTTGTAGAAGCCGCTGTCGACATAGTGCAGGAAGTTCTTGGTACTGATCGGTGCCTTCTCGGCGTTGAGCTCGATTTCAACCTGGCCGAAGCTGGTGTCCAGCAGGACGTGCGGGGTCTTGTCGGAGGCCATGACGCTGGTGGCGAAGGCGACCGAGCAGGCGGTGAGCAGGAGTTTTTTCAGCATGGGCTCAATGATCCTTGAGAGGTGGAAGCGGCTGCGAGGAACTGCAGCAGGGTCTGGTTGAAGACCTCGGGTTGATCGAGGGGTGTAGCGTGCCGGGAATCGTCGATGACCACCAGCCTGGCGTGGGGCATCAGGGCGACGTAGCGCTGTTTGAGGTGGATCGGGGTGTAATCGTGGTCGGCGGCAATCACCAGCGTGGGACAGTGGATCTGCCCGATGCGTTCCTGCACGCCCCAGTCGACGATGGCGTCGAAGCTCTTGAGGTAGGCACGCTTGTCGTTGCGTGCCCAGCGTTCGGCCATCTTCTTGCGCAGTTCGGCCTGCTCCGGCTTGGGGAACAGGCGTGCGGCCAGGCCCTGGCCGACCGTCTCGACACTGAGAATGCGCGCCAGGCCCCAGCGCTTGAGCCACCACAGCCAGTCGCTGCGGGTGCGGCGCTTGACTTCGGGGGCACTGTTGACGATGCACAGGCTGCGCAGCCATTGCGGGTGGTCCACGGCGAACTGGAACCCGACCATGCCACCCATGGACAGCCCGACGAAGTGCACCGGGCCGGTCTGCAGATGCTCGAGCAGGGCCAGCAGGTCTGCGCTGAAGGTGGCGATCTGGTAACCGTCGCGTGGCTTGTCGGAGCGGCCGTGGCCGCGGATGTCCATGAGGATCACCCGGTAGCGGCGGCTCAGCTCGGGCACCTGCAGTTCCCAGTCCTGGCTGCTGGAGCCCAGGCCGTGCAGCAGCACCAAGGGTTCGCCCTGGCCATATTCCTGATAATGCAGCGAGCATCCTTCATGTTCGAAATAGGCCATGGGCGCGGTCCTCTCAGGCTTGTGGGGGGGCTGCGAAGGGCACGTCCAGCGGCGCAGTGTCGAAGTTACGCAGCAGGTCGATGAGAATCTGCGTGGCCGGGCCCAGGGTCTTCTCTTTGCTCGAATAAAGGTAGAACAGTGGGTGGCGGCTGCCACCCTGATCGAGCGGCAGCGGCTTCAGCACGCCGTCACGCAGTTCACGCTCGATCATGTGCCGTGGCAACCAGGCAAAGCCCAGGCCGCTGCCGACGAAGGTGGCGGCAGTGCCCAGGCTGCCGACCGTCCAGCGCTGCTCGGCGCCGAGCCAGCCAACGTCCCGCGGCTGGGCGCGGCCGGAGTCGCGGATTACCACCTGCAGCTGGCTTTCCAGGTCCTGGAAGGTGATCTCCCGGCCCAGCCGATGCAGGCTGTGTTCGGGGTGGGCGACGGCGACGAACTCCACCGAACTCAGTTCGGTGCCGAGGTAGCCGCCGATGCTGTAGCTGCTGATGGCAAGGTCGGCGATGCCTTCGTGCATCACTTCCTCGACGCCGGACAGCACTTCTTCACGCAGGCGCACCCGGCAACCGCGGCTTTGCGGCATGAACGCTGCGAGGGCCCGCACCAGGCGGGCGCTGGGGTAGGCGGCATCGACCACCAGGCGCACTTCGGCCTCCCAGCCTTGCTCCATGTGGTGCGCCAGGTCTTCCAGCTGGCTGGCCTGCTTGACCAGGTGCCGCGAACGGCGCAGCAGTACGTTGCCGGCCTCGGTCAGTACGGCCTTGCGGCCATCGATGCGCAGCAGCGGCACACCCAGTTGCTCCTGCATGCGCGCCACGGTGTAGCTGACCGACGACTGCGAGCGGTGCAGCGCTTCGGCGGCCTGGGCAAAACCGCCATGGTCGACCACTGCCTGCAAGGTCCGCCACTGATCCAGGGTCACGCGCGGCGCTTTCATGTTTGGCTCCTGTTGTCCTAAGCTGCGCTCTTTCAAGGAGAGCGCCCCATGAAGAAATGTTGTGCGGCAATTTTGCTGTGCCTGCCCCTTGGGGCCATGGCTTACCCCATCGATGTGGAGAAGGAACTGACCGGGGTCAAGCTGGACTACACCACCTACGACACGGCTTACGACATCGGCTCCATAACCCTGAACAACTATGGGCAAGTGCCGGCGGCTTGCAAGGTGACCTTCCGCAATGGGCCCGAGGCGCCGCGCGTGCGCCGGGTCAACGTGCCGGCTGGCAAGCATGTCGATGTAACCGCCAAATTCAATCGGCAGATCATCAAGCTGCGCATCGCGCTGGACTGCACTGCGCAATAAAACTGATTAATCGATAGATTGAACCCACTTTTTACGCTTTTTTATCGATAGGTCAAGCCTTAATCTCACCTCCATCGAATCGCAACCGTTTTTTGCCGATGGAGGCACCCATGTCCCGCGTACTGATCATCGAAAGCAGCGCCCGCCAGCAGGATTCCGTTTCCCGTCAACTGACCCGTGACTTCATCCAGCAGTGGCAAGCGGCGCACCCGGCCGACGAGATCACCGTACGTGACCTGGCGCTGAACCCGGTGCCGCACCTGGATGCCAACCTGCTTGGCGGCTGGATGAAGCCTGAAGAACAGCGCAGCGCCGCCGAACTGGAGGCCCTGGCCCGCTCCAACGAGTTGACCGATGAAGTACTGGCAGCCGACGTGCTGGTGATGGCTGCACCGATGTACAACTTCACCATCCCCAGCACCCTCAAGGCCTGGCTGGACCACGTGCTGCGTGCCGGCATCACCTTCAAGTACACCCCGACCGGCCCGCAAGGCCTGCTCACCGGCAAACGCGCCATTGTCCTGACTGCCCGTGGCGGTATCCATGCCGGCGCCACCAGCGACCATCAGGAACCGTACCTGCGCCAGGTGATGGCCTTCATCGGTATTCACGATGTCGATTTCATCCACGCCGAAGGCCTGAACATGAGCGGCGAGTTCCACGAGAAAGGCCTGAACCAGGCCAAGGCCAAGCTGGCCGCGGTGGCCTGAGGCTCAACGAATTCCCATCCCTGACACCTGTTTTGCTCCTTGGGTGTACCTGCCCGGCCTGATGGCCGGGCTTTTTTATGTGCGGTGCACGCGGTCTGCTTTTGCTTTGTGTGGGAGCGGCCTTGTGTCGCGAAAGGGGTGCAAAGCGCCCCCAGGATCTCAGCACTGCTACACATAATGCTGGGGCTGCTCTGCAGCCCTTTCGCGACACAAGGCCGCTCCCACAAAGAGCGAGTATCCAGCCACCCCCACATTCCCCATGGTTGAACACACAGGTCGCAACCCGCTAAGGTCGCGCCCTTGATCCACGAGAGGCAACCATGGGCTACCTGATAATCGTCGCGCTGATCCAGGCGTTTTCCTTCAGCCTGATCGGCGAGTACCTGGCCGGGCACGTCGACAGCTATTTCGCCGTGCTCGCGCGCGTGGTGCTGGCCGGCCTGGTGTTCCTGCCGCTGACCCGCTGGCGCCAGGTCGAGCCGCGTTTCCTGCGCTCGATGCTGCTGATCGGCGCGCTGCAATACGGCATCACCTACGTTTGCCTGTACTTGAGCTTCCGCGTGCTGACTGTGCCGGAAGTGCTGCTGTTCACCATCCTCACGCCGCTGCACGTGACCCTGATCGAAGACGCCCTGAACCGGCGCTTCAATCCCTGGGCGCTGCTCGCTGCCCTGGTGGCGGTAGCGGGGGCGGGCGTCATCCGTTTCGACAGCATCAGCGGCGATTTCTTCATGGGCTTCCTGCTGCTGCAACTGGCCAACTTCACCTACGCTGCCGGCCAGGTGCTGTACCGCCACCTGGTCGCCCGCCACCCCAGCGACCTGCCGCATTACAGGCGCTTCGGCTACTTCTACCTGGGCGCGCTGATCGTGGTGCTGCCGGCGTTCCTGCTGTTCGGCAACGCCCAGCACCTGCCGAGCACCAACGTGCAGTGGGCGGTGCTGTTGTTCCTCGGCCTGTGCCCGACGGCCCTGGGCTTGTACTGGTGGAACAAGGGCGCGTGCCTGGTCTCCGGCGCTACGCTGGCGGTGATGAACAACCTGCATGTGCCAGTCGGGCTGCTGCTGAACCTGCTGATCTGGAACCGCGACGAACCGCTTGGCCGCTTGCTGCTCGGTGGCGCGATCATCCTCGCGTCGGTGTGGCTGAGTCGCCTGGGCAACCGCGTAACGGCGCCAGTGGCGGGCAAGGCCTGAGATGCACACCGTCTTGGTCATCGTCGCGCCGATCTTCGCCCTGATCCTGGTCGGCTTCCTGTGCCGCAAGACAGACAAGCTCGGTGACAAGGCCGCCGCCGAGATCAACAAGATGGTGGTCTGGCTGTGCCTGCCGGCGTTGCTGTTCAAGGTCACCGCCACGGCAACCTGGAGCGAGATCTGGCACCCGGGGTTCATCGTCGCCTTCGGCGCCGGCGCGCTGGCGATGTTCGTCGTGACCCTGGCCTGGCGCCTGTACGGCGGCCACGGCCTGGTGGCGGCGAGCATCGACGGGCTCAGTGCCGGTTATGCCAATACCGGCTACATCGGCATCCCGCTGTGCCTGCTGCTGTTCGGCCAGCCAGGGCTGCAGCCGGCGCTGATTTCGTCATTGATCGTGGTCTGCCTGGTGTTCGCGATTTCCCTGACGCTCATCGAGATCGGCCTGCAGGAGGAGCGGCAGATCGGCCGCGCCATTTTGCTGGTAAGCAAGGCGCTGGCGAAAAATCCGCTGGTGATCGCGCCGCTGGCGGGGGCAGGGTGGGCCATGAGCGGTCTGGGGCTGGCCGAGCCGGTGATGCATTTTCTCGACATGCTGGCCTTGGCGACCACGCCTTGCGCGTTGATCTCGCTGGGAGCGTTTCTGGCCGAGAAGCGTACCGGTTCGCAGGCCAGCCCGTGGCCGCTGGTGGCGCTGAAGCTGGTCGGGCAACCGGCGCTGACCTGGGTGTTGGCGTTCAAGGTGTTCAGCCTGCCGACCTTGTGGGCGGCGTCGGCGGTGCTGCTGGCGGCGCTGCCGACCGGTACCGGGCCGTTCATGCTGGCGGAGTATTACAACCGCGAGGCGGGGCTGATTTCGCGGACGATCCTGTTGTCGACCGTGGCGTCGTTGGTGACCCTGACCGCGCTGCTGTACCTGCTGGGCTATGCGGGGTAGCTGCCGGCCCCTTCGCGGGTAAACCCGCTCCCACAGGATCTACGCAGGCCTGAACGCTGCGCGCTACCTGTAGGAGCGGGTTCACCCGCGAATGGGCTGCAGAGCAGCCCCGACTATCTCAAGCCAGTTTGCTCATCTGGAACCAGCACGGGCCACTGGTAGCCTGACGTTATCAAGCAAGGCATGGCGCAGCTAGCTAAGACGCGTTCGTTAATGAACCCAAGCCCGGCGGGTGCCTACCCGATAATCATGAAAACAAAAATCGGGAGACCGGCGTGAAGCTAGAAACGCGAAGTATCGAATTCGTCCCACACGCTGAGCGTTATGGCACGCCTAAACGATTGTTCACCATCTGGTTCAGCTCCAACTTCCAGATAACCGCACTGATGGTCGGTACCTTGGGCGTTGCCTCGGGGCTGAGTTTTGCCTGGACCTTGCTGGCCCTGCTGGTCGGCAACCTGATCGGCACCGTGTTCATGGCCGCGCACTCTGCCCAGGGGCCGCACCTGGGCGTGCCACAGATGATCCAGAGCCGGGCCCAGTTCGGCGTCCATGGCGCGGCGCTGCCTTTGCTGGTGATGGTCACGGCCGCTGTACTGTTTCTCGCCGCCAGTGGCGTGCTGATGCGCAATGCCGTGCAGGCACTGGTGCCCATGAGCGACGATCAGGCCATCGTGGTCGTCGGCGTGCTGACCTTCGTCATCGGCTTTGTCGGGTACGAACTGATCCACCGCCTTGGGGCATGGATGAGCCTGCTGTCCACACTGGTGTTTGCCGGCGCCCTGGTGCTGATCCTGCTGCACCCCGGCGACACCGCAGGCACGACGGCAGTGGCGACGGGCTTTTCCTTCACCGCCTTCAACCTGATCGTGGCCCAGGCCGCGTCCTGGACGTTGGGCTATGGCCCCTATGTGGCGGATTATTCGCGCTACCTGCCGGCCAACGTCAACCCACGCGCCACGTTCTGGGCCACCTATTGCGGTTGCGCGCTGGGCTCGTTCGCCATGATGGCGTTGGGCGCGCTGGTGGCTGTGCAATTACCTTCGGCACTGGGGCATGACCCTGCGACGGCCATTGCCGGGCTGTTTGGCCCGTGGGCGCCGTTGGCACTGGCCGTGATTGCGCTGGGGGTGATCCAGTACAACGTCTTGTGCCTCTACAGCGCCTACATGTCCTCGGTCACGATCTTCGGTGCCTTCAAGGCCATCAGGCGCGTGACCGCGACGGCCAAGGCGCTGGTGATGGCGGGCCTGACTGCCGCGGCAACGCTGATTGCCATCGCGACCCAACACAATTTCGATACGTTCTTCGCCGACATCCTGATCGGCCAGCTGTACCTGTTGATCCCCTGGAGCGCGATCAACCTGGTGGATTACTACTGGGTGTGCCGGGGCCAGTATGACGTGGGGGCGTTGTACGACGCCAAGGGCCGTTACGGCTGCTTCAATCGTCGAAGCCTGGCGGTGTATGCCGTATCGATCATCGGCATCATCCCGTTCATGAAGCTGTCGTTCTACACGGGCTTCGTGGCCGAGTGGCTGGGGGCTGACATCAGCTGGGCGATGGGCCTGATCCTGGCTGGCGCGCTGTACTGCATGGTCAACGCCCGGGAAAGCAGGCCGCTTCTAGCAAGCTAGGCCTCTGACTCGGCCTTGGGGGGAGGGGGCTGCAACGCAGCCCCGGCCATCTCAAGCCTCGTTCATTTCTTCAAGGCGGCGCGGCATCGGCTCGGGGGCCGCTCGCCCCGCCAGCCCCACGCGCATGTCATTGCCACTCGGTTGCTGGTAGAGGCTCAAGCCAAACTCCGGCAACACCGCCAACAGGTAATCGAAGATATCCCCCTGGATCCGTTCGTAATCGGCCCACACCGTGGTGGTGGTGAAGCAGTAGATCTCCAGCGGCACGCCTTCGGCGGTGGTCTGCATCTGCCGGACCATGCAGGTCATGTTCGGGTGTACGTTGGGGTGTTTCTTCAGGTAGGCCAGGGCGAAGGCGCGGAAGGTGCCGATGTTGGTCAGCCTGCGGCGGTTGGCCGACAGCTCCGCTACCGGCCCCAGCGCTTCGTTCCAGGCCAGTAGTTCCTGACGCTTGCCGGCCAGGTAGTCACTCAGCAGGCTCACCTGGCTCAGGCGCTGTTCTTCGTCCGGGGTCAGGAAGCGCACGCCTGCGGCATCGATGAACAGGCTGCGCTTGATGCGCCGGCCACCGGACTGCTGCATGCCGCGGTAGTTGCGGAACGACTCGCTCATCAGGCGCCAGGTCGGGATCGAGACGATGGTCTTGTCGAATTACTGCACGAGTGAGCTCGTGCCTAGAACCGACAACCGACATTTATGAATATCAATAGCTTACGAAATCAGCACCCATGTCGGTTTTTTTTAAACCCAATTGACACCGTGTAGCTGTATCACCCCGATTCCGGCTGCACCTGGAGGGCGCTTCCCATCCTTCAACAAGCCAAACATGTTGAAAGTACGCATCCGCATGTAGGGCGAATGGACTCAGGAAGCTTCATTGAAGGTGGATCTGGTGTTTGGGTTCGATCACTCTGATCGTTTGGTGAGGAAGCGCTGCACGGTTGATTTCGACACACCCAGCTCCTGAGCGATCTCAGAGTTCGACATGCCGGCCTCTTTCAAAAGGGGAGCGCGCTGGAGTGCTTTCTGAACGTCGGGGGTAGCAGGTCGACCAGGGCGTCGAGCGGGCTGCGTGGTGATGGCCTCGATTGCCCCGTCCTCTTTAAGAGCATCCAGCTTGGAAGAGATCCGCTTGAGCGCGATATCGACAGATTCGCCAGAGTGAGCAGAGTGGGCGAGCAGGAGCAGGAGAGCGGCATCGACCTCGAGCATGGAGGCCACGTTAGAAAGAGTCTCCATCGTCACGTTAGTCTTGCCACGCTCGATGCGATTTCTAACTCTGCGACCGATCATGGTCAGATCGTCCTGCGTCATTTTCCGGTTTTGTCGCAAGGCTCTGACAACTGCCGCAAGGGCCTCGCTTAGAGACATGTTCATCATCCGTAAAAGACAGGATGAAGCCACATTGCATCGACCCGTAACACGCCCTATACTGCCCGTTAAGAGTCGACAGCAACTATCCCGTACCCGCAGAAATCTTGTGAGGTAGCTCTGCACCCCGAATTTATTTGGCTTAAATATATGCCATAAATTGACAAAAGTTGGGTTGCAGAGGCTTCGATGCATTGTTCTGAGATTGGGGCGATGTCGGCGTGCTTGGCAGGGGTGGCCTATGGCTTTCGACTCCATGGCACTGATTACCCTAAGAGCCTCGCGTGGGAGTCAAGAGTGAAAGGATCAAAGAATGTTTGTTAGTCATGAGTCTTGGGGTTCAAATGCGTCTCCGTTGTTAGGTGCAGGTCATACATGCATGAGTATTGTTGAATGGCTAAGTTGTTATCACTTCTATCAAGTTGTCGTTGAAGAATTCCAGAATGGAAAAATGGTAGCGCGCCAGTTTTTTCTAAGCGATGTGGATGTGCTTGAAAGCGTTCTTGAGAAGCAGTGTGAAGATTTTAAAGTGACTGAAGTTCTGCTGATGAGTCCTGGCTGGATGAACGGAAGTGGCGGATGGAATTTGAATAAGGTCTTAAGTTTGATCGTTGGGCGTGGGGAGCAAGGGGGTAAAGTGTCAATGCATAAAGTTGCAGATGGTGTCGTTTATACCTCTCCGGCAGGCGGGAGGATTGATACGCTCGAAGAGGAAGGTTTTAAGGTTCTTATTTAAGTCTTCTATGAAATTTCTGGGTTCTTTGGATTGATCTCTAGCGTTAAACAGAAGCCACGCTTCGCAAGCTCGCGTGAATCTCCGAGTCTTTATGCAGTGCGTGGTCACGAGGAGGCGTGTGTGAGTATGGCCATAGCCGGGGGCGTATCATGATCAACTCTGTACGACCTCGAGTCATTCGACCAGACGACGTGATCTTGTTTTTAGATTTTGACGGTGTCCTTCATCCAGATGCCGCTTTTCGAACCAAGCGTGGGATTGAACTGAGGGCGCCTGGCAAGCTGATGATGCATGCAGAGATACTGCATAACATCCTTCGGGATTTTCCGGTGCTAAAGATCTCTCTGTCGACGTCTTGGGTTCGCATGCTTGGCTATCAAAGAGCGCGTGCAGCATTACCGGCAAGTTTGCAAGATCGCACGGTTTCAGCGACATGGCATTCCCGCATGCGGAATGCAGCTAGGGAGGAGTATGACCTTTTCACTCGATATGAGCAGATATGTGGCGCGGTGACTCGTGCAGGGATCACACGATGGATTGCGATCGATGACGATCCCGATTTTAGCTGGCCGGAGCATGACGATAGGCTTGTGAGATGCGACCCGAATCTCGGGCTTGGAAGTGAGCAGACGCAGCTGGAACTGCGGGCCAAGCTGCAACTTCTTTTTCGGGAGGGAGGTTGTGGTGAGAATTAGCGGTGAGTCAGAGCGAGGCGCGGTTTCGGATGTCGTCTGCGATGTCTGCGGAGAGTCGACGCGTGTGGGAGGTGGTCTTCAGTTCGCTACCTTGCAAGCTTCCTGGGGCGAAGGTTCTGAACACTGCGGTGAAGACTACGAGCTGCATCTTTGCGAGGGGTGCTTTTTCACTCAAGTAGCAGGTATGAAGCGTATGAGGTGGCTCGGGTGCATGTTCGAAGACGCCGGTGATTCGCTTCTGAAGAATGTCACGTACGGGCGGGTTTGGAAGGCGAGCAGGGATGATGCGACGGATGAAGAGTGAATGACGTCGTCTGTCTTAATCAATAGGCTATAAGAGGTACTACATGGCTAAGAAACGAGCTCCGTTGTCTACGGGTCATGCTGGCCGGAATGTGGCTGCCACTTTGCCATCTAGTGTTATCAACGCTATGCGAAGAGATTTCGGGGCGCCGGTCACAGCATATATTTCGGCGGCTGCTTATGGGGCAGGGGATCTCTATCTGGAGGGAGTGGTCTTCGCCGATCGAGGAGGACGTTTTGATGACGGTGACACTATACGTACGTCAATCATCATGGATAGTGAAATTGTTGAGGGCTATTTGGTAGTGAGAACGTTGAACAGTACTTATGTTGTGTCTGACTGGCTAGGCGGCAGGTTTTC